>JADJSS010000028.1 GCA_016711605.1 Saprospirales bacterium
GCTAATCCTTTGGCAGCAATGGCAGCAGCCTGCTCCTTACCAAACTTATCCTCCAGAGAAACCAGTTGTATTAAATTGATTTTCTTTTGATTAACATTCAATAAATCAACTAAAGATTGAATATTGATATCACTGCCGAACAACAACGAATAGTTTATTCTCAAAATCAAAATGTCTGACTGGCAACTTCGGCTGTTTTTCTGTCCACATTTTTCCAGCGTTCTGGAATACCTCGAGGAGTTCTTTGATTACGATGGTTGTCCTTCCGGATCGATCTTGAGCAAAAAGTGATTGATGTAATGGTTGACGGAAGTAATGTTTGGTTTTTCGGTAATCACGGTTCTCAAGCCGTGCAGCATTTCTCTTACCGAGTTGGAATTTTATTATCGGAAATAAGGAAATAAGGTTGTTTTCCGTTTTATGGCATTCTGAAAGGCTTTCGCACTTTCCACAATCGATTTTCCGTTATTTTTCTTGAATATACCATGTTAGTGCATTATTTCCACTTTGATGTTACAACCCAGACTTGGAATTTGTTGTTCGCTGACCGGAATGCCTGCTAAAATAGTTATCCAAAGCGGCACGAATATCTTTTCCATCGGCAATACTGTCATTTTTGGTCGGGAGTTATCCAGCTGACCGCGATACACACACAACAAGTCTTTATCAAAGATACTAAAATCCGGTGTGCAGGCAGCATGATAAGCTTTGGCAACTTCCTGTGTTTCATCATACAAATATGGAAACGGATACTGCTCATCCCTGGCGTTTTCCTTCATCAATTCAGGCCCGTCCTGAGGATAGTTGACAATATCATTGGAACTGATAGCTATAAATGCAATTCCTTTCGAGCTGTAATCATTTGCCAGACTAACCAACTGCTTGTTTACATGTTTTACATATGGACAATGATTGCAAATAAACATAACAACTGTTGCTTTTCTCCTTTTAATTCCTCTAAAGAAAGGTATTTTACCAGAAACCGTATCTAGCAAAGTAAAATCAGGGGCTTTGAAGCCCAAAGGAATGCGTATGGTTTCTGTTGCTGCCATTGTTTAGTACTAGTTGTAAATTTTGGTATTTGAAAATTAAATTCATTTGCAAATTAGTAATTTATTTTCGTTTATAGATTTTTGCATAAATCGGATTTTTGGGGCGCAGTGTGACCAATGGATCCAATTCGGGCACAAAATCTTCGTCTACTTCAATTCTGAATTTTTGTAAAAACATCGCCAGACACACCTGCATTTCCTGTATAGCAAAATTATTACCGATACACAACCTCGGGCCTCCGCCAAACGGAAAGTAGGAATATTTATGCTTTTCTTTCACATTTTCCATAGCAAATCGCTCCGGTTGGAACTCATACGGGTTTTCCCAGAATCTTTCATCGTGATGTACCACATAAATCGGCATGATCACGTTTGTACCGGCAGGAATCTCATAGCCGTTAATCACATCTGCCTCAATGGTTTTTCTGCCCATAATCCAGGCCGGCGGAAAGCAGCGCATGGATTCATCTATTACTTGTTTGAGGTAATGTAATCCGCGGATAGACTCAGGCGTCGGTGTTTCACCGTTTAGTTTAGAATCAATTTCATCGGTTAAAATTTTTAATTTATCCGGATTCTGGGTAAGCAGATAAAACGTCCAGCCCAGGGCAATCTGTGTGGTTTCATGTCCGGCCACAAAAATGGTCAGGATTTCATCACGTAGCTGTTGATTGCTCATCGCCTCTCCTGTTTCCTCATCGCGGGCATCCATCAGCATAGACAATAAATCCTCCTGTTGTTCGTGTTGTTGGCGTCTTCTGTCGATAACCGAAAAGAAAACATTGTCCATATATTTCAGCACTTCCTTTTCTTCTGGTAGGTTGGAATCCAGTCCGGTAACTGCAAAGGATTGTCGATACGGTTGGTGATGTACTCCCTTCGGAAACCAGTTTATAAATGGTATCCGTAGTATTGTTTACTTCATTATAAAAAAGCGTAGAGTTTACGATGTCCAGCGTCAGCTTATAGAGTTCTTTCGATAAATTCACCGCTTGATTGGTATCGGCGAATTGATCCAGACGTTCCACACTTTTGTCAGTTTGTTCCACCATATTGCGAAACATCAGGTTGAGTTTTTCTTATGGAAAGCCGGCTGCGCCAGTCTTCGCTGACGTTTCCAGAATTCTCCTTCACTAGTCAACAATCCGTTTCCCAAAAAAAGTTTAATAGAATCATAAGCAAAACTTTTACCATAATTCTTATTATTGTCAACCAATACATACTTTATCCATTCCGGATTGGAGACTACCACCACTCTCCGGGTGGGTACTTTTATCTGAAAAATATCGCCTAACTTTTTCTGTTGTTCTACGAAAAAATGGATACGCTCCTTTCTAACTGCAACAGGTTGCCCAGAAAAATATTTAGGGTATTCGGGTGGGCAAATCAATATTTTCGTCGTTAACAAAGGTGGATATTTGTTTTGGGTTCATTGTGTCTGTTATTACGAATTCCGTCTGCATTTATAAATAACAATGCTATTGTCAGATGAATTTACGCTTAGTTTTACAACTTTGAGTTTAACAAAAGATGATTTTTACTTACGCTGTCATTTAGAATTACTACATGAAAAATATCTGGAAGAAAATATGGAAATGGACAAAACGACTGACGGCAGTCTTTTTCATTCTTAGTATTTTGTCTACGATATTATTCCGTTTTATTCCGGTGCCAGTCACGCCTTTAATGCTGATTCGCTGTACGGAACAGGTTTTCAGCGGCGAAGCACCTAAACTGAAGAAAGACTGGGTGCCCTTAAAAGAAATGTCCTCCAATTTAGTGCTGGCGGTGATTTCTTCCGAAGATCAGAAATTTTCAGAGCATTTCGGGTTTGACTTTTGAGGCAATTGAAAAAGTGGCGAAGCAAAATGTAAAATTCAAAAAACGCGGCAAACCCATTAAAGGTGGCAGTACCATTAGCCAGCAATGCGCCAAAAATGTGTTTTTATTTCCGCAGCGCAGTTATATCCGAAAAGCCTTTGAAGTATATTTTACCTTCCTGATTGAAATATTCTGGAGCAAGAAACGCATTATGGAAGTGTACCTGAATGTGATAGAAATGGGTGATGGCATCTATGGTGCACAGGCGGCATCAAAAATATATTTTAAGAAAGATGCCAAAAACTTAACGGCGGCAGAAGCAGCTACCATAGCTGCCGTTCTGCCAAATCCGAGAAAATGGAATGCCGGCAAACCGACAGGCTTCATTAATCGCAGAAAGAGCTGGATTTTACGTCAGATGGGACACCTGAGAGGCACTGTTCAACTTTAATATTAATTTATCCGCTTCACTTCTTTATACAGAGTTAAACATTATAAAATGCATTCATAAGTCCATAATTCTGTTTTATGCCTGATTTTTACGTGAATAATGTTATTTTTGCAACTTCGCAAAAGAATTAATGAATTTCCTGGACGCAAATATTTATTACACCAGATTACGAACACATTTTCGATTTGTTTACCTGCATTGCATAAAACACTTCACCATTCGCCGTTTTTTTATCGGGTTACTCTATTTTATCACCATTTTTCTTGTTACCATTATCAGTTTTACTTCCAGATTACTGGACGAAATATTATTCCCAAACTATAAAATATTAAGATAAAGCAGCCCGTATTCATCAGTAATCCGAGAAGCGGTACTACTTTTTTACATCGTCTGATGTGCCTGGATGAAGAGAAATTCGTGTACAATCTGCTGTATCATACTACATTCCCATCTATTACTTTTTACAGAATGATTCAGTTTTTTAGTGGTATTGACAATAAGATTGGAAAGCCATTGCATAAACTCATGGACTGGATTAATGATACCATGTTTGGCGGCTGGGATGATATACATGCTACGGGATTTAATAAATCGGAAGAAGACGAAGGCCTGCATTTCGTTTCGGGAATTTCTCCTAGTGTTGGTTTATTCACTCCTTTTTTGAAAGAATTTAAAGAATTGTATATTCCTGACAAGCTGGATAACAATACCAAAGACAATATTAAAAAGTATTATAAATCGACTATTCAGCGCTGGATGTATGCACTGGGCAGTGATAAGGTATTTTTAAGTAAAACCGTAATGAGTTCAGGCAGGCTGGAAATGCTGCACGAATTATTCCCGGATGTAAAAATTATATTCTTAATCCGCAACCCGTATCAGGCTATTCCGTCGTTTACGTCTATGTTTGCAGAACCCTGGACAGTTTTGCATCCGGATATAAAAGAAAATTCAGATGAGTACAGAGAGTGGGGCGAGCTGGGAATACAATACTATAAATACTTCAACGAACAGAAGCAAAATTTCACCAAAGAGAACTTTATTACCATTCTTTACACGGATTTGGTGGAAAGACCAAAAGATACCGTTCTGAAGATATACGAGCAACTGAAGGTGGAAACTTCTCCGGCTTTAGAACGATTAGAAAAAGCTACTTCTACGGTAAAAAATATAGAGTACACATTCCTATTCGCTGGAAACCTATGGGTTTGATAAAGAACACATCTACAACGAGCTGCAGTTTATTTTCGAGGAGTTTGGCTTTGAGAAATAAATCTTATTACAAATCTATCCTTCTTTTTCCTTACAAATCTTCTTCTGAATTTCTAAAAACTGTACACGGCTTACCGGCTGATTATTTTGATCAAAATAGAAAGTATTTAAGATATCTATAGTCGTGTTTTTTTCTATTCCCGTTGTTACACCCAGATATTCATAGCGTTTCAAATGAATCTGTTTCTTTTCAATTGCTGCCAGCTGTTTATCTGTATAAAACGTGATTTCCGTCTCGTATTTATAAATCGGATAATTATATTCCGTACCAATTTGTCCGGGTGCATTAAGTAAGGAGTCTTTCAATATTATAGTTGTTATTTTGCCATTACAAGAAACAAATGTGTTCTGCTTCCGCATGCGCCACCAATAATAGATGATTAGCAGATGTTGCTGCTTTCTGATAAATATTTTCATCATCATAAGAAAAACAACAAAATGGAAATATAACTGCGTACATAATATTGGCAAGTTAACGTTTTACGCAGAAACAAGTTTAAATTTACTTTATTATCTTGAAGACGAGGTCCTTTAATAAATCGGCGTTGGAGTTATTTCGGTTGCGTACAAGCCTTTGCTTTTGCATCGTACTCACACAGCAAGTGTAAGGTTTCCTGGGTTTTTGTAGTGTATAATAACGGGTTCCGTTACTTACATCTGCGGGGACCCCACTCTTTGGCTGCGTGGATTACATCTTTTATCCGGGTTACTACAAACAACTTACTGAAATGACTGTACATATAAGCCAGAATGGCAATAATTGGACCTGCTTTCGGATTTTTCTCGAAGTACATCACCATTTTCATGGCTTTCGAAAAATCTCTTTTTATAATGGCGTTATTGAATTCCGTGATGTTGTATTCTTTAGATATGCCGATGTATTTTTCAATAATATCCGTTGTAATTTCTGTTTGCTCGCCCAGCATCACAGACAGCTTGTCTAATTCATTGGCAATACGCGATAAATCGTTGCCTAAATTTTCTGCCAGTACTTTAACCGCGTCACCGCTGATGGAAAAGTTTTTCTTCTTTACGTAACCGGTAATCCATTTTGGCAGTTCTTCGTCAGTCTTTTTCTTAGATTCGAAATAGACCGTTTGTTTTTCTACTACTTTTGCAATCTTGGTGCGCTTGTCCAGCGTTTTGTTTTTATGCGCAAAAACGAGAATGGTGCTTTTTACCGGATTTTCCAGGTATTTTTCAAATAATTCCCAGTCTTTTACTTTAATATCCTGTGCTTCGCGAACGATCACCAATCTTCTTTCTGCAAATGTCGGATATTGTTTGGCATCGTTCAGCACCTGCATCGGATCGGCATCTTTGCCGTAGAACATCGAATAATTGAAATCTTTTTCGTGTGGCTCTAAGGCGTTATCAGCTATAAAACCTTCGATCAGATCTATATAGTAGGATTCTTCGCCACATAAAAAATAAACAGGTTCAAATTTCTTTGCCTGTAGATTTTTCCAGATGGTTTCGAGTGAAGCAGCCAAGATGATGTGCGATTAAGGAGTACAATGTACGATTAAATTTAGAACGGAAAAAACCATAGAGAAACAACAATTCAACATCCAGTTTTAATTGTTGATTATGCTTCAAAAATTACAAATTAAACCAGTTGTGCGGTTTAAATCGACTACTTTTCTTTCAAGATTGCCATAATGTCTTTTTGCATTTTTTGTGCAATAGCATTGGCAGTCTGTTCGGTAGAGCTTTCCGAATAAATTCTGATGATAGGCTCTGTATTGGAACCTCTGATATGCACCCAATCCTGATCGATGTCGATTCTTAAGCCGTCGATGGTATTTTGTGGATATTGTTTGTATTTTTCTTTAATCTTCTGAATGATATCCGAAATAACCATACCTTCTTCCAGTTGAATTTTATTCTTTGAAATAACATAGTTTGGATACTGTGCTCTTAAAGAATTCATTCCTTTGTTGGAGGTGGCCAAATGCGACAGAAACAAGGCAATGCCGACCAGTGCATCTCTGCCGTAATGTAATTCCGGTAAAATAATTCCGCCGTTTCCTTCGCCGCCAATTACAGCATTGGTTTCTTTCATTTTCTCTACAACATTCACCTCACCCACTGCGGAAGCTGCGTAATTGACGCCATGTTTCTCGCTGATGTCTCTCAGTGCTTTTGTAGAAGATAAATTAGAAACCGTATTTCCTTTTTTGTGTGCTAAAACATAATCTGCAACTGCAACTAACGTGAATTCTTCGCCGAAAGCAGCTCCTTGTTCGTCAATAAAAGCTAATCTGTCGACATCAGGATCTACAGCAATTCCAATATCTGCTTTTTGTTGTTTTACTTCAGAAGATAACGCGGATAAATTTTCCGGCAATGGTTCCGGATTGTGCGCAAATTTTCCGGTTGGCTCGCAATATAATTCATGAATAATTTCTACACCTAAAGCTCTCAATAATTTGGGAACAGCAATTCCACCAACACTATTTACAGCATCGACCACTACTTTAAACTTTTTAGCTTTAATAGCTTCAATATTTACATATGGAATATTCAAAATCTGTTCGATGTGATAGTCGAGGTAATCTTTATGCGTTACCTGTCCGAGTTTATCCACTTCCACAAAATCAAACTTTCCTGAGTGTGCTCTTTTTAACACATCCTGTCCCACTTTTTCCGAAATAAATTCGCCTTTATTGTTCAGCAATTTTAATGCATTCCATTGTTTAGGGTTGTGAGATGCTGTAATGATAATTCCACCGTCTGCATTTTCTGCGGTAACGGCCATTTCTACTGTTGGTGTGGTTGCCAGACCCAAATCAATCACATCTAAGCCCATACCTATTAAGTTTCCGACAACGATATGGTGTACCATTTCTCCGGAAATGCGGGCATCTCTTCCAACTACAATTTTCTTTGCGTCTTTTAGCTTCAGTATAGTACCAAATGCTAAGGTAAATTTTGCAATGTCAATCGGTGTTAAAGCATCACCTGATTTTCCACCGATCGTTCCACGAATGCCTGATATTGATTTTATTAATGACAAGGTATAAAAATTTAGAGAGGCAAATGTATGCAATAATGCCTCAGGAACTCAAATTAAAGATAATAACACTTGTTAAAATAACATTTAGGTAAGAAAAAAGTACAAAAAGATTAATCTATTGTATCACTTTTTTGCCATACTAAATTTCCGGATGCAGCAGTAATTTTAGTGCTTACTACTTCATAAATTCCAAATAATACCACTACAAAAAACAAATCGCCCAACCAGCTGAATTTGTTGAATGGAATAGCCATTACGTAGCATTGAATTAAGCCTGAGGTAGTTAAGCTATACATGTTACTAAATAACCAGACACCAAAGTTAGATATAAGGAAAAATAGTAAGGAAGAAACTAATGAGAGACCAACTGTTTTTCCAATATTTAATTTAGAATTGTTCAATAATTTTCCTAAAAAAATGATGGCTACAACTGAACCATAAGTGAACAGAATGGTATTATGAAATAATTCGTGATTATTGAGGTACGCTAATATTGCATCACTGATAAACATGGTGACGATTGGAATCAGAATGGCTGCTTTATTGTCTTTAAACTTAGCGCCTGCAAATAACGCAACTGCAATAACCGGTGTAAGGTTAAAAAAGTTAAATTGATTAGATAAAATTCTGAAGATAACCGCAGCTAAAACTAAACCTGTGGCTAATAAAAAATTATTGTTTGTACTTGTAGCTTTCATAAAACAAAGATAATTAGTAAAACTGATAAATGATAGCAAAAAAATCACTTATTTCTCCGGAAATGCACCTAAATGTGTGTTAAAATTTCCAGCCTTTCTATCCTCAAAAAACTTACGCAAAGCAAAAGCCGAGGAAGTAAATGCCATTTCTTTCCATGGAATTTCTTCTTCACGAAATAAACCCGACTCAATACTTTCTTCGCCATTTCTGACTATTCCGTCTTTTAATTTTGCTAGAAAGTGAATATACACCTGATTTGCCTGTGGTAAATTATAAACGGTAAATACTTTTTCTATTTCAATTTCTGCGCCTGCTTCTTCCCAGGTTTCACGGATAGCGCCATCTTCTGCTTTTTCAAAATCTTCGAGATAGCCTGCAGGTAAATTCCAATAACCTTTTCGTGGTTCTATGGCGCGACGGCACAACAACACTTTATCTTCCCAAACACATAATGCACCCGTTACAATTTTCGGGTTGGTATAATGTATGGTATCACAATGCTCACAAACAATTCTGTCTTTGCCTTCTGTGAATTTAAGAACCACAGTTGCGCCGCAATTACTGCAATATTTTTGAACAGGAATCATTTATTGAACATATTATTATCTAACAAAAACAAAAGATTTCACAGCATTCGGATCATCTGCCTGGCGTTGTTCCAATTGAGTAGTTTGCCAGTTAATATTACCTTTTACAGATTGTACTTCCACTTTTGCATTGGCATCATTTATTTGTAACAAATTAACTCCAACTGATATAGAAGCTTTTCCATCGTTACCGTAAGCCAACGGGTGCATATTTGTTTTCCAGTTTTTAAAAAACAAATCCGCGTCATAAACACATAAACCGGTAGAAGTGTTGTATGTAAAATCTGTTATGGCAACATCTAGCGATAATAAATGCGGTGTTTCCATTCTTTTTCTTATTAAACCACCTTTTCCTTTTGGTAAATTAATCTCAATTTTATTTAACAACGGAATGCCAACTGAATAACCTGAAATTCCTTGTATTTTAAGATCTTTAAATTCTTTGTCTCTTCTGAATATTTCATTCGGATCAATATCCGGTCTTGTTTTAAATGGTTTTCTCCAGGAATAATTTTGCGATAATTCCTTTTTCGTATTGTGTACACCATCATTGTAAGCAATCACCTGATAAGCAACATTTAGCTGATAGTCGAACCATTCATTATCACCTGGTGAAAAGTTCAGACATTCCGGAGAATCGCAATCTGCACCCAATTTTACAGTTAAATCAAATTCAAACTCCTCTCCGTTTATTCGTAGTTTATCAACTTCAATAAAAAAATCAGATAACTTATCGGCACTACCGGTTCCCATAATTTTGCCATTATCAGAACTGCTGCAATACATATCAAAACCATTGAGTACAATGATTCCTTTGTTATAATTTTTTAAAGCTGCCGGCCATTTTCCTTTAACTGTAATTATTTTTGTGGTGGTGGTTGCTTCTCTTCCTCTTATGGCTGTATTTACCGATGATGAAAAGAATTTAGCTTTATCTGTTTTCAGATACGTAAAATAGGATAAATAACTTAAGACATCTGCACCGCTGCCGGTTGCTCCTGAATGACTAAATACAGCTCTGATACCATTATCGTTTTCGGTAACACTTTGTATCCAATCGCCTATTCTGTTGATTCGGTGATTGTAAGTCCAGTCGTGATAAAAACCTTGCCAGAAAACAGTTGCATTGCTAACGGAAAATGAATCCGTTGGATAACTGGTATTATTAACCAAAGGAATATCCGTTTTTCCTTTCCGTGTGTAAATTATACTGATGTTGCACCACAAAATGTAGAGCATGGACAAGAAAAGTAATATCAACAGAATGTATCTTTTTTTCACATCAGCTATTTAAAACAAAAATATGAAATATTATTTAACTCTGTTCTATTTCTTCACCGGCAGATGTATTCTTAAGTATTAATTTAAGTTCATTTAAACATGCTGCACATAAACAATCGTCATAATTATTGGACAGATACTCTTTCTCTCTTTCGCTTAGAATTACAGTATTACATTGACACAATAAAATATTGCCCGCTTTGCACTCAAAGGTTGAATGACATCTCGGGCAATATTTTAATTCATGCATATTAGATTCGTTTACTTATTAAATATAGCATTATTAGGTCCAATTCCAACCTGAATAGAATCAATCAATGTGCCGTTAGCAGTATATCTGAAAACGTATCCGCTGGATGTAAAATTAGGAGCTTGCAAACCCCAAATCTGATTATTATAAGGTGATGCAGCTAAGCCATAAAAATCTCTTCCTGAAATTATTGGAGTAGCAGGCAAACTTCCTGCTGTTATATCTAACGAATAGATTCTGTTACTGACACTATAATAAATTGTTCTTCCGTTATCACCTATGGCTAAATTTACTACATAGCTGGCGCTGCCTGCGTCAATCAACGTAAATCTTTTGTCAACGGTATTGGTTGCTGTATTAATTCTGACCAATTGTGCCGGTGATAATTTATTAATGGTTGGCCAATTGGAATAATCTGACTGACCTGCACATAACACCCAAATATTATTTTGTGCATCTTTCACTATTTTAGTTGGAATATCGCCGACATTAATAGTGGATGTGACTAAATCGGTAGAAGCATTTATAATAGAAACCGTGCTGTCCACATCAAAGCCACCACTGTTGCAAACATACACATTGTTGCCGTTCATTGCCATTTGCTCAGGACCTTTACCTACGTTTATACTTTTAATGATGGTATTAGTATTTAAATCTATTACTTCCACTTCGCCGGCATAGTTACCGTTCGTGACGTATGCTTTTGTTTCAGTAATACCAAGTGCATAACGAACATAGCTGGTGTTTTGTGTTGCTGTGGTGTCAACTATGGTTGCAATACGTTTAAACGTTCGAGCATCGACTATTTCAATTTTAAAAGAATTGTTTACGCAAATAATTCCTTTATTACCAACTTTTGTATATGACTGTAAAACATCACCCAAACTACTACCGGCATTTGCATTTTCATAAATATAATTGGAAACGACACCATTTCTGTCAATGTAAGAAACGGAACCATTGCTGCTTCCATAATTACCTTCGTTAACTACTATTGCAGCACCTGTTTCTGCATAGGTGCCTAACGTATTGTCTGATTCTTCTTTTTTGCAGGAAAGCACACTCAGGCAAACCAGCATAACTACGGTGAATTTCATTGTCAATTTTTTCATTTTAATTTTGATTTATAGTTAATTAGTAATGTTATATTATAGTTGCGAAGCGGTTGTGCATAGCTGCGCAAACTTTCATATTTTGTATTAAACAGGTTATTAATTTTGAATCCAAACTCTGCATTTGCTTTTTTGAAATTTCCTTTAAATGCGATAAATAAATCAACCAGACTGTAAGGCTTCAACTGAAATACCTTTATGTTTTCATCATCCGTAAACCGTTGACCAACGTACAGGTAATTTAATCCTATATTGAAATATTTATCTTCAAAAATAAAGTATGATTTTATGGTGTGCTGTGGTTTATATCGGATAAAATTGCCGTTTAGACTTCTGTTCGTTTCATCGTTTACAATGGTAGAATGATTATAGTTATAGTTTATTGAAAATTTAAATGCATTCGTTTTATTCCATAGTATTGTATTTTCAATTTTTGATTCTAATCCGTAATGCCTGGTTTTCTTGATATTTTGTGGTGAGTATAAACCGGAAACAATTGGCGACCAAACAATATTGTTATTGATGATGGAATAATAAACTGCATTACTAATAATCAACTGGTACCGAGCTGATTTTTTAATTGGCTTTAGTATCAGATTGTATTCGACAGTAAATCCGTTTTCAGGTTTTAAATTTTTATTTCCACCAGGTTGCCAGTATAAATCATTAAAATCAGCTAGTCTGAATTTATCTGCATAACTTATCGAAGTAGAAACAAATCCTTTTTTATCATTAAAAGAAATATTCAGTCCGAATTGCGGTCGGATATAGCCTGCTTTGAGAATTTCCTGTCTTACAGAAGCATTAAAAACAATATTTTAAGTGTGTATTTTGCGCCTGCAAATGCAGCACCACGATGTCGAATAATTTTATTTTTATATTCTTCCACTTTTGCTATTTCGACATTATAATCCATACCAGCATCCAATACTATCTGATGTTTGAAGAAATGTCTATAGTTGGCACTATTTTGTGATTGGTGCGTATAATAAGGTGCATAAATTTTATTTATACTATCATGGTACAGCATATAATCATAAACATATCCGCTTCGAATATAAAATTGTGATTGCGTAAATATTTTTTGATATTTCACAAAACTTTTACTGGAAAAATCATCCTGAAACTTATTGCTTTTTCCGTAAGAACCCATATTTGCCGGTATATTGTGGTTTTTCTGCAAGGTGAAATTTCCGATATCCAGTAATTGATTTTTTTTGAATTTTACATTCAACTGATTTACTGTTGCCCATTGTTTGGTTTCATTATTTTCATTTAAAACCAACGGATGATCAAATTTATATTTATCATAAAATGGGAAATTATTTTTCATTGTTTGATAAAATGAAGAGGAAGAAAACTGGATTTTTTCGTTTCCAACATTAACAGACAAATTGGTTCTGAAATTTTTAAAAGATGAAAAATCCTGACGAATACCGACTTCAATTTTCTTATTAAAAACCGGCGTATTATTTAATAAAACTGCACCACCAAAATTTCCGCTTCCTAAAACTGCGCTCGATGCATCTGTAACAATCTGGATGGAAGTGGCTGCATTTACCGGAATCAACGAAATATCCATAGTGCCTAATGTCAAAGAATTGATTCGCATTCCGTTCCAAAAAACGGAAGTCTGATCATCCGCCGTTCCACGCAAACTTATGGTAGCAATTCCGCCAACACCGTAACTGTTGATCTGAACCGGTGTAAAATTTTGCAACACATCTGCAATTGAATTTTGACCGTAATAATGCAGCTGAAAACTATCTATTTTATAATTATAGTTAGATGCGGAATAAAAATTTTCTCTTGAAGATTGAATCAACACTTCAGGAATAGGTATAGTGTCTGCAAATATTGGACTTGCAAATTCTATTTGAACAAAAACAAATAGCAAAATAAAATGTAGCTTAAGCTTTTTCATACTACCTGAAATGTTTCCTCAGAACATTTTTAAGTGAATTGAATTCAGGCAGGTCTTCTGACTTACACTTTACTGAAACCTTCCCGTTTCGAAACTATCGAAATAGTGGTTGTAGAATTCAGTACCAATATAACTCCTGAAACAAGTTCAGGAAGACATTGGTGTGCTTACAGCAACTGGGATTGTTCAGGTCTTTCACCTGATTCCCTTTTAATTCCGGTAATGAAACCGAAAACCAAAATTCACAACAAAGATAGTTTTTATTTTATAACTTTAAAATTCAATTTCTCAACATTTCAAAAATAAAAATGAAAGGTAAAATAATATCCTGTTTTCTGTTGCTTTCACTTTGCGGCGCTATTTCTGATACTTTTGCTCAATTACAACCAACAACATATAACGAAGAACAACAACAGCTGAACGGTCTGTTAGCTGTTCCCAAATCACCTTAAAAAAGAAAAAAATGGTGTTTTGATATTACCGGCCTGGATGGGAATTGACAAACATGCCAGTGAATCTGCGGAACAATTGGCAAAACTGGGTTATTACACCTTTGTCGCTGATATTTACGGAGAAGGAAATGTGCCCAAAAATACGGCTGAAGCAGGAAAACAAGCCGGTTATTATAAATCTCATGTTGATGAATATCGTAAACGCATACAACTGGCTTTAGATCAATTAGTAAAAGCCGGTGCTAATCCTGATAAGATTGCCGTCATTGGCTATTGCTTTGGCGGAACCGGTGCATTAGAAGCCGCAAGAGCGAATATGAATGTGAAAGGTGTGGTGTCGTTTCACGGTGGTTTAGCCAGAGATACTACAAAGACTACATCTTCAATTTTACCCAAAGTTTTGGTTTGTCATGGTGCAGATGATTTTTTTATTCCACAAGATGAGATAATTTCATTTCAACAGGAAATGCGCACAAGTAAAGCCGACTGGCAAATGAATTATTACGCCAATGCAGTACATTCTTTCACTGATCCAACAGCCGGAAATGACCCAACAAAAGGCGTTGCTTATAATGAGAAAGCAGCAAAACGATCCTGGAAAGCGATGCTGGATTTTTTTGATGAGCTATTTATAAATAGCCTATTTACATCCAATGCTTTTTTTATCTATTATCAACCAACAACCCACCAGGGCCAGAAACCTTTAGAAAGGATTTAGGACAACTTTTCGGAAGATTATACCCACAATAAGTTCCGAAGAATTTAGAACTATTATGATTTAAATTTAGGAACTGACCTTATTTATTAAATCGATTGTAAGATAGTAATTTACTAATCTTTTATGGCGGCCTTCTTCATTTCAGTTGCCAGTTTATGTCCCAGATACTTTTCAATCCAGTTATGAATGATGTAAATGACAGGTGTAAGCAATACCGCCATGATAAACTTATAAATATAATTTCCAATACAAATGGACATCACCACATTAAACGCCCAGGCTTTTCCATTGGCATCACTGATGTATTTGGGATACAGATAAAAGGCGATGAACAATACTACAAAACTGTCTATCAACTGAGAAACGATAGTAGAACCGGTACTTCTGAGCCAGATGTATTTTTCACCACTCCATTTTTTTGATTCGGTGAAATACCACCACATCCACCACCTGTCCGATTAGAAACGCCACCAAAGAACCTAAGATAATGGCAATTCCCTGACCGAAAATCTGACCGTACGCAGCCTGCATATCCGGAATACCCTGATCCGTTTTTGATCCTGGCCACCAGCCCGCCGGCACCAATTTGATGGCTAAATAATACATGGCAAAGGCATAGGCCAGCAAACCAACCGTGAGATAAGATAAAAAACGTACCCCTTTTTCACCATAATATTCATTGATGATGTCGGTCATGATAAACACCACCGGCCACAATAAAACACCCGCTGTCAGGTTAAACGAAAACTCATTTCCAAACAACGGAATTTTAAACGGCTCAATACCGAGCGTACTTTCCAGCGAAAATATTTTTACACCAATCACTTCAGCTATAAAAGCATTTGCAATAAAAAATCCTCCTAGAAAAATAAACAACTTGGTGGATTTATCTTTGATGATGTTTGTGATCATGGTATTCGATTAAATTGAAAAAATGCATACAATTACTCGAGTGTAACACCTTTCAGTATCACTAAGTTCATCGCATTGTTTGGCAATCCTTTTACATTCTTGTGTGTAAATCTCGTCACCTCATCATAAAACAAAGGAACTACCGGCGCTTCATCAATAATCAGTTGCTCCATTTTATGATATAAATCGCATGTTCTGGCGGCATTGGTTTCCTTCATGGCCGCTTCATATAACTTATCGTATGCTTCATTTTTGAAGAAGGTGTAATTTGGTGGCGCACCATTTTTGCTGTAAAATAAAGTCAGGTAATTCTCCCCATCCGGGTAATCGCCAATCCAGGATGCACGGAAAAACTCCACTTCATTTTTACGCATGGCTTCGCGTAAGAAAGTTGCCGGCGTGTTTTCTATTTTGCAAATAATACCAATATTTGCCAATTCATTGGCGATATTCGTAATCAAATCACTATACGTTGGATTGGAATAAATTTTTATTTCACCGATTCCTTTTCCATTGGGAAAGCCCGCTTCTATTAGTAATTTCTTTGCTTTCTCCACATCATAGGTATACCTTTCACCGCATTTTCATCAAAGCAAGGAACGCCTTTCGGAATCATCCCGCTTTCTGCAGAAGCGCCAATGCCGTTTCTCAAATAAGCAATCATTTTTTTCTGTCAATTGCGTAATTGATGGCTTGTCGAACTTTCTTATTTTTCAAGGCTTCACAAGGTTGTTTTGCCATTGAAATACCTAAATATTCTGTATTCAGATAAGGCATCTTTTCAAAATTGATTTTATTTTTCCATTCAGGATTTAATTCACCTGTCCGTGTCAATAATTTATCTTTATAAGAAATATCCAAACCTGTCATAAAATCCAGTTTTCCTTGCGAAAACTGCAAAAACTCTGAGCCTTTATCAGCCGTAAAACTAATGCGAACACCTTTTAAATAAGGCAATCTTTCACCTGCAGTATCACTTTCAAAATAGTTTTCATTTTTTGTCAGAACCAGGACATTACTTTCTTCCCAGCGCACCAATTTAAACGGACCTGTTCCCACCGGATGTGAGCGGAAATCTTTTCCATAAAAATCCACTATTTCTTTGGGTACAACGGAACAGTATTGCAAGGTCAGCATACCCAACATCGGATGAAACGGTGTTTTCAGGTTAATTCTGAATGTGGAATCGTTGACTGCTTCAAACGGATTCTTTTTATCCACCTTATCATTAAACAACCATCCTCCTGTTGAAGCCACCGTAGAATCAATTAAACGATTAAATGAATAAACAAAATCCTGTGCTACCACTTTCCGCCCTTTCCATTTGGAAATTTTTCATGGTCGTGAAAAAAACATCTTTTCTTAAATAAAAATCATAATGAAAAGCATCCTCACTGATTTTCCAGCTTTTTGCAATACAAGGCCGCACTTCCAATTTTTCATTGATTTGTACCAGTCCGTTAAAAATCTGGTTATCGCACCACATGGTTGCCTGATCTTTTGAAAACGCCGGATCCAGCGAAGTTAAACCCGCTGAAATATTCATATGAAAAACTTCCCTTTTATTTTGTCACCTGATTATTACATCTTAAAGCAAGACCAACACAACAGGAATCAATAAAAAAAAGTATCTTTATACGTTTCATATTTGACCTTAAAATTCCATGAATAAATCTATTTGTGTTTCAATAAGTTTTATCATTTCCGGATTGGTGAGTTTGCCGCTTTCATCCAGCATCAAATGTACCTGTGAGATTGGAATTTTCAGGTGCAGCACATTCATCTTCATATGATTAAAGATATTGGTCAGATGCTCCATACCGCGTAAATTACCTGCTCTGCCTTCGGCCACACCCGTCAGACAAGCTTTCTTGTTATGGAAGCATTTTTTGACATCAGATGCATCAATAAACCCTTTAAACATGCCGGGAAAACTGCCGTTATATTCCGGAATGATGAACATATATTTGGAGGTAGGTCCTAAAATATGTTCTTCTATACTTGCCAGTTGAGGATGTTTCGGATTGTGAAAGGTTTTATTGAAAAATGGATTCATCTACATTTTCCAGTGTAAAAAACTGATGCGGAATGTTTTTCTTTCCTAATAATTCATCGTAAAAATTAGCAATCTTTCTGGAGTTACTGTCAGCACGGGCAGTTCCGTGAAAAATAGTTAGCATAGTATCGTTATTTGCATAAAAATAGAATCAATCAAGTGGATATATTTTGTTTTTTATCCACAGAACGTGACTTTTAGGCAAACCATACAGCATGCCTATAACGATACTAAAAATAGGTGCAAAGAATTTCTCGTAAATTATAAAGTAGTATAAAACTTACTCAGCCTTGCTTCAATACGTTCTTTTAAGAAACCGTCTTTAGCAGCTTTTTCTACGTAAGGAATCAAAAATTCTTCCGATTCTTTGATAGCTATTTTTTTCGGTGATGCCATTATCCTCTAAAATCTGAGCAATAGATTTCTTGCCGGAATGTTCAAAGAAATGTGTCAGTACATGTTCGTTCAGTTCTGCTACCGGTTCGCTTTGTAAAGCTGCATGTGCCGCTTTTTCTACGGAATGTAAAATGGCCACTCTGTCTTTTCAGTAAGCTTTACCCCTTTTGCCAGATCTTTTACTTTGGTTTCTTCCAGTTTATCCCAGATGGTTTTTGCCATTCTGCGCAGTTGGGTATCGCTTAATTTATCTTTCAGTGTTTGTTCGCTTTTAGCTATTGATTTCTGTAAGTTTTCAGAAATAAATTTTTTGATATTTTTATCAATAGTATCAGAAACGCCTGATAAAGCTGCCCCCAGAATTCCTTTGCCTAAATTGAACAAAGAACCACCAACCGTTTCATTGCTGGGACCGCTTTGCGCTGCAAAGATTTGATACCATCGTATAAAGTATCGGCAATCATTTCACCATAAAACGGATTGTGAACGATGTCGTGGATTAATTTCTCACGGATTTCTTTCTGGTCGATAATCTTATCGGCAATATCATTGAAAGATTCTTCATTTAGAAAATCCGCTACAGTATGTTTGCTTTTTAAGGCTAAATGATGAATAGATTCGGATAACTCTACAATATACTCTTTCTGATGTTTGGTCAGTTTTCTGTCTTTTAAATTTCGTTCTTCAAATGCGATTACCTGTTCTACCGAAGCTATATAATTCAGTTTCACGGTATCCAGCCATTTCCATGCTGCCGAAATTTCTTCTTTAATATTGGCTTTCAGGTGCTTCTTATCAAATTGCTCTAACTCGAATGCTACATGTGCGTCGTATATTTTTTTAATGTCTGCTTTCATTTTGATAATATTGTTGAATGACGAAAATAAGGTTTATTTTCTGAGTATTCAATTAACAAAAGAAAGATATTTACGTATTATTTTTTATTTCGTCGTCGTTTGATAAACCAGTATAAGAACAACGAAAATATCAATACGAGTGGCCAGGCTGATATTATACCTAATATGAAATATAAAAAACCTTTCCAGCCGCTCACAAAACTTTTACCTATTTCACCAAAAAACCGACAGGTGCAGAAGTAGTTTCATAAAATGTAAGATGCAGTGTGCTCATACTTACTTTATCTTTGAGGTATTTTAATCTGCCTTCCGCGCTTTCAATATCTGCCCGCACCGTATTTAACTGTTCTTCTACCTGTAGTACTTCACTTACATTTTAGTTTGTTTTAATAAACCGTAATAATGCTGCTCCAGTTCTTTCTTTGTCTTCATGCGTGCAGAAACATCAATAAATTCTTCTGTCACATCCAGCACTTCGATATTTTTTCATCGAATTTCGTTACCTCTTTTTCCAGATTACAGATAAACGCATCAAACTTATCTGACGGAATCCGTATTTCCATTCTCGTAGTAGTTTGATAATCATTTCTGGTTTGGTTATCATTGGAAATATACGCATTGTATTTTTTTGCCTGAGTCAGCATTGCTGTATGTGATTTTTCAACATTTGATGTTTCCCAGGTTAGCGTGCCTTCTTTGGTTAACATACGTTCAATAGCTGAATCTGTGTTTTTTACAGGAACGGAATTGGGTTTATTTGCCGGTAAAGGTTCAGCGGAAGCATCTTTAGATGGCATCGCTAAATCCATTGCCACTGCTTCTGTTACCACTTCAGATGCGGCTTCTTCTTTTCTTTTTGTTTGCATTGGGAAAATAAAAAGAGAATAATCAAGCTATAGATAGCTGTTCTTAAAAACTGTTTTTCATATTGGTTTGGTTTTAACTTAAACGATAATTATTATAGCTTATTGGGGTAACGAAATAAATTTGTAATTATTAACAAATTAAAGGAAAATACGAACTTAATTAACAATACTATATGTTATACCGATACAAATATGAAGAAAAATAAAAAAAAGGCAAGAAAGACAACAAAAAATAAATAAGACAGGTCTATAATTTATAATTTGTAAATACTTATTTCCTGATAACCCTCATTGTTCTTTGCCGCACGGTACATGCCTTCTGTATTAAAAGCAAGTGTTATGTTTCCATTGGCATCTGCTGCGATTAAACCGCCGTCGCCGCCGATACTATAAGTGATGGTCTATTACTTCTGAACAAGCTTCTTACAAAGTCATTCCTTTGTATTCTGTCAAACAGGAAACATCATACGTTATCATGGCGCGCAGGAAATATCCCCTGCATCCGTGAAGGAAACAGGACACGCTGCATACATGTCAGAAATAACCAAATAAGATAATCTGACGGATCTGACAAAGAAATGAACCGGTTAAATTGAAACTCAAACAGTTTTAATCAATACCTTTCATTTACTGATTGCTCACCCGAGCTATTATAGTGTTATAGCAATAAGCAAATCTTATTTGTGCGGAAGCGGGATTTTTACATAAGTTGATACTAAACATTTGTAAATAAACAATATATTTCAATGCATGCATTGAAATTTTAACACAAAAGAAACAAATACTAATTTCTAATCCGTTAGATTTAGGTGAAGATTAATTCAACCTGATACTTATGGCACAAAAAGAAAATAAATCCAAAAAAGAAACCAAATATCCCTTAGCTGCTTATTTTGAATACTACAATCAGTTTTTGGATTCATCCATAGGAAAAGCACTTAATCTCAGAAAAATATCTGAAAGATTTGTCTACGAAGGCACCAAAAATGGCATTAAAATATCCAATGCTGCTCAAAAGTATTTAAAGGTTCCGGCAACGGAAAAGCAGTACGCTTGGATCCCCGGAACAAACAGTGACTTGTTTGATTTAAGTTACAATGAAGATCAGCTGATGATACAGCAAACCATTGAGCAATTTGCCGTCAAAATGAGAAATGCCGCGGAAAAAATTGACGATGCATTTTCCATTAATGAGGAACTCTGGAATGATTTTAACGAACTGCAACTCTCCTTCCTTCAGGTGCCTGAATCACTGGGCGGAATAATGAAGGACAAATCAACCGTAACACAAATGATGATGGTGGAAACACTTGCGCATGGAGACTTGGGCCAGGCATTGGCTTTTTTCACCAGACACAGCGTTTTAAACGCCATCATAAACTGGGGAACGGATATTCAGCAAACGGATCTGGTTCCTGAATTCTTGCAGGAACAACCTATTATGGCCAGTATCGCTATAAACGAACCAACTCCGTTGTTCTCTCCTTATGAATTAAGTACAACTGCAGAAAAGAGGGAACCGAATATATATTAAACGGCAAAAAAATATGGTTCCTTTAGGAGAAACATGTTCCTATTTTTTGGTTGCTGGAAAAACCAAAAACAATACCAATCAGCTATTTATTGTAAATAAAGAAAGTAAAGGCTTAACCGTAACTTTAGAAAGAAGCATGGGACTGAATGCTGCACAATTGTGTGAGTTAAACTTTGAAAATGTAAAAGTACATGAGACGGCAATCTTAGGCGGAAATGATGGCATCAACTATAATGAGTTTATCAATTATTGCAAACTTGGATGGTGCGCACTGGCTGTGGGTTGTTGTCAGGCTGTGTTGGATTATGTGATTCCTTATGCAAATGACCGTTTTGCTTTTGGGGAACCCATCAGTCATCGTCAGGCGGTGGCTTTTATGATTGCGGATATAAAAATAGAACTGGAAAGTATGCGTATTCTGACACAACGCGCTGTTTCAAAAAGCCGAGCAGGGACTGGACTTTGAAAAAGAAGTTTATCTGGCACATCTTCTATGCAGTGAAAAAGGCATGCAGATTGGCAGCAATGGCATTCAGTTATTAGGCGGACATGGTTTCATCCGTGATTTTCCGGTTGAAAGGTGGTACAGGGATTTGAGAGCAGTTTCCATCGCAGTAAACGGATTACATTTATAACAGAAAAATCAATCAACATGAATTTAGAAATTCCAAAAAAATATAAAGGAATACAGAATTTTGCAACTATAGCGGCAAAAAACAATTTTCAGGCCTGTTTCCAGAAAATATGATGTAGGTGAACATGAATATCCGGTAGAACTGGATTTATTCGCAGCAGGTTTGAATGGCAATGAATGACGGCTCTGAGGGCTCATTAGGCGGTGCTGCCACTAAAAGAGAAGATGTTAGTGACGGACAGGCAAGAAACGGAGCAAATATGGCCAATTGCATCAATATTCAGGCTATGTGTTATGGTGATGTGGGTTTGTTATTATCCATTCCCGGACAGGGATTAGGTAATTCAGCAATCAGTGCCGTAGCTAATCCGGAACAGTTAAAACGATTTTCCAAATCATGGGCGGCAATGGCCATCACAGAACCCAACTGCGGTTCTGATTCTTCCGCAATTACAACATCTGCACGAAAAGAAGGTGATTTCTATGTGTTAAACGGTGAAAAAATTTATGTGACTTCCGGTGAACGTGCCAATGCGGTGGTGGTCTGGGCAACACTGGATAAGGCTATCGGTAAAGCAGCCATAAAATCATTTGTTGTGGAGAAAGGAACGCCTGGCATGGAAGTGGTTCGGCTGGAAAAGAAAATGGGAATCAGAGCTTCTGATACGGCAGCTATTGTATTTACCGAATGTAAGGTTCCGGCAGAAAATCTATTAGGCTCACCTGATATTGATATCAAGAAAGGATTTGGCGGCGTAATGGAAACATTTGATAATACCAGACCATTTGTAGCATCCATGGCAAATGGTGTGGCAGAAGCCGCCTTAGAAAGAACCAAACAATTATTAGAAGATAAAATTAACCTTGACTACAGAACGCCCATCAATAATGTAAAATCAGTGGAAGCAGATTTGTACCGGTTGGAAGCAGAATACGAGGCAGCGAGATTGCTGACACTTAAAGCTGCCTGGATGGCTGATAATCGCAAACCCAATTCTCTGGATGCCTCCATTTGCAAGGCGAAAGCCGGAAGAATTACCAATCAGCTGACGTTGAAATGTGTGGACTTATGCAGTTCTTGGATATTCATATAAAGAGCTGATAGAAAAATGGGCAAGAGATTCAAAATCCTGGATATATTCGAAGGCACTCAACAAATTCAGCAATTAATTATTGCAAGAAGACTGCTGAATAAATCTTCATCCGAATTGAAATAAAGTTTATGCCTACAGCAGAACAATCTAAAAAGACAATAGGTTTTGAGGAGTTGATTTTTTAAACTGCGGAAGTAGTAAAAGATTTACCGAAAATTCTGAATGCCTTATATTACAATTTCACCATTACGCCGGATTCTGCAGTTTCTATTGGTGAGATTTTCAATAAAACCGTAAAAAAATATCCCGAAAATGTATGTCTGTATTATGATAATAAAAGCTGGACGTATGCAGCATTCAATGCATGGATAAATCGTTTAGCCAATCAATTCCTGAAAGCCGGATTTAAGAAAGGCGATGTGGTTGCTGTGCTGATGGAAAACAGACCGGAACTGCTTGCAATATCAATGGCGATGTCAAAAATTGGCGGTGTGGCGGCTTTGATTAATACCGCACAAAAACATAAAACACTTTTACACAGTCTTCAGCTTGCAAAGCCTAAGCTATATTTTAATTGGGACAGAATTAACAGCGCATTTTGAAGACATAAAGGAAGCCAAGTTCCCGGATAGTATGGTATTCCTGGTTGAGCATGACACTAAAAAAGAAACTAAAAAAAATACGTTTTCTTTTTTTGACATACAGTCTGCATCATATTCTTCTAATGAACCTTCCTTAAAATTTAAGATTAAAGCAAAAGATGCCAATCTGTATATCTATACTTCCGGCACTTCGGGTTTACCAAAGGCTTCCATCATCAGTCACGGAAGATGGATAAAAAGGATACAAAGTGCATTCGGACTGACAAGTATACGATTAAAGAAAATGATATTTTATATGTGCCTTGCCTTTTTTTCATGCAGCAATGGTAGTTTGCTGGACCTCTGTAGTTGCAGGTGGTTCAGCCATTGTCATTAAAAATAAATTCAGTGTAAGTGAATTCTGGCCGGATATACATAAATATAAGGCAACGGGTTTCGGCTATGTAGGTGAAATCTGCAAGTATCTGTTAAATGCACCCGTACATCATCTGGAAAAAAAATAATACCCTGACAAAATGATTGAAACGGATTACGTCCGGATATCTGGCAATCTTTAAAGACAGGTTTCAGATAGAACAGATTTCAGAATTTTATGCCTCCAGTGAAGGGAATATTGCCTTTTTAATGTCTTTATACCTGGCAGCACCATGGGTTTTTCCATAACCAGTTATGCCATTGTTGAATATGATCAGGAAAATGA
>JADJSS010000029.1 GCA_016711605.1 Saprospirales bacterium
TTATTTATTACATGCCATTTATTATCTAGTTTTACACAAGCTAAACCTTCTGAAAAGTGATTTATATAATCGTATTTTTTAGGAATTACTACCTTTTGATTTATATCTATAAAAGCCCCATTTTCCGTTTTGTTCAACTCAATTAATCCATCCCTTAATTTATATGTTCCCTAATGCTGGAATTCTACTCAGATATTCTCAATATTGTTAATACATGAATTTCTATCACCCTCTAACACCACGCTAAACCGTTACTAAAACTATTTACTTCATCAAATTTAAAAGAGGGTATTACGCGGTTTCCATTCTCGTCAATAAAACCCCATTTGCCATTTAATTCAACAGCTGCAAGTCCTTCGGAAAATCCTGAATATGCTATCATATTTAAAATTAATCTTTTGATTTTCATTTTTATCAATAAATCCATATTTGTTTCCTCTTTTTTATTAATGCTAATCCGCATGAAAAACTGGTAATGTCGTTACTATCGTTAATGATATATTTAAACTCTATTGCAACATTTCCCAATTCATCCAAAAAACCATATGGTGAAGAAAAATTTTCACGAGCAATACATAATCCATCTGAAAAATCACCTAAAGAATAATACTTTATTTCTATTATTATTTTATTCTCATTATTTATAAATCCGTATTTACCATTCAAACGAACCTTAGATAAGTTATTCTTGAACAATGAAACATCGTCATAAATTATGGGTATAATTATATTCTTGTCTTTATCGCAAAACCCCCATTTTTTACCATTTCGGAAAGGTATTAAATTTGGGAGATTTGGCGAATATGTTTTATTTTTGATATTTGGAAGTGCATCTTTATTATCTGTATAAGTATCATTATATTCTTTTAATGTATTAAATGTATTTTTTTCTAATTTTGAAGTTGCTATTAATTTTTTAAATATATCCGCATATTGTTCACAGATTTCATAAGCATTTTTCTTTATTTCAATATTTTCACCTATTATTCTATTGCTTGCAGAATATGTCCAATTATAACTGCCATTTATTAGAGTTTTTAAGTCTATAATACAGAACTTGTGATGGTGATCTCCTAAATATAATTGCCCTCCATTATTTATGATTTATCAAAGTCGATATTACTATTTCTATTAATTTCGTCATCAATTAAAAAAACTTGAACATGAATAGATAATGCTTTCTCACATAATTTATCCCATAACAAAGTATCTGTAATCCAAGCTACAGCAACATAAATATTATATTTTGCATTAACTAGTTGTTCAAAAATTGTTTCTCTAATATTTTCGAAGTAAACTTTAGTCTCCATTTTAATTTAATTATTCTATAAATATAAGATTTGTATTCCGTTATCTTCTTATTTTAATTTGAGTTATAATTTTAAAGTCTTTTTTATTTTTTGTAAATTTAAAAACCAAATCTGTTTTCATAGATTCAAATCCTAATTCAGACAATTTTACAAACTCACTTTCCTTCCAACGGTTATTACTTTTGCGCCATTATACGAATGGTATTCGCCGCGGTACATGGCATCTGCGCCAACGGCTCCAACATTAAATGTTCCTAAGGAAACAGCTCTGCATAAGTAATAATATTTTTGTACTTGTGCGGTTGCAGTCACTATCATATTCATTCTATCATCGCGTATGTCTTTGTAATCTGGTTGCGCTGCATTTTTCAGCCATTCTAAATTTGGTATTTCATTAATGCGTGCATTTTCAATTTCAAAACCAGCAGGCAACAAATCAGAAATAGCCACGTTGGGTACGCTAATGCCATTTAAACTTCTAATAGAAATTTCTACCACTACCAAATCATTTTGGAAGAACATATTGTTATACACTTTTCCGTTGCGGTCTTTGTAGGTTCTGCGCACTTCTAAGAAATTGTCTTCTTCCTTGTTGGTGCCTACCGTTGGTATGCCTTCCATTTCCCAGAAATAAAATAATTTTCCGTTGCCAGTGGTCGTAATATCAATGCTGTTGTTGGCAATCATAGCAGAGTTAATTACTACTTCTTTTTTACCATCAAATTTTGCAATTTCTTTTCCATTCGCTTTAATGCTGGCAGTTACATTGCCTTTGTTGGCTGCTTTTGCAATTTTTCCCATCGCCAAAAATCCAAATACATTTTCCTGCGTGTTTAAATACGCTTGCGTTTGCAAGGTTTGCGATACTTGTTTCGCCATGTAGTTTATTTGCGTGTTTTGCGGATCTACTTCTAACAAGGTATTTAACACCAACGCCATGTCGCGGAAATCAGAATAGAAGTTGCCGCTAAATGCAGGAATTGTTTTTTCGTTTACAAATCCACGCGGCAATAGTTGCTGGTATTTCTTTTTGTCGCCTTCTAAAGCAAACGCACACGCAATTAAATATTTGCCGCTTTGCGATAATAAATCAGGATTGGATTTGTAATAATTTAAGGTAGAAGTTTTGGCTTCATCAGCCAATGCCAACACATATAAACTGTAAGGAACTTCTTCTTTTACTACTTCTTTTTTTACACCATCTGCATAATAAATGAGTTCCAGCTCTTTTGTTTTTAAGCGGTTGGTTAAGTAGCCATAAATTTTATTCAAAATAGTTTGGTTCACATTGTAACCAGCTTTTTGTGCTTCAATTAAAAAGTGCGTAGCATAAATCGTGCCCCACCAAGATTCGCTGCCACCGCCTTGCCAGTAGGTGAGTGCGCCGTTAGATAATTGCATCGACTGCAATTTATCAATCGCTGCCTGTACATTGTTTACTGCATTTTTATTCGATGCATTATTTTGATTGAGTGATTTTGTTAAGTCAGCATAATACAATTGCGGAAACGCTGCCGAAGTCGTTTGCTCTACGCAACCATAAGGATAGTTGACTAAGTAATTTAAGTTTTTGCCAAACTGCACCAACGGTGAATTGCTGACAATTAATTTTTTAGCAGATGACAATAACGGAACACCAGCACTGAATGCTATATTTCCTTTGCTGCCACCAACAATATTTCCGGAACCGGAATATCTGCGTTTTATTTTTGGTGGTATTGGAAACAGTAACAGGAATGGTTAATTCATCGCCTGGCGAAACAAAACGTGGAATGCCAGAGCTGATAACAATTGGATCTGCGACTTTGATATTTTTTTCGGCAGCACCGAATTTTTTATCTTTGTACGCAACAACCATTACGCGCAAACTACCTGAAAACTGTGGAATGTCAATCGTGAATTCCGCATTTCCAAAAGTATTGGTATGAATGATTCCTGACCATTTAGAAACTAAATTAATTCGTTTGTTCGGTAACGGATTTACGCGTTTGCCAATTTCATCCATACCACCACCAAGCGAAGTTACTTCCGGAAATAAATAAGGATAAATGTTGTACATATCCACTTCTAACGCACGCTTCTGATAAAAATAATCGTAAGGATTTGGTGTCTTTTGATTCTTCAACGCCAGGATACCTTCATCCACCACAGCAATAGTTAATTCTGTATTCGCTGCTGATTTTACTTTAATGGTTTGTTTGGTTTTAGAACGTGTTTCTGCCACACAACTAATTTCTACATTTAATTTATTGTCAGGATTTTCAACAATCATTGGTTTAAAACCATAAGCAACGGTTAATGGCATACCATCGTTTACATTTGGTTTTATAAGCGTTGCGGTGATGTATGCATTTGGAACATGCAAATCTTTGGTGCTGATTTTAAAGGATGCCGCTTTGTTATCTGAATCCACATAAAAATGATCCATCACTTTATCGCGTTCTACCGTAATTAAAACTTTGCCATCAAATGGTAACTTCAACAATACTTTGGCGTTGTCGCCAACTTTGTAAGTTGCTTTGTCTAACTCCATATCAATCTTGCCTTCTGTGTTGACTTCAAACGAAGAAGCATAAGTGTCGCCCCAACCGTATGCATAAAAATAAAACGAAACATAGTTCTCAGAATTCACGGCAGACAAGCGCACTTCGTATTCACCAGATTCGTTGGCAACGTAAGGAAAATAAGCACTTTTGCCACGAATGATAATATTTTTATTGCTGACAATTTCTTCTTTTTTCTGAGAAACATAACGCAGGTTTCCATCTACTTTTTGCAAAATAGTTTCCCAATGTTTGCGAATAATTTTGATGTTTGCATTTTGCGTAGTTAATGCATTTCCTTTTTTATCAACGGCAATCACCGGAATTTTTATTTGCTGTTTAGTAGAATAAAAATCGTTGTTGGTTTTGATACCATAAAACACATCTTGCGTAAACACATTAAATGATTTTACACGATTGACAGGACGTCCAGTTTCATCAAACACTGTTGTTAAAATTCTGCCTTCTAATAAACCAGTTTCTTTGTATTCAGCAGGAATTTCAAATGCTTCGAAACCGTTGCCATTGCCGTCGGTAATACCGTTGCGTAACGTAGTATAATATTCCGCATCTTTACTCATGTTGAAATTATAATCGTCAAATTCTTTTGCATTGAATCTTGCTTGCGATAAGGAAAAGTTGACTTCATAATTTCTGTTTGCAGCAGGTGGGCCGAAATAATTCATCGCATTAAACGATGCGTTTACTTTTTCTGTTGGAACATAATCGTCTTTATCTGTTTTTAATTCTACCTTAATTCTATCAGGCATGAACTCTTCAATCATGATGTTTTTAGAACCTAACAACACATCGTTTCCAGTAAATAATTGAAACGTATAAGTACCAGTTGGCGCGCCTTGCGGCAACGACAAAGCAGTTTCAAATGCACCTTGCGCATCCAATATATTTTTGATGGTTTGATACTCTTTTCCAGATGGCAATAACACTTTCATTTTCACCGGCATTTCACCAGGCAAATTCCAATCGTTGGTACGCACAATAGAATTTAAATGCACGGTTTCACCAGGACGATAAATATCACGTTCTGCATAAATAAATGCATCGTAATTGGCTTCGTTCAAGCGTTTGCCACCAACATCAAAACGCGTGTTGTCAACTAAGGTTCTATCGTACAACACATAATTAAAATCACCTTCTTTGGTAGTTGCAGTAATCATACCAACTTTAAAGTTTTTCAATGCATCAGGAACGGTGAAAGTTGCATAACCATCACCATCTGTTTTTGCTTTTCCAATTTCCTGATTGGTTTTTGAAATCACTGTAATTTCTACATCTTTCAACGATTCGGTGTTTAAAATGGAATTCGCAAAAACATGTACAGCGTCTTTATCTTGTTTCACAATTAAACCAATATCTGACAACGAAATAATTTTAGAATCTTGCAGCCAAGCTCTGTCATTATCTTCAACTTTCACTACATAAATGCCTTTAAAATCTTTGAGTTTATCTTCTAAATCTAACTTCAATAATTTTGCATAACCGTAATCTTTGAGTTCATCGGTTTTATATTTTTTCTCGAAAATAATTTCACCAACATCTTCTGTGCTGTAGTATTCATAGTTGTGATAAGTGTAGTTGTCGGTTTCTTCATCGTATTCATCAAAGTAGCCATAGTCTTTATCACGACGCATAAATGAATACAAGTTATTTTGGAAAACTTTGTAAACAGTAACTTTTACTTTGGCAACTTTTGTCATGGTGATGGCTACATTTCTGCTGCCTTTTGCGCCGAGAAATTGCGCTTTATCATTATTGAATTTTATCTGCGGTGCGATGTCACCAAAGCTCACATCTTGCGTGTTATCATTTTTCATTTTACCACCAAAGATGCCTACGACACCTTCTGTGATGGTGATTTCATAACTTTGATCAGGATTGAAATCTTCGCTGACAATAGAAATACCTTTGTCGTTATTCGTTACCGAAAAATTGACAACAGGATCGATTGTAATAGATTCTTTTAGATTGTTATTTGAAATTGGTTGAGAAGTTGGAATAAACACGGAACCTGAAATACCATCGTGTGCAGTTTCCGCGTCGCCAATAGCAATTTTTTGCACACCAACTACCGATGATTTTTCGGTAAACTGATCTTCTTTCATTGATTTTCCAATTTTCTTCAAGACAATTTTTACATTGGCTTTTTCATTGGTTTCTTTCGGATTCGTAAATAAAATAGAAAGTGTTTTAGATTTTCTGGTGGTTAGAATTTTGAATTCTTGCTTGTCGCCATTTATAGTAGCTTCAATTAAATCAGCAGCTTTTTTTGGATCAACAGCCATTGAAAATTTTACATCAGTCTGTAATTGTATTTTTGTTTGATCAGTTGGATTGGCGCGCCAATACGATTTAGAGCCAATTAATTGTAAATAAGAAGTGTGAAAGGAATATTCTGTTTCACCGTACAGTTTTACAGCTTTTGGCGCATTGCGTGTAATTTTATCTTGCAATGTTATTTTAAAATCGGTAGCTGATGGAAATTCTTCCAACGGTGAAAAAACTAATTCTCTTTTAGAAGTCCATTTGCACCTTCCTGCAACATTTGGTGAAATGGAAATTAGGTTTTCATCGAGCCATTGGTCGACTAATGAATCAGAAGGTAAGAGGTCTTTGTTAAACGTGAAAACGAGATTTTGGTTGTTTTCGATTTCGTCTTCAAAGTTGGTGAGTACACAACGTACGGCATTTTCTGGTGTTGTGAATCGGTTACAGCTGCTGGCCATAACAATGCTTGCTATTATAAACAAGCAATTTTTAATGTATTGCATGGTGAAAGAAATATTTCTATTAATGTACAATCTTTTTTTAAGATTAGTTCCAAATTATTTAAGAAAATTTTAACAAATTAACAATTGTTACATTTTAGCACATAACTGCATTGTAAATCTATAATATTCGTTGCTTCAATTTTAGTATATTTGAACACCAAATAAAGAATCATGGATAATAAATTTTTAGAAAAATATGGCACTTGGGCAATTGTAACAGGTGCATCGAGTGGCATTGGTGTTGAGTACGCCAAACAAATTGCTGAAAAAGGGTTGAATGTAATTTTAGTTGCAAGAAGAAAACAAATGCTGGAAGCGTTGGCTACTGAAATTCAGGAAAAATATGGAGTGCAAACAAAAGTAGTAGAATGCGATTTATCGCAAGATAATTTCCAACACACTTTATTAGATGCAACCAAAGATATTGATGTTGGTTTGTTGGTGAACAATGCAGGCATGAATTGCGAAGGACATTTTTATCGTGGTGGTTTGGATAGAAATTTGCAAATGCTACAATTGAATACAAAAGCACCGTTTATTTTAGCTTTTGAATATGGCAAGCAATTTATTAGTCGAGGAAAAGGTGGAATTATTTTTACATCGAGTATCAGTGCATTTAGTGCACATCCGTATTTGGCGCATTACGCTGCAACGAAAGCATATATTTTGTCGTTGGCTGAAAGTATGAATTATGAATTTAAAGACAAGAATGTAGATGTGATTGCTTTGTGTCCAGGTATGACGAAATCAGAAATGACAAAAGGAATGAAAGAAGGTCCGATGTTGATGGAAGCTGCGCCAGTGGTGAAAATTGCTTTAGATAATTTAGGAAAAGAAGCGTATGTGGTTCCAGGTTTATTTAATAAAACACAAGTATTTATTAATAGCAGAGTTTTAAATCGAGATAATGCAAAAAGTTTAACTGGTGCATTGTTGAAACGTGTGTTGCCTGGCGTTGCAAAATCTGCTAAGAAAGAAAAGAAATAAGTACAATGATTGACTTTGAGAAAAAACTAATTAAAGAAGTTGTTGTTGATGCATCTGTAGCTGAAGTTTGGAAAAAATGGACAACAACAGAAGGCATCACTTCATTTTTTGCACCACAAGCAGATATTGAATTAGCCATTGGTGGAAAGTTTGAATTGTATTTCATGTTAGATAATCCTAAAGGCGAACAAGGTTCAGAAGATTGCAAAATACTAAGTTTTTTACCAGAAAAGATGTTGTCGTTTTCATGGAATGCGCCACCACAATTTCCAACAGTGCGCAAACAAAAGCATTGGTATGTGTTGGAATTTATAGAGTTAACAAAAAATCAAACCCAATTAAAATTAACTGGTCTTGGTTGGCAACATTCTGCTGAATGGAATGAAGTATATAATTATTTTGACAGAGCTTGGGAAATGGTATTGAATAATCTAAAAAAATCTTTCGAATGATCACATACATTATAATTGGAATTACTGTTATTACGAGTTTAATGGCATTTAACAATCAGAAATTATTGTCGGATTTAATGTTTAATGCATATGTAATTGACCAACGCAAACAATATTTCCGATTTGTCAGTGCTGGATTAATACATGCTGATTTAGGACATTTATTTTTCAATATGTTCACGTTATATTTTTTCGGTACAGCTGTAGAAAATTCATTTAGAGTTATGTTTCCTGAAATGGCTTCTACGCTATATATTTTATTATACATTTCAGGTTTAATAATGAGTTCTTTATTCTCTTTTTTTAAACATAAAGAAAATCCACATTATAATGCACTTGGCGCTTCTGGTGCTGTATCTGCAATTTTGTTTTGTAGTATTATGATTTATCCAACGATGGGAATTTCTATCTATTTTTTACCAGGTATTCCTGCTTATATTTTTGGACCATTGTATTTGATGTATTGCGTGTATATGGCAAAACGAGGAATGGATAATATCGGACACGAAGCACATTTTTTTGGTGCAGTTTGGGGAATTTTATATATCGTAGTGTTGCACCATCAAGTATTACCAAGATTTTTTGAACAGATTTTTTAAGAAAGTTATTTGTAATATGATATATGTTATATGGATTGATAGCTTTAACTTTTTTTAATCAATAATTTTACGATCCTAATTTTAGACAGTCATTTTTTGTAAATTAGTATTCTCATATAATAAATATGACAAAGAATAAAAAAATTATAGTTGACGGTAAAGAAGTTACAATTCTTCTTGAAAATGAGCATGAATTTATATCATTAACTGATATGTTAAAAGCTAAGGACGGTGATTTTTTTATTTCCGATTGGCTAAGAAATAGAAATACTATAGAATATTTAGGAATTTGGGAATCTGTTTTTAATCCAAATTTTAATTATGGCGAATTCGCCATAATTAAGAGTCAAGCAGGATTAAATAGTTATAAACTTAGCGTAAAAGAATGGTTGGAAAAAACAAATGCTATTGGACTGAAAGCAACAGCTGGACGATATGGTGGGACATACGCACATCCAGATATTGCATTTGAATTTGGCATGTGGATTAGTCCTAAGTTTAAAATATATCTAATAAAAGAATTCCAACGATTAAAAAGCGATGAACATGACAAATTAAAATTAGAATGGAATTTACAAAGAACTTTAGCAAAAGTAAATTATAAGATACATACAGACGCAATAAAAGATAATTTGATACCCAATGAGATTACAAAACAGCAAATAAACTTAGTTTATGCAAATGAAGCTGATATTTTAAACGTTGCGTTATTCGGCATTACTGCAAAAGAATGGAGAGATAATAATCCAAATGAAAGTGGCAACATAAGAGATTTTGCAACAATAGAACAATTGGTTGTACTGAGTAATATGGAAAGTATAAATGCATTACTTATTGGTCAGAGTTTAGCTCAAAAAGATCGACTAATACAATTAAATAAAGTTGCAATATCACAAATGAAATCTTTAACAGAAAATAAAGCATTTAAGAAAATAAAATAAATAAATCCAATCCGTTTCCAATAAAAACCACCAATAACCAATAACTTTTAACATCACAACAACCATGATAGATTTAAGAAGCGATACTGTTACAAAACCATCGAAAGCAATGCTAGAAGCTATGTTTGCTGCTGAGGTTGGCGATGATGTGTTTGGTGAAGATGCAACTGTAAATTTATTAGAACAAAAAATGGCGACATTGTTCAACCACGAAGCTGCGTTGTTTTGTGCAAGCGGAACTATGGCGAATCAAATTGCGGTGAAAGCACACACGCAACCAATGGAAGAAATTATTCTTGATAAAACTGCACATATTTATTTTTATGAAACGGCTGGTTATGCAGCAAATTCAGGTGTTTCGGTGAAATTGGTAGATGGTGATAAAGGTAGAATAACTGCAGCACAAGTATTGGAAAATATACAATCAGATTTTGATTGGTTGCCTAAAACAAGTTTGGTTTGTTTAGAAAACACCAGCAACAAAGGTGGTGGCTCTTGTTATGATTTAGAAACTATTGAATCTATTAAAAAAGTTTGTGAAGAAAATAAGTTGAAACTGCATTTAGATGGTGCTCGCTTATATAATGCAATCATTGCTAAGAAATATACAACACAAGAAATAGGAAATGAATTTGATTCTGTTTCTGTTTGTTTTTCAAAAGGATTAGGAGCACCAGTTGGTTCTGTATTAATTGGAAACAAAGAATTTATCAAAAAAGCACGTCGAATACGTAAGCGTTTTGGTGGTGGAATGCGACAAGTTGGATATTTGGCAGCTGCATGTTTGTATGCTTTAGAAAATAATGTTGAACGATTGAAAACAGATCATCAACATGCACAAAAATTAGCAACTATTTTACAAAATTTATCTTGGATAAAAGACGTGTTGCCATGCGAAACCAATATTTTAATTTTTGAACTAGATGAAACCAAAACTTCAGTTGAAGCAGTTTTATCTTACCTTAAAGAAAATGAAATTTTAGCGGTACAATTTGGAAAACATCAAATTCGGTTTGTTACGCATTTGGATGTGACGAAAGAAATGATTGATAAGGTTTGCGAAGTGTTGGTTTCATTTAAGTAATTACTTACTCAAGTTTACTTCAAACCAATTGGTTGCCGAATCTGTTTCAATAGCATTTGGATTTTTCTCATCCACTTTTTGTTGTGCATTTACGATTGACCTAGAAATCATTGCATGTTGCAGTGGTTCATTTTCGTCAAACCCAATTCGCTCTAACATCGGCACAATTTTATCACTACCAAAATAATGTAGTAAAGGTTCTTGTAATGATATATGAAATATTACTTCAGCAACTTTTAAATCGTTTGCTAAATAATTCAATATTTTTTGTTCAGTTGCAAAAGATGGATGATGTTCTATAAAATAAAATACAGAATTTGTACTATCAATTTTTGCATCTAACAAATTTTCTGCAAGTGTGATTGTAATTTTCTTTTGTACATGAATATCTGAAGAAAATTCTAATTGCATGGTTTCAATTAGCTGTGTTATTTGTTTTTTTGTTTCATTAAAATAATAAACAAAAATTATAGATTTAGATTTGTCTATAAATTTTAGTATGCCTTTATATTTAGCATATTCATTTTTCCATACTAAATCTGTTCTAGTAATTTCTTTTTTCTTGCTGCCAAAAAATGATTCAAACATACTTTTAAAATTATCCAACTATTAAAAAGAAAGCCAATAAATACAACCAAATAACGCCTAAAAAATGCCAGAATATTCCGAATAAACTTAACTGCGATTTTGCAATTGGATCAGTGAAATAAACTATTGATGTTGCGTATTCCTTTAAGTTACTCCAACTATTTGCAACAAAATTTGCCAAAAAAATCAAACCACCAATTATATGTAGTAGGTGCAAGCCAGAAATAACGTATAAATATTTAGATGTTGGATGTTGAATTGAATTGCCATCCATAAACTGAAAAATCCATGCACTAATTTGGCCAAATATAAACAACAATGCCAAACCAATTACAGCTATTAAACTGGTTTTGTATTTAGTGTAATTATCTTTTTCAAATTGTTGTTGTGCATAATAAATTGCTGCGCTACTTGCCAATAAAATAATGGTGTTCCAATAAAAAAGTGGTACCAGTTCTATGTCTTTATGATTGGTGTCGAAAACTGAAACGAAATAAGAAAAAGTTAAACTTAGAAACATAAAACTCGTACCCAAAATGCTACAATATAAAATGAAGCGATAGTTTTTATATTTGCGTGCAATCTTTTGTTCAAAAAATTTAGGTGCAGTTTTATATGCAATTTCTTCTTCCATACTATTGATTACAAGTAGCACAAATTCCTTCAATGAGTAAATTTGCGCTTACTAATTTGTATTTTTTGGGCAAAATTAATTTAGGTATTTCAATATCATGTAAACACTCAATCTTGTCACATTGTTTACATTTAAAATGAACATGATCATCATCGTGTATGTTCTATGCCATCATGTTTGCACAATGCATATTTTGCAATACCAGAATCATCTGGCACTTTATGTAAAATTCCATTTTCTAAAAACGAATTTAGCGTTCTATAAATAGTAACTCTATCTAATTTTTTTTCAAAATGAGTTTCTAAATCAGCATGAGATAATGCACTTTCACTTTTTTGAAAATAAGACAAGATGTCTAATCTTACTTGTGTTGTTCTTAAATCATGGTGCTTTAAAATATGTTCGAGCTTCTGCATTTTTTAATTATTTATTTGCAATAAAGTTGCATGAAATTATGTATATTTGTAACAGAATTGCATTATGAATATACAAAAAAAATCACATTCGCATCATACACATCATACAGAACAATTGAGTGTTTTTTTGTCGATTGCATGTGCGATTCATTGTATGCTGACTCCAATTTTAGTGATTTTGATGCCGATGGCTGGTTTATATTTAGAAAAATATCATTGGATTGAGTATGTTATTATATTGAGTGTCATTGTTTTAGGTTCTTCTTCATTATATCATGGTTATAAATTACATCATCAAAAAATGTTACCAATAGCGTTGTTTGCTTTTGGTGTTTTTTTTATGATTTTAGGATCTGTTTTACATCTATATTTTCTTCAAAATTCTATTTTACATCATCTGTTAACTGCTTTTGGTGGAATATTTTGTGGTATTGCTCAGTTTCTGAATTTGCGTCTAGAGAAAAATTAGAATGACATTTTTGGACAATCTAATCGCTTCACTTTCTTTTTAGCACTTAAAAATGAATTTTGATATACCAATGACACTTCAATTGCGCCAACTGACTTTGTGGCTTTTGTCCATTTAGAAATATTGACATCGTACGACATGTTAACCGTAAAGTTTTTATAATTTGCCTGCAATGATAAAATTAAGGCATCTAATACACGATAGCCAACACCACCACCAATACTATAATTGTTTTCTTCAAAATTGAATTGATTTCTATCAGATGAATATTTTATCATAGTACCGAATAAATATTCTGTTTCTGGTAATTTCATCTGAGTTAAAAAATAGGGTAGGATAGATACCTGTTTTATTTTTGCTTCCAAACCAAAATTGGCTATAATTCTTGGTTTTTGTTTTATAGTATTTTCATTTAAAAAAGAAATATTTTGTGCAGCTAAATCATAGCCAGAAGCACCTACATGGAAATTAATTTTATCATTTATTTTAAAAAATGCAATTAAACCAGCAGCAATATTCACATGTCTATTACGTGCAAATTGATTAAATCCTACATCACCTAATCCTGGATTAAATCCATCATCACCATTAAATCCATCTTCAAAAGTTGCTTTAGATAAATCTACTCTTCGTAAAGAATATCCAGCCTGAATACCAAATGATAAGTAATATTTCTTTTTCCTGTCTAACGCCTGAATATAAGAGAAATCTGCATTAATAGTATTGTCTGTATAATTTAAAGAACCAGCTCTGTCATAATATCCATTAATACCGACACCAATAATAGAACTATTTTCTGTGCGTTGTTTTAATAAAGAAAAATCAACTCCATATCCTAAAGTATTAAAAGCTTTGGTGTATGTCGGTGATTGATTTCTGTAAATCAATCCTGCTCGAACATCACCTTCAATAAAACCAGTATATGCAGGATTAAAGAAATAGGGTATTTGCCGAATTGCAGAAAAATGGACTTCCTGTGCAATTGTTGTTTGAATAAATATCAAACAAAAAATTAGTTTAACGGATAAGCGTAACATCACCTTTTATAAATTGTTTGTTGTTAGTAATACAAGTTCCTTCAATATAAAATACATAAACACCTGGTTCCAATTCTTTTCCAGCATTTAAAAATGTTCCATTCCAACCTTCAGTACTTATGTCGGATGTTTCAAACACTAAATTTCCCCAACGGTCAAATATTCTAAAAATATCTAATGATTTTAATTTTAAACCTAATGGTTTAAAGCTCTCATTTCTGCCGTTTTTATTCGGTGTAAATGTATTTGGCAAATAAATGCAGTCTACTAAATTAAGATTAATAAAAACAGATGCGATGCCTTTACAACCTTTATTATTAAATGCAGTTACAGTGAAAGTGGTAGGTTCAGTCATGATAGAGGAAACCGTAATTGCATCCGTATCACTTACTCGATTGACTGGTTCCCAATGTATGTTATTTAAAGTTTGATTTGCATTTAAAGTAAGTGAAATGTTTTCATTGAAATTTGCAAAAACTTTACTTGGTGCAATTGTGAGATTAGGTCCTGTCGTATCAATAGTTACATTTACAGATGAAGTTGCACTGCAACCATTGATGGTGTCTGTAACAGTTAATGTATAAATACCAGCTTTGTTAATTGTTGGATTAAATGAATTAGTATCTTGCGTTATTCCAGCTCCATTCCATGTTGCAATAGTAAATGGCGAAGTTGATGAACCTGTTAAAATAGCTGTATTATTTGAGCAGTTTAATTCTTTAGTTAAACCAGCATTTGCATTCGGTAAAGTTGTGTTTTTTGTCACTAAAACTTGATCAGTTTTTTTACAACCTGTAGCAATTTCCGTTACAGTAAGTGTGTAAATTCCTTCTTTGTTTATTGTTGGTGATGATGTGTTGTCGCCACTTACAATTCCTGGACCACTCCAACTATATGTTACACCTGCAGTTGTGCTTGAACCATCTAGTAGTATAGATGTAGTTTTGCAACTTAATGCTTTATCAATTCCTGCATTTGCGTTCGGTAATGTTCCACTACTTGTTACATCAACCTGATCTGTTTTTGTACAACCATTAGAAGTATTTGTAACAGTTAAAGTATAAGTACCTATTTGATTTACTTTTGGTGTAGCCGTATTTGCACCGTTTACAAACGAAGGTCCACTCCAGCTGTAACTAACATTTGATGTGGTGCTGCTTCCATCTAAAATTACTTCATTAACCAGACAAGTTAATGCTTTATCTAATCCAGCATTTGCATTTGGCTGAACTGTATTGTTAGTCACATTAACGATATCAGTTTGTTGGCATCCTGTTGAAGTAATTGTAACAGTAAGTGTATAAGAACCGTTTAGATTAACTGTTGCTGTTGATGTATTTCCGCCACTTACTATTCCAGGTCCAGACCAGCTATAGGTTACACCTGCAGTTGAACTACTACCATTTAAAGTAGCTGTTGTATTTGTGCATGTAATTTCTTTATCTATACCAGCATTTGCATTTGGCAATGAGCCACTACTTGTTACATCAACATTATCAGTTTGTTGGCAACCAGTTGAAATTACCGTTACAGTTAAAGTATATGTTCCTGATGCATTAACCGTTGGTGTTGCTGTATTGCCTCCACTTAAAATTCCTGGTCCAGACCAAGAGTAACCAACTCCAGAAGTTGTACTCGCACCATCTAAAGTTACTGTAGGATTTGTACAGGTTATTACTTTATCTAATCCTGCATTTGCATTTGGTTTTGCATTAACAACGATACTTACCACATTACTTGTATCTGAACAAATAATTCCACTGGTAGTGGTATAAATTCTTCTGAACTGATGAGTACCTGATGGCAATGAACCTGTTGCATAATCTTCCGTATTGTTAGTTCCACTTGCGTTCGCAAATCCACCACCATTACTGTATTGCCAAGTATAAGTTCCACCAACAGGCGAAGCAGTACTTCCATTAATAGTAGTTCCATTATAAGGTGCACAATTCGGTGAAACAGGTGCTGTTAAATTATTATTGGTGATTGGACATGAACAATTATTGTTTGCTGTGATTCGTGCTGTATCAGTGCAGCCATTATTTGTCCAAACTAAATTATAGGTTCCAGATGCACTAAAATTCGTAATAGTTGTTGTTGGACTATTTGTTGTTGTAATAGTAGCAGTACCTGCATTACCAGCAGCAAAAGTCCATGTTCCAGAGCCACTGCCAGCCATCGTTGCTGTTCCAGTAATAAAACAAGATACAGTTTGATCTAAACCAGCATTTGGTTTTGCATTAACAACGATACTTACCACATTACTTGTATCTGAACAAATAATTCCACTTGTAGTGGTATATATTCTTCTGAACTGATGAGTACCTGATGGCAATGAACCTGTTGCATAATCTTCCGTATTGTTAGTTCCACTTGCGTTCGCAAATCCACCACCGTTACTGTATTGCCAAGTATATGTTCCACCAACAGGCGAAGCAGTACTTCCATTAATAGTAGTTCCATTATACGGTGCACAATTTGGAGAAATAGGTGCTGTTAAATTATTATTGGTGATTGGACATGAACAATTATTGTTTGCTGTGATTCGTGCTGTATCACTACAACCATTATTCGTCCAAACTAAATTATAGGTTCCAGATGCACTAAAATTCGTAATTGTTGTTGTTGGACTATTTGGTGTTGTAATAGTAGCAGTACCTGCATTACCAGTTGCAAAAGTCCATGTTCCAGTACCACTTCCAGCCATGGTTGCGGTTCCAGTAATATAACATGATACAGTTTGATCTATACCTGCATTTGGTTTTGCAGTTACAACGATGCTTACCACATTACTTGTGTCTGAACAAATAATTCCACTTGTTGTAGTGTATATTCTTCTGAACTGATTTGTACCTAATGGTAGTACACCTGTTGCATAATCTTCCGTATTGTTAGTTCCACTTGCGTTCGCAAATCCACCACCGTTACTGTATTGCCAAGTATATGTTCCACCAACAGGCGAAGCAGTACTTCCATTAATAGTAGTTCCATTATATGGAGCACAATTTTGGTGAAATAGGTGCTGTTAAATTATTATTGGTGATTGGACATGAACAATTATTGTTAGCTGTGATTCGTGCAGTATCACTGCAACCATTATTCGTCCAAACTAAATTATAGGTTCCAGATGCACTAAAATTCGTAATTGTAGTTGTTGGACTATTTGTTGTTGTAATAGTCGCAGTACCAGAATTTCCAGCAGCAAAAGTCCATGTTCCAGTACCACTTCCAGCCATCGTTGCTGTTCCAGTAATATAACAAGATACAGTTTGATCTATTCCAGCATTTGGTTTTGCATTTACAACAATACTTACCACATTACTTGTATCTGAACAAATAATTCCACTTGTTGTGGTGTAAATTCTTCTGAATTGATTTGTACCTAATGGTAGTACACCTGTTGTATAATCTTCCGTATTGTTAGTTCCACTTGCGTTCGCAAATCCACCACCGTTACTGTATTGCCAAGTATATGTTCCACCAACAGGCGAAGCAGTACTTCCATTAATAGTAGTTCCATTAAATGGAGCACAATTTGGTGAAATAGGTGCTGTTAAATTATTATTGGTGATTGGACATGAACAATTATTGTTTGCTGTGATTCGTGCTGTATCACTACAACCATTATTCGTCCAAACTAAATTATAGGTTCCAGATGCGCTGAAATTTGTAATTGTTGTTGTTGGACTATTTGGTGTTGTGATAGTAGCAGTACCTGCATTACCAGTTGCAAAAGTCCATGTTCCAGTACCGCTTCCAGCCATGGTTGCGGTTCCAGTAATGTAACAATATACAGTTTGATCTATTCCTGCATTTGGTTTTGCAGTGACAACAATGCTTACCACATTACTTGTATCTGAACAAATAATTCCACTTGTAGTGGTGTAAATTCTTCTGAACTGATTTGTACCTAATGGTAGTACACCAGTTGTATAATCTTCTGTATTGTTAGTTCCACTTGCGTTCGCAAATGCACCACCGTTACTGTATTGCCAAGTATAAGTTCCACCAACAGGCGAAGGAGTACTTCCATTAATAGTAGTTCCATTATAAGGTGCACAATTCGGTGAAACAGGTGCTGTTAAATTATTATTGGTGATTGGACATGAACAATTATTGTTTGCTGTGATTCGTGCTGTATCGCTACAACCATTATTCGTCCAAACTAAATTATAGGTTCCAGATGCACTGAAATTTGTAATTGTTGTTGTTGGACTATTTGGTGTTGTAATAGTAGCAGTACCTGCATTACCAGTTGCAAAAGTCCATGTTCCAGTACCACTTCCAGCCATGGTTGCTGTTCCAGTAATGTAACAAGATACAGTTTGATCTATTCCTGCATTTGGTTTTGCAGTTACAACGATGCTTACCACATTACTTGTATCTGAACAAATAATTCCACTTGTAGTGGTATATATTCTTCTGAATTGATTTGTGCCTAATGGTAATACACCTGTTGTATAATCTTCTGTATTGTTAGTTCCACTTGCGTTCGCAAATGCACCACCGTTACTGTATTGCCAAGTATATGTTCCACCAACAGGCGAAGCAGTACTTCCATTAATAGTAGTTCCAATATAAGGTGCACAATTCGGTGAAACAGGTGCTGTTAAATTATTATTGGTAATTGGACATGAACAATTATTATTGGCTGTGATTCGTGCTGTATCACTACAGCCATTATTCGTCCAAACTAAATTATAGGTTCCAGATGCGCTGAAATTTGTAATTGTTGTTGTTGGACTATTTGGTGTTGTAATAGTAGCAGTACCTGCATTTCCAGTTGCAAATGTCCATGTTCCAGTACCACTTCCAGCCATGGTTGCTGTTCCTGTGATATAACATGATACGGTTTGATCTATTCCTGCATTTGGTTTTGCAGTTACAGTAATATTCATTGTATCAGAACATCCATTGGATGAATAAATAAAATTATAAATTCCACTTGCACTTGATGCAAAAGTGACAGAAGCAATGCCACCAGTTGTAGTTCCAAGTGTAGCACCAGCAGCATTTCCGGTTTGTGCAGTCCACGCACCAGTTGTTGGATTTGTACCTGTTAATGTAGCAGAAGTACCTGCACAAGTTGTTTGATTTATACCTGCATTTGGTTTAATAGTATTTACTGTGATACATTGTGTTTTACACCAATTTCCAGCTGTATTTTTTACGGTTACACAATAAGTTCCAGCACATAGATTTATTGCTGTTTGTGTACTTTGATTTCCAGCTGCTGCGTCCCATTCATAAGTGTATGGACCAGGTGCGCCAGCTGTAACCGTTGCCGTTGCAGTGCCATTGCAAGATGGTGGATTCGGTGTAGCACATGTTGCATTACATGCACCTTGTGTACCTGTATTACCGTTAAATGTCCATACAGTACCAGCATCAATATTTCTAAATGCAAATTTACTATCTTGTGCTATTCCACCTATTCGTGTAATTGGACCTGCTGCATTTGCAATGGCTCTGGCCGTTTGTAAAGTTCCTCTATATGGACAAGAGAATGGAGCATTCGCATTTGTTATTGTTCCTGGTGATGTTGTAAACGATGCAGTTGCAACTGTGCTGTTAATATTTCTTGAATTATCCATCCAGTAAACTGCATCTACAATTGTACCAGTAGAATTCCAGATCCCTATCCAACCACCTTCAAAAATACCACCTGGAAGATAAAATCTGTTTCCTATAAAACCAGGAAGATTCGCAGTCGGTAATCTGTCTGCACCAGAATTTGCACCACCAATCGTTAAAAAACCAAGTGGCGGAATAGTTGTACCAGGTGGAAAAAATAAGACTGCTGGTTCAGAAACTGCACCACCATTTTCGTTGGAATAATTTCCTAACATATAGCAACTTAAATCTAATGCCTGACAAGGGTTTGGATTGTATAATTCAACCCATTCGGAACCTGCACTTAAATTACTTCTTGCAAGAATTGTATTTTCTCCAGACTTGTCAATCAATAGTTCATTTATAACCACTGCAGGTCCTGTGTAACTACAAGTTGACGGACTACAGTTTGTATTGTCGACTTTTGACATTGAAAGCGTTAATGAGTCCGTGCAACCACATGTATTATTTGCTGTTATTCTTGAAGTATCACTACAACCATTGTTTGTCCAAACCAAAAAGTAATTTCCTGAAGCACTAAAACCAGTAACTGTTGTTGTTGGACTGCCTGATGTTGTGATGGTTGCTGTGCCAGCACTACCAGCACCTATTGTCCATGTTCCAGTGCCGCTTGCAGCCATGGTAGCAGATCCTGATGAAAAACAAGATACCGATTGATCAACACCTGCATTTGGTTTGGCAGTTACAGTTACATTCATTGTATCAGAACATCCATTGGATGAATAAATAAAATTATAAATTCCACTTGCATTACTTGCAAACGAAACTGAAGCAACACCACCAGTAGTAGTTCCTAGTGTAGCACCAGCAGGATTTCCGGTTTGTGCAGTCCATGTACCAGTTGTTGGAGTAGTTCCGGTTAAGGTTGTTGATGTTCCTGCACAAATACCAGTTTGGTTGGCACCAGCATTTGGTTTAGGATTTACGGTAACATTCATCGTATCTGTACAACCATTCGCTGTATAAATAAAATTATAAATTCCACTTGCATTTGCTGCAAAGGAACCGACGCAATACCACCAGTTGTAGTTCCCAGTGTAGCACCAGCAGGATTTCCGGTTTGTATAGACCATGTACCAGTTGTTGGAGTTGTACCTGTTAATGTTGTTGATGTTCCTGCACAAATACCAGTTTGATTTGAACCAGCATTTGGTTTTCCTGTTGGTGATAATGTAATACTCGTATCTTTTGTACATCCATTTTGAGTAACTGAGATAGTGTATGTATTTGCAGCTAAGTTAGATGCTGAAGTTGCTGTTGCGGTATTCGTTGGTGATGGATTTGGACTCCATGAAAATGTAACTGCACCTGCTGTAGTAACAGTAAGTGAAATGCTTCCATTATTATTTCCACAGGTAGGTTGTGTAACTACTGCATTAAAAGAAATTAAGGTAGCTGTATTACAGGTTCCGCCGTTACAATTATTCGTTCCTGCAATGGATGGTGATATATTTCTTTGCCATGCACCTCCATCCGGAATTCTGCTAAAAGTAAGATTGGCACTTGTTACATCTTGAACATAAGTAATTTCTGTACCAACTGTCATTTGTTTAGCAGATTTTAAAGTTGGCAAAGCACCACAAGAAGTAGGTTTACATGGATTAAAACTAAATTCAGCATCTGATGTTAAAAGATTTGGATTACCAGCGCTAAATGTCCAGTAAATTGCATCTTCTACTGCGCCTGTAGGTTTATAAAGAGCAATCCATCCAGCTGTATTTTCTAAAAACCATCTTGTACTTTCAATACATAAATTTGGCTGACCAATATAATTTGCTAAAATAAAATCGACGCTTCCTGCAGTTGCACTTGCATTTGGACCTCCAACAACGATGTGTCCTAATGGTGGAATTATAGTACCAGCCGGAAATGCAAATGAACCACCAATAAAAGTTCCAGCAGCAATATTTCCATTTTGAGTTTTAGAGGCAATAATATAACAGCTTATATCAACCGCATTACAAGGGTCTGTGTTGTAAATTTCTACATATTCTTTACCACAAGTATTTGCTGAAGCATTTACCATCGTTTGATCGCATGCAGTACCTGAGGTATTGGGCTTTGGCATTACTTCATTTATCACAATTTTGGAAAACGATACTGTTTGTAAGGATAAAAAAATACATAAGAAAAAAATGCGAATTAATGAAAATCGTGTTTGCATAAACTAATAAAATTGATGATTTTAATTTAGCATTAAATTTAGGTGAATCTTCATCTAAATTATTATAGATTTTACCTTATTTGCCCTATTTGAAAATTTAAATAACTAGTTTATTATTTGAATGTTATAATGTGTAAATTATTGATAATCATTATTTTAATTTTAATATTTATTAGCAATAATAATAAAAAAGTCACCCAAAATTGGATGACTAAAAATAAACAGAATGAAAAAAAATGGTTGCTATTTTTTATTGTTTAATTATCTTATAAGATTCAGATTTTTCATTTCCTAGTTTTAAAATATAAAATCCATTAGTTAACCCATTTAGACTGATTTTTGAATTTATATCTTGTAAAACTCCGTTTAAAATGAGCTCTCCGAAACTGTTATAAAGCGTAAATTCTAAAGATTCTTCTTTTTGAAAATTTATGTTTATTTCCTGACTAATTTTATTAAAATAAACGGTATGGTTTTTAGATAATTCATTATTACAGAAAGATGATATAATTTTAGAATACGTTTCTTTTCCATTAAAATCAACTTGTTTTAACCGATAATAATTTTCGGTTGACGTATTGTAAGTTTTATCATCCCAAAAATATTCTATTGGGTTGTTACTATTTCCTGTTCCTAATATCTTTGAAATTCTTTCCCAATGAATGGCATCTAGACTTTTTTCAAGTTCAAAATAATTATTGTTTATTTCGGTTGCGGTAGTCCAAGTTACTTTTACATAATTACCCATACATTCTGAAGTAAAAGATTGTAATTCAATTGGCAGTAGTGTATTACAAACCTCGCAACCATTTAATCCTTCAATATAAAAAGTAGAAGAAATTCCACCATTTCCATCTATTAGTAAAAAATATTTTTGCCCAACTGTTAAGCCAGATAAATTAAATTCTGTGTTTGCAGCCATTCCATTAACGTAAATATTTCCTGAGCCAGAAATTCCGCCACCATTTGCAAATAAATATGACATATTATTCCTAGTTTCATCATTTGGACAACCACCAGTTGGAACACTAAAACTACCAGTACAATCTCCAGTTTGACTTAAGACAATTGGTTGTGTATCATCTGATCCACCAGTAAGATTTGTATTTCCACTAATGGTTATGCGAGCAGTTGTAGCACTTGCAATAAAATAAAACCACGCACAATCATTATTTGCATCAACTGCTGTCACAACATTATTTACGAATGCTGGCCCAAAATGCAATCGAATGCTTTCAAATGAAATTTCATTTCCTGTAGTAACACTCTCTTTTATAGAAAATATCCATGTTCCGTTCGGATTTCTACCATTAAAAGTAGATTGGAAACTATTATCTGTTTGCACTGCATAATAACCAATGCTATACGGATAATATGAACTTTGAACAGTATTACTATACTCTCTTATTCTTTCAAGTGCTGCATTATCTCGAAAATGAATATCCATCCAAACATCATTTGTTGTTGTAGTTAAATCTGTAATAAAATCTAAATTCGTACCATCAGGTGCAGTTAATCTAAAGTCATAGCTACTTAGATTTTTCTTACAAGTTGAATTCCCTAATTTTAGATCTATTTGTTGTAATACATATTTCCCACTTGTATTATTTAATGGTGTAGGTAAACCAGAAACAGTAATATTTCTTGTAAATGTACCGAAACTACTTCCAAAATCGGTACCACATGCTTTTGTTGTTGTGTTTGAAAATATTGTTAATGGTAACACTGATAATATAGCTTGAGAAGATTGAAAAACATCGCATGGTGTTCTTGTAAGATTACAATAGTATCTATATCCGTCCATACTAAAAGGTGGATTATTTACAAATAAAATAGAATCTGTTGCTCCTGAATAAACACCACCATTGCTTACATTCGACCAAGTTGTTCCATTGTAAACAACCCATTGGTAAGTAACACCTGCCGTAAATGTAGGTGAAACACCGAATGAAGCAGTTCCAACTTCATTATATACGGTATCGTTTAGTGGATATCCATCAGTAGAAATTGATGCATTTATAAACACATAATCAAATGTTGAACAACCACTTCCGTTTGTTACCGTCCATTTGTACTTAGAATTTGACGTAACACCAGTAATAGTTGTCGTTGCAGAACTTGGTGTTGTAATGGTTCCTGTACCGTATTCCAATGTCCAGTTTCCAGTGTATCCGCCAGGTGCTGCTGTACCTGCCATCGTAGCTGTGGTTGTAGCACAAGCTAAAGTTTGATCTGCACCGCCATTTGCGGTTGTAAAACTGGCTGCTGCAGAATAATTATATGCTTTGTCACGCATATATACTGCATAAATAAATGGTGTTCCTGCTGCATTATTATCGGTGTATGTTTGTGTACCTGGTGCTATACTATTTGATAAAACCGTCCAGCCGTTAATTGTATTCGGGCCAATTTTTGAATCTGTGGAATAATAACCCTGATTATTCAGAGTAGGTAATGATGTTCCAGCAGGTGCACGTAAAATCATCACACCATTAATACCGCTGGTTTGTGTGGCATTGTCTGTTCCATCAGTCCAAGTAATAACATTATTATTTCCTGATGAATTAATACACAATCCGGTTGCCGCATTTGGTATTGTGATATCTACGCCTGATGACAAAGTAGTTGTATAAATGATTACATCTTCAAATCCGTACACATCGCCACCTGCATCATTATCACCATCCACACCAATTCTTGGTATATAGGTTCTTCCGTTTGTAGCTGTACCACTTGCCGTGAATCTCACCCATGAACCAGAAGTGGTTGCAGATAAAGTACCATTTACTGCAGTTCCACCGTCAGTTGATATTGCTGAAACTCTGCCTAAATCTGAGTTGTCAGCAGAACGGATATATCCTATAGCATGAATATAATTTGTTCCGCTACCAGGAATATTAACAGGATATCCAACATGTTGAACATAACGTTCACTTGAAGTATTTACAGTTAAATTTAACCTTCTGTTTCCAGTGCGAATTGCAGCAGTTGATGGTGATGTACCTATTGCTGTAGCTATATTTCCCGATGCATCTTTTATCCAACCATTGGCTGTTCCAACATTATTTTCAAAACCAGGATTAAACGTAACCGGTTCTGTATTAAATGACCAGATATCACCTGTTGTAGTTCCACAAGAATTAAGTGAATTTATTCGCCAGTAATATAATGTTGAGTTGCTTAAAGTTACAGGTGTGTAACTTGCTGATGCCTGATTTCCTATAAACGAACCTGGTGATGTGGTGCCAAAATATATATCATACGTTGTTGCATTTCCGCCATCAGTCCATGTTAAATCTGGATCTAAAACAATATTAGTTGAACCATCGCCGGGAAATGGAATAACAGCTTTTAAAGGAACATCGTTCACTGTAAGTGTAGCATTTCCATCAGAAGTTGATGTAGGTGAACAAGTACCTGAAACTACACAACGGTATCTGTTACCATTCATTCCTGCTGTTGGATTAGTGATTGTTAAACTAACAGTTGTTGCACCTGAATAAACTCCACCATTCGTTACATCATTCCATCCTGTGATAAATTCCTGCCATTGATAGGTTAAAGTACCACTACCTGTTGCTGCTAACGTAAATGTACGATTGCCTGTACCAGCACAAACTGCTGCTGGACTGGTTGGTTGAGTAATTATAGATGGTGCAACATCTACAATCATTTCAATTACATTTGATTCAACCGCACCTATCCAATCTAATCTGCATATTGAGCGTGCTAATCTTTTATACCAGGTTGTTTGAGTTATGGTTGATGGATCATAGGTTGATGAAGTTGCACCGCTTATATCACTAAAACCCGAAGAACTACTAGTAGTGGAAGACTGCCATTTGTATTCTATTGTGCAAGAAGTACCGCTGGCATCAGCAGGATTTGTAATTGCAACAGGATTGAATGAACCGCAATTGGATTGAGCATTTCCTATAGTTCCGCCACTTGTCGGATTAACACAAGATACCGTCATTTCAATTACATTGGATTCTGCAGCTCCTGTCCAATTGGAACGACAATCTACACGAGACAAACGTTTATACCATGTTGTTTGAGAGATTGATGAAGGATCGTATGTTGCAGAATTTGTTCCGCTGATATCACTAAAGCCGCTTGAATTACTTGTTGTGGATGATTGCCATTTATACTCCAAAGTACCCGTATGACCACTTGGTAAAGTAACATTCGTAATTGTAGATGGATCAAAATCACCACAAGTAGATGATTGTGCGTTACCAATACTGCCTCCGCTTGTTGGATTGATACAAACCGTGCAAACCATAACCGTTGCATCACCGCCTGTAAAAACTCCGTCATAAAAATTGGTGATTGATTTATTGATGATATTTGTCGTAACTGCTACTGCATCCATACAAACCCAGACACTGCCATTTTTAACACCACCGAAAATATTGGCTTCCGTTCCATTCACATCACCATCAGCATACACTAACGTAACATCACAGGTTGGTGAAGTGATACCACTTATTGTAACTGTCCAAAATCTAGTTAAAAAATCGGTAGTACTAGAATTATCTGCATGTTTAGAGTTATCTACCCGTACACCTGCGTATGCAGAGGAAAAAGTTCCAGCTGTAAAATTTAAGATAACTGGACTATATTCAGCTGTTCCGGTATTATCACCGATTGGAAATAAAAATGAACTTGTACCAGTATAATTTTTTCTGAATTCACCGGTACTAGTCGCTACTACCATTCTGGTTGATGAAGGTGTACCGCTTACAGTAGCTGCAGTACCCAAAGTAAGATTGTTTGCGCCAATGGTAAATAACCCTGCTGTTAAACCCAAAGAAGTGGTAAGATCTAAGTTAGAGGATAATGTTACACCAGCATTATTATTTATGATAACATTTGGAACTGATGATGGTAATCCTGAGGTTGGCTGATTAGAAGTACCATTAAATTCAACTGTTGCCGCACTGCCTAATGTAATTGTTGGTGAATTAGTATTACTAATGGCTCGTGTTGCACCACCAGAAAATCCGTTTGTATTTACTTCTTTGGTTATACCATTAAGCGTAAATGTTTGACTGGCTGATGCTGCTGAAAGACTGTTGGTCGATGCATTCGATAAGGTTAAAATTTTATCAGTTGCAAGTGTAAAAGAATTACAGCTTAATGTTGAACTTTGCGTGATGTTAATATCGCCGTTAAAATTTAAAGTTCCTGTAAATGCACCCTGAGTTAAATTCGTTGCATTAACAGAACCATCACCGACACGAAGTGTACCATTGACGGTTAGTGCACTTGCACCTGCGCTAAATGTAGGTGCATATGTTCCGGAAGTGCTTTCATAAGCCAGGTTAAAATAAGTTCTGCCGCTGGATGAAACCGGTGTATTTAAAGTAGATGAACCTCTGTAAATAAAGTTACTGCCAGTATTAAGTGTTGCAGAATTTAATGGTGTTGAAATACCAGCTAAGGTATTATGTACATAGGTACCGTTATTATTTACGGCCCAGGTTCCGCTAACTGTCCAGGAAGAAGAACCTTGATTGATATAAGTACCATCAATATCTAAATCCGGTGTGGAAGTGCCGGCAGAAACCGTAAAGGTAGTATTGGCTGCCTGAGTAAATGTTTTACCAGTCGCAACTACAGATTTAGCATTGGCATTTCCTGCTAAGAAGTTGATGATATTAGAAGATCCGTTTGAGAATCCTGTACTTTCTATATTTTGTGTACCGGTAGTTTTTGACATGTTAAATCTCGACGTAAAATCTGCATCAGAGGCAGTTTCTGTTATAGTGCCTCCTGTATGCGTAAAATTTCCTTCCACATCAATTTCTGCAATTCTGGATGGTGGTGCACTAATGGTTGTACTGGTATTGTTTGAGAAATTGAGTGTGCCGGCTGATTGTTCATAATTGCCTCTTACAATAATTTTTTTGGTGAGTGATGTTCCACTTACAGCTCTATCTAAAATTAAACTTCCATTGGCATTGAATATCAAATTTCCATTTATTGTTAACGTAGCAGCATTTGTAGTTGAAGAAGACAACCCGATAGTACCTGTACTTGAAATAGTAAGATTTCCCTGAATGGTTCTGGTAAAAGCACCCGTTGCCAAATCACAACCTGCAGATCCGTTAAAAATTACATTTCCAAAACTTTCTGTAAACTCATTATTTGCTAAAGTAACATCAATTTGCAAATTGGATGCTGCATTCCATGTACAGGTTGGCAACGTTCCACCAGACGCATTGTGTATATAGTAACTTCCCGATTGAAAAGTAACATTTCCAGTTGGAGTTAAAGTGGTTGCAGTCGCTGTTCGTTTATAAGTACCATATACATTTAAATCAATGGCATCTGGTCCGTTTGCTACTGTTATATCACCACTGGTAAGCAATTCCGCAGAACCTGATGAACTGATGGTTGTCTGGTCTATGGTAATTGAAGTGTTTACGGTTATGGCGTGATCTATAGTAATCACACCATCTGTCGAAGTTGGTGAAGCAGGTGCAGGATTTACCCAGGTTGTGCCATTATATCTTGACCAGTTTGCTGCAGTTGCCCAATTACCAGCTGCGAATGTTTTATAATCACCTGCTGCTTGTGCTTTTACAAACTCAACCGAAAATATAAATGCAATAAGAAAGCATGTATATTTAAGCTTTTTGTTTTCGAATAAATAAATGTAAAATTGAATCATATCTCTGTTTTAATAATTACATATTATCATTGAAATAATAATAAGCTCTATTAAATTTAGATAAGAAACAATTATGAAATTGAACTGAAAAATTTAAATTGCCCTATTTTGAATTACTTAGTTAATAGCATTTTTTAATAAGTTTGTAAGCACAAATAACTGATTATAATCTGTTTGTGTGTAATTGAACTATTGCAAAAGAAATAGATGAAAAGGTGATAGTGAAGGTGTATTAAATGTAGATTTCGGTAGAGTTTTATGTTTTGTTTTTTCTTTAAATCTGGAAATGATAAATAATGAAGAATCATATACCGTAAATTTGTCTGAATTTCTTTTTATAAATCTTTCTGTATTATATATAAGTGAATTAGACAGTTCAATGTTTTTTAATTCAATATGTATTTTAATACAAAATAATTTAGAAAATAAGGCAATAAAATAATTTTCACTGTAACTTAAATTATTGATAATTTTTAAGCATTTTTTCAGTTGATTTTCTTTGTAATAAACTAACGACAAAATGAATTCTTTTAATGCTTTGTTGGTGCCTTTGAAATAATGTTTTTCTTTATTCAAAATGAATATCGCGTCTTCTGTTTTTTCATTTAATACTAATAATAATAAATAGTGAAACATGGTGTTGTTGTCAATAAATTTATTTTCGAGATTTATAGTTAAAATACGATTTATGGTAACGAATAAGCTATGTTGATTTTTATTAAAATAAAATCCAATAATTAATTCTAAAAATAAAATTTTCCTTTCCAGTATATTTTTATTAATCAATTCAATCGAATTGGATTCATTCAATAATTCATAAGCTGCATTAATGTGTTTAAAATAATTATCATCTTTAAAACTTAATCTTGCCAACGAAATGATATAGCCAATTTTTAATGCTATAAAATTGCATTGGTCTTTTAAGTTTTCAAGTTCAGTACTTAATTTTTCTTTATCAATATTAATTAATAAATGACTGTCAATATACATGTTTGACAAGTTGTTATAATAATCAACATTTTTTTCGTGATAAAAAAAATCGATATCATTTTTTAGTTGATTGTTTAACACAACTGCTTCACGAAAACTTTTTTCTGTTTGTGCATTAAATTTTAATCTTATTTTTCCACGAATTGCTTTAATCTCTATATAACTATCACTTAGCAAATGTGCTTGCTGATATGCTTTTTCGTAATAATATTCTAATAAAAATGGATTGCTTGTTTTTTCTAAGGATTCTGCAATAATGATATTTCGTAATTTCTGATCTGCTGTTACATGACTTTGTATGATAATGTTTTCAATAACTGTTGCATAATAATCCAGATTTCTTCTGCAGATATGATCAATTTCCAAGTTGTTTTTATCTTTAAATTGATGCTTGGTTTCAATGGCTAAAAGGTTGCTGAAATCATCTAAATATTTAATTTTATTTTTAAGTACTTTGTATAAAATCTGTAAACGTTTGTCTTTGCTTTCTCTACAGAAAAGAATTAGTGTTCTGTGTTCTTCAGAAGTGATTTCATTTAATAATTCTATGACTCTTTTGCCTTTCATCGAAAAACGAAAATAAAATAATAAATTGAAAATTGTATGTGAATGTTAATTTGGAAATGAATTATTCTTCTATCAAATCATCATCTTCATGCTGAAATAAATCAAATAATTCTTTCAATTGATGTGCTTTATCAATATTTCCAGTTTGGTCGTAGCAAGAAAGCTGGTTGTAGATCAGTGTTTTTATAATTTCAAGATTATTGCATGGTGAATAAAATTTCACATGCGATTTCATTTTCATTTGCTCTAAATAATGTGTGATTTCACTTCGAGAAAATGCAATACCTTTATTCAAAGGATTCAAATAAAACTGAACAGATTTTTCCTGATTGGCAGCACTCAATTCTTCTTCTGTTAAATGTTTTCTGCAATAACACATAATAAAATGATACGGCAAATTGATACCGTAAATTGGTAATTCATTTTTTTGTGCTAAGATTAAATATAAAATTCCTAAGCTTAATGAGTTTCCTTTTTTAGAATCTAATAAGTTGCTGATGTAACCTAAATCAGGATCGAGTTGCTGCGACTGATGGCCAAAGAATCCATGCAGTTGAAACAAGATATGATTCATCACATGAGCTTCTTCTAATGCAGATAATGCCGGATTTAATTCAATCCAAATCGTTTTAGAAATGCTATCTATTTTTTGAGTTACTTTAAATTCATCTAATTCAGGATATTGAAATTTGGAAATTATCAGCGCACCTTCTAATAAATCTTCGCTTCCTTTTGCAATCCATTTTATCAATCTATCTTTTACATTGGAAAATTGAATCTTGTTAATTAAATCTTCTAAGCGTTTTTGAATCAGCTGATTTTCTGAAGTTTCCCAAGCTGATTCCAATAATGGAATGCCTTCAACACCTAATGAAAACAGCTTATTCGATACATGCGAATACACTTCGTTGTCATTATCATCTAATAAAGTGATAAGTGCTTTAAATTCGTTTTCAGAAACTTCTTGCATAATTTATAGCTACAATATAGAAGTAAATTTTAAAAAATAAAATTATTTTTTGGTTGATTTTTCTCAACAATTGTGCTGAATGATTATACCGATATCCGTTTTTAATTTAGGCAGATGCAATTGAATAATATTCCAAACCTCTTTAGCATCCACACCAAAATAATCATGAGCAACAATATTTCGGAATCCTTTTATTTTAAACCAATCAATACTATTATAATGATTTGTGAATTCATCGGATAATCTAACTACCATTTCGCCGATTACAATAAAATTCATTAAAACTGCATCAAAAGATTCCGTATCACCAAACAGTTCATCTTCGTTGGAAATATCTTGAGTATAGATTTCTATTTTAGAAATACTGTCTAAAATGCTTAATAAATTTACTTCATCTTTCTTTGATAAATTAAACATAAATGGCTTCGCTCAGAATTTGAGTTTTGTAAAATGGTTTTATGTATTTTTCATTACAAATGTCAACATCAGATTTTAGCAAATCATGTAAATACGTTTTTAATTCTCTTTTTACAGAATATAAATCATTTGTCTTGTTGCTGAAAGTTACCAATAAATCTATATCTGATTTTTCGGAGTTCTCATTTCGTGCATAAGAACCAAATAAAGCAATAGTTTCTAAATAAAATTTAGATTGCAGAAATTCTTTGTTTTCTGATAATTGCAATATAATTTGCTCTTTTGTCATATTGCAAAGTTAAGAGTAATTTATAAATTAGAAAGTTTTTATTTTTTCTTCGCTGCAGCTTTTTTTGCAGGTGCTTTTTTCGTTGCTGCCTTCTTTGCTTTTTCTGCAAATGCATTTGGTATTTGTACTTCAATCATTTTTTTGACATCTTCTAAAGAAAGCAATGCAGCTTCTTCAGGTGTGTATTTTTTGCCAGTTAATTTCAATATTTTTTTATTGAATTTAATGATCGGACCCCAACGTGCGTTCTCTACAGATATTTTTTGTTCAGGAAAATTTAAGATAAATCTGTTTTCTTCTTTCTCTAATTTTTTCTCAATTAAATCAGCACATTCAGCTGCATCAATAGTGTCAAATTTATAACGCGCAGGAATGTTAATGAACAAGCCGTCCCATTTTATAAACGGACCAAATCTGCCTTTACCTTTTGTAATCGGTTTGCCATCGTAATGTGCAATTGGTGCGTCTTCTACTTGTTTACCTTTGATCACTTCAATCGCTCTTTCTAAAGTAACATCTAATGGTTCTTCACCTTTTGGCAATGAAATAAATGCTTCACCATGTTTTACATAAGGTCCGAAACGTCCAATGTTTACTACTACTTCTTGTCCTTCATATTCACCTAAACTCAATGGTAATTTAAATAATTCCATCGCGTCTTCAAACGTAATCGTTTCAATACTTTGTGATGATTTTAGTTTTGCGTAACGTGGTTTTTCTTCTTCTTCCTGAACACCTAATTGTATCATTGGACCAAATCTTCCTAAGCGAACAGAAACTTGTCTGCCTGTTTCCGGATCGGTTCCTAAGATGCGTTCGCCTGTTACATAAGTAGTGCTTTCACCACTAGCTTCTATTTCTTTATGAAATGGCTCATAAAATTGTTTTAATGATTTCGACCAGTTTTTATTGCCTTCTGCAATTAAGTCAAAATCTTTTTCCATTTCCGCTGTGAAAGAATAATCCATTACACGCGTGAAATTTTCCATCAAATAATCAGTCACTAAATTTCCAATATCTGTAGGTAATAATTTTCCTTTTAACGAACCTGTATTTTCAGATAATGTTTCTTTAGAAATTTCTTTATTAGCAGATAAATCTAATTTTTGATAGGAGCGTGGTTTGCCTTCTGCTTCACCTTTTATAACATATTCTCTGTTCTGAATAGTAGAAATTGTTGGTGCATATGTTGATGGTCGACCAATGCCTAATTCTTCTAATTTTTTAATTAAACTTGCTTCTGTAAAACGAGATGGTGGTTGTGAAAAACGTTGACGTGCTTCAATATTTTTATAGTCTAAAATTTGTCCAATAGTTAATGCAGGCAACATACCAGCTTCTTCTGTTTCTTCATCGTCTGTACTTTCTAAATACACTTTTAAAAAACCATCGAATTTTAATACTTCGCCTTCTGCATTAAATTTTTCTTTTCTATTTGAGATATCAATTTTCGCAACTGTTTTTTCTAATTTGGCATTGCTCATTTGTGATGCAATCGTACGTTTCCATATTAAATCATACAAACGTTCTTCATCACGATTACTACCTTCATTTGGATTTTGAATGTAGGTTGGACGAATACCTTCGTGTGCTTCCTGAGCAGAAGAATTTTTAGATGCGTATTGTTTTTTGTTTGAATATTCGTTGCCGAAACTCTTATTTATATATTGTTGAATATTTCCAAGTGCTTCTTCAGATAAATTTGGCGAGTCTGTTCTCATGTAAGTAATCTTACCAGCTTCATACAATTTCTGCGCTACAATCATTGTTCTCGAAACAGAAAAACCTAGTTTGCGCGATGCTTCTTGTTGTAAGGTTGAAGTGGTAAATGGTGCAGCTGGACTTTTTTGTGTTGGTTTTACTTGTATGTCAGCCACTTTAAAAATTGCAGTTTTGCAGTCTTCTAAAAATGCTGCAGCTTCTTTTTCTGTCTCGTATTTTTCTGATAGTTCTGCTTTAAATGTTTTTTGTGCTGATAAAAAATACGCAACTACTTTGTAAAAAGATTCTGAATTAAAGTTATTGATTTCTCGTTCTCTTTCTACTACTAAACGAACGGCAACGGATTGCACACGACCAGCCGATAAGGTACGTCTTCCTAATTTTTTCCATAAAACAGGAGACAATTCAAATCCAACTACTCTATCTAATATACGACGAGCTTGTTGTGCATAAAATAAATTCTGATCTAATAATCGCGGATTGGCTACAGCCTTTTTAATGGCTGGTGCAGTAATTTCATTAAATACAATACGTTTTGTTTTATTAATATCCAATTTCAACACTTCGCATAAATGCCACGAAATGGCTTCACCTTCGCGGTCCTCATCCGTTGCGAGCCATACTTCACTATTTTTTGCCAACTTTTGTAATTCACGAACTACTTGTTCTTTATCTTCTGATATAATATAATTAGGTGCAAAGTTATTAGCGATATCGATACCCATTTCTTTCTTAGCCAAATCGCGAATATGACCATAGCACGATTTCACCTGGAAATCTGCACCAAGAATTTTTTCTATCGTTTTCGCTTTTGCAGGCGATTCTACTATTAGTAAATTTTTTGCCATAAATTAAAGTATTAAGGTATAAGTAATAAGTAGTAAGTGGTTGATATTAATAAACAAAAAGCAGGAATTTTTTCCTTCTTATTACTTGCTACATATTACTTACGCCTATTTCCAACTCGCAAATAAAACTAAATTTTCCATTTTCTTCACTATAACGTTCAAATAAATCAAAAATTTGTTGTGTAGAAATTGCTTATTTTTGTAAAAAAGATAAAATGAGCCAATTATTTTCCATTTCACCAATTGATGGACGCTATCGAAATAAAGTTGCAAAGCTTGAGAACTATTTTTCGGAATTTGCTTTAATTAAATATAGAGTGAAAGTTGAGATTGAGTATTTTATTGAATTATCGAATACTATAAAAGAAGTAGGAAAATTGTCTACATCGCAAAAAGAATCGCTAAGAAATATCTATTTAAATTTTAGTGAAACGAATGCATTGCGTGTTAAAGAAATTGAAAAAACAACGAATCACGATGTGAAAGCTGTGGAATATTTCATTAAAGAAAATATTTCTGATAAGGATTTAATTAAAAAATCTGAGTTCATTCATTTTGGTTTAACTTCTCAAGACATTAATAACACAGCCATTCCGTTGAGTTTAAAAGATAGTTTTAATGAAGTGTATGCTTTGCAATTTCAATCTTTAATTAAAGCATTAAAATCAAAAGTAAAAGAATACAACGCAATTCCGATGTTGGCAAAAACGCATGGACAACCTGCTTCGCCAACACGCTTAGGAAAAGAATTTGATGTGTTTGTAAAACGATTGGAAAATCAATTCGTTTATTTTAATTCGATTCCGTATTCAGCGAAATTTGGTGGCGCCACAGGAAATTTTAATGCTCATCAGGTTGCATATCCAACAACTAACTGGAAAAAGTTTGCTGCAAATTTTGTTGAAAAGAATCTTGGATTATCTCATTCGTTTCCTACTACACAAATTGAACATTACGATAATTTAGCAGCGTTGTTTCATAATTACGCGCGCATCAACACTATTTTAATTGATTTATGCAGAGATATTTGGACCTATGTTTCCATGGAATATTTCAAACAAAAAATAAAAGCTGGCGAAATTGGAAGTTCGGCTATGCCACACAAAGTAAATCCAATTGACTTTGAAAATGCAGAAGGAAATTTAGGAATGGCAAATGCGTTGTTCAATCATTTGGCAGAAAAATTGCCAATTTCAAGATTGCAACGCGATTTAACAGACTCTACAGTATTAAGAAACATTGGTGTTCCGATTGCACATACGATGATTGCCTTTGATTCTATCTTAAAAGGTTTGGATAAGTTATTGGTGAATGAAGCGAAGATAAAACAAGACTTAGAAGATAACTGGATTGTAGTTGCCGAAGCCATACAAACCGTGTTGCGCCGCGAAGGTTTTGATAAACCGTATGAAGCCTTAAAAAATCTCACCAGAACAAATACTAAAATAGGCGAGAAAGAAATCCATGCATTTATTGATAGTTTAAATGTGAAAGCAAGTATTAAAAAAGAGTTGAAACTAATCACACCGTTTAATTTTGTTGGAATATAGATTATGGATTACACAACAAATCCAAATTTCTATTTAGATGGAAATAAATATAAGTTCAAGTATATCTGCTTTGATTGTAGAAAGATATTCAAGAGAAAAATATTATCTGATTTTGAAAATTCTGAAGAATGTTTTGATAAGATGGCAAAATGTCCACAATGCAATAAAGAATCAACTTATATTGGTCAAAAATTCAGAGCACCCAAAATTGAAAATGAGCAAGCTTGGAATTCACTAAAGATTTTATTAGACATAGGAGTTTTAGGTTACGATGGTTGGGCATCGCCTTCAGTAAAATTATTTGGTACAAAGAAAGCACTAAAAGATTATTTAGAAACACTTAAAGAAGAAACAAAGTGTCTAATAAATAAAATGTATTCTAAAGAAATTAATTCGCACCAAAGTCAAATAATAAAGAAAATAGATTTTCACTTAAAAAATCTGAAATCATAATTAAAAAATCTGAAATTCCATGCTAACCATCTACCATAACAACCGTTGCGGAAAAAGCAGAAGTGCTTTATGCATTTTAGAAGAAACAGGTAAACCGTTTAAAACTGTTGAATACTTAAAAGATGTGCCGAGTGTGGAAGAATTGAAAAGCATCATTAAAAAATTGCAACTAAAACCGCACGATTTAATCAGAACAAAAGAGCCGATTTATTTAGAAAACTATAAAGGCAAAACGCTTAGCGATGATGCATGGATAGAAGCGATGCATAAATATCCAATTTTAATTGAGCGACCCATTGTTATCAACGGAAATAAAGCTGTTGTTGCTCGACCACCAGAAAAAGTAAATGAGATTTTATAAATCTTCAAATTTAGGTAATACAAATATTTGTGAAGAAGTCTCATTTTCTATTTTAAAATAAAATGATTGTATTCCATTTGTTACTACTAAAAACGGAACGCTTAATTTTAGATTATAGGTTGCAATCTGGCGCAGTGTTTTTTCGTTGAGTTCAATGGTTTCCTCTTTGCATTCAATCAAAATTTTTGGTTGCAATTGTTGATTGAAAACTACTATATCGTAGCGTTTGCTGAGTTCGTTTACGGTAATTGTTTTTTCTACAGAAATATACTTTTGCGGAAAATGATATTCATTAATAAGAAGTTGTAACGTAAATTGCCGAACTTTTTCTTCTGGTGTTAATAGTATCCATTTTCTTCTAATCAAACAAAAAATATGCTTTTTATTGTTGATTATTTTTATGGATGGAATAGTAGCCATGAATTAATTTTTGCTCACAGATTACGCTGATTTTCACAGAAATGATTTGACTAATATCACGAATATAAAATCACACTCATCAAATCAAATCATAGTTCTGATATCTTATTTTGTCAAGCTTTTTACACTTCTAAATATTCGATTCCAACGGATAGATTCAAAGAAAGAATGAAAATTATCTTTAGACAACCAAACAAATAACGGCTTTCCAACGATATGGCTTTCAGGTACAAAACCCCAATATCTTGAATCGGCAGAATTGTGACGATTGTCACCCATCATCCAATAATAATCTTGCTGAATGGTGTAAGTTTTTGTTGGCTTTCCATCAATGATGTATTGACCATTTTCCATCGTAAACGAATGACGCTCGTGAGTAGTAATAATGTTGTAGTAGAAAATAATGTTATCTGGCGTTAATGTAATTATTTCTCCTTTCTTTGGAATATGAATTGGACCATAGTTATCTAAATCCCATTTTAACTTTATGCTTCCACCATTTTCCATATCCATCGTGTCGTTTGGAAACAATGCTGAATTTGCAGGATTTGCTTGTGCATAAATTTCATTTAATGGATTGTAATTGGTAACAGAATCTACATTTGGTGATTTTTTAATTGCATCTAACTGGCTATCGTTTAATAATATTTTATAGTGATTGGTCGAATACAACAATTCATTAAATTTAGAAATACATACATCAACAGGCATAATTGGACCACCCATGCCATCCATAAAAGGCCATTCTTTAAAATCTTTGTACCAATCAATTTTTAACTGATCTAATGCATCAATTGAAAAAGGTTTGTTGACATACACGTTATAAGCAAATTGCATGTTGCTGAAATGCGCGTGTTTTACACCATTAACATACCATTCTTTATTTTTAATTTCAAGATTATCACCTGGAATACCAACGCAACGTTTTACATAATTCTCGCGCTTATCTATAGGTCGTTCTGGAAAACCATACGCATCACCTGGATAGTTAAATACAACGATATCGTCTCTTTCTATTTTTTCAAAACCTGGTAATCGGTGATATGCTAACTGAATTATTTTGGAGTAGGCATTGTTTTTATTTTCTGAAATTGAATGATGAAAGAAAGGAATAGCAATAGGTGTAATTGGTGTTCGCGCGCCATAATTTAATTTACTTACAAATAAAAAATCGCCTTCTAATAAAGAACCTTCTAGTGATGTTGTTGGAATTTTATATGCTTCAATTACAAAGGTTCTGATTATAGTAGCTGCAACGACTGCAAATAAAATGGCATCAGACCATTCACGTACCATCGATTTTTTTACTTTTTTCTCTTTATCTAAAGTATGGCTTGGGCCTTCGTATTTTGTATTGGCATCTGCAAATCCTAAAAACGGAAAATAAATGAAACCAAAAAAAGTCGCTGTAAAATGATGTAAAAAAGAGCGTTTGCCAAATGAATTGCAGAAGTCGGTTGCCCAAGTTAAGCCAAATAAGAAGTTAATATACGGTACCAAACCCCAAAATGCTTGTTTTTTGGGTCTTCCGATTATTTCCATTAAGGTAAAATCTTGCACTAAAGGAATAAATACATGAATTGGATTTTTTCCTGCTTTTTTATACATACCAAACGCAAAAAAATGTAGGATATAATAGAGTAGATATACGTAGATTAATGTTAGCATGTTTGAATTTTAAATTATAAATTTTGATTGATAGATTAGTAGATTTTTTCTCAGTTGTGTTACAGGTAAATTGTTAAGTTTTGTTACAATGAGTTTTATTTTAAATTTTTAATTTCATTTTTTATTAAAACCTAAAACATCTTCCATAGAATAGGCGCCTTTTTTGTTTAAAAGCCAATCAGCAGCTAACAATGCGCCACCTGCAAACCCTTTACGGTTGTGTGCTGTATGTATTAAATCAATTTTATCTATAGCTGATTCATAGGTAACAATATGCGTTCCTGGTACATTTTCTTCTCTTTTTGACAGGATAGAAAGTGTTTCAATATTTTTGGTTTCGTTGTTAATCCAATCTTTTTTACGTTCGATGCGTTTTAGTATATCTAATGCTGCATGTAAACCAGTGCCACTAGGTGCATCTTTCTTTTCTGTATGATGGATTTCTTCGAGCAATATATTGTATTCATCATGGTTATTCATAATTTGCGCTAAATATCGATTTACTTCAAAAAAGATATTTACACCAATGCTAAAATTTGGAGCAAATAAAAATGCTTTGTTGTTATCGATTGCATATTGATTTATTTCTGTCAGTTTATCAGTCCAACCAGTGCTGCCAACCACAACTGGAATATCAGCGTCGAAGCACCATTTGATATTCTCAACAGCTGTATGTGGTGAAGTAAACTCAATGGCAACATCAACTTGTTGTAAATCTTCTTTAGTGATGGAATTTCTATTATCAAAATCAATAATTAAAGAAATATCATAGTGCTTCTTATCTAATTTTACATTCTTTTCATTTGCTAATTCGTGAATAGCTTTTCCCATTTTTCCGTAGCCAATTAGTGCAATTTTCATATTTTAATCGAAAGTGATAAGTTGTAAGTAATAAGTTTTTCAGAATTATTTAATATTCAAATTTAAGGCAATTCCTGCGTAATACATTTCATTCAAATTATTAATTTTCGGTTTTACTTTTATAGAAAGGTTGTCGCTGATATCAAATGAGTGTAAATGAGCATCCACAACTGCATCTACAATAGAGAGACCCCAAACGAAAATGGTTCCAAACGATGCCAGTTGCACATTTTTGCGATAGGTATCTCGAAATGAAGCCAATTCTTCTGCGTCATAATCAGAGTATGGTTCTGGATTTGGAACAGCGTTGTAAGTGTTTCGAATGTATCCATTAAATTGTTTTAGTTTTTTGCCGTTATCAATCACAAAATATAAAACGGCACCCATTGCAGCATATACAATTGGTAGTTTCCAGTATTTTTTCATATAAATTTGTCCTAAACCTGGACAAACAGCAGCGCGCCAAGCAGCAGTTTTTGGCGAATAATGAGTAGTGTCAATTTTCTTCTGTTTTTTAATTTTTTTAGAAGTTAATGTACTTAAACCAACAATTGTATCCGCTTTTTTAGTGTCAATTAATGTTTCTTTTTTAGACGGAAAAAATTTACGTTTTGGAAAACTTGAAGTATCTGATTTTTGTATTGAATCATTTAAAATAAATGGTTTGGCGATAATTGCTGAGTCGTTTTCAATTGAATCTTGTGCTTTTAAGGATGAATATGAACCAAATAAAAGAATGAATAGAATAAATTTACAAATTGAGTTTCGCATATTGTACATCGTACATTCTACATTATAAATTGTAAATCGTAAATCGTGCATTCAATTAATTAATCTTTCTCTATAATATCCAACAATCTATTTAAATCTGAAACAGAATAAAAAGGAATAACAATTTCGCCTTTATCAGCAGTTGTCTTTTTAATTTTTACTTTAGTTTCTAATAAATCCATTAATTTTTGTTGTACATTTTTGTAAGCAACAGGTAAAGGTGTCTCTTTCTTTTCAGGTTTTGAATTGCCTTGTGTGCTTTTTGCAGACAGTAATCGTACTAATTCTTCAGTTTTTCGTACGTTTAACTCTTTGGTATTTATTTCTTTAAGTACATAAAGTTGTTTTTCTACTTCAGGAATTGAAATGATAGCACGTGCATGACCCATAGAAATAAATTTATCGCGTAATGCTTTTTGTATTTCTGGTGGCAATTTCAATAATCGTAAGTAATTAGTTACTGTTGAACGGTCTTTACTTAAGCGTTCGCCTAAATTTTCGTGTGTTAAATCACATTCATCAATTAATCGTTGGTAGGTGAGTGCTATTTCGATAGCATTTAAATCTTCGCGCTGAATATTTTCTATTAGCGCCATTTCTACCACTTCCTGATCGTTAGCTGTGCGCACATAAGCAGGAATTTCTGTTAAACCAGCCATTTTTGAAGCACGCAATCTTCGTTCACCTGAAATTAACTGGTATCGTTTATCTGATATCTTTCGAACGGTTATTGGCTGAATGACACCATGTACTTTTATAGATCCAGACAATTCTTCTAATGCTTCTTTGTTAAAGTCGGCACGTGGTTGAAATGGATTTACTTCTATTTGGACCAAAGGTATTTTGGGTACCGTATTAATGATTGAATCTTCGTCTGTTGCACTTATTTTCAAAACTTCTGTTTCGTCATCAATATCTGATAACAAGGCACGAATTCCTTTTCCTAGCGCGTCTTTTTTCTTTAGTAATGCCATTTTATTTTTAGTTAGAAATCTTGAAGGTTTTAAAAACCTTCAAGATTTTATGTTAATTCAATTTCTCGTCTATCGGTTCTTCAATGAATTTTTCATCCATTGGAATATTAGTCATACCATTATTTTGCATGATTTCTCTTGCCAAATTCAAATAATTGATAGCACCTTTGCTGTCTGCATCGTACATAATAATTGGCTGACGCAAACTTTGTGCTTCACCTAAACGTGTATTTCTATGAATAATAGTATTAAAAACGCTTTGCTCGAACCTTCTTTTTACTTCAGAAACTACTTGATTGGATAAATTCAGACGTTGGTCGTACATTGTCAATAAAATTCCTTCAATTTCTAGTTCTTTGTTGAGTCTGTTTTGAACTATTTTGATTGTATTTAGTAATTTACCTAAACCTTCTAATGCAAAATACTCGCGCTGAACTGGCACTAAAACCGAATCAGCAGCTGTTAAAGCGTTAACGGTTATTAAACCTAACGATGGAGAACAATCTATGATGATAAAATCATACTGTTTCTTTAACTCGTTCAAAATTTCTTTAAGAATTTTTTCACGATTTGGATGATTGATCAACTCAATTTCAGCACCAACCAAGTCCAAATGAGCTGGAAGTAGAAATAAGTTTGGTGTATCTGTTTCCAAAATAATGTCTTTTGCTTTTGCATTATCAATCAAACATTCATACAAACTTACTTTTATATTTCTTGGATCAAAGCCACAACCACTGGTGCTGTTTGCCTGTGGATCTGCATCAATCAGCAAAGTTTTTTGTTCTAAAATAGCTAAGCTTGCTGCAAGATTTATAGCTGTTGTTGTTTTTCCAACACCACCTTTTTGATTTGCTATACTGATTATTTTTCCCATGTTTTTGTTTAAGTTAAGTGTAATAAGTTGTTTGTTATAAGTTTGTTATATTAATATTGAAATGGAATTTAAATAACTTATAACTCTAATTTTTCTCCAATTTTTAATAAAATTAATTCTTTTCCAGCCACTAAAAATTTTGCTTTTGCCTCTTCATGATTTATTTTGATTGGATCAAATGTGTCATAATGAACGCCAATTATTTTAGAACATTGTATAAAATCTGCTGCAATGATAGCATCATTTATGTCCATTGTAAAGATATCGCCAATTGGTAGAACTGCAAATTTAAGATTTGCCCAACGTGGAATTAACTGCATATCCATCGTTAACGCTGTATCACCACTGTAGTAAAAGTCACCTTCGGTTGTATTTAGCACAAAACCCATAGGATTAGCACCATAAGTGCCATCAGGTAAGCAAGATGAGTGTACTGCAGCCACAAATTTGATGGTGCCAAAATCTAAATTCCATTTTCCACCAGTATTTCCTGGTCTTAAATTCGTAATTCCTTGTTTTTGAAGCCATTCGTAAATTTCATAAGCACAAATTACAGCTGCATTTGTACGTTTCGCAATGGCGACAGCATCACTGATATGGTCAAAATGGCCATGTGAAATTGCGATATAGTCACACTCAATGGTATTTATATCAATCTCTTTTGCTAATTCATTTGGAGTAATAAACGGATCAAACAATATTTTTTTACCATTTGTTTCTACTAAAAAGCAAGAATGACCGAAATAAGTTAGTATCATTTTGTAAAAATTATAAGTTATTGGTTGTAAGTTGTTTGTATTTAAAATAGAAATTAATTGTTGTACTGAAAATATTCACAAATAACTTCATTACGAATTACTTCAACGCAATGTTCCACGAATCAAAAATAGAGTTTTTTAGTCATCCTTTTTTACCAAGTTATCCATGAATTACACACATTTCTTGTGGATAAAAGCTAAATTATTGTGCATGAACGGTTTGATGATTTAATAAAAATAAATGCTTGAAATTTTTCACAGTTCAAAAGCCAAAACCTAACATGATTTGTTTAAATTTGATGAAGAAATGCTCATCATCAATATAAAATACTTAGTCAATGTTCGCGAGGAATCAAGATTGCTTCGTGGTTCTGAGTTATCAAATTTACCAATTTTAGAAAATGCATGGTTACTCATAAGTAATTCAAAAATAATGAATTATGGTTTAATGAGTGAACTAAAGCAAGAAGATATTAACGATGAAGTGTATGATGCAAAGCAAACAACTGTTTTGCCAAGTTGGTGCGATAGTCATACGCATTTGGTATTTGCCGAAACACGCGAAAATGAGTTCATTGATAAAATAAATGGTTTAACTTATGCTGAAATTGCTGCAAAAGGTGGAGGCATTTTGAATTCAGCACGGAAATTGAATGAAACATCAGAAGAAATTTTATTGGAAAGAGCACAAATCAGACTAAATGAGCTGATTCAGTTAGGAACTGGTGCAATTGAAATAAAAAGTGGATATGGTTTATCGCCTGAAGGTGAACTGAAAATGTTACGTGTAATTCAACGATTAAAACAACAAAACCAAATTCCAATAAAAGCTACGTTTTTAGGTGCTCATGCTTTTCCAGCAATGTACAAAGAAAATAAAATTGGATATATAAATTTGATTATCAATGAAATGATACCAAATATTGCAAGTGAAAATTTAGCTGATTATATTGATGTTTTTTGTGAAAACGGCTTTTTTACGCAAGAAGATACAGAGCAAATTTGCCTTGCTGGCGAAAAATACGGTTTGAAAGCAAAAATCCACGCTAATCAGTTAAACCTTTCTGGTGGTGTACAAGCTGGTTGCAACGTAAATGCTATTTCTGTAGATCATTTAGAAACTATAAGTAGTAATGAAATCAGTTTGTTATCTAATTCTACTTCACCAATTGCTACACTTTTACCAAGTTGTTCATTTTACCTAAAAATGCACTATGCGCCAGCTCGAGATTTGATTAACAACAATGCAGCTATTGCTTTAGCATCTGATTACAATCCAGGTTCGTCGCCAAGTGGAAACATGAACTTTGTGCTTTCATTAGCTTGTATTCAATTAAAAATGTTGCCTGAAGAAGCTATAAATGCTGCAACCATCAACGGAGCATTTGCCATGGAACTTCAAAATGAAGTTGGTAGCATCACGAAAGGTAAACTTGCAAATCTTATTCTTACCAAACCAAATACTTCAATTGCACTTTTGCCTTACAGTTTTGGCTCAAATCTAATTGATAAAGTGATGCTTAATGGTACCTTTATTTAATTAACCATTAATAGGTATATTTGTATTATTACACATATTTGAACAAAGTGTGAACTTTATTTGACTTCTATTTAAACATTGTCTAACATTTATGCGCTATTTTTGTGGTCATGAGTATTTTAGGCGAAGACAAAAATCAAAAAGGTTCTATTGACAGAAGTAGAACAAATTTACTTCGTGGTTTAGAACAACCAACACTTTTATTTCTTTGTAGAGTGATGCCTAAATTTCTTACACCAGATTTGCTGACGGCAATTGGAATGGTTGGTACATTAATAATTTTCGCTGCGTTTTATTTTGCACATGCTTTAAACAATAAGATCTTCTTATTATTTGCGGTACTAGGATTTGCCATCAATTGGTTTGGCGATTCATTAGATGGTAGAATTGCCTATTACAGAAACACACCACGAAAATGGTATGGCTTTGCGTTAGATTGTATTATGGATTGGATTTCGCTCATTTTTATGAGTGCTGGCTTTTATCTATACATAGAAGATGCTTACAAACTTTTTGTATTCCTTTTTGCATGTAATTACGGTTGGGTCGTTTTAGTTGCACAATTACGGTACAAAATCACTGATAAATATTCAATTGATCCAGGTCCAATCGGTCCAACTGAAGTTAGAATTCTTTTGTGCTTAGTCATTATTACAGAATGGTACTTTGGTGGTGTTTTAATTGTATTTTCTATAGTTTCATTTTTCTTGTTTTTGATCATTAATTTGGTGGACACTTATAAGCTGTTGCAGTTAGGAAATGAAAGAGATAGAGAAGAAAAACGTTTAAAAGAACAAAATTTGAGTAAAAATGGTTAAGAAATCAACTGTTTATACGTTTGGAAAATCGCAAGTGGCTGCTTTTGTTGGTGGTATTTTTGATTATTGGGTAATGATTGCCTGCACAGAGTTTCTGCATTATCACTATACACAATCTATTGTAATTGGTGGTATGTTAGGTGCATTGCTTAATTTTTCAATTAACAGATATTGGACCTATAATGCACGTCAATTTTCTTTCAAAAGCCAATTGTTAAAGTTTTACATTGTTGTTATTGGAAGCATTGCACTTAAAACTGGTGGTACATACTTTTTCTCAGAAAGTTTACATGTTAAATATTATTACGTTCGGTTATTTGTTGATTTAATCGTTTCTCTAGGTTTCAATTATACGCTTCAAAAATATTGGGTTTTCAAAGCTGAAGAAAAAGAATACCAAAAAGCATAGTTTTTGCTTATTTGTCTGAACTTTGATTTTTTTGGCGATAATGATTTTTTAGAGATATTATTCTGTGAAAATCTGTGTAATCTGTGAGAAAAAATTTTACCTTTAAATCATGCAACACTTCGTCTTTTATAAAAAAGAAAACCATTTAGCGTTTACCAAAACCAGAAATGGCGAAACTAAATTGGGTGAAAAAATCGTTGCCATTTCAAACGAAAAAAAATGGCAAGACGAACTCAAAAAATCTTCTGCTAAATTTGTTTTACTTGGAATTCCGGAATCTATTGGTGTGAAAGCAAACTTCGGTGTTGCAGGAACCGAAACTGCATGGAAAGCATTTCTACATTCTTTTTTCAATATTCAATCCAATCAATTTCTAAAAGGAAATGAAATTCTATTGCTTGGTTACTTTGATTTTTCAGCATTACAAAAAAAGATAAAAAACAAACCAGTTGAATTTGTGCGTGATATCGTTTCTGAAATCGACAAACATGTCTCTGAAATGATAGAAAAAATTGTTGCAACTGGAAAAATTCCAATCATTATTGGTGGTGGACACAACAACGCTTATGGAAACATTAAAGGCGCTGCACTTGGCTTGCAACAAGTTAATAAAATAAAAGTTGCTAAAATAAACGTCATCAATATTGATGCACACACTGATTTGCGCGCGCTCGAAGGCAGACACTCAGGCAATGGTTTTTCGTATGCAATTAAGGATGGTTTTTTGGAAAAATATGGAATGATTGGAATTCAAGAAAACTACTGCACACAAAAAATGTTGGACGACATCAAACAAAATAAAAACATTCAAGTACAGTATTTTGAAGATATAATAGTGAAAGAAAAGATCACTCTTCAACAAGCAACTTCAAAAATTATACAACACACCAAAAGCAATTTTAGCGGCATCGAAATAGATTTGGATGCAATAGAAAATACATTATCAAGTGCCATCACACCAAGTGGTTTCTCAGCAAACCAGGTTCGACAAATGCTGTATCAAATCACACAAAAAAATAAAATTGCGTATTTGCATATTTGCGAAGGTGTTGCAGAATCAGAAAACGGACAAATATCTTCAACTACAGGAAAACTAATTAGCTATTTGGTGAGTGATTTTGTGAAAGCGTTGGATTAGTCTTTGTAATAGAAAGTGTATTTTATTGCATCAAAACGATTGTCAGAATCAAATATTTTCATTGAACTAATTCTATTGTTGAAATTTGCATCAAAAATATAATCAACAGATATGTTTACTGATGTTTGATATAATATTCTATTAAACGCTTTAGTTAGATTGTAGTTTATACTTTCTATTAATTGATCAGTCGCTGTATTAAAACTAAGTGCTGATTGTAATACAAAAAAATCTGGTTGACAAACTCAATACACTATTATTTGCACTAAAATAATCGTAGTTTTTTATTAAGAATAATTCAAGTAAAATTAAATCATTCAAATCAATCCCAATCATTTGTTTTTGATTTAAATAATGATTTGTATAACTAAAAATACCTACTTGTTGATTTGCGTTAACAATTGAATCGTAATTTGTGTCGTACAAATGATA
>JADJSS010000030.1 GCA_016711605.1 Saprospirales bacterium
TCAATAGCAAATTAATTTTTTATCAAGAAAAATGTTTCATCTTAGTTGTCCGGTTGTTGATAAATTATAAACTTATTATAAAACTATAAAAGAGCGTATGAAAAGCAAGCATGAACTTGTGAGGGAGAATTGCCTCAAAATTATAAAAGACAATATTAATGTTCAAAGTTTTAAAACTTGGTTTGACCCAATTAAACCAGTAAAACTTGACGGAAATGTACCTACAATACAAGTACCTAGTCAATTTTTTTACGAATGGCTGGAAGAACATTATGTAACATTATTACGAAAAACAATTAAGAGAGAACTAGGTGAATCTGCAAAATTAGAATATCGAATTTTAGTTGACTCCTCAGCAGGTAGTAAATCATTACCTAAAACAATTGATGTGCCAAATTATAGAGAAGGTGTTTGTGAAATCAACGAAGTTTCAATGCCAACCGTGTTTTCTAGTCCTATGGTAAAAAATCCTTTTGTAATTCCAGGATTAAAAAAAATTCATGTAGATTCCAATTAAATCCTAACTATACATTTGATTCGTTTATAGAAGGTGATTGCAATAAATTTGCTCGTAGTGCTGGATTAGCAGTTGCAAAATCTCCAGGTGGCACTGCTTTTAATCCTTTAGTTACTTATGGTGGAGTTGGTTTAGGAAAAACACATTTGGCACAAGCCATCGGCAACTTTATAAAGTAAATAGCTCTAACAAAAACGGTTTTTTATGTAAGTTCTGAAAAATTTACCAGTCAGTTTTAATGCATTAAAAGATAATAGCACCAACGATTTTATTCATTTCTATCAACAAATAGATGTATTGATTATTGATGATATTCAATTCTTCGCAAATAAAACAAAAACACAAGATATCTTCTTTCATATTTTTAATCATTTACACCAAAATGGCAAGCAATTAATTCTAACATCTGATAGAGGCGCAAAAGATTTGGATAATATGGAAGAACGATTATTGTCTCGTTTTAAATGGGGCTTAACTTACCGATTTACAAACACCAGATTATGATACTCGAATTACCATCTTACAAAAAAGATTACATGCAGATGGAATTGAAATGAATGAAGATGTAACTCGTTTTATTGCAACAAATATTAAAACAAATGTTCGTGAACTAGAAGGTGTTTTAACATTCATATTAGCACAAGCAACATTAAACAAACAAGATATAACTTTAGACTTAGCCAAGAAAACAGTTGTAAACTTTGTAAAACATGCTACTAAAGAAATTTCGTTAGATATGATACAGAAAACAGTATGTGATTTCTTTGAAGTACCAGTAGAAAAATTAAAGAACCAACACGTAAACGTCAATTTGTGCAAGCACGCCAGTTATCTATGTTTTTGCAAAAGAATATACTAAGTCATCTTTAAAATCTATTGGTCAACAATTTGGTGGTCGCGATCATAGTACGGTTATTCACTCTTGCCAAGCAGTAAGAAATTTAATTGATACTGATGAAGAATTCAGAGATTCAGTTGAAGAATTAAAAAAACGCATAGAGTTGTCGTTATAAAAATAAAAAAGGAACGTATTATACTTTCTTTAGTTAAACTTTTCTATTGCAAAATTATTATCAATTTATTAAAGAGATTTTTCTGGATAAAAATTGAGTTATATTTGTAAAGTTCTTTAAAAATCTATCTTTGCCGTCCCAAAGTTCTTTTAATAGAAAAATAAGGAGGTGAGATGGGTGAGTGGCTGAAACCACCAGTTTGCTAAACTGACGTACGGGTAACTGTACCGAGGGTTCGAATCCCTCTCTCACCGCAATTCGGGATGTAGTTCAGCCCGGTTAGAATGCCTGGTTTGGGACCAGGAGGTCGTTGGTTCGAATCCAGCTATCCCGACTAACCAAGAAAAAATGCCACTTAGAAATAAGCGGCGTTTTTTATTTTATTACAATTCAATTTTTTCTTAATTTTTTTTCTGATATGAATCATATTTTATAAAAGAAAAGTATGATTCGGCGCATAATAATAATCGTGTTTAGGCAGTAATATTGCAAGTATTGTTATAATATCAAAATTACTAAATATGAAAAAGAATGTGTTCATTTTACTATCAGTTTGTATAGTTTTTTTAACGACTTCGTGTAAGTCAAGTGGTTCAAAAGATGATTCAACAGTTGCTTCTAGCAATGAAGCAAACGGTGCGGGACAATCTGCAGTGCAGGATGATGTGTCTCAAAAAAATGTTGTGCAGATTGCTGTAGGAAGTAAAGACCATACAACTTTGGTCGCAGCAGTAAAAGCAGCTGAACTAGTAGATGTATTAAGCAATGCAGGGCCATTTACGGTTTTTGCACCTGTTAATGCAGCTTTTGATAAATTACCTGCTGGTACAGTAGATGGTTTGTTAAAACCAGAAAAGAAAGATGACCTTGCAGATATCTTGCAATATCATGTATATGTAGGATCATTGAGTGCTGAATCCCTTCAAGATGGTCAATCACTTGGTATGGTAAATGGCGGCAGTGTAAAAGTTTCAAAGAAAGACGGAAAAATTATTCTGAATGAATCAGCAACGATTGTTGCTTCTATTCCTGCAAGTAACGGTATCATTCATGTTATTGATGGAGTATTATTGCCAACGCCACCTACGAAATAATTTTTTATGATTGGTTTATGATAGAGGTGAGAACTTAGTTCTCGTTTCTATTTTATAACTCACCTTATTAAAATTTAAAATCTAAAACAATATGTTATCTAAAAGTCAAGCAAGGTTGTTTTTTTTCGGAGGAACTATCGTAACATTAATCATATTTATCGGATTATACTGGAACTAAGTAAGTGTGGAAGTTGGGAAACATAGTGATGAAGAAAACCTCACTGCACAGGTGGTAAGAGGTAAAGTACTATGGGAAGCTAATAACTGTATGGGCTGCCATACCATAATGGGAGAAGGCGCCTATTATGCACCGGAACTTACCAAAGTGGTGGAAAGAAGAGGTGAAGGCTATATGAAAGCAGTACTGATGTCCAAGACACCTTGGTCACCAAGAGGAAGAAAAATGGTAGCGTATGGTTTTTCTGAAGAACAGGCAAATGATTTGGTCGCATTTTTTACATGGATTGGAAATACAGACTTAAACGGATTTCCTCCAAAACCGGATTATAAATCAACTATTAATACAAAATAAATCGAACTGTTATGAGATATAAATCACAAAAATTGGCGTATTGGTTCTTTGCATTGTCGATGTTACTGTTAACGCTGCAGATTGTATACGGATTCATTATGGCATTTGCACATTTGGGTTATGATGTGTTGCATCCAGTTATTGCATTTAATACTGCCAGAGCTGTACATACTAATCTTTTAGTTGTTTGGTTATTGTCAGGTTTTATGGGCGCCGCATACTATATAATTCCAGAAGAAGCAGAACATGAAATGGTTAATGTGAAATTGGGATTTGTTCAGCTGATTTCATTGGCTGTTGTGGGTGTTATTGCCATCATAGGATATCACTTTAATTATTGGGAAGGCCGTAAATTCTTAGAAATTCCTAGACCGTTAGACTATCTTGTCGTTATAAATGTTTTGACTTTTCTTGGATTAATTATAGCGACTTTATATAAAGGAAAAAAACGAACAACTACTTCTTTGGTACTTACTATGGGTTTGGTGTTTGCTGCATTACTTTACTTGCCTGGTATGATTTGGTTTGATAATCAAACCATGGATTCATTTTTCAGATGGTGGGTAGTTCACCTTTGGGTTGAAGGTGTTTGGGAATTAATCATGGGTGGTATACTTGCTTTTTTATTAATCAAGATTACAGGTGTTGACAGAGAAGTGATTGAAAAATGGTTGTATGTGATTGTTGGCCTGACATTTATTTCAGGCGTATTAGGTACCGGACACCATTACTATTATATTGGCACACCTAAATATTGGCTGATAATCGGTGGTATTTTTTCTGCAATGGAACCACTTGCTTTTTTAGGAATGGCATTATTTGCAATTGCAATGTACAGAAAAGGAGAAAAGAAACATCCAAATAAAATTGCATTAAGCTGGACACTTGGTACAGCCATTGTATCTTTTGTTGGTGCTGGTTTATTAGGATTGGCTCATACTTTTCCGCAAGTAAATATGTATACACATGGTACGCTGGTTACAGCCATGCATGGACACCTGGCATTCTGGGGCGCATATGCAATGATAGTGCTTGCTATTATCAGTTACAGTATGCCTAATATGACTGGAAGGAAATTATTTGACAGTACTACTGGTGTACTCGCTTTTTGGCTTTCAAATATTGGTATGCTGGGTATGACGGTAGCGTTTGGTGTTGCAGGTGTCGCACAGGTTTACCTTGAAAGAAAAATGGGATTAGATTTCGGTGATGTGCAGAAAGAAATACAAGTACATTTTTTAATCTTAATAGTATGTGCAACCATGTTTACAACAGGAATTGGTTTGTTTATTTATGAGTTTATCAGATATGGATTACCAACAGACGAAGCATTGGAATCTGTAAATTAAAAAAATGTTTCATTAAAAATATTAATCAGATGTAGTTTCTAGTAAGAAAATACAACTATCTGATTTTTTTTAAATATAAATATGCAAATTGTACCACCATATTATTATCCTGTTTCAAAAGAAATAGAAGTCTTTGAAAAATGCTACAAAAATAAAATTCCTGTTCTTCTGAAAGGTCCGACTGGTACCGGAAAATCAAGGTTTATTGAATTCATGGCTTTCCAATTAGAGAAAAGATTAATTACCATTAGTTGTCACGAAGAAACATCTTCAACCGATTTAATAGGACGTTTTATAATTAAAGGAGCTGAAACCATATGGCTTGATGGTCCTCTAACTATTGCGGTAAAAGATGGTGCAATAATATATTTAGATGAGATAGCAGAAGCTCGTCCAGATGTTATAGTTGCAATTCATTCATTAACTGATCACAGAAGAGAATTATTTATAGATAAACTGGGTCAGAACATAAAAGCACACGAAGATTTCATGCTGGTGGCTTCCTTTAATCCTGGCTATCAGCGAGGATTTAAAGAGTTAAAACCATCTACGCGCCAACGTTTTGCAGCACTCACTTTTAATTATCCTGTTGCAAAAACTGAAACAGAAATTTTAATGAAAGAAACTGCTATAGATGAATCAATTGCAAAGCAATTAGTAAGCATAGGAAATAAAATAAGAAACCTGAAAGAACTTGGATTGACAGAGACAGCTTCCACTAGATTGTTAATTGATGCGGCAAAATTAATTCACAGTGGCTTGCCCAAGCGACTTGCTGTTAAAGTTGCAGTAATAGAACCATTGACTGATGATCTGGAAATAATTGAGGCATTAACCGATCTCTGCAATCTGATGATTAAATATTCTTATGGAACTCGATGAATATATATATGGAAAATTTGTTAGGTATTTTCAAAATAAAAAAAATAAAATCTGATATTCAAAACAGAACAGTTACTCTTGAAAATATAAAATCCAGATTAATTATTCTTGCAAGTGCCGCAACCGGAAAGCATATAGAAATCTATCCAGCAGAAAGAGAAGGCGGATATAAAAACAATAATTTCTTTTTACCAGTATCTTTTGCAAAGTTTGAGACGTTAGAGCAAAATATTTCATTTTATTTTTTCAGGGTATTGTATCTTTCCATACAGCAAAAATTAGGATATAATTGGAGTGTTGGTGATTCTTTTACTAATGAACAGTCTTCACAAAAAGCCTTGTTACATGCAGATAAAATATTAGAGGCATTATTTATTGAATATCCTGTAACTGAAGCATTACACATAGAATTTAAAGAAAAATTATGCAGAATTGATGAAAAATCATTACAAGATTTTTCATGGCTGTATGGTAAATGGATGAAGAATGAAAAAGAAGAAATAACAGAAAATCTGCTTAAAAATTTTACGGATAAGGTAAAATCGATTGAACAAAACATAGCAAAAACTATATTGAAAGCTAAGCCTGTAGAAGAAGTCATAAGTGTGGAGATTGATAAAAAACAACAGGAAGATTATGTACTGACGCATAATTTTGAAAAAGTGGAAACGGCTGAAGAGTTCAGCGGTGTCTGGAGAGATTTTGACGGTGACGATGAACTCGAAAAACATCAGGATGCGTTGGATGAACTGAATATGAAATATACGGTAAGAACTGATGATACCTCACATAGTGTTTATCAATCCGATTTTGTAGAGAACACTTCTGTCTTTGAGAGTGAAGACCTGAAGTCTGACTTATTTTTTATACAATATGATGAATGGGATTTTAGTAAACGTTTGTATAAAAAAGATTTTTGTAAACTTTATCCCAAAATTCAAAAAAAAAAATAACGTTGATTTTAATAATACTATAATGGCGAACACTGCTGTATTATCTGGTTTGCGAAAGATGCTTACAGGTATTAATAATAAAATGTTACAGCAAAAACGACAGACTCAGGGCAATGAATTCGATATAGACAGTGTAACTGATTTGTTTGTAGATGTTCATACAGGACATACACCTTCTGAGAATATTTACATATCTAACCTTAAAAAAGAAAAGGATATTTCAATTCTTTTATTACTGGATATTAGTTTATCGAGTGATGGATATGTAGATGGAAATAGAATTATTGATATTGAAAAACAAGTGGCAATTTTATTTGGTGAAATTATCCATGAATTTAATATCGATTTTGCAATACAATGTTTTTATTCTAAAACTCGAAATTATTCAACGTATTTAACTGTGAAAGGATTTGAAGATGAATGGAATAAAGCCAAGTACAGAATAGGTTCTGTTTTGCCCAGTGGTTTTACCAGAATTGGTACAGCAATCAGGCATTCAGGATCTCTTCTGAATGCCAGAAAATCAAAAAATAAATGGGTTATACTAATCTCTGATGGAAAACCAAATGATTACGATAAGTACGAAGGAAAATATGGTATCAGAGATGTACGTCAGGCATTGCACGAATTAAAACATAACCAAATTAATTCGTATGCACTGGTAATTGAAGCTACAGCTAAATATTATTTACCACAAATGTTTGGTCAAAATCATTATCAGATTGTTTCTTCTCCAACGGACTTAGTGACATCCTTAGTGAAGTTGTATGAGAAAATTAAATATCAGACCTGAGTTGGTTAATCATTAATTCTTAACTATAATATACCACGTATGAAAAAATCTATTGCCATCATAATATTTTCAGTAATGGTCCTGTCAATTGTTTTTACAGCATGCCATTTTGCTGAAACGAATAAAGTAACTGTAAACATAGTAGGTGCTGCTTATCCTAAATTATCTGACTATCATTTTTTTAAAGGAGATATTAAAGAACTTAATCCAAACGAAAAGGTTTTACCTTATTCTATTATTACTACTTTATTCAGTGATTATGCATACAAGCTGAAATTTGTATGGATGCCTGAAGGTAAGTCTGCAGAATATTACAGGGACGAATCGCTGCAGTTTCCAACAGGTACGGTATTGATAAATACATTGTATTATCTACACGATTTCAGAGATAAAAGAAAGGAAGAAAACTGATAGAAACCCAGCTTTTAATAAAAAAAGAGAAACAATGGGATGCACTTACATATGTCTGGAATAATGAGCAGACGGATGCAGAACTGGTAATCGCAGGAGATACTAAAATTGTCGATTGGATAGATATTAATGGTTCCAAACGATCAGTTCATTTTAATATTTCTAATAAAAATCAATGCAAAAGTTGCCATAGTTATAATCAGGAATTAGTGCCAATCGGAACAAAAGTGCGATACCTCAATCAGGATTATGCGTATGAGGAAGGAACTAAAAATCAGTTGGATAAATGGAAAGAAAATGGGTTTTTGAAAGGCTATAATAAAGAAGAAAATAAAGAAAATAAAATTGCAGCTTGGGATAAAGTGAATAGCGGTGATTTGGAATTTCGTGCTAAATCCTATCTTGAAGTAAATTGTGCGCATTGTCACTGCAAAGAAGGCAATGCCAATGTGACGGGATTGTTTTTGCTCTTAAGTGATCACAACCCCGAGAGTTGGGGTATTATGAAAAGCCCTGTTTCTGCAGGCGCAGGCAGCGGAATTAATCAATACGATATAGTGCCTGGCAAACCCGGTGAGTCGATACTGGTGTATCGTATAGAAAGTACGGATCTCGAGGCTATGATGCCTGAAATCGGCAGAAGTACGACACATGCAGAAGCGACGGTATTGATTAAAGAATGGATAGCCTCCATGAAATAAAAACGAAAAATATTTTTATCCAACAAGTCTTAAAATTTATTTTTTATTAAAATTGACATTGAATAACTAAGATTATTTTTGATGTTAAACACAAATAAACTGGCATAGTGTTGCCGCAGGCAACGTTAATTTCTTAAAAGATATAACGTCAGTGTTACAATCATTATCAATAATGAAAATGTTATTCTCCAGAAAAAGTGTGCTTTTTTTAATTCCATGAACTGAAAGGCAACCATTAGTAATTTTAAAACGGCAATTATGAGGATTGCAATCAATGCAAAATTCTTTTCAGAAATGAAGAAAGTTAATAGTGTAAATAGTATGAGAAATATCCAGACAATTTTGTTTTTCATCGGTTTAATTTATTAAAAGAGGAGATAAAGAACGGGAAACAATAATAGCCATATTAAATCGCACATATGCCAGAACGCTGCACCTGCCATCATATCTGTAAGCTCTATTGCATTCTCTTTTTTACTTATTGCTATATAAAAATAACTCAAAATGGAAAGTCCAATCAGTACGTGTATCAGATGAAAAGCTGTAAGCATCCAGTAGAAAGTATAAAACAGATTGGTCGTTAGAAATTCACCTGCCTCTATTTTTAAATAGTATTCAAATGATTTCAGGCATACAAAGATGAATCCGAAGATGATAGTGAGCCTTATATAATACGTCGCTTTCCTGGTGTTTTCATTCTTTACAAATTGTATTGCCGTTGCGATAAAATACGAACTGGTTAGCAATACTATCGTATTGATGATTGCAATGTTTTTATTTAACTTCAGACAGGAAGAATGATAAAGTGTCGCTTCCGATTTTCCATAATAAACCATTGCAATCAGACCAAGGCTGAATGTAATAAGCTCAACAAAAATAATCATCCAGATAAGTATACCTCCAGGTGGATAAAAGAATTTTCTATAGTCGTTATCAGCATCATTCATGTTAGATGGAAAATTAATCTAATTATTTATCAATCCGGTTATTTTCTCAATGCTTTCTTTAGGTTCCTGAGATAGCCCTATTTGCTGATATACAATATTTCCTTTGCTGTTAATGATGTGAATGATATTGGAATGGTCAAAATTACCGGCTGACGTCTTGCTGATGCGAACATTCAGTACATTCGCAATTTCTAAAACATCAGATTCACTTCCGGTCAGCAGTGTCCATCTTTTTAAATCCAGCTGATGTTCTTTAGCAAATGCGGTCAATTGTTCCGGAGTATCTCTTGCAGGATCCATCGTAATTAAAACAAAGGAGACATCCTTTAATTTATCTTTAGGAATTGCCGCTTCTATTCTTTGTATGTCACCAGTAATCCTGGGACAGGCAGACTGACAATTGGTAAAAATCATGGCTGCAACAATGGCTTTGTTTTTAAAGTCAGCCAGCTTTGCTATTCTGTTGTCCTGTGTGGTCCATTCACTGGAAATATCATGCAATGTAATATCACTGTTTATTGCAGACGCTTCAGCTTCTGTTTCAGGTTTCTTACAACAATCATCTTTCTTTTCTTCCTTGTTTTTGCATGATATAATCAAAGAAAAACAAACACACAGTATCAGGATTATTTTTTTCATTTTTTAAATTTTATTTTATTTTTTATTCTCGGATCATTTCTTTACATCTTTCACACACCGGAATCCAACATTCGGAATATTATAATTTGCTTTCAGGCTCGAACGCATAGCGTAGCGCATAAAAGCAGCATAGTTTCCGGGATTTTTTGCACCTTTGCCTCCTGCACCGCAGAATTCATTTTTATCCAGATTGTTTCCATCGCGAGAATCACGTGTGGCCAATGCAGAAATAAAATCCAAATTCCATTCCCATACCAATCCATGTATATCGTAAACGCCATATACATTCTTAAACTTTTTGCCAACATTGGGTAATTTATCCGTAGATGCATTACCGTACCAGTCCAGTATTTTCTGATAAAATACTTTATCATTAGATGCGTTCTTTTTAGTCTCACTTGCCAATGCAACAAATTCCCATTCTGCAACGGTCGGCAACCGTTTGCCCTGACATTCGCAATATTTTTTTGCTGCAAACCAGGATACATTTACAACGGGACTTTTTTTTAATGAAACAGAATCTTTCCTAATTTATTAGCGTATTGCCAATGGTGTAAATATTTTTTATCAGCATAAATAGGTTTTACTTTTTCTTTAAGCCATTCTGGATATTGAGCAACAAAAAATTCATAATCGGAATTTGTAACAGGGAATTTATCCATGTAAAATGAAGTTACTTTCACTTTTCCTGAATCCAAAGAATAGAGCGGCACATACGTGCCGCCCTGAATATAAACCATATTCTTTGGGGTTTGTCCTGTTGTCAAAATGAAAAAATGTATTGCTATTATAAAAAGTATTGTTCTCATTATTTTTTTGCTGATGCAGTTCCTGTTTTTCTTATTGCAGAAACCTGTGCCGGTGTAACTTCTCCGCCACTGTTTCCAAAACTATTCAATACAAAGGTAACAACATTCGCAACTTCTTCATCGCTTAATGTTTGTGTTGGCATTACACCATTATAAGATTTTCCATTTACAGTAATTGCTCCGGATAATCCATGAGTTACAGCAGATATGATTTTAGATGGATTTCCTTTAAAATAATCAGAACTTTTTAATGGTGGGAATGCACCCGGAATACCGTTTCCGTCAGCCTGATGACAAGCCTGACAAGTGGAAGCAAATGTAGCTTTACCTGCAGCAATTCTTTCGTCTTTAGTTAACAGTTTAACTGGACCTTTTGCTTCTGTTGGCATATTTTGTACTGCACCACCTTCACCCTGATAAATTCTATCATCTAATTGACCGGAATAAATTGCTTTATTTGGTTCTCCTTCTACTTTTAAGATACCTAATGATCCTTTGTTAAATGTTCTGAAAATAGAGTGATCTACTAAAATATAATTTCCCGGAATTTCACATCTGAATTCTACAATAGATGAACCACCTGCGGGTATTAAAGTTGTTTGTAAATTATGGTTAATTAATTCGCCACCTTCTACATAAACATTATCAAAGATTTCTCCGATAACGTGGAAGCTGGAAACTAAATTCGGTCCACCATTTCCTACGAATAAACGAACTTTTTCTCCTGGTTTTGCAGTTATTACTTTATCACCTGTTAAAGCTCCTACTTTACCATTAAATAAAACATAATCCGGAGTTTCTGTTAATGCTTTAGACATTTCAAATGGTTGTGTGCCAGCTTCGCCGTAAGCACCTTTTGTATAAAAGTCTCCCTGACAAATATAATATTCTTTATCAACCTTAGGTAAACCCTCTTTAGGTTCTACTAAAATCATTCCATACATACCATTAGCAATATGCATACCTACCGGTGCTGTTGCACAATGGTAAATAAATAATCCTTTATTTAAAGCGGTAAAGGAAAATACCGTTTCATGTCCTGGTGCTGTAAACGTTGAAGATGCACCGCCACCTTGTCCGGTTACTGCATGCAAGTCGATGTTGTGTGGCATTTTGGAATTTGGATTGTTTTTCAAATGGAATTCCACTAAATCACCTTCACGGACACGGATAAATTTTCCGGGAACAGTTCCACCAAATGTCCAGAACATGTATTTTACACCTTCCATAATTTCCATTTCTTTTTCAATTACTTCCAGTTCTACAATTACTTTGGTAGCATGGTCACGCGTAATTGCAGGCGGAACCATTGGAGGATCAGTTAGTATGGCTTTTTCTTCACCAACTATTTTTTCTGTTGGCTCTGTCGACCAGATTGTGCTTCTGGCTCTTTCTCCGGAAGAATTGTTTTTACATGCTGTAAAAAGCAATGAACTACATATCAATACAATTATGAATTGATAGTTTTTAATTAAACATTTAATTTTTTTCATTTTTTCAAATTTTAGTTGATTAATATTATTGATGGTTCTATTTTATTTTTTTTCCTCTGTTTTTTCCCATTTGAAGAAGCTAGGTCTTAAGGATACCATAATAAATGACCATCCTTGATAGGCTTTTCTGCTTCCAGTTGGTTTAATAATTTCCATAGAATGCGTGGCAGCCATTACAGAATATCCGGCACGTACATCCATAAAATCCCATGGTTTGTATGTGCCATATAAATCTAATTCAAATCCTAAAGGAAGTTTTAAATATGTTCCGGCTAATGCCGGGTCTGCTACTTTGTTTCCACTAAAGAAATAATGCGCATCAAAACCTATCATTCCTTTTGGTTTAGGACGATAATTTAAACGAAGATATACGTCCTGTAAACCTCCAAATTTTGTATCAGTTGGTATGTCCAGAAAATAATCCATGTGTCCATAAAACTTATGGTTGGTTGGATATAATGTATAGAAAGCATTATAATTTGTATTGGATGTTTTGGAGCCATTTTGTCCGGATATATAATCGTAACCTAAGCCAACACTTATTTTTTTGCTAATATATTCAGCATAAACATTCGCCATAAATGCAAGTATTTTTCTGTTTGTTATTGTTTTTCCTGCTTGTAAATATGCGCCTATGTTCGCGTTTAAATGTTTGTATTTAAAATCTGCACGTGGTCCGAAAGTAAATCGGAATTTGGTAGTTGGTGTAGAGTCATTTATTTGCATACCATCAGCTACTGCATATACGGATAAGGAAGCACGGCTACTGTCAAATTTTTGATTATACCACCCAAAGACAAGTGCTTTATAGTTCTTTACTTTATAAACAGTACCTATAAGGTTTTCACTGCTCTGGTTAAATCCGCCACCAATATGTAATTGCGCATTTTTATGATTTACTTTAATCACTAAACCATCATGTGAACGAGCTGCCATCACCCAATCTAAGTTTCCTAAAAGACGGTGATCATCGTATACTAATTCCTGCCGACCTAATTTTATGGACGCTTTGTCTTTAATAAATATTTCTGCCCAACCTTCGTGTAAACCAAAACTTCCGACATTTTGCGCCTGAGGTTCATTTCCCCAAACACGTGCGTCTTGAATGCTTGTAAACAATCGGACATACTTATTTTGGTAATCAAAATTAAGTCTTACTCTTTGAGTAAAAAATACAGCACTTTTAGAGTTTAAATTAGCTAAATTTCTATAGCCATGTCTTTGTTCTAATCGTGTTAAATACTGTCCGGATAATTCAATTTTGTGTTGCGCATGAAGGGTAAATGTCTGAACTAAGAATAGAAGGATTGTTAGTTTCTTTTTAGTGCAATTTTGCATAAAATTTGTAATTAAGATAAAAAGATATTAATATCCAAAATTAATTAAAACCTCCAAATTAATATTTAGTTTTAACAACAACATAATATGATTTTTGTCATGTGTGTTGTTGAATGAAAGTAAAAATAAGTGTAGTATTTGATTATATTTGGATATGATTTTTTCTAAGAGCACAGAATATGCAATCAGAGCAACCATGTTTCTTTGTTTAAATTCTAGTGGTAGCGAATGTTTTAAAATTAATACAATTGCATCGGCAATTGATTCACCGCCTTTTTTTACTTCTAAAATCTTACAATCATTGGTTCGTCAAAATATCATTTCATCGACGAAAGGTCCAAAGGGTGGTTTTTATATTGACAAAAAATCTAAATCAATTATTTTATATGATTTAATAATTGCAGTTGAAGGACCTGATTTCTTTGATAAATGTTTGCTAGGTCTAAATAAATGTTCAGAAAAGAATCCATGCCCGTTACATAAATATTTTAAAAAACACAAAGAAGAACTTAAGCTACTATTTAAAAAGAAAACTATTTCAGATATTATGAATGAAAGTATAAAAAATGAAATTCATTTAAGATTGTAGATGATATAGATCCTTTCAATATTTTATGTTGTCAAAATGGAGTTTATAATGATTGCTATTATTCATACATGCTTTTTATAAAAGAATTATATTTTTCTGTAATTATTTTGCGTTTTGGTTTCATGGTAGGTGTCAGTTCACCACTTTCCACTGACCATTCTTCGGGTAACAAAATAAATTTTTTTATCTGTTCCCATTGACCGAAATCATGATTGTATTTTTTTATTTCTTTGTGCAATAATTCATATACTTTCGGATGGTCAATTATTTCCTGTTTTGTTTTATAAGAAATACCTTGTTGTTTTATCCAAACTTCTAATTGAGAAAATGAAGGAACTATGAGTGCCGATACAAATTTTTTATCATCGCCACCCACTACCATGATTTGTTCAATAAACATACTTTCCTTCATCTTATTTTCTATTACTTGCGGTGCTACATATTTACCGCCTGCAGTTTTAAAGAGTTCTTTTTTACGATCTGTGATTTTCAAAAAACGGTTACCGTTTTTTTTAATCCATGTTCCAATATCACCTGTATGAAACCAGCCATCTTTGTCAATTACTTCATCTGTTAAATCTGGCCGATTGAAATATCCTTTCATTATGTTCGGACCTTTTGCAAGTATTTCATTGTCTTCTGCCAGTTGGATGGTAACTCCTGGAATCGGAATGCCAATGGTACCAATACAGCGTTGTTTTTCATCAACACGATTGCAACTTAATACTGGAGAAGTTTCGGTGAGTCCGTAACCTTCGAGAACATCAATACCTGCTGCTGTAAAAAGCGTTATTAATCGTGGTTGCATGGCCGCCGCACCAGTAATAATAAAATGAACATTACCACCTAATGCTTCTTTCCATTTGCTGAAAATAAGCTTACGTGCTACAGACAGTTTCTGGTTATACAACCATCCTTTATCTTTTCCTAATTCATATTCAGCACCAACATCTATCGCCCAGAAAAACAATTTCTTTTTAATGCCATTTAATGCATTGGCTTTTGCAATTATTTTATCGTAAACTTTTTCCAGCATTCTGGGCACAGTAGTAAAACAATAGGGTTTTATTTCTATCATATTTTCACCTATCTTTTCTAAATTTTCTGCGTAATAAATATGAATACCAAAAGAAAGATATGCATAAAAAACCATACGTTCAAAACTATGGCACAAAGGCAAAAAACTCAATGCTTTTTCACCTTCTCCAAACGGTGTTATTTCTTTAATACTTTTTACATTACTTACAATATTTTTATGTGTAAGCATAACGCCTTTTGGATTTCCGGTAGTACCGGATGTATAAATAATCGTTGCAACATCCTGTTCAGAAACATTCTCCTTTAAAGTTTGAATTTTATCAGAATCAATGTCTTCAGGCAATGCATCCCAAAATCCATTGGTATGATACATCGCATCAAACGTGTAAATGTTTTTGAGAGACTGATTCTTTCCTATAAGCGATTTAACTTTCTGAAAGATGGAATCGTCACCGACAAAAGCATATTTTATTTGTGCATCATTAAAAATATATTCGTAGTCTTTTTCAGAAATAGTAGGATACATCGGTACAACAATTACGCCTATCTGTTGCGCGCCAAAGTCTGTAAAATTCCATTCAGGTCTGTTCGTTGAAATAATAGCGATAGTATCTCCTTTTTTTAAATCGAGATTTATTAATAGCTGACTTACTTTGTTGCTTATTTGTTGTACTTCAGCAAATGTGAAGGAATTCCAAATATTTTCTACTTTGGATGTCAGAAAACTATTTGTTGGATTCTTGCCAGTTTGAATAGTCAAGAAATCAAAAAGACGGGATGCTTCCATAATGAGGAATTTATTTTATTAAACGACTGATGGCTTTAAATTCATCTGTTCCGGCTTCATCAATTAGCTGGAATAAAATCATTTCTGTCGAAACAATATACGCTCCGGCATGTTTTAAACGATCTAATGCAATTCTTTTATTATCTGTTGTTCTGGAAGAAATGGCATCAGCTACCACATGAACTTCGTATCCATTTTCTAAAGCTTCCAATGCTGTTTTAAAAACACAGATGTGAGATTCAACGCCGCATAGAATAAGAGAAGTTACATTTAACTTTTGTAATTTATTCATTACATCAGAAGATTGCATACAACTAAAACACATTTTCTCGGTAATGTCAGCATTTTCAGGTAGTTCCACTTCCTTACAGGTATTTCCTAATCCTTTTGGATATTGTTCTGTTACGATAAGCGGAAGATGTAAGATAGCAGCACCTTTTATTAATCGATTTACATTTGCTAATATCAGTTCATTATTATGAATTACAGGCATTAATTTTTCTTGCACATCGATGACGAGTAATGCGGTTGTTTCTTTATTTAATAATCCGAGAGTAGTCATTTTTTATTTTTTACATAGAAATAGAACCTTTTCTGAAATCAGATTTTCCAATAATTGCGTTAATGATGTAAGGAATTCCGTTTCTGCTTTTTGCTTTTGCTTCTTTTGCTGCCTGTACAAATGTTTCCATATTTTCTACACGCATACCTTCAGCACCAAATGCTTTTCCAATCATTTCGTAATCGGAATGCTCTAATCGAACGGCACAGTCACTGTTTAAAAAATCCACCTGGTCTCTGGCGATTTGTGCCCAACAGGCATCGTTTCCAATTAAAGAAATTACAGGTATTTTATGTCGAACAAAAGTGTCGTATTCCATTAAACTATAACCAGCGCTGCCGTCACCATAAATAATCCATACATCTTTTTCCGGAAAAACTAATTTTGCACCTAATGCAAATCCTGCACCAACGCCTAATGTTCCGAAAACACCTGGGTCGAGCCAGGAAAGAGGTGAACGAGGTTTTAAGGTATAAGCAGAAGTGGCAACAAAATCGCCACCATCAGCAATTAAAATAGTATTATCATCAAGTATGTTGTCCAGTTCTCTGAATAATTTTATTGGATTAATACCTATCCATATTTTTTGCTGCTTGTTCATCTATATTTTTTTCACGTTCATTATCTTTATCACGCAATTTTTTATTCCAGTCATAATAATTACCGGAAAATTCTTTAGCTAAATCTATCAGAAAATTTTGAGGATCAGCCAAAATACCAATTGATGGTCTTTTGTTTTTTGTCAGATCTTCTTTGCTGCGATTGATAGAAACAAAAGGACGATGACCAATGTGATTTCCATAATCTAAACGGAAATCATTTGGTACACCTGCTAGTATAATTAAATTAGCTTCTTTGATAGCTTCTTTTCGTTTATGACGAAGTTGTAAATTATTTTCTTTTCCTAATAATCCACGACCCATGCCACTTAGATAAACAGGAATGCCAAGTTTAATTACAGCATTTGTAAGTTCATCTGCTTTTTCCGGATTCATCATCGCTTCATACCTACCACATTAACGGTTTTGTCGCTTTTTAATTTAGAAATTACGCTATCAATATCAGATGAACTATGTGACGGAATGGAAAATGATGTTGGTTGATTAAATTGTACATTATCTTTTCCTTCAAATAATTTTTTAGCATGACGGTTGATATACCATTGAATAATTCGCTCTTGCATATTACGTGCAGGTTCTTCTTTGCTTTTTGCACCATACCATTCTCTAACCAACTCTTCATTATATAAGGTATCAATCGGACATTCCACAAATACTGGACCAGGAACACCTTCCTGTGCAATAGCGAATGCTTTTTCTAAGGTTGGAATAATATCTTTTACTTTGGAAATGCTGACTGCCCATTTTACATTTGGTTTCATTAAACTCATCTGGTCAATATCCTGCAAAGAGCCACGACCTTTAAGTATGGTAGCGGCACCGCCACCTAATAAAACTAATGGTGATTGTGCGAGGTAGGCATTTTTAATTGCAGTAATTGTGTTGGTTAAACCTGGGCCAGCTGTTACTGCAGCAACACCTGGAATTCCTGTTAAGCGAGAAACGGCATCAGCTGCAAATACTGCGTTTGCTTCATGTCTAGTATCAATAACGTATACCTAATTTTTCTGCACTTTTACAAAAATTGGAGGAGATGTGTCCATGCACAGAGCGTAAATAGAAATTTTACTCCATGATTTTGTAAAACTTTTGCAATAATTTCTCCGCCATTCATAATATTTATTTTTTATTGAAAAACATTATCTGTTAATAGATTTAAATATACATAAAATTATACAGCACTTGTTTTTAAAACAGATTCTGTTCCAATTGCTTTTGGAAATAAAATGTTGTTTTCTAAATGTATATGTGTATGCAAGTCATCTTCAAATTCTTTTAATAAACTGTAGGTAACTTTATAAGTTCCGCATGCATCAGCAGGTGGTGAGTAATCGCTGCTTAATTGCGCAATTTTACGGAAGCGTTCACCTTCAATATCATGCTCGTGCATCATCATGTGTATTGGATTTTCTACCGTTCCAAAATGTGGTGTGTTTAATTGCTGATGTGTAATTGTTGCTTTTACTAAATTTCGAATAAAAGGAAACAAAATCAATTCTTCTTTCTTCATGTGAGCTGTGAGCGCTGTTGCACATTCGTTAAATTCTTTGTTGATTTCAAATAATTCAGGATGTTGTGGTCCATGTACTTTGCATAATTTATCAAGATATTGTAATAAAGCTGGTATAACTTCTTACTTAACAATGATGATTTTTTTTTCGATATAATCAG
>JADJSS010000031.1 GCA_016711605.1 Saprospirales bacterium
CCATTCCAGTTTTGAATGACCTATCCAAAGAACTTTTGCATAATATATTCACCACGAATTGACTTTTCTTTTCCTTTAATAAAGTGATTGCAATGGATGTTATATTATTTCTTGTAAAATAAGAAATGTAAGAATGGAAATACTATGAAAAAAGTTAAAATAAAGACTCCCTTTCCAATTTGGGAACAACTGAAATTAAGCACAGAAAGAACGGCCCCACTCCGCGGCATGACCTGCGCTGGCGGCAGCCGCATCGAAGTGAATTCGAAGTTCAGGAATCGCAAACAAAAGAAGCAACCAATTAATAAGTATACTTTAGAATTGTTAAGAAATAGAAATTGCCAGCAGAGCCTTTAATCCCTACTTGTAAACGTTTTAATTAAATTTGCTTCGGTCCCCATTTTTTCTTTTATAACAATAAACGATATAGAAGCAAGATAAAATTTACCAACTTTACCTGCTCCACCACCGATCGTCCACCGCAAAGAAGAACCGGACGAGCTAGAACCAGATGAACGCCGCTGTAAGAGAAGAAGAGGAACTAGAAGACTTACAATCTTGCGGGAATTGTATAAGTCGAACTACTTTGCCTTGATTACAATTTTTACAGGCATAACGTCGTATACCGGAACCCAGAACTAAGTGCAGAAAAGTAGGAGAAACGGTCACGTGTCCGATTATACAAAATAAGTTTTATAGCTACAAGGACATTTAGAATAGCTTGTGAATAATGACTCGTATGCGTAAATCTTAACATCTTTACTCTACTCACAAACCAAACATCATAATCAATAAGATCCAATTTTTCTTCCTATCTTCTGTCCATCTTTTAGGAAGAAATCGTCTTTATCCTCAGCAAGTCTAACCATTTCCGTTTTCGCACTTAGGACATATTCTTGCGGCTAATCTTAATTGTCTTCTTTATAATAAGACTCCATACGGCAAAGATGATTAAGGTAAAGGAAAAATAAATATAAGTAAAATAAATTCCATGATCTAAATCTTGAATCAATTGCTTTATAATACTCATATGGATCTTTGTAGGTTTTCTTTGAAAATTCATAAAACACCAGGAAATGGAAACAAAAATAAAAACACCTAAAAAGAAATAGGCTTGGTAGAGCAATGGAGGCAAATAGATATAACTCTCATAAGAATAATAAAGAAAGTAAATAACAAAAGGAGCTAGTCCAATTAACGCCAATTTCCAGTTTACCAACGAATCAGAGAAAAGAAGGCTAAACTTTTTTCCATCTTTATTTTTTAAATAGTATGTCCCAATTAAAAACAAGATTAAATAGATAGGCGTAAAAACTGGAGAGGAGAAATTATCTACACCGGTAAAGGTTACAATTTTTATCTTCCAGAAAATAAAGAGTTGGTTTAGTTTCCTCATTAGAGTCAGGTTCATTTTTAATTTTACCTACTGAACACCCAAAATTACGTTTTCCAAATCCAGCATATTCTTTCTTTTTTAAATTAGGGACTAATTCATCTCTCCTATTCTCTTTAAATTGCATCCAGGAAATTCCCTTCTGACTTACCAGTTTCAAACTCCCCATCTTCTCTGATCCATTGTTAACAAGTAACAAAGAACCATTATCCTTTCCTTTCTTTCCAATACCCCGAATTAGAAAAGCTCAGCTGCAATTCTTTTGGAATCGCTCACCAATCGAAGGTAGGATAACAATAGCAAATTCTACTGTAGTTGATTTTTCTAGTTCTATTAGCTTTGTATTCAAGTTTTCAATATCTTTAGGTTGTAAATAATGATTCGGATCAGAAACAAATCCTCCATTAGCCACTCTAGGATTCGGGACGGATCTTGACCTCAAATGTTTGTGAGTATCGAGGAGCTGAAAATGCAAATAGTGAAAAGGGAAGTAAGAAGTTAGTTTTTTCATAGGTGTAACTAACTTACCCATGTATTAATTTAGCTCGTATTCTTTTAATACGAACGAAAGTCAATTTATAAAATGATACAATTGATATCCTCCTTAATACACATTTAAAATTTATCTTCCTCTTTAAAGGAATCATGACTCGGAACCCCTGCGTCTACAAACATGAAACCTAGAATTAAGGACATGCTATTAGGGTTTTCATATACAATTGGGAAGTACCAAAATGATAAAATTTAGAGTTAAAAATGCTAATAGGGATAATCGTAAGTTACCAACCAAATTTAAGCGAACTCGTTTCTAACAGCAAATATACTTTCTCAAGTAGACAAACTCACATTCTAATTGAAAACGGTTCCAGATAAAAAAATTCAGATCAAATCCAAAACAGAAATCAAGATTCAAAAGTACAATTCACCTTAGAATCAAAAATCTAGGTCTAGGAGCAGCGCAAAATATTGGGAGTAAAAGGACTCGAAATGGGAGGAGATTTTTCTATTTCTAGATGACGATTCTAGTCTACGCCAGAATAGTGTGGAAAGTTTTGCGGAAGGAATTTGAAATCAATCGAAATCTGAGTGCCGCTTGCCATATAGTGCATAACGATTCTAGAAAAGGAACAAAAGTATTGGATTCAATCAAAATTTTTTATAAGCGAGGTGCGTTTAACGGCGAATATGCGTAAGCTTGAAAGTATAAATACAGTAATATCTTCAGGATCCACTCATTCCAGAGAAGTTATCGAAAATGCGGATTATGAGAGAGGATTTTTTTATTGATTATATAGACATTGAGTATTGTCTGCGGGTAAGAGCAAATGGGTTTTTAATCACGGTGATACGAGAGGCGGAGCTTCTGCATAATTTAGGGAATACAAAAAGCATTCAAGTTTCTAAATTGCTTTATCCAACCAATCCACAGTCCCAAAGAAGATTTTATATGATTCATAATCGAATCTGGACTTGAAAACTCCTATTCGTTTCACTTCCCGGTTGGTTTTCTCGTTGCTGTAGGAAATTTATTCGTGGACAATCTAAGAGTTTTTCTCTTAGAAAAACAAAAAAAAGAAAACTTAAAGCAGTTTTTGTTAGGACTACAAGAAGGTTCTTTTAAAAAAGTAGAAAGGAGATAATGCCTCTTAGCCAACCCTGCTGCAAAAATTGATACCGAATTGAAAATACTTTCTTTCTAAAAATTTATTTTTAGATACTAATAAATATTTTTCCAGTATTTCTTTTTCTTTTGAGGGTAAAATGGATTTATATATTTGAAGAAATTTCTCTACTTGAATGATTCTAGTTTGATTTTCCAATTTCCACTTTTTAACGTAATCCATTAGCCCGAGAAGTGTTCGCAGAATTCTTCCGAAAGAGCGAGCTTTCCCGCCTACTACATTATTTCTATGAATCCTGTATCGTATCAAAGTTCTTTCTGAAGTAATAATCTTTCCAAAAGAACAAGCAACTAAAGCAATCCACCAATCGTGCATCTTTGCTTCCTTTAGAACTTGGTTTACTAGATTAAAGGAGCATTCATGCCCGTGAACAGGCTGTAACCGTATTTTGCATGACTAAAGACGATTTAGTCTATGTCCAAGTTTCAGTGAATCGTTTGAAATTTCAAAAAAGACTTATATGAATGAGTTTGAAATTATCATCAATGACAGAAAGATCAGAATGAAAAAGAAGTGGAATTTTCTTTCCAAACAAATCTTCTTGTCGCTGAATTGATTCCAGCGACTTTTCAATCTTATCCGCTTCCCAAATATCATCTTGATCACAAAAAAATATATAATCAGCTTCCGGCGGAAGTGAATTTAACAATATATTAAAACTTTCAATTACGCCTACATTTTGACCTGCTAAAATTTTTAAGGGAAGATTTTTTTTCCACTGATTCAAAATTTCTAAAGTTCGATCCGATGAACCATCATCCCTAATTAGTAATTGAAAAGGAATGGTTTGCTTTTTTAAACTAGATAATTGCTCTTCTAAAAATTTTTCTCCATTGTAAGTAGAGAGAAGAATAAATATATTAGCCATGGTTTAAATATTTCTTCTGTAAATTAGTAAGAATTTTAAAGACTTTCCCTTCCTTTTTCCCAACTTGCTGGTTACTATATTTGACAGCATTCTTTCGTAGGCGATTTCTTAATTCATGATTTTTAAAAAGTTCTAACATCTTATCTGTAATAGACTCAATCGTAGGATCACAAAGGAACATATATCCTCATTTAAACCCCATCTATTATTCGGACCCTCATTGATTAAAGAGTGCAATTAGAAGCCATCAACTCTAAAGGTAAAAGGGATAGATTTGTAAAAGATAATACAAGTGCCAGATCAACAGACTTATAAATATCATGCAATTGACTCAATTGAAGAAGACCAAGATTCGTTACTTCAAAATCTATGGACATATTGCTATTATCCTCACCCGCAATTAAAATTTCAACTTCTGGCATTCTCTTTTTTAACTCTCCAAGAGCAAGCAATCCTAAGTAAACACCACGTCTAGGAGTCATAGTCCGCAAATAAAAAAATACTCTCGGCTTTTTTTTTTTGTTTCCAAGTATTCTGAGGAATACTCACATCATCCACTGCGGAGTAGAGATGTCTGTCATAAGAAAATCCAAAGCTTTCGCAAGGCATTTGGTATTTTTCCTCGAGCGTATCTTTGATCCAATCGCCAGCAGTAATTCCATAGAAACCGAATTTGTATGTAGCTTCTGCTAAAGCAGAGTCTGTTCCTGGAGGATAAAAAAGAGACTCGTAATCCTGGACAAAATATGTTTTGAGAGGAGATCCTATAAAATCTCTAACCGGATAAGCAGTCCTCCATTCAGTTGCCATCGAAATTAAAGTTGGCTTAGCTTCACTTCTTCCCTCAAAAATTTCAGCATTAACAGGAATATAATCTTCGTTGATAATTTTTTTACTTTGTGCCTTCGACAGATGATTGCTCTCAACAATGATAAGATTATTTTTTACTCCTAGTTTCTCCAAGAAATGAACCATTCGAAATATGTTCAAATGCCCACCAGAACCAGAGCCTGGATTGAAAGCAGGTATAAACCAATTAACATCGAGTATCCGCTTTTCTCAGTTATACTTTGATCCATATTTTATTGATATAAAAAAATTATACGTTTTCGCAATTGAATTGTCTTTCGGCGAAACAATATATATAATTGTCTGTGCAATGATTCTCTTTATTCTTTTTAGCAATTCTTTTCGAAGAGATTTAAATAAATCAGTCATTTTATGAATCATAGATTTTTATTTCGCCCTGCGCCCTTTTCCTTCTTTTGCAATTCATAATCCATAGAAATTTTATTGTATAAAACTGCACTAATCCTTTTTTTAGAACCCAGAAAGTATCCGGAAAACCGCAAAATATTATACATTGGTCTATTGAATAGCAGAATAAATTTCTTCGAGAGACTTATATCCTTAGAACGAAGTAGAACTGAATAATCGATTCTTATTTTCAATATAATGATTTTTATTAATACCAAGAAGCTACTTATGATTTGATGCTGGAAATGAATCTGAAAACTAACAGCTTCTTCAAAACTTCTTCCAAATACTTCTATCATCGTATAAGTATGTGAATGATAGACTATTGCTAGGTCTGCGTATGCTTTTATATAACCATTTTCTAATATGGCTTTTGCCCATCTTTGATCTTCAGCAAAATTTACATCTTCGTATGGAATTTTTTCCCAAACAGATTTTCTAAGCATTGCATTATTATCCGAAAAGAAACAATAAAACATTTGCAAATTTTTATCCGCATTATAAGCATTTAAGTCTTCGATTTTATAATAAGTAATCGGTGGAGTGCGATTGAATCCATCAAAGTGTTGATTCAATTCTCGCTTTGTAAAAATATCTGCATCTTCATAAGCATGGTGTCTGCCAAATACGCATGCGACATTTTCATTTTCCAAAAATGGCTGCACCATGTTTGTCAGCCAATGTGAATTTATCGGAGTTGCATCATGAGTGATAACAGCGATTAGTTCTCCTTTTGATTTTTCAATTGCAAAATTACGAGTTTTTCCATGTCCGAATTCAGAGGATGGAATTGAAAATATTTCCAGATTTTTATGAATTTTTCCAGATTCATTTAAAAACTCTAACGTTCCATCCGTTGAGCCCGAATCAATCATTATAATTTCCGCATAACCATTGTATGCCTGTGTATAAAACTCTTTCTATAATTTTTCCAGGATTTTTCACTGGAATGATAATGGATACTGATGGATATTCCTTCATAGAATAGAATCAACCAGCCTTTTTAATCCATTCTCCAGATTAATTTTTGGATTCCATTCAAAATCTTTTTTTGCTTTTGTAATATCCAAAACATTCCATCTAGGAAGTTTAATTCTTGAATCTTTTTTTACAACAATTCGAGGAATCGATTTGACTAGATATTTTTCCATTAAATCTAAGATTTCTTTTAGACTTGTCCCTACTCCTGTTCCAATGTTATATACGGGATAGCCGCTCTTACGAAATAAAATTCCTTTTTCAAATGCAGAAGTCATGTCTTCTAAATGTATATAGTCACGAACAATCTTTTCATCATCAAATATTTGAATTTCTTTCCCTTCCAATATTCGGCTGAGGCTAACACCCATAAATCCCTGATTTCTGCCTGAAGATAATAACTCTCCGTAAGGATTTGAAATCCTAAGAGTAAAACTAGAATGGTGCGAAATTTTTGTAAGAAGATCTAAATAATATTCGAGGGAAAGTTTGTTAATCCCTTAAGAAGTCAAAGGCTCGGTAGCATCCCTTTCTCTATGGAGTTGCTGCGGCTTCTCCTAGTAAACCGTTCCCCCACTACCACTACTTGCAAATAAAATATGAATCGGGTTCTGGACTTTCTTTCACACTTCAATCAATTGCAGACTAGGAATCAGATTGGCTTCCGTTTCATACACAAAATTATTGTTTGACTCCATCGGCTTTCCGAATTGACCAAGATGAATTAGAATATCTATTCTTTCTAAAAAATTCTGTAAAGTCTTTTCATCATGTAATTGTCCAATCGTCCAAATCGAAATATTCTGAAAAAGATTTATTTGTTCTCTTCGTGAGTAAATATGAACAGAATTTTTTTTTTGCAAGATGATTTGTCAAACTTCGTCCAAGAAATCCAGTCGAGCCTATGATACCAATGTTTAATTTCTTAGAATTTTCAAAACTAGTTCGCATGCAATTATTTGATTCGCACTGTTATTTTTAAGAGAATTTTTCTGATATATTTAAGAAATCGAATCAATTTATTTTCATGAAATAGATTATACCAGACATTAATTTTTTTGTAAGAGTATTCGTATCCCTTAGTTCATTAATTAAATTTGCAATTTCTAGCGGCGAATACTGATAAGCTAGATATTTAATGGAAGAATCTTTCCAGAGCAAAGTCGAAAATAACCGCTCCATGAGGAAAGGAATATAAGACACGGGATAGTGGTAAGGTGCATTGCTTTTCAGTTTATCTACAATTTCTTGATCATTTTGTTTTCCAAAATATAATCATGAATTGGTTTTGTAAATGCAATGTATTTTCCCAAAACGCAGTGTTCCCAATCCAATAATTGCAATACAGAGAATCAGCTGCTGTATTTTTTACATCATGAATGGATTGATAAAATAAACATCGTAGCCTGGATTTTTGCGAATAAAGTTAAAGAATTCTGATTCAGTTTTTCTCGCTTTCTCAAAAACCGCCAAGATAAAACTCCCGCGAAATCTCCTTCTTTAAAAAAACCATCTAAATAAGACTTTAAAATGACGCTGTATTCTAAAAACAAATCAGATTCAAAATCAGACGTATTGTAATATGGAAAACAGTTTTCAGATATCTTGCTTACCTGCTCTTTTCTAAAATAAATTTGTCTGACTTTAATATTCATTTTATATTCAATTATACATCCTTAATGTCCCACAGAAACTTATGACGAAGCAGGATAGCATTGAATAACCGATTATCTTACTAGAAATTTCCGTAACACTTCGTAACCTTTGCTCTCTATAATTCTACTTAAATGTATTTCTCCCGATTTCTAACGCAAGTATTTCAAAAGTTACACTTTTGAGAATCGCTTTTCTTTCTATTTCCAGAGGTGGATTCTTTTTTATTAGTGCTTCCCCGTGATGGGATATCTTTTAGCTACACTCCCACCTGCGGTTTATTAAGAAGGTAAAATCTACTTCTTTTATTAATAACTCACCTTACGCACGGGCATTCCGAATCTGATAAAATCCTTGATAGCTGTTAGCCAAAGCCAATGAATAAATTTTTGCTTTAATCTTAAAATGTCCAATTTTTAATTTTGCTTTTAATACTTCAAGTTTAATGAAAGCACATAGTGATGCAAAAAAATGATTTGATTGTGTTCTGACAGTTTTAGTCGGAGACTTGCCCAGAGAAGCATTTTGTTTTAAAGATTTATGAAACTCTTCCACTTTCCATCTTTTGTGATAGATTGTTGTCATATCATTGAAATTAAGTTTTGAATCATTAGAGCAAAGAAATATTTCGCCGGTGCTTTCGTCTTCGTTTTTGAAAACTTGTTTGCAAACATAAAAAGGAAATTCTATTCCTTGGATGTATACTTCGCGCACAACGTTATTTTCCAAGTCTATCGAATCAATAGAACTCCATTTTCCCTTCAGCTTATCTTTCATACTTAATGCAACTAGCCTATTCGACTTTAAACATGAAATAAATTTCTTCTTCAACTTCGTGTGAATATAAATGAAATTATCCGCTGAACCATACCAAGAATCAAATAAAATATGACTGAATTTGAGGTCTTGTTTTATAATTACTGTTAACATTTTCTGCATTAATTCGTTCTTGGTCACAGAAGATTTTCTTTTCGTATTTCCCGTCTTCTCATCAACGATCATTAGTTCTTTTTTTACTAATTCATATGCGATGGGAATGGAAAAATCTTTGCTGTAATAAAGAGCAGTAATAAAATTTATCCCTTTTACATTTCTATTCTTTGCATGATCAAAATGATAGGCAATAATTTCATTTTCATCCGTGTAAGGTTTTTCTACTATCGAATCATCAAAAACTATGACTCCCGAAACATCTTCTATTTCTCGAACGAAATTTTTTGAATACTTCCATAAATCTTTCGAAGAAAATTCTTCCTCTCTCAACAACCTCGAAATCTTATCATGGCTTACTTTTCCCTCGGTAATTTCTGATAATGATACTGCCGTCGTTAACCGAAAAGATGAAATTAAAAAATCTGTATATAGCTCAAAAATCTCTTTGTTCACACAAAAAGTATCGTACTTTATAAACCCAAAAATTAATTATTTTGCGTAAGGTGAGTTAATAATAAACTCCGCTCATTTAACCAAACCCTGCAAAGAATCATCTACTGGTATAAAAATGAAATTGGATAAATCGAATAGACGTAAATTTGAAAATTCGAATTTGATTGGGTGATAGGAAGCAGTCCGTCAATTTTTCAAACAAAGTTGTATCCAAGGTAAGTGATAAAGAATGGAAATAGAAAATGAATAAATTTTGAATATTATCGTTGGCTAACGGTGATATCCGAATTGAAAATGTGGCGAATACCGCGGAAGAGAATGGTAGGCAAGAGTTTGGGAAATTTTTAGGGATTTTGTGTATTCTTTGCGAACACAAAAAGCGATCATTGCCGTAAGACAGGATATTATAGATTTTGATCTTTTTTATTAATTTTCCTTATTGGAAAGAATCATTTTTAGTTTTCTATTGTCACCCCAAAAAGCCATTGGTTCATAATCGGGATAAGGATAGTAGCCGAAGTTTAATTTCATGGCTACATTACGCTCCTTTAAATAATTCTCTACAAAATTTCTAACAGAAACGGGTTTGCCACTAGAACAATTAATAATTCCATTGACTTGCTCTTGGAGTGAACACGCAATGATATTGCT
>JADJSS010000032.1 GCA_016711605.1 Saprospirales bacterium
CTGTTATAACTAAAGGAAGCCACACCTTGCAACATCAGTACAAATTCATTAAAGAAAATACCTGTTACAAAAACAGACAGACCAAATAATGTTGCTTTTTTTAATGGAAGGTTCTCTTTTGAAAAAATAGTTGCTAATAAAAATAAAGTAATAACACCTAATAGTACTAAATGCAAATATGCTATTACTATTGGTCGAAATCCGAATGCCAATTGACTGAGTGAAGGTATCGTGGAACCTAATTGTAAAAATAATTTTACAGTTGCAGCCATTGCACTTAAGGCCATTAACCATTTTCCTACAACGTTAATTTGCTGAGATAGTAATTTTCTGTGTTGATACAAAACCATTAAAAAATATATCCAGGCAATTAGTTGTAAAAAACTTGCAAGTACTACAATAACAAAAACCCAACTTGGCAGATTCATCCATAGTGTAGATAAAAAATATGCTGGTACAACAGCAAATGTAAACAACCAGAATACTACTTTAAATTCTTTGCTGGACCTGATTTCATTTGGTAAAAATGAGTGAAACAAACCCATACAACTAAAAAAGAAAAAACCATTATATTGAAAATGTAAATAAAAATAAACAGCTGCAATATAAAAATTCTGATGTATAATTTTATTGGCCATCATATATGCCAATCCAAAAGTACCGAAAGACGAAATCACACCAAATAACAACGCTGCTTTAAACCAGTAAATTGGAATTATATCATCTGATATTTTATTGAAGTCTTTCCATATTTTAACAGTAAAAAAATAAAAAGTAAAAACAGATAAGGTTGAAAATGAGATGGAAACCAAACCATATCCTTGAACTGGAAATGAGAACAACATACCATAAGCTGAAAATAAATTTAGTATGATTACAAACTTATACTTAATAAATTCATCATTTTTCGTTTGTTTGGAAAGAAAGGCAATTAATAATACCATTAATGTATGTGCAATCCAACCAGCAAAAGCAAAATGTGAGTGTCCATGTAATAAATGTTTCTGATCCACAAATGGAAGTGAATATAAAATCTTATAACGCAATACCAATCCTATGGAAGCAACAATTAATAAATTAAACAAAGATATTTTCAGAAAACGCCTTAAGGTAAATTCCATTTGAAACTTTAAAATTAAAAAGTACAAATTAAATTCTTATACAGCTAAATTTTTATGATTTGAATCAGTATTTGAGAGATATACTTTTCCTCTGTCAATATTTAATTTACCATTTTCACTTAATTTCTTTATTGTTCTGATGACTGTTTCAACACGCAATCCTGTCATATCTGCTAATTGCTGACGAGTAAAGGTTACTTTATAAGGATGCACTGAAAGTTGATGCGATTTATTTTTGTAATAATTTAAAAACTCTACAATTTGCTGTTCTGGATTATGACAAGCAAGTTCTTTTAAGGTAAAAAATTTATATCTTACTCGTTGCGCCAAAAGCTTAGCAAAAGCAAAAAGTAATTCTGGATTTTCTTTAAGTAATAATAAAAAAGTAGGTTTTGGTAATTGAATAACTACTGAATCTGTTTCAGCAATTGCACTTGCAGCGTAAAGCTCATCATCAAACAAAGGTAATTCACCAAAACATTCATTTGGTTCGATAATAGATTGAATAAATACTTTACCTTCATCGTCATAATTTATCCAACTTACTTTGCCTTGTACGAGTTGAAAATAATAATTACATTTTGAATTTTCATTAAAGATAATCTCACCTTTTTTTATCTTTTTATAGATTGCACCTCTTGATAATAGCAAATCTTCGTTTAACATCTTATCTATTATTTTATTCTGCAATTTATTTATAAGAACTAAATTTTAAGGTGACTTCAAACACTAATAAATATGATTTTTATCATCTAATAAAAAAAAACAAACCTAAAACCTTACTATTAATTTAAGTTATGATTTCAATCATAAATCTTTATTAAGGTTATCATTAACATTGTTGCATAAAAATAAATGAAAATGAAAAAAGTTATAACAATTTTAATGATTAGCTCTTTGTTAGCTCTTGTTGTTGCATGCAATTCTAATCCTACAAAAGAAGATTTTAGCACAAAAGAAGAAACAAGTGAAACGCCAGCTGTAACTACAGAAAATGGTAATCCATCTTATGATCCAAAAAGAGGTGAAGGTAAATTTACGAAAGTAGATATTGGCGCAACCTTAGATGCGACAATGGCTACTTCTGGTGAAAAAATAGCTGGCGTTAAATGTACATCTTGCCACAAGACAACTGAAGAAAAATTAGTTGGTCCAGGTTGGAAAGGTGTAACTACACGTCGAACTCCTGAATGGATTATGAATTTCATCACCAATACAGATGCTATGATTGATAAAGATCCTGAAGCACAAGCACAGTTAGAAATTTGTTTGGTAAGAATGCCTAATCAAAGTTTATCTGATGATGATGCCAGACATTTATTGGAATTTATGCGTAAAAATGATGGTGTAAAATAATTTAATAAATAAATCTTTTCAAATGAAAAATAATAATTTAAAATTGATTACAACCGTAACAATAATTGTTATGTTGGTTGTAAGTGCCTGCAAACCCAAAAATATTGGCAACGCAGTTAGTGCTGATGCAGCAGCAAAAGCATACGTCGCTCCTGGTAAATATGATGCTTTCTACAATTTTGTAAGTGGTGGCTTTAGCGGACAAATGAGTGTTTATGGCTTGCCTAGCGGACGCTTATTAAGAGTTATTCCTGTATTCTCTGTAGATCCTGAAAAAGGTTGGGGTTATAGTGAAGAAACTAAACCAATGTTAAACACATCACACGGTTTTGTACCTTGGGACGATTTACATCATACTGAAATGTCTCAAACAAACGGTGAAATTGATGGTCGTTGGATTTTTGGAAATGCAAACAATACACCACGCGTTGCACGTATTGATTTGAAAACATTTCGTACTGCAGAAATTATTGAATTACCAAATAGTGCAGGTAATCACTCATCTCCGTTTATAACAGAAAACACAGAATATGTTGTTGCTGGAACTCGTTTCAGTGTTCCATCTGATAATTCAAATGGTGATGTACCAATCAACACATTTAAGCAAAATTTTAAAGGTTATTTATCCTTTATAAGTGTTGGAAAGGAAGACGGAAAAATGGATATCGCTTTTCAAATTGAATGTCCTGGTGTAAGCTTTGATTTGAGCCATTCAGGAAAAGGAAAATCACATGGTTGGTTCTTTTTCTCTTGTTACAATACAGAGCAAGCAAATACTTTGTTAGAAGTAAATGCATCTCAGAAAGACAAAGACTTTATCATGGCAGTAAACTGGAAAAAAGCAGAAGAATATTTAAAAGCTGGCAAGGGCAAAAAAGTTCCGGTTAAATATGCTCACAATACATACAGCGACAAAACTCACAGTGCAACTTCAGAAATTAAAACAGAAGTTACTGTTTTAAGTGCTAAAGAATTAAAAGATATCTGCTATTTCATTCCTTGTCCAAAATCACCACATGGTTGCGATGTTGACCCAACTGGTGAATACATCGTAGGCAGCGGAAAATTAGCGGCATTAATTCCTGTGTTTAGTTTTGATAAATTACAAAAAGCAATAGCTGCAAAAGATTTCGCTGGAGATTTTGATGGCATTCCAGTTGTGAAATACGAATCTGCATTATATGGTGAAGTTAAAAAACCTGGCCTTGGACCATTGCATACAGAATTTGATGGCAATGGTAATGCATATACTTCATTCTTTGTTTCTTCTGAAGTAGTAAAATGGAACATCAAAGACTTAAAAGTGGTTGATAGAGTTCCTACATACTATTCCGTTGGTCACTTATGTGTTCCAGGTGGCGATAGCAAAAAACCTTCTCCAAAATATTTAATAGCTTATAACAAAATTACAAAAGACAGATATTTACCAACAGGTCCTGAATTATCACAAAGTGCCCAATTATACGACATAAGCGGTGATAAAATGCAATTAATTTTAGACTTTCCAACTATTGGCGAACCGCATTATGCTCAGGCAGTTCCTGCAGAAGTAATTAAAAACAATTCATTAAAAATATTTAAAATTGATGAAAATGCAAATACTTACGTTGCAAAAGGCGAAGGTGCTACTAAAGTAGTAAGAGAAGGAAATAAAGTTCATATATATATGACGGCTATCCGTTCTCACTTAACACCAGACAATATAGAAGGTATTAAAATTGGAGATGAAGTTTATTTCCATGTAACTAATCTTGAACAAGATTGGGATGTTCCTCATGGTTTTGCAATAAAAGGTGCATCTAATGGTGAATTATTAATAATGCCTGGTGAAACACAAACGTTAAAATGGATACCAACAAAAGTAGCTATCTATCCAATGTATTGCACCGATTTCTGTAGTGCGTTGCATCAGGAAATGCAAGGTTATATTAGAGTTTCACCAGCTGGCAGCAGTGTTCCAATAACCTTTAGTACAGGAACCAATAAACCGGCTGCAACTCCAGAAAAAACAAACTAACATTTGATATCTGATTTTCAGGAGTGGAACAGGTAGTCAAAATCCTGTTCCATTTTTTTTTAAAAATTTAATTAAAAAACATGCAACATAATAAAATTAATATCTGGATTAGAATTGGAATTGCTGTTTGTGGCGTAGCGTTGTTTGCTGTTCAATTTGTACCAATTTGGAGAATTGATTTGGATGCACCACAATATCCGGAAGGTCTGCGATTGCTTATCTACGCAAATAAATTAGGTGGCGACTTTGATATCATCAATGGACTTAATCATTACATTGGAATGAAAACCTTACATGCAAATGACTTTATTGAATTCACTGTATTACCTTATATCATTGGTTTCTTTGCATTACTTTTTATTATTGTAGCAGCGGTTGGTAATAAAAAATTCATGTATGTACTTTTGGGTCTGTTTGCTGCGTTTGGTATTTTAGCAATGGTTGATTTCTGGAGATGGGAATACAATTATGGTCATAACTTAGATCCAAAAGCAGCTATCATTGTTCCAGGTATGGCATATCAGCCACCATTAATCGGCTATAAACAATTACTAAATTTCGGTGCTTATTCAATTCCTGATATTGGTGGTTGGATATTTATTGCTGTTGGTATTTTATTGTTAATTTTTGTAATCATTGAAATCAGATTAAATTCAAAAATAAAAAATCTGTTTCAATGTCTTCAATAATTTTATTAATTGTTTCTAGTTTTATTTTTACTTCGTGTTCCACACAACCAAAACCAATTAAGCTGGGAATTAGCCAATGTGATTACTGTAAAATGACAATAAGCGATGCACGTTTTCCCGCTGAAATCATAACACAGAAAGGTAAGATATTTATGTTCGATGATATTCATTGTGTTTTAGGATATGTAAAAGAGAACAGTAATGCAAAAAATGAAATTAAAGATATCTATCTAACAGATTATAACGGAAATCATGCTTTTATCAAAGCATCTGAAGCACATTTAGTTAAAAGTGAAGAATTAAGAAGTCCTATGGGTGGCAATATTGCTGCTTTTTCCAATGTAGATGATATGAATACAACTATGGAAAAGTTTAAAGGTGAAAGCATCAATTGGAATGAATTATTTCAATAACAAATTATATGTTACGTTTCTTATTTATTTTATGTACAACACCAATATTTGCTACTACCTATCATGTAAGCAATTCAAGTAATTATAATTCTATTCAACAAACAATTAATTTATCAAAAGATGGTGACACTATTTTGGTAGAAGCTGGTATCTATAAAGAAAAAAATCTTGTTGTAAATAAAGAAATAATTTTAAAAGGCATCCAACATCCTACCTTAGATGGTGAAGGAAAATATGAGATTATTTCAGTGCGTGCAAATCATGTAACTATTGATGGATTTAAAATTATAAATTCTGGAATCGGCACGTTAGATGATCCGGCTGGAATTAAAATTTATAATAACAGAAATGTTTCTATCATCAACAATATTTTAGAAAGCACCTTTTTTGGAATCTATACTCAAAATGGAATTAATTGTATCATTAAAAATAATCAATTAAAATCTTTTGCTACAGAAGAACAACAAATTGGAAATGGCATTCATTGCTGGAAATGCGATAGTATGCAGATTATTGGAAATAATATACAAGGACACCGCGATGGCATTTATTTTGAATTTGTAACCAACTCTGTTATCTGGAGAAATATTTCTACCAATAATATTCGCTATGGATTGCATTTTATGTTTTCAAATAATGATTCGTACATAACAAATGTATTCCGAAATAATGGTGCAGGCGTTGCAGTTATGTTTACACATGGTGTAAAAATGTTTAATAATCTTTTTGAAGAAAATTGGGGCGATGCTGCATACGGTTTGTTGTTGAAAGAAATATCTGATAGCTATTTAGTAGGCAATCAATTTATAAGAAATACCAGCGGCATATTTATGGAAGGTGTAAGTCGTGTGCAGATGGAACGCAATCTATTTCAAAACAATGGCTGGGCAATGAAGATTCAGGCAAATTGCATGGATATTGCCGTTACAAAAAATAATTTTCTAAGTAATACTTTTGATGTAGGTACCAATGGTTCCTTAGTTCTAAACACATTTAATTTTAATTATTGGGACAAATATGAAGGATATGATTTGAATAAAGACAAACTCGGTGATATACCTTACAGACCTGTTAGTTTGTTTTCTATGATATTGGAAAAAATGCCACCAGCAATGATGCTTTTTCGAAGTTTTATGGTAACAATTTTAGACAAAACAGAAAAAATAATTCCTAGTATTACACCTGAAAATTTAGTAGATAATTCACCATTAATGAAAGCGCTTCCATTATGATTACGATTTCAAACATCACAAAAAAATTTGGCAAATTAGCTGCACTTGATGATGTTTCTATCAATTGTAACAGCACAGAATGTATTGCTTTAATCGGACCCAATGGAAGTGGCAAAACTACATTAATCAAAAGTATATTGGGCATGGTAGTTCCTGATGATGGAAGCATCTTATTCAACAATAAAAATATTGCACACGACTGGAAATACAGAAAACACATTGGCTATATGCCACAAATTGGAAAATATCCTGAGAATATGAGTATCGGACAAATTTTTGATATGATGAAAAGCATTCGAAAAGATGATACAATTTCTTTAGATGAAGAATTATTTACAGAGTTTGGATTAGATAAATTATTAAACAAAAGAATGGGTACACTTTCTGGCGGAACTCGACAAAAAGTAAGTGCTTGTTTGGCTTTTTTATTCAATCCAGATATACTAATACTTGATGAACCAACTGCAGGTTTAGATCCTTTAGCATCAGAAATATTAAAAGAAAAAATCAGTAAAGAAAAAACGAAAGGAAAATTAATTTTAATAACTTCTCATATTCTTAGTGAGCTTGATGATTTGGTTACACATATCATTTTTATGCAAGATGGAAAATTAAAATTCCACAAACCGTTTGAAGCTTTGCGAAGTGAAACTGGAGAACTAAAATTATCAAAGGCAATTGCAAATATCATGTTAAAACCAACGAATTGAAAAAAATTATAAAATTTGTAGTAATAGATATTCTCAGAAATAAAATTGTTCTAGTGTACACATTATTTCTGCTAATTACATCTTTAAGTGTTTTTAATCTGGAAGACAATACGTCTAAAGGTTTATTGAGTTTATTGAATTTAATTCTATTCATAGTTCCTTTAGTTTCCATTATCTTTTCCACTATTTATATTTACAACAGTTCTGAATTTATTGAATTACTGGTAAGTCAACCGCTGGAACGTAAAAATATTTGGCTGAGTTTATTCTTCGGTTTAGCAGGTTCTATGGTACTCGCTTTTTTTATTGGCGCAGGCATTCCGATATTAATTTACGAAGCATCATCTACAGGTATCATGATGTTGATTATTGGATGTATCATCACTATTATTTTTGTTGCGATTGCATTTCTTACTACAGTAAATACACGTGATAAAGCGAAGGGAATCGGAACAGCGATTTTGTTATGGCTTTATTTTGCTTTATTATTTGATGGATTAGTTTTATTTATTTTGTTTCAGTTTTCAGATTATCCTTTAGAAAAAGTAGTTGTATTTATCAGTGCATTAAATCCAATAGACTTAGGAAGAATTTTAATCTTATTACGATTAGATGTTTCTGCATTGATGGGTTATACTGGAGCTGTATTTAAAGATTTTTTTGGCACCAACTTAGGATTCATTGTTGCATTTTCACCTTGATGCTATGGTGTATTATTCCTATTGTATTTTCAGTTATAAAATTCAAGAAAAAAGATTTATAAATTTTTGATTTAATAAAATATCTATGAATAAGGATATTAAGAATAGAGCAGACATAGAATTGTTAGTAGAAAATTTCTACATCAAAGTTAAATCAGACAAATTGATTGGTCATTTTTTTACTGAAGTTGTTCAGATAAATTGGGAAAAACATTTACCATTAATGACTAATTTCTTTGAGAACATTATCTTTTTTTCAGGAAACTATAATGGCAATCCAAAAAAAAAATAAATAAAGATTCATTATTAAACGAATTAAAAACAGCTAGTGCTGTAAAAGACAACAGTTCAATCGACTTTAAATCTTGGGACATGGATTTACTGGCTGATTATATCGAAAAAAAACATCATCGTTATGTAAATGAAACTATTCCTGTATTACTACAATATTTTGATAAATTATGTAAAGTACACGGAACACAACATCCTGAATTATTTGAAATCAACAAAGAATTTAACGAATGTGCATCTGCGCTAACTGCACACATGAAAAAAGAAGAATTGGTTTTATTTCCTTTTATCCGTAACTTAGTTAAGGCAACTATTACAAATCAACATATAGATACGCCACATTTCGGGACTGTAGAAAATCCAATTCACATGATGATGCATGAACACGATACAGAAGGTGAACGTTTTCGTAAAATAGCGCAATTAAGCAATGATTATACACCACCTGCAGATGCTTGTGGTACTTATAAAGTTACATTTAGTTTAGTAAAAGAATTTGAAGATGATTTACATACACATATTCATTTAGAAAACAATATTTTATTTCCTAGTGCAATAAAAATAGAAGCATCTTAAAATATAAATAATCTAACAACAAATATTAAAATAAAGAAGAGGCAAATAATTTTTGCCTCTTCATTTTAAACAAAAGTATAAAAAATTATTTTGCAGGTGCTGGTGGTAGTAAAACACCATCAATTACATGAATAATACCGTTACTTGCTGGTACAGAAGCAACAATCGTAGCTGTACCGTTGAGCATTATTTTACCATCTTTTTTAGATATTGTTGCGTTGCCACCATTTACCATACCCAATGTTTGTCCATCTTGAAGTGATTCTGCACTGATAGATCCAACATATACATGATATTGTAGAATATCAACCAAAGCATCTTTTTTATCTGGCTCTAATAAACCTTCAACGGTGCCTTTAGGTAATTTATCAAAAGCAGCATTTGTTGGCGCAAAAACCGTAAATGGACCAGCATTACTTAATGCATCTACTAATTCCGCAGCTTTTACTGCAGCCACTAATGTAGTATGATCTTTACTGCCTACTGCAACCTGAACCACATTGGGATTTGACACATCATCTTGAACACCAGATTGTCCTGCACCAACTGATTCAGAAGTGGCATCAGAACTATTTCCATTGGATTTATCATTTGACTTACACGATATCATCAATAATGTGAATGAAGACATCAATAAAATAAATGTAATTTTTTTCATAAGTATTTCTTTTAATTTTTTTTTAAATACCATCAATATTAGGAATACTTCTTATAAATAATTATGCGCAGAATCATACTTTTCTTTTTTTAAGTATGATTCTTATCAGAAAAATATTTTAGAAAAAAATTGAATTGTAATAAAATAAAAAACGCCAGTTATTTCTAAGTGGCGTTTTTCTTGGTTAGTCGGGATGGCGGATTCGAACCAACGACCTCCTGGTCCCAAACCAGGCATTCTAACCGGGCTGAACTACATCCCGAATTGCGGTGAGAGAGGGATTCGAACCCTCGGTACAGTTACCCGTATGTCAGTTTAGCAAACTGGTGGTTTAAGCCAACTCACCCATCTCACCTCCTTATTTTTCTATTAAAAGAACTTTGGGACGGCAAAGATAGGATTTTTAAAGAACTTTACAAATATAACTCAATTTTTATCCAGAAAAATCTCTTTAATAAATTGATAATAATTTTGCAATAAAAAAAGTTTAACTAAAGAAAGGATAATACGTTCCTTTTTATTTTTATAACGACAACTCTATGCGTTTTTTTAATTCTTCAACTGAATCTCTAAATTCTTCATCAGTATCAATTAAATTTCTTACTGCTTGGCAAGAGTGAATAACCGTACTATGATCGCGACCACCAAATTGTTGACCAATAGATTTTAAAGATGACTTCGTATATTCTTTTGCAAAAAACATAGACAATTGTCTTGCTTGTACAAATTGACGTTTACGTGTTGGTTCTTTTAATTTTTCAATAGGCACTTCAAAGAAATCACACACCGTTTTCTGAATCATATCTAATGAAATTTCTTTCGTAGCATGTTTCACAAAATTAATCACTGTTTTCTTAGCTAAATCTAAAGTGATGTCTTGTCTGTTTAAAGTTGCTTGTGCTAAAATGGAAGTTAAAACACCTTCTAATTCACGCACATTTGTTTTGATGTTTGTTGCAATAAAACGCGTAACATCTTCATGCATTTCAATTCCATCTGCATGTAATCTTTTTTGCAAAATAGTAATACGTGTTTCGTAATCTGGAATTTGCAAATCTGTAGTCAAGCCCCATTTAAAACGAGACAATAAACGTTCTTCCATATTATCCAAATCTTTTGGAGCTCTATCAGAAGTCAAAATTAATTGCTTGCCGTTTTGGTGCAAATGATTAAAGATATGAAAGAAGATATCTTGTGTTTTTGTTTTATTTGCGAAGAATTGAATATCATCAATAATCAACACATCTATTTGTTGATAGAAATGAATAAAATCGTTCGTGCTGTTATCTTTTAACGCATTTAGAAACTGGCTAGTAAATTTTTCAGAACTTACATATAAAACCGTTTTGTTAGAACTATTTACTTTTATAAAGTTGCCGATTGCTTGTCCTAAATGAGTTTTACCTAAACCTACACCACCATATATTACTAATGGATTGAATGCAGTTCCACCTGGTGATTTAGCAACAGCCATACCTGCACTGCGTGCAAATTTATTACAATCACCTTCTATAAAAGAATCGAATGTATAATTTGGATTTAATTGTGAATCAACATGAATTTTTTTCAATCCAGGAATCACAAATGGATTTTTCACCATTGGACTTGAAAACACGGCTGGCATTGATACTTCGTTGCTACCATAAACACCTTCTCTATAATTCGGCACGTCAATTGTTTTAGGTGATGATTTGCTACCTGCAGATGAATCTACTAAAATTCTGTATTCTAGTTTGGCTGAATCGCCTAATTCTCTTTTAATTGTTTTGCGCAAAAGTGTTACATAATGTTCTTCCAACCATTCGTAAAAAAACTGACTCGGCACTTGGATCGTTAGAATGTTATCATCTAACTTTACAGGTTTGATTGGCTCGAACCAAGTCTTAAAACTTTGCACATTGATATTGTCTTTTATAATTTTTAGGCAGTTCTCCCACACAAGTTCATGCTTGCTTTTCATACGCTCTTTATAGTTTTAAAAGTTTATTATTTATCAACAACCGGACAACTAAGATGAAACATTTTTCTTGATAAAAAAAATTAATTTGCTATTGATTTTTTGGAAACAATTACAGTATGGTGTTTTGACATCTTTTTACGAAAACTTTTTTCAAAAACATAATCTAGCTTTCCAATTTGCAAACCAGCCCAACCTACTTGATTGATAAAAACTTCTTTTTCATCTTTATTTTTTTCTTCAGTTGGTTTATCTAAAAACGTATGTGTGTGCCCGCCAATAATCAAATCAATATTATTGGTGTTTTTTGCTAAAATAATATCCGAAATTTTGTTGTTATCATAAGTATAGCCTAAGTGTGATAAGCAAATAATGATATGACATTTTTTTTGAAATTTTAAAATATCTACTTGCTCTTGCACACATTTAATTGGATCTAAATATTTTGTATTGGTGTATAATTTATCAGGCACCAAACCATCTAATTCAACACCACAACCGGTGATGCCAATTTTGACTTTTCCTTTCTTTATAATGATGTGTTTATGTACTTTATTTTCAACTGGTGTATTAGTGAAATCATAGTTGCAATTCACAAATGGAAAATTAGCGCGCGTAATTTGTTTTGCCAATGTTTCAATACCACCATCAAAGTCGTGATTGCCTATGGTTGCTGCATCGTAACGCATTTGGTTCATCAAATCAATTTCCAAATCACCATGAAAAAAATTAAAATACGGTGTTCCTTGAAAGATATCACCAGCATCTAATAACAAAATATTTTCATGGCTAGCACGAATATTTTTCAGGATAGTTGCGCGTGCTGCAGCACCACCTAAACCTGGATATTTTTTATCGTCATCAGCAAATGGTTCGATATGACTGTGCACATCGTTTGTATGCAATATGGAAAGTGTAGTTTCGTTTTTATTTTTTGCAAAAACAGAATTTGTTGCAGCCAATATAGTGCTACCTAATAAACTCGATTTTATAAAATTTCTTCTATTCTGCATTGGTGATTCTGTTTTCAATTTTTGCTGAAACTTTTTTTCCTAAACGTGCTTGTTCTTTCCAATATTCAATAATTGCATCGCGAAACAATTTGCCAGTTTGTTTTTGTGGAATCGTTTTTAATAATGCAATTCCATCACCACCATTTGCCAAATAATCATTCACAGCAATATTATATTTTTTAGTTAAACTAATTGGCTCATTATCCACCAAAATATTTTGTGCTTTTTTGTTTTTTATCTGAAAAGAAATTCCGGAAATTGGCCACCCATTTTTAGCTGCAATTGAATCGCAAAAATCAGCAAGTTGTTGTCCAGTTAAAGTTTGTTCCACTAAATAATTATCAAAAGGCATCAGCAAATAAGCATGTTCAACATTGAGTATTCCTTTTGTTAATGATGGAGTTCGAATACCGCCGTAATTTAGTATTGCTACATCAATTTTATCTTTGGTATATTCTTCAGTTTTAATTTTCAGCATATCTACCATAAAATTTCCGAGTGTGCTTTCAGGTAATTTTTTAGATAAATCTTCTTCTAATTCTACCAAAGCCACTTTCATTATTTTATCTAATGAATCTTTGTATGGTTTATAATAAATAAAAGTAGCAGAATCAGTTTTTATTTCTTTATTGATTTTTACTAAAGATGCAGTTTGTGTTGTTGGATAAATGGTTTTGCATGCAGTAAAAATACTGGCAATAACGAAAAAGTAAATTTTTATTTTAGAATAAATTTTTGACATCATCTTTTACAAAATTTATAGCAATTTGAACAGGCACATCTTTGTTTGATTGAATAAAATAATTAAAAATGGCTTTACTTAATTCAATACCGTCGGTTTCGTCTGGCATTTGCGATGCAATACTATTGATAAGTTTAATGGTTTCTTCTTTTGCGGTTGATACCATTTGCCATGCATCCGAATTTATATACATTTGCTGCGAAAGATTGTATTCGTATTCAATGCGAATGGTTTTAATGAGTTCTAATTGAAATTCTGGCAACAACATATTTTGTTGATAAACGCGTTGACACAAACTAAATGGATGAATGCGTTCGAGAAAAACGATAATGCGTTCGTATGCTTGCAAACGCAACGGTTGTGAAACTTTCCTTTGTTCAAATAATAAAGATTTATTTAGTTCTTGTTTTCTGCGTTCATTCTCATTATTAATAAAAGTTTGAACAATAAGATAAACGCCACCAAGTGTTACTAAAGAAGGAACAATATATTTCAACATTTCTAAAACAATAGACAAATTCATAAGCAATAATTAAGGTGGTTAAAAATACAATTTTAATTTTCTATTTAACGTTGGAAATTTAGAATAATTTTAATGATTTCAATATATAGTATGACAATAATTTGAACTAAATTTGTGAAATTATTGTTTAAGTTTAATAAAATGTATGGAAACAATTATAGAAAATAAAATCCCTATAACATTTACTGCATCAGCAGTTGAAGAAATTAAGAATTTGTTTAGAAATGGAAATTACTCAACTAATTTTGGATTGCGAATTGGAGTTGAAGGTGGTGGCTGTGCAGGTTTTTCTTATATTTTAGATTTTGATGTAAAGAAAGAGAACGATGATGTATATTATATTGGTGAGATTCCATTGTATATTGACAATACTCAAATTATGTACTTATTCAATTGCAATATTGATTTTAAAACTGGCTTAGATAATCGTGGATTTGTGTATAATAACCCAAATGCAGCCACAACGTGTGGTTGTGGAACTTCTTTTTCCGCGTAATATACTTGTTGGCATGCATTTTACACTTTAAAATTTACACAGACACCTTATTTTACTAACATTTCTGAAAAATAATTTGGATAATTGTACAAAGGAATTAACTTTGTGTTTAGAATTTTATAACTAAATAAATAATAAAAAAATGAACAAAGGCGACTTAGTAAAAGTTATTGCAGATGCGGCTGGCGTAACAAATGCAACTGCTACATCAACATTGAATGCAGTTTTAGATAGCATTCGTAAAAGTTTAAAAAAAGAAGATAAAGTTACTTTAATAGGTTTTGGTACTTTCTCTACATCTAAAAGAGCAAAAAGAGATGGAAGAAATCCATCTACAGGAGCTAAAATCAAAATTCCAGCGAAGACATTAGTTAAGTTTAAAGCAGGAAAAGAACTAAGCGAGGCTGTAAATAAAAAAGGGAAGTAATATAATTCCTCCTTAAATAATAAAACTCCAACTTGTGTTGGAGTTTTATTATTTAAGGAGCTAATCTTTCTAATATCCAGGTTTGATTGTCTTTTAATGTATATTGCAATCTATCGTGCAATCGATTCTGTCTTCCTTGCCAAAATTCAATCACGGTTGGTTTTATGTTATAACCACCCCAATTCTTTTTTATTGGTATTTCTAAATCCTTAAATTCTTGAATTATTTGCAAAAATAATTCATCTAGTGAGTTCCTATTTTCAATAACAATGCTTTGATTTGAAAGATATGCAGCAATTTGACTATCTCGTGGTCTTGACCGAAAATATATTTCATTCATTTCTTCTGTTGTTTGTGTTGCGATGCCTTCTATTCGTACCTGTCGCTCATGTTCTCTAAACCAAAAAAGTAAGGCAACTTTATCATTTTCTTTAATATCAACTCCTTTCTTACTTTCATAATTTGTGTAAAAAACAAAACCATTTTCGTCAAAACTTTTTAATAAAACAGTCCTTAGTGATGGATGCAAATCATTTCCAACAGTTGCTATCTGCATTGCATTGGGTTCGTATAAATTATCGTCAATTGCTTGTTGAAACCATTTTTCAAATTGAAAAATAGGATTTTTATCACAATCTTTTTCTAACAAAAACCCTTTTTCATAACTATTGCGCATGTTCGTTAAATCTCGATTTGGCATAATCTATATTTTTTAAGTTTGTAAAAAATTATCGCATTGTCATTCGTCGTTCACTATCTAATTTTAATGCAGTAGCAATCATAAATGTAAATGAAAATAAGGAAGAACCACCATAGCTAATAAAAGGTAATGGTATTCCGATTACAGGTAATATCCCTATTGTCATCCCAATATTAATACTTACATGCGTAAAAATAATTGCAACTACTGAATACATATAGACTCGTCCAAATGGGCTTCTTTGTCTATCTGCAAGCATTAGTAATCTTTGTAACATCAAAACAAAAACAACTAATAAAACTATTGATCCAAGAAAACCCCATTCTTCACCTATAGCAGAAAAAATAAAATCAGTTGAGGTTTCTGGAACATAGTTATAACGAGTTTGGGTACCTTGTAAATATCCTTTGCCAATGATTCCACCTGAACCAATTGCAATTTTTGATTGATTTAAATTAAATGCGATTCCATGTTTTGCTTCTTTTGATAATTCTTTTCCCAAAACGACATTTATTCTATCTCGTTGATGTTTTTCTAAAACATTATTAAAAATATAGCTTACAGAAAATGTAAATATACAAGTACCAATCATTATAATAGCTAATTAATAATATATGGATTGATAAGTAATGCTAGCACGCCAACAAGAACAATAAACAAACCTAAATAAATTACTAAATCAGAAAGTCCTTCTCTGTTTAGAACAAAAATAAATGCAGCAAACACCAAGCATGAACCTGCGTCACCTTGTGCAGCAACCATTAATAAAGGAATACCAATAATTGCATACGCATACAAATGTTCGCGTCTGGTTATGAAACGCATATTTGGCGTATCAAAATATTTTGCCAATGCTAATGCGGTTGCAAACTTTGCAAACTCAGATGGCTGCAGCTTAAAAAATCCTAAATTAATCCAATTTTGATCGCCTTTAGTTCGTTCACCAAAAATAAAAACTGATACTAATAACAATAAAACAACGCCATACATTGGATAGGAAATTAATTGTAGTATTCTTCTGTCAAAACCTAAAATAGCAAAAAACATAAGACCAGAAATTCCAGCCCAAAGAACTTGTTTCATGTAACTATGTTTCATACTAAATAAATCAGCAGTAAAATCGCCATTGTATTCTGTTGCAAATACACTCATTACTCCTAAAATAACTAAGAATAAATAGCAGTATAAAACAGTGCTATCAATTGGATCGTATGCGCGTTTATTGGTTGACATTATTCTTGAAAGATATCTTGATCGTTTGGTTTTGTAATATCAAATATTCTGGTTGAGTCAATTTTCTTTTTATCTTTTTTTTGCTGATCAATAACTTTTGCCGATTTTAATGAATCTTGAATTATTTTTTTTCGTAAAATAGAGTCTCTTTTTGCTTTTATTTTTTGAATTGAATCCATCATCATTTGTTGTGGTGTTTTTACAGAATCCATTTTTACAACTGTTTTCATGATGCGTGCTTTAAACATGCGTTCTTGCAACGGTATTCTTTTTTTAGCGATAGTATCGTGCAAATATTTCTCAACCATTAATGATGCAATTGGCGCTGCATAGGTAGCACCAAATCCAGCATTTTCAACAAAAACTGCAATTGCAATTTTCGGATTTTCTTTTGGTGCAAAACCTGCAAAGATTGAGTGATCTTTTCCGTGTGGATTTTGCGCAGTTCCAGTTTTACCACAAAAAGAAATATCAGGAATTTTTGCAACTTTTGCCGTTCCTGCCAACACTACTTTTTCTAAACCATCAGTTACATATCTAAAGAAAACAGTATCAAAACCAGTTTCATTTTTTATGCGTTTTGGTGTTTTGTATTTTTTATCTTTTACTAAATATTTACAAATTGTTGGCGTGACGTAATAACCTTTATTGGCAATAATTGCCATAGCATTTGCAATTTGCAAAGGTGTTGCCAGCACTTCGCCTTGACCAATTGAGTTTGAAATAATGGAAGCTGCGCGCCATTTTCCTTCACCAAACATTTTATTATAATACTTTACAGTTGGAAGGTTGCCTTTTTTCTCACCTTTTAAATCAATTCCTAATTTTTTTCCATAACCCATTAAACTAGTCATGTCCCACCATTTTTGATAACCAATTTCTGGCGAAGCATAAATAGAATCCATAATAAAATCGTTGTAGATCTTACAAAAATACGAGTTACAAGAATATTGTAAAGCAGTTTCTACATCTGGAATTCCATGCACACCATGACATTTTACTACATGGTTTCCAACTCGATAACCACCTGGACAAAACCAACTCCATTTTTCATCGTGAATATTATTTTGCATCATGATAACTGCTGCACCTGCTTTAAATGTTGAACCTGGTGGATACATCGCTTGAATTGGCCTATTGATTAATGGTTTATAATAATCATTATACAAAACATTAAAATTATGGCGACGAAATCTGCCAGTTAATAAATTTGGATCATAACCTGGCGAACTTACATACGCTAAAATTTCGCCAGTTGATGGTTCTATCGCAACAATTCCGCCAACTTTTCCTTCCATTAATTTTTCTCCATACGCTTGTAATTCTGCATCAATACCAGTTACAATATCCCAACCTGCAATAGGTAATTTATCATCTTTGCCGTCTTTGTATTTTCCTTTATATGTATTTTTAACATCAACTACTTGAAAATTAGTTCCTTTTTCGCCACGCAAATAACTATCATAATATTGTTCGAGGCCAGTTGTTCCCATGTAATCGCCAAGTTCATAATAGCCAGCTGATTGTTCAATATTAGCATCCGTTACTTCGCTTAGGTAACCTAAAAGAGCTGCACCACCGCGATATGGATACCGACGAACAGTTCTGGTGATATATGAAATAGATGGAAACTCAAAAAGATGTTCTTGAAAACGAGCGAATGTTTGCGCATCTAATAATTTTATAAATGGCGTAGGTTTGTTTGGTGTGGTGCGTTTTATGTCATCTAATGCTTTTCTTACAAAAGTAATATTGGTGCTTAGTAATTCGCACAAACGAACGGTATCTAAATTTTTGGTTAAATTGCATTGCACTAAAATATCGTACACTGCATCATTATAGACTATTACTTTTCCTTTTCTATCGATGACCAAACCACGCGATGGATAGATGGTAACTTTTTTCACCACATTATCTTTTGCAATAGATTTGTATCCAGGCGTCAGCACTTGCAAAAAAAACAAACGCACAATAAGAATAGCAGCAACAATAAAAATTGCTTTTTCTAAAATTCCGCTTTCGTTACCACGCTGCATGTATTATACTAAATTTACAATTTTGTTTTTCTCGCAAAAAATAAACTTATTAACCAAACTAAACTTAATGAACTGATTAAACTGAATATAGTTTTGAAAAATGTAGTGACGAAGTTAGATATGGAAAACAATTCCAAAAAGAAATAAACTAAGTGATGTATAGAAAATAAAATAAGTATATAAAAAAAATACCAATTAATTCCTTGCTGTGATAATGTTGGCTCGTCTAATTTGTCCCAACCAGATTTTGGTTGAAAGGTGTCTAAAATAAAAGTTCTTAAATAACCAATTAATAAAAGTGAAGCTGTATGTAAACCACCACCGTTGCTAAATACATCCACAATAATTCCTGTGAAAAATGCAAGTAATAAAACTGCAATTCGCGGTGTAAAAACAGGTAGCAACAAAATAAACAACGGATAAATCATGATATAGACTCTACCAAATGGCAACTCATTCAATAGCAGCAACTGCAATCCTATTAGGAAAACGAAACGCAAAGTGTTATTGATGATAAATTTATTATTCATTATTAATTAAGCGTTGCAATGAATCCAATTCATTCTTTTTATTATTTTTTACCACATATACATAACTCAAACTCGAAATATTATTGGTTAGGTGTACATTGATATCGTAGAAACTAGAACCTTCATCTGGTTTCACATCTTTTACAGTTGCTACCAAAACATTTGGCGGAAAAATAGAAGAGAAACCAGCCGTTACAATCGTGTCGTTTTTTTTCACTGGAATAGTTTTGCTAAATCCATCAATTTGCAATGTATTCGGATCGCTGCCATTCCAGCGCAAATTACCTAATGCATTAGAGTTTTTATGACGCACACCAACTAACGATTTTACACTAATTACAGACATTACTAAAGCAAAATTTTCAGAAACATTAGTTATAATTCCAACCACACCATTACTGCTGATTACGCCAAATCCTTTTTGCAATCCATCTTTACTACCTTTATTTATAGTGATGTAATTGATGTTTTTGTTGATGCTATTATTCTCAATTTTTGCTACAACATAATCAAATGTATATAAATCTGAATTTCGTGGCAAGTTAGAATCTGATGGATACTGATTTTGAAATTGAATTTGCTTTTTGAGCAAAGCGTTTTCTTCGACCAATGCTTTATTGTTGGTACCAAGATGTATAAATGTATTAAATCCATTTACATAACCAACCACTGTACCAGCCATTCCATTAGTAGTATTTAAAAATTTTACTTCCTGGTATTTATGTGATTTAAAAATTAATGACAAAGCAAAAAACTCTAACACCACAAATAATATGAGTACATAGAAACGAGAAAGTAAATAATATATGCTACGCATGCGTTTAGCTCATCAAGAAAGTGTAACGGTCTCTGTTTTTTAACGCGATACCTGTACCTCGTGCCACTGCACGCAATGGATCATCTGCAACTTTTACAGGCAATTTTGTTTTTAATGCAATACGTTTATCCAAGCCACGCAACAAGGCGCCACCACCTGTTAAATATAAACCTGTACGATAAATATCTGAAGCCAATTCTGGTGGTGTAGATTCCAGCGCTTTCATAATGGCTTCTTCAATTTTAGAAATAGATTTATCCAAAGCACCAGCAATTTCCGAATAAGAAACCGTAGCTTGTTTTGGAATACCTGTTAATAAATCTCGTCCATGAACAGCATAATCATCTGGTGGAACTTCTAAATCTTGCAACGCAGAACCAACGTGAATTTTAATTTGTTCAGCAGTTCGTTCGCCAATTAAAATATTGTGCTGACGCTTGATATATTCTACAATATCCGAAGTAAACTCATCACCAGCAATACGAATCGATTGATCGGTAACAATACCAGACAATGCAATTACTGCAATATCCGTTGTTCCACCACCAATATCAATAATCATAATACCTTCTGGCAATTCTACATCTAAACCTATACCTAACGCCGCAGCCATCGGCTCATGAATAAGGTAACGTTCGCGTGCATTCGCATGTTCTGCGCTTTCAATAACGGCACGTTTTTCCACCTCAGTAATACCTGATGGAATACAAATTACCATTGTTAATGAAGGACGAAACCAACGGTTGCCATCAGTAATCATGGAAATAAAACCACGAATCATGGCTTCTGCTGCGGTGAAATCTGCGATTACACCATCTCGCAATGGACGAATCGTTTCGATATTTGCATGTGTTTTTTCATGCATCATCATCGCTTTTTTTCCAACTGCAATTACTTGATTTGTTTTTTTATCAATCGCTACAATAGATGGCTCATCAACCACTACCTGATCTTTGTATATAATTACCGTGTTGGCTGTGCCAAGGTCAATTGCTATTTCTTTGTTTAGGAAACTAAATAATCCCATTTTCTCGCTACTTTTTCTGCTATTTTAATAATGAAACAAAAGTAAGATATAATAACGATACGACAAACGAGAAACGAAAATTTAATTTTAATTAAGAAAAGATTTTTTTGGAACTTATAAAAAGCTCAAAAAGCCAAGTTTAATTAATGTTTGAAGTGTCGAACACTCGTTGTAACCATAGATAAATTATGCATATTACAATAATCAATAGAATCTTGATCTTTGATACTTCCACCTGGTTGAATAACTGCTTTGATACCTGCTTTATCAGCAATTTCAACGCAATCTGGAAATGGAAAAAATGCATCACTTGCCATTACCGCATTTTCTAAGCTAAACCCAAAAACCTTTGCTTTGTGAATAGCTTGTTGCAAAGCATCCACACGCGATGTCTGTCCGCAACCCATTGCCAGTAACTGCTGGTCTTTTGCCAAAACAATAGTGTTTGATTTAAGATGTTTTGCTAATTTATTTGCGAATAATAAATCTTTGATTTGTGCCTCTGTTGGTGTTATGTTAGTGACGCATTTCAACTCATTTTCTTGCTCTATTTTTTTGTCAAAATCTTGTACAATAACACCGTTTAGTAAGGATTTAAATTGCTTTGCAGGAAAATCAAATAACTTTTGTTTTAATAAAATTCTGTTCTTCTTTTTCATTAATATCTGCAACGCTTCTTCCTCAAAATTCGGCGCAATTAATACTTCAAAAAACAGTTTGTCAATTTCGGTTGCAGTTGCTGCATCAATGCTTGCATTCGCAATTAACACACCACCAAACGCCGACACCGTATCTGCTGCATACGCTGCCAACCATGCATCTACTAAATTGCTACGCGATGCCACACCGCATGCATTTGTATGTTTTAAAATTGCAAAAGTTGGAGTTGAAAACTCACTCATCAAATGCACCGCAGCATCAATGTCTACAAGGTTATTGTACGATAATTGTTTACCATTTAAAATATCAAATACTTCATTGATATCACCATAAAAAAATCCTTTTTGATGTGGATTTTCGCCGTAGCGCAACGCTTCGCCGTTCAGGTAACTTTCTTTAAAGGTTTCATAAGGATCTTGCGATGCAAAATATCTGTTAATCAACGTATCATAATGCGAACTTACCGCAAATGCCTGTTTTGCATAGTTTTGGCGAAACGCTAACGAAGTTTGTCCATTGTTTTCTTCTAAAAATTTTGCTAACTCTGCGTATTGATTTTTTTGTGAAACGATAACCGTATCGCTAAAATTTTTGGCTGCGGCACGAATCAACGAAATGCCGCCGATATCAATCTTTTCTATAACTTCAGATGTTATTTCGCCATCGAACAACGAGTTTTGATTTTTCACGGTTTCTTCAAACGGATACAAATCAACCACGACTAAATCCAGTTCAGGAATTTCGTATTGTTTTAATTGTGCAATATCTTCTGCATTTTCTCTACGAGCCAAAATGCCGCCAAATACTTTTGGATGCAAGGTTTTTACGCGGCCGCCTAAGATGCTTGGATACGAAGTTAATTCCTCTACAGGAATCACTTTGTAACCCAAACCTTCAATAAATGCTTGTGTTCCACCTGTTGAGTAGAACGTAACCTGTTGTTTTGCAAGTGTATGAATTAAGACATCTAAGCCATCTTTATAATAGACAGAAACGAGTGCAGATTTAATTTTTTTCATCTAAATAAATTTATTTTTTTTAATTGTGTAGATGGAATATCCATTGATTTTTATTGTATTTGGATGGATATTTCATGAAATTTCAATTTCTGCAAAAGTACGGTGTTATTAGTTATTAGTGCTTAGTTTTAGTTGAATGATATGTTAAGTATTTTATTGATTTGATAGATGCTAATCTTTGCCTCACCCTGTCGAGTTACACTCGACTTCCCTCTCCATTTGGAGAGGTTGGTCCTCGCCATAGGCGAGATTGTATGAGGCAACATATTAAAAGAAAAATTAAATAGTAATTATTTATAATATAATTATTATTAACATACTTTAACATCAAAACCATTGCGCTTTTTTAGCTTGCTTATTACTTTTAAAATATTAATAAATAAAAAAAAATACTCATGGGAAAAATTATTTTAAGCCAAGCAACAAAAGCTATTTTGGATGCTATGGTAGTTCAAATCAACAATTCAGCAGCAACCTTTAAACCGTTTGCAGTTAACCTTACTGAAAAGGAAAAAGAAGGTGGCAGAAGCATGGCTGAAGGACGCGAAGGTTATGTAAGACTGGTATCAGCTATTGCGAATCAAAATCCAAATAGCTTAAGCAGAGCAGACAATCCTGCAGATTTAGTTAGTCTTTTAAATTATTACAGCAATTTAGCTGCAGATATTCAGGCAACTTACAGTTTGCTGGAGATATTAGAAGAAACTCAATTGGGTGCAGCTTGTGATATTATGAAATTAACTGACAGGTATGTAAATAATTTACAAATAGACCGAGGCAACAATGCAGCGTTAGATATTGCAATGCGTGAAGTAGATGAATGGAACAAACGTTTTGCCAACACAGGTGCAACTGCTGCTAAAAAAGCTGCTGAAGCAAATAAAGAAAACACTGAAAATACCGAAGAACAATAACAACTGTAAAACAATAGCTAATACTGCTAAAAATGCGCTGATTTTATCAGCGCATTTTTTTTGACCTAATTTTTGATTTAAAATAATGCTTTGCCATATTTTACCAAAGGCGTTCCTTCCATTTTTACAGGTACACGTCTGATTTCTGTACGGACGCCTACCTTTTTACTAGGCACGCCTATGTTTTTAGTAGGCGCGCCTACCTTTTTTACAGGCGTGCCTACAATTTGGGTAGGTGCGCCTACCTTTTTCATAGGCGAGCATGCGATTTTGGTAGGCGTGGCTGTGTTAAGGTATGGCTTGGTTAGGTTGAGCGTTTTAGTACTAAGAAATTTATAAAAAACATGCGCAAAACGAATAATTTTCTAAAACAATTATTTAAAATACGCAATGCGCAAAACGGATAATTATTTTTCTTAATTCACTATATATCAATGAATAAAATAGTTTTATTAAATATTTGGTTAATCAGTTGAGTTGCGTATATTTGAGAGTTGTAGGCAACCCTAAACACACCACATTTCAATATCATTTCGTGCAATTCCGACAAGAATAAATTTCCAACGCTTCACCGAAATAAAAGAGGCACAAAACCGCTACTTCGTGCGACTCTATTTTGTGCCACATTTATTTTGCACCGACGCTTCTATCTTTTCCCACCCACCACCCGTAGGTGGTGGTAATATATTTAATATTTATTTACTTAATAAACATTTTGTATTTTTAGACACATAATACTTAAAAATGACTGCAAAAGAATCTGGCTTAGAAAAAGTAAAGCAATTAGTACAACGTTTTAACGAACAATTACCAGCATATAAAAAATCAGATTACAACGAAACTCAAACTCGTAGAGACTTTATCGACCCACTTTTTAAAGCTTTAGGTTGGGACATTGATAATGAACAAGGTTTCGCTGAAAGTTACAGAGAAGTAATTCACGAAGACAAAGTAAAAGTCGGTAAAGCAACCAAAGCACCTGATTATTCTTTCCGTTTAGGTGGCGGAAAGCGTCTATTCTTTGTAGAAGCCAAAAAACCTAGCATTCTTATTAAAGATGACATACAACCAGCTTACCAAGTGCGAAGATATGGTTGGAGTGCAAAACTAAACGTAAGTATAATTACAGATTTTGAAGAATTTGCTATTTACGATTGTAATAGAAAGCCAAACCCAACAGACAAATCTAGTGTTGCTAGAGTAAAATATTTTACGTTCACCGAATACGAAAATGAATGGGATTTCCTTTGGGAAACCTTTAGTAAAGAAGCAGTTTTAAAAGGTACATTCGACAAATTTTTAGCAGGCACAGCCAACAAAAAAGGCACAGCATCGGTTGATAAAGAATTCCTAAACTCTTTAGATCAATGGAGAACACTTTTAGCCAGAAAGCATCAGCAAAGAAAATAAACAACTAGATGAAGATGTTCGACTTTGCCGTACAACAAACACTAGACAGAATTATATTATACTTCGTATCTGCGAAGACAGAAACATTGAACATTACGGTGGTTTACAAGACTTTTTAAAATTTGGCGACTTTTACAAACCTTTTTAAGCGTATTCAAACAAGCTCGACGACAAATTACAATAGTGGACTATTCGATTTTAAAAAAAGACACTTTAAGTCTTTAATTACACGTCAACAATAAACCATAAAAGTACTCCAATCAACCAATTATACTATCCAGAAATCCTTATGAGTTTTTCCGTTT
>JADJSS010000033.1 GCA_016711605.1 Saprospirales bacterium
CCCACTAAAAAAAGGTGTCGCACATAACGCAGCACCCACCGATACTTGTTATAAAATACAAATAACCATCATCAACATCCGACATCTCGTCAAGATCCTGTTCATCATCTAAGCCATGCAACAACGCACCTGCTGCTAAAAACAATAAAGCTTTAAAAAAACCATGTGTAAATAGATGAAAAAAAGCCAACCCGTATTTTGAAAGACCACAGGCGACTAACATATAACCAAGTTGACTGCACGTCGAATACGCAATCGACTTTTTCATATCACTTTGAAACAAGGCAACAGTAGCCGCAAAAAACGCTGTTAATGCACCAACAACAACCATAAGCTGCAAAACTATCAACGAAAGCTCAAAAATACGGTTTAACTAATAACTAAAAAAATTCCAGCAGTTACCATTGTTGCTGTATGAATCAAAGCAGATACAGGTGTTGGCCCTTCCATGGCATCCGGGAGTCATGTATGTAAACCGATCTGCGCAGATTTCCCCATCACCGCAATTAAAAAAAATAGTGCAACAAGTGTTGCGGAATCTAAAACAATACTATCATAAAAAAAAGAAACTCCGCAACTTCCAAAATTAAAATCCAAGTAGTTTCCAATAACACTCGTTACAGTAATAAAATTAAAACTATAAAAGTAATAATAAACCAAACCGACTCCAATAACAAAAGCACAATCCCCGATTTTATTGACAACGACTGCCTTAATTGCAGCTAAATTGGCTTCAACACGCATGTACCAAAAATTAATTAATAAATAGGAGCATAAACCAATACCCTCCCAACCAACAAAAAACTGAATAAAATTGCCAGCACTAACTAATAAAAGCATAAATGACGTAAATAAAGACAAATAGCCCAAAAAAGATTTCGATTTGGATCGTCCGCCATATATTCAATTGAATAAATATGGACCGTTAATGATACACTAATTACTAATAAAAACATAAAAAGACACAACTCATCAAAAAGAAAAGTCAAAGAAATCTGAGCCCAGGTCGAGCAATACCAATAAAACTTAAATAATTCAGAAAAATCAACAAACACAACACCTGAAATACCAGAAACCACTTGTCAAACATAAATTGTTGCACATAGAGCAAAAGTCAAACTAATTACAGTCAATAATGAAACAAACCTATATGAAACCTTTCTATGAAATAACAAAACAAAGCATGACCCAATTAACGGTCCAAAAACGATATACCCTAAATTCGCCAATAAAACCATTTAAATTAGAAAAAGAAGGCAACATTTTGTAAAATTAATTCAAGATCTTGTGTAAAGATATTTAAAAACAACTGTGGATAAACCCCTAACAAAAACGAACCACCGAATAAACAAATCAAAACAAACACTTCATGCGGCAAAAGATCAAACGTCGTAGGAACAACAATCGACGCTGTTTTTAGATAAACAGGAGTCGGATCCTTTTGAACAAAGGTTTTTAAAACTGTTGGCATTTGTAACTCACACCAATACAAAAAATTTGTAAATTGCACAGGCATATTTACTAAGTAGCGCTTTTCGTTAAAACCAAAAAGAACACGGCTCGCTAATAGTAAGGAAACACCAGCCCCAATAATAATTGGAATAGAGCAGAATGCGGCTAATACAACAGACTCTTGTGTTATACTAACTAACGCAACAAATTCAGCAACAAAAGCAGGACTACCAGGCACACCTATATCAAAAAGAACAAATAATAAAAACAAAGTACCAAAACGCGGTAATAATTTATATAACCCACCGTAATAACGAATATTTCGTGTGTGATAACGTTCATATAAGCTACCGATAAGAATAAACAAACCACTAGATACAAAACCGTGCCCCAACATCATAATCATTGCAGACTCCAAGCCAGATTGCGTTCCCAAAAAAATGCATAAAGTTACTAAAGACATGTGACTAACAGACCCATAAGCAATAATACGTTTTAAATCAATTTGACAAGCGGCGCATAAAATGGCAAATAACATACTAAAAGCCGAAATTCAATAAACATAACCAAAAAAAGGTACACCACCTCAATATAACAAACCCAAAGAAAAACGAATAAAACCGTAACCACCTAATTTTAATACTAAACCAGCCAAAATAACAGAACCTACAGTCGGAGCTTCGACATGTGCTTCAGGAAGCCACAAATGAAAAGGATACAGTGGAATTTTAAAAGCAAACCCAGGTAAAAATAAAAACCACAATAATGCGATTTCATGCTTAGAAAAAACTCCGTAAAATAAAGCTTCTAAAATTAAAATATTTGTTTGGCCCGTTTTGTGTCAAATATAAATTAAACCAATCAAAAAAGGAACTGAGCCAAATAAAGTATAAAACATTAAATAATAAGCTGCTTTAATTCTGCGTTCGCGACTTCCAAATATACCAACTAAAAAAAACAAAGGAATTAAAACACTTTCAAACGCAATGTAAAAAAAAAGTAAATCTAAAACCGAAAAAGAAATAATAATTAACAATTGCGTTATCAATAATAAAGAAATTAACAAAGTATACAATTCAAACTTATAAGAATATCATGAGACAATAATACACAAACTAATTATAAAGGTTGTAAGACATATAAAAATTAAAGAAATCCCATCAAAACTAAAAACAATATCAAAAGTGCTATCCAATAATGGATAAAAAAAAGAGGTTTTATAAACACCATATTTTAAAAAACCGAAATCCTGAAAAAACCCATTAAACCCTCAAGCAAATTTTGATTTTGCCGTAAAAAACACAGATCCGAGCACAGGCGCTTCACCTTGGCATCAAGGTCAAAAAAAACCGCGTCATCAAGGCACTTGACTTGTTCAAAAACGCCTTGACCATTATCAATATAAGTATTAAGCGTTATAAGTTGTCACTGTTCCGAGTTAAAGTTGGGGAATGGCGCAAAATCATTAAAAAAATTAAAAAACGGAACCATTCGGGTAATATAATCAAGCACTGAAAACGTCAAAGCAAATCAACAGTTCCTAGACACAAAGCCTCCTCACCTGAATACGATCAGCGGTTCAAATAATTTTCGCCATTTTGAACAGATCACCTATACTCTAACCAAGAATCTAACCCAGCTGATAAAAATGAGGAAAGTTCAAAAAATGCAGTATATTGGGTACTGCAAAACAAGACTAAAATAAAAAACAATACCGCACTTCCTGCTAAAGATACTTCGCGAATATAAATAAAAGGACGCTTAGTAAAAAAATGAATTAAAACAACAAAAAAAATAAAAACAAATAAAAAAAAAACACAGAATAAAAATAGATTTAGCATTGTTGGCATAACTACTTCAGAATCTCAAAATAAATGTGTGCCGAGAGGTTTGCGTGACGTGCTAGTCGAACTTAATCTACCGATTCTACGAATTAGAAATGGTCACGTATGATAACATTTCATAATAGTAAGCCCCATAAATTTGTCAAAAATTTCGGTGACGTGAACCTCAAAAAATTTATTAGATCAAGTTGGAACATACTTGCCTAACGACCCAGGTGCTGGATTCGAAGGAATATTTGGCGTAAACATAAACAACGAGTAACGAAAAAAATTTAGCATAAAAAATAAATAAAATCAACTTAATAAAAAAAAAACCAAAAACTAAAACGCAAATAAGATTAAAAAAGCCATCATTAAACCAAATAAAGCGATAGCTTCTGATAATGCAAAACCTAAAATAGCATAAACAAAAAGCTGTTTTAATAAATTAGGGTTTCGAGAAACAGAATGCATTAACCCAGCAAAAACAATACCAATACCAGCTCCAGATCCAGCCAACGAAATTGTTGCTAAACCAGCACCGATTAATTTAAATAATGCAGGCTCTAACATAAAATAAAAAAGGCGATTAAAGAGAGTTGAACTCTTAACCTACGGCCTCACAAGCCGACGCTCTACCAATTGAGCTATAACCGCCTTTAAAAACAGAAGACTTTTATATAAACAAAACACTATAAATATAAATAATCCATATTTAAAAACATATTGGGAGTAAAATTATAAAATTATAAAATCTAATTAATTTAATTTTTTTTCTTCCCCTCTCAATAAGGAGACTTCGAATGGTGCATTTGTGGCTCTTTTTTTTTCTTGTTTTTTATTTTTATCTTTATTTTGTTCTTGGGGAGTTTGAGCGGCTTCTTTATTTTATTCGCTAGTTTTAATTTTTTGTTTTTTTTGTTTTTTTTTTTTTTGTTTTTGTTTTTTTTAATGGGTTTTGGCTTTGTTTGTCATATGGTGTATGTTAGTGTTTGTACGTTACAGTACTAGCTATTCTTCCAAAATTTTTTTATTGTGTAAATTGTGTATAAGCGATTTATTGGTTATAACTAACTCGGGTTTGCGACTTTTCATTGTTATTCCATCTAGGTGTTGTTCTTTCACCAAAATTAAAACGAGAAAAAAGATATCTTCTTTTTTAAATCTTTTCAAAAATTATATATACTTGATGTAGCTTCATAACTTGCAAATTTGAAATACTCAGTTTACAATTATTTTACCAGTGATCAATTCGCATCGATCCTCTCGTACTAGTTTAGAGGCTTTTCTGTTTTTTTATTACGATAGATAGGGACCAAACTGTCTCACGACGTTTTAAACCCAGCTCACGAACCACTTTAATCGGCGAACAGCCGAACCTTTGGAACCTTGTTCCTCTCCAGGTTGTGATGAGCCGACATCGAGGTGCCAAACGACTCCGCCAATATGTACTCTCAGGAGCCATAAGCCTGTTATCCCTAGCGTACCTTTTATCCGTTGATCGATATCTTTTCCACACAATAATATCGGGTCACTATGACCGACTTGCGTCTCTGTTAAACGTGTCCGTTTTGCAGTCAAGCGAATTTTTACCATTGCATTCATTTAGCTTGTCTTTACTACTCGAACTCACTTTTGTACGCCTCCGTTACACTTTAGGAGGCAACTGCCCCAGTTAAACTACCAAATATGCAAAAATTTCCTACAATTAATCTAATGTAAGTTAGCTTTAAATAAACTAATGAAATGATCTTCCACCGTTTTTTCCTTAGTTAGCTCCCACTACTTTTCATAAAATAACATCTATTCTCGATCACCGTCTATTTAAAGCGCTGCATAAATATAGTAAAGGTGCATAGGGTCTTTCCGTCTTATCGTAATACACCGCATATTCACGGTAAATTCAATTTCGCCGAGTCAATGCTGGAGACAGTGGGGAAGTCGTTATGCCATTCATACAGGTCGGAACTTACCCGACAAAGAATTTCGCTACCTTAGGACCGTCAAGGTTACGGCCGCCGTTTGCCAGAGATTAGAGTTTATGCGTTAACATATTATCTTGCCTTATTGGTACCGGGCAGGCGTCAGACCCCATATATCATTTTTCAATTTTCGACAGAGTCCTGTGTTTTTAGTAAACAGTCGCTACCCCCATTGTTTTTTTATCCACGTTAGTGATACTCCTCATCCCTAAGTTACAGAGTTAATTTGCAGAGTTCCTTCAACATTGGTATCTCGATCATCTTAGTAGATATACCACTTGCTCACCTAGGTCGGTTTTTAGTACGGTACGTTTTTTTACCTTTTTTCCTGAAAATGCTTTCATTTTTATTTTTGAAAAGCATTCGTGGTGGTTAAAAAATTCATTATAAAGTTTTATTAAAGCTTTACTTAGAAACCGTTTAACTCTTATTTTTTAAAATTTATAAGAAACCTTTAAGTAATCGATGACATGTGTTTAAACATGTTTAATGCTACTTATATCGACAGTGTTTCTTTTGATTTTTTTTTTCAAATATCTTCTTTTAATACAAAATATTCCGCTACCAAATTATTATCTTTATTGTTTCGGTATATAATTTAATTTCTGTACATTAGTCATAAAAATTTTTTAAAAATAATACGAAATTACGCTGTTTTTAATGTTGCGAACGCTGCTAGGTCTATCCCTTATTTTAATATTGTATTTTAAATTTTATTACGTTTTTTAATTAATTATAATTTTAAAACCTTAACAAATAATGAGGGCTGTTTCCCCCTCGACATTAAAACCTTACCGCTTTATGTCTGTTTTTTTTATTTTTTAATAACGCAATTCGGAGTTTATAAATTACAATTGGCCAATGCCCCCGTAATGAAATAGTGCTCTACCTTCGTTATAAACTTTATAAAAAACGCTACTTAAATAGCTTTCGCGGAAAACCAGATATTACCAAATTCGAATAGCTTTTCACTCCAAACCACAGCTCACCCCAGTATTATGCAACATACACGAGTTCGACCCTCCGTCATTCTTTTTGAAATGAGTTCTGTCCGGCCATGGTTAGCTCATCTGGCTTCGGGTCTTAAAAATATAACTTGAGTTAAATTTTCATTTTTGTTTTCTCTACGCTTACGCTTGCTATACTTTTAAACTTGTCGATCCATCATGCAAAAGGTACACAGTTAGGCAATTTTACCCTTCTGTTGGATATGTGTAATCAATTTTCGGTCTTTTTCATTCCCTTCTTGGGTTCTTTTCATCTTTCCCTCACGGTACTTTCTTCTATCAATTAATAATAGTATTATAGTTTGGAGGATGGGACCCCCTTATTCAAAGGATATAGTCATTTATCCATTTACTTAAAACGAAAAGTAATTATTACGGGGCTATTACCCTTTTGCGCATTTTATTCCAAAAAATTAATAATATTTTCTTTTTTCTATTCAAATTCGCTCACCGCTACTAATGAAATCTCTATTGATTTGTTTTTCTCTAGTTATTGAGATGTTTCACTTCACTAGGTTGATGTTTCTTCTATTTTTATAGTGGTTTTTTTAGTGTTTTTATATTTTAACTAAAATTTCGTGTTGACGACCTTTCTATTATTAATATAGATTGCTATTAATTACACTTTAGGTTATCGCACTATCTCTGGAATGTCATTTTGTTAAGTCTGGTTTTTATCATTTTAAAACCCCTGCCGCTCATTCGTACAAAAATCCGACTGTGAGTATTGTTAAAAAAAAAAAAATATTTATAATTTCGTTCACCGTAAAATTTTGTAAAATTCCAACCGCTGGGAATAAGTATACGATTTCAATATCAAAAATTAAAAAAAGTAATCCTACAATATAATAATGAACATTAAATTGTAATCTAGCTTCTTCAAAAGGATCAAAGCCGCATTCGTAGGCTGATAATTTTTCCGCATCTTTGATTCGTGTTTTTTTGGTTTTCGCAATAAAAAAATTTATTCCCAATAATAATCCAGCTATAGCGGTACATAGTACAAAAAGTGTTATAAAATATTGAAATTCAAATATGTATGTAGTTTTCATTTTTATAATACACACAATAGTGCTAAATTTACAATTGTATTTCAATTCAGTGTTCAAAATAGCAAAATACCAATTTGTACGTATAAAAATATTGGGTGGGTTTGTGTGTAATTGAAGTTTTCGTTCATATTTGTTGTGTTAAATGTGCTTATTTTAATGATTTTTAAATATAAAAATGCGGCAATTAGATGTAATATATTTAATAAAAATAAGGGTAATAAACCAAATACTTGAAAAATTAGCAAATAACCCTTTAATTTAAAAAAAAAACCTAATAATGGTGGTAAACCGGCAAAGAGAATAATTAAAAAAGTTAAAATTAAAAGCAATGGAAGTGCGTTGTTATGTTTGATTGCTTTTTTAAAGTCTGTTAAATACGTAAACGTTTGTTTGTTTTTGGCTTCTTTTTGTAAAAATAAAATTAAGCTAAAAAAACTGATCGATGTAAAAAAATAAAAAATGCTATAGGTGATGCTAAATACTAAAAATTTTGTTGCACCCAGTATGATTAAAAAACCCATTACAGCGGTTGAAAGATGGGTTCACAAGTGTTTGATTCCAGCTTGTATAATTGCGCTAAATGTACATACTGCTATTGTTAAAAAACCTAGTATGCTTATGACGATTGTTAGACTATCACAAAAGTCTGGACTAATATTGTGTATAGCCAGGTTTAAAAGGTTTAAAAAAATGATTGTCACGAGTCCTTTGTAAATTGTTTGTAAATAAGCGGTTATTGTAATGGGTGCGTTGCTATTTACGCTAAGGGCTCAACCATGAAAAGGAGCGATTCCCATTTTTATTAAAAATGCTAAAAGTATGAAAAATCACGCTAAATCGGCATTTTTAAAAAAAGGATTTATCTTTTCTCAGTTTTTTTTATTTTCTTCGAATAGCCAGGTTGTTACGTTGTGCGCCATATCTTTTAGCTCCAGCGTTGGAAAAAATCAAATTTGCAACAATGTTTCTTGGTAATTGAAATCATAGGGGCCTTTTTGTTTTTTTCTTATTTCTATAAAATTTAAATAAGTTTCTAGATTTCAAAATTTGAATAAATTATTAAATTCAAACTTTATTAAATCATTCATTTTATTGGGTGTTACTAGTTCAAGTGTTTCGTATTCAAGAAAATAAAAAAAAATTCCAATTAATAATAGTAGGGAGACAAATATGGATACAAAATAATACATTAATCCTGCCGAAACTGCGAATGGGTTATATCGTCGTGAAACAAGTAGGACTGTTGTGCTTAAAGTGGAAAATTCTAGTAAAAGATAAAAAAACATTAAATTGGGTGGGTTTACGATTAACAACGTTAATGGTATTACAGAACACGCCATAAAAAAATAAATTTCTAGTTGTTTTTTGTTTTGTGCCACAAAAAATAAACTTACTAGAAAACAGCAAATAAAAAATAGATAATGCGGTGTTTCTAGCCTCGCTAGCATATCAAAAAAACCGTATGTTGACGGTAGAAATGGTAAAAGTATTTTAGTATTACCCATTAAGATTTCTGGGTTTTGTGCTATGTTTGACGCTATAACAATTGCTATTATTTTTTTTACAATGCTCATAATTACTATAAAGATAGCTGCTTCTTCAAGGCGCAATGTAGCAATTGTTGGAATATAAAGTAACCATGCAAAATAAATAAATGTGTTTAATTGCCCAATAAAAACGATTGCTGGTGTTACTGGTTGACTACCTATTCACGCTAGGAGCATTACGTTTGTAAAAAAATTCAAAATGCTGTCGAATATAGCATTTCGTGTTTTAATAGCGGAGCGCTTAAATTATATTGTCCACGTGTTGTAACTCGTTTGAATTTCGGCCACATTTTTGTAAAAGGTAATAGTAGTAAAATACCTATTGATGCTGCCATTAATACAACACCACCTAATTTATCTGGAATTGATCGTAAAATTGCATAAAAAGGTAAAAAATATCATTCAGGTACTATATGTGTTGGTGTTACCATCGGATTTCCTTCGATGTAGTTATCAGGGTGGCCAAGGGAATCTGGTAAAAAAAATACAAAATATAGATATAAAAATAGAAAATAAAAAAACCAACAAGATCTTTTCAATAAAAATATGGAAAAAATGGGATTTTATCCGTATTTTTATCATAAATGAGTAATGGGTTTGTCGACCCCACTCTGTGTAGTAAAATTAAATGAAGACCAGCCGCGCCGAGTAGAACAAATGGTAATAAAAAATGAAGAACAAAAAATCTATTTAAAGTCGGATTATCAACAGAGAAACCACCTCAAAGCCAAAACGCTATTTTTTGCCCAATTATAGGTAGTGCACTAAAAAGATTTGTAATTACTGTCGCCCCTCAAAAACTCATTTGTCCTCACGGTAACACATACCCCATAAACGCGATGGCCATCATAAGCGCAAATATGATTATTCCACTTACTCAGACTAATGAGTTACGAAAATACGATATATAATAAAAACCACGTCCTATGTGGAGGTACACGACTACAAAAAAAAAAGAAGCACCGTTCGCATGAAGGTATCGTAAAGCCCAACCTGTATTCACATCACGCATTATATGCTCTAGACCATCAAAAGCTAAAGCAATATTAGGGGCATAGTGCATTGATAAAAAAATCCCAGTAATTATTTGCAAAGCAAGAAACAGTCCTGCAACCGATCCAAAACCTCAGGCATATGTTAGTGTTGTTGGGGTTGGATAATCAACTAAATGGTTATTTAGTAATGAAAACAGTGTATGACGATTTTTTGAAAAAAAACGCCAGTCTCTGTGCGGTTTAAAAACTACGAATAATTTTAAGTTTTCGGAAGTAGAAAATTTTTTTTCTGGTACGGTAAAATGCATTTTTTTGTTTTAATTTGGTTTTTCATATTTTGAACGCGCAGTTGCAATAATGAGTAATTACTTATAAAATCTTTTTGATTTTATTCGTGAATATTTGCTATTTTCATTAGCTCCTCGATGTTTATGCCATAGTATTTTTCACAATTGATTTTTAGGAATGTAATCATTTGGGTGTATTCGTTGCGTAGCTCTATTGGCATTTGATTGTTATCCTCTTTTACTAATCTTATATATGAGAGTACGGAGAATGCATCGGTTCACGTGGTTTCTATCATTCCTTTTTGGAATTCGCTTAGATGTGTGCATTCTAAGATGCGATGTAAGTTTGCTTTATCTACTTTTGGTAATGCTTTATAGGCAATGCTGGCTTTGTGCGCACGTTCAGGCGAGCAAAGCATGCTTCAATGAACTTCCCTTACTTTTGGAGATAGTGGGTGAATATCTCAAATAAGTTTTGGGTCTCGTGGCCTCCCTCTTAATTTTTCTTTTTGTAATGTACGGATGCAAGTTTCGACAGATTCATCGGATAAGGTATCTGCACCGGTTTTTTCTAATTCTTCTCTTATTATTCGGATTACCTTTTCCATATCTAGTAAATCTTCTTTTTCGATTTTTTGATTTGGTACTGCGGGTTCTGTAGTGTTTTGATTTAGTAATCTTTCTTCTTCCGCTTTTTTATCTGCTCAATACTTTTTGGACCACGCTCGTTGAACTTCTCATTCTTTTTCGAATACTACTTGTTTTTCTGGGTTCGATAGTATGTCGATTATTTCTGCTAACTTAGCCCTTCCTTCTGCTCTTTGAGCCGCCCCTGCTGGGTCTAATTGATCTAGTAAGTCGTTAGTAATTTTTTTTCCTTCTTCGCTATTTGGATCAACTATAGTTGTTGCTTTTATGTTCATTTGTATTAAGTTTCTGGATTTGATCTCGTTGCAGGTGATTTACCTTCTCCACATGATCATAATTTCCCATTTTCGTCGTATCATAAATATGGTTTTTTTAATGGAGCTGATCATCAGTAAACAATGCTATAAACAAAAAGTCATACGCCGTCAACAAAATGTCAATATCACGAAGCACATTCAAAACCGACATGTACATTTTCTGTAAAGTGTCCTTTTAAATGACGGTATAAACAAATCATTAAACCTATTGTTCCTAAAATTACATGAAACCCGTGAAATCCTGTTAACATGTAAAAGCATGAGCCAAATACACTGTCATTTATTGAAAATGGTAATAAAACAATGTATTCATATGCTTGAATAATAGTAAATATTAAACCAAGTCCTATAGTTGCGGATAATCAAAAGCGATAGCGTAGTATGCTGCCGATCTTGATGGTGTGTGTAGTGTTTCCGTTGTTTTATTTAATTTAATTCCCATGTTATATAAATGGGTTCGTAGAGACGCATTGTATGGCCATACAGCAGGCGTTGATGCAAACTTAAATCACATACCTGCGATGTGTAATGTTAATCCAGACGATAACAAGATAAATGTAGCT
>JADJSS010000034.1 GCA_016711605.1 Saprospirales bacterium
ATCATCCCCCTTTGTATTCAACTTAAATACCAATGAGGATTGAGAATGCCATGCAGAATGAGAATAGAATAAACGAGATAGAAGGATTTTTATTTGATATATACAATGTAGAGGAAGAGGTGCATGTATGGATTTTGGATAAGGATGGTAAGCCGCATCTTTTTTTGGATCATTACTTTCCTATTATTTATTTGGATGGAGAAGAAAACGAAGTCAGGAAGATTATTAAGCGTATCGAAGAATACAGAGCACTAAAAGAAATTCCTGTCTGGGTGACTAGAAAGCATTTTTATTCGAATCAAGATGTCAGAGTTGTCAAGGTGGTTATTTCTAAACCCTCAGTTCTCAGACGAATCTCACAGAAGCTCTATGCCTTTTATCGGAAGGTAGATATTTATCATTCTGATATTGATGTCGCAACTGGTTATTTGTATTTAAAGAAAATCTTTCCTCTTGCCTTTGTATCTATTAGCTTTACGCAGGTAAGAGGGATTAACCGCATTTTATCTATTCATACAAACGATGATATTAAATCCTGTGAGTATACAATTCCAAACTTTAAAATCCTAAATCTTACTTTAAAATACAGTCATAGATTAGGGTTAAATAAGGATAATCCGCTTAGTTTAACTATCCAAGATAGAAACTACGAAATCAACTTTACCAATTCAAAAGAATCTATCTTTGCTCTAAATAAAATACTCCAAGAAGAAGACCCCGATGTGATTCTTTCTTCTTTCGGAGACCAGATTATATTTCCTAGAATCTTCTATTTAGCTCAGTCTTTAAGAATTCCTCTTTACCTTGATAGAGACAAGACCACAAAGAACGAAAGAACGATCATCACCAAAGGAACTAGTTTTAATACCTACGGCATGATGATTTATAAAGCTCCCTCTTATCCTCTCTTTGGTCGTTGGCATATAGACTCAGCCAATAGTTTTGTATTTAAAGAATCCATGCTAATGGGAATTATAGAGCTATCTCGCATTAGTAGGCTTCCCATTCAAAGACTAGCCCGTTCTTCTACAGGCACAGCACTCACAGCCATAGAAACAGATGTAGCCTTAAACCAAGGCTATCTTGTCCCCTGGCAGAAATCAAAAGTAGAAGAGCCAAAGAGTTTTTATGAACTACTTAGAATCGACAAAGGAGGATTGACCTTTCAACAAGATATTTCAAAAGCTAGTGTATTTGAAAACATGGCACAGCTAGACTTCGCCCAGATGTATCCATCCATCATGGTCTTACATAATTTATCTCCTGAAACTGTTCTCTGTGAATGCTGCCCCAAAGAAACCGAAATAGAAAGAGTCCCCACCGCCAACTATCGTATTTGTAAAAAAAGAAGAGGTGTTGTTTCTCTTGCCCTAGAGCATATATTGAATCGGAGAACTTACTATAAACAAAAAAAGAAAGAAACCACAGGAACCGATTACGATATAGTAGAGGCAAAACAAAACAGCCTCAAATGGATGCTAGTTACTTCCTTCGGATATTTAGGATATAGGAATGCAAAGTTTGGAAGAATTGAAAGCCATGAATCAGTAACAGCCTTTGGTAGAGAAAAACTATTAAGAGCAAAAGAATGTGCAGAAGACAGAGACTATCTTCTTTCTCATGCCATGACAGACTGTATCTTCATTCATAAAAAAGATTCATCTATTCTAAACACAGAAGACTTAAACGATCTATGCAATGAGATAACCAAAGAAACAAATGTAACAATGGCAATCGACGGAGTGTATAAATGGTTAGTCTATCCCCCTTCCAAGATTGATCCACTCCTTCCTGTATCCACTCGCTACTTTGGTAAGTTCTACAATAACGAACTCAAGACAAGAGGCATCGCTTCCAGAAGAAAAGACACTCCTAGTTATATCCGAAAATTCCAATTGGAGATACTCGAAATTATGCGCCAAGCGGATACTCTAAACGAATTAAAAGAACTTCATTCAGTCATTCATAAAAAATTCCAATCCTACAAAGAAGAATTAGAATCTGAAACTATCCCATGGAAAGATTTACTCCTTAGAAAAACAATTGGTAAATCCATCGAAGAATACTCTGTAGCCAATGCTAGTTTCTTATCTCTCACCCAACTAGCCAAATACAAAATACAAGTATCCGCAGGCGAAAAAGTCCGTTACCTAGTAGTCAAAGAAAAACACAAAGACAACCGTAAACGCTATATCACAGAAGAAGAATTATTTCTCACTCACCACTCTCCCCTTCACAAATACGATATTGATTATTATTCCAAGCAACTCTGGATAGCACTCGAAGAAGTCTGGGAAAATTTCGCTCCCTTAGAATATTTTCATTTTCAACCAAGTCAGCAATTATTTCTATGGTAGACAAAGGAAAGTCACCCATGTGTGGACGTTATTTATTATCATCACCTACATCAGACATTATAGAAGAATACGAATTGGATTTTGAGATTAGTCGTATTGAAAAAGAAATTAATCACCGATACAATATTTCCCCTAAGAGTCAAATCCCTATTATCCTAGATGACCCAGATGTAAACAAACGAAATCTAAAACAAATGCAATGGGGCGTTGTGTTCAATGAAAAATACGGATTAACTTTCAATGTTCGCTCTGAGAATCTACAAACCTCTCCCGCATGGAAGAATCCATTTCTTCATAAACGCTGTCTGATTCCCGCAACCGGATTTATAGAATGGCAAGAACTAGAAGGAGTAAAAAAGACTCTCCCCTGGAATATTCACAAACCAAAAGAAGAAGTATTCTCTCTAGCTGGAATCTGGAATTTCTTTCCTGATAAAGTCACTGGTAAATTAGAATTATGCGCTTTCATCATCACCACAGAAGCAAACTCTATGATGCGCACAATCCACAATAAAGGCGGCAATAAATTCCGCCAACCTGTTATCATCGACCAGTCCAACTACACCTCATGGTTAGATAAAAATCATTCTACACCCGATTCCATTTTCCCACTTCTAAAACAATTCTCCATAGAAGAATTTGCCTATACACCATTAGAAAAAGTAGGCGATGATGTAAAAGGCATTCCACCTATTCCCAAAGATGGAAAGGAATCTAAGGTTGAAAAGAAACCTTCTAAAAAGAAAAGTAAGAAAGAGGAAGAATCTTTATTCTAATATATTATGATAACAGAGGAGGAAAAAAAGAGTCGAAGAAGTCGGAAGAGTTGCCTCCTCCATTAGATAAATAGTTCATAGATAAGAGTGCTAAAAGTATTTTTCGGACTCTAGTGAGTCCGGGGATTTGTTTAAGGAGTTGAAGGGGGAGTGATACAAATGTTTTTGTTTTACTCTAATTCTTCGTTATCTAACTCCTTATTTAGTCTTAAAATATCTTGATAAAGCTGTTCATTTTTTTTATTACAATCATCAAGCCATGCTAATAGGTATGCTTCTATTTCTGTCGGAGACAAATTTCTCATCTCTTCGTCTGTTAAGTATTTAAAATCTGTCATTGTCATCCTTTAACCTTTCTCTGTTGAAGATTGTCTTAATATAAGGTTTGTTTTTTGTATAAAAGATGTAATGCCTTGTTTAAATGAATATTAGAATTTTGAAAGGGAGATTTAAGCGCTTCATTTACTGATTCTATTTCCTGAATTGAAATAATATCCGTAACAACATTGTCTACTACTCTATATCCAATATTATCTTCTGTAAAATAGAATTAAGCATTGCAATTATACGGTCTGGTTGCGTTGAATGATAAAGTATGAACTCTAAAAAATTATAAACTACATCATTTCATTATAAAAAATATTTCTTTAACAATACTATAATATTCGTCATAGGATTCAGGAATTTGATCTAAAGGCTTTTCAATCCAATGAGTCCAAATCCGTTCTAATAAAAAAGCATAATCTCGATTGTGACGTAAAAAATGTTGCCTTCCATGTATTGAAGACCACATTCTATCATTGCCTGAATCACTTATTTGCAAGAATATATTCTTCGCTAAACAATCCCAAATATGATTCTTAGATGCTCTGATAATGAATCAATTTGAAGTTTTATCTTCAATCTTAACTAATCCTTTTCTTTGGGAAAATAAGTTCTTTAAATTCATAAAAATCCCCTCACTCCTTCCCTATCCTCCATAAATGTGGATATTGTGAATTATCCCCTTTTGAATTTTAAATTGAAACAAAATGGAATCATCTGCACATGCAAGTAGAGAAGATTCGTTCTTATTAACAAAGATTTTTCTAATTTCATACTCACGCTTCATCTATTAATTCTTGTAAGGATTTAGATTTAGAAATTACTTTTATATGTTTGTATAAGTCTTGGTCTGAGAACTTTAAAATGTTGAGATTTTTACATACTCCTTCCTTCAACTTATTTAAATTTTTCATATTATAGAGCTGATCTTTAATCACCTTATTATCTGCTTTTGCGGAGTATGCTGGATGGAGTAAAAACACCAAATGCAACGTTTTGTAAATTCCCAAAATGTAATTCTACATTTAAAATTAGGTATTACCCTTCTTCCATCAGAATATATTAGAAGATAAATAAACTAATTGGTTCAAATTCTATTTTATAGTTTTGTGCTGGCAATTCGAGCATTAAGCGTTGCCAGTATCTAATACTTTTTCAAATCAATTTTTTTAAAATCAGTTACAGCGTTTATTCCATCTTCTATTTCTAGAATACATTGGACCTAGTATGATCCTGATGAGAAGAAGGGTTTAGAATCGAACTACGCATTTTTTAGTGTATTTAAGTTGTCCTTTAACTTCTCTGCAAAGTCACAATGTGTAAAATTTTTCAATTTGATTGAAGTAATCTTCTAGTTTAATTGCAAAATTACCATCGTTTAAGATTTTATATTTAACTGGTAACCTTTCTTTTAATATCTCTTCACAAGCTTTCTTAAATAATTTCGGAAGCAGGATAATCTTTTGCTTTAAAAATAGGCTTCTGCTTTTGCTAAATGTTGCCGAGGGAATGATAACCAAGCATCCGGAGTAAACGCAACTGAGTTTATGAGAATAGAGTTCTATAGAGCTAAATGCATTAGTTGCATTAATCTCAAACCATTTCTTTGCGAATTCAAACCATGCCTTATCATAGGTAGAAATGAATATTTGCCAGTCTGGTAAAATTTATCTCGTATAATTTTTAACAACGGAATTCGATTAGAAGAATCCAAGACCAATAAAATATCATCTAAAAATAATACATTCATTGACAAAGACGAAGTTGGTGGTCTTAATTCTAGACTGGCAAGGTAAAGACAAATTCCTTATCGGTGATCATCGTGCTTCGTTTAAATAGTCTTGGTATTTGTGAATTTCTAAACCTGCGTAATTTATATTAATCCACAAATCCCTATCAATATCTAAAAAGTGCTCTTTTAATGAGAGATTTTACACATTGTATTTGAGTATTTATATTAAAATAATTGGAAAGATAAACGTTAGCTAATTGAAAAAATGGAGCAATGGCTTCTTTAAGTCTTGCATTAATTATTGTTAGTTCTCTATTTAATATATTTGTTGATCTTTTAAATTTTTTAAAATAATATTCTTTCGATCGATCTGGTAAAAAGAAATGATTTCGAAATCACTAAACTTGTCTGATAGATAAGTAAATATCTCTTCATTCGAAACAGGTTCCTACTGTCCCAAGTATTTCTAACAAAATTATTTCAAACAAATTTGGATTTCTGAACTGGATTCTGGAATCAGATGTTTTTTAAAATATGCTTATAGTCAAAAAAAACCTTTGTTCTTATTTGCATCTTTAATTATATTATTCTGGTATGTATTGGATAATGTTGAATCTGAATGAAATATAAAATCGGTCGAATCAATGTTTACTTTTACATAAGCTGGTATAATTCCTCTACAAATTTTATTCTTATTAAAAGGAAGTTCCATAGCGTTCTTTTCCCCATGACTGAAAAAATCTTTTAATGCTTTATACAAAGAACTCTTACCACTTCATTTTCTCCGTAGAGTAATAAGTTTTTACCTTCTATATTAAATTCATAATCCTTATCGCCCGACTCATTATAATAAGCCCCATAGTTGCGCAGCGTAATTTTAGAAATTCTTTTTTGTATATCCATTGTTTATTTCTTTTTTAAATCCTCTAACACATAGCGCACAGATTCCACGTTATCTATCGTGGCTAACGAGATATTAACCGGATTTTGGTTTTGTAAAAGCTTGAAACTGTTGTTCTAAGAACTCAGCTTTGTTCACATCCTCTTTCTGATCTAAAATAGAAGGGAGGTCTTTTTAGATGTTCGAGGATTTTAATTCCTTTTGCTTTAAATTCATCTGCAAAAATGCAATTCAAAGACCATTCCGTCTATTACCCGCTCGAAGAACTTCGGCAAATGTATTGAGACTTGGATTTTTAAATTCTTGGGAAAGTTTTTTTCCAGTGATGATATAATCTACAATAGTCTCAAATGGTTTTACAATTCTGGATTGTCTATCGGTGCGCGGAGAATAGGGAGTTGCTCGACTTTATATTTTGACCACATCGTAGTTCCCATACCTGTGGTCGTTGCTATTTTAAAAAAATACCATTCCGTACACTTTGCATTTAAAACGGATAATAAATATTTTAAGGATTTTCCTGCAAAAAAGAAAGTTGTTTTATTTAGGTATTTTTTACTATCATCGAAAACAAATTTTGCTTTATCTGATAATTGCCCATATTATTTTAGGTTTATCAAAGTCATCCTTGTAGCTAATTGAATAAGGTATTTGCCACCATTTTTCGCCATCTCTTACTACGTTTAAGCGATTCTTTAATTGATTTTTAAAATTTAAAGATGCTGGTAAATACCTTGATATTCTTCTATTGAATAATCTCTATGGGCAAATATTAAATATTCATTATTATATGTATATTTATACCTTCTTAAATCTTACCAGATAACATAGGCTTTATCAAAGTCTCACTTTTCTTATCAACTGCAATTAATTCATTTCGTTTGTTTGAGTCTATTATAAATGCATCATTAAACCCGTTACTACACACCTCTATAAATTTTCAAATCCAAATCTTTTAAGAGAATACCTGCTTTCTCCATCACTACTTTGATAGTTAAACTAACCTTTGTTCCAACATCCCATTGAGCATCTGATAGTTCTCCTAAATGCATTTTATTCTTCTCAAAAAAAACTAAATAAATTAGTCCCTACTTTATATTCACTCGTGACACTTGCGGCTTCTAGCCGTTTTGCGTATTTCTCTTTTTCCAGTAGTAGCATATTGGGAACAACAATCGCTGCATCAAATATCTGTGTGTCTTCAAAGTTAAGCAGTAGCAGTGGATTAGAATGTTCAAGTAGGTATTTGCGTAATGCTGCTCCGTATTGGGTTCTCATCCAGGAATTGGAAGTGATAAAGAATCCATATCCACCAGAGCACAAAAGCTCTATTTGCCTTTCATAGAATAGACAATAAATATCACCCGTCTTAGTAAATGTTTCGAATTCCAACTGGTCAAATAAATCTGACTGTTCTCGAATTTTAGCTAACTGTATATACGGCGGATTACCTACTATAATATCAAAGCCACCACCAAACACCTCAGGAAATTCCATTTGCCAATGAAAGGTCTTGTTTCGTTTTAGGGCAGTTTCTCCGTCCTTGCCTAATTGGTATTCTAAGGCAAAGCGGGAATCTAGTTTTACTCGAAAAAGTTCATTCGTTTTTTCTAGAATACTTTGTAATTTCAAGGCAAAGTTCGTTGATAGGCTGGCGATATGGATTTGGGACAAATCCGATTTAATCTCTAAGGCTCTTTTAAATTCTGAGCTATCTAGCTTTTTACTTGCTAGAATACTTCCCAATTCTTCTAGCTCTTGTAAAGATTTTACCTTTCTGTCCTAATACGAGAAAGGTTTTGAATCTTTACTTTAAATTCTTTGGGTAATTCTTCTAGATTTTCTGCAATTGGTTTGTATCTTTTGC
>JADJSS010000035.1 GCA_016711605.1 Saprospirales bacterium
TCAATGACAAATGAAAATTTGAAATTGAATGTTGTGAATAAGATGATGGTAGGTCCATCGTTATCGTTTTACAGGAAATGATAACAAACCACCCCTCGGTGCTAAACGGGTAACTGTGAGGTATTGAACGGAAAGGGGAAAAGGCACATTTGAATGTGTCAGGTATGAATAGAAAAGATTAATGTACAATGAACCTCTTATGAAATGTCGAAAAAACGGTAACTCTGTCAAAACTATTGGAGGCTTGCGCAATAGGATGAGTGTAGCGGACGCCCTGATTTACTGGCTACATGGCAGACGTCACGAAGGAGGGATGATTTCTATTTAGGCTTATTTATGAAACAGAGGAAGTCGTATACAGATGTAAAAGGAAAGGCACAAGCAGGACAATCGCCTGCAAGGCTAAATACTGATGCTGTATACGATGGCGGACTCAGTCGTAGTAGTGATGAAACTTCTGTAATGGGAGCGGAGCGAAGGGCTGAGGTTGTACAGTTGGAGTTAGATTTACCAACCTTGGAAAACCTGGGGAAGAATTTATCAACTCACACAAAAGAAATACCAATTACCAAACAAATGGTTTGGGATGCTTTCAAGAAAGTACGGAGCAATAAAGGTTCAGCCGGAATAGACAATCAAACCTTAGCGGATTATGAATTAAAGCTAAAAGCGAATTTGTATAAGCTATGGAATAGAATGAGTTCAGGTAGTTACTTTCCAGTTGCAGTAAAAGAAGTAAGTATCCCAAAAGCGGACGGAAAGGAGCGCAAGTTAGGCATTCCCACAGTGAGTGACAGAATAGCTCAAGAAGTCATCAAGAGTTATTTAGAACCACGTTTAGAGGAAGTCTTTTCAGAACATTCTTATGGTTATAGACCATTGAAAAATAGTCATCAAGCAGTAGCAGAAGTTAGAGATAACGTTCAGAAATATGCTTGGGCAATTGATATGGATATAAGCAGTTTCTTTGATAATATGTCACATGAAAAAGTTATGTTAGCTTTAGAAAGACATGTGAGTGAGAAATGGTTATTAATGTATGCAAAGAGATGGTTAACTGCACCTATGATGGACAAAAATGGAAAAGAAAGTATGAGGGAAAAAGGCACACCGCAAGGAGGTGTAATAAGTCCTTTACTAGCTAATCTATTTTTGCATTATACTTTTGATAAATGGTTTGGACAACAGTATCCTTATTTAAGTTTCGTTAGATATGCGGACGATATTATCGTACACTGTAATAGCGAAGAAGAATCACAGAAGGTGTTATCAGCCATTAAAGAAAGAATGTCAGCTTGTGAACTAAATCTGAATGAAGAGAAAACCCAAATTGTTTATTGTAAAACAGCGAATAGAAAGCTGAAATTTAAAACAGTAAAGTTCGACTTCTTAGGATTTAGTTTTAAACCACAAATGACCAAGAACAGGAAACTTAATAAGTTCTATTTAGGCTACAACTGCGGAATAAGCAGGAAGAGTGAATTGAGCATAGGAAAGGAGATAAAAGAGACCAAATTCCATCTATGGACAGGTCGCACCATTTTAGATATAGCAGAAACTTTTAATCCAAAGTTAAGAGGATGGTTAAACTACTATGGAAAATTTCAACCATTCAAACTCAACAGAATTTTTGGTGTTTTCAATTGGCGTTTGATAAAATGGGCGGTAAAGAAGTATAAGCGCTTCAATGGAAGCATGCGCAAAGCAGGAAATTGGATAAGAGCAACAGCTAAAAGTTATCCAAATATTTTTGTACATTGGCAGCATGGTTTTAATGGAGCATAACTTTAAGTACAACAAGAGCCGTATGATGGGAGACTATCAAGTACGGTTATCTTGCAAAATGAGATACAAAATATTTTAAAACTATATTTGCGACTTGAATCATTTGAACAAATGAACAGAATAAAAGAAGTGTTGGATGAAAAAGGCATTAAGCAGACTTGGCTTGCTGAGCAATTAGGCAAAAGCTACAATATGGTAAATGCTTATGTGCAAAATAGACAACAACCACGAATAGAAGTTCTTTACGACATAGCCAAAATATTGGACGTAAACGTGAAAGACCTCTTAATTGACAACGACAATAAAAAGAACAAGAAATGAGCAAGGAACAAAAAATAACGAACAACATAAAAGTACCAAACAAAGATTTGGAAGCATTAAGATTACACTTTCCTCATTGCTTTGATAAAGACGGAAATTTTCAATTGGAAAAGTTTAAAGCCAACTTAACTGAAAAGGAAATCAACTTTTCTACTGAGAGTTATGGTTTAGACTGGCTTGGAAAATCGTATGCAAGACTATTGGCAAGCGACCCAGCAACCACTTTGCTGAAAGCAGACGAAACTCATAACAGCAAACCCGAAAACGCTAACTCTGAAAACTTGCTCATAAAAGGCGACAACTTGGAAGTATTAAAACACCTTGCCAATGCCTACTACGAACAAGTAAAAATGATTTACATAGACCCACCATACAATACAGGCAGTGACGGGTTTACCTATCAAGACGACAGGAAGTTTACTGTAAAAGAGCTGCAACACTTTATTGGTGTTGATGCAGAAAAAGCAAAACGAATCTTAGATTTTACGCAAAGTAAAAGTAACAGCCATTCTGCTTGGCTAACTTTTATGTATCCTCGTCTATACATAGCAAAACAACTACTTAAAGATGATGGAGTTATTTTTATTTCAATTGATGATAGCGAAGTTGCTACTTTAAAAATGTTATTGGATAATGAAATCTTTGGAGAAGAAAATTTCAGGGTATTATAATTAGGGGACAGGGACAACAACTGGCCAAGAAGCACTTAAAATTGGTAGTCTTATAGATTCTTGTTTGTGCTATTCAAAACATCTAATTTCCAATTAAAAGGAATCCCATTAAAAGGCAAAGACCTAAACAGGTTTAACAATGATGATGAAGATGGAAAGGGCAAATATGCACTATTACAATTAAGAAAGACTGGAAATGCTGACAGAAAAGAAGACAGGGAAGGAATGTTTTTTCCAATAACAGCACCAGATGGAAGTCAAGTATTTCCAATAGGACCTACCGATTATTTAAGTCGATGGAGAACAGGAAAAGATAAATTTCAAAAGTTCTTGGATGAAGGATTAATAGTTTGGAAAGAAAATGGAGAAGATATAGAAGAGTTCGATGATGAAGATGATGAAAACGAAGATGAAGAGATAACTGATTTCTCATCCGTTACAAATGAAAATGTTGATATTTCCAAATTTAAGTCTAAGTGGAAACCTTACGTAAAATATTATTTATCTGATAGAACAAAGCAAGTTTCTAACTTATGGACAGATATTGATGGAAACAAAAAGGAAGTATCGAACTAAAACAATTGTTTGAAAAAAAGAAGCTTTTTTGAAAATCCAAAGCCTACCGATTTTTTAAAACGATTAATCACAATTACGTAGCAATGATGATATAATTCTTGATTTTTTGCAGGTTCAGGAACAACTGCTGATGCTGTCTTAAATATGAATGTTGATGATTCAGCAAAACGAAAATTTATTTTAGTTCAAATACCTGAGTTAATTGACCCAAAGAAAAGCAAGACAACATTCAACTATGTCAAAAATGATTTAGGCATCGAAGTGCCTCAATTTTGATGTAACAAAAGAAAGAGTTATTCGAGCCGCTAAAAAAATTAAAAATGAAAAGAGTGATTATTTAGGAGATTTACTTGGTTTTAAAATTTTTGAAACAACACCAATTTGGGAAGATTATGATTTTGAAGCAGAACAATATGATAGTTCGCAAACCCTTTTTGATGTAGGAAAACTAACTGAAGAAGATATAAAAACATTGCTTGTTACCTGGAAAACAAATGACAACATTTCCCTTTCGCAAGAATTAGAAACCATTGATTTAGGCGGTTACACCGCTTTTTACGGAAGTGGAAAATTGTATTTGTTGCACAAAAACTTTACAACCGAAAATTTGAAAGCCGTTTTAGAAAAAATTGATACAGACAAAACATTCAATCCTACTTCTATCATTGCATTTGGTTATCACTTTGAAAGCAAAAGTTTGCGCGAACTTTCGGAAAACGTGAAGCAATACGCAAACAAAAAGAAAATTGATATTGACTTCATAACAAGGTATTAAGCAATGAAAGGATTTAATTTTGAAAAGAACTTAAACCACCAGTCACACGCAGTAGATAGCACTATTGGCGTGTTTCAGGATATTCCCCTTATTCAGCCAACCGAAACGGATAAAAATCACATAAATCCTGTATTTGATTTTCAAACAGGAAACACTTATCCAAACAACATTAGAACGATTAAGGAAAATAACGGTGGCATAAGCGAAAAAATAAAACGTGACAGCAACATCATAGACATTATGATGGAAACTGGCACGGGCAAGACCTATACTTACACCAAAACTATTTTTGAACTCAATAAACAATACGGTATTTTCAAATTTATTGTTGTTGTGCCAACGCTTTCAATCAAAGCGGGAACAATAGATTTTTTGAAATCAGACAGTAGTCGTGAACATTTTAAAGAGCAATACGGAAAAACCTTGCATTTGCACGTTGTTGAAAGCTTAAAAAATGGGAAAAGCAAGAAATCATACATTCCGCAAGCCGTTACAAGTTTTGTCAATTCGGGCAATTTTGAAAAAAATAGTATTCAGGTTTTGATTATCAACGCAGGTATGATAAACTCTGATACAATGCAAAAAAGTTTTGACAAAGGTTTGTTTGACAAATACACCGTTCCGTTTGATGCCATTGGAGCAACCAAACCGTTTTTGATTATTGACGAACCACACAAATTTGGAACAGGCAACAAAACGTGGGAGAATATTCAGAAAATGAAACCGCAATTTATTTTGCGTTATGGTGCTACGTTTCAAGGTTATGAAAATCTGATTTACACTTTAACTGCCGTTGATTCGTTCAATCGAAATTTAGTAAAAGGGGTAATCGGACACATTACAGAATTTGATAGCGGTAAAAATGCAATTGTAAAGTTTATTGATTCAGACGGAGCAGAAGCAAGTTTTGAATTAAACGAAAATGATAAACGCAAAACGGTAAAGCTTAAAAAGAAGGACAGTTTACAAACGATTCATTCTGAAATGAGTGATTTGACAATTGAAAATTTGAACAAGAGCACGGTTGTTTTATCAAACGGTTTGGAAATGAAAAAGGGCGATAAAATTAATCCTTATTCGTATGCCGAAAAGTTGCAGGAAACAATGATTCAAAAAGCCATTCGAAAGCATTTTGAACTTGAAAAAGAGTTTTTGACGAGAGATGTAAAAATAAAACCGCTAACACTTTTTTTTATTGATAATATTGATGAATACCGAAATAAAGACGGTTACATCAAAAAAACGGTAGAGCAATTAGCAAAAGCTGAAATTGAAAATTTGCTGAAAGTAGAGCAAGACGTTTATTATAAAGCATTTCTTGAAAAATCATTGACTGATATTTCAGCCATACACGGTGGTTATTTCTCAAAAGACAATAGCGAAAAAGACGAAGTAATTGAAAAGGAAATAAACGAGATTTTGCACGACAAACAAGCAATGCTTGATTTAGAAAATCCAAGACGTTTTATTTTTTCTAAATGGACTTTGCGTGAAGGTTGGGACAATCCAAATGTTTTTCAAATTTGCAAACTCCGTAGCAGTGGAAGTGAAATTTCAAAATTACAAGAAGTTGGGCGTGGCTTACGTTTACCAGTAAATGAATACGGCAATCGTGTAAAAGATGAACAGTTTTATCTTAACTATTTTGTTGACTTTACCGAAAGTGATTTTGTTGATTCCCTAGTAAAAGAAATCAACTCGAAATCGGGTGCAATTTCAATGGAACAAACGCCTGATAAACTTTCTGCTGAAATGATTAAAAAGATTTGCGAACTCTACGAAACAACTGAAGAAGACCTATTGCAAGTTTTAGACGATAATGATGTAATTAAAAGAAACAACGATTTTAAAGAAAATGGTTTCACTTACATCAAACACAATTATCCGAAAATCTTTGAAGGTGTAAATTCTACGAAAGTTCGCAAAGCAACAGACGATAAAAAGAAAATTACAGTAAGAACAGATAAATACAGTGAGTTAAAAGACCTTTGGGAAAAACTCAACGAAAAAGTAATTTTGGAATATAAGTTTGATAAAGAAGCTGAATTTAAAAACCTGTTTACCGAGTTTTTGAAAGCACAAAAGGGCAACTTTACAATAGACGGAGTAAGTGAACGAGTTGCAAAAGTTGAAATCAAAGATGATAGAGCTATTGTAAGCGAAGCAGAATCAATCTATGGACGAAATGTCGCAACTATTTCAACAATGAAATACAGCGACTTTCTGAAAGAACTTTCAAAAATTTTAAATATCAATCTTGCAACAATTCATCAATCAATTATTGATGCAGGAACAGACATAAACAAACATTTGAACCCAACAACTTTGCGAATTATCAAAGATAAATTTGACCATTTCCTAATGGCAAATGCAATTGACAAATTCAGTATTGAATACAAAAAGGTTTCAAACAACATTCACCCAACCAAACTGACAGACGAAAAAGGAAATGTTTTATCAGAAATTTCCGCTTCTGATATTGGTATTTTCTTTTCAGATGAAGACGTGGCACAGTCTTATTTCTTTGACGAATTGTATTACGATTCTGAATTAGAAATGAAAAACATCAAAACAGAAATCAACGAAGTTATTGTATTTACGAAAATCCCGAAAAACTCAATCAAAATTCCTGTTGCAGGCGGAAAGACTTATTCGCCTGACTTTGCTTACGTTTTAAAATTCAAAGATGGCAAACAGAAATTAAACTTCATTGTAGAAACCAAAGACGTTGGTAGTGATGACGGTCTTCGTGAAGAAGAAAAAGCGAAAATTAAACACGCAGAAAAATTCTTTGGCGGACAAGTAAAAATTGAATTTAGAAAACAGTTCAGCAATAACAAAATTGTTGACTTAATAAGAGAACTTTCAATTGATGAATAAAGTAACAAGGATAAGCCAACACACAGGTGTAAGCACATTTGCAAGCCGCACAAGCCCAAGCACAGACCAAAGCTTGCAAAAGAGCTTCCACCTTTCCCACCCAGACAAAATTGAATTAAAAAAAATCACCTTCCCCTTCAGAAAATAAAAAATACGCAACCGCACAACCCGACACGACAAAGACAGAGAAACGTAGTATTGACAATGGTTTGCAAGGACGGTGGACAGAAGGCCAGCTTATAACAGCGGTTTGGCGTAATGGCGGGTCAGTGCTTCGTATGACAGTTTTGTG
>JADJSS010000036.1 GCA_016711605.1 Saprospirales bacterium
ATTTGAAAAACGAATGATTGATTTACCGCAAAACTGTCTTTGGAACAAGAAACTCCGCTTTTGGGTAAGTACCATTATGCGACTGTCCTAATTCCGTCAACTTGTATTGCTCGATTGTCTTAACCATTGTTAATTAGTCAACTATTTTAAATAATCTTTCTCTGTATAACATATAACCATTTTCCTGAAGAAGGTAGCTGCAACATTATTAGTTGTCCAGTGGTCAAGTTCAATTTTTTAATCGAGTTTTTTGTGCAAGTTGTTCAGCTTTCCTGTTAGCATTTTTCCGGCTCCTTTTTTGATTGTTCAGGTACTGAAATTTGGTCAATGTATAAAGTCCTGATTGTATAATGAAATGTTTTCTTTTGCTTCCTTGATAAAAAAATACAGCGCAGCCAATAGCTACATCATCAAGTTTTACTATATAACAATAACAGTTAGAGTCTGAGAGAAAATTCTCTAATGCATTTTCCATTTCGATCCTATTAAAAGGTTTGAACATTTCAGGATGCAATCTAGCATGTAGATTTTGTACATTTGCATTAAGTCCTGCAATTGTTTTAAAGTCTTTTGTCTCTGTTATTGTCATCATACTTCTGATATAAATTATGTTGATTGAATAAGAGGTTGTCCTCATAAGCTTGCTGCATAAAGATTCTTGGCTTGGCAGATATGGCACAAAGTTAGCAATTTCATCTTAGAAACCACAGCACTTTTTTTTGTTTTAGAAAGCACTTGGCCCAATGTAATTCTCTGAAACAGGTTTTGTGTTGAGTCTTTTAGATTTAAAATTTATCTTAATAATTTGTATTTATTTGAATTAGATAACTTATCGCAAACCACCAGCGACAATTAAGAAAGTAATAGATAATGCCCAATTTGCTATTGATGTATTTTTCATTCGGGAATTCTGTTTACAACTGCAATTGCTACCCCATCATATTCCTTTACTCCAACTGTTTGTAAAATTGTAGCTGTAACTTTTTTATTTTCACATAGCATTTTGTTTAGCCGTGTTGCACACCTTTTTACTTTTCGTCTGTGCTATACATGTCAAGAACTTTACCTTCTCTAATTACATTGTCGCAAATAATAACTGTGCCAGGTCTAGACAGTTGCAATGCATATTCAAAATATTCTTGTGTAATGAGGCTTATCGGCATCAATAAAAATCATGTCAAAAGGGTAATGATTTTCAGCAATTATTCGTGGCAAAATGTCCAACGCTTTTCCAACTCTCAAATCTACTTTTTGTGAAAGCCCTGCGTTGTCAATGTTTTTTTGTGCAACATCCCCGTGGTGTTTGTCAACCTCAATAGTTATTCCTTTTCCATTGTCAGGCAACTCTTGCTATCAAATTGTGCTGTAACCACCTTAAAGCCCCTAATTCCAAAACTGTTTTTGCGTTGCAAGCCAGCATCATTACTTGCCAAAAACTTTCCTTTGGTTTGCCGAAACACTGTAGTCGTGGAATTCCTTCGGTGTCTAATGATTTAATTCGTCCGATCAGCCTTACCTCGGTTGCAAGTAAACCGCTAATGTAATTGTCAACGTGTGAAAATATTTCTTCTATCCATTTTAATTTTGTTCAGTTAGTTTATTGATATCAGTTTCAAGCTATCACTGTCCCCGAGCATGCCGCATAACGATTTGCATGCAAGCGATGGGCGCGATACCGAAGCACTGAACTGCAAACCTATTACAAATTTATAAAAGAAATACGAACTTCCAAATTTGCGCTGAACCAGCGGCTATCGCTAGCATGCTGTTATAGGGCGTTTAATTCCACGCACTGTTTAAAAGGGAACTCGTTTCATACGTTTCTCTTTATTTGGTCTGCCCAAATTGCAACATAATTGTCCTATTTATTTTTTGTTCAGTTGATTTGCTCCAGTAGCGTTTATAAAACTGTCAATTGAATGCGCGATTTCTGTAGAAGTAATTTCTTTAAATAGTATGATTTTATTTTTTCTTCTGTCCATTGTAAAAACCAACCGTCATGGTCCTCATGCAGTTCTGTTGTATAGTCCTTGTAATAGTTAAGAATTTTCTTTTGCGGTTTGCTCTTCCCTAATCTCATTTTGTTGTCATTCGAAAAGGATTTAGAATAATCAAATAGGCTCCGCTTCCACAAATGAAAGATCCTTGAAAAGTTTTTCCAATTAAATAGTCAGTCTTTTTAATTTTTGAAACCAAATGTGTGTCAAGTGGTCTGTATGATCTTTAGGAAGTTGTTCAAGCGTGGCTTTACGTCTTCAGTTGAAATAGGAAAATAAAAGTCTCTTGAAGGATTGTCAATTATGTAAATTGGTTTTTCGTCTCACAATTTAGGGCTGCTAAATTATGTTGTCGCTGAAAATATTGTCTGCAAGTTTGGATCCTTTTCTTCTACCCATTACGTCCCCGAATTTTCTATTTTTTTTCCAAGCTGTATGGTTTTCTAGTCTGCATGAGATTTCATGTTAAATGCCCTATAACAGGTTTGCATGTATTGCGATGGCTGCGATACCGAAGCACTGAACTGCAAACCTATTACAAATTTAAAAAAGAAATGCGAACTTACAAATTTACACTGAACCAGCAGCTAGCGCTTGCACGCTGTTAGCGGTTCGGGCTCTTGCCCTTGAGCTCCACTTCAAATTCTTGAGGAGTCAATATTTGTGCGGTCTTAAATGGGTTAAGTTCCAGCAAGTCTTTGTCCCCTGTTATTAAATAGTCCGCCTTAGAAAAATCAATTAAGTCCAATAAAAAATTGTCTTTCAAATCTCTATTAATAAAATGCTTTGGTCGTATTTCAACATTTTCAGAAATTGTCTCTAGAAGTTCTATGAGTTCTTTTACACTTTCTTTAGGAAAATATTTTTTCAGTTTTTCTCGTCCAGTAACAAGTTTAATTTCTGTAAGCAATTGTTCTGTTGTAACAATGATTATTTGTCCGTCAGATATGTAATTCTTGACAAGAGATAATCTTTTGCCAATTAGAAAACTAATCCAAACATTCGTGTCAAAAATTACTCTAATGCTTGCGTTTGTCATAAATTCCTTTTCTAACAGACTCCACTTCCTCCGATATTGTTTTCAAGTCCAATTTTGGTGCTTTAAAGGTCTTTAAAAGACTTGTCAATTTTGTATCAATTGCTTCTCTCTCCAATTCCTTGCTCAATTTCAACTTCTGTTGTCTAGGCAATTGTTTTACCATTGAAAGAATTTGATCAAATGTTATGTCTATTTGTAATGCGGTTTTCATTGTCATTAAATTTCAAGCCTCTAAATTAAATAAAAAAGTTGAATCCGTATGTATTTTTTTAGAGCCTGACCGCTAACGATTTGCGTGCAAACGAAGGCCGCGAAACCAACGCGCTGAACTGCAAACCTAATACAAACTTAAAAGAAAAATATGAACTTTCAAATTATAGCAAAACCAGCGGCTTTATTTTGCACGCTGTTAGCAGCTGATTGTTTACTATGGTTTTTAAATTCAATGCTACAACAAGTCACAAAGTCCAAACCCAAATTTTAAATAACCAATTACTTGGTTATATTCTATTGACTTTTTGTCAAGTCGAAAAAAGCAATTATTTCCTCTAAGTTCAAGATATACTTCTTCGAAATTGCATAAGTAATTCATTGTGTCAATTGCAAAACTGTCTATTAAATTGTCCTTATTTTCTGTTGAAAGATAGTATTTTGAGTTAAACTCATTTTGATTTGGAAATTTAATGTCAGAATTAAATAGCAGGTCATGTAATTTGTCAGCATAACTTTCAGGTTGAATAATTGTATGAGGATAGACTCTTTTTGTCTTTATTATTCCCAGCGTATAAAAACTAACGTCCACACGAGCCAGCGTTCCTGGAGATCTTGTAAAATGTAAATGATGTTCATATTGTAAAAAGCACAATTTTATAGATGTCCTGTTTTTAGTAAAAACAAAACAGTCATAAACTTTTAAATTAATTAAGTCTTGTGTTAATGAAACCGTTGTCAAATTTGGTTTACTTGTATTGCGAATTCCAATATCCTTTTCAGACTGCTTTAGTTGATCAATTAAATTATGATATGTCACTTTTTCAGTCATAACAATTTGCTGCTAACGATTTGCATGTTTGCGAAGGCCGCGAAACCAAAGCGCTGAACTGCAAACCTAATACAAACTTAAAAGAAATATCTGAACCTTCAAATTAAAATGCAATCCAGCGGTTTTCGTTTGCACGCTGTTAGCACTTGTAGTTCACGACATGGTTCACAAGAAAATCAAAACACAAATCAATTCGTTCGTGTGCGTCTGCTTTCAGCGTTGATTAAAAGTCAGAATAAATATGAACTAAAATGTCAAAAAAAGTAAAAGCCAACAATGTCAAATTAGTCACCAAGCAAAAATGGTTTTATGTGCGTTGCAAAACTTTTAAAAGTCATTCAATAAATTGTCAAACTGTCGAGCCCGCTCCTACTCTATAAAAGACGAGCAGTCACCAAATAAATTAAAATGCAAACTGTCGAGGCGAGAGAAAAAAAGTCCGATAGTAAATTGGTAAAATACTTTTAAAAGTTTTATGCTTCAAACTGTCGAGAAAAAGGTGAAGTTTAAAATTAACAGCAAAACTTTCAAACTACAACTATTAAAAAAGTCAGCGCAGCAAAAACCATTTTTATTTTTTTGCAAACTGTCGAAATGAGATGAACTAAAAAAGTAGCAAATAAAATTTTGTTGTGTTATATGTTTCAATCACATACTTAATTTCCTTTACTGCTTGTACGTGATTTATAAAACCTTCTGCGATATCAAATTCATCCTTTAAGATACCGTTTACTCTTTCTGCAATTGCATTTTCATATGGATCATATTCTTCTGTCATGCTAGGTCTTATGTTGTTCTTAGTTAAGATTGCAATGTAGTCATCTGAACAATATTGAAACCCTCTGTCTGAATGATGGATAAGAAATCTTTCGGGGTACTTTCTTGATTTAATTGCCATTTCCAGCGCTTTTATGGTACTTTCTGTTTTTAAATTATCTGCTAAATGATAGCCTACTATTTTCTTCGAATAATAGTCTGTGATCAATGATAAATACTCATGACCTGCTTCGGTTTTTATATAGGTGATATCACTCACCCATACCTGCTCTGGAGCGGTTACTTCCAATCCTTTTATAAGATTCTTATGCTTACGAAAGCGATGAAAGGAGTTGGTTGTTTTGGTGTAGTTTTTCTTTTTCTTAACAAGCATTTTTTCCTGTCTCAGAAAGCTAAATAGCTTATCTCTACCTAGTTTTATATTGTTATTACTCATATCTTGTTTTATCATATCGTATAATTTTATAGTGCCTACACGGTACATTTTCTTTCTTATTGGTCTTATTAAGTTAAGTATTACATCTCTTTCTTCTTCAAGCTGTGCTAACTTTTGTTGTCTTTTATAGTATGCTTGCCGGCTTATCCCGAACATCTCGCAGAGAAGTTTTATTGAGCCTTTTTTCTTTTTTGCTCGATCTCTTTTGCTAGTTGTTCGGGTAAATACTTTTTTGATTTTAAGTCCCCGGTTTCTAGTTCGTACTCTGCTATTAAATCTTGCTGAAAGTCTTTGATAAACTCCAGTTCCTCAATACGGTCCCTTAACTTTTTTAACTCTTTGTCTTTGCTCATAGTTGTTTCTTTTTGAGCTAAGTTAGCAAATTTTTTAATCCAATAGTCAAGGCTCGATCGGGATACATTGTACTTCTTTGCAGCAGCATTTTTAGAGATCCGACCATTAGTAACCAGGTCGACAATTTTAATTTTTAGAGCATAAGATGCCCTTACATAGTCCTGTTTTTTTTCGGCAGGATCAAATTCTTTTTTGGTTTTGTCTAGGTTCATTTTGGTTGATTTTGTGTCAACCTATTTC
>JADJSS010000037.1 GCA_016711605.1 Saprospirales bacterium
GTAACGTTAGACGGCATTTGCAGCAAATTTCAAGGTTTGCACAATGCCAAAGAAAATAAAATAAGAGAGGAAATTATGAAATTGAAATGGATTCCAGTAATATTATTTGTATGTATCTCATGTAGTTCAGTCACTCAATATTCGTTTAACAATTTGAAAGCAGTAAAACCAGATCCCAGTCAGGAGCTTCAAATACTTGTCGGAAATGGTTCTGAAATTGGTAATGGAATAAACAATTTTTTTTATAAGAATGGAAAGGAAAATCCAATTACCCGTGGTGATCTTGATTCAAGAGGAATGGCAGTAGCTTTAAAAAATGAAACAATTATTTCCAATTCATCACCATTGCTAACCTACCTTTCATATTTCACACTTTGTTTATTACCTTGTGAGTATACGACAGTTTATGATCTAGATGTTGATTACATAAACTATACTACTAAAAGAGAGCCGAAACCAGGAAGTTTTGAATCAATAATCAAAATTAAAAATGAAAAAGTTTTCTTATCAGAGAAAATACGATATTCGGTTTATTATCGAGGATTTTTTACAGAAGGATTGGACGAATCAAATAAAAAAGGAATAATACGCGGCTCAGGTATTAGCTATTCAAAAGATAGCAGTCCACTTTTACTTCATTTAGAGAATAACTATAAGACTGTAGTTGATAAAATAAATGAAGAGCGTAAAGAAATTTACGAAAAAGAAAAAATTAGTTTTACAGCTATTGATAAAAAAAACTGTAAAGCACTGTATGAATTTCCTGTAAGCGATGATAATGAAGAACTTAACTCTATTAAAAATAAAGCCTCAGCAGAATGCGTTGATGCCAAACTTATTAAAATATTATCTCAAAAATATCCTTTTGCAAAATCGCATTTAACAAAAAAAGTTTTCTTAATGCAAAAAGATTTAGAAATATCTTTCTATGATCTTTGGAATACAGTTATACTTGCAAAAAATTCAAAAACAGGATTTAAAATTAGCCAAGAAGATTTTAATCTGACGCAACAAGGGAAAGACAAGTTGCGGCTAAAGATAAAAACTCTCGATGGATCAACCATTGTATTTATATTTCAACCGAATGATAAAAGTATAATTGTTACGAATATCGAAACAAAAGAACAGGTTGGTAATTGGGAGGAGACATTAGAACCTGTTCTAAAAAAATTTGCTGAATGGCCTGCCCCAGAAAATTGGGATTGGGAATATTTGAATTTAAAAGGAGTAAAATAATGGCTGATTTAAGTTGGATTGAGGCAATACAAAAAGTATTAGCGGAAAGTAATTCTGCATTGGATTATAATGAAATATCCAATATCATAGCGGCATCGACCAAGAACTAATTTAGGATTTACACCTTGCTCGAACGGTTAATTCGTATATAACGAATGATATAAATCGTAATGGGAATAGTTCTTTATTTATTCGCACTGATAGAGGTTGTTACACTTTACGGACTAAGGGTGAGACTATTATTTCACAAGAAATAATAAAAGAAGAAGAAAATAAAACAAAAACAATAATAACATCTTTCGGTATGTATTGGGATGAAAGTCGAATAAGTTGGACAGGTAATAATCCAGATTTATTAGGGAAACAGAAAAATGCCATAGATACAATAAATTTTAAGAAGCAAATCGGTATTTACCTTTTACATGATATGATGGGAACTTTATACGTTGGTCAATCATTCGATCGACCGATTAGTGTTAGATTGAAAGAACATAAAAGTGATCGATTAGCAGGACGTTGGCAAAAATTTTCTTGGTTTGGACTTTATAGAATAGATGATCGGGGTAATATAATTGAATCGTTAAATGAACAAGAACCGCTTCATTATAGAATTTTAATAGATACCTTTGAGGCAATTTTAATAGAGAGTATGGAACCTCGACAAAATCGTAAGAGAGGAAATAATCTAGAAGATTTTGAATATTTACAAGATGGCAGTCGGTAATTGTGGATCCGTTTACCAATCAAAAGAGGATATAAGTAGTATTATCCTCAGTGTAGTGCTGCAAACGACCGTCTAACTTCGCGTCATCTGCTGCGGTAACGGACTATGTTCGGATGCTGTCCGTCACCTTGCTCCGAGTCGGCTTAGTTGTATTAGCCACACTTTGTAGTTTATTTGTTGAACTTATGCAAGTCCAGTGCCTTCACTACTGTCACAAAACTTGCAAGAGGGGATAAGCAAGTTTATGTGCCATCCGTTCAGTCACAGGACTTGCTATTAGTTGTTGACTCGGAGACATGACTTTGAAACTCAAAAGGTGCTACCGCACTTTCGAGTTTCAAAGTCACGTCAGATACGCTTAACGTTAGGTGACATGCCGAGGAATTAGGTATGTAAAAAAAAGTTTAATGGGAGAAAAATATGATTAATTGGCACTATTTTCCGGAAACAAAATCCCCGGAAGAAAAAGTAAAAAAGGTTCTTAATGTCTTCTTAAAAAAAGAGAAAGATTTTGTATCTAAAACAACAATAATTAAAGAGCTTGGAAAAGAATTGCAAAAACTAGGCTTTGATTTCGGTAGTAATAAAAACAAAGCGTTCCAATTTTATATGGAGAAAAAGGCAAAATTCTAAGAAGCATTGAAACTGATATTTTGAATATCAAAGATAAAATTTATTTACATATAACAGATGATGATATATTGGAAAACCGCGAATTGTATAAATTAATTTTTGATTGTTCCATTTTACAAGTCGGTACATTGATTTTAGTTGTTAAAAATAAAGACAAATATGAGAATCTAATAGATTTTATTAGTGAAGTCCTATCAAGAGAAACGACTATTTGGATTTATGTTAAAGAAATTCTAATCATTGGCTTTTGACTTTGTTTATTTTTAAAGGAGTAAATTTTGAGTAATAAAATCATTATAGGCATGACCAAAAGTTTTTTAGATTTACATGGTTCGAGAGGTCGTTCGTTAGAACTTGATTTTCTTAGAATAGTTTATGCTAATGTCTTACATTCAGACAAAATTCACAAATCTTATCTTGTTGTTATGACTGATGAAATAGCTAAAACCGCGAACGATATTTGGAGAAAAAAATATGAAACATCGAAATTCGATAAAAGTTTTAATATTTATAGTTTTGAAAGTTATTTAAAAGATAATTATAAAGAACTGAAAGAAAAAATTGAAAAACAAGTTCAAAAGAATCAAAAAGGTAATCAAAAAAGATAGTTTACCTGAAAACGCCATTGCAAATGAATCAGGCGAATTAGAAACTTTACTGGGAACAATAATTCAAGATGAGGAAAAACGTAAAATAGAAAATATCAATAAAAGCTCAAGAACAATATTCCGAGACATTAATTGGGATTTTTACGGAATTCTAAATGCGTAAATGGGATTGTTGAAATACGAAGAGAATCTTTATACTAAGGGTGATTCGTCTAACTGAGAGTAGCCTCTAAGAGAGTGAACTATGCTCGAAAGCTGTTTACTCTCTTACTCTGAACCGCCTTAGTTGTCGAAGTGAAAAATTTTAGTATTTTTGTCAGACTAATACACGTTATTCTGCCTCTAAATCGGTCGCGTCGGATACTATTAACGTTAGGTGATATGCACAGGACTTTAGTAAGAAAATTTAATAGATAAGGGTTAACTAAATATGTATGATATAGATTTCGAAGTTTTAAGCAAAGCAAGCAAAGTTTATTTAAAAATATGGGGTGATTCAGTTGATGTCTCTGCACAAACCAAGAAAGCTCAAAGAGTCACAAAAGAATGGCAGGCTTCTTTGGCTAGTTTAGGTTATCGGACGGAAGTTAAAATCTCAGACATAGGTAACGAAAAAATTGATGTTCTTAGCGCATCGGGAAATATCGCATATGAATTAAAAGTTTCAGGAAAAAAATATCGATCACGAACTTTTTAAAGATATATACAAGATAATGACTTATAACTTACATCATCAAAGAGATACCATTACTGACTTAGTTTTTATTTCTGAACATAAAGCAATAAATAGAATGGAAAGCCGTTTAGATAAAAAGTATTTGAAACTGCTAAAGGAAACTCATAGATTAAATGTATATCTATTCCCATTATTTCCTGAAAGAGCTATTTCAAATTTAATGGTATATCCGCCCGATAGTTGGGGATTACGCGGCGATCCTTATCTATGGCTTGATTTACTAAAAAAATTATCTTTTAAAACTATACCGAATTCGGCAGAAGAATTGATTCAAATACTTAATAAGCAAATAAATGAATTAATAGGAGAAAAAATGGAAATTGGAAAAGATTATTTTGTAGAAGTATATAATAATGAGGAATGTCTATGGTATGATTTCCGGTGAATTTGGATCAATAAAGGTATTCCATATATTTTAAGTAAATTTGAAAGTTATATAAAAGGCAAAAATCATTGAGATAAGAATTAAGATTAAAAAATATTAATCAGTGTAAGAAAGAAGAAAAATTTTAAAAAAGCCTAATTGATGTTAGCTGGA
>JADJSS010000038.1 GCA_016711605.1 Saprospirales bacterium
AACCACAAAATAAATTTGGAATAGTACGAATGCCAAATGAATACAGTCTAGATGATTACAATTCTTTAGACAAGGTAACTGATAAAGGTAAATGGCACTTTATATTCATTGTCAATGAAAACACTCTAACAGCAAAGAGTTATAAAGAAGCCATGAACCTTGAAGATTATAATTTTTAAATATGAAAAGGCTATCAAAAGAGCATCAAATAAAGTTTTACGAAGAAGAAATCAAGAAGATTCTTTCTGATTATAAGTCATACCTTGATTCTAAGTGCATTGACCTTATCAATAAGGTTGAACTTTACATAGGCACATTTGAATATATTGATGAGTTAAGAAATCAGGTGGTATTCTCTTTTGCAATGGATAAACTTCCAAAAACAAGAGTGCCTTTGACAGCAACTAAACCAAAATCATCAGAGGTAATAGCCAAAAATTTTTATGATTACAGTTACAGTTTTTATAGAAAAAATGGTGTGTCATCCTTTACCGAATGTTATGGTGTTTATTACCAAGAGTTAAACGGCAAGTACAATGTGGGTTTCAGTAATTTTGATATTGAGTTTTTAAATTCATTATCTATTGGTGATAAAATAGTTTTTGGAATTTCCGATCCTCCATTGAAATACTATTTCAACTTAATTCAAATAACAAAGAATGAAGTTAAATCCAAAATGGTTGATGATGTAATATTGGGCAATTATCATTTAAATGATTTTAATCCAGTTCATATAGATGATTCTTTAGAACTAATTGAAAAGTACAAAACCAATTTACACAGTCAAGATACAATCATAATTCAAGGTCCTCCTGGTACTGGTAAAACATTCTTTATTTCCAGACTGCTTTCTTTGCTTTCCCAAGAGAAGAAATCAGTATTAGTTGCAACTTTGGCTAATAGGTCATTAATTGAACTAGCGAAAAAATATTTTGAAATTAAGGAAGCTAAAAAAGGTGTAGTTTTTAAATCTAATTTGACTTTAGAAGAAACAAAAGAAGTAAAGGAATTAAAACCTATACCTAAAGATTTTCTGCCAGCTGAGGGCAATATTTTATTAACTACATTTTATAAAATGACAGGTGTAGCTGCAGAAAATATTACTGCACCAATCTATGATTACGTTATTTTAGAAGAAGCCAGTCAGTGCTTTTTAGGGACTATTGCAGCAGCAAAGCTACTTGGCAAGAAAATCATTTTAGTAGGCGACCCTCTTCAATTACCGCCTATTGTGAACCAAGCAAATCCAAGTAATATCTCTTTAGATATTGATTTAATGCAGGAATCTTTTACTTTCTATGCTTCAACAATTAATTGCCCTAAATTTCGCTTAACAACAACCTACAGGTTTTCTGAGAATGCCTGTGTTCAAACAAATACATTTTACGAGAATAGCCTAAAATCAAAATCAGATATTCAAGAAAGTAATGTTGTATTTTCAAAAATATCACCAATCTACAACAACAAAGGTGGTTGCTCATTATTCTATTACGATTCCACAAATTTGAGAAGCATCTATGACCTGCTTTTAGCTCAGATAAATGCCTTGCTTCAAATAAACTCCAAGTTTGAAATTGCTATTTTATCTTCTACAAAGAAAGGTGTGAAATTGCTGAGAGATAATTTGCTTCACAAATTCAACGATAAGCAAGACCAAATTCTGATTAATACAGTAGATAGCGTTCAAGGTTTAACAATTGACTTCTGCTTCTATTTTGCGTTTTCTGATGGTAGTCCTGCGTTTTCATTCAAGCTAAACCGTTTCAATGTGGCAACAAGCAGAGCAAGATTTTGTACATTAATTCTATTAGATGAAGTTTACAAAGTGGTTCAGCCCTACAAAGGTTTGGTAGCCGAATTTATCTCAAAGTGTGCTTTAAACAATGATACTTCTGTTCCCCAAATTATAGAAGAAACCAGTAACAATGATTCCATACCTCCTAAAACACCAGGGTTAAAAGTCATCGACAAGATAGACCTATCAAAGTTTGAAAAACCCAAGAAGGAAATTGTTAAAGGCAAAGAAAATATTTACATCATTGACACCAATGTATTTGTTGACCAACCAGATATAATTTCTAAGATTGACCACAAATACAGCGTAGTTCTATCAGCCAAAGTAATTGACGAGTTAGATTATTTAAAAATATCACCTTCATTGTCAGATGAACAAAAGAAAAATGTTCAAAAAGCAATCAAACATATCAACGAAAGTTTTGACAAACGAAATATCAAAATGGACACAGCCGACTTGGCTTTGTTACCAAACGATTTTAATAAAAAATCACCCGATAATTTTATCCTTTCAGTTGCTTTAAGATACAAAAGTGAAAACCCGATAATGCTAACATCTGATAATGGCTTGCAGATAAAAGCAAAAAAAAGCAAAAGCATTGCCGCAAAACTTACAAAAGTTATTGTTGCAAGGTAAGAAAGCAGAAGCCCTGCGTTTATTAGAAAACAAATTGAATCTGATGGCGGTTTATTTCACTTCGATAGTAGTTTTCAAGAAAGCAGGCGATTAGGATGGTTACTAAGAATAGATTTATTAAGAGAGTGGAATAGGATAAGTGAAGCACTTGCTTGGACATGCTTAGAATGTGAAATAAATCCTAACAATGTAACAGCACAGGCATTAAAAGAACAACTCAAAAGACAGTTAAAATTAGTTCCAGCAAAAACCACAAATACAAAATCGCAAATGCAGCCAACACTCAATTGGGATGGGGTTGCCGGTATGAGAGAACTAAAAGCAATTTTTGAAAGAGATATAATTTTACCATTGCGTGAACCAGCAATTTACAAAGCTTACAAAGTATCATTACCCAATGGTGTGTTGCTTTACGGTCCTCCCGGTTGTGGCAAAACTTTCATTGCAAGAAAACTAGCTGAGGTATTAAATTATAATTTCAAAGAAATAAAACCATCAGACCTTGCAAGTATTTATGTGCATGGCACACAAGATAAAATAGGTCAATTATTTGCCGATGCAAAAGCCCAAGCACCCTGCATGTTATTCTTAGATGAAATAGAAGCATTAGTTCCAAATCGTTCATCAGGTGGTGTTAGTTTCCATTACCAAGCAGAAGTTAATGAATTTTTAGTTCATCTAAATGAATGTGAGAAAAACAAAATACTTGTAATCGGTGCTACCAATCTACCCAACCTAATAGACCCCGCAGTAAGAAGACCAGGCAGATTAGACAAGAAAATATTTGTTGCACCACCAGACCTTTAAGCAAGAGGAGAGGCATTAAAAATGTACATGAAAGACAGACCTCAATCAGAAATTGATTTCGTTCATTTAGCAGAGCAAACAGAATGTTACACCTTTGCAGAAATAGAATTAGTAGTTAATGAAGCAGCAAGAGAAGCATTAGGCATCAGAAAACAAATTAGCACCGAAATACTTTTAAAATCAATCCTAAAAACAAACCAACTCACAATCCTCAAATCATTGAACAAATGAGAAAAGCAGTGGAGGAATAATAATTAAAAAAAAATACAATGAATTTACAGTGATTATTTAAACAAGAAGATGAGTTTGAAGAACTTTCAGTTGAAAGAAAAAATCAATTAAAAATCATTTCTTAATTAAGAGGTGATAGAGATATAATTGTTTATGCAAGTGATATAAGTAACAAGTCTAATGCTCCAGTTGCTATTGATTTCACCGATATATTGCCATTCAAGACCAGCTTTCAAATCTTAATGGTAAATCAATAGATATTATATTAGAAACTGGTGGTGGTATTGCAGAAGTTGTTGAAGATATTGTTAGAATACTTCGTTCAAAATATGATAATGTCGGTATAATAATTCCTGGAACTGCTAAAAGTGCAGGTACAATTCTATCAATGGCAGCAGATGAAATATTAATGGGTACAGGTTCATCTTTAGGCCCAATTGATGCTCAAATAATAACACAATCAAAAAGATTTTCTGCTGATGCATTTTTAGAAGGCTTAGAAAAAATAAAGGCAGATGTTATTGCAATTAGTAAAC
>JADJSS010000039.1 GCA_016711605.1 Saprospirales bacterium
TCAGGAAGAGCCAAGTGATTATTCATTAATAAGAACTGGCGCAAAACGTGCAGGATTATATTTTATTTCTGTCTCCTCCAAACTGATCAGTGATACCGTCAGTAAACAAAAACAATAAATCATCTTTTAATAGAAATTGTTTTGTTGGAATCACACTATCAAAATCAGCATAACCTCCGATGTTTACATTTTCTGAGGCTAGAGTAATCAATTGATCATTTGAAATTATGTAAAGCGGTCTATTCGCATTTACATATTCAATAGTACTTTGGATTTGTTATAACATATCAATGAAATGTCTAATCCATCATTTATTTGTCCATCCGTATTTTGGCTTAACTCACATTAATTCTCTTCTTAAAAACTCCAACATCTTGGCTGGACTATACGACTAATGTTTACATTTATTGATTCGTTTAAAATGCTAATTGAAATAAGCGACATAAACGCGCTAGGAACACCATGTCCAGTACAATCCACAAACGAAACATAAACTAAATCATCGATTTCTTTTATCCAATAATAATCTCCACTAACAATGTTTCGAGGTTTATAAAACAAAAAGCTGTCCTTAAAATATTTTGATAAGATGGTGAGGTTAGGTAAAATTGTTTCTTGAATACGTTGTGCGTATTTAATACTATCCGTTAAATCTTTATTAATACCTTGAATTAATACATTTTGCAATTCAATTTCTTTTTTCTTGCTTTCAATTTCTGAGGTACGTGCTTTTACTTGTAATTCTAACTTTTGCTTCTCTCGTTTTAAACGTTTTTCTCTATTAACAACAAAAAAGTATAGAAAGGCAACAAAGCCTAATCCTATAATGATGTAAAACGTTTTTGTTTTCCAAAATGGAGGCGTTACACTAAAGTGATATGTATATTCCTTAGCGTTTGAAAAATCATTGCTTAAAGAAGCTTTAATAACTAAACTGTAATCTCCAGCTGGCAAGTTACGGTACGTAATTTCATTAAAACTAAACAGCTGAACCCAATCCTTATCAAAGCCAATTAATTTATAGCTATAATTCATTTGCTTTTGTTCAGCAATATTATCGGTATTTAAATTAAATTGTATGGTATTATGAGTGTAATCTAATTTTAAATCCTTTGGCATTTTATACCAATTTAAAAATCCATCAAAACTAATAGCAGAATAATCGCCTGATGAAAACAAAGATGAATCGCTCCAATCAATAAATTTATTTTCGATTAAAATATTATTAATAAAAACTGCTGCTTGTTTTTGATTAGTTGATTTTTCACTATCGTTAATGTTTTGATATTGAGTAAGGCCTTCCACTGAGCCAATCCAAACATAGCCGTTATCATCAAATACAGCAGTATTAGCTTTATTATCATAAGAAGCAAAGCCTTGGCCTTTATTATAGGATTTAACTTCTTTAATTTTATTTAAATAAGTGTCAATTTTTAATTCATTTATTCCATTATTTGAAATAAACCACACTAAATCTTTTCCCATTAAAATAGTATTTACGCAATTACTACTAATCCCATCTTTAGTCGTAATTTTTTCGAATGTGTTTGGTTGTCCTTTATCGAAATAGCGTGCCTGAAATTTATTTTTTAAAATAATAGCGCCTACATTAGAGGTGCCTAACCAAATATTACCATTCCAATCTTTTGCGATAGTTTGAACATTTTTAAAAAAGGTAAATTCATTATCCACATAGCCCGTTTTAGGAATTAATTTCCAAACACCTTCATTAGATGAAATCCAAATATTATTATCAAGACCCTCCATTAAACAAGTAACATTAAAATTCACTAAATCTGTTATTGGAAAGGAGGTGATAGAATATGAAAAATCCTTATTTAAAATCACTCTATCAATTTTAGAATTGGATTGGTAACCAATCCACAATGCTCCATTTGAAGCTTTATAGATATAAGAAACAAAATTAGATGTTAAGTTATTTGTTTCTGAAATTGTCTTTGTAACTTGTAATTGCTTTTGTGTATTCTCTTTAGAAATAATGCTAATACCACCTCCAACTGTTCTCAAAAGTATATTGCCATAATTATCTTCAGCTATACTTTAATAATAGACTCGCTTATTCCTTGTTCCCAAAAACAACGAGTAAATTTTTTATTTTTAAACTTAAATGCGCCACCGCCATAAGTACCTGACCAAATTGAACTATCTGAAGATTTAAAAACACTAATTACTTTCTCTTCATCTAAACCAGATTTTTGATTATAACTAAGAGAGCTTTTATTGTTAACGACAACTAATCCATCGTTTAATGTTCCAACCCATAAATTTTGAAATTTATCTTGTTTAAAACACAAAGGATTGTTTCCAAAAAAACCTTGACCATTGCTTAACCAGGAAATAGTTTTAGAATCGAAATCATTTTCGTTAGTGTTTTTATCAATAGGCACTTTTAAATACCCAAACCCATCAGTTGCTAAATAGATATTGCCCTCGTCGTCTTTTTGAATATTATTAAATCTATAAATACCATTTATGTCACTTATTCGGCTAGTCCATTTCCCCAATCACTCACTAATAAATTGTGTTTTTTATCAAACTCAATACAAGAAAGTGATTCGCCTTTAAATAAGTTAGTAGAATTAAAATTAACTATACGAACCAATTTGTTTTTTATAGTTGTAGACGCTGCAGAGTTTTGTATTAAAACAAATTTTGGGATTTTAGTTGAGATGTTTTTTTCGATAAAAAACAAACCTTTTTATTTGTTGAAATCCATACGTTACCATCTTCATCAAACTCAGCATCAGTTGGGTTTTGTGAAGTAATATTAGGAATAGCAATAGAATCTAAATGAAAGACAGGCTTTGTTATATCCAACAAATAATAACCCTTGGAGGTAATGATGTGTAAAATACCTTTGTCTTCGAGTATTTTTTTTGTGTTGCCATTAATTTTTTTATAAATCGCTCTTGTGTCGATTTTATTTCCAGTATAAGCACAAAAACCTTTTGGTTCCAATAAACAGAATTTCATTAGTAAACGACAAGCTTGAGATTTCGTTAGAAGGAAGTCAATTGGTGGTTGTAAAGTTCTCAAACGTTTTTCCATTAAATTTCGATAAACCATAATTTGTAGCTAACCACAAATTACCATATTCATCTTGTTCGATTTGCTTAACTGTTGATTGAACTAATCCATCTTTTACGGAAAATTTTTGAAGATTCATCTTTTGGGAAAATCTAAAAAAGGAACCCAACACAAATACTAATATGATGATGTAATATGTTTTCACAAATAATTGCTCAACACAAGTTTAACTAAAAAAATACACAAAACAGCTTTATTCGTCTAAAATAATGCCGTTAAACCAGCATGAATTTTACCAATTCTCAAATCAAATCCATTGCTATACTGTTTTCCAAGCGCGTAACTTAAATTAAAAATACCTGCTTTAGTTTCAAAATTAATGCCAGCGCCAACACTCATGGGCGTATCGTCAAATCTACTATTCACACTATGGTTTTCATACCACGCCCCTTCAGCAAATAAAAAAATATTAGAGTTTTTTTCAAATAAAAACCGATATTCTATTGTAGGTATAACATACGTTGAAGCATAAATACTTTCTTCATCAAAACCTCGCAATGTTCTCAATCCTCCAATTCTAAACAATTCGTTTTCTGTAAATTGTATTGCCAAAAACACTTCCAAATTGCGAAGACAATTTTAGCACATGATTTTTTGTTAAGTTAATGTAGCCTGCAATTGCCCCCTCAAATTGATACTGAGATGTTTTTTAAAGGGATGGTTGAATAAGCGATGTCATTTATTTTTGGGTTTTTCTAATCTGCCTGTTTCCAACTGAACCTTGAATGTTTACTCCAAATCCTTTCGCGGATTAAATCGATAATCAAATTTTTCGATAAATAAACCCAAGCCATAAGCTTTTGTTATAACGTCTGCATATTCCGGGCAAAATAGTAATTATAATTTAAACCTACGGCGTTATTTACATCTAAAAACGTTGTATCCTTTTTATAAATTTTAATGCCATAATCAACTCCAACCGGCAATCCAGCTATATAAGGATATATAACTGATGCCTTTAAATCTTGGGTTTGAGTTTGCAAACGACGCCAGTTTAAATCAAAAGTTTCTCCGCTTTTTAAAATAGAATTGACTAATTTGATTTTTAAATCCCCCGTAAAAACAGTTTTTCCATTATCACTTGGCAAAATACCAACAATACCGTCGAACTGAGAGGCAGTTTTTTTCTCCAAAAACAAATACATTTTATTTTGTTTATCCGTTAATTGGATAATTGGTGTTTTTTTCTCTGTTACAAAGGTAATTGTTTTATTTTTTTTGAAACTCCGCTAAACACTTCCATTATAGGGCATGCCAATTTTTGATTCCTAAATACCTCAACAAAATTTCTGACTTACTTTTCCCTGTTCCCTCAGTAACCAAACTGTCTAGTTTAACAAACACATTTTTTTCGATTTTTACTGTTGCTTTTACATTTGATTGATTAAATTGTAAACTATCTAATTTAGCAGAAACAAAAGGATATCCGTTATTTTCATAATACACAATCAGCTTTTCCATAAACCTTGCAAGTTCAGTAAATTTGAATGGACGATTCGCAAAAAAACGTTCATTATATCCTAACTTACTTATAATGCCTTGATCTTTTTTAGCGTATCTTAAGTTAACCCATTTATATTTTCACCCGCATTTATAAATGCAGTATAGGTTGTCGAATCTTGTTTAATACTATCTATACTAGCCGAAATGTAACCTTCGTTAACCAATGAAACATATTTTATTGGTCTCGGTTAAAATAAATTCTTTGCTGGTAACTTGTTTTTTGAAGCTAATTTTTTTGAAAACAGCTTGACTATCGGTATTTACTATTTTTAGTTTATAAATACCTTGTGCTATTGATGGGAATTTTGCCAACAATATGAATAGTAGAAAATATGTTAATTTATATATCAACGGTAATAGCTTCTAAGGTAATTATTTTTACCTTCAACTAAATTATTTAATACAATTAAACGCATGAACTAATCCTTTATTGTTACAAAATTAAAACAAGGATTACGAAAAGCAAACATTAAAAACAAAATCAAAAAAGTATTGAACCAATCCTTCCTTAACGATAAATAAAGGATTGCAACATACTACAACTAAAAAACAATAAACAAAAAAGTATGAAACGCATTATTATTATAGTAGCTCTTGGAGCATTTTACTAATTGTTATGGGTTATGGCTGCAGTAAACGTAACGCTTTTGTTGATTTAAACGAAAATGTTGCTGCTCAATGGCATCAAGTAGAAAGTCACTACCAACGCCGTTTAGACTTAATTCCTAATATTGTTAAAACAGTTGAAGCAGAAGCTAATGTCGAAAAATCAACATTAACGGCTGTTGTTGAAGCACGTGCTAAAGCAACTCAAGTAACAATTGACCCTACAAACATGACGGCTGAAAACATGAATCAGTTTAAACAAGTTCAAGGTGAATTATCATCAGCTATTTCTAAGTTATTAATGGTAACCGAAAATTATCCTAACTTAAAATCTAGTCAAGCTTTTAGCGAATTACGTGTTGAATTGGAAGGTTGCGAAAACCGAATTGCAGTAGAACGTATGAAATATAACGAAAACCGTTAGGGCATTTAATGCAGGCATCAAAAAAATTCCTGCAAGTTTATTTGCTTGGGGATATAAAGATGCAACTTACTTTGAGTCGGAAGCAGGCGCTGAAAAAGCACCTAAAGTTGATATGAATATCAAGTAATCATGTTTTTTAAAAAACGTTTAGTGTCGCAAGCCGATGAGGCTCGTTTAATAAAGGCTATTCAATTAGCCGAATTAAAAACCTCGGGCGAAGTGCGTGTGCATATTGAAAAAACTTGCAAAGGAGATCCTTTAGAAGAATGCAAAAAACAATTTGTAAAATTGAATATGCATCAAACTAAAGATAGAAATGGCATTTTGTTTTTCTTGGCCATTAACTCAAAATCATTTGCTGTATGGGGAGATGAAGGTATTCATCAAAAAGTATCAGATGAGTTTTGGAAAAGCATCACCGATTGTGCCATTGGTTATTTTAAACAAAATGATTTAATGACAGGCATTGAAAAAGCAGTGGAATTATGTGGCGATAAATTAAAAATTCATTTCCTATCGAAACTGATGATAAAAACGAACTATCAAACGAAATTTCTTACTAATTGAAAAAATATCCTGGATACTTGCGTTTTTTATCAGTTTAATCGCTGTATCGGCATTTGCACAAATTCCTGAAAGACCTAGTCCTGATCGTTTAGTAAATAATTTATCAAAAGCGTTTCCTAATTTTTTATCTCAACAAGAAGAGCAACAACTTGAACAACAATTACAAGATTTTAGCTTACAAACCTCTAATCAAATTTGCA
>JADJSS010000040.1 GCA_016711605.1 Saprospirales bacterium
AATAAGTGATTTGGGAGCAATAGCAACATTCGCTTCACGATGGTTAAAAGCAACACTTGGATATAAAATACAGTCGTAATTTCCCATGTCCTCTCCACTTTCGTTTTCAGGTTTAACTTTTACTGAAACTTCCCGTTTCTTGTTCAATATTCTGTCCCCAAAAAATGCACTATAAAAATATTCGATTCTCTGTGGACTACGGTCTTCAATACTTTTTACAAACTCAGAACTCAGAAATCGTAAATAAGAATCAATTCTGTCAAATAATAATGGATGAATGCTCTCTTTGAGAGCTTTGAGAGCTTTATTCGACTTTAAAAGATTAATATCTTTTACTTTTTCATTGTTAGCAATTGGAAATGATACAAATGGTTTCTGGGTAACATTTTGCCATGTAGTAACAATTACTCTTTGCCCGCTTTGGGGTTTAATTTCATGCAATGCTACATTCTTATGAAATGACGCATAAAAAACAGTTGCATCTGGTGAACTTGCTCTATTGTATAAACCTAATTTTTTTAATAGTTCAACGGGTGGACAACATAAATATAACAAATTTCTTACCTTTCCTTCTTCAAGAAATTCATCTTTTACAACTGTCACTCTGTATAGTAAATTAAATTGAATTTTATTTTCTAGAGCTATTAAGAAATTAATATGTTCTTCAATATATTGCTTTAAACTTTCTAATTCAGTCGCAGAAAGCTTTGTTCTTTAAGTGTAAAAAATTAAATGTTGTCTTAAAAAATTGATTTGCTTCGTTTAGTGAAATTATTTCATCATGTGTCAAAGCCTTTTTTTCAAGAAGTTTAATGAATGCCTGTTGCTCATAAGTCATTTGTGAATTAAACATTTCCGCCATTGCTTTTGGAGGTTGCGGAAATTCTATATTCATTTTCTGTGGTTTTTTGTCTTATACTGAAATAGGTTGACATGTTTTTAACTTGATAAATGTATAAAATATTTCATTAGATTTAGTTTTGAGCTTTAGTTATTTCCGATAATTTTTTTCTGAGCTTTGGAGCTCAAAAAAATTATCAGAATAACTTCTATAGTTCTGCGCTTTTATGTTTTAGTTGATACTTTTTTTTACCTCCCCACTTTTTAAGTTTATATGTTCCAAATTCATGGGCCTGCTCTGGTGTCATCATTTCACAGCTAAAGTGCGGTCTAAAGGTGTTATATGTTTCAATCACATACTTAATTTCTTTTACTGCTTGTACGTGATTTATAAAACCTTCTGCGATATCAAATTCATCCTTTAAGATACCGTTTACTCTTTCTGCAATTGCATTTTCATATGGGTCATATACTTCGGTCATGCTTGGTTGAATGTTGTTATCTGTCAACATTGCGATGTAGTCATCTGAACAATATTGAAACCCTCTATCTGAATGATGTATAAGAAATCTTTCCGGGGTACTTTCTTGATTTAATTGCCATTTCCAGCGCTTTTATGGTACTTTCTGTTTTTAAATTATCTGCTAAATGATAGCCTACTATTTTCTTCGAATAATAGTCTGTGATCAATGATAAATACTCATGACCTGCTTCGGTTTTTATGTAGGTGATATCACTCACCCATACCTGCTCTGGAGCGGTTACTTCCAATCCTTTTATAAGATTCTTATGCTTACGAAAGCGATGAAAGGAGTTGGTTGTTTTGGTGTAGTTTTTCTTTTCTTAACAAGCATTTTTTCCTGTCTCGAAGCTAAATAGCTTATCTCTACCTAGTTTTATATTGTTATTACTCATATCTTGTTTTATCATTTCGTATAATTTTATAGTGCCTACACGGTACATTTTCTTTCTTATTGGTCTTATTAAGTTAAGTATTACATCTCTTTCTTCTTCAAGCTGTGCTAACTTTTGTTGTCTTTTTATAGTATGCTTGCCGGCTTATCCCGAACATCTCGCAGAGAAGTTTTATTGAGCCTTTTTTCTTTTTTGCTCGATCTCTTTTGCTAGTTGTTCGGGTAAATACTTTTTTGATTTTAAGTCCCCGGTTTCTAGTTCGTACTCTGCTATTAAATCTTGCTGAAAGTCTTTGATAAAACTCCAGTTCCTCACTACGGTCCCTTATTTTTTTACCCCTTTTTTTTTGCTCATATTGTTTCTTTTTTGAGCTAAGTTAGCAAAATTTTAATCCTGTCGGGGCCATTGAACGCCTTTGCAGCATCATTTTTTTAGTCCACCGTAGCCTTGTTAGTAACCAGGTCGACAATTTTAATTTTTAGGCATAAGATGCCCCTCACATAGTCCTGTTTTTTTCGGGGGGATCAAATTTTTTTGTTTTGTCTAGGTTCTTTTGTGTTGATTTTTCGTGTCAACCTATTTGAGTTATCCCATACATACGGCACCAATGCTCGGTTTTTGGCCGGCAGAGAGAGGGCGATACCAACGCGCTGAACTGCAAACCTATTACAAACTTAAAAGAAAAATATGAACTTTCAAATTATAGCAAAACCAGCGGCTTTATTTTGCACGCTGTTATTGCTAGTTGCCCACGACCTGGTTCACTAAAAAAATCAATTTTCAATTCACACAACATTGTGCGGTCGCCTACCAACTGTCAAGCAAGCTTTTTACAATAAAATTAACCGCAAATTTGTCAAGTGAACCATAAATAAAAGTCAGTGCGTTGCCTTCTCATTATGCTCCTACCTTCTCCTTGTCAAGAAATCTAATTGAGTTGGAACTAAATATTAAATTTGGTAATATGTTCTATGCAAAACATTATAAATATGATAGTCCAATTAATAGTTGATGTAATAACTGCTTTTTCCAATTGTTTTTAAGAATAAATTTAACTAAAAAAATAAATGAGATAATAAATACTATCGTCACAAATATACAATATAATAATATTTCTCTATCTGTCATTGTCGAGATTTGATTAAATATTGTGTATTTACCATTCAACTGATCTATTGTTTCAAATAAATTTATGAAGGTCAATATACCACATACCAAGAGAGACAATAAACTGTAGGAATAATATGCGATAAATGATGGTTTAATTTTCGTCATGTTTCAGTTTATTATAGGAGTAATTTAAAAGTATGGCGATTATTCAAGTTCCTTGCTGTAAAACTTGTAAGGCAAACTATCAGGAATACCTAGCCTTTTCTTTTCATTATCAAAATGTACTTCTTTATCGAATTGATGTATTTTATATGTTTCATTCCTAGTGTCAATAATAAAAAAGTTTGTAATTTTTCGGTTTGGTTTTACACTGTCAAAATCCATGAAGTGTGTTTCTTTATTTTCACAAGGATGTTGTTTTCCAACTATAAAGTCATCATTATTTCCAACTGCAAAAACGTTATGACTAATAATAATATTCTTCAATTCATAAATACTATCACCATCCAAACTATGTGCAATCCATGTGTTTTCGTCCCAATGGGCTAAATAAAAACCTTTAATTATCTCGCCAGCTGATTCATTTGCTCCAAAATAGCAGCTGTCAAAAAACAAGCAAACCAATATTCCAAATATTTTTTTCATATCTGTTTTTTTTCAAGGCAATTGCAATAACGGTTTGCATATTTTGCGCTGGCTGCGGAACAGATGCTACAAACTGCAAACCTATTACAAACTTAAAAGAAAAAACTGAACTTTCAAATTTATAAAACCAGCAGTTATCGTTTGCACGCTGTTAGCACTTGTAGTTCACGACATGGTTCACAAGAAAATCAAAACACAAATCAATTCGTTCGTGTGCGTCTGCTTTCAGCGTTGATTAAAAGTCCGAATAATTGTCAACTAAAATGTCCAAAAAAGTAAAAGCCAACAATGTCAAATTAGTCACCAAGCAAAAATGGTTTTATTTGCGTTGCAAAACTTTTAAAAGTCATTCAATAAATTGTCAAACTGTCGAGCCCGCTCCTACTCTATTATTGACGAGCAGTCACCAAATAAATTAAAATGCAAACTGTCGAGGCGAGAGAAAAAAAGTCCGATAGTAAATTGGTAAAATACTTTTAAAAGTTTTATGCTTCAAACTGTCGAGAAAAAGGTGAACTTTAAAATTAACAGCAAAACTTTCAAACTACAACTATTAAAAAAGTCAGCGCAGCAAAAACCATTTTTATTTTTTGCAAACTGTCGAAATGAGATGAACTAAAAAAGTAGCGAATAAAATTTGATTTGAGTTGTCAAAATAATTGAGCCAAATTTTAAATGAATTTTTCTATTTAGGCTTTTACTTTGGAGTCGCAGAACTATGAGTGCTAACGATTTGCATGCAAGCGATGGCCGCGATACCGAAGCACTGAACTGCAAACCTATTACAAATTTATAAAAGAAATACGAACTTCCAAATTAGCACTGAACCAGCGGCTATCGCTTGCATGCTGTTATAAGTTGTGGCTGCCACTCCCAACATCAAAACACAATGCATGCCATTCATACTTAACGGGTCGGGGGTTGGTGGGGAAAGCAGCATGGTCGCTATAAATAAATTCCGATTTTACACAATTCTTGCTAAGTGTTATGTTCGTCAACATAATATAAAATTTCGTGTACGATAGCGTTTTACTTTATAGACCTTAATTCTTCTAACAAATTATCTTTTTCAATAATTCCTTTTGCAATGTTAAAATCATAGCGGCATTTAGGCTTCTTGAAGTAGCCATTAAAAGAGAATGTTTTATCAATACTAAGCAATTCTTGCTTGTTTTTTTGAACCTCTAATTCGATAACTTCTGCAGTTACATTATATGCTTCAACTAATTTCTTTCAAGATTGTATTCTTTTAAATCTGTTCCAATATATTTATATATACCATAGCACATCATTTCGTCAGAATATAATAGATGTTCATATTTTTGAGAATATGTAATATCCTCATCATTAATAATCTCTTTTTTATTTTTCTTTACAAATTGATAAATTTTATATGATGTTAGCAATTGGATATAAATACTTGAATTAGCACTCCCATCAAATAAAAATTTTAATGGATGATTTTCAGATGAAGAGGCATCATAAATCTCCTGTAAAACTCTTGCTATACTATTTTTGGCTACTTCTGGTTCTTCATAAAAAGTTGCATACCAAAATTTCAAGACTGTTTCACTATCGACTTGATTATGAAAATCATTATTTTTTGATTTAAATCCTTCACCTCTTTTTGTTACATAATCAATCCCAAAATTTTTGAAAACTTCTTTCGTTAAGCTATTAAAATCTTTATTGCTTATTTTGTCTTTATTGGTGATTGGTGTTTGGGTATTTGTTGCGTCAGTAATTTTCTCAATTAAACTAGGTTCTTTACTTTCATAAACTCTAACATTTACAAATACGCCTTTAAGTTTCTCTCTATTATTTTTATAAATATCATATAAAACCCTACTTGTCTGCAACCCGTTAACAATTTGTGGATTTACAACTGGTAAATTATACTTCCCATCTTGAGCAGATTTAGGCACAGTAATCTGTTCTGTTATTATAGTAATTCCATTATTTAAAAAAGGGAATAAAACAGCATCTTCACTATTTAAAGTTTTATTCATTTCTCTATTTGCTTTAAATTTTGAAGTACCTAAAAACTGTCTGATATTTTCTTCAAATAGCAAATCAAAAGAGCCGTTTATTGAAATTTCTTTTTCGATAAGTTCACATATTTCAGTTGCTAATATTCTAAAGTTTGCAGCCCTTGTGTTTCCAATTGAAAAAGTATATAAAGCCTGATTATCTAAAAGAGAAAAATTAGGGGTTTTAGGGGTGAAAGGTAAATTCAACTTTATTTCTATGGTTTTTAGCCATAGAAGATATTTTTTCATATATCCAATTTGAATCATAGATTAAAAAAAATCTATCTGGATTATTATATGCATTATAAATATGCTCATTATTTCCATAATTTGGATCTACCTTGTTACCGTTGAAAATAAAAAACAATTTGATATCAATAATTTTTCCATTTTGAGTTATGTTTTTATATTCATCAATAAATGGAGCCAAGTCACTTATCTTGGTTTTGCCAACTTTGTTTCCATCAACAAATATATCTTTAACATCATTTCTAAACTTATCCAATTCATTGTCTTTTAGACCAGGAGAGTTCTTGCATTGAAAGACATACATTTCGTAATAATCTCCTAAATCATTGAACCAAATGCCATCGATTCCACCATCCATGCTCCCTGAACGATTAGAATTTTTATCTTTGATAATAATTTTATCAAAACTTCTTGGAAAGGTTTGTCTAAGACTGAAGCTATTCCAAATATTTCAAATGCCAAATCCAAATTTCTTTTAGGATTTGCATCTTGAGGATATTCTTTTCCAATTCGCTCTAGAAAGCCATTTATAAATAAGTCTTTATTGTTCATCACTTCTAAATTTCGTTTTTAAGTCTCAAATGTAGTAAATGATTATTAAATATGATAATTTTCATGTTCGCAGGGCTTTAAAACATGCTGCAGCCATTACTTATAACGGTTTGCGGCTAAAGAAAGTTGGCGATTTTGAAGCACAAACTTTCTTTTGAAAACCACATTTCAAATGTAAAATAAATTTTCATT
>JADJSS010000041.1 GCA_016711605.1 Saprospirales bacterium
TTAATCGGTATTATATTTTGGATTCAAGTGTATTTTATTATGGATTTAATACCTACTAACTCAAAAATTCTTATTTTTGTATCATGCTGCATCCTGTTATCCTGTTAGTTCAAAAGATTGAATTACACTATCCTAAAGAAATACAGAAATTTTTTGCTGTTTCTAAAAAACAACGATGCAGAAATTTTATAAGCTTTATAACTATTGCAAAAAAATGAAGAACAACTGGATAAAAGTTTATTATTTAAAAAATTATTTGCAAATCTTATTCTGAGAAAAATGATTATTTATGGCGTAATGAAATACGTATATACTGAAGAAGAACTGGAAACATTTTTAATTCAGAAAGAATGAACATTTTCTAAGAACAATCAAGCGTATAATGATTGGTTGTTAATGCATGCGTATGATAAATTAAAGTTTAGTGATGGCATGGATGAAAAGCACGAAACTTTGTTGAAGAAAAAAAGACGATTATGCATCCTATTCTTTGTTATGGATGCTTGCTTATTACAGTTAAATAATTTACATCATAAAGTTCCGGATTTAATTAAACGCATGAATGAATATCCAGCTCAAATTAAAGACAGCAGGCAAGTTTAAAGATACCTGATTTCTGCTTATTGTGCCAAATTGAATGTGCAAAGTTCCTATTATAACTGGATATCTTACAATCACAAATTAGAACAACGAGAAACTTTACTATTAGATGAATTTCATATTGTGTTAGAAAAAATCCTATCAGTAATTTTAATAACTTTTCACAATCGTTTACCATATCAGATGATCCAAATTCATTTGAAAACCAACTTAAACACTTGAATGAAGCCATAGAAATAATTGAACCACTATATAAGAAAAATAAACTTTTACAAGCTCGCTTTTTGGTTTTAATGGGAAAAGGCAGAGAAATTTCTTCATTTGGTCATTTTTTAGAGGCACGAAACACTAAGTAAAATCAAAGCAGATGCAGATAAATTAAACGTACATAATAAAACTGTTTTTTTATGTAAACTACATAACCAACTTAGTGAAATGCAAAATTTATATAAAGAAGCATTACACATTAGAAAATGAATTTACTATATAGAACTCATTGTATAAAAAAATTACTTTATATAATAGATTATTGTGTTATTTATTTCTTCGTGACACCAAAAACTAACTTAACTTACTTATGATTTAGATGCTGCACCATTTCCTCAAAACTATGTACTTAAGATGATAAAGTCTGCCTACTTTTATTTGATTAGTGAATATGAGACTGCTCTTTCTGTTATCAATAGTTTATTGCGAAGCAAATCTTCTTCTGACAATATGCAATATTATCAACCTGTTGCTACCTATTTTTAAACGACTCTATACTGTTCACAAAAAATAGTTTACAAAAAATGGACCAGAAAAAGACATAAAACATTGCAAGATGGCATTCTTGAATTTGAAAAAACTGCACCTGCTGAATTTAAATTAGTTTCAACTTATTTATGGATAAAAGATGAAATTGAGCTAAATCTTATTAAAAACATAGTCATAAATCAATTTAAAAACACTTTTCATCAACTAGCTTAAAACAGTAATCCATAATATAGCTACTCACAAAATTAAAATACTACGTTTTGTTTCATTTTCCTGTTTGATGCAACTTTACATCAACAAAAAATGAATTATGAAAACGATCTACCAAAAACTCAACGATTTAAAAACAAAGTCAACAAGTAAATCAATTACTAAACTTTTTGAGTGTTATATTACTCAAGTACAATTCTTGTTTCTTGCAAAAAGAAAACGCAACACCAGAAGGCTGGCAATTTACAAAACTAGTAAACATTACAACAGACAACGATGGCTACATGGTTAGCTTAGATTTTTATCAGAAAAAAGGCAACGAATGGCGCATTGTACAAATGTCGCCAGATGACTATACAAAATTTAATTTAGAAAGAATTATTACACCAAGTGCTTTTGAATTACCAACCAATAATACCAATTCGTTTATTACAACAAACGTAAGACTATTTGATCCTGCTGATGACAAAGTATATAACCAAGGTAATTTAAGATGGCCTTTAGGTGATCCAGTTGGATTTAAAACCTTTAACACTTTTATAGGTGATTTTCCAGATATGCCAATTACATCTAACAAAATTAGCAAATTTAGTGCTGCTACATTTTCTTTAGAGCAAGCTTACGATAACAACTCAAAAACAAGCACTTACATTTTTTACGATTTTCCAAATCAGAAATATCTGTACTATGGATTTAGAACTGGTGCTGATTTAATTTTAGAAAATAACTTGTCAGATATTTGTCCTACTTGCGAAAACATACCTTGGAAAACAATTGATGCAGTTACTTGCACTAACGAAAAAACAAATCCAGACAATTATTATTTCTTTGATTTTGATGGACAAAAACTATATATAATTGATAGAATAAACAAAAACACAAACAATCCATCGTTTCAAATAAACTCAACACCTATCGATTTTAACAACGCATTTTTTAATGAATTTGGATCGAACAACGGCAATGAATTGCCATTCGATTTTAGCAAATAAATAAAAAGCCACAACAAACATAAAATAATTTATCACAATAAAATTTACAGAAAATGAAAAATATATTCATCACATTGCTTTTACTATCTGCATCATTTGCAGTAAAAGCACAAGACAACAACACTATTAGAACCAATGCTACTTGCAAAGCCGGACAAGACAGAATTACAAATGAACTAAAAAAATTAGATGGTGTATTCGAAGTCAAATTTTCCACTGACGGAACCATCACCTTAGATTACAGTTCAGACGGAACACCATACAATGATATTGTAGAAAAAATTACCGAATGTGGTTTCACTGCAAATGGAATTGCGCCAAAAAATGGTGAAAAAATTTATGCAAAACAGTGAAGAAAACAAAATAATAAAATCATGTGCATTCATTTAAAATCTTTAGAAGACTTTCTAAAGAGTGAAAACATTGCAGAAGTGTATAGAGGTCAAGTATGGTCGAAGAATTGCAGAGAATGGATTTACTACGATGCAATTTTAAATCCACAAAAGCTAAAAGAGAAATTTCATTTTGATGCTACCATAATAATACATGATTATAAAGACAACAAAGTAGGTTCAGAGCTTGGTTTAGTTTGTACATTATGTAATGATGCGATTATGGGTGTGCATCCAAAATCAGGAAATGCCGAAAACAATATTAAAATTAATTAAAGCTAAATACAAACTAAAAAATACATGCAAAAACACACGCAAAGTATTCTATATCATACAAATACACACAAAAAACAATATCGAACACTCACAAAACAAGAATAATTTGGTTGTGTAAACATCAAGAAACCAGCAACTTTACATCAACAAAAAACAAAACTATGAAATCACAAAACAACAAAATGAAAGCAATCAGAAAAACATGTTTTATGTCATTATTCATTACAATTATGACATTGCTAAGTTCTTGTGCACAAGATCCAACAGAATTTCTGGAATATCATAAAATGGTTTTTTGGTTTAATGAAGAAACATCTCGAAATCTTTTAGATGATGGAGCTGAAACACTTACATTTTATGTAGACAATGAAGTGGTAGCAACATCCACTGTAGATGATGTTTTTTGGACAACTGCACCTTCTTGCGATGACAGTACTGCAATAACTGCAAATGTACTTATCAGTAATAAACGATATAAAATCGAAATAAAAGTAAAAGACCAAACCGGTTTTGTATACTATTATGATTTTACAAACACCATAAATCCGCTAAGCTGTAATGCTATCCAAGTAGGACCAAATATTAATTTAAAATAATCGCATCAAAAATCATAAAAAAAGGACTGCAATGGAATTGATATTTAAAAATAAGAGAAAAATTACTGGTGAAAACTATAAAGAATTATCAGCAATTTATCTAGAGCAAATGGCAATGTGTGCTACAGCTGGCTTTGGAAAAGAATATACAACACCTGAGCATTTATTAGAACAATGTGGTGATGGCAACATAGAAGATGGTTACGTTCTTTTATTTGATGTTGTTGATGCTAACGACCAAGATAAAATATTGTATGATTGCTGGCTGTATCTGTTTGATGAAACCGCGAATGTATTTTTCACAGGCACAACAAACGATGTAAACGTTGGCATGTCGCAATCATTTTTTGAAGATTACACCGATGGCAAAACACACAATTAACGGAAGCATTACAAAAAGCATATAACAAGATATTTTAAATTTTCTAACAAATAAATTACAAAAAATGAAAACAACTAAAACAATCAAAACACTTTCAATCATGCTATTCTTTGCATTAGCAATCGTAGCAACATCTTGCAAAAAAGATAAAGATGGAACCACAGGAAAAACAGGCACTTTCTCAATAGATGGTGTTTCCTATTCTGGCGAAACAGAAGACCAAACCTTTGTGAACGATAACTATTCTATTGTGTGTCAGCAAGATGATCCGTTTAAATTTGTACAAATTACTTTTCACAACCAAGCTGAAGCTGAAGCTGGTGGCACGTTTGATGTTGCTGATTCTTAAATGTACAAGCGAAGTGAAGTTGGTGCATCAGATGGTTTACATCTGATCCGATTGGTGCACATACTATTTCTGTTTCAGGTAAAAAAATTACAATTAGCAATCTTATTAGATCAACTGGTGGCGGCACTTCAAATCCAGTTGTAAATAGTGCAAGTATTAATTTCTAACATCAAAGATTATAAAACTATGAAAAATCTAATTCACATTTTACTACTTACAATTGTAATTAGTGCATGTAGCAAAAAAGAAACAAAAGCACCTATTGTTTATGGTGAAGAGAATCCTTTAAATGGCTTTTTATCCCAATTGTTTTATTTCCAAGAAACATACACATGGATAAATGAACTTGGTGGAATTGCGCAGGTAGGCATGAGTTTCACACCACTTGTAAAAGGCAAAATAAATGCAATTGTTGTTAAAATTCCAGAAACTAACAACAATCTAAAGGTTGCTATTTGGGACAAAGAAACGCGTGCAAAATTACGTGTAGAGTATATTAATGTAACAGCTGCTAATAGTTTTATTACAAAAGAAATTGCACCGTTAGAACTTACAAAAGATAAAGAATATGTAATCACGATGTTTTCTGATGATTATTATGCAAGAAATAGAACAGACAATGCTGTCGGTGAATTTCCAGTAACATCTGGAAATATTAAAATGACAAAATCAATAACTGGTGATGGTGAAACTGAGCTATTTCCATTAAGTGGTAGCGGTAATCAGTATTTTGGTGATTGCAGTTTTAATTTCCAGAGAACAGAATAATTAATCAACTTCAAAAGAATTAAAAAATGAAAAAGTTAATCCTATTACTATTTACATGCAACATCTTTTTTATTGCCTGCAAACCAAATAAAACAGATAGTACTGAAACAACTATCGAGCAAAACATGGATGAAATAAAATCATCTACCGCAGAACAAGGAAAAGCAGGAAAAGGAAAAGTCACCTTAAAATGCAACGGAAAAACATTCGAAATAAATGGCGTTTGCGGTGCCGTTACATCTATGGGAACGCTAACAATTGCTATACCTGACGATAGTTTTCCTGCAAAATTATTCAGCATAAGTTTCAAAAATGACAAACTACCTGATGCTACATCAACTTATAAAATAACCAAATATAGTATTGATGACAAAGATGCAACACATGTTACGATTGGTTATACTGATATGCGAAGTACATCAACTATGATTTGGGAAAGCGATGACAACACAGGCAAGTTAGATTTTGTAGTAAATGGCAATGAAATAAAATGCGCTTTCTCTAATCTTACATTGCAACCAAGCATGATGTATAACAAAGGCGAACTAGATGCAACAGCAACTATTTCTGGCGAATTAACTATTTATAAAAATTAAAAAATATAATCATGAAAAAAATAATTTTTATACTAACATTTTTTTCTATTGTAATAAGTAGTTGCAAAAAAGAAGAAAACAAAGTAAAACAAACTCGTTTAAAAACGTACACACATGTTTATTACACGCGTATTCCAACATCTTCATATAAATATATTATTGAATACAACAGCTCTAACAAAATTTCTAAAGTTATTACAGAAATTAATGATGCACTATACCAAACACAATATTGTATATACAATTCTTCTAATCAATTGGATAGTATTATAGAAAAAATGCATCAGGAACTTTAACTTACTATTACAAAATAAACTGGACAGGCAACAAAATAACAAGCTATACAACACCAGGTGGAAATACTCAACTTACTTACAATAGCAATGGTTTAATAGATAAGAAAATTTATGCTGATGGAAGTTATTTCAGAAATGAATACAAAGGTGATTCTGTATTGTCATACTATAAACCACTTTCAACTCCAGAAGAGATATCAGCTCGTTATAAACTTTCATCAACTATAAAAAATCCTTTTTTAATTTCCGGGTTTGAAGCCGAAGCTTTTGTAACTGGCTTTTTATTTTATTACAACAATGGCCTAAATGCTTTATTACCAAATATTGAAACTGCTGAAATATCATATTGGAATGGAGGAAATTATATGAGCAAAGTACTTATACATTTGAAGGAGATTTCAATGGTTATCCATTAAAAGAAATCACCTCAACAAATGTGATTGATGGCAATAAAAGCAAAGAAACTTTTACTTACGAAGAATTTTAAAAATTATTTTTTAGTAGAAAACGATGAAGCAACTTATAAATAAAGATACTGGCGAACTTACTTTAAACAATGGTTTTGTTGTTACTAAAGAAACTAAATTAAATGATTTACTCAAAAAATTTGGTAAAGATAAATTTAGACAAAGCGAATATGCAGACGATTATTATTCTTTGCCACAAACCAAAATTGATGAATACTATGTAATATTTGGTTTTGAATTTAAAGATGAAAAACTAAAAAAATCAGCTTTCAAGTAGAAACCGAACCCATAAAAAGAGAAGCATGGACAAGCCAACGCGACTTAGAAACCAAATGGATTGCGCAACAAATGAACGACAAAAGCAACTTTATTTGGAATATGAAAATTGCTGGCAGACACTATCATTTACAGTACAATTGGGGTTGCATTGGTGTTTATTACGATTTTAAAAATGGCACTTTCGATAGCGGTTTATTCTATGACAAATAAGCCAATTATAAAAAAAAATTTATCACATTTAAAATTATAAAAAAATGAAATCACAGATTCACGAACTCAAAAATTTAAAAACTAAATTCATGAGTAAAAACACGTTAAAACAAATTAAATTCTCTCTACCAATGCTATTATTAGTATTGGCTACAAGCATCAGCACAAGTTGCAAAAAAGACAAAAGTGTGCAAACAAAATTGCCTTCTAACTTTAGCAATCAAGGAACTATTACTGTTGAAAATAAAAATATCTCTATCTGCGTGTACGATAATAGTGTAGAAGATGGCGATATTATAGACTTATTGTTTAATGGCAATGCATTAATCAACGATTACTTTTGTTGAATGCTGAAAAATGTTTTGATGTAACGTTAGAAACTGGCGACAATTGGATTGGAATTAATGTAGATAACGAAGGCACCAATCCACCAGCTTCTGCTACTATAATAATTAATGATGGCGTTACTGAACAAACTTTTGTAATTGATGGCGAAGTAGATGCGCCAGGTGGTTATATCATCAAACTATAACAACAAAAACCATAAAACTATAAATTGCTTTTAAAAAAATTTTAATCCAATAAACTACACAAATGGCAGACACTTATTATCCAATACAAAAAGGAAACTTTTGGAAGTATAACTTAAAAACTGGTGGTTCTTTTACCAATGAAATTACAGAATGCGGTGCCGATTATTACATTGCAACATGTAGTACTGGTAATCAAACATCAAAAGTAAAATTAGAAAATGGCACTCACTTTTCTGATAGTTTTGAAGCTGGTAATTTTCAACCAACTTTTATCGACAACTCAAAAGTTGGTGATACCTGGAAATAAAATACAAGGCAAATGGCATTGATAGTATTCTAAAAATGAATGTAATAGAAATTGCAGCTAGCAAAGAAATTGAAGGGAAAGTTTTCAATGATGTAATGCTGATCGAAGGTGAAAGCGTTTTCTCAATGAATGGAAACATTATTCCATCAGGCATGAAAACTCAATATTATTATGCAAAAAATATTGGTGCAGTTTTAACAACATCATCTTTAGGTGATTACATGCCTATTGTAGAATACCAAATTAACTAAATCAAAGAAAAAATGCTCACTTTGATTGGTGAGCATTTTATTCATTTTTTGTAAGCGAAGCCGAAAGGCTTCGTTTTTTTATTAAGAAAAATTATCTCTCTTCTCTTTCTCTTGCGCGGTCTACCATTGGTTTGCCTGCACCTTTATTACGTTTGTACACAGCTAAAATTTGCTCAGCATCATCGCTGTTAGTGGCGAAGAAAGAAAAGTTATCCAAAATTCTGATATCATCAATTCTTCTGGATTCTATTCCAGCCGTTGATTTTAATTCTTCCAGTAATTCACGTGGTGTCATGCCATCTGCTCTGCCTTTGGCAAAAAACAACCGTGTAGAAGATGCATTTCTTCTTCGTGGCGCGGCATCTCTGCTTCCGCTGTCACGTCTGCTATCGCTTCTTCTGTCGTCACTTCTTCTGTCATCACGTCTTCCACGACCATCATCACGTCTGTCTCTGCTCGCAAAACGGTCATTTCTACCAAACTCTTCCCTTGGAGCAGCTTCTTTAATTTGTTTGTAAGCAGAAATATTCAACTCATCTTTTGCAAAATGTTTTATCAATGCTGCAACAATAACCTGTGGTTCATTTTCACCTAAAATTTGCGATGCCAACTCTAAGTATTCGCTGTAATGCTCAGTGCCTATGATGGTTTCCACGTGTTCTGTTAAACGACGTGTTTTAATTTTCACCATATCGTTTGCATCAGGTAATTTACCTTTTTTCATTTTTGCTTTAGAGATTCTCTCCACAAAAATTAATTTTCTTTTTTCTGATGGCGAAATAATAGCAATCGCTTTTCCTAATTTTCCGGCACGTCCTGTTCTTCCGATTCTGTGTACATAAGATTCCGGATCTTGCGGTAAACCGTAATTAATTACGTGCGTTAAATCTGAAATATCAATACCACGTGCAGCCACATCTGTAGCTACCAACACACCGTATTTATTGGTTTTAAATTGCTTTACTACTTTCTCGCGTAAATTCTGTTGAATATCGCCATGCAATGCATCTGTGCTGTAACCTTTATCATTTAAGTGATTGGCAATTTCCACCACTTCCGCTTTTGTATTACAGAAAATAATACCGTAGAAATCTTCCTCCACATCCAACACACGGCACAAAGCATCAAATTTATCTCTGTCCGGCACTTCAAAATAAGATTGTTCGATGTTTACGTTTGTGATTTCCTGTTTGGCAATCTGCACCATATTGAATTTTCCCATGTAGCGTTTCGCTAAGGATAAAATTCTGTCAGGCATCGTAGCGGAAAACAGCAACATTCTGCGGCTTTCATTACAAGATTTTAAAATCAACTCGATGTCGTCGATGAAACCCATGTTTAACATTTCATCGGCTTCGTCTAACACTACGTATTTTACGTCTTCGAGTTTTAATTTCTTTCTTTCAATTAAATCAATCACACGACCTGGTGTACCAACTACTACGTGTGTTCCTTTTTCCAGTTCGCGCATTTGCGAGCTGATTGGCGCACCGCCATAAACGGTGGTTATCCAGATTTTTTTGGAACCTTTGAAACTTTTGATTTCTTCTGCCGTTTGAATCGCTAACTCGCGCGTTGGTGCCAATACTAATGCTTGTACGCTTTTTTGCGTTGGGTCAAATCTTTCTAAAATTGGTAAACCGAATGCTGCAGTTTTTCCTGTTCCTGTTTGTGCTTGTCCTACAATATCTAAATCACCGTTTAATAAAAGTGGTATAGTTTGTTGCTGAATTGGGGTGGGTACTTCGTACCCTTTTTTTTCTAGCGCGTCTAAGATGTCGTCGCTTAAGCCTAAGGCTCTAAATCCTTCCATAAAAATTTTTAATACTAATGAACTGCAAAGATACGCTGATTAGCTGAATGTTACAACGAAAGGATGTGTATATGGTGTTGCTATTGAGTTAATTAAAGTAAGTTTTGCTCTCGAAAACTGCAATAACTTTGCTGTGCAATAATAATATGATCTAAAACGGCAATCTCTAACATTTTCCCTGCTTCCACGGCATTTCGTGTTAATCGTATGTCTATTTCGCTTGGATTCAGATTTCCCGAAGGATGATTGTGACACAGAATAATACAACTTGCCAGTTCCCTGATGGCTATATTGAAAATCATTTTCATATCGGCAACCGTGCCGGAAACGCCGCCACTACTGATTTTATGTTTGGATATAAACCGGTTATTTCGGTTGAGGTAAACCACCCAAAATTCTTCGTGCGGCAAGTCCGACAAAATCGGCGACAGCATTTCAAAAACGGCTTTGTGGTTGATTATTTTCTCCTGCGGTTTTGCTTCTGATTGCGCTCTTCGCCTTCCCAATTCCAACGCGGCAGCAATCGAAATGGCTTTTGCTTCGCCAATTCCATGGAATTGCATCAAATCCTGAATGGATTTCTTGCCTAGTTGAAATAAGTCATGCTGTACGGAAGCTAAAATCTGTCTGGAAAGTTCTACTGCGGACTGTTTGGCATTGCCGGAACCAATAATAATGGCAATTAATTCGGCATCTGAAAGGCTGTGTTTACCTTTTAGCTGAAGTTTTTCTCTTGGCCGGTCTTCTTCCGCCCAGCATTTAATGGTGAGTTTGTTATCTGTTTGCATAAAACAAAAATTGGTGTACCATTGAGATACACCAATCACTCATTTTCCATAAAAAATACGGAATTATTTTTCAACTATTTTTTCAATCCATTCAAATGCAGCATCACCTGAGACTTCAAATGTCCTGCTTTGTTATCGTGGATTTGGTTTCTTTTAGCTAATTTATCTACCAGAGATACAACGCTTCCCATTGTTTTTTCTGCTTCAGCTTTATCGGTTAAACCTAAGAATTTGCGTAATGCATTTCTCGTGGTTTTTCCATAATAACGGTTTGCTAATCGTTTCTTAGCCGTTTGTCTGATTCTCTTTTTTGCCGATTTATGATGTGCCATTTTTTCTTTTTGAGTGTGCAAAGATAATCAAACGTTTAGATTAAAAAAAGTGAATTTTAGGTTAATTCTGAACTTTTTGCATAATTCTTCGCTTATAGATATAAAATAACGCTTTTTAATACCTTTTTGTATTCAAAAGCGCGATATTTGCACTCTGATTAATATATACTTAACATGGAAGATTTATCGATTTTATCGAATGCACACCCGAGCTACATTGATGCTCTTTATCAGGATTACTTAAAAGACCAGAATTCTGTTGATCCGGAATGGAAAAAATTCTTTGCCGGCTTCGACCTGGCTTACAAATATGGTGAAAACGGCGCGCAACTGAATGGCGCAACAGCTTCAGGAAATATCGAAGTCGTTTCACCCAAAGAATTTAAAGTCCTTAAACTGATCAGCGGTTACAGAAATAAAGGCCACTTATTAGCCAATACCAACCCTTTGCGTCCACGCAGAGACCGACATGCCGACTTAGAATTGCATTATTTCAATTTAACAGAAGAAGATCTGGAAACGGAATTCCATGCCGGAAAAGAAATAGGTATCGGAAAGGCAAAGCTGAAAGACATCATTTCACGACTGAAACAGATTTATTGCCGCACCATCGGTTGGGAATATAATTATGTGCTCGACAGAGACGAACGTGCCTGGCTGCGAGAACAAATCGAGCATGGCTATGTAGCTTATGAGCATCCGATAGAAAAGAAAAAAGAATTGTATCCAAGCTAAACGAAAGTGAAGTATTGGAAAAATTTCTAGGCACCAAATATATCGGTCAAAAACGATTCTCCTTAGAAGGCGGCGAATCTACCATTCCGGCATTAGACTCTATGATAAATGTTGCCGCCAACCACGGTGTACAGGAAATTGTTATCGGTATGGCACATCGCGGTCGTTTAAATGTATTGTGCAATATTGTAGGAAAAACATACGAGCAGGTGTTCTCTGAATTTGAAGGCATCGCACCTAATGATTTTTCAACCGGAACCGGTGATGTAAAATATCACTTAGGCTATTCTTCTCAGTATGACACAATGGATGGCAAAGAAGTGTATATCAAATTACTACCAAATCCATCTCACTTAGAAGCCGTAAATCCTGTAGTACAAGGCTATTGCAGAGCAAAGGCAAATGCCATCTACGACGAAGATTACGATAAAATTTTACCTATTACCATTCATGGTGATGCGGCAGTTGCCGGACAAGGTATTGTATATGAAGTGTTGCAAATGCAATCGTTAAAAGGTTATACCGTAGGCGGAACTATACATTTTGTCATCAACAACCAAATCGGATTTACCACAGATTTCGATGATGCCAGAACATCAAACTATTGTACATCCATCGCATCTACCATTCAGGCACCTGTTTTTCATGTAAACGGCGATGATGTGGAATGTGTAACGTATGTAGCTGAATTAGCAGCAGAATATCGTCAGCGTTTTAATAAAGATATATTTGTGGATATGGTATGTTATAGAAAATGGGGTCACAACGAAGGTGACGATCCATCTTATACTCAACCGCAGATGTATAAAATCATTAAAGATCATGTAGGTGTTCGGGATTTATATCAGAAAAACTGTACGAATGGGGTGTTGCAGAAGCTGAATTTGCAAAAAAATGGAAGAAGAATTCTGGTCAGAATTGCAGGCTCGACTCAATGATTACAAACAACAGGAAAAGAAATACAATCCGCAACCGACTGAATTAGCTTGGAAAGCATTGCGCAAAGCAACCAATGAAGATTTTGAATCTTCTCCGGAAACAAAAATTTCTAAAGATAATTTAGTGAAAATTATCAAAGCACTGGTAAAGGTTCCTGAAGGTTTCAAACCTCTAAAAAAGATACAGCAATACCTGGAACAACGTCGTGTACTGATGCGAGAAAACAATACGGTGGATTGGGCAGCTGCAGAATTATTAGCATATGGTTCTATTTTATTAGATGGTAAAGATGTACGTTTAAGTGGCGAAGATGTCAAGCGTGGAACCTTTTCGCATCGTCATGCTTGTTTATATGATGAAGTAACGAATGAAGAATACAATCGTTTACAACATATTGCAGAAGACGGCAAACAGGGAACTTTCAGAATTTTCAATTCCCATTTATCTGAATATGGTGTATTGGGTTTTGAGTTTGGATATTCACTGCCTTCGCCGGCACCGCTAACTATCTGGGAAGCACAGTTCGGTGATTTTGATAACGGCGCGCAAATCATCATCGACCAGTTTATTGCTTCCTGCGAAACGAAATGGAATCGTCAAAGTGGCTTAGTATTGTTATTACCACACGGCTATGAAGGCGCCGGACCGGAACATAGTTCTGCACGACTTGAACGCTTCTTGCAGCTATGTGGTGAGAATAATATGGTAGTAACTAATATTACTTCACCAGCCAATTTCTTTCATTTAATCAGAAGACAATTGGCCTGGTCGTTCAGAAAACCATTGATTAATATGTCGCCGAAATCCTTACTGCGTCATCCGAAATGTGTAGATAATATTTCAAAAATCTATGAAGGAAAATTCCAGGAAGTAATAGACGATGAAAATACAACAGAAGCAAACGCAGTAAAAAAAGTATTGTTCTGTACCGGAAAAATCTATTACGATTTATTAGCAAAGAAAGAAGCAGATAACAGAACGGATATTGCTATTGTGCGAGTAGAACAATTGTATCCGGTGGCAGACAAACAATTAGATGCTATCATTAAGAAATACGGCAAAGCCACTTTCCATTGGGTACAGGAAGAACCTATCAATATGGGTGCTTATGGTTTCTTGTTATTAAATTACAATAAAGCAAAATACTTACAATGCATCGCAAGACCGCAGGCGGCATCACCGGCAACCGGTTTCAGCAAACTGCATGAAAAAGAACAAAAAGCATTGGTGGAACTGGCGTTTAGTTAATGCTTATTAGCTTATAGGAAAAATCAATTATCCATAAACTGCATAAACATTAAATTTGTCAAATAATCTTGAATCCATACATCAAACAATCTAAACAATGAGCAAAATAGAAATAAAAGTACCAACTGTTGGCGAATCCGTAACAGAAGTAACCTTATCATCCTGGTTAGTGGAAGATGGCGATTACGTAAAAACTCGACCAGCCTTTAGCAGAATTCGAATCCGACAAAGCAACGTTTGAAATGCCATCGGAAGTGGCTGGTGTGATTACACGTGTTGCCAAAGAAGGCGATGATATTAAGATTGGCGGATTGGTAGCATATATCGACACGGATGCTGCAGCACCGGAAAAGTCAGCAGTTGTTACTCCACAGTCCACAGTCGATAGTTCACAGAAAAAAGAAGAAGTAAAAGCCGAAGAAAGAAAGATGAAGTTGATAAAAAGAAACATCTGACAATGGACTATCGACTGTCGACCAAAGACTTATGCAACAGGAACACCATCGCCAGCAGCTAAAAAAATATTAGATGAAAAAGGTGTTGACACAAAAGATGTTCAAGGTTCTGGCGTTGATGGAAGAATTACAAAAGAAGATGCGTTGAAAGTAGAAAAGTCGTGAGTCCAGAGTCGTCAGAAACAAAACAGAAAAACAAAAGAACGGTTGTCAACCGATTGAGAAAGTAATGGTGACTTTTCTCGAAACGAAAGAACAGAGAAAATGACGCGTATGCGAAAAACTATTTCTCGCAGATTAGTAACTGTAAAAAATGAAACAGCAATGTTGACTACTTTTAATGAAGTTGACATGACACGCATTCACGAAATAAGAGCGCAATATAAAAAACCTTTTGAAGAAAAAAATGGTATTGGTTTAGGCTTCATGTCATTCTTTACAAAAGCGTGTGCATTGGCACTTACAAAATATCCAGCTATCAATGCTTATATAGATGATGAAAATATTATCTACCATGATTTTGTAGATATTTCAATTGCTGTTTCTACACCAAAAGGTTTAGTAGTTCCAGTAATTAGAAATGCAGAAAGTTTATCATTTGCTGGTGTAGAAAAAGAAGTGAAACGACTAGCGTTATTGGGTCGTGACGGCTTATTAAGCATTCAAGATATGGAAGGCGGAACATTCACAATTACTAATGGTGGCGTGTTTGGTTCTTTGTTATCAACTCCAATTATCAACCAACCACAAAGTGCAATTTTAGGCATGCATAAAATACAAGATAGACCAATGGCAATCAACGGTAAAGTAGAAATAAAACCAATGATGTATTTGGCTTTATCATACGACCATAGAATTGTAGATGGAAAAGAAAGTGTTGGATTTTTGGTGATGGTAAAAGACTTTTTAGAAAATCCTGAAAAGATGTTGTACGGAACAGATCCAGTGAAAGCATTGTTGGAATTGTAAAAAATAAAATGGCTATTAATAATTAATAGCCATTTTTTATTCTACCAGCATTTAGATTTTTTTGCAAATTTAATTCCATAACCTGATGAATTTACTATGGTATTTCCATAAGCAGTAAGCGATGAAAAATTTCCATTTGTAGTCATTTGTCTTGCACCACAATTATCTTGTGTCCAAACCCAAGCTAAGTAACCAATATTATTGTTATTTGCAATTTGCATTACTGTAGTTAATGGTAAATCGTAAATACAATTTCCAGCATTGTCATCTTGCTTATTCGCAATTTCACCCAATAAAATAGGGATATTCCAAGTAGCTGCATCATTTAATAAAGTAGTTATTGCAGTTGTAGTATTTGCATAACTTGTCCAATAAGTATGTGCAGAAAAAATGAGGTTATGTTTTGGATCAAAACTTTGTAAAGTTGCTCCAATATTTTTCCAAAGATTAAGATGTTGACCGCAGTCTGATGCATCTAAAACTAATGGCATATTTAATCCAGCATTTCTAAAATTTGCAATAATTGATTGATACATAATTTTAAATCTTGTTTCGTTATTGCTATTCCACGCAACATAACCAGCTTCGTTCACAGGATTTATCATCAACCATTTTTGATATTTTAAAAGTATTGGTTTTACAGTTGCTTGTGTAAACCAATTTGTTGTTGCAATTATTGAACTTGTATCATCAAGACAAGTTACATCATGCAACTCTAAAATTGGAATCATTTTTTGTTGAATACATCTTGATAAAGCAGAATCTAATAATGCAAGATTTGCATACGCTGGAGCAGCATTTGTTTTGTACCAAACAATGCGCACACAATTCGCACCACTTTTTGCTATTTCAGGAAACAAATTTTCCGATGTATTCCAACCCCAACCATACACAGCATAATTAACACCTTTTGGAATGATTGTATCGCCACAAGGTGCAATAATATTTTTGCCTTTTATGGTAATAGTTGCATTATTTACTGGCGTTGGAGTTCCACCAGTTGGTATGCAAGACGTAAAACAAAATAGAATAAAAACAAAAGCAATTGATAATTTTATTTGTTTCATAGTATTTTGTTTTATTGTTTATAATTTTGAAAAGTAATTAATGTCTCTTATTTTAAATTTAATTTAAACAACCTTATGGTTTGCCCCAACCTTCAGGCCACTTTAAAAGCCCATCTAAGCTTTTATATTCACTCAATGTAAGTTTTCGTTCAGTACAACCAACTGCACAACTTTCTTCCCAAGAAAAATACCGCCAATTTTTAAAATCGAAAAAAAGGTGTGTTCTAAAATTTCCAGTAGCATCATTTGCAAATGATATAACATTATCTATATTTGCCCAATCATACTTAGCGGCAGCACCACCTGGCACTAGGCTTGCAATAGGTGCTGATTCTATAGCTGACCAGCTATAAGGTTTATCTACATAATAACCTTCTTTAAAATAGAATATAGGATACATCGGAGTTGAACCTCCAACACCACTTGGCACTTGAATTAAAGTCCATCCTTGTGGAGTTTTTCCTGCCATTGAACGAGCATAACTTGGATCCTCAAAAAGACTTAAAGTACCAGGATTACCATCAAGAATACTTATCGAATCATATTGTGCAATACCTGATGTTATTTTAATTCCCATAGATGCTGAAACTATCCAATATGAATTATTATCCATGCCAATATCCTTTACCTGAGATGGCCAATTTGATGCTAGTTTAGTAATTGGAAAAGGTCCGTCAATAATTTTCATTGTATCTGAACCTTGATACATTAGCTCAGCTATAAAATATTTTTTATCCTTATTTTCATCATGATTCAAATCGTAAAATGCAAATCCGATTTTTGGGTAAATATTATACGCACAAACAAAGTTTGGAGTGTTTAACGAAGGAGAAATAGGTGCAGCGTCTTTAGTACATCCATTTATCAATAAAATTGATGTGACAACGCCGATTAAAAGAAGTAATTTATAGTTTTTCATAATTATTTATTTTTTTGATGATGAAATTTTTTGCTTAGAAGTTTTTAATTAAATATTGAACATTAGAGAAAATTATTTGTATTACATTTTATTTTTCTCCTGCTTTTATTGCAATATTTGGACGAATATCATAAGCAACTTCTTTAACAATTGCATATTTATAACTAACTGAAGTATTCATAATTATCCAACCAAAATGTGTATTTCCATCTATTAGAAATTTTACACCAACTATTACATCACCATTTCCAGCATATCCATCTTCTTTAATAGTTGAAATTAAATCGTTACTATAATTTGCAAGAAAAGACAATTGAGTCCAAATAGTTGAAGTACTATTTATTATTGAATTCTTACTCAATTTATTTACAATAAATGGATCTTCATTGCTAGCAGCTGTTGCTAAACTTTCGTTTCCTGTTATCATGCCAAGAAAGCGTGTACTTTTGGAGAATTTTTGCAATTTAATTTCCAATATATAATCTACAACGCTATTGTCGTCGATATCAATTTCTGTGTAATCCGAAGAAAAATCGCCTTTTGAAATTACCTCTTTATTAATTACACGATGAATAATATTTGGATTGTCTGTTTCTTTTTCCTTTTTGCAACTTATATACAGAAATGTTATTCCGATAAATAAAATTAATCTTGATGTTTTCATATTCTATTTTTTATTCGTGATAAGAAAATTTTCCGTCTGTGATTCTAATTGTGCTGCCATCACTACAAGCCATGCTTCCATTAAATGTGGCTTCTACAATCTGTGGAGTTTTTGAAACTTTTGTAACCACTACTGTAAAATCATAGTCATATCCAGAGCCACCACATAAAACTTTTGTTTCAGAAAGTTGAGCTATTTGTGCAACACTATTATCTGGATTATCCTGATTAAAGGTGTATGTATCTTCAGCTAAAGTATTATAAATATTAATGTTAAAAGGTTGGTCGTTTGGTGCATCGCCTTTGCTACCTGAAATTTGTAATAATTTATTACCAAGAGATTCATTAAAGTGATAACTTCCAAATACTTTATCTGCTTTAGATTCCCAAAGCACACCGTCAATTTTAAAGCTTAAAAAATTTTTTCCAGCTGAACTAGTTTTTTTTGAATCTTTAGAACAAGATGCACATGATATTGTACAAAGTGCAATAGTTATTATAATTATTGATTTAATTTTTTTCATAGTTTTGTCATTTGTATTATTTTGAAATATCATTATTTTTTGAGTTTTAACTAAGGTATAGTAATTGGTACAAATGAATTTCTATTTGAGTTTGAACCATCACCCAACTGTCCGTCTAAATTAGAACCACAGCTCCAAATTGAATTATCAGATTTTACTACAAGCGAATGGTATCTTCCAGCACAAATAGTTTTTATGCCATCTGCTATTTTTATTAAACTAGGACTATTTGTTGTCGTGCCATCACCTAATTGTCCATTATCATTTCTACCACAAGCCCAAAGCGAATTATCTGTTTTTAATACAAAACTGTGATTGCTATTAGTACTGATAGCTTTTATACCGTCTGCTATTTTTACTAAACTAGAACTATTTGTTGTAGTGCCATCTCCTAATTGTCCAAAAGAATTATAGCCACAAACCCAAAATGAGTTGTCTAGTTTTAGCACTAAAGTATGAGATTCACCAGTACTGATATTTTTTATTCCATCTGCTATTTTTATTAAATTATTCCTATTTGTTGTAGTACCATCGCCTAATTGTCCATAATAATTATTACCACAAGCCCAAAGTGAATTGTCTGTTTTTAGCACTAAAGTATGACGAGAACCAGCGCTGATAGCTTTTATACCATCTGCTACTTTTACTAAACTATTCTTATCTGTTGTTGTACCATCGCCAAGTTGTCCATTATCATTTCTACCACAAGCCCAAAGCGAATTATCTGTTTTTAATACTAGCGTATAAAAAATTCCTGCACTAATAGATTTTATGCCATCTGCTATTTTTACCAAACTACTCCTATTTGTATTAGTACCATCTCCTAATTGACCATAAACATTATAGCCACAAGCCCAAAGTGAATTATCTGTTTTTAATACTAGCGTATGGTATCCTCCACCACTAATAGATTTTATACCATCTGCTATGTTTATTAAAGTATTCCTATTTGTATTTGTACCATTACCTAATTGCCCATAATCATTCCCACCACAACCAAAAAGCGAATTGTCTGTTTTTAATACTAAAGTAAAAGTGCCGCCCGCCAAAATTTGTATTTGTGGTTCTTCTATTGCTGTTTTGTCTTTTTTACAAGAAATTAAAGATATTCCTATTATTAGTAATAAAATAGTCGAATAGATTGATCTTTTCATAATTATTGTTTTATTTTTTGATATTTCAAAGTTGAAGTATTTTCTATAACGACACAAATCAATCTCAGCTATTTTGTAATGAAAATCTTTGTATATTTATTTAATATTACAATACAAAAGACTTGTAAATCAATTAATTAAATCAAAAAGAATGTAATGAAAGATTTGATAACAGTAAGAATAATTCATGCATTAAATGAGCAACAAGAAAAATTAATTTCTATTGCTTTAAAACAAGAAAAAAGACAATCATTACTTCAGTTATTTAAATGGCTAATAAATACAAAAAATGATGTTGAAATTTCTAAATCAGAAATTTTCTTAAAACTTTTTAAGAAAAAATGGACGAAAGAAAATGACTTTTTATTGCGCAATGAATTAAAATTATTGAAAGATAAAATCGAAGAAATTTATATACAAGAAGAAACAAAAGAGCTACCAGAAAATTACATAAATCAGCTAAAATTAAAGCTGTATCACCAATTAAAAATAACAGACGAATATCAATCTATATTTAAAAAAATATCAAATTATAATACGGAACATAACGAGATACAAAACACTATCGAAAATAGTTTTGCTTATGCAGATTTTATTCGTTTAAATACTCCAAATTATGCAGATCGTTTAAAATTAATGCAATTGAATCAGCAATTATTTGAAGATAGTTTACAGCAATATATTAGTGAGCAATACAGTAAATTATGTTTATTAAAATCACATGTTTTATTTCAACAAAAACAATTAGACAACCAAATTGTGAAAACTAATTTTTCTTATGATGTTCTTAAAATTGATACAGATAATTATAAAAACTCATTTACTGATTACCATATTGCTTATGCAAATGCTTATAAAAATTACGACAACTCTACTATAGAAGAATGGGAAAATGTATATAATTTATTACAGCAAATTTCTACTAAAAATACTTATATACAAAATGAGTATTGCTTCACACTTGGCAATTTAGCAACTATCTGTTCTATCAGAACTAATTACATAAAATCTGATTATTATTTTTCTATTTTATTCAATACAATTCCAACAGAAATTACACAACAAAATATTGCACTAACATTAAATTACATTACTAATTTAAATAAACTAAAACAATACAAAAAGTGTGAAGAAGAAATGCAAAAAGCTATAAATCTTTTTAGATATAAAATAAAATCTTTTAGTCAATTTAAAACACAGGAAATTGTAGTTGCATGCTACTTGAATTATATAGAAAAATTAGGCGCTTTATTAGCTATAGATTTTGAAACTTTGCAACCTTTTGAACGTATTTTTTATCGTTTTTTTTATTGCATTTATTTTTTGATGAAAGAAGAATTTGAATTAGCTTTTACTGAAATCCAAAATTTGCAACGCTCCAAACTTATGACTGAAATTGATACGCAATTTAGTTAAGTAACATATTTCATGTTTGTCTGCATTAAAAATATTAACGCTTTTGGCTGGAAGAAAAAATTTACTGAAAAGGCTATAAAAGAAATACAAGATGCTAATTATAAAATTATCCAAGCCAACATTCCAATGTTTTTAAATTACACACCTTATTTATGGATGAAAGAAAAAATTGGCATCAATTAACGATTCATTTATCGGTTTATCAGAATTATCTATTAAATCTTGTTTTTTTTGAATTTTTTATAGCCTATTTTTGTTGTTCATACTAACAGAATCAAATTATCATGGAAAAATACGACGTTACAGTTATTGGCTCAGGTCCTGGTGGATATGTTGCCGCAATACGCTTAGCACAATTAGGTTTTAAAACTGCTATCATTGAAAGATACAACACGCTTGGTGGCACTTGCTTAAATGTTGGCTGCATTCCATCCAAAGCATTGCTGGATTCTTCCGAACATTATCATAATGCCACACATGCCTTTAAAGAACACGGAATCGATTTATCAGAAACACCAACGGTGAACTTCACGCAAATGATTGCACGCAAAGGAAAAGTAGTGGACGCCAACACCGCTGGTATCGATTACCTGATGAAGAAAAATAAAATTACGGTGTATAACGGACATGGTTCATTTGTAAATGCAACTACGATTTCTATTAAAAAACAAGATGGCGCAGAAGAACAAATTGAAACATCTAAAGCTATTATCGCGACAGGTTCTAAACCAACTGTATTGCCTTTTTTACCAATCGACAAAACAAGAATCATTACTTCTACAGAAGCGTTATCGTTAAAAGAATTACCGAAATCAATGGTGATTATTGGCGGTGGTGTGATTGGCTTGGAATTAGGTTCTGTATATCAACGTTTAGGAACACAAGTTTCCGTCATAGAATTTATGGATAAAATCATTCCGACAATGGATGATGATATGGGAAAAGAATTACAACGCAGTCTGAAAAAACTAGGCGTGAAATTTTATTTGTCGCACAAAGTAACCGGTGCTGTCAACAACGGCGATTCGGTAACGGTATCTGCATCGGATAAAAAAGAACAGGAAATAAAGATTGATGCAGATTATTGCTTGGTAGCGATTGGCAGAAAACCGTATACAGATAATCTTGGATTAGAAAATATCGGTATCACGCTGAATGAACGCAAGCAAATTCCGGTGGACGCGCATTTGCAAACTGCTGTTCCAAATATTTATGCTATCGGCGATGTGATACAAGGTGCAATGTTAGCACACAAAGCAGAAGAAGAAGGCGTGTTTGTGGCAGAAGTAATTGCCGGACAAAAACCGCATATCAATTATAATTTAATTCCTGGTGTGGTTTATACGTGGCCGGAAGTGGCTGCTGTTGGACAAACGGAAAACCAATTGAAAGAAAAAGGCATTGCGTATAAAGTTGGTTCGTTTCCATTCCGTGCGTTAGGCAGAGCACGTGCCAGCGGCGACATTGACGGCTTGGCAAAAGTATTGGCAGATGCTACAACAGACGAAATCTTAGGCGTACACATCATTGGTGCACGTGCCGCAGATATAATTGCAGAAGCGGTGGTTGCGATGGAATTCCGTGCAAGTGCTGAAGATATCGGACGCATTTCACACGCACATCCAACATATACCGAAGCGCTGAAAGAAGCCGCGTTGGCTGCTACAGAGAACAGGTCCTTGCATTCGTAAGTTTAAAAGAATAAATAAGCTTTATGAATGACATACATCAACTTAAAACCTTAGTCGATAATTATATTAATAACATTGGGCTAGGTAATATTTTGAACTTGAAGATTAACATTCCAGATTTTAATGGAACCTTTCTTATTATGACTGATAAGCAACTACAATATTTAGAAGCTTCAGAAGATGATGAATTATGTTTGTTATTTTCATTAAAACAACAAAGCAAGAAAAATAAATCTTTGTTAGAAAAAATAAAAGAAACGAACTGTTTAGAAGACTTTATGTTCTTTCAATTTAAGGATTCTATTGTTTTTATAAAAAAAACAGGAAATAATTCTGTATTAATTATAGAGAATGTTAGTATGATAGTCAAAACATTATTTTCAACTATTAGTGCAGACTCGATAATTTTAGAATTAAACGAAATATCGAGTTGGCATAAGCTAGAAGAAAATAAAAAAGTAAATAACACACAAAATACACTTCCACATAATTTATCCCATTTAACACATTCCACACCTAGCGGAAAACCCTGAACTTTTTTCTTCATTGTTTCTATTGATGTTTCAGCATTTGATTTTGTAGAATTTTACATCATCAAATTATTCATCAATAAAAATAACAACAATGAACACAGTAGTAAAATCAATCGCACTTATTTGTATCGCCTTCTTTACCTTAACAGGCACTACCTCTTGTAAAAAAGAAGCCGTTACAGCCGTTGCTCCTCAAAAAGTAATTGATCAGAAATTAGTAGGCAACTGGTCACACACCATCACTGTATTAAACGGGAATGGAATACAGGACTTTACAGAAGAAACATTTAAAGCGGATGGAACAGGCGCTGAAAGACATTTTACGTCTAACAGAGGTGTTGTTCAGAATGAAAGAATTGTTTCATTTGAATGGTTTGTAAAAAGCGAAGGTGTACTGCATATAAAAGTATCCAATGGCGAAGAAGGTGATGTTCCTTACCAATTTTTAAATGCTGCCAACACCAAAATGGAGCTGCATTTGCCAAGCGGACAGGTTTTATCATTTGGAAAATTATTTTAAAAATAAAAAACAATAACAATGAAAACAATTCAAACTACAACCAAACTCGCAAAGGCAATCTTAGCAATATGCATATTGTGCTTTTACTTTAACCGGCACCACCTCTTGCAAAAAAGACAACCTCAATCCAACTTCCGGAATAGACCAACGCTTACTGGGAAAATGGGAAAAACAAACGTTCTTAGGTAATAATGTTTCAGTGATACAGGAAACATTTAACGCAGACGGAACAGGCTCTGAACGCAGATTCAGATTAGATGATGGTGCAACTCAAATTTTTAATGAAACCGTTACAAATTTCACCTGGTCTGCAAAAAGCAGTGGTGTTATCAGTCTGAAAGTGGATGGTGAAGAAGCTGATGTACAGTTTTTTATTACAGACAGCGGCGATGCATTGCGCTTAACCTTGCCTTCCGGCGACCAGCTTATCTTAGGCAGAATAAACTAAGAAAAAATAATATCTATATGAAAATGACAGCAGAAAATTACTGCTGTCATTTTTATTATATTTTGCAAATAAGAATATCATTGATGCATGCTCAATGGCATTATACACCAAACTGTGTTAAGTGATGATTCAGATGCTTGTACATCATGTTATTCCATTCAACAGCAGTTAACACACCAAAACTGGAAGATGCTTTTCCTTCAAAATAAGAAGCACCTTTCGCTACCACATTATTTATATATTGTATCAGTCGGCTTTTCTCTTTTTCAAAGTCTCTTGCATCTGCAATTATAAATGCCGGTGCCGTCGGTCCGTTTTGAGGATAAGGTGTTTCGGTAACTACTTTATTTTTAATAAATGTTTTCAGAATGAACTTCATGATAAAATTCGGATGATCGTTTCGCTCATCGAAGACATATTCATATGTTACATTGCTATGCGCTAACATACGAGCCACATCCATCTTGCCCCATTTAGGCTGTGTTTCTGGTGTCAGCTTTTCTATTCTGCTAATGATATCAGCTGCAACTGACTTGTCAAATAAACTTATCAAAGCATCGCCAATAGAATTATTAAAGTGCAGATAGATACCGTGTTCTGCAACAGGATCATACCAATACAAATTAATAATCAAGCCGCAATAAATAAACAAAGGTGATGTACTAAAATCATATGCATAAATCCCTTCAAAAGTAGAAGAAGGTGTTGGTTTTGCCATAAAAACTTTTTAAAGTAGTATCAATTGCTACTGATGTTACATCAGGATTATCATTCGTGGGATCATCTTCTACCTTGCAGGAAGTAAACTGCATTACAATGGCTGCAAAAAAAAAAATAGAATAATTTTTTCATGGTAAAATTTAATTAAAGTTACAATATTCTAACTAAAAATGCTTTTCGGTATTAACGAAACTCACTGTTAATCTTTTTCCAGTATTTCAACACCTGGACAAAGCACGGATTCATTCAATTTATTGAGCGGAATATCCGTTGTATTCAACAAACTGTGTAACTCTTTACTTTCATTATTCATATACAGCAATCCTGTGAGAATTTCATTTTTAACATGTGAATGCTGTAAAGCATTAATTGCAGAAATCTTATCATCCGGATTCCATGTTTGAGAAAGCTTATGTAAACGCAACCACGAACCGTCGTGCATTTCCACCATCTTCGTTTCATCATCCGTATAGGTAGTCGTAATTTCAGTCATTGGCGGCACATAATCTAATGTTCCGGTTGCCTCCACGTGTTCGCGCACATAATCGTAAGATTTGGTAGAACCCACGTTATTATTGAACGTTACGCATGGCGACAACACATTAATCAACGCAAAACCAGGATGTGAATTGCTGCCTGAATAAGCGGCACTAACTGATGTTTATCGCCGCTGAAACTTTGTGCGACAAAAGTTGCACCCAGTTCAATAGCCAATCCGCAAAGGTCTATACCTTCAAACATATTTACAGAACCGGCTTTACTTTTAGCACCTGCATCTGCCGTAGCTGAATCCTGTCCTTTCGTCAATCCGTAACAGCCGTTGTTCATCACGATATAAGTCATGTTCAGGTTTCTGCGTATCACATGCACAAACTGCCCATACCGATAGACGCAGAATCGCCGTCGCCGGAAACGCCTAAATAAATCAAGTCTTTATTGGCTAAGTTAGCACCGGTAGCTACCGACGGCATACGTCCGTGTACAGAATTAAATCCGTGAGAATTATTTAAAAAAGTAGGCTGGTGTTTTAGAAGAACAACCGATACCGGACAACTTCGCCACTTTATGCGGTTCTATGCTCATTTCCCAGCAAGCCTCCACAATGGCAGCGCCGATGGAGTCGTGACCGCAGCCGGCACACTTAAAGTTGTTAAAGAACCTTCGTATTCTTTTCTGGTATAA
>JADJSS010000042.1 GCA_016711605.1 Saprospirales bacterium
TTTATTTTCCTCTTATATCAAAACTACCATTTACAGATTTTAATGAATTTAAGCCATTAAGATTTATTAGTAAAGGATTATCCAAAATGCTTAAATAATACGCATAAGTTAAATTATTCAACCCATTTAAAGTTATTAAAGACGTATTATTTTCAATTGTTAAATTTTCAGCAGAGTCTATTCTATTTAAGCCATTCAGATTTAAGAGTAACGGATTATCCTGAATCGACAACATACCGTAAATGTGCGTCAATGCACTTAGACCATTTAAATTTGTAATATTATTTCCTGAAACAATTAAATCTCCATATACCATTGTACAACCTGAATAATTAATTGGGAAAGAATCTACCTCTGTTTGACGGCTTAATGTTACGCGTGTGAGTCCAGCAATACAACCTCCTGCCCATACATTACCATTTAGCAAAAACAACCATGAAAACACTATAAACCTAAACATTATTTTCAATTAATTCAATTTATATATTACCAAGATAATCTGTTTTTTTGAATAAAAATAATTGCATGAATATTTTTTTGAGTCATTTTAAATGAATTGTTCAGATTTAATTGAAGACTTAATTCACCTTTCCTCTAATTCTACTCAAATTTTCAATCGTCATACCTAAGTAAGAAGCAATAACGCCAAGTGGTGCGCGTTTTACAATTTCAATTTTATTTTCGAATAAATATTGATACCGCTCTGATGAATTGCTGAATTTTAAACGATAACTTCTCATCGCCAACGAATTATAATGATGCTCTGCTATCATTCGTCCAATGCGTTCCATGATTGGAAATGTATTGTATAAGGTTTGTAAATCATCATAATGTATGGCTAACAAAACACTGTCTTCTAACAATTCAACTGTTTCTAAAGATGCCGTTCTGGAAATGAAACTGGAAAATGAAACCAACAACTCACCTTCTAAAACGATATCGTTTGTCAACTCTTTATCGTCTTCTTCAAAAAAATTGCGCGCCAATCCTTTCTCCATAAAATATAAATAATTACAAATGTTTCCTTTCTTTACTAAAATATGCTTTTTAGGATATTCCATTTTTCGTACAACTTGTTCAAAGGAATCTATTAAATCAGTTGGCAATTCACCAAACTGCTGTAAAAATGAAAGGAATGAAATTTGGGTTGTTTTCTGCAATTTATTTATTTTGATTATTATCAAAAAATTGTGTTCATTAAAAGAGCAACTTTGTATCTTAGTTTTTATAAAGATAAATAATGAACATTACGAATTAAAATAAATTGTAAAATAAATACAACGCACCTTTGCGTGCTTTGCGTGAAATAAAAAAATAAAAAAAACATGAGCCAAACCGGATTTTCCATCAGCAACTACCACGATATAAAACCAATCTATAAAAAATTAGATCATTTGGTTTCTTTGCCATTGCAACACATCGAACCTAAAGCAATGGAAAACTATTTGGATTATTACAAAACCAAATGCACCAAATCGAGAGCTATTTACGAAAATGCGCAGCAATATATTCCAGGTGGTGTGCAGCATAATTTAGCGTTCAATTATCCATTTCCATTAGCATTTACAAAAGCCGAAGGTGCCTATTTATATGATGCAGATGGCAACAAATACATCGACTTTTTACAAGCTGGTGGTCCAACGGTTTTAGGTAGCAACTATCCATCTGTCAAAGAAAAAGCAATTGAATTAATTAATGAATGTGGTCCATCAACTGGCTTGCTACACGAATACGAATACAAATTAGCAGAATTGATTTGCAAAAATATTCCATCTGTGGAACGCTTCAGAATGTTAGGTTCAGGAACGGAAGCGGTCATGGGTGCTTTACGTTTGGCGCGTATCAAAACTGGCAAATCAAAGATTATAAAAATTGGTGGTGCTTATCATGGCTGGAGCGATCAAATGATTTACGATTTACGCATTCCTGGAACGAAATTTTTTGATGCCAAAGGTATTCCGTTTATGATGCACTGGCACACACAAGCTGTGCCACCAAACGACATTGATGCTTTGGAAAGTAAACTAAAATGGAATAGATTGCGTGGGTGGCACAGCAGCCGTTATTTTGGAACCACTGGACCAGAAAGTGGAACGTATCCTGTTTATAAAGAGTTTGCACAACAAGCGAGAGATTTATGTGATAAATATGGAACGCTTTTAATCTTTGATGAAGTCGTAACAGCCTTTCGTGTTGGCATGAGTGGCGCACAAGGATATTTTAATGTAAAACCAGATTTAACTATCTTTGGAAAAGTGGTGGCTGGTGGCTATCCATCTGCTGGTGGCATTGGTGGCAAAGCAGAATATATGGATGGCTTAGCTGCTGGTTTGCAAGGTGGCAAAAAAGTAAAAGTTGGTGGAACGATGGCAGCAAATCCGTTGAGTTGCTGTGCTGGTTATCATACTTTATTAGAAATAGAAAGAACCAATGCTTGCGAAAAAGCTGGAAAAGCTGGCGACAGAATAACACTTGGTTTAAATCATTTAATAGATAAATATGGATTGCCATTTGTGGCGTTTAATCAAGGTTCTATTTGCCATTTAGAAGCAGCTGGAACTTTGTATGTAAAAATTAAACTGTTAAAAATAAAATCGGTGTTGGCAGAAATTAATGAACGAAAAAAATTAATGGAAGAATATGGAGCTGCCTACATGGCAGAAGGAATCGTAACTTTAGCAGGAAGCCGTTTGTATTGCAGTATGGCAGATACCGATGAGGTGATTGATGATGCTTTAAATAGATTTGAGAACGTGTTTAAAAATGTAAAAAAATAAATGGACTATTTTTTAGCTTATGATGTTGGCACCAGTAGTGTGAAATCTATTCTAATAGATACTAACGGCAATGTATTGGCGACAGCAATAGAAGAATATCCATTATTTACTCCAAATCCAGGTTGGGTAGAACAAGAACCTTTAGATTACTGGAATGCGATCTGCAAAGCAACTAACAAGATTATTCAATCAACCACAATTTCAAAAGAAGACATAAAAGGCATAGCTTTTTCTACACAAGCAATGGGTGTGATTCCTGTAGATAAAAATGGTACTGTATTAAATAGAAATATTTCCTGGGTAGACGGAAGAGCCGAAGAACAAGCAGTAAAAGCCATGAATTATTTCGGTGGCAAACGAATGTTCAAATTAATTGCAGGTACCGAATTAACTGGCAAAGATGTGATTCCAAAAATTATTTGGTTGAAAGATAAACATCCTGAAATTTACAACAACACCTATAAAATTTTAGATGTAAACGGTTATCTGAAATATAAATGCACTGGAAAAATGGTAGCAGAATGGTCAGGTGCCTGCTCGTATGCGTTTGATGTAAAAAAGAAAGATTGGGAACGTTTATTTTTTAAGTTGTGTAAAATTGATTTAAATAAATTACCAGATTTAGTGCGTTCTATTGATTTAGTTGGAACACTTACCAAAGAAGCAGCAGAACAATTGGGTTTGTCAATAAATACTGGTGTTTATGGCGGTTGCGATGACACTCAGAGTGCTGCAATTGGCACTACCGCAATTGGCGAAGGCGAAGCGCATATTTATGTAGGCACTTCTGCTTGGGTTGGTGTATCTACGGCAAAAAATTTAAAATTTAAAAATGCTACCTTTTGTTTACAAAGTGCGGATCCAACTAAAAACATTGTAGTTGGTATCACAGAATCTGCTGGTATTAACACGCAATGGTTAGTGAATACGTATTATCAAAAAGAAAAGGAAACACTATCTGAACAGGATTTATTTTCAATAATAGAAGCAGAAATTAACGCAACAAATCCTGGTGCTGATTACTTAATTATGACACCTTGGTTTTTAGGTGAACGTTGTCCGGTAAGTACCACTACCACACGTTCTACTTTATTTAATCTAACACACCAACATACACGCGCGCACATTGCACGTGCCAATTTTGAAGGTATTGCATATAACTTACGTTGGACCATCAACAATCTGGAAAAAGATTACGGATTTAAGTTTGATACATTGAAGATTACAGGTGGTGGCAGCAAAAATAAATCCTGGATGCAATTGATAGCTGATGTTACCAATCGGAAAATCATTACCACTTCACAACCAGTAAATGCTGGTGCTTTCGGTGCTGCTATGTGTGCCATGGTAGGCGCTGGTGCACTAAAAGATTTTTCAGAAATTAATAAATTGATACAAAATGTAGATACGTTTATTCCAAATCCAAATCACAACAAAATATATAATGAACTTTTTGCAACATATCAAAGCGTATTTCATCAGCTCAATAAAACCTACCAAACCATTAATAAAACAAGATTCGAATTATAATTTAAAACACATAGAAAAATAGCAAAGTAGAAAATATAAAGAGAAAATTTTTTAGGAAATAAAGATTCATCAAAGATGATTCCGAAATTTCGGAACTATTGTGTAACTAATTTATCTGATTATTAACTACAAACCGTTTTGCTTTAAAAAATTAAACTATGTGCCTATGTGGTTAAATAAATAGAATATGGAAATTCAGGAAGCAAAAGTAAAAGTATGTGAAGCAGGTAAACTGCTTTTAAAAGAAGGTTTAGTGGCTCGAACTTGGGGCAACGTAAGCATTAAAATAAATGATACACAAATGGTGATTACACCAAGCGGTAGAAAATATGATGAACTAACACCAAATGAAATGGTATTGGTAGATATTTATACTTTAAAATATGAAGGCAACCTAAAACCATCATCAGAATTGAAGTTGCATTGTGAAGTGTATAAAACGCGACCGCATATAAACGCAGTCATACACACACATCAATTATTTGCTTCTATTGTTGCAGCAGCGCAAAAAGATGTTGTTGTTTTAAATGAAGAACATCAAAAAATATTAGGTGCTAAAATTATAAAAGCTGCGCCTTATGCTTTGCCTAATACAAAAAAAATTACCGTAGAAACAGCAAAAGCCATTGAGCAATCGAATGCTGCTGTAATGTCGAATCATGGTGTGGTTTGTATTGGAAATGATCTTGAAGCCACTTTTGAAGTAGCACGAACTTTAGAAAAAGCTTGTGAATTATTTATTGAATCCAAAAAGAAAACTGCATAAAATATCACAGAGAAACACAAAGAAAACACAGAGTACACTGTGAAAGCTCAGTGAAACTAAGTGATAAATAAAAAAAGCTATGAACAAACAAGAAGCTATACAATTACTATTAAATGCTGCTGATTTCTTTGAGCAACAAAGCGCTGCTTATAAAAGTTGGGGAAAAGTTGACGTGCTGCAAATAGCCATGCGATTAGAAAATAATGAAATCATCACAACAGCAAAAAACAAAGCACTTTCATTACTTACAGCAGAAGACATTGTTGTGGCAGACTATGATTCTATCCTTTCTAAAATCTTTTCAAAAAGAAAAAAAGTGCAGGTGATTTTAATTACACAACAAGAATTTGCATCACAAGTAAAAGAAGAAATTCCACCAATATTAGACGACCAGGCGCAACTGTTAGGCGTTACTGTTCGTGTTGCAAAAAATGATGACGATATTATTCATTCATTGAGCGGAAGGTTTGCATCTATTTTATTAAATGGAAATAGTATTTGCTTAGGCAATAGTATAGATGATGCATATGTTGCTGCACAATTATTAGAAAAAACATCCAAAGCATTTATAGAAGCTAAATACTTAGGTGGCGCTAAATCTATAAATAAAATAGAAGCATGGTTGATGCAACAATTTTATCAATTCAAATATTCTAAAGAAGCGAAGAAAAACAGATAAAACAATTACACCAATAAACCTTGATAAGTACTTGGTCTGCGTTGTTCTAATATCGCATTTTTATCGCCTTTGTGTTTATTGATTAAATCAAAATTAGTATAATGGCGAATCGTTAAAATGGATAAATTTTCTTCAATTACAAAGTCAAATTTATCTTGTAAATCAGCTTTAATTTTCTCAATTTTTTCAGGAATATTGTCAACAACTGCTTCAAACGAAATTGCGCCTTGTTGCATCATATTCAATTTTAAGTTTGCTTTAGAAAATGAGTTAAATATAGTGGCAACTACATCGTCTTCTACAAAAGAAAAATCTTTGGTATGTAAAGTAATCAATGCTTGACTGTTTTTTACAATTCTAATTGGTGGTAAGTTGTTATCGTTTCCACCAACTTTAGTTCCTTTGCCTTCCGGATTAATAAACGATTTTACCAGCAACGGAATATTTTTATTTTGCAATGGTTTTATCGTTTTAGGATGAATAACGGTAGCGCCATAAAATGTCATTTCAACTGCTTCATTAAAAGAAATTTCATCCATAAAAACAGCATCATCAAAAACGCGTGGATCGCCATTCATCACACCAGGCACATCTTTCCAGATAGTTTGATTTTCTGCATCCAACATGTTCGCAAAAATAGCTGCTGTATAATCTGAACCTTCACGACCTAATGTTGTAGTGCAATTTTCAGCCGTACAGCCAATAAAACCTTGTGTTACAGCGATACTGTCTTTTGTTAATGGTTTTACAACAGTATTCATTAACGCTTGTGTTTTTGTCCAATCAACTATTGCTTCACGATAAGTATCATCTGTTTTCATCACATCACGCACATCTAACCAAGTGTTTGCCACACCAACTTCATTTAAATAAGCGCTTAAAATAACAGAAGATATTAATTCACCTTGCGATACAATCTGATCATAAACATAATTGTAACTTTCTTTTCTATCTTCTTCTAATTGCCAATCAATTTCTGCGTAAATATTCTGTAGTTTATCAAAAACAACATGATTTTCATTTCCAAACAAATCTTTACAAATTGTATGATGATTGTTTTTTACGATATCAAATTTAGCTTTAGCATCTTCATTTTTAAAATAAGCGTGTATTACTTCTTCTAAAGCGTTGGTTGTTTTTCCTGTTGCAGAAACTACCACTACTAAATTCTTTTCGCCATATTTTTCAATAATAGACGCTACATTTTTTATTCCATTTGCATCTTTCACAGACGCACCACCAAATTTAAATACTTTCATCGTATGTTATATGTTAATGTTATTCGTAATAATTAAATATTTTCTAGTTTTACGGTAATCCATGTTGCATCAAATGTTACAGGATATTTTTTATAAAAGTTGATCGCATTTTCATTCCAATCTAATACTTGCCAACGCACTTGTTTTATTTTTTCATCTTCTTTGGCAATCGAAATCAATTCATCCATCAAACGCTTACCAATTCCATGTTTTCGATGTGTTTCTTTTACGACTAAATCATCTAAATAAATCATCGAACCTTTCCAGGTAGAATAACCATAATAATACAAAGCAATTCCAACAATAGTTCCATTTTCATCAGCAACAATTACATGATATCTTGGATTTTTACAGGTACCTTCTTCTACAAATTTTTTTAGTGGATTAGTTGGTTCATTGGGTTCATTTTCAAAAATAGCCAATTCCTTAATTAATCCATACACCTGAACTAAATCAGCCGTTTCTGCTTTTCGTATGACAATATTATTTTTCATAAAATTGAACTACTAAAATAGACAAATTGTATTTGGTAAGTAAACAAGAACTATTAAGTAAAAATTAAAATGTGTTTTTGGAATTAGATTAGATTGAAACGACAAATGATAAACAGTAATGCACACGATTTTTTTTATCTTTGTTGCATAAATTAAAAAAATGCGATTAGTAACTTTAGATGAATTTATTATTGAAGAACAAGAACGTTATCCAAACGCTACAGGCGAGCTTTCTGGTTTATTACGCGACATTGGTTTGGCATCAAAAATTGTGAACCGCGATTTAAGTAGAGCTGGTTTAGTAGATTCAATTTTAGGTGATGCTGAAAAAACGAATATACAAGGTGAAGAAGTAAAGAAACTTGATGAATTTGCGAATTCAATTTTAATAAAATGCTTGCAAAATAGTGGTGAATGCTGTGGTATTGCAAGTGAAGAAGAAGATACATTTGTTGCTTTCGATAATAGAAAAAATGCTAGTTATGTGGTATTATTTGATCCATTAGACGGTTCCAGTAATATTGATGTAATTGCGCCAGTTGGTACTATTTTTTCTGTTTTTAAACGAATATCAAAACATGGTGAAAATTGTGTATTAGAAGATTTTTTACAAAAAGGTGACCAACAAGTGGCTGCAGGATATGTAATCTATGGTTCTTCGACGATGTTGGTTTATACTACAGGAAATGGTGTGAACGGTTTTACATTAGAACCATCAATTGGTGAATTCTGTTTGTCGCATCCAAGTATTCAAACACCATCAAATGCAAAAACGTATTCCGTAAATCAGGGAAATTATAATTCATTTTCTGAAGGGACAAAGCAATTCATTGAATATTGTCAGGAAAATACGGACAAAAAAGCATATTCATTACGTTATATTGGTTCGATGGTTGCTGATATACATCGTAATTTATTAAAAGGTGGTATATTTCTCTATCCTGCAACAAAAGATACACCAGGTGGAAAACTTCGATTAATGTATGAATGTAATCCAATGGCATTTTTACAAGAACAAGCTGGTGGAAAAGCGAGTGATGGAACCAACAGAATATTAGAAATTAAACCTACAAAATTGCACGAAAGAACGACTATTTATATTGGGTCAAAAGCAACGGTTGAAAAAGCAGAAAGTTACTTAAATAAATAAATCAAAAAAAAGTAATACAACTCAATTTGCTATAATTTAGATTTCAGTTTTAGCATAAAATAAAAAATCCCAAAGTAAACTTTGGGATTTTTTATTATTATTCGTAAGTAGAATTATTCACCACTTAAGTAAATATCTACACGTCTATTTTTAGCTCTGTCATCTTCAACACCTTGTTTTTCAGTAACCCATGAATTTTCGCCATACGGTAACAATAAAACTCTTTGAGAGATGCCAATACCTTCTAAGTAACGTTTAACTGCATCACAACGTTTAGCAGAAAGTGCTTGATTGTAAGCTGTTCCACCTTCAGATGAAGCATTACCTGCTAAGTAAATGAAATAGTTACCTTTCATTTCAGTTAATTTAGATTTAAATGCATCGATACTAGCTTTTGCTTCGTCTGTTAATGCAAATTTATCTACTTCAAAATAAACTGAACCGAATTTTTTGTAAACGATGTTATCTAAACGAGAACCTAATTTTTCAATGTCAGTAGTATTTTTATCAGATGAAGATTTTGCATCGTTTGCAGTTTTTTCAACAGCTGAAATTTTATCACCTAAAGATTGACCCAATGAATCTGTTTTAGCCATAGCATCATCTGCTTTTTTACCAGCATCATCAGCTTTTTGGTTAACCTTAGCAATATCTTCTTCTGATTTCTTTTTGTGTTTATCAAACTCAGATTGGTCTGTTTTACGTTTCAATCTAAATGATAAAGTAATTTCATGAGTTGATCCTAATGAAGAAAAGGAAACTGTATTTGATTTTTTACCTACAGGTGCTCTAAATGTATAACTAATATCAACCAATTCTTTAATACTAACACCAGCTGTAGCGTGAATACCCGCAGCATTTGCATAAATGTACCCTTTATCTGAACCATTTGGTTTTAAACCACCACCATTGCTATATCCAATTGCTAACCAAGCTAAATGTTTATATTGTGTCTTAAGTGTAATATCTAAATATGCAGGTAATGATTTTTTTATAAAATTAACCATGACGAAAGGTGTAAATGTCCAATCTTTTTTCTTACCAAGTACAGCGTCGTAACTAGCCATAAACATATATTGACGTTGTACTCTAGTTGAACTACTATTGCTCGGATCTGTTGATCTAAATCTAACTTTATTTCCAAGCACTTGAGGCACTGAAAAACCAACATTTAGTCCTTTCCAATGATAATTAACACCAACTGACAAATCAAAATTTACACTCCTAGAATTAAAAGTAGCAACATCACCAGCATCATAAGGGTTAAAGTCACCAACTTGTATAGAATTTACACCTGCTTGTAATCCAATTGATAAAAAATGAGTTTTATCTTTTTTAAATGGAATATGATATGCATAAGCAATACTTCCACCAGTATTTTTCCAACTAGAAGTTGTTCTATTGTGGTAAATTGTAGCACCTAAAGCCATATTAGAAGATTTAATTCTGCCATCCCATGAACCATATGTGTTAATCGGAGCACTTGGCATTCTATCCCATTGTTTTTGGAAACCTAAGTTAATTCGACCACCATCCGGATCCGTACCTGCACGAGCAGGATTATAGTAAAATGGATTTAAGAAATAATTGTTATAGATAGGCATCTGTTGTGCATTAGACAACTGGAAACCTATAAGTAACAAGGCAACTAAGCTGATTATTTTATTTATTTTCATTTTTATGATTTTACTTAGATTATTATTTAGCTTCATTCCTTTAAAAATTATCTTTTAATATGTAATGCACCTTTATACGTTTTATTCGGCGTAGATATTATGAACCAATATGCACCGTCTGGTAAGGTAATACCTTTGTACGTTCCATCAAATCCATTTGCATTGCTATAATTTGTTGAATTGTATACAAGAGCGCCACCATTTGCGATAATTTGAATAGTATATCCTTCGATATTTTCAATATGACCAAGAATCCAAGTATCATTTAATCCATCACCGTTAGGAGTTATGATATCTGGTATAATCAAATCTGTATTAGGTAATACTGTAATTACAACTGTGTCTTTATCTGTACAACCATGTAAATCCCAAACTGTTAAAGTAAATGGATTAGGTCCTAAAGGTGCATTTTCAGTGAAGAATAATGGATTAGGAATATTATCATGATCTAAGAATGTATTTGGTGTCCAGTTGAATGTTATTCCACCTAAACCATGCAATTGATAAATAGTACCTTGAATAACTGATGTATCAATACCAGCATCAGCAATTGGATTAGCATATACAATTACATCTGTTTTTGCTGAATCTACACAACCACCAGCTAAAGTAACAGTTACAGTCCAAGTTCCTGTTTGAGAAGGAGTTGATGGGTCAATCGTTACTGTATGTACTGGATACTGAGTAGTGAAAGTGTCAGTTACATTTGGACCTTGCCAGAAATAAGTAGCACCAAATACTTTTGTTGCATCTAAGTTGAAAGGGAAACCTTCACACACTGGACCAGTATTGTTAGCTATCAATTTATCAGGGAATGCGTTAATTTCAACATAAAGTGATCTAGGATATGTTTTGCATCCAGTTAAAGTGTCAGTAACTACTACTGTATAGAATCCTTGGTTTTGAACCTCAGTAACATTTGTTATCGATGGATTTTGAAGAGTAGAAGCATAACCATTTGGACCAGACCATGCATATGAATATGGTGAACCTTGTGCAGTAACAACAGTTAACTGTAATGTTTGGTGCTCGCAGATTGGAGCATTACTAAATACAGTATCAATAGTCGGTGCAGGATTAACAGTAACTAATACTGAATCTTTATCTGAAATACAACCATCAACTGAAACACAAACATAATACCATCCAGCAGTAGCTACAGTTACATTTGTTAATGAAATACAATTTGAATTTGATGCAAATCCATTTGGACCAGACCAAGCATAAATTGGTTTAACAGAAGTTGATGTAGCGCATATCGTAATTGAATCACGTTCACACAATGTAACAATAGTTGGATCAACTACTGGTGCAACTGGTTTCGGTTTAACAACTACGGTAGTTGTAGCTTTTTGTGAAACACAACCAATACCTACAGTAACAGTAACACTATAATTTCCAGCTTGAGCAACTGTAATTGCAGGTACAGTAAATGTTGGAACAACAGAAGTACCAATAATAGCATCAGTTGGACCATACCAAGTATATAAAGTAGAGCCAGCAACAACAGAAGCAGTCAAAATTAAATCTTCACCTTCACATAAAGGACTGTTAGATGTAATTGATGGTGGTTCTGGAGTTGGAATAACATCTACAAATGGTGTACTTCCAGCTAAAGAAGAACAACCTGTATTAGGATTAGTTACAACTAAAGTATAAATACCTTGATGTTGTGTTTCATTAACATTTGTTATAGAAGTGTCTTGTGCATGTGAAACAAATCCATTTGGACCAGACCATGTATATAACAATCCAGCAACATTAGCTGCTAAGTTTAATGTAGCACCTTCACATAAAGGATTTGGTGTAGCAGTTGGAGCAGGTGTTGCTGGTAAAGGATTTACAGTAACAGTAACCTCTGTTGCAGGACTTCCACAACCGTTAACATTTTGAGCCACCCAGTATTTAGTAGTAGCAGTTAAAACTGGTGTATTTAATTGTGCACCAACTTGAATTGCATGTAATAAATCAGCAGCATCGTACCAAGTAAATGTTGCACTATCAGCACCAGAAGCTGTTAAAATAACAGAATTTCCAGAGCAAATTGATAAATCTCTAACAGATGGTGCTTCAGGAGCTTCTACAACAGTAACCGATGCAGTAGAAATATCAGAATTACATTGGAATACATCGAATAAGAATAGGTTTAACCATAATTGAGCTGTAGTAGCACCAATATCGTATGTACCAGGTACAGAGTAATCTTAATCAGCACCAATTGTAGGTATCGTTAATGTAGCAAGACCTTCAACTATTCCATTAAATGGATCTAATGGTACAGTTGCAACACCAAGTGATGTGAAAGGTAATCCACCAGTTCCTGTATTATCAAAGAATTCAACTTGTGAAGTTAAGAATGTAAAGTTATCATAACCGTCAGTTATTAAATCTAATGGATATGTAACATGAGCTGTGAAAGTTAATGAATCAGCATTTTGACAAACAGTAACATCTTCTAATCTTGGTGCTTCAAATTTAGGTGTAGTATAAACTTCTACCCATTGCATATCACTATGGCAACCTGTAACAGGATCAACTGCATCAAAATAGAAGATAGTCCAAGAAGCTAATTCTGGTGTTGTAAACTCACCATTTTCATCTCCTGAATTAAAGTTGCCAGTTAAATCAACAAAACCATCTTTATCAGCATACCAATGAATATCATCACCAGCATCATTTGCAGCTTGTAATAAAGTAAAGTCATCAAAACAAGTTACATAGAAACCTTCAGAAGCAACAGGTGTTTCTGGTTTCGGATTTACTACAACAGTAACAGCAGTCGAAGGACTTAAACATGTTCCATTATTATTTACTACATAGAATGTAGTTGTTGTATTTAAAGGTTGAGTTGTGTAAGTTGAACCAACATGAACTATTGTAGTTAACAAAGAGTCAGAGTACCATTCAACTTGCGAAGCAGGATTTGATACTGTTAAAGTAACAGAAGTTCCAGCACAAATTGCACCATTATTTCCTGTAACTATTGGTGCAGTTACACCAGGTAATACAGTTAATACAACTGGAACTCTGCTGTTCGAGCAATCACTTGCTTCACATTGTGCCCAATAAGTATAAGAACCAGGTGCTAATGTATCATATTGTGCAGGTACAAATGGAGTTCCTGAACCAACTTGTGTGCCACCAGTTGGTAAATCCCACCAAGTTAATGAACCAGCAGAAGCAGTACCTAAATATGAAATCGAAATAGTAGCATTATCTAAAATACCATCATCAGAAAAATCATCGTTATCTAAAACTGTTAATTTCCAAGTACCAGGTGCTGTTTCTCCAATAAAGCCACTGAAAGCGTCATTTGGTTTATATGAACCAGAAACTAAGTCTTGATTTGCTCCAGGTATATTAGTTATTATTGATGCAGCAGCATCTGTAAATGTATATGTTGCAGGTACAGTACCATTTGATGTACCATAATTATCACTACCAACAGCACCGTTAATTATTTCTAATACAGTACCATCTGGAGATGTTAATGTCATTTCTAAATCACCACCCCAAGTATGAGCTAATGCAGTTGTTATTGTTACTTTAGTAACAGTTGCGCCTGCAGGAATTGAAGATGCATCAAAAGCCACATAATCTGGAGCAGGGCCAACAATATTTAAAGGTAAACTAGCAGATGGTGAACCAGCAGCCGTTCCAGGAACACTGGTAGTAGTTGCTGAACCCATTGTATAGGTAATATTTAAATTTGCATTTTGTAATTTGCCTTCGTCAGATATGAATATATCAGCTACATCTAAAGTCCAAACACCAGATGGATCAGCACCATTAAATGCACTTAACGGACTATATGGTTGGTAAGAACCAGCAGGGAAATCATATGCTGTGCCTAAACCAGGTGTTAATGAATTTGATGCAGCATCGTCAAATGTATATAATGCTGGTACAGTACCTGTACTTGTACCAAAATTACTACTAAGAGTGTTTAACCAAGTAGAATTCGTTACATCAACACTAGTTGATGTTGGTGATGTTAATTTTAAATAAACATCAGCCACCCATGTATGAGCAATATCAGTAGTCAATGTAACTTTCGTAATAGTTGCACCAGCTGGGATAGCAGAAGCATCAAATGATACTGTTCCACCACCTTCACCTTCATCTGGGCCAATTGTCATTGGAAATCCAGGTAATGAAGTTACAGAAGCTGGAATACTTACGGTTTGTTGTACAGGTGATGAAGCATCGCTACAATTTGCAATTAAACCTTCACCTACTGGTATTGTTTGTCCCAAACAAATTGTATAACCTTGAGTACCAAATGGTAATTCAGGTGCAGGATTAACAACTACTTCAACAGCACGAGCTGGACCTTCACAGTTACCTGTTTTTTGAGTTACATAATATGTTGTTGTTGTTGATAATGCTGGAGTATTATACTCAGCACCTACTTGAATACCATGTGATAAAGTAACCTCATCATACCAAGTAAATGTTGCACCATCTATACCGTTTGCAACTAAAGTTGTTGTTTGACCAACGCAAATTGTATCAGGAGCAGCAGTTGGAGCAACTGGTGTTGGATCGATATGAACATTAAAGTAAGTTCTTTCAGACTCACAACCATTATCAGCTAAATTTTCAATATATAAACCGAAGTCACCACCACCAGCTGGGAAAAAGTCTGGAGCTAAAGGAATAGTAAGTGTACCACCACCAAATCCAGTTGTGCTTGCACCACCGATAGTTCCGAAACCTGGAATTCCAATTAATACTTGATCAGAATTTTCAGGGATAGTTACTATAACAAATACAGTATCACCTTCACAAGCTGGAAGAACATCTGGAACAGTTACAGAAGGAACACCTTGTACATTCACAGCAGCTTCAGCTGGTGTACTAGCACAAGTTTTGAATTGTCCACCACCTAAATTCCATCTTTGTTGAACAATTGCATAGTAAATTTCTGTATGATATAAATTAGGTGTTTCAAAAATTGTTGGTTCACTAGGATAAAATCCTATATTACCTGGTACTGGAGATGGATACCATCCAATAAATACACCAGGAGTAGAACCTAAGCCAGTTCCTAATGTATCTACATCAAAAGTTGCAAAACCACCAACACAAACAGAAATTATATTTTCTGGAATACGTACTGGATTAACCTGAGGTAAAACAAAGACACGAACTAATCTTGGCGCACTTGAGCAACCGTTTACTGTTTGAGTTACTAAAAACGAATCAATTCTGAAAGTATTAGTTGTATTGATTAAATAGTTAGCAGGCACTGTAAATACTGCTCCAACTTGTAATGCTCTAGTTGGGTTGGTCACATTATACCAAGTAAATGTAGCATTTGGTGCACCAATTGCTTGTAGGAAAGTTGCCTCACCGCTACAAATAAATCTTGTTGCATTCGTTGTTGGTGCTGCAGGTGCTGCACTTACAACAACAGTTACTGGTACAGGATCTGTTAAACAACTATTGCCTTCTTGTTGTACATAAAAAATATAGTTTCCTGGAGTTGGAAAATTTGAACCAGGAACTGTAAATGTTACAACTGGATCAGAAACAACTGTAAAACTATCGATTGCATTAGTAACACCAAATTGATATAAATAAATTTTACCTGTAAATGCTGTAGTAACTCTAATTGTTGCTGGATTTCCAACACATATTTTATCAGCAACAACTGCTGGACTTGTTGGTCCACTTAAAACGTCAATAAATACAGGAACTATTTCACTTGGACAAACGCCAGTGCCTTTAGCTCTTACATAATACGTTTTAGCTTGTGTTTGAACATCTAAAATATATGTACCTGGCGCAACATCAGCCTCAATTATATCTACAAAATCAGGATCACTTGCAATGTCATAAACTTCGCCACCACCCAAATCATTAATAATTATAGAAGGAGCACTTCCAGAACAAGCATTGATAACATCAACATCTGGAGTTGCAGCTTGTGCGTTATTAACTGGAACTGGCACAGCCACTAAAGGACTAGCACAAGTACCATTGTTTGAACGAACATAAAAAGTAGTACCACCAGTAACAGTTACATTAATAGGAGAACCTGTTCCAATTAATGTGTTAGCTCCTGCATCAGCAAACCACTCTAAAGTAGCAGCACCTGTTGCAGATAAAGATACTTGAGTTGGAGTTCCGTTACATGCAGAAACGGTAACAGCTGCAGGAACTGGTGCAGCTGGTGTTACTAAAGGTGCAATATTAACTGCAACTGGAACACTTTCGCATCCATTTATTTCTTCAGTAACATATATAGTAGTAGCACCATTAACATTGTAAATTAATGGATTTCCAATAAATAATAAATCTACACCAGCACCACTGCTAATGTTAGCGTACCAATTGAACTTTCCTTCTGAGTTTGCATCAGTAGAATTTCCTGAGATTTGTATTTGTTCACCATCGCAATAAGGTGATGGTGTTATAGTTGCAGTTGGAGCTGCTATTTGGCTAAATGGAGAAACAGTTACTCGTGTAGCTGCTCCTTTGCAACCAAATAAAGTACCTTCAGCAACCCAATAGCTAGTTACACCAGTTACTGGTGGTGTTAAATATGTATTACCACTACCAACAGGGAAACCAGTTAAACCTGCATTATTATACCATAAGAAAGTATTAGCTGGGTTTGATAAACCAGAAGTAACTTGTAATCGTGCTCTACTATTGTAACATACAAAAGGAGCAATATCATTAACAGATGGTGAACCAGGACCAGCTGCTGACCAATTAAAACGTATTCTAGCAGAAACACTACCAAGAGTTACGTCTACATCATGATTTACACCTTGAGAGTACGTTAAGAAATTGATGCTAGGTGGTGCAAAAATATTTGATAAATAGAAATTATCATCTTCTTGTAAAATACCACAAGCTGGTTCGTATTCATTTGGATCACCGCAATCATCTTCGAATGTTAATCCATATATTTGAATGGAGCTAGCACAAGAATTAGTTGCTGTAAATAAAGGATGATTCCAAGCGAAAGAACTTCCTGGACCTACATCATCTCTTCCTTCATTTTGTAAAGCAGGAAATGTTGGGTCGTTGTTTAATTTACCAGCAACCTTCCATCTTGGATCTGGTTGTGTATTGAATGGATTTGATAAATCGCATCCTACACCTTGATCATCACAGTTACCAATATTGGTTGTGCCGCCAATCCAAGTTACAGCGATGTTAACAAACTGCTGCGCTTGCAGATTTTGATGAAGCGTAAATAGGAAAAACAGCAAGAATATGCTGCTAATTTTTTTCCAATTGTTCAATTTAAGATACTTGAGTCTTTTCATATATTAAGGATTACATTTGACAAAATAACATAATTTTATTCTAGGTTTTTGAATTGTATTTAACATTTGTTTACAAAATACATCGACGAATTTAACATTAATTTTGAATAAGTCATACTATTTTCTTATTTTTTATCAATTAAAATTATCCACAAAAGTGAAATTGCTTCCATTTGCATTACTTTATCCATTCCAATATTATTTTTTAAAAAGCTGTTTTTTATATCTTCTTCTACTGGATCAATATCTAAAATATTAGTTTCAGGTAAACCGTGTTGTAGATAATAATCCATAACTGGTGTCATATCTATATTATTTACTAAAGGATTTTTATTTATTTTTAAAGCTTTTATTGCTGATAATTTATAAAATGACCATGGTTTATTTTCAATATAATTCGTAAATAAACTGTTAGATAATTTTTCTTCTAATGCTTTAAGCTGTGCATTTTGAGTTGGATTTAACGTGCTGCCTCTAAATTTTTTTAAAAAATAAATCGTATTTAGTGTATAATATTCTGACATAAACGGATCATCTAATTTAGATGAAGTTTCTAATCTTTTAAAATAATTATCTGGCAATTTAAAATTATCGTACAAACTATACATAAGCAGTTTGTATGCTTCTAATGTTTTTGCATTTTCATCGCTAGTAATACAATCTTCCGTAATTTGAAAATTTCTATTAAACAATTTTCCATACGGATAGAATTGCTTATAATAGAAATCATTAAAGCGTTTGATTAGAACCGAATCATCTTTTAATAAATTTGGAACATTGTATTCATCTCTAATAAATGCTATTTCAATGTAAAGTTGTGGATGATAAAAATATTGTGACGCTGCAATCTTTTTAGAAAGTTTAGTGATAAGAGAATCTACTTTAGTTTTCTGTGCAAAAGAGGAAAAAGAAATAAATACTAAAAATAATGTAAATAATTTTTTCATATGTCTGCGACAAAAATGCTGTATTTTTTTCTAAAAAAAAAATATTACCACAAAAAAGTATGAAAATTAACTTATCTGCTAATGCTACATATTAAATATTTTTATCAATTATTTTCTAGAAGAAAAAATGGTTTTGAGAGATAAGTGTATATTTGTTGCTAAAAATAATTTTTATCAATAGTAACCTGTTTTTTCTATGCAAAAATGGATCAATTTTTTATTAATAATGCTTGCTTTTGTTTTATATGGCAACTCTATCCAGAATGATTATAATATAGATGATGATTATGTGGTTAGTAATAATACTTTTGTTCAAAAAGGAATTGTTGGTATTCCTGAAATTTTAACGCATCCTTATGCAGTTCGTGGAAATACGGTATTAGATTACCGACCTGTTGTTTTAATTTCATATGCTTTAGAATATCAATTTTTCAAGGATAATCCTCATGTGAGTCATTTTTTTAATATTTTGTTATATGCACTTTGTTTGATAGTGATTTATAATTTTCTCGTAACTGTTTTAAAATTAAATACCATTCATGAATTTTTACCTTTAAGTATAATACTCTTTTTTGCGGTTCATCCAATACATACAGAAGTAGTGAATTCAATAAAAAACAGAGATGAATTATTGGTGTTGTTATTTGGTGTTTTATTTTTGAAATATGCGACTCAATTTTTGATAGAAAACCATTCGTCTAAAAAGACAATCTTCTTATCTATTTTATTTTTGGTACTATGTATATTTTCAAAAATAATTGGTGTTATCTATTTTCCAATTTTAGTTTTAATTGCTCTGTTTTATAAAACTAAACCTTGGAAAAAAAGCAATTATTTCTTTCTTATTAGTTGCTTTGTTTTGATAATTTTTGTCTTCTTAAAAGTAATGGCTGGTGTAAAAAGAGAAACTTACATTTTTGAAAATCCATTAATAGATGAATCGAATAAATTAGTCTATTTAGCAACCGTGTTTAAAATATTAATCTATAACATAAAAATGTTGATTGCACCGTTTCCATTACGTTTTTATTATGGATATAATTTATTTCCAACAAAAGCAATTACAGAGCCAACAGTATTGTTTTCTATCATCACAACCCTACTCATGTTGATATTTGGAATCAAACTCTTTATAAAAAAGAACATAGTTGGTTTATTTATTTTGTGCTATTTTGTAAGTATTTCTTTATATGCAAATTTTCCAATTCCGTACACAGGTATGTTTTCAGAAAGAACATTACTGTTAGGTAGTTTATGGTTTATTGGCATACCTTTTATACTTGGATTTCAATTTATACAACAGAAAAAATTAGACTTAAGTAATGGCATTTTTTTAAAAATAATTGTAACCAGTATCTTTATTTTTTTTAGTATTTATTCAGTACAAACGATACGTAGAAATCTCAATTGGAAAAATCATCAAACGTTGATGTCTCACGATATTGAATCGCTTGAAAATTCTGTTACTGCAAATTATATTTATGCAAACAGATTAAATATTGAAAGTAATTTAACCACAGATACTTTTTACTCACAAACGCTTAAAAGATCAGCTATTAATTATTACAAACAATCCATAAAATTATTTCCATTTTATGCAGATTTTCATTACAAAATTGCATCTATCTATCAAAATAATTTTAATGATATTGTAAATGCAGAAAAATATTACAGAAACTGCTTAAGAATTGATTCAACAAATTTTGCTGCAAATTATAGTTTAGGTTTAATAAATTTCAACAACAAAAATTTCACAACTAGCAATTCTTACTTTTCAAAAGCATATCAAAAAATGCCTACAGATTCACTTACTTTATTTTATTTTGCACAAAGTGCTGATGCCATTGGAAACTTAGAATTAAGCTATAAATTAAATAAAGAATTACTAGATTTATATCCTACGCTCACGTATCCGTATATGAATTTGGGTGTGTATTATTCTAAAAAATTAAAAGATGATACAGCTGTTATTTATTTTGAAAAAGCAATTGAACTTGGCGAACGAAATCCACAATTATTAAATCAATTAGCGATTTATTACAACAGGAAAAATGATAATGCAAAAGCTAAATTCTTTTTAGATTTGATAAATACCAAATAAATTTTTACTTTATAAATTCATACAATATTGTAGAATCAAATTTTTGCTTTAGTTTATAATTAAGGTAAAATTCTTTCACTACTTCATTCACTTCTTTCTTGTCGTACGTTAGGATATACTTTACATTTCCAATTAAAAATTCTTCATCAAATTGTGTGCTCTTATTAAGCATTAATTTTGATGTTGTATGAATACCTAAGAGTGAATAAATATGGCGATCTAAATGGTATTCGTGTCCATAAATAATATTTAAGTCTGCATAAAAAATTCCTAGTTGTAATTGTGGTGTAAATATTGAAGCATGGCTCTCTATATATGGCAAAATCTGTTTCTTTTTTACACTAAACTCATGATATTCAATTTTGTATTTTTTTTCTTTTGATGGAAAATATCTATAATTTTTTATTCTCAAATTTGACCCAAAAAAAACAGCAAAATAAATTATTAAAAGCAATCTAAACTGGTACTTATACTTATTGAAAATTAAAAATAATGCATACATCAAAAGTATCGAAGATTCGTAAGTATAATTTAAAAAACTACCAGGTCGAAACAGGAAAAATGTAGTCATACAAAATGAAAACAATGCTGCAATGATGAGTAATTTCAACTGCATTTCATTTTCATTTCTTATTTTATAAAAAGAGAATAATAATATTGTTAAAACAGGTAAAAATCTTGCACTGTTAAACAGCACAACTAATAAATTGTAGGAAGATTTAATATTTGATATGGATTGCAGGTTAAAATTAAAAAGATTGATAAAAGTATATTCTCCAAAAATCATTTTTAAGAAAAATGAAACCAAAAAAAACAAGAAGCATAACATGAATACTATAAGAAATGATTTTTTAGTTTTTGAAATTAAAAAATGCATAAAAGAAAACAATAAAATATAAACAAACACATCTTGTTTTGACAAAAATGATAAGCCAGCAAACAACAATAACAACACCGCATTTCTTATTTTTTTATCGTAAAAAAAGTAATTCAGGTATTGATGTAAAAACAGTAAGAAAAATAAAATTTTCATACCATCTGGACGCAAAACAAATGCATGACCTGACATAATTAGTAGGAAAACAAATACAGCTAACAATCGAGTCAATCTATTTGATTGTTGTTTTTTAATAATTAAATCAACAACATAAATACTCGCCAGAACACAAACAAAACTTACACTTCTACCAACGATATAAATCTCATGAATGTTCGTTAAATAATCTAGCTGTAATAATTTTGTAATAAAAAAAACGATATACAAATACAACGGTGTATATAAAACTGTCGAGTATGGATACGTTGTTGGATTCGAGTAAAATTGTTTTCCAGTTAATAATTTTTGGATATAATGTACAAACGTAAACTCAGCACCATCTGCATCTAAATTATAAGAAAACACTAGAATTAATCTAATCACAAGCATGTATGCTATTAATAAAATTAACAGCACTTGAAGTGAAAAATATTTAGTTGATTCTTTTATAAAATAAATTAAAACAGATTAGAATTAAAAACTGGAAATAAATGTACAACATTTTAAAATTACATTTTTTTGTTGAGTGAATAAATAAATGTAAATTAGGAACGATTATCCAAATGAAACAAAACCAAGAAGAAAATATCGAACTATCTGTGGTGGTATTATGTTATCATTCAGAATCATTTATAGAAAGTTTTGTTGACCAATTAATCAGAGAAATTGAATCGCTTTCCATTTCATATGAATTAATTTTGGTAGCTAATTATAATAAAAACTCAACAGATAAAACTCCAGAAATTGTAAAAAATATTGCATCCAATCATCCATATATTAAAGAATTAGCAAAAGAAAAAGAAGGTGGAATGGGTTGGAACATGCGTTCCGGACTTTCGGCAGCAACTGGCAATTATATTGCTGTAATAGATGGTGATGCACAAATGCCAAGTAGTGATATTCCATTGGTGTATCGATTGATAAAAGCTGGTAATTACGACTTAGTTAAAACCTACCGTGCAAAACGATACGATGGTGTTATTCGAATTATTTTATCTAAGGTTTATAATATTATTTTTAGCATATTATATGCATCTGAATGGTCGATAAAAGATATTAATTCTAAACCAAAAATCTTCACGAAGCAAGCATATCAAAAAATGGAATTGCGTTCTAACGATTGGTTTACGGATGCTGAAATTATGATTGAAGCATTAAAATTAAATATGAAAATCTGTGAACTATCCACTGTTTTTTACAAAAACGAACGTCGTTCCAGTTTTGTTGGACTTTCTACAGTCTTTGAGTTTATCTATAATCTTTTTTACTACAGATTTAAAAAATAAAAAGTTTTAATTTTTTAATGCTGCCAAAATTTTATGGATGGTAGTTGCTGAATTTTGTTTTATCCAACTGAATAAAACACTTGTAAATACTGTTATTGATACAAAACTTAAAATTGTTGTTGATATATCTTTAGTCATAAAGAAAAGAAATGATGCTATCAAGAATGCAAACAATATATTCATGAAAATTGGATTATGTTCGTATGCAATTTCAAATGCAACTTTGAGTAATTTTTTATAATTATAGGTAGAATAATCATCAGTAATTGAACAATTTTCAATAGAAGTGCCACCAACTAATTGTGTGTTATCAAAAATCATTACATCTAAATTCCAATAATAGTGTTTATCTAACAGTATTTTGTCGCGCAGTTCTTTAGTAATAATTCTAAAAGTGGAATGCCTCTTTAGATTGACAATTTTACTAATTAAAAATTTATATAAAACACTAAAGAACTTTCGAACAGCTGAATTATACATTTCATTTTTATTGTAGAAAAAATAAAAAACATCAAATTTCTTATAGTCATTCGTTTTACAAATTTCCAAAATATAAGCACTCATATCTTCATCTACACACGCAATAAAATCACCTTTTGCCAAATAATAACCGCATAATGTTGTAAAATGCTGTCCATAATTTTTATTCAATGCATGTATGCGAATTTCGCTGTATTGCTGACATAAAATCATAAAAGAATCCATTTCTGAATTCATATCATGATAATCGATAATAAATAGTACTTCAAATTTTCTATATTTGTGCCGAAGTGCCTCAACAATTTTAGGTAGATGCTCAATTGCATTTTTTGTTGAACAATAAATAGGTACTACAACAGACAATTCCATAAACGTGTAAAGATATGATAGAATATTCAAAACAAGAAAGTGAAATTTTTGGTATTTCGTTTGGCAGATTAAATATTGAGGAAAATTTTACTGATTGGAATGCATTAAAAGAAGAAGTAGATCAGTCTGAATGTAAGTATATTCGAGTTAAAATAAAAAATCCATTAGCTGCGCAATTAGACGAATTATTTGCACTTACACCTAAAGTACATTTACTGGAAATTTTGCGTGTTTACAGAAGTGAAGACTTGCGTGTTACACCATTTGAAAACGCACATAGCGATTTGATAAAAGAAAAAGTAAACGAAGATAACAAAGAATTACTCGGACAAATTGTATTGGATACCTATGATGATATTCCGTTTGGAAATTATACTCCAAAATCTATACAAAAAATATTTTCTAAAGAGAAACAACTAGCTGGTATTATTGAGTATTTTAAAGAATATTATACAGGCAAAGACACAGATAAAGTTGCTTATTTATATCGAAATCAAGAACAAAAAATTGTTGGATGTGTAGTGTCTGATTATTTCAATAATAGTGTTGATGATAATGGCACATACTCATATTATGTTGGAGTTGCACGCGATGAACGCAATAAAGGCATACAATATAAAATTGTAAATTTTATTAAATTTTATGTAGCAGAAAGAGGTTACGCTTTCTTAGATGGATCTACTCGCCTATCTAATTTATACAGTGCGCGCACGATGGAAAAAATCGGTTGCAAATGCATTCGATATGATTGGATTTATTTGTTAGAAAAAGAATAAACTACACAAACGGCTGCGTAAACGTGCGCTCTTTTTCATCGCCATAAAACTCTTTAAATGAAGCTGGTGATTGCGATTTAAATCCAAGTAATTGCTTTAATTTTTCTGATAAAGAATGCTTATCAATGTGCGACATAAATCGTGGAATATCGACGCGCTGTTTCATCCAAGGTTTGCAGAAAACAATCAACAAACAAGTTCTCCAATCTTGAGAAAAATTAGTACCTGCAGCATGCCAAACTTTTGGATCAAAAAAACAAATGGTTCCTTTTGGAACAATCACTCGTTGTGCATTTGCATAAAAATAATCATCCGTTGGTTTTTCCTTTATTTTTTGTGATGCAGGCAAAACCCATGTTGCTCCATTTAATTCTGTGTAGTCATCCATTGTAATCATGGCAACCATAGATTGATGATAATTCTGAATATATCGTGGTGTATCTACATGTGGTTTATATGCTTTTGTATTGCCACCATTTGGTGGAATGCAGTTATTAGAATACAAATAAACAATAAACCATTTTTCTAAAATTTGTTCTACAAAATTCAGCAAATCTTCATTATTCAGTACATCTAAAATTTCAGGATATTTATCTGCATAATGTGGTGCGCACAATAAAAATCCATAGTCTCTGTAATTATCAATATTGATGGCATTTTTTTCAACTTCAATCAATTCCAACATAATAGATTTTATCTTCGATAAGTACGCTTCATCTAAAGTACTTTTTATAGCAACAAACCCATTAGAATTATAAAAATCTATGCTATTTCCTAATTCTTGATGTGTGAAAACTGTTGTCATCTAGCTTGATAGTTTTTAAAAAATGAAGCTAAAAATAAGCATAATTTTACTCTTTCTCTGAAACTACTTGAAATAAATTTAGTTTAGAAATAGTAATCGTCACATTGACGAAGTGCTTCAACTCTAAAATATCAAATTTATTTCAGTTGTCATTATCTATTTCAGCATGTGTTTTTAATGCTTATATTCACCAAAAAAACGAGCATTTTTATACTTGTTTATAATTTCAAAATTGAAACTTTGAAAAAGAATCGAAACATATTAACTGAACAAACTAAACTCACTTTATTTGAAACTGGTTGTGCATTGCTGGCCATATTTTTAATTTCAGTTCGGTTATTTTATATTTTTAGTTACAACACAAATCTAGAAGGCGTTGAATTTGCATTAGTTCATTTTATTCAGCTTATTTGCTTGAAAGGAAGTCTTTACACAGATGCTGCTCAATTTCCGTTTTTATTGGTAGTTCACGCACCAATGTATTATTATTTGATGGCTGCAATCATGAAATTATTTTCGGTTAATGTAGTCGAAAATGTACACACCATGTATATTATTGGCAGATCAATTTCTTTTATATTGTTATTTGTAAATTATTTTATTTTAGTAAAAATTGTACAACTTTTTATCGTAGATTTTAAGTATAAAATAAGATTGTTTTTAGTATTTATACTTTTTATTCCAGCACATTTTTATGCTTGCAGACCTGACAGTTTCAAGGTTTTATTTTTTATGTTATTTGTGTATGCAATCATTCAAAACTACAAAACAAACAAAGCAATTTATGCATTTATTGCATTTTTGTTTTTGCTAATTGGTATCTTATTCAAACAAGATATTATAGTATATGGTTTTTTGTTGTATCTTATTTTATACATTTATAACAGAAAAATAAGTTATATAATTTTGCCTATTTTATTGATTGTTACTTTGTGCAGCATGCTATACAGTTGTTTTTATTTTAGTGGTATTAATTTATTTAAACAACTATTTCTTTACAATTTACAATACGACAGTGATATCAGAATCAATTTACTTTTAATTGCAGCTCAATATGTAAAAACGATACCAATATTAATTTTTACAGTATTAAATTTAAGAAGCAAAAATAAACTCACAATTATTGTTGCCATCGTAAGTTTGCTTTATTTCATTGTATTCAGCGTGTTTATGTTGCGCATTGGATCTAGTTTTAATTATACTTATGAATCTGTAATTTTCCTATTGATAAATGCATTTATTTACATTGATGAGCACGAAATTAATTTATCTTATCTGAGAATGAGTTTGTATATCGGTCTTTTATTTGCTGTAAATCTGTTTATTTTTTATGACATTATTTTATCGAAAAAAGAGGAAAAAAATTACAAAAATGCATACAACACTACTATTTCATCATCCAAAAAAATAAAAGAAATTATCGGCAATGCAGTTGTATTTATTCCTGATATGAAATACTATTTATTTTACGCAACTTCAACTATAATTTATGGAGCTGATTGGCACTACGATCGGTATTGCGACATTGCTTTAAATATAAAAATTAATCCAAAGTTTATTCATAATACAATAGTAGATGAATATGACAAGCAATTTGAAAATGGAACTGTTCAATACATTTTAATTGAAAACAATACAAAATCAACTGAATTAATAAAGAAATATTATACATCATTCAAGTTAGAAAAACGAGTAAATAATTTTCTTATCTATAAATTCAGTGAAAAAGTATCAATAAAATAAATCAGTTTTATAAAGTTAAAAAAAGACATAAATATTGTATTTTGTGAAAAATATAGTGCTGTAATTTAAAATAATGCAATCAAATAATTCAACATATTCTGCAACTAATGCAATGCATGAGAAGCAAAGTACCATTGCATTTTTTCAAGAGTTATTACACACTTCAATTTACTTTACTACATCTTGTACATCAGCACTGGAACTTGCTGGAATCGCAATTGGAATACAACCTGGTGATGAAGTAATTATTCCAAGTTATACATTTGTCGGCACAGCAAACGCTTTTGCAAAACTCGGCGCAACTATAGTGTTTATTGATATTGAACCACACACCATGTGTTTAGATATTAATTTATTAGAACAATGTATCACACCAAAAACAAAAGCAATTGTGCCTGTACATTATGCTGGAAACAGTTGCAACATGCAAGCAATTATTGACTTTGCAAAAGCGAAAAATATTTTTGTAATTGAAGATGCTGCTCAATGTATTTTTTCATATCATCAACAAAAACATTTAGGAACTTTTGGTGATATTGGTTGTATTAGTTTTGATTATGCAAAAAATATTCAATGTGAACAAGGTGGTTTAGTGATTGTCAATAATAAAGAATTACTGGACAAAGTTGATAAAGCATATCACAATGGAACCAATAAAAGAGATTTCTTAACTGGTGTTTCTACTAATTTTGAATGGCAAACCTTAGGTTCTAATTTTGTATTAGCTGATGTGCATTTCTCGATTTTATTTCCGCAAATTTTAGATGCAGAAATTATACAAAAAAACAGGAAAGCACAATGGAATTATTATTATGAACAATTGCAATTGCTAGAAAAAAAACAACTTATACATTTACCACCAACTTTAGGTGAAGGCAATGCACATGTTTTTTTATTTTAAGACCAACCAAAGAGATGAATTACTGAACTATTTACAAAAAAAATCAGATCGAAGCAACTTTTCATTATATACCATTGCATAGTTCAACAAAAGGAAAAGAATACAAATACATCACACAAATTGATCATACAACTACCGAAAGCACTAAAATAATTCGTTTACCAATTGGCAAAAATGTTACAACTGAGTTACAAAATAAAATCATAGCACTTCTTTTTTCATTTTTTAAATTATAAAAAAAGATGATTGCTGACAAAAAATTATCTGTTGTAATTCCAGTTTATAATGCTGAAAATCATATTGAAAATACGATTCAAGAATTAGTTTCTTTTTTTTTTAACCATCAAATTTCCTATGAAATTATTTTAGTAAATGACAACAGTACAGATGCTACTTTAACTATTTTACATACTTTAGCTAACAAAAATAATGTAATAAAAGTCATCAACAATACAGTAAACATTGGCCAAGACAGCTCAACATTAATTGGTGTAAAAGCAACAAAGTTTCAAACTATTTTAATTATCGATGACGATTTTGAGTTTCCAAAACAATCTATTTTGCAGTTAATTGACTTACAAACATTAAAGAATGCTGATGTTGTTTATGGAATTCCAATACACAATAAGTCAAATTTTATCAGAAAAATTTCACACAATTTTAGTCACGCATTTATTAAGTTAATTGGATTTTCTGATGCATCAAATTATAAATTAATTACTGGAAATATTGTTTCAAAATTAAGAAATTTAGAAGTTGATAAAACGTCAATATTGATAAATTTTTATTGAAAAATTCGATGAATATTCAACTTATAGACATTGAAAACATTCCAAATAATCATTCAAGATATAATTTTCGTAAATTAGTAGTGAAGACATTGAATTTTATTTTTTATTCTAAATAATAAGTACGATGCTAAGCATTTCAAACTTTGAAAGTGAGTTTCTGGATATTCGAATTGCACGATGCGATTTAGATGAATTAAATGATGAAATTGTAGAACAAATCCGTGCAAGTGCAATCGAACAAAATATAGATGTTATTCGATTAAAATTAGATGCAGCTATACATTCAACGCATTTACTGGAGAAATTGGCTTTCCCATTTTCATTTTCTGGTGGAATTTCTGAATATATTTTCAAAGGTGACAATCTTCAACATTCAACCAGTAAACAAAAGTTAGAGTTTATAGAAATCACAAAAAATGAGATTGAACTATTCAAAGATTTTTTCTACCAAACATTTAATGAACACGATATTGGTTACCATAATGCACCATTCTTAACCGATTTAATTTCAAAAAAAAATGAATTAGATTGTCTTTATTTATTTTATGCTGACTTTATTCATAAAGAAAATCACAAGTTAATTTTCTTAAAAAAAGATGGCAATTTAATCGGATTTTCTACCATGCAAATAACAAATGATGGAATTCTATTGTTACCAATTACAGGCATCTTACCAAAATACCGATCTAAAGGTTTGTATTATGAATTATGCGAATCATATACAAGATACATTATAGACAACAACTTAGTTTGCATTTTCAGCTCTAGAAATGAAAATAATTTAGCAAGGCAAGTGTATTCAAGTTTTGCTTTTAAGCATTATGGTTGCAAATACAATTACAACATTACACCGTTGTTAAGTAAAAACAGTTTATCAGAAAAAAATCAAATTATCGATTACTCATTTACAGATGTTGAAACGTGTATTTTAGAAATAAAAAACAAACTACAATTCGTAAATGATAGAAATATGAAACTCAGAAATTGTCAAAATTATTTTAATAGAAATTTTGAAAAAAACAGCAGTTGTACTATTGAAATCAGTCAACCTTTTAGCAATGATTTAACTACTTTATACGTTTGCAAACTGATGCAAAACGATACAGTGCAATCAATATTTTGGTTAGAATATGAATATTGTTAAGCAACTAATTACAACAATTGGGAAATGGTTTGTTTCCATTCTGGAGCGAATTTTATTCGCCAAAGAAAATGAATTTGTTGCAACAGAAAAATTTAGTTGGATTGAAAAGATAGAGTCAAACTACTCAACAATTTTAGAAGAATTTACGACCTTTTATACAAATAACAACATTCCATTTTTTGATGATATTTCATCATCACAAAAACAAATAGTAGAAAAAAACAAATGGAAATCATTGATTTTATTGGCTTTTCGTAAAAAAAATCCTTTATATGAAGTTGCATTTACAAATACCAATTCAATTATACAAACGATTCCAAATGTAACTTCTGTTATGTATTCAGTATTGGAAAAAGACACCCATATTTTGCCACATCGAGGAATTTACAAAGGTTTATTGCGTTGTCATTTAGGATTAATTATTCCTGAAAATAAAGATACTTGTTACTTAAAAGTAAACGGTAAAATTAAAAACTGGACTGCAGGAAAATGCTTTGTATTTGATGATACATTTCAGCATGAAGCATTCAATAAAACAGATGAGTCGCGTGTTATTTTAATTATAGATTTTTTGAGACCCACAAAAAGCAAGTGGAAATTTTATGTAAATAAATGGATCATCTATTTACTATCTACTTCACCATTAGTAAAAGAAATTACAGATGTTTATGAGAAAAAGTAAATTCAATTATTTTAAATTTTGATTGCCAACAAAACTAAAAACCTGATAAATATTTATTGTATCAGTCAACTTATAAGTTGGATAGTATTGTTGAATGTATGCTTCATTTTTGCGATTATTTTCTAACAGTATATACTTTAATTTCCCAGAATTAAAGTAACTATCATATTTATCAGATTTCACATACGCCAATTTTGTACTCGATGCAAAACCAGTCACCAAATATAAATATCTATCAATGTGAAAATCATATCCATAAATTAAATTTGGACTAAAAAGAAAAATACAATTTTTTGGATAAGGCATAAATAAAAGGTCTTTTCCAACATAATTAAGCAGTTCGTTTCTACTTTGAAGCTTCTGTTGATATTCAATTTTTTCATTTTTTAATGCTGAAAATGAAATAGCATAATTTTTCAAAAGTAAATTCGTACCAATAATTCCGAATAAATAACCTAATAAAATAATCAAAAAAAAGTATTTATTTATAGAAGAAATTTGCAAAACAATGGAACAACCTATGATTAAATATAAAATAGCAACGTAAGAATAATTAATAAACGAACCTGCTCTAAACATCAACAAATGGCAAATGATAAATTCAAAAAAACCACAAGCCAGAAACAACAATAACAAATCTTTATTGTGATGAGAAGCATGTTTTCTGTAGAAAATAACACTAAAAACTAATAGTGGTAAAATCCTGCAAATACTGATAGCAACAGTGACCAAGTTATACGATTCGCGAACATTAGAAGTTACTTGAAAATTAAATAAAACGGTATTGTACAAGTATGCTTCACCAAAAATTACAAACAAAACAACATAGGTAAACACTACTAAAGAAACAGAAAACACTAGCATATAAAACGAAGTTTTAGTTCGTTTTAATAAAAATAAAATACCAAGAAATAAAAAAACATGTATAATAAAATCTTGCTTCAACAAGGTTATTAAAATTAGTAGAATTGCTGCTTTAAACCAATATTCTTGATTTGGTTTTTGATAAAAATAAACAACTGTATTATACACAAACACACTAAATAAAGCAGTGACTATTGCATCTGGACGCATTGCATAAAAATGACCAGTGATCAATAAAAGATAAAGCAAAACACCAAGTAATACGATGGTTTTGTTCTTTTCAAACAAATGAATAAACTTAACCAAATAAAAAATTTGAATGAATACAAAAACAAACGAAATGCTTCTGCCGATAATAAAAATTGCGTGAATATCTTTTACAAAATCTAACCTTGCAAGCTTAACAATCAACCAAATAAAATATGGATAAAATGGATTATACACACAATTGGTAAACGGAAATTCAAATGAATTTAAATACAGTGATTTAAAATATTCAATCTTTTGAACAAAATGGACAAACGTATATTCTGCGCCTTCCAAATCTAACGAATATGAAAAAACAAGCACCAACCGTACAGAAAGCAAATATAGAATTGCAAACAGTATTGCAATAGTATGCAGTTTATATTTTTGAAAAATCTGAATAGAAAAAAATTTGTATAAATATACAAATTACAAAAAGCTAATTCATTAAAATAAAAAAACTCTTCCTAAAAATGGAAGAGTTTAAACTATTAATTATTAATTATGAAAATTAATGATTGTATACATGTAATAATTGAGACAACTCTTTTCTTGCAAAAAATATTCTGCTTTTAACTGTACCAAGTGGTAAATTTAATTGTTCTGCAATTTCATCATATTTATAACCTTTATAGTGCATCATAAATGGCACTCGCAAATCAGCAGAGATTTTAAGCAAAGCTGTGTTAATATCATTTCTTACAAAAGCACGTTCACCATCGTTAAACGTAATAGCACCATTCGTAATTAAATATGAACCTTCTGTAGGATCATTGATTGTATTTCGCTTTAGTTTTTTTCTATAATCGTTGATGAAAATATTTTTCATGATGGTAAATAACCATGCTTTAATGTTTGTACCATCTTGAAATTTATCTTCATTCACCAATGCACGTGCAATTGTTTCCTGAATTAAATCTTCTGCATCAAACAAATCACGTGTTAAACGAATTGCGTGTGGTTTAAGAACGGTAGTTGCTGAAGAAATTTCTGATTTGAAGTTTATAGTAGTGCTCATGATTTTTGTTTAATTAATTATATTCAAAGTTAAACAAAATAATTGATACTACAACTATTTAATGTTAAATTATAGTGAATCCACAAAATTTATGAATTCTTGCAATGTTTGAAATTTAACCACATTACTTGGCAATGTTCCAACATACTTAGAAATTTGATAACCAGATAAAATAATAGCTGTTTTTTCAAAATTCGAAGAAAGTGTATTAATGTATTTTTTTAGTGCCTCTTTTGTTGGATTTGTACTAAATGAGCTTACCAAATAAGCTGGTTGTTCGTGGTGAAAAACAGAAATAATATCGTGCAATGGAATATTTAAACCAATATACACTACATCATGATTTCTGGATTTTAAGATGTAATATTGAAATAACAAGGATATCTCATGCCACTCATTTTCAGGTGTAAACAGTAGAAATTTTTTAGCTGTTGGTTTCAGATTTTTTTTGTGTGCATCAATATTTACAATTAATTTTTGTCTAATTAAATTGCTGATAAAATGTTCATGTGTTGGCCTGATACTACCAGTAATCCAAAGCATTCCAATCTTTTCTAAGAATGGATATAATACTTGAATAACACAATTTTCAAAACCAATACGCTGAATATTATTGGTGAAAATTGTTTCAAATGCAAACTCGTCTAAATCAATCATAGCGATTACTAACGCATTAATTTGGCTTTCATAATCTGTTTTGTTGGTAGACAATGAAATTACTTCACGTTGAATTTCAGCTTCTGATAATTTTGCGATTTTAGAGATTTTGAAACCTTGTTGATTCAAAAATGAAATATTGAGAATATAGCGTAATTCTTTATGAGTGTTTTTTAAAAACTTTAACGTTAATATTTGTCTAAATATACTAAACAAACATTAAACAAAATAGTTTAAGGAAAATTTATAAGACAATAAAAAACCATCTTGCTTTTGGCAAGATGGTTCACTAAATAAAAAACCTGTTAATTTTATTTTTACGCAGTAGCGTATTTTTGATTATCGTTTTTATGATTTAATAAGATCACTAATGCTGCGATAGTTCCTGGAATATGACCGAAAAACCAGCAGATTAATACGATTAAAAAATTTCCGATTCCTTTATCAACCACAGCTAATGGTGGAACGAAAATTGAAGCTAAAATTCTTAAAATACTCATTTTACAATTTATTTTTTGTTGTACTATATAAACTGTAGAACTCAAATAGAAGTTCCATTCCTTTTGGTGATAATAATAATTTAAAGTGCTGAAAGTTGAACCATTTCCAAAAAATCAACTGTTTTTCTCTTAAATCTCAAAATAAAATTGAATTACAAAAAAGCATAAAATCTTGAATTTTATGACAAATAGGATATTTTATTTCAATTTAAGTATTGTAATAATTAGATTAAAATAAAAAATTATTAGCTATATAATGCAGAAAATATCACCACTTTTCTACCTGAAAAATGAAACATTGGCTAAAATTTGTTTCTGAATAATAATTAATTGCTGTTTACATTTGAATATTAAATCAACAGAAATGAAAAATTTTAGACTTATCACCAGTATCATTTTTTGCATGCTTTCCATAAAAGTAAACGCACAAGTAATCGTTTGGGAAAAAGCAGTTGACAGCGTAAGTACGAACAATTTAAGTACGAACAATTATTATGGTCAGTTCAGCAATCAAATTATTGCAAAACGAATCAGCAACGATAATATACTGTTGCTACAGCAATTTATAGTAGATTCAACGTCATTTGCATATAACCAAGTAAGATATGACAGTTTAAAGATTGATAAATTCACCATCAATGGACAACGAAAATGGACAAAGAAATATCCTTTGACGAATGGTGGTGTTGTGAAGGATTTTATTGAAACTCCTGACAAGCATATTTTATTATTAATTGATTTAGGCATAAATAATTCGGTAGTAAAATTAGACAGCAACGGAAATATTGTAAATATCAAAAACTTCTTAAATACCGATAGTTTATTGCGTTTGACAAAAATTGTAGATGCAAAAGATGGAAATTTTTTAATTCTTAGCAAAAGAAGTATTTACGAATTTGACGATCAGAATTGTTGGTGGTGGTGGTGGTATTCTTTTACAAAAGGATATAATACCAAAACCTACTTAACCAAAATTAATTCAAACTTGAACATGCTGTGGAACAAGCAATTAACAGATAACTATATACATACGATTTGACCTTGGTTATTCATATCAAATGGTCGAACTGTTTCCAACAACAATTGATGTTTTAGATGACAACAACCATTCTATTAACATCATACATCAAGTAAAAGAAGGTTATGATTTAGTCAATCAATTAAAACTAGAACGATATAGTACAAACGGTGATAAAGAATTTGAAAAAGTATTATTAGACAGTATAACTACAGCAGAAGAATGTAGCTATGGTATGAATTTTTCAATTTTAAGATGGAAAGACAACTATATATCTGAAGCTTCAAAAACTGCGAACAATTTAAGTTATATTGAAAAAATGAAATTTAATTTGGATGGTGATACTATTGAACAAACATCTTTAAGTAGTAATAATTACAATTTTCCATTTTCTATCTTACCATACGCATACAACAAATCATTTACAAAAGCAGGTGACGATGTTTATATTGTAGGTGCATCTTATTTTAATTTTGCAAATTCTACCAATGGATATCTAGTTTTTAAAGGCAATAATGATTTAAATGTATTGTGGTCTGAAAACATTGCAAAACCTAGTCAAAATATTTATGATGTTATATTAAACACTGAACTGGACGACACTTCTATTTTATGCATAAGTCTTGTAAATGATACGTCAGTTGCAGATACCATGTTTCAAGTTCAGTTCGTAAAAATTAGCTTAACTGGCAATCAACTTTATTATTCATCTTATGTGGATAGAAATTTCAATGGCACAAAAGATGCAGACGATACTTTATTTGCTGATGGTTTGATTGAAGTAAGCAATGGAAATACCAGTGTAGATTATACACCAAATTACGATGGAACTTTTAGCAAAATTGTTGGCAAAGGCACGTTTGTTTCTAAGTTAATAGATTACAATCAGCGATTGAAATATTACACTGTTAATCCAATCAATAAGACAACAATATTTAATGGAACTAAACAAGTTGATTCTATCTTTTTCCGTTTAACACCAAAACCAAATATCCAGGATTTACAAGTTAGCATAGTTCCATTTACAATTGCACGACCTGGTTTTAATTCATCTTATAAAATTATTGCAAAAAATGTTGGCACTAAAATGATGTATTTACCAACTGTGAAATTTATTAAAGATTCATTGCAAACATTTACGGATTCAACAACGTATGCTTTAGATGCTGATACTTTATTTTGGCAAATCGATTCCTTGAGTTTATTGGAACAACGCGAAATTGTTGTTTCTGTTTTAAATGCAACTCCACCAACTTTAAATGCAAACGATACCTTGCATTTATCAGCGCAAATTTTTCCAATGGAAAACGATTCTTTTTCGCAAGATAATTATGCTTCGTTAAATCAAGTTGTTCGTAATTCAGTTGATCCAAATGACAAAATAGAAACGCATGGTGGAACTATTCCGTACAGTGCTGTACAAAATCGTGACTACTTATATTATACGATTCGCTTTCAAAATACAGGTAACAGTTATGCGACACGTATAGTAATTACAGATACGTTGACCGAAAATGTAGATGCGTCAACATTTGAATTTTTATCATCAAGTGTTCCATTTGTAATGAATGTTGTTGACAGAAAACACTTTACTTGGACTGCAGCAAATACGTACTTACCAGACAGTATTGCTGATGAACCAAATTCGCATGGTTATATTTCATTCAGAATAAAACCAAAAGCTGGTTTGTTGCCAAGCGATGAAATCACCAATCGTGCTAGCATTGTATTTGATTATAATGCAGCTATCTTAACCAACACTTGCACTACAAATATTATTGAACAACGCATTTTATCTGTAAAAAATAATGAGATAAAATCCATTCATTTATTTCCAAATCCAACCAATGGTAATGTGCAACTGAACATGAATTTATTACAAAATAAAAATTACACCTTGCGCATTATTGACATCAACGGAAATCTTTTATCGAATGAAAATTTAAAAGGAAATGCTGGTGAAAATAATGTATCAATTGATTTAAGCTCATACGCAAATGGCTTGTATTTTATACAAGTTTCAGACGAAACAGGAAATTTATTTTACGGAAAGGTAGTGAAACAATAAAAATAGACTTTATGAAAAATTTTAAATCAATTGCAATTATAATTTTTGCATGCTTTCTATAAAAGCAAAAGCGCAATTTATATCTTCGAGTAAAATAGTTGACAGTATATCTTCTGTTTATTATTATCCAAATTATTATGAATTTGTATCTGCAAAAAGAATTAGTAACAATGAAATCTTACTACTAAGCTATACTTTAAAACCATCAACAATATCCAGTCAACCGGAAATTGACAGTATAAAAATTGATAAATATGCATTAAATGGACAGTTAAAATGGTCTAAAAAATTGCATATATTGGCTATGTATGTGATTATATAGAATCTGCAAATAATGATATTATTTTGCTTATTACTGATGATATAAATCTTGACGAATTCAATACCATTGTTGAGTTAGACAGCAATGGAAATTTTATTAACAGCAAGAGTTTAATATATTCTGATAATTTAATAAAACCAAAAAAAATTGTTGATGCAAAAGATGGCAGCTATTTAATACTGAGTAAACTTGAAGTATTTGAAGCAGAAGATTATTGCTGGAGTCTATTCTTTCCTTCGTACACTAACTCTTATAATGTACAAACTTATTTAACAAAAATAAACGCTGATTTGGATGTTGTATGGAATACGCAATTGACAAATAATTACATGCACCTCAATTTGTTTGACTATAGTTATGCACAAATAGATTACTATCCAACAATAATTGATGTGTTAGATGACAATGACCATACAATTAATATCATTCATCAAGTGAAACAAGGTTATGATATGGAAAACCAATTAAAACTCGAGAACTATAATTCTTTAAATGGTGCTATGGAATTTGAAAAAATTTTATTGGATAGTTTACATACAGCAGAAAAAAACTGTGATTTTAATCAAAGTTTTATGGATTTTAATTTTTCTATACAGAAATGGGAAAATAAATATGTAAGTATTAATTCATACCATGAAAATGGTCAAAATATTACAAGAAGAATAAATTTTAATCTACAAGGTGATACTATAGAAAATACAATTTTAAATCAATATGACTTTATAAATCCTTTTACAACAAACCCATATTATTACAATAAAAACTTTGCACAAGCTGGTGAAAATCTATACGCAGCTACTAATTTTTTTAACTCAAATGAAAGTACAACACTCAGTTTATATAAAGGAAATAAAAATCTTGAAGTATTGTGGACTGAAAACATGGATAATCAAAACCATTTTAACAATGGCATTCTTTTAAATACTGAATTGACTGATACTTCAATCGTGTGTGTACAAGTTATTAAAGATAACACTGACAATGATTCAGTTTTAGATATTCAATTTATTGAAATCAGCTTAACTGGTAATCAATTATTTTACACACTATATATAGATAGAAATAACAATGGAACAAATGACATTAACGACACACTTTGCCATGATGGATTAATTGAAATAACGAATTACAATAACTCATCAATTGATTATACACCATATGATAACGGAACATTCAGTAAGATTGTAGGCAAAGGTACTTACACTTCTAAACTAATTGATTACAACCAACAACTCAAATACTATATAATCAATCCAAACATACACACAACTGTATTTGACAGTATAAATCAAACAGATTCAATCATATTTCGTTTAACACCAAAACCGAACATTCAAGATTTGCAAGTTAGCATAGTTCCAACGATTGGCGCGCGTCCTGGTTTTAATTCATCGTATAAAATTATAGCAAAAAATGTTGGTACAAAAACTATGTATTCACCAATGGTGAAATTTATTAAAGATAGTTTGCAAACATTTACGGATTCATTAACGTATGTTTTCGATCGTGATACTTTATTTTGGCAAATCGATTCCTTGAGTTTATTGGAACAACGAGAAATTGTTGTTTCTGTTTTAAATGCAATTCCACCAACTTTAAATGCAAACGATACCTTGCATTTAGCAGCTATTATTTATCCATTTGAAAACGATTCGTTTGTGCAAGATAATTATGCTTCGTTAAATCAAGTTGTTCGTAATTCAGTTGATCCAAATGACAAAATAGAAACGCATGGTGGAACTATTCCGTACAGTGCTGTACAAAATCGTGACTACTTATATTATACGATTCGCTTTCAAAATACAGGAAACAGTTATGCGACACGTATTGTAATTACAGATACGTTGACCGAAAATGTAGATGCGTCAACATTTGAATTTTTATCATCAAGTGTTCCATTTGTGATGAATGTTGTTGACAGAAAACACATTACTTGGACTGCAGCAAATACGTATTTACCAGACAGCATTGCTGATGAAGCAAATTCGCATGGTTATATTTCTTTCAGAATAAAACCAAAAGCAGGTTTGTTACCAAGCGATGAAATCACCAATCGTGCAAGCATTGTGTTTGATTATAATGCAGCTATTTTAACCAACACATGCACAACTAATATCATTGAACAACGCATTTTATCTGTAAAAAATAATGAGATAAAATCCATCCATTTATTTCCAAATCCAACCAATGGAAATGTGCAGTTGAACATGAATTTATTACAAAATAAAAATTACACACTGCGCATTATTGACATCAACGGAAACCTTTTATTGAATGAAAATTTAAAAGGAAATGCTGGTGAAAATAATGTATCAATTGATTTAAGCTCATACGCAAATGGCTTGTATTTTATACAAGTTTCAGACGAAACAGGAAATTTATTTTATGGAAAAGTAGTGAAGCAATAAAAATAGACTTTATGAAAAATTTTAAACTTAT
>JADJSS010000043.1 GCA_016711605.1 Saprospirales bacterium
AAATCAGCTTAACTGGCAATCAATTTTATTTGTCACACTACATATAGATAATAGAAATAACAATGGAACAAATGACATTAACGACACACTTTGCCATGATGGATTAATTGGAAATAACGAATTACAATAACTCATCAATTGATTAACACCATAAATAATGGAACATTCAGTAAGATTGTGGGGCAATGGTACTTACACTTCTAAACCTAATTGTTGTGCAACCAACAACTCAAATACTATACTAATCAATCTCAAACATACACACAACTGTTTCGACAGCACAAATGAAACAGATTCTATTACTTTTCGTTTAACACCAAAACCGAACATTCAAGATTTGCAAGTTAGCATAGTTCCAATTACAATTGCACGACCTGGTTTTAATTCATCTTATAAGATTATTGCAAAAAATGTTGGCACTAAAATGATGTATTTACCAATGGTAAAATTTATTAAAGATTTTGCAAACATTTACGGATTCAACAACGTATGCTTTTGATGCTGATACTTTATTTTGGCAAATCGATTCCTTGAGTTTATTGAACAACGGAAATTGTTGTTTCTGTTTTAAATGCAATACCACCAACTTTAAATGCAAACGATACCTTTCATTTAGCTGCTATTATTTATCCATTTGAAAACGATTCTTTCGCGCAAGATAATTATGCTTCGTTAAATCAAATCGTTCGTAATTCAGTTGATCCAAAATGACAAAATTGAAACGCATGGTGGAACTATTCCATACAGCGCAATTCAAAATCGTGATTATTTATATTATACGATTCGATTCCAAAATACCGGCAACAGTTATGCGTCTCGTGTAGTAATTACGGATACTTTGACTGAAAATGTAGATGCGTCAACATTAGAATTTATCATCAAGTTGTACCATTTGTGATGAATGTTGTTGACAGAAAATACATTACTTGGACAGCAACAAATACGTATTTACCAGACAGCACTTCAGATGAAGCAAATTCGCATGGTTATATTTCATTCAGAATAAAACCAAAACGGTTTGTTCCAAGCGATGAAATCACCAATCGTTAAGCATTGTGTTTGATTATAATGCAGCTATTTTAACCAACACATGCACAACTAATATCATTGAGCAACGCATTTTATCTGTAAAAAATAATGAGATTAAATCCATCCATTTATTTCCAAATCCAACCAATGGAAATGTGCAGTTGAATATGAATTTATTGCAAAATAAAAATTACACCTTGCGCATTATTGACATCAACGGAAATCTTTTATCGAATGAAAATTAAAAGGAAATGCTGGTGAAAATAATGTATCAATTGATTTAAGCAATTACGCAAATGGCTTGTATTTTATACAAGTCTCAGACGAAACAGGAAATTTATTTTATGGAAAAGTAGTGAAGCAATAAAAATAGACTTTATGAAAAATTTTAAACGAATTGTAATACTTATTTTTTGCTTGTTTTCAATAAAAGCAAATGCGCAGTTAACTGCATGGACAAAAAATATTGAAACCGAAATACAACACAATGGATATATTGGTTTCTATGAAGCAAAAAATATTTGTTCTATTAAAACTACAGATAATTCGATTATTAGCGTGTTTAACTTTAAAGAAAACGACAATGAATACTTCAATAAAAAACAATTTAGATATGATAGCGTAGCCATTTCTAAAGTAGATTTTAATGGTAATATTATTTGGATAAAAAAATACAGCATTCCAAACAGTGGTAGAATCGAAGATGTTTGCGAATGAATAATGGTTGCGTTGCACTTTGTGGTGTCTCTGGTACAAATAATGTATTTTATAAGTTAGATGCAAATGGAAATATCGTTTTCTCTAAATTATATACAAATCCACAAGGAAATTTTTTCTTTAAAAAAATCAAACAAACACAAACTGGTGGATTCTCTATCGCAAGTTTAAGACATAATTATTCACATCGAGAATTAATTAGTGCATTTGAGTATTTATACTATTACAATTCCGATTATACTGTTGGCTGTATTGATAGCATTGGAAATGTATTATGGAATAAAAATGCAGCAACTGTTGTCACAAAATCATTGTTTGAAACAAAGTATGATCAATTAGAATACTATATAAATTATGATTTTCACCATTGCTAAAACAAACAATCGGACTTGATAAGTATAGCAATATTACGCGATTTATGAACCAACTACAAACAATGAAAATGATAATTATATCACTTTTTCAATATGATGATTTAGGTAATAGTATTCAAGGACAGGCATTAAATACCAACCAAAATACCACTTATGATGAAACTATTTTATTTTATAAACAGCTAAATAACCAGATTTTGTTTACAAACATTGTTTTTTTTTTCAATTTATTTAGTTTATACTTAAGATCCGATGCAAGTGGAAATAATATTGACACATTTCAAAATTCAGTTATAAAACCAATTAATCATTATTCCAAGTTACCAGATTTAATTTACCATCAAAGCAAAGACAGTTCATCATTGCATTTTTACTGGTGATCAATATACGACTGGTTCGATTTCAGAGTCAGTAAAAAACAATAAGAACATGAATTTGAATGGACAAACCAATATGCGTTAACAAATCCTCTACTAATTTCACAAACACCGATTCCTAAATATTATTAACTACAACAAGTGAAAATATTTCAAATGGAAAACAAATACGGCTTTTAATTTACAAAAGTCTTTAACAAATCGAATTCATTATTTTACAAAGGGTACGTAGATATCAACAAAATAATATTTTTGATGGAAACGATTATTATTATAAAGACGCTTCTATCGAATTATCAAATGCTGATTCAATTATTACTTTTCCTTTAAAAAATGATGGAACGTTGAATATTTTTGTAAGAAATGGAACATACAAATCCAAAATTATTTCTTTCAATCAACTATTAAGATATTACACAATTTTTCCTGATTCAACTACAACTTATTTTCCCACAGAAAATGGTACTTGTGATACAATTATTTTCAGACTTGTACCAATTAATAACATTCAAGATTTACAAGCAGGAATAGTTCCAATTACAATTGCACGACCTGGTTTTAATCAAGTTATATGTTTATTTTAGCAAAAATGTTGGCACCAAAATGACTATATTTACCAATGTTGAAATTTATTAAAGATTCATTGCAAACATTTACGGATTCAACAACCGTCAAGCTTTTGATGCTGATACTTTATTTTGGCAAATCGATTCCTTGAGTTTATTGGAACAACGATAAATTATTGTTTCTTTTTAAATGCAATTCCACCAACCTTAAATGCAAACGACACCTTGCATTTAGCTGCTATTATTTATCCAATAGAAAACGATTCTTTTTCGCAAGATAATTATGCTTCGTTAAATCAAATCGTTCGTAATTCAGTTGATCCAAATGACAAAATAGAAACGCATGGTGGAACTATTCCGTACAGTGCTGTACAAAATCGTGACTACTTATATTATACGATTCGCTTTCAAAATACAGGAAACAGTTATGCGACACGTATAGTAATTACGGATACTTTGACCGAAAATGTAGATGCATCAACATTAGAATTTTTATCATCAAGTGTTCCATTTGTAATGAATGTTGTTGACAGAAAACACATTACTTGGACAGCAGCAAATACGTATTTACCAGACAGCATTGCTGATGAAGCCAATTCGCATGGTTATATTTCATTCAGAATAAAACCAAAAGCTGGTCTGTTGCCAAGCGATGAAATCACCAACAGAGCAAGTATTGTGTTTGATTACAATGCAGCTATCTTAACCAACACTTGCACCACAAATATTATTGAACAACGCATTTTATCTGTAAAAAATAATGAGATAAAATCCATCCATTTATTTCCAAATCCAACCAATGGAAATGTGCAACTGAACATGAATTTATTACAAAATAAAAATTACACCTTGCGCATTATTGACATCAACGGAAATCTTTTATCGAATGAAAATTTAAAAGGAAATGCTGGTGAAAATAATGTATCAATTGATTTAAGTACTTACGCAAATGGCTTGTATTTTATACAAGTTTCAGACGAAACAGGAAATTTATTTTATGGAAAAGTAGTGAAGCAATAAAAATTAAAAACAATCGTACTACAATAATCGTGGCACATAAGTTTTTAATTCAGTGCTATCAAATCATTTATTAATTTTTTCACTTGCTCGTAAACTGCTTTATTTTCCAGCATCGAACGTTGTATTACAGCTTTATTTTGTTTGGTTTTTATATACAACATTACTTGTCCGGAAATATTGGTTTCATTCAGTGAAATAATTTCTTTAATTGGAATTACGGATTCTTTTTTTGAATACCAACTGGTGGAATTCTGATTTCAGTTTCAGTGAAAACTAAGTATTTTGGATTGCGTGAAGAAACTATTCCTAGTGTTCCAAAGATTACACCAATAGCTGCAAATGCAGATAAAACATAGTAAAAAATAGTTGCAGATGATACGCTTAACTTTATGATTTCTTCAATAATTAAACCTCTGTCGTTATTACTTGCTTTATGAAACAAAGCAATCGCACAAACAGTAAAGAAGACAATTGCTAGTGCTAGTGATTTCCATTTTGGTTTATAAACAAATGTAATTTCTTTTTCCATAATTGAGCATAATTATTCTTTATAACCAAACTTACGCAACATACTTTCATTGTTACGCCAATTATCAGCAACACGTACATGTGTTTCTAAAAATATTTTTTTTGCGAAAAACTTTTCTAAATCTACACGCGCCTGAGAGCCAACGCGTTTTAACATTTCACCACCTTTTCCAATTAAAATTGGTTTTTGGCTTTCACGTTCTACATAAATATCTACAGATATACGAATAATAGTTTCATCTTCCTGAAAATGCATGCAAACAACTTCACAACTATAAGGAATTTCTTGTTTGTAATTCATCAATATTTTTTCACGAATAACTTCTGTTACAAAAAAACGTTCTGGTTTATCTGTCCATTCTTCTTTATCAAAATAAGGTGGACTTTCTGGCAAACTATCTACCAAATGTTTCATCACCAAATCTGTGTTTAAATTTAATTTAGCAGAAAATGGAATTACAATTGCAGCTGGAAAATCAGCTATCCAAATAGCTAATTGTTCCTCAATTTCTTCCTGCATAGCCAAATCAATTTTGTTAACCAACAACAAAACAGGCACATTCATTTTTTTTATTTTCTCGTATTCTTCTGGCTGATTTTCTGGTTTATCACCAATTTGAACAACAAAAATAAACGCATCTGCATCTTCCAATGAATTTCGAACAAAATCCATCATCGATTCTTGCATTTTATATGCTGGTTTTATAATTCCAGGTAAGTCAGAAAAAATTATTTGATAATCATCGCTGTTTAAAATACCTAAAATACGATGTCGTGTAGTTTGCGCTTTGGATGTAACAATGGAAACTCGTTCACCAACAATTGCATTGGTTAATGTAGATTTTCCAACGTTTGGTTTGCCTAAAATATTAATGTATCCTGCTTTGTGGCTCATAAGAAGATGATCTAAATTATTAAAAATCCGTTTAGTTAAGTAAATAAAAAGTATAAAAATAAGAATAAAAAAGGTTCTCTAAGAAGAGAACCTTTTAATTTTTGTAGCGGGAACAGGACTCGAACCTATGACCTTCGGGTTATGAGCCCGACGAGCTACCAACTGCTCCATCCCGCGATGTGGTGCAAAATTACACTCTTTTATTTGTAAAACAACATTAATTTTGAGTAAAGAAAAACGACTTATCCGTATTGTCAATTGTAATAACCATTCATTATAGAGTCAAAAACGTGTTTGAGTGAATCTAAATTTGATTTTAATAACGTAGAATCATGTGTTTCTGACAAATCTAAATTTAATGATTGGTAAAATTCTTTGTCAAAATTTTTAGGTTCAGATTCTTGTTTTGTTTCTATATAATTATAATTTTCTGATGAAGTAGTTGGTTGGTAATTGACAAAAGAATAAGCAATTAAAATAAAAAAGAACAAAAATAAAACGCCTAAAAAAGCTACTTTAATTTCTATATGATCAACTTCTCTTGGTGTTGCTTTTGCCAATGGTTGTTTAGGAATTGAATGAATATCAAAGATATTATCTTTTGTAAAAGGTATAGGATTCACTGGTGGAACTACTGTAGCTTTTGGCTTCAGAAAATCGTTGTAATCTGCATGATAAATGATGCGTTTATTTTCATCAGAAAGCACTGCATACGCTTCATTAATTTCTTTAAATTTTTCTTCAAAATAGGCATTGCCATTATTTTTATCAGGATGATATTTTCGCGCTAACTGATAATACGCTTTTTTAATATCGGCTGGTGAAGCACCGAAATAAAGGTTTAATATGGCGTAATAATTTTTCAAATCAGATTACACTAAAACGTGTTGTTTTTGATTTTATTTCAAACAGAAAAATTCATTATCAATTAATACAACTCAGGAAATTTTCTCGGATTTGATTCGTGCATCATTTTATTAATACATTTGAAAATATCTTCTGGATTTGGTTTTGAGAAATAATCGCCATCCGTACCAAAAGAAGAACGATGTTCCTTTGCTGTAAGTGTTACTGGCTCACAATCTAAATATCTGAATATAGATTCTTTTTCTAAAACTTGCTGCAACATATAGGCAGTGCCTCCACCTGGATAATCTTCATCTAAGAAAACAACTCGATTTGTTTTGCGAATAGAATCACCAATGATGTTATAAATATCAAATGGCAATAAGGTTTGCACATCAATTAACTCAACAGAAATACCAACTGCATTTAGATTTTCAATAGCTTCTTGCGCCACACGCACGCACGAACCATACGTCACCAGTGTAACATCATTTCCTTTTATTAAAATTTCTGGAACACCTAACGGCACTGTGAAATCACCAGCATTTATTGGCATTTTCTCTTTTAATCTATAACCATTTAAACACTCAATCACCAATGCTGGCTCATCACCTCTTAATAATAAATTATAAAAACCTGCAGCTTGGGTCATATTTCGAGGCACACACACATGCATACCACGCAACGAACCTAATATCATTTGTATAGGTGAACCAGAATGCCAAATTCCTTCTAATCGATGACCGCGCGTACGCACAATCAACGGCGCTTTTTGTCCACCTTTTGTTCTGTATGATAAACATGCCAAGTCATCTGATAATGGTTGCAAACCGTACAATAAATAATCTAAATATTGTATTTCTGCTATTGGTCGCAAACCACGCATTGCCAAACCTATTCCTTCACCCATAATCGATGCCTCGCGAATTCCACAATCGTAAATTCTATCTTTTCCATATTTTGTTTGCAAGCCAGCAAATGCCTGGTTTACATCGCCAATAAAACCAACATCTTCACCAAAAGCCAATATTTTTTTATCGCGTTCAAAGTTGGCATCAAAACATGCATTTAGTACTTGATAACCACTTACTACAGATGGCTTTTCTTCATACTGAGCGGCAATAATAGGCAATTTTAAAGGTGACAATGAGGAATTAGAATGCTGATAAGAACTGTATCTTTCTTCATTAATCTGCAATTGCTCTGCTCGCCAATTTCGTAAGGCATCAATTGCATTATTTTTTTCATCTTTCGTTAAAATCAGCACATCAGTTACTACTTTGAAAACATCGCGACGCATTGGATCAATCGCATTCAACAATTCATTTTCTTTTTCCTGTAAAATATCTTTTAAGTTAGATTGCACTGCAATTTTCCTGAACAAATCTATCACTTCTTTTATTTCATCTAAAATTGGTTGATGGAATTTATTCCATGAAATTTTCTTTTGATCTGCGACTATTTTTTTAGCATCACTTTCAATTTTATCAATTTCATCTTGCGTAGCAATTTTATTTTCTAAGATCCATTGTTTGAATTTATAATTACAATCGTGTTCTTTTTCCCATTGCAACCTTTCTGCACTTTTATACCGTTCGTGCGATCCAGAAGTTGAATGTCCTTGCGGTTGCGTTAATTCTTCTACATGCACAATAGCTGGAATATGCGTTTTGCGTGTTTTATCAGCAGCCATTTTGTAGGTTGCTACCAATTGCGGATAATTCCATCCTTTCACTACATAAATATCGTAGCCATTTCCTTTTTCATCGCGTTGAAAACCTTTCAACACTTCAGAAATACTGCTTTTGGTAGTTTGTAATTTTTTGGGAACCGAAATACCATAACCATCGTCCCAAATAGAAACAATTAATGGCACTTGCAATACACCACCAGCATTGATGACTTCCCAAAATAAACCTTCAGAAGTAGAGGCATCGCCAATAGTTGCGAAACAAATTTCGTTTCCATTAATACTAAAATTATTTTCGCCAATACTATCTTGTAATGCTCTATATTTTTTGGAAGCCATTGCCAAACCTAATGCTCGAATCATTTGCGATGCAGTTGGTGAATTGTCGGCTGCTGAATTTTTTTGTTTTGTAAGATTTTTCCAGGAACCATCTGGATGCAAATTTCTTGTTGCAAAATGGTTATTCATTTGTCGTCCACCAGAATGTGGATCTTCTTCTAACGAAGGATTAGCGTATAATTGTCCAAATAATTGCTCCACTGTAACAATTCCAGTTGCCAATGCAAATGTTTGATCGCGATAATAGCCAGCACGAAAATCGCCATTCTCAAATACTTTTGCCAAAGCAATTTGCGGTAATTCTTTTCCATCACCAAAAATGCCAAACTTTGCTTTACCTGTGAGCACTTCTTTTCTACCAGTCAAACTGACTTCTCTACTTAAACATGCTAAAATATAATCAGTAATTACTTCTGATTTAAATTCATCAAAAGAAACAGATTGATTTACGCCTGTTGTTAATATTGGTTTGGATTGTTCTATTATCATAGCATTTGAATACAGAATAAATTTACAACAAAATTTTTTATTGGAAGTTAAATCTTTCAGTCGAAAAAAAAGATTTTATAAAAATAGAAAAGAACAATACTTTCTATTAACTACATAAGAAACAAAAGCATCTTGTTAAAAATTAGTTTAAATATAGTTTTAAGATGTTAATGTGAAGTTAAAATACAAATTAGACTTTGACAATTGGTATAATTTTTGAGTAATTTGCATACAGGAAATTAATAACTAATTAAAAAACAACTATATGAAATACGCAATCTTACTATTATCATTTTTCACTTTCACTATTTTATCCAAAGCTGGTGAACCAGTAAAAGCGGTTAATTTAAAATTTGAAACTATCGAACATGATTTTGGCAACATGCCTCAAGGAAAACCTGTTACTTATGATTTTGTATTTGAAAATACAGGTAAAGATCCAATTGAATTAGAAAATGTTCAAGCATCTTGTGGTTGCACTACACCAATTTGGACAAAAGAACCAGTTTTAAACAAGAAAAAAGGAACCATAAAAGCGCAATACAATATGGCTCGCGAAGGCCTTTTCGATAAAACCATTACAGTTACAGCCAAAAATGGCGAACAAGTTGTTCTACATATCAAAGGTAATGCGGTTGCACAAAAACAAGGCGTTGAAGATGCTGATGGCAGCATGATTGGCGGAAAGAATGAATAATTTAAATAGCATATAATTTTTCTAAAGCTTTAAAACTTAGAAAAGTTATTTAAAACTCTGAGTAAATACGCTCAGAGTTTTTTATTTTTGTTTCCGTATGCCAACAATCTCAAACAAAGGAAAATCCATGCCATCATCGCCAATTAGGAAATTGGCACCATTTGCTGAACAAGCGAAGAAAAACGGAATTAAAATCTATCACTTAAATATTGGTCAGCCAGATATTGAAACACCACATCAATTTTGGGACGCGATTAAAAACATTGACAGAAAAGTTTTAGAATATTCACCGTCGAATGGTTTTGAAGAAGTGCGCATTAAATACGCAACCTTTTTTCAAAAAAAATATGGTTTAACAAATTTATTTCCTGATGATTTATTAGTAACAACAGGTGGTTCAGAAGCATTGTTATTTACCTTATTTTCTATTTTAGATGCTGGTGATGAAATCATCATTCCAGAACCATTGTACGCAAATTACATTGGATTTTCTAAAAGTGGAAATGTAGTGGTAAAACCAATACCAACATCATTTGAAAATGCTTTTGCGTTACCATCCATTGATGAATTTGAGAAATTAATTACTTCAAAGACTAAAGCCATTTTAATTTGCAATCCAAATAATCCAACCGGTTATTTTTACAGTAAAGATGAACTGGAACGATTAAAAGGAATTGTGTTAAAGCATAATTTATTTATTATCTGCGATGAAGTCTATCGCGATTTTATTTATGATGCTGATTTAAAATACACTTCTATTTTAGAATTTCCTGAATTGGAGCAACATGCCATTTTAATTGACTCTTTATCGAAACGTTTCAGTGCTTGCGGCGCGCGTATTGGTATGATTGCAACCAAAAACAAAGAAGTATTACAAACTGCATTGAAGTTTGCTCAACAACGATTGAGTCCGCCAACTGTAGAGCAAATTGGTGCGATTGCGATGTTTGATGTGGAAGATAATTACTTCACCAAAGTAAATATTGAATACAAAAAACGCCGTGACGTATTAGTAGAAGAACTCAATAAAATTGATGGTGTTAAATGCCATTCGCCAGGTGGTGCATTTTATTGTATTGTGCAGTTGCCAGTTGCTGATACCGATCATTTTTGCGAATGGATGCTAAGTGATTTTAATTATAACAACGAAACCGTGATGATGGCACCAGCCAGTGGTTTTTATGCTACGGAAAATAAAGGCAAGAACGAAGTACGCATTGCATACGTTTTAAATTCAATCGATTTGAAGAAAGCTATTAGATGTTTGGAAGAAGGTTTGAAGTGTTATGAGTTGAGAGTTATGAGTTAAGAATTGCAAACTACAAATTAAATCAAAATGGATATTTTACAATACAATCGCGATGCATGGAACCATCAAGTGGACAAGAAAGATAAGTGGACGATTCCGGTTACTAAAGAAGAAATAGAATTGGCTCGCAACGGAATATTTTCAATAGTTTTAACTCCAACAAAACCTGTTCCGATGGAATGGTTTGGCAAAATAAAAGATGCAGTTGTATTATGTCTGGCATCTGGTGGTGGACAGCAAGTGCCCATATTTGCTGCTGCTGGCGCGCATGTTACATCTTTTGATAATTCGGAAAAACAATTAGAACAAGATACATTAGTTTGTAGCCAAAATAATTTAGTTGTAAAAACTATTCAAGGCGATATGCGTGATTTATCAGTATTGGAAGACGCGTCTTTTGATTTAATATTCCATCCATGTTCTAATGGTTTTATTAATGATATTATTCCTGTTTGGAAAGAATGTTTTCGTGTTTTAAAAAAAGGAGGCATTTTGTTGTCTGGTTTTACCAATCCATTTTTTATTTATTTGATCAGGTGAAACGCGATCAAAATATTTTAGAAGTAAAATATAGTTTGCCATATTCTGATATAGATTCTTTAACAGACGATGAACGAAAACGATATACAGATATAAAAGATCCGTTGGTTTTCAGTCATACATTAACTGACCAAATCGGTGGACAATTAAAAGCAGGTTTTCATTTAGTAGATTTTTTTGAAGATACTTGGAGTGGCAAAGAAATAGAAGACCAATACTTTTCGTCGTTTATTGCAACGAAAGCAATGAAGCCGTAGTTTGCAAATTACTTTATTGCAAACTAATACGCTATCTTTGTGGAACTTTTCCGCTTCATTTGAAGTTTATTAAGTAAGTTCTTTGTAAAAATTTCTACAACTTTTCTAAAGTTTATAACTTTAGAAAAGTTATACCTTTAAATAAAATTTGGGGTTGACAGGAATTGACGGCAGGATAGTTGATAAGTAAGCATGCCGAGCATTGTGCAATTTGGCTCGTTAAATTTAACGCACGCAAACTTTTTTACATGGCGAGAATACTTTCGCTTTAGCTGCTTAATACAGGTTATTAAGCTTGGCTTTTGTACCTCAGAATAGTTTTTCCAATACTATCTGACTGTGCATAACTGAATTGGAATAGTGCTGTAATTGTTTCGCTTGCAGTGCGAAATTCAGAAACTAAGATGAGTATCGGTTGGTAAAAACGCCTGTACTGATTCGAAAATCAAGTTTCTACTAAGCATGTAGAAAGCTTATGAACGTTTTGTCCGGACGCGAGTTCAAATCTCGCCAGCTCCACCATTAATCGCATAAGTATATTGAAAAAACAATAACTTATGCGATTTTTTTATTTTATGGGTAAACATAGGGTAAACATTTTTCACTATCTGTCTATCAATTTTTTTGATAAAAACAAAAATTGTCTCTTCGTCAATGACAAATATTTTTCAGCTTTGATTATAAAGTTTCACTATTTTTTGCCATTGGATTCAATACATCTTCTTTTCTAAAAATAATGTGATTAAAATGTTGGCCGAGCACTAAATCCTGATCTAAAAAGAAATAATCTAGCGTCAAGGTGTATCTAAATGCTACGTATTCTATTTTAATTTTATTGTTTACAAATTTCCATTTCCCTTTAAATATTCTTATAACTACATCATCTTTATTAATAAATTCATGTCTGAATTTATTGTTTTCTTCGAAAATGAAATATTCTGCAACGTAATCTTCTTTGGCAATAGTATTTGTTATTTTTTGAAAATCATTCACTCGGCTTTGAGTTATGTATTTCCAACATCCGACTAAATGAGATTTTTTTAATGCTGCAGATTCAGTGGCAAATATGATAGTTGAAACTGTAACAAATAATGCGATGGATAATACTATTTTTTTCATAACTAATGTTTAAAATGTGATGCTTTTCTACCATACAAAGATGCATTACAAACGACTCAATTATTTTATATCCTACAGTATATAATGTACATGTATCACACGTGGAAAACATGTAATATTTTGCTATTTTTTCATCGATGAAAATATAAACCCGAATTATGCATATCTGCAGATGAATTTCTTGGTTTAAAACCAAAAATGACAAGGTAAATCCTACGACAAGTTAGAATGACTTGACTATAAAACTAGACCAATTCTCCATACAATTCGGCGCGTTGTTCTTTTACTTTTGCGTCTGTTAAATATTCATCGTAGGTCATCATTTTATCTAACATGCCTTTTGGTGTTATTTCGATGATGCGATTGGCGATGGTTTGCGTAAAAGTATGGTCATGTGATGTGAATAAGCAAGTTCCTTGGTATTCCATTAAACCATTATTTAATGCTGTGATGGATTCCAAATCTAAGTGATTCGTTGGTTCATCTAAGATTAAAAAGTTGGCTTCTTCTAACATGGTTTTGCTCATCATACAGCGCACTTTTTCGCCACCAGAAAGTACGGTACATTTTTTCAAGGATTCTTCACCACTGAATAACATTCTTCCTAAAAATCCACGAATAAATGTTTCATCTTTTTCTACAGAATATTGTCGCAACCAATCTACTAAATTTAAATCTGCGTTTTGGAAATATTCTGAATTATCATTTGGCACATACGATTTGGTAATGGTAACGCCATATTTTATTTCGCCTTTTGTTGCTTTATCTTTATCTGCTAAAATTCTGAATAATGCAGAAACTGCTAAACCATTTTTAGAAATGACAGCAATCTTATCGCCTTTGTTTACAGTGAACGTAACGTTTTTAATGTTTTCACCATCAGCCAGATTAAAGCATAAATTATGTACATCTAAAATCATATCACCAGCTTCTCTGCTTTGCTTGAAGAAAATTCCAGGATACTTTCTGCTCGATGCTTTTATTTGTTAAATGTCTAATTTTTCTAACGCTTTTTTACGAGATGTTGCCTGTTTTGATTTAGATGCATTTGCGCTGAAACGTGCAATAAAATCTAATAGTTCGGCTTTCTTGGTTTCATTTTTCTTATTCTTATCAGCACGTTGTTTTAATAACAATTGCGATGTCTCGTACCAAAACGTATAGTTACCTGAATACAAATTAATTTTACTAAAATCAATATCCACGATATGCGTACACACCATATCTAAAAAGTGTCTATCGTGTGAAACTACGATTACTGTATTTTTAAAATCTGCTAAAAAATCTTCTAGCCAAGAAATCGTATTTACATCCAAATCATTTGTTGGCTCATCTAAGATCAAAATATCAGGATTGCCAAATAATGCTTGTGCTAACAACACTTTTATTTTATCAGAAGATGGTAATTCGTTCATTAATTTATAATGCTGATCTTCGCGAACACCTAAGTTACTCAATAATTCTGCAGCATCGCTTTCAGCATTCCAGCCATCCATTTCTGCAAATTCAGCTTCCAAATCACCTACGCGATGTCCATCTGCATCGGAAAAATCAGCTTTAGCATATAAGGCATCTTTTTCTTTCATCACATCATACAAGCGTTTGTTTCCCATCATTACTGTATCTAAAACAGTATTTTCTTCAAAAGCAAAGTGATTTTGAGATAACACAGACATACGTTCGCCTGGAGAAAATTCTATATTACCAGTGGTCGATTCTATTTCACCAGAAAGTATTTTTAAAAAGGTAGATTTTCCTGAACCGTTTGCACCAATTACACCATAGCAATTTCCATGTGTAAACTTCACATTCACTTCATCAAACAACACGCGTTTTCCGTATTGAAGCGATAAATTATTAACTGTAACCATATGATTTTTGAAATTTAGTGCAAAGATAGCAAATTTGAGCCGTAAGTCGTGAGTTGCAGCAGAGCTTACTTGGATTTAATTTTTTAATAATTTTTTTTAATACGTAACACAAATTCTATAATAAATAAAGTTTTTTATGTTCGACAAATGCTTTGTGTTTTTTATTCTACACTTAGTTTTGGTAATTCTAAAATAAGCAGTATTTTTAGAAGATTACAGACTAAATTTATATTTATGATTTCAACAATTATTGTAGAAGACGATCCTGTTTTCAGAGATATGCTTTTAGATATGTTGCCTAAAGCAACCACTAAAACAAAGTTGTTGGATACTTGTATTACCTTAAGACAAGCGAAAGAATCCATTAATAAGCATCATCCTCAATTATTATTATTAGATGTTGAATTGCCTGATGGAAAAAGTATTGAATTGTTGGATCATTACGAAGATAAAGGTTCATTTGAAGTTATTTTTGTTACTTCTTTTGATAAATATGCCATTGAAGCGATTAAAAAGAATGCTGCAGATTATATCATGAAACCAGTGAAACTGGATGAATTAAATGATGCTTTGCAAAAAGTAGAAAAACGGTTAGCGATATATGAAAAATTAGAAAAAACTGAAGAGCTTGAGAAATATGTACGAACGATTAAAGAGCAAAATCTCCAAGAAAATAAAATTATGATAAACACCAATGATGGTGCTATTTTTGTTAAAGTTAGTGAAATTGTTAAACTCGAATCGGAAAGCAATTACACTATTATTTATTTAGAAAATAATAAAAAAATCATTGCTTCAAAAACACTTTCTGTGTTTGAAGAAATGCTTGAAAAATTAAATTTCTCACGCATACATCGTTCTTCACTTATCAATCTTACTAAAATAAAAAACATTGAAAACGATGCTGGAAATTATTTTGCTAAAATGATTGATGGTAGTTTAGTGGAAATTTCACGAAGAAAGAAAAAAGAATTCTTTGAACGCATTGCTTATAATTCTTAAATTACTCATCTTTGAACCCACATTTTTTGTGTGTTCCATCGCAAAATGGTTTATTTTCTGATTGTCCGCAACGACACAAATATGCATCGTTTTTAGTTTCTTCTGTACCATCTTTGTATTTAAGAATGATGGTTCCTTTTACCATTAACGGTCCGTTTTTTATAACAGAAACTGTTGTATTTACTGATGTATTTTCCATAATATTATCTTGTTTATTTTTTTCTTTTATACTTAGTGCACCACTAGGACATTTTTTGATTTGTTCGCTAATTCTTTCATTGTTTGCACCCTGAATATTTATCCAAGGTCGAACTTGTGGATTAAAAACTTCTATTAAACCATTTTTACATACAGCAGAATGTATGCATTTTTTCGGCTGCCACACTATCGTAATTTCACCGTTTGTATATTCTTTTGTAATGTCTTCCATTTTTATTTCAGATTATGATTTCAGAACTCAGTTTTAACTAGTACAAATAACCATTGACTAATGTATATTGACCAATTTACTTAAACCAAACATCAGCATATTCAGGTGTTTTGTTGAATACTGAATTTGCATATGGACATTGCGGAATTATTTTAAAACCTTTTGCTCGTGCAAACTGCACACCAGCATCTACTAATTTTCTACCAATGCCTTGTCCGCTGAGTTGTTCATCTACAATAGTATGTTCAATCAGCATAGTATTGCCATCAGTCATAATATACGTCATAACAGCAAGTTTCTCTTGTTGTTCATTTTTGACGGAAAATTCGCCGTTGGTTAAATGATGTTGATGTTGTATTTCCATAAATTTAAAAATAATATTTTAGGTTGATTATTGGAATCGATATCTTCGAAGATAGCTATATTTATTTCATCGGTACTTCTATTGCTAATAATTTTGCAGGTTGCAGCACATTAATTTGGAAATCTGTTGCATCTGTAATTCCTATCGCATCGCGGTTGGTTAAAGTGTTTCCATCTATTTCAATTTCGCCTTCAATTACCATTAAATACACACCGTTATTTTCGTTGTTTAATTTATAAGATGTTGCTGTATCAAAATTTCCTAAAGAAAAATAGGCATCCTGATTTATCCAAAGTGCGTTGTGAACTTCATTTGGACTCACCACAATTTGCCATTTATTTTCTCTGTCTTTTTCGTCAAAAAAACGCTGATCATATCTTGGTTCAATATTTACTTTTTTAGGAAAAACCCAAATCTGAAATAGATTTACATCTTCATCAGTGGTTGCCATTTCTGAATGCATGATGCCTTTTCCAGCGCTCATAATTTGCACATCACCAGTTTTGATAACACCTTCGCCACCAGAAGAATCTTTGTGTTTCAACGCACCTTTCAATGGAATGGTTACGATTTCCATGTTGTTGTGTGGATGCATACCGAAACCAAAACCTGCTTCCACTACATCATCGTTTAATACACGTAGCGTACCAAATTGTTCTTTTTTCGGATCGTAATAATTGGCAAAACTGAATGAATGGTTTGCTTTTAACCAACCATGATTTACGTTACCTCTTTCGTTTGCTTTGTGAATGATTGTGTTCATTTTAAATAGATTTTTAGATGTGTGATAATAGATATGAGATTTATGATTTCAGATTTTTTATCTTATTTCTCAAATCTCAACTTCTGATTTCTCAGTGTCTATTTTAGTTGCAATAACAACTATTGTATATACAAACAATAAAACAAAAAATTTAGTTCCTGATTCGATCTAAAAAATTATTTAATTGTTCCAATTCTGCTATTGAAAATTGTTTGAAATGTGGTGGTGCCTCCACTTCATTTAATAATAAGTCCAAGTTACTTAATAATTCTAATCCTTTTTCTGTAATATTGATATCAACTTGTCGTCTGTTTTTTTGATTTACTTCACGTGTAACCAGTTGTTTTTGTTTTAATTTCTCAACTAAACGAGTTGCATTCGACATTTTATCAATCATTCTTTCTGTTATCTGGTTTAGCATAACTGGTTTAGGATGTTGACCTCGAAGAATGCGTAATACGTTATATTGCTGTGTTGACAATCCGAATTTTTTAAATAATTTATTGTATTGACTCAACAACCAATTATTGGTAAACATCAGATTAATGTTTGTTTTGACATAAATACTTGCAAACTTTTTCTGTTTTATCTCGTTTTCAATAGCACTCATATCTTGAAATTTAAACAGTTATATTAAGCTTGTGTCGTTGGTGTTCCAAAATTTAATGGCAATGCAATTTGTTCATGGTCTTTAATTTCGCCATGCATTTGCTCAAATTTACGTACGTTTTCAGTTAATGCAAACATTAAGCGTTTGGCGTGTTGTGGTGTTACAATAATTCTGGACTTCACTTTTGCTTTAGGAATTCCTGGCGCTACACGTACAAAATCAAACACAAATTCTTGGTTAGAATGAGTTATGATAGCTAAATTTGCATATTCACCTTCAGCAATATCTTCTGGTAATTCAATATTTATTTGATTTGAATTTGGGATTTCTTCCATTTTAAAACTATTTTATTTAATAAATAAAGATAAAAAAAGCTGTCTAAAAGACAGCTTTTTTATTTAATATAATTGTTATTATTCGTCAATATCTTCAATCATCGCTTTTTTTGCCATCATGCGTTCGTATTCTTTTTTAGAACCAACCGCAAAATTTTCAAATTCGCGAACACCAGTTCCAGCAGGAATTCTATGTCCAACAATTACGTTTTCTTTTAAGCCACGCATTGGATCAATTTTACCATTGATTGCTGCTTGGTTTAATACTTTCGTAGTTTCCTGGAACGAAGCTGCAGAAATCCAGCTGTGAGTACCTAACGATGAACGAGTAATACCTTGTAACAATGGACTTGCTGTTGCAGGAATTGCATCTCTGAATTCAACTGGTTTTCTGTCGTTACGTTTTAAGAAAGAATTTTCTTCTCTGATTTGACGCATCGTACAAATTTGACCAATTACTAATTGTTCAGAATCACCTTGTTCCGTAATTACTTTTTTATCGTAGATATAATCGTTTTGTTCGATGAAATCGAATTTATCAACGGTTTCATTTTCTAAGAATTTAGTATCACCAGCATCGCTAATTAAAACATCACTCATCATTTGTTTCACAATTACTTCAATGTGTTTATCGTTGATACGAACACCTTGTAAACGATATACTTCCTGAATTTCATTCACCAAATACGCTTGTAACGCAGCAGGTCCTTTGATTTTCAAAATATCACTTGGTGTAATTGCACCGTCAGACAAAGGCATACCAGCTTTCACAAAGTCACCATCTTGAACCAAGATATGTTTTGTTAATGGAACCAAGTATTTTTTCTGAACGCCATCTTTTGAAGTAATAGTAACTTCACGATTTCCACGTTTAATTTTACCGAAAGTAGCTTGTCCGTCAATCTCAGAAACTTTCGCTGGATTAGAAGGATTTCTAGCTTCAAATAATTCTTGTACACGTGGTAAACCACCGGTAATATCTCGAACTTTAGATAAGATACGTGGTATTTTCACGATGATAGCACCTGGTAAAATTTCTTGTTTATCTTCTACAGAAATATGCGCGCCAACTGGAACAGAATATGAATATAATTCTTTTCCTTTTTCATCAACAATCAATAATGATGGAGATTTTTTCTTGTCACGAGACTCAATAGTTACTTTTTCGCGGTGACCAGTTTGCTCTTCTACTTCTTCTCTGTACGTTATACCTTCAATTACGTGTTCGTATTTAATCTGACCTTTAAACTCAGAAACGATTACGTTATTAAATGGATCCCAAGAAGAAATCACATCACCTTTTTTCACTTTTTGTCCATTTTTTACAGACAATACAGCACCATAAGGAATGTTATTTGTAATTAAAACTCTATCAGAAGTTTCATCGATGATATTAATCTCACCAGTTCTACCAATTACTACTAATCTTACTTCACCGTCTTCACCTTCTTGTTTAACCGTTTTAATAGAATCAAATTCTAACTTACCATCAAATTTAGCAACCATTTGAGATTCTGTTGCAACGGAAGCAGCTGTACCACCAGTATGGAATGTACGTAAGGTTAACTGTGTTCCTGGCTCACCAATTGATTGTGCTGCGATGATACCAACAGCATCACCATATTGAGCATATCTATTATTTGTTAAGTTTCTGCCATAACATTTAGCACAAACACCACGACGCATTTCGCAGGTTAAAACTGAACGAATTTCCACACTTTCGATAGGTGATTCCTCAATTTTTTGAGCCATCGCTTCCGAGATTGTTTCGCTTTCTTTCACTAAAATTTCTCCAGTTAAAGGATGAATTACATCTAGCAATGCAGTTCTACCAGAAACTCTTTCAGCTAATGATTCGATAATTTCTTCATTTTCTTTCAAGGCAGAAATGCTTAAACCTCTTAATGTTCCGCAATCTTCACCATTGATAACTACGTCTTGTGCAACGTCCACTAAACGACGTGTTAAGTAACCAGCATCTGCAGTTTTTAACGCTGTATCAGCCAAACCTTTACGCGCACCGTGCGTAGAAATGAAGTATTCTAATACGTTCAAACCATCTTTAAAGTTAGAAAGAATTGGATTCTCGATAATCTCACCACCAGTTGAACCTGATTTACGAGGTTTTGCCATCAATCCACGAATACCTGCTAATTGTTTAATTTGTTGTTTAGAACCACGCGCACCAGAATCCAACATCATATATACTGAGTTGAAACCTTGTTTGTGTGTTGAAATTTCTCTCATCAATGTTTCTGTGATACGTGTATCTACACGTGTCCAGATATCGATAATTTGGTTATAACGTTCATTATTGGTAATTAAACCCATGTTAAAGTTTTGCCAAACTTCTTCTACTTCTTCAGCAGCACCAACCAGCAATTTTTGTTTAACATCTGGAATAATTAAGTCATCGATATTAAATGACAATCCGCCTTTAAACGCCTGACGGAAACCAATATCTTTAATATCATCCAAGAATTTAACTGTTGTTGGAATATCTGTATTTATTAATACTTCACCAATAACTGTTTTAATATTTTTCTTAGATAATAACTCATTTACATAACTACATTTTACAGGAACTACTTCATTGAATAATAATCGACCAACTGTAGTTTCGACTAATTTCATTTTTGGCTCGCCGTTTTCAATTATGCGCACTTTACATTTTACATTTGCATGTAAATCCACTTTATTTTCGTTCAACGCAATGATTGCTTCTTCAGAAGAATAGAACACACGACCTTGACCACGAACTACATCATCACCAACTGTTTTTTTACCTTTTGTAAGATAGTATAAACCTAAAACCATGTCTTGTGATGGAATGGTAATTGGTGTTCCGTTTTGTGGATTCAAAATATTGTGAGAAGACAACATCAAGATTTGTGCTTCAATGATTGCTGCATTGCTCAAAGGAACGTGCACAGCCATCTGGTCACCGTCGAAATCGGCGTTGAAAGATGTACATACTAAAGGATGTAATTGAATCGCTTTTCCTTCAATCAATTTCGGCTGGAATGCCTGCATTGACAAACGGTGTAATGTTGGAGCACGGTTTAACATGATAGGATGACCTTTCATTACGTTTTCCAAAATGTCCCAAATTACAGCTTCTTTTTTGTCAACTAATTTCTTAGCTGATTTAACTGTTTTTACAATACCACGCTCTAATAATTTACGAATAATAAACGGTTTGAATAACTCAGCCGCCATATCTTTTGGTAAACCACATTCGTGTAATTTTAATTCTGGTCCAACAACAATTACAGAACGACCTGAATAATCCACACGTTTTCCTAATAAGTTTTGACGGAAACGACCTTGTTTACCTTTCAATACATCAGATAACGATTTTAACGCACGACCACCTTCTGCTTTTACTGCATTTGATTTACGTGAATTATCGAATAATGAATCAACTGCTTCTTGTAACATACGTTTTTCATTACGCAAGATTACTTCTGGTGCTTTGATTTCAATTAATCGTTTTAAACGGTTGTTTCTGATGATTACTCTTCTGTATAAATCGTTCAAATCTGAAGTTGCGAAACGACCACCATCTAAAGGAACTAAAGGTCGCAATTCAGGTGGAACAACAGGTAAATATTGAACAATCATCCATTCAGGACGATTTTCGATATGTTCGTTTGCTTCACGGAATGCTTCCACAACGCTCAAACGTTTTAACGCTTCTGATTTACGTTGTTGTGATGTTTCGTTCGATGCTTTATGACGCAATTCACCAGATAATTTTTTCAAATCGATTCTTGCTAATAAATCGCGAGCTGCCTCACCACCCATTTTTGCAATAAATTTATTTGGATCATCATCAGATAATAATTGGTTGTCTTTTGGTAAAGCATCTAAAATATCTAAATATTCTTCTTCCGTAATTAAATCTAAATATTTAGTTTTTTTGCTTTCGCCATTTACTGGAACACCATCTTCAGTAACACCAGCTTGAATTACTACATAACGTTCGTAGTAAACAATTGCTTCGATGTTTTTTGAAGACAAACCTAACATGTAACCGATTTTATTCGGTAATGATTTGAAGTACCAAATATGTACAACAGGTACCACCAATTTGATGTGACCCATGCGCTCACGACGAACTTTTTTCTCCGTTACTTCTACACCACAACGGTCACACACGATACCTTTGTAACGAATACGTTTGTATTTACCGCAAAAGCATTCATAATCTTTAGTTGGTCCAAAAATACGTTCACAGAACAAACCTTCCATTTCTGGTTTGTAGGTTCTGTAGTTAATGGTTTCAGGTTTTTTCACTTCACCATATGAACGCTCTAAAATAGAATCTGGCGAAGCCAATTTCAACGTTATCGTTGAAAATTCTGTGTTGATTTTGTTATCCTTTTTGAAAGGCATGGTATTTTATTTTTAAATTCTAAAAATTAAATTATATACTAACGATGCATTCTAAATTCATCAATCGAAATCTAAATCTAAAGCAAGACCTCTTAACTCGTGAACTAACACGTTGAATGATTCAGGAATACCAGGAATTGGCAAGTTATCGCCTTTTACAATTGCTTCATAAGCTTTTGCTCTTCCTTGGATATCATCTGATTTCACTGTTAATAATTCCTGTAAGATATTAGCTGCACCATAAGCTTCAAGTGCCCAAACTTCCATCTCACCTAAACGCTGACCACCGAATTGTGCTTTACCACCAAGCGGTTGTTGTGTAATTAATGAGTATGGTCCGATTGAACGAGCATGCATTTTATCATCCACCATATGTGATAATTTGATGATATAGATAACACCTACTGTTGTTTTTTGGTCGAAGCGTTGTCCAGTTTCACCATCATATAAATATGTTGAACCTAAACGTGGCAAGCCAGCTTGTTCGATGTATTCTTCGATTTGATCTACGTGTGCACCATCAAAAATTGGTGTTGCGAATTTGATACCTAATTCTTTACCAGACCAACCTAATACCGTTTCGTAGATTTGTCCAATATTCATACGCGAAGGTACACCTAATGGATTTAATACTACGTCAACTGGTGTTCCGTCTTCTAAGAATGGCATATCTTCTGCGCGAACGATTTTAGATACGATACCTTTATTTCCATGACGACCAGCCATTTTATCACCTACTCTTAACTTACGTTTTTGAGCGATATAAACTTTAGCTAATTTTAGTACGCCAGATGGTAATTCATCACCAACAGTAATTGCATATTTATCACGTAAGAAGCGACCTTTTTCTTCGTTGAAACGAATATTGAAGTTGTGAATTAATCGTTTAATTAATTCATTTGTTTCTTCTTCTTTTGTCCATTCAGCAGTATCTAAGTTTTGGTAATTCAAACCACCTAATAATTTTTCAGAGAATTTTGTTCCTTTTGGAACTGCTTCTTCACCGAAAATATTTTTGATACCAGATGTTGTTTTTCCACCAACTAATTGCAATAATTTATCTACTAAAACTCGTTTAATATCTTCCAAGTTTTGTAAATGAATTTTTTCTGCACGCTCTAATTCTGCCTTTTCGCGAACTTTAGAGTTTTTATCTTTTTTAGCTTTTTGGAATAATTTTGTACTTACGATAATACCTTCTGTTGATGGTGGTGCTTTGAATGAAGCATCTTTTACATCACCAGCTTTATCACCAAAGATGGCACGTAATAATTTTTCTTCAGGTGTTGGATCTGTTTCACCTTTTGGTGTAATTTTTCCAATTAAAATATCACCTTCTTTAATTTTTGCACCAATACGGATGATACCGTTTTCATCTAAATTACGTGTAGCATCTTCACTTACGTTTGGAATATCGTTTGTTAATTCTTCTTCACCTAATTTAGTATCACGCACATCCATTTCATATTCTTCAATATGGATAGAAGTAAAGATATCATCACGTACTACTCTTTCGTTAATTACGATCGCATCCTCAAAGTTGAAACCTTTCCAAGGCATGAATGCAACTAATAAGTTTTTACCAAGTGCTAATTCGCCATTTTGTGTAGCATAACCTTCGCATAAAATCTGACCTTTAATAACTTTTTCTCCTTTACGAACAATTGGACGTAAGTTGATACAAGTTGCCTGATTGGTACGCGCAAATTTTGTTAATTTATATACTTTCACATCGTCGTCAAAACTTACTAATTTTTCATTTTCAGTTCTATCGAAACGAACACGAATTTCAGTAGCGTCCACATATTCAACAATACCAGAACGTTCTGCATTGATTAATACATTAGAATCTTGTGCAACACGAGCTTCAATACCTGTACCAACAATTGGTGCTTCGCAACGCATTAATGGAACAGCTTGACGTTGCATGTTCGAACCCATCAATGCACGGTTAGCATCATCATTTTCTAAGAAAGGAATTAGAGATGCTGATACACCAACGATTTGATTTGGTGCAACGTCCATATTCTGAACATTTTGCATTTCATCGCTGTCAGTATCTAAAATAGGGAAATCACCTTGGAAACGGCATTTCACTTTTTTATCAGTGAAACCACCTTTGTCATCCAAAATTACATTTGATTGTGCTATGGTTCTTTCGTCTTCTTCTTCAGCTGTTAAATACTCAACTTTAGAATCCACTTTTCCTTTAGACACTTTACGGTAAGGTGTTTCGATGAAACCCATCTCATTTACTTTTGCATGAACGCAAAGAGTAGAAATCAAACCGATATTTGGTCCTTCTGGTGTTTCAATCGTACATAAACGACCGTAGTGTGAATAGTGAACGTCACGCACCTCGAAACCAGCTCTTTCACGAGAAAGACCACCTGGTCCAAGTGCAGAAATACGACGTTTGTGCGTAATTTCTGATAATGGATTTGTTTGATCTAAGAATTGAGATAATTGAGAAGTTCCGAAGAATGAATTAATAACTGAAGATAAAGTTCTTGCATTAATTAAGTCGATAGGTGTAAACACTTCATTATCACGAACGTTCATACGTTCACGAATTGTACGTGCCATACGCGCTAAACCAACACCGAATTGTGCAAATAATTGTTCACCAACTGTTTTTACACGACGATTGCTCAAGTGATCGATATCATCAATCTCTGCTTTTTGGTTTACTAATTTAATTAAGTATTTTACGATAGAAACAATATCTTCTTTGTTCAATACCATGTTTTTAGGATCGATATCTAACGATAATTTCTTATTGATTTTATATCTACCAACCAAACCTAAATCGTAACGTTTATCAGAGAAGAATAATTTCTCGATAATACCACGAGCTGTGTCATCATCTGGTGGATCTGAACCACGTAACTGACGATAGATATGTTGCAGCGCTTCAATTTCTGAGTTTGAAGTATCTTTTTGCAACGTATTAAATATGATAGAATAATCTTCTTCTGTAGTTTCTTTTTGTAAGATGATTGTTTTAACACCAGTATCTAAAATCGGTTTGATGTTATCTTCATCTAAGTAAATATCACGCTCTAAAATTACTTCGTTACGTTCAATAGAAACCACTTCACCTGTATCTTCATCCACGAAATCTTCCATCCATGATTTTAGAACACGTGCAGCTAAACGTCTGCCGATATGTTTTTCGAGTGATTTTTTATTTACTTCTATTTCATCAGAAAGTCCAAATAATTTCAAGATATCTTTATCAGAATCGAAACCGATTGCACGTAATAAAGTTGTTACTGGAAATTTCTTTTTACGATCGATGTATGCATACATGACATTGTTAATATCTGTAGCAAATTCCATCCAAGCACCTTTAAAAGGAATTACTCTTGCAGAGAATATTTTAGTTCCATTTGGATGATAACTCATACCAAAGAAAACACCTGGTGAACGATGTAACTGAGAAACAATTACACGCTCAGAACCATTAATAATAAAGGTTCCTTTATCCGTCATGTACGGAAGATTTCCTAAAAACACATCTTGTACGATGGTTTGGAAATCGATATGTTCTTCATCATTACATGATAAGCGCAATTTTGCTTTTAATGGTACGCTATACGTTAAACCACGTTCAATACATTCATCAACGGTGTATCTTGGCGGATCAACATAGTAATCCAAAAATTCTAACAAGAATATATTTCTTGCATCAGAGATTGGAAAATTTTCTGCAAACACTTTCCACAAACCTTCTTTCGAACGTTTGTCTGGTGTTGTTTCCAATTGTAAGAATTCTTGGAAAGATTTCACCTGAATATCTAATAAATTAGGATATTCGTAAGGTTGGGTTATTTTGGAGAAATTAATTCGTCCATTTGAAGTTAACCCTGTAGTTTTATCAGTTTTTTTTGACATCCAAAGAAAATTAAAATTAGTAAAAACACTAAAAAGTGTCTCGATAGCAAAAAGAAGCTATCGGACACTTTAACTATTTGATTTTGAATTGATTATTTCAATTCAACACCAGCTCCAGCTTCTTCTAACTTAGCTTTGATTGACTCAGCTTCGTCTTTAGAAACGCCTTCTTTGATTGGTTTTGGTGCACCATCCACTAAATCTTTAGCTTCTTTTAAGCCAAGACCAGTGATTTCTTTCACCACTTTTACTACGCCTAATTTTTGAGCGCCACCGTCTTTTAAGATAACATCAAAAGATGTTTTTTCTTCTACAGCAGCACCAGCGCCAGCGCCAGGTGCAGCAGCAACCGCAACTGCAGCAGCAGCTGGTTCGATTCCGTATTCAGATTTTAAAATGTCAGCTAGTTCATTAACTTCTTTTACTGTTAAGTTTACTAATTGCTCTGCAAATGCTTTAATATCAGCCATTGTTTAAAAATTTTAAAGTTATTAATATTATTTTTATCTTTCTTGTAATGTTTTAACGATTCCTGCTAATTTGCCTCCACTAGATTTTAAAGCAGAGATTACATTTTTAGCTGGTGATTGTAATAAACCGATTAAGTCGCCGATTAATTCTTCTTTAGATTTAACGTTGATTAGTGCTTCTAATTGATTTTCTCCTATGTAAACAGCAGAATCAATATAAGCGCCTTTTAAAGCTGGTTTAGTATCACTTTTGCGGAATTGTTTAATTACTCTAGCAGGTAAATTACCAGTTTCTGTAAACATGATAGCTGTTGGTCCACTTAAAACTGGATCTAAGTCATCAGTAAATTTTCCACCAGCAACTAGTGCTTTTTTAATTAACGTGTTTTTGGCAACTTGCAATTGAATGCCTTTTTCAAAACAAATTCTTCTTAATTGGTTAATTTTTTCTACTGTTAAACCTGATGTATCAGTAAAGTAGAAAAAATTAGAATTAGCGAATTTATCTGTTAAGCTAACAATGCTTGCCTGTTTTTCTGTTTTAGTCATTTTTTTGCCTTTTACAAACTAATTATTAAATACCAGGAATGCTTTTTACGTCTACTTCTATAGAAGGACTCATTGTTGTAGCTAAGAAGATACTTTTGAAATAAATTCCTTTTGCGGAAGATGGTTTCAAACGAGCTAAAGTGCTAACCATTTCTTTTGTGTTATCATACAATTGTGTTGAATTGAAAGAAACACGACCAACAGAAGTATGGATAATACCAAACTTGTCGATTTTGAAAGCGATTTTACCTTTTTTTACTTCTTTTACTGCATCAGCTACATTTTCAGTAACCGTACCTGATTTTGGATTTGGCATTAAGTTACGAGGACCTAATATCTTACCTAAACGGCCTAATTTAGGCATTACACTTGGTGTAGAGATAATCACGTCGATATCTGTCCAACCACCTGCAATTTTTTCTAAATATTCGTCTAAGCCAGCATAGTCAGCACCTGCATCTTTAGCTTCTTTTTCTTTTTCAGCAGAACATAACACCAACACTGTTTTTGTTTTACCAGTTCCGTGAGGTAAGCTAACCGTGCCACGAAGAGCTTGGTCAGGTTTACGCGGATCCACACCTAAACGAACATGTACATCAACTGATGCGTCGAATTTAGTTGTGTTGATTTCTTTAACTAATGCTGTTGCTTGTTCTAGAGAATAAAGCTTTCCTTTTTCAATTTTGCCGTCAACGGCTTTTCTTTTTTTAACAACTTTCATTTTTGTTAGTTTTTAATGAGATAATAGCGTTTCAAAATGAGTGAAACTCTCTCAGCTTAATTGCTTAAGCTTGGAATGGTGCGTCACCCGTAACAGTGATTCCCATACTTCTTGCAGTTCCTGCCACCATTGTCATAGCTGATTTTACTGTAAAACAGTTTAAATCTGGCATTTTAATTTCTGCAATTTCTTTCACTTGATCCCAAGACACAGACCCTACCTTATTACGATTTGGAATTTTAGAGCCAGCTTTGGCTTTAGAATATTCCAGCAATAAAGCGGAAGCAGGTGGCGTCTTGATGACGAACGTGAACGATTTATCTTTAAAAACCGTGATTACACACGGTAAAATTTTACCTTGTTTATCTTGAGTTGCAGCGTTGAATTGTTTGCAAAACTCCATGATGTTCACACCTTTAGAACCTAAAGCTGGTCCGATTGGTGGAGCTGGATTTGCTTGTCCGCCTTTTACTTGTAACTTTATAAACGTTTCGATTTCCTTTGCCATTTCTTATTGTTTTTCTACTTGCATAAAATTTAACTCCACAGGAGTTTTTCTTCCAAATATTTTTACGACTACGCGTAATTTTTTCTTGTCTTCCATTATTTCTTCAATAGTTCCAGTGAAATCATTGAATGGTCCGTCTGTTATTTTCACATCTTCACCAACCAAGAATGGTTCGCTTGTTGTGCCACCAACTTCTTCCTGTTCATCTACTTTTCCTAAGATTCTATTTACTTCTGCTTTTTTTAAAGGGATAGGTTTATTTCTTTCAATAAAACTTATTACGTTGGTCATATTTTGAATATGCAGAACAATATCACCATTAAATTTAGCTGCTACTGCTTCCATCATCAAATAACCAGGAAAAAAGTTCTTTTCGTGAATTACTTTTTTACCACCTTTTAGTTTATATACTTTTTCAGTAGGTACAATTACCTGCGGAATAATTTCAGACCAACCAGAAAGACGAATTTCTTTCTCGATGATATCGCGTAGTTTTTTTTCCTTGCCGCTAATTACCCTTAATACGTACCATTTTTTTTCGTCTGACATTTGTATATATTGAACAGGTTAATTTATGGGTTAGTCAATTTGTAGATAATATCGCTAAAAATAACGTTAGAAATCATATCCATTAAGCCAATAATTAATGCGATAATAAAAGCAGCAACAGCAACGATAGCTGCATTTGCCTGTAAATCTTTCCAAGTTGGCCACGTTACTTTCGTAGTCAATTCTTCATAAGATGATTGTAGATATGATTTAATATTATCCATTTTCCATTTTTTTGCACGGGCGGAGAGATTCGAACTCCCATCAGCGGTTTTGGAGACCGACATTCTACCCTTGAACTACGCCCGTCTAAAAAGTCACTAGTCACTCACTTTAAAAAAGTGACTAGTGACTAATGACGGTTTATAATTATTTTAAAATTTCAGTTACTTGACCAGCACCTACTGTTCTACCACCTTCACGGATAGCGAATTTCAGACCTTTTTCTAACGCAACTGGGTAAATTAATTTTACTGTTAATGTTACGTTATCACCTGGCATAACCATTTCAACACCAGCAGGTAATTGATCTCACCTGTAACGTCTGTTGTTCTTAAATAGAACTGAGGACGATATTTGTTGAAGAATGGTGTATGACGTCCACCTTCATCTTTCGATAAAATATAAACTTCACATTTGAATTCAGTATGTGGTGTTACAGAACCTGGTTTGCAGATTACCATACCACGTTTAATATCTGTTTTTTCAATACCACGTAATAAGATACCTACGTTTTCACCAGCTTCACCGATGTCTAAGATTTTACGGAACATCTCAACACCTGTACAAGTAGATGTCATTGATTTTTCTTGTAAACCTACGATTTCAACTGGCTCACCTGTTTTAACAACACCTCTTTCAATACGACCTGTAGCCACTGTACCACGACCTGTGATAGAGAATACGTCTTCTACTGGCATCAAGAAAGGTTGGTCAATTGGACGAGCAGGTAATGGAACCCATTCATCAACAGCTTTCATTAAAGCTTCGATTTGTGCAGTACCTTCAGGATCATCTTGTAAAGCTTTAATAGCAGAACCTTGGATGATTGGTGTATTATCACCATCAAAACCACGACGAGTTAATTCTTCACGAATATCCATTTCTACTAATTCTAATAATTCTGGATCGTCAACTAAATCAACTTTATTCATAAACACAACCATTTTAGGAACACCAACTTGTGCAGCTAAAAGGATATGTTCTTTAGTTTGTGGCATCGGACCGTCTGTAGAAGCAACTACTAATATTGCTCCATCCATTTGAGCCGCACCAGTGATCATGTTTTTGATATAATCGGCGTGACCTGGACAGTCAACGTGTGCGTAGTGTCTTGTATCTGTTTGATATTCAACGTGCGCAGTATTAATAGTAATACCTCTTTCTTTTCTTCTGGCAGCATCGATTGAATCATAATCTTTCTTTCTGCTAAACCTCTTTTTGACAATACATACGTAATTGCAGCTGTCAAAGTAGTTTTACCGTGGTCAACGTGACCGATTGTTCCTACGTTTACGTGCGGCTTATCTTTTACAAATTTTTCCTTAGCCATGATTTGTTTTTTTAAATATTTTAATAATTAGTTTACTATTTTGAGCCGACGATGGGAATTGAACCATCGACCTCTTCCTTACCAAGGAAGTGCTCTACCAACTGAGCTACGGGAGCGGAAGACGAGGTTCGAACCCACGACCTACAGCTTGGAAGGCTGTCGCTCTACCAGCTGAGCTACTTCCGCAATGTTAATTTTTGAATGTTGATTAAGAATTTTAACATAATTCTTATAGCAACTTCAATTTTAAAGAACTTAAAGTTAATTATATACTAACTTTTTTGTGGGCAGAGAAGGATTCGAACCTACGTACTCTCACGAGGACAGATTTACAGTCTGTTGCCTTTAACCACTCGGCCATCTACCCTAGAAACTTTCAAACTAATAATTTAAAGATATTTTTACATAAAGACTCTTTAATTTTATTAATCTTAGTTACAAGTTGGTTGAGCCGATGGAGGGATTCGAACCCCGACCCGCTGATTACAAATCAGCTGCTCTGGCCAACTGAGCTACATCGGCAATTTAATTGAATGATTTTCAAGAACTTATTTACAAAAACAACATATTTCTGTCATTTTCGGAGTGCAAATATACAAATAAACTTTGATTTAGTGAATGTTGTGCATAAAAATGTTTGCGGTTTAAGATTATTTAAAGTTTGAACAATTTAAAAGGAACAGAAATCAAGAAACTTTTAAATTATTTAATAAGAATATTAAGAGAAAAATTAAAAACTATGATTCTCAATGAAGATATCCAATTTAATAAAAAAATAGAAGCATATTTAATTTAAATATCATATATTTTAATTTGTATTGTTAGGCATTGTAAAAAAATCATTGGTAGAATTAATCTGACACTAGATTAAGCGAAGAACAACAATGATGAGTAGATGTCAAAATAATCATTAAACATTTTTCACACTCAAACTCACAGCTTTTCAGAAAGCATAAGTGTTCCTTCTTCACCAGATTTTATTTGTGCAGCATTACCTTCGTCGGTGTCAATATGCATTTCTAATTTAAATTTATCAGAAACACGAATTAGTACATTTTTAAAAGTAAGTGGTCTTTCGTCGTCATCAATATCAACATTTACAATATCTTTATCTTGTACACCAAAAATTGCAGCATCCGTTGGATGCATGTGTATATGTCTCCATGCTTGTATGACACCTTCTTTAAAATTGCTGTACCATTTGTTCCAATCAAAGTAATACCAGGTGTTCCAGCAACATTTCCACTATCACGTACTGGTGCATCTATGCCTAAAAAAAACTCATCTGTTCTAGAAATTTCCAGTTGATTTTTGGGACGAATCGGACCTAGAATTCTTACATTTTCAATTTTGTTTTTCGTACCAACTATGGTTACCATTTCATTGGCTGCAAACTGTCCAGGTTGTGATAAATTTTTAAAAACAGTTAACTCATAATCTGGACCAAATAAAATATCCAACGTTTCGCGTGTTACATGCACATGACGAGCTGACACCGCAATTGGAATTTTTGGTACACAATTTACTTTGTTTTTTTTCTTGTATTATTTTTTCAGATTCTAACGCAATGGCTAATTCTTCATTTGTTTTAATGGCTAAAATTTTTATTCTAGAAGTTTCATCAGATATATTGATTACCTCTTTTTCATCAGATAATTTTTCCGTTTTGTTTTTATCATCATCTAAATCAATACCTAAAAAAATTCATTTTCTGGCAAACACGATTTCTAATTTCTACAGCGTTTTCGCCAATTCCACCTGTAAATAATAAAACATCAAATCCACCCATAATTGCAGCGTACGCACCAATATATTTGGTTAAACGATGTGTGAAAACCTGTATAGCTAAACGACAATTTTCGTTCCCATTTTCGGCTTGTAAAATAATATCACGCATGTCATTTCCAATACCACTCAAACCTGTTAGGCCAGATTTTTTATTTAATAATTCTTCAATTTGTTCTAGCGATAAATTTCCTTTTTGCTAAATGAAAAATAATTCCAGCATCAATATCGCCACTGCGCGAACCCATTAATAAGCCTTCTATTGGTGTAAAACCCATTGATGTTTCTACACTTCTGCCATATTCTATGGCACAAACACTTGCGCCATTTCCTAAATGACAAGAAATAATTCGTATGTTTTTTAAATCTGTTTGTAAGAAATTACTTGCTTTTTCGGCAACATACTTGTGACTGGTTCCGTGAAATCCATATCGTTTTATTTTTAATGTATCAGCAATGATTTTATCAATTGCATAATATTTTGCACGGTTTGGAATTGTTTGATGAAACGCAGTATCAAATACAGCAACATTTGGTAAGGTAGGAAAAATTTCTTTTGCTTCTTGAATGCCAGCTAAATTTGCAGGATTGTGCAATGGAGCCAACGAACATAAATCTTCAATAATTTTTTCTACATGCTCATCAATTAAAACTGGCTGTTGATAGACGTCACCACCATGCACCACACGATGACCAATACCAACAATAGAATTTGATAATTCATCATTTTTATTTTTTGAAAACAAAATTGGAGAATATTTTTAAAATTGATTTCTCCGTTATATTCAACTAAATTTTTATTTATTGTTATTTCAGGACTTAGTATTTATACGTTCAGCATCTAATTCAAAAATTGACTTTTTAGTTAAAGTATCAATAATATCTGCTTTTATAGATGAACTGCCACAATTAATTACCAAAATTTGCATGTATATAAATTTTGGTTAAAGATAAGAAATCAACTACATTATTTTGAGTAACCTATTACCGAATACAGTTTTTATCTATATCTTAACGCTAATAAAATCAACTAGATTTTCATGAAAAAAATATTTATCACTTTCACTTTCATTCTCACATTCACTTTCACATTTTCATCAGAAATTAATCCAAAAGATGTAACCATTGTACGCGATACATTTGGTGTGCCACATATTTATGGTATTCACCGACGCAGATGCTGCTTATGGTTTGGCTTATGCGCATTGCGAAGATGCGTTTACATTGATTCAATATAATTTATTAGCGACTAAAATAAACTCGGTTCAGTGCTTGGGAAAAATGGTGTTTTGTTAGATTATGCGATGCAATTTTTGGTGTAGATACATTGGTGGAGAACCGATATGAAAAAGAGGTTTCGCCAGCATTTAAAAAGTATTGGAAGGTTATATACAAGGTGTGAACGATTATGCAGCCAAACATCCAACAGAAATTTTAGTTAAAACACATTTCCGTTTTCGCCAAAAGATGTGCTGAAAGGTTATGCTGGAATGGGGGTTTTATTGGCTGGTGCTGGTTTAGATTTGAAAGCGATAAAAGATAATATTGCAGCAGAAGTTTTCAACCAAATGAAAAAGGTAGTGGATCTAACGCAATGGTATTGGCTCCTTCATGAACAGAAGATGGCAAAACGTGGTTTTTGAGCAACCTCACATCAGCCAATTGAAGGACAAATGGCTTGGTACGAAGCACATGTAAACAGCAATGAAGGTTGGAATATGTTAGGCGCTTTGTTTCCAGGTGGTGTATCTATTTTTGTTGGATGCAACGAAAATTTAGGTTGGACACATACAACAGATTATCACAATTTTGGCGATGTGTATTTGCTAAAATTAAGCAACAATAAAAAGCAACATTTGTATGATAATCAATGGAAAGATTTTTCTTATAAAACGGTGCGTCTGAAAATTAAATTAGGTAAAATTATTTTACCTGTTAAAAAGAAAAATCCAGTTTGTGAATATGGACCTGTTTTTTAAACAAGCATGGTTGGTCCGCATTGCGTTATCCATGCCATGGAAATCGTAAGGTAAGCAGAACAATCGGTTTTGATGAACAAAGGAAAAATTTTAACGAATTTGAAACGGCTATAAAAATGCAAAGCGATGCCTTTGTTTACTACAACTTACGCAGATAGAGAAGGAAATATTTTTTAATTTCTGATGGAAAAATTCTGTTGCGCGATTCAACTTTGAATTGGAATAGACCAATTACTGGCGTTTCTTCCAGCTACAAATGGACAGAAATGTTGCTGTATGAACGCAAAATAAAATACCCCAATCCAAAATGTGGTTTTTGTTTAATTGCAACGGAACACCTTAAAATGCTACCGCTTACGACGAAAATTCTACAGATTATTTTGTCGGTTTGCAGTTGTTTACCTATAACAGAAACGAACGGTTTTTTACCGGTTGCTGAATCAACACCAAGGTGTGTTTACTTGACAAGATTTTAAAAGTATTAAGTTTGATAAATCGTATGATTCTGCAGGAACGTACATGCGAAATTTTAAAGCATTGTTTAATTTAGATGCTACTAAATATCCAAACCTAAAAGATGTAATTTCAAAAATAAAAGCATGGAATTTAAGTGGTGATAAAAATTGTCTGAAGTCCCGCGCGCCGTTGATCCGAAGTACGACAAGAAAAATCTTATTTATAAAATGACAGCAGGCGATGGTTATATGCAGTTTGCAAAATTTAGTAAAACTGGTGTTGAGTTGGAAACCATTTCGCCATTTGGCGCATCAACACATGCAAATAGCAAACACTACAACGATCAACTAGAATTATTTGTAAATGAAAAAACAAAAAAGATGTCGTTATTGAAAGAAGATGTTTTAAAAAGTGCCGAACGTATTTATCATCCTGGTGAATAATTAATTTATGAAATCAACATTTAGTCTATTCTTTCTAATAGTCATTGGATCAAAATTATTTTCTCAATCGAAACAAATAAATCTATTGATTCTATTAATGATTTGAGTATGCTCGTTTCAGAAACAGATGCAACGAACTATGTTTCGCAAATCAAGCAATCAAATCAGTGAGCAACAAAATTATCTAACTGGAAAAAGCAAAAGCATATAATTGTATTGGTATTGTATATGATAGCTGGTAATTACGATTCATCAATCTACTATTATAATAAAGGTTTGCAAAATTGAAAAAAAGAAGCAAAAACAATAAAAGTTACAGCTGCAATTACCAATAATATAGGTATGATTCATTGGAATAAAGGTACTACGAAATTGCGTTGCAAAAATATTTTGAAGCAAATAAATTATATATACAAGAAAAAATGAAAAAGGCCAAGCTAATACGTTAAGTAATATTGGATTGATTTATGACATTCATAAAGATAAAGAAGCAATGGAATATTGCGAGCAGGCATTAACTATTCGCGAAAAAATAAATGATGAATATGGATTAAGTATTTCTTATACCAACTTGGCTTCATTGTATTCTAATTTAAATGTAATGAATAAATGTATAGCATTTAATCAGAAATCGATTGATATAAAAACGAAAGTAAAGGATGATTATGAAATTGCTATAAATTTAAATATGGCAAGCGAGCATACTAAACTCAAACAGTACGACAAAGCATTAGCATTAAATTTTGATGCAGAAAAACTGAATAAAAATAGATGACAAGTTTGGTTTATGTACAACTTATGAAGCAATCGGTCATGTTTTTTCTAAATTGCTAAAAAATAATAAAAAATCAATCGACTATTTAAAAAGCAGAAAGCATTGCAGTTGAGTTAGATTCTAAATCTAAATTAAAAGATATTTATTTAGGATTGCTTTGAAACTACAAAGAAATAAAGCAGTTTGAGGAAGCCATCCAATATTTTGAAAAGCATGATGCATTAAAAGATTCTATTTTCTCAACAGAAAGTAACGATGCATTTGCTAAATTACATGTACAATATGAAACTGAAAAAATCAAAAGAAATTGCTAAACAACAATTAGAAATTAAAAATCGAAATTTTTATTGGTTGGATTATTTTCGCTGTTATTAATTGCATCATTGTTGTTTATTTAATCTATTCTAAAAATAAAGCTAAGCAGGAAAACAATTGCAATTAGAGCGTTTAGTATGAACAAGAACAACGAGCAAAAGTAATTTTAGAAACTGAAGAGAACGAACGTCAACGCCTAGCACGAGAATTACACGATGGTGTTGGCCAATTATTAACCGCTACAAAATTAAATCTATAAATCTGAAAATACTGAAAACGCAACAGCATCAATACAGCATTCAATGAATATTTTAGATGAATCTATTCAGGAAATTAGAATATATCACACAACATGGTGCCTGATGTTTACTAAGATTTGGTTTGGTAAAAGCTGTGGGAAGAATTTATAAAAAAATTAAAACCAATCAACAGCAATTAATTTTGAAAGTACAAATTTTGATGCAACTGTTTTAGATGAAACATCGCAGCACGTTGTATAGAATTATTCAAGAAAGTGTAAATAATGCAATAAAATACGCTGATGCAACAACAATAAATGTGCAATTAACTTCAGATGAAGATGAACTTACTTTTGTTGATTGAAGATAATGGAAAAGGATTTGGATATAGATGCGATGTTGCAAAAATGAATTGGAATGAAAAACATGAATCTAGAAGTGAGTTTTTTAAAAGGTCATTTAACTATTGATTCATCATTAGAAATGGAACAACTATTATTGTTGATATTCCGATTAATAAAATTAGCTGAAATTAATTTATTTTTTCTTTTCTATCAAACATTGCATGTAAAAAACGGCGCTTGCTAATAATGACTGAACCAATGTAAAACTTCCAATTGAGTTGTTCATTTTCATGTAAAAAATTGCAGCTAAACCACACCATAAACTGGCTCTAAATTATTGATTAAAGAAGTAGTAAATGCGTTGGTTGCTTTCGTTAATGCACAAAATAAAATTATAAGGAATAATAGTACAAACAACAGACAGAATCATCAATAAAATAAAGTCTTTGATGTTGGTATTGGAAACAATTGTTTGTGAAATGCAAATAAAATGGCAAACAAAAACTCAAAAATAAAAAGCCACTTAACATTTGAATAAACGTGATGGAATTGGGTTCAATTTCTTGCGTGTATTTTATTATAGATAGAAAAAATGCAGCTAATATAGCAGCTAAAATGCCCAACCAAAACCAAATTTCAAATTAATATCTAAATGATTGGTTGATGAGTAATATTCAGGAATTACACAATTCCAAAAAATAAATTCGATTTATTGAAAGCGTTTTTGGTAATGATTGGTTCTAAAACAGAAATAAAAATGAAAATTAATGCAATGCAACTTACGGCAACAGATGCATTGGCAAATTTGTCGCACCATACCTAAGCAACCCAATGCAAAGTCAAAATTATACCGATTCCGCCAATTGTACTTATTTTTGAATGAAAGTGTTTTAATATTCTCAATTATTTTTGAATAAACAACATTACCACAGAAACACCAAACACGATACTTGAAACCAAAGCAAAACTCACTTATTGAAATGAGTTTACCTAAAATAGCAGTCAAACCCCAAAGAATGTAGTGATGCATTTGTATATATGCAGTACTTTGTTTTGCATGCTGCAAGATATGCAAAGCATATAAACGCTGACAAGTTTTACAGTATTATTTCTAAATTATGTTTAACTTTATTCTATGTACCCCCAGTAAATCTTATCGTTCAAAAAATTAATTTCTTTTTATGGAAAGAAATATCACACATTAAAAGATTTTTATCCTTATCTATTTAACAGAACACAGCGATCCGACTTGTAGATTATTTCATTATATTGGCACTACACTTTTATTTGTAATTGTAATAGTATCAATTGTAACTGGTGGTATTGCAAAAATCTTATTTCTATTACCTATTGTAGTCGTTTTTGGCATGATGGCCGCCTTTATTTTGAGAAAAATAAACCAGCAACTTTTCAATATCCATTTCCTATAGTTTAGCGTCCGATTTCATTATGTTTTTCCATTTTTAACAGGAAAAGTAGATGCAAAACTAGCAATGATGCAAAGAAGATTGTTGGTGTTTAATTATACGTTGCTTTCAACACTGCATCATTATCAATTCTGTCTTATCGATGCCTAAATCGATTGCTTTGCAAAACATGCTTTTGCTTGCGTAACATCTTTCCTTTAAAATAAATAATTTGGCACGCATCAACGCTTGTTCAGGATTTACTTTGATCTGCATGCTGATAAACATAGAGTAATCTTCAAGATTTGGAATATTGTTTTCATTGAATGATTGCAATGCATATGAATATCCAGCCAACGATAAAATCCTAATAAACGTTCGCTGTTAATTCCTGTTTTATCTGTTTTAATATTTTGCTTAATTTTTCAATTTCATTTTCCAGTAAATAGAATCTTTATTTTTAAAAGTCTTTTGATAGTTTTCTTTGTGCTGTTCTTTTTCGATAATTTGCCTGAAGTGTTTTTATTTCTTTTTAAATTGCTCACTCACAACAATTTTTGCGACATTTGATTTGAAAGTACTTGAAACACTCTATCAAACATTATCCATTGTTAATATCGATTTCTTTCAACAATAAAAGCTTGTCTATATTTTTTAGTTGACAATGCTTTATCAAATCTAGTTTTAAAAACTTAAAAACATTGAGCAACAAAACCATCCTGAGGCATTTTTGCATCTTCTTTAACAATACCAATTCTGAATGCATTGAGCAACAATGCTATCAGCCGCCATGTTTTGCTGTTAAACTCAAGTTGTAAATGCTTGTTGTTTCCCTTTTGTTTTCTTCAGTAACTATAAGCCAATAAATCAGTATAATCTATATCTTTGAAACTATTAAAATCAGACACTCAATTGGATTTTGTAATGGCAAATATGCACCACCATAAATACAATAATTAATGGTTTTAGAATTATTGGCGCAATACATTGTGAGCTTTTGCACCACCTGAAAAA
>JADJSS010000044.1 GCA_016711605.1 Saprospirales bacterium
TTTATTCCTACAATTCTGTAATCTTATCGTTCAAAAATTAATTTTTTATGGAAAGAAAATATCACACGTTAAAGATTTTTATCCTTACTATTTAACAGAACACAGCGATCAAACATGTAGAATTGTTTCTTATGTTAGCACTACACTTTTATTTTTGTAATTGTGATAGCATCAATTATGGCTTCAGTATTGCAAATCTTATTCCATTATTACCTGTTGTAAGTTACGGTTTTGCATGGATGGGTCATTTATTTTTTGAGAAAATAAACCAACAACTTTTCAATATCCATTTTATAGTTTAGCGTCCGATTTCATTATGTTTTCCATTTTTAACTGGAAAAGTAGATACAAAACTAGCCGATGCAAGAAGATTGTTGGTATTTAATTATACGTTGCTCAACACTGCATCATTATCAATTCTACTCTTATCGATGCCTAAATCAATTGCTTCTTACAAATGTCACTTTTGCTTGCGTAACATCTTTCATAAGTACAAATAATTTTGGCACGCATCAACGCTTGTTCAGGATTGGTTGGATCTGCATGCTGATAAATATAAGTATAACTTCAAGATTTGGAATATTGTTTTCATTGAATGATTATAATATGTGAATATCAGCCACGATAAAAATCTAATATCGGCGTTCCACGTTAGTTCCTGTTTTATCTGTTTTAATATTTTGGTTTAATTTTCATTTCATTTTTTCAGCTAAATAGAATCTTTATTTAAAAAGTCTTTTGATAGTTTTCTTTGTAATTTGTCTCTTTCTGTATAATTTGTCTGAAGTGTTTTTATTTCTTTTAAATTGTTCACTCACAACAATTTTGCGACATTTGATTTAAAGTACGAAACATCAAACATTTTATCCATTATTAATATCGATTTCTTTCCAACAATAAAGCTTGTCTATATTTTTAGCTGACAATGCTTTATCAAATTCAGTTTTAAAACTTAAAAAGCATTGAGCAATAAAATTTTATCCTAGGGCATTTCTTTTTTGCATCTCCTTTAACAAATACCACCTGAATGCATGAGGAACAACAATGCTATCAGAGCCCAAGCATGTTGATGTTAAACTCAAGTTACGTAAATGCTTGTTGTTTCCTATAGTTTCCTGATTACAACTATATGCTAATAAATCAGTATAGTTCATATCTTTTGTTCCATAAAAACAAAGACACTCAATCGGATTCTGCAACGGCAAATAGCACCACCATATATACAGTATGTGTATTGGTTTTTAAAATTGTTTGCTTAATACATGGCAGCTTTACCACCTGAAAAACCCCAAAGTGACATTCTTACTTTCAATTTATACGTTGAATAAAAAGTTCATTCATTGAGTTTATTGTAATTAGATAAGATTACATTAAACTCCATACCATTTTAGTATTATTGCCAATTAAAATATATACCAAGTTATCTGCAATATTTTTATATAAACTAATCGGATAAACACCATTACCATTTGGGTCAAATAAAGCAAATACAAGGTTATTGGTACTTACTTTCTTAAAGGAATATATAAATAAGCATAACTCAAGGCAGTATCACTTTCAATGACAACATTGTAAATTCTACCTTTATCTATGTTTTGAGATAGCGAGTTGAAACATAAAAATGAGACAAAAGAAAGGAAACTATTACCATATCGCGAGGTATAAAATGTTTGTTCAATAATTTTTCTAAGAATTCTTACCTCATAGTAAAAATTTAAAATTAAATGCGTTTTGATAATTGAGTTCGTTGGAAAAATTAAAATCGGAATAATTATTTTATTATTTTTAAACACATGCGGCAAATTACCAAACATATACCAAATAAAATTAGGCATGGTAGATACTTTTTGATTGAAGATAATAGCTTCACTTCAATTGATACTAGTTTATAAAAACAGTAGCAGCGATAAAATTTTTCCCGATGCTATCAGAAAAGCAGGCAAAATCAGAATGATATTAAACAGGTAATTTTGACACATGCCGCATCCCGGTCGTTTTCAAGTAGTTTGGCCGAATTGAAAACGTTTGAACATTCCAGTGTTGGCTCACGAAGATGCAAAACATATTGGAACAAGGCATTGGTGGTCGAATACCGTTTATATTGATCCAAGGAATAGTTAGTTGGATGGTGTTGAATTTGCTGATTAAAAACAGCGATCCTTGATAGAAAAACTACCAATTGACAAAAATTGCAACATAATGATGTGCTTCCTAATGCTGGTAGTGTGGGTAATTCTACATACTGGACACAGCGCTGGACATATTGTTTTTTGGTGAAAAATGAAGTTGTTTTAATTTCTGGTGATACTCCTTGCGAGTGCAGTGGGTTTGGATTTAAGCGCTGTTATGAAGACAGACAATTAGGAGCGCAAGAAGTCATATTCGATGTTATAGCTTTAGATTTTGACACTGCTGTTTTGAGTCCTTGGAAATGGGTGTACGAAGAAAGAAGCAGATAAAAGTTAAAGCAAATTTTCGACCATGAGTTTAAAAATTTAATTGCGTTGTTTTATTTCAATACTTTTTATATTACTAAGCGTTTAAAATAATCATGTTTCCCTACAGTGATCAAATTTTTCATTATTCCTTATCTTCAATAAAAGCATCAGAAGAAAAACCACTTTTAGATTCTTGTGTGACTTCAAAGTTTTTGGCAAATTATCTAGTTCATCTCTGCTCAAAGCATATTTACAATCGACATACCTTTTTTCTTTGGTATTAATTGCACAGTCAGCCAATCTTTATCGTCTTTAATATTTACATCGTAGCATTTATTTTTGCTCTTAAAATATCTTTAGTAGCAATATTTACTAATTCTGCTGTATCTGTTTTTCAATTAAAATATAATTCCCAAACGTTTTTTTAGTAACAATAGATTTTCCTTCAACGCCAACAGTTGCCGTGTTTAAATTACTCATATTTAATTTGGTGACATCATAATACGATTTTTCAATAGTGGTGTAGCGATGGTATTTTTAGAAATATCAATATTAAAAACACCTGTTTTACAGAATCTTTAGTTTTATAAATTTCTGGAAATAATGTTCGTTATATGAACTATCATCAAACATGCTATCTGTTACATAATAGTTTCCAATAAGTTGTTTATTAAAAGTGCTGATATTATCAGTATCCATTGGCATCGGTGACTCCAAGCGAACGTTGTTACACGATATGAGTATCGGAATACATAGTAATAAAACAAGTTTTATAGTTTTCATAATTTTGGTTTTCTACCTTAAATATAATTGATTTATTGCTTGTTTGTTGATTTTAATTATTTAGAAATGATAGTAATTTCAATCATAAAAAGTTAGAAAATTAAATTCAGATATTTTTAATTTAAGTCAACTAAATACAACTTAAACTGTAATATTATAATCGTTTTATTCACTAATTTAGCAACCTAATAAATTGTATAATGAAAAAAATTATTTCTGTTCACACTTTCACTTTCCTTTCACTCTCACTTTTAGCTCAAAAAGATGTTGTTGGTGCCAACATTGACAAAACTCAAAACAAGGCGAAGATTTTTCAAATATGCCAATGGTGGTTGGACAAAACAAAATCAATACCTGCAGCATACTCACAATAGGGAAATTGGTAACCTTGTACAAGAAGATGTTTGGACTAAATTAAAAACCATCAACGAAAAAGCAAGACATTCAAGTTCAATCGATCCTAATACACACAAAAAATCAGTGATTTTTACTTTACTGCAATGGACACGATAACTATTGAAAAGTAAAGCTAACGCAATTTCCACAGAATTATCAATGATTAATTCCGTAAAAGATATTCCGAGTTTATTGAAAACAATTACTAATTTGCATTCAATTGGCATTAGCACTTCTTTTGATTTAGGCATTTATCAAGACATGAAAAACAGCGAAATAAATGTTCTGTACTTATCCCAAAGGTGGTCTTGGTTTACCAAACAGAGATTATTATTTTAACAAAGATGCCAGAACAGCTAAAATCGTAATCAGATTATAAAACCAAACATCTACCACGAATGTTGGCTAATATTAATCCAAATTTCACGAGCGGTTCAACAGGTATTTTAGTTTGGAAAAATCATTAGCAACTAAATCAAGAAAATTGGAAGACTTGCGCGATCCTTATGAAAACTATAATAAAATGTCAGTTGCTGATTTAAATAAATTAACACCAAACATCAATTGGACTACTCTTTTTTCGCAACTCAATATCAAAACTGATTCTGTAATTGTTGGACAACAGAATTTTTACTCAATTAGATATAGTTAGTAAAATCAACACCAATATCGGTTTGGAAAATTATTTACGTTTTCATGTAATTTCATCTTATGCAGATTATTTAAATAAAAAAGTGGAAGCAGAAGATTTTCGTTTTTATGGCAAAACAATTCGTGGAAAAAAAGAACAATTGCCACGTTGGAAACGTGCTTTAACTTGGGAAGAAGCTGCAATGGGTGAACTCTTAGGACAATTGTATGTGAAAGATAATTTTCCTGCAAAAACAAAAAGAACGCTATTTAAAATTATGCGACGAAGTATTTACAGCATTTGCTGATAGAATAAAAAATTTAGATTGGATGAGCGGTGCTACAAAACAAAAGTCATTGCAAAAATTAAATACTGTTGTAAAAAAAGTTGGCTATCCAGATGCTTGGAAAGATTTTTCTAAATTGGAAACCAACGATAAATCTATAGTTGAAAATATTAGAAATGCCAATAAATTCTGGTTCAATTACTCAGTTAATAAATTAAACAAACCTGTTGACCGCACAGAATGGGACATGACACCTCAAACCTACAATGCTTATTACAATCCATCAAACAACGAAATAGTTTTACCTGCTGGTATTTTTGTAATTCTGGTTTTAAAGATGAAGATATTGACGACGCTGTAATTTATGGTTATGCTGCTTCTACTATGGCCACGAAATTACGCATGGTTTTGATGATGAAGGCAGACAATTTGACGACAAGGCAACTTGCAAACTGGTGGCAAAAGAAGATGCAAAAATATATAGAGCAATTCAATAATTTTATTGTGTTAGATTCAATGCATATTAACGGAAAAGCTACACTTGGCGAAAACATTGCTGATTTAGGTGGCTTGGTAATTGCCTTAGATGCATTTAAGAAAACATCACAATATAAAGAAGGCAAATTAATTGATGGTTTAACACCTTTGCAACGCTATTTCTTAGGTTATGCATTGGGTTGGTTGGGTCATCAACGCGACGAAGAATTAGCAACACGAGTTTTAACCGATGTACACTCACCCAGCATTTTTACGTGCAAGCGGACCGTTTTCAATATCGATGATTTTACGATGCTTTTGGAATTAAACAAGGCGACAAAATGTTTCGTGCAACTAATGATAGAGTGAAAATTTGGTAGAAATTTCATTAGAAAAAATAATCTTATTTAAATGACTATCAGATAATTATACTTGATAGTCATTTTAATTTTAGCTACAAAGACGTTTATTTGTATTGTTACTATGTGGAAATTATTGATTAGTTTTACAATATAAATACATTAATATGTACAAATATTTTTTCTTATTGCTGGTGTTTTTTTCAATAAAAAATAGTTTTTCATTAAACGAATATCAGATAAAGTCGAATAATTGTTATGGAAATAATGAAATTGATAAACTTGATGAAATATATCAATTGAACGACAGTACCTACGCTACTGTATTAAAATTTTATAACAATTTTGGTTATTTTGCCACATCTACAAATAATTCGACATGGATAGTAAAGCTGGACAAGAATTATAATATCATAAATAAAACAAAAATAATTGATGATGCCAGTCTTAATTCAGTTTTCAAATTTGATCCTATTACAAAATCTGTTTGTTTTATCAATGTAGGCGGAAATGTTAATAATATAATTCAAAGCATAAAAGTTTACCAATTAGAAGATGCTTCTCTAAAACTAAATATTACAATTAATGATACATTCATAATAAACAACAGTGCATTTCAGAGTTTAAATGTAAATGAAAGTGGTGGGTATCTATTGCGATATTATATACAACATCCAACAAGTATCGATTCTATTAGAATAATTGCAGTTGACTCAAATTTGCATGTTTGGTGTAATAAAACATTATCGACTAATTATTTTGATACAATATACACACTTATAGATTCTATAAATTTAAATTTAATAGACAAACACCATTGGTTATCTTCGGTATATTTTGATAATAATAATTTATATGCAGAATCATTAGTACACGACGATAGATATCCAGTTACTGAAGGTAAAACTGCCATCTTACTACATAAATTTAATAAGAATTTATATCCAATCTATACTAAGTTAATTGATTATTCTGACAGCATTGGAGATTTTCAAATTGACTATTTGCAAAGTGCGGAATTTTTTAAATCAAATGATAAACTAATATTTAATCAAGGATTGAATGAATTCTCATCAGCAATGTATTTAATGGACACGTCATTGAACGTTATTAAGAAAGTTATTCCAAACGCTAACCAAAACAGAAGACAACGCAACGCCAGCAAATTAATAGTACGCAACAACAAGATATATATGAAAATTAGTTTGGCAAATGCACCGCTAGGAAGTTACAGTAACTACTTAGTATGTTATGACAATGAATTAAATATATTGCATGTTGAGTCAATTGATTCTTCTTTTGGTGGATATTTCTCAGGAACTACTGGTATCGTTAATTATTATTCATTACTGGACTCAGGATTTATTTTAGTGATAGCAGGTAGTTATAATGGAATGAGTAATAGACATTATATGAAAGTAAATCAATATGCACAAAAAATATGGATTTGTCCTATGAATGACAATTACATTTGGAAAACTAAAAAAATTAAATCAGCTAATAGTTTTACTTATTATGTAGCTGTTAATGGAGCGCCGTTCTTTGCAGAACCAGTTATCGAAAATATTGCTGGAAAACAAGAGCATTTGTTGATTATAGAGAATTTTTGGACGAAAGTTTTGGTGTTAATAAAGACACTACAGTTATTGTTGAATTTAAAATAAATTTAGATAATGGAAAAATTATTGATACAAATATTATAGCTTCAATAACTACACCAAATAATTCGGTTGCTACATATTTTAATTATTTAAGAAAAAACAAAGAAAATGAATATGCACTTTTAGGCACTAGCAATCAACTATGTAGTGGTAGAAAAATAGATATATTTTCAGCAAAATCATCACTCAATTTTAATACTTTATACACTAAAGTTTTTTTAGATTTAAACAGCAATTCTATCTTAGATAATAACGAACATTATTTAGATAATGTATCTAACAACATCACTAAAAACAACACAACAACAGAATCATATTTTAATGAAAATGGTTGCATTATTAATTATGTTGATACTGGAAAATTTGATATTAATGTACTTAACACGTTTAATTATTTTAACTCAATACCATCTTCTGTTACAAAAAACTACCACTTTTGGCAATAAAGACACTTTTAAATTTGCATTGCAACCAATTGCAATCGTAAATGATTTAATGATTCAATTAAATATTAATGGTCGCGGAAGACCAGGTTTTAATGGTTCTTACATACTGAACGTTAGCAATAATGGAACAACTATACAAAATGCAATTGCTAAATTAAAACTATCTGAAAATATAGATAGTATTTCAACATTTCCATCAGCTATAATTAGTAATGATACGATGTCTTGGATATTTAATAATGTAGAACCAAATGAACAAAAAACAGTTGAAATATATTTTCATTACAAAGAACCACCTGTAAATAATATTGGTGATACGCTATTTTCTACAGCTACAATTTCCCCAATATTAAATGATACATTCCTTCAGATAATGTATCAATTTTAAATGATGTAATGAGTGGTTCTTTTGATCCAAATGATAAAATTGTTGACAAAAACGAATATTCTTCATCAGATTTTGACAATAAGGAATACATCAAATACACCATTCGTTTTGAAAACACTGGAAATGACACCGCTTTTCAAGTTGTTATTGTAGATACTTTAGATGCTAATTTAGATATTTCCACTTTTAAACCATTAAATGGACTATACACTTATGCTACAAAAATTACAAATGGAAATGTGCTAACTTTTACTTTCAATCCGATATTATTGGCTCCAAAACATACAACAGCTGTTTCGTATCTTATAAAACCAAAAAATAGCATATCAAATGGAATTTCTATTAAAAATAAAGCATCTATTAAATTTGATTACAACGAACCAATAATTACCAATAACACACAAACTAGAATTTCTATCATTACTGGTCTTCAAAATAAGAAAACAACAACTAATTTCGAATTACATCCAAATCCAGCAAACAATGAGATTTATATTGAATTTATAAATACAGACATCGTAAATTATCTACAAATATTTGATATTCAAGGTAATGTATTAAATAAATTAGACCTTAAAAGCAATAAATCTATCAATATTGATGTAAGAAATTATCCAAATGGTGTCTATTTTATCAATTTTATTGATAAGAACAATCAATCTAGCTCAGTGAAATTCGTTATTACGCGATAAATTTTGCAAAATCGACACTATTCAATTCCTTTGACCTACATCAACAAAAAACGCATTTTTACCACTTATAAAGCCAAAGCTACCGTTTAATCAAAGAAACCTACCACTTACTAAATATCTGTTTTGTTATTAATATGTTGGTATATATTTACATCATCAACAGAGTTGTTTACGTTTCTTCATTTTATCTGTTGTTTACGGCTTTTTAGTAGACTCTAAAGCTAGATCATAAAAAAACCACCCTAACAAATTCTTTGATTTATTGCCTAAATGGAATCATTTCATCAAAGAATTTGTTATTGATTTAGACAAAATATACTATGAAAAAAATCTACAAAATATTATTTCTTCTCTTTATTCTCATTTCCGTGCATTTTAATGGATATTCAGACGATAAAATTACGGCAAAATCAACCATCAGAAGTATTTGGAAATACGAACAAGATCAAACTAAATTTTCACCTGAAGACGGTATCGCTAAAAAAATATTCTTCCTATCTTTAAATGATGACGGAACATTTCACCAATATGTTAAAGTAATTCCACTTTCTTCAAAAGACTATTTCAGAGTGAAAAACTATGAATTAGATGGAACTTGGAAAGAAAAAGATGGTAAAATTATTCTTGAAGAATATGGCAAAACAAATGAGATAGATTATGCTTATTTTATTTCAAATTTTGAAAATATAGACAATCAAGTAATTACTAAAAAATAGAACTTCACTACAATTTGTTTTAATTGAAGGCCATCTCAGCAATAAGATGGCTTTTTTATTTCTAAACTGTTATTTATTTACAGATAACACATAAAATTTATTCATTCATTTTTTCATTTTGTAAATTTATGCTGAACAATGTAAAATATTGTTCTTCTTTATAACATGAACGAAACTATTAACCATTCAAAATTACAACAATTGTCAGCTTCACTCGAAGGCGAATTGTTTTATGATGAAATGATGCGTAAATTGTATGCAACAGATGCATCTGTTTATAAAGAATATCCTTTTGCTGTTTGTTATCCAAAAAATAAAAAAGATATTCAAACCTTAATTCAATTTGCAAATAATAACAAAATTCCACTCATTCCACGTGCAGCAGGCACTTCGCTTGGCGGACAAGTGGTTGGCAACGGAATAGTAGTAGACATATCAAAATACTTTACAGAAATTCTTAAAATCAATAAAGAAGAAAAATATTGCATCGTACAACCAGGTGTTGTAAGAGATGAATTAAATCGTCAATTAAAATCGGTTGATTTATTTTTTGCACCAGAAACATCAACAGCAAATCGCGCTATGATTGGTGGCATGGTTGGTAATAATTCGTGTGGAACCAACTCAATTGTCTATGGCACCACACGTCATCACGTTTTAGAATTAACTGGTTTTTTAAGCGATGGTTCTGAAGTAGTTTTTAACGATTTAACAGCAACAGAATTTATAAATAAAACAAAACAAAATAACACAGAAGGAATTATTTATAAATTTTTACAAGAAGAATTATCCAATTCAGAAACGCAAAAAGAAATTCTAGAACAATTTCCAAATCAAAAAATACACAGAAGAAATACTGGCTACGCCATTGATGAATTATTGCATCAGCAACCATTTAAAATTGATGGAAAACCGTTTAATTTATCTGAATTAATTTGTGGAAGCGAAGGTACCTTAGCATTTATCACAGAAATAAAATTAAATCTAGTTCCAATTCCACCAAAGGAAAAAGTAGTTATTGCAGTACATTTTAATACATTAGAAGAAAGTTTGCGTGCCACTGTAATTGCCATGCAACACCAGCCAACTGCTTGCGAACTCATTGATAAAATAATTTTAGATTGCACTAAGTCAAATATCGAACAAAATAAAAACAGGTTTTTTATTAAAGGTGATCCTGCAGCAATTTTATGTATTGAATTTCATGCGGAAACAAAAGAAGCAATTACTGAAAAAGCAAAAGCTTTAGAAACAGCATTTGTACAACAAAATATTGGTTATCATTTTCCAAATTTATTTGGCAATGATATCAATAAAATATGGAATTTGCGAAAAGCTGGCTTAGGTTTATTGGCAAATATTCCTGGAGATCGCAAAGCTGTAGCCGTTATAGAAGACACAGCAGTTACAGTAGAAGATTTACCAGCATATATTGGTGAATTTACCGACATGATGAACAAACACCAGCAACGCTCGGTATACTATGCACATGCTGGTGCTGGCGAAATACACTTGCGACCAATATTAGATTTAAAGAAAAAAGACGATCGGATTTTATTCAGAACGATTGCAACGGAAACTGCTGAACTGGTAAAGAAATATAATGGTTCGCTCAGTGGTGAACATGGCGATGGTCGTGTGCGTGGTGAATTTATTCCATTGATGGTTGGTGAGAAAAATTATCAATTATTGCGAAAATTAAAATACACGTTTGATCCAAACAATATTTTCAATCCAGGAAAAATTGTAGACACACCACCGATGGATACGTTTTTGCGTTACGAAGAAAATCAGGAAACCAAACAATTTGATACCGTTTTTAATTTTGATAAAGACGATGGAATTTTACGTGCTGCTGAAAAATGTAACGGTAGTGGTGATTGCAGAAAACTTCCAGGTAGTGGTGGCACCATGTGTCCATCTTATATGGCAACTCGAAATGAAAAAGATACCACTCGTGCGCGAGCCAATATTTTAAGAGATTTTTTATCCAATTCTACACAGCCAAATGCATTTAATCATCAGGAAATTTATGAAGTGATGGATTTGTGCTTGAGTTGCAAAGGTTGCGTTTCCGAATGTCCGTCAAACGTGGATATTCCAACGTTAAAAGCAGAATTTTTACATCAATATTACAAAGAGAATGGTGTACCATTGCGCACCAAGGCTATAGCAAATATTGGTAAACTCAGCAAATTAGCGATGTTGTTTCCACGCTTTAGTAATTTTAGTTTATCCAACAAATACACATCTGCACTTTTAAAGAAATTTTTAAAAATTGCACCACAACGTTCGATGCCTTTGTACTATAAAGAAACTTTGTTGTCTTGGTATAAAAAAAATAAAAAGGAATTAGAAATTGGTGGTGAACAGAAAGGAAAAGTGTATTTCTTTTTTGATGAATTTACGAATTTCAATGATGTTGAAATCGGTATCAAAGCGTTGAAATTATTAGCAAAATTAAACTATCAGGTTGAATATTTAGAACATACAGATAGTGGTAGAGCGCACTTATCAAAAGGATTGATATTGGAAGCACAGAAGCTAGCAAAGCAAAATGTAGCGATGCTGAAATCATACATCAATGCTGATACGCCATTGATTGGAATTGAGCCATCTGCCATTTTATCGTTCAGAGATGAATATCCAAGATTAGTGGACAAATCGGAAAAAGAAAACGCTAAAAAACTCGGTGAAAATTGTTTGATTATTGATGAATTTATTGCTAAAGAAATTCAAAAAGGAAACATTACTTCGGCGCAATTTACAACAGCATCTAAACAAATAAAACTACACGGACATTGCCATCAAAAAGCACTTTCAACTATTGATACATCCATACAATTGATGAGTTTACCAATTAATTATCATGTAGAAAATATTCCAAGTGGCTGCTGTGGAATGGCTGGTAGTTTTGGATATGAAAAAGAACATTTTGATGTATCGATGCAGGTTGGCGAATTGGTTTTATTTCCAGCAGTTCGCAATGCAAATGAAGATGTCATTATTGCAGCACCAGGCACCAGTTGTCGTCATCAAATAAAAGATGGCACAAAAAAAATAGCCAAACATCCAATTGAAGTTTTGTATGAAGCGTTGGTGTAGATTTATTATTCTATAAAAGACTTGTATTTTAATTTCATTTAACTATATTTATATAAATATTAATTTATGAAAAGGTTTTATTATTGTTCTTTTACACGTGCTTTTATTAGTATTCGTGCACAACAATTTATTCCATATCAATGTGCAAGTGGTAGCTTTGGTGATCAAATTACAACAATTTCTGACACTGGGATTGAAAAAACATATCTATATTAATACTCAATCAACGGATGGGTTCTTTAGTAATATGACAGGTGATACAAGTAGGCAATACGTTGGTTATAATTTAGTTAAGACGCAACTTGATGGTAATGGAAAATTGGTACTAAAGAGAAATGTTAATATTATTTTGGATACATTTCAATATTCAATATTTTACCCATCATTACTTTCAGAGAATGGCAGATTTTACAGTTCAATTCAGAGAGAAATTCCGGATTCAACTTACGGTGATGCTCAAGATTATTTAGCATTATCAGTTTATGACAATGATTTAAATATCATTGACAGCAATATAGTTATTGCAAGAGCTTATTATAATTATATTACAGGCTGTGGCAAGCTATTATCAGTTAACAAAATCATTGATAAGGGAAATGGAGACGTTTTTTTAATTGTAACTCAATCAACTTTAGCTGGCGGTGATTATTGCAATATGTTGTCGTATTCTCTACTTACATTAAAACAAGATGGTACTATTGTCAATCATGATTTATTAGGAAATAACAATAGTATAGATTGCGGTGTAAAGTGTGTTTATTCAAACAAAATGCTTTATGTTATATCTTACAGAAAGTCAGCATATGGCCTTCCTGCTGATATTCCATTTTTAATAACAAAATATGACAATAATGGGAATAAAATATTAAGCAAAATGATTCAAATTGATTCGTTATTTGCAGCATTAGATTTTAATATTAATGTTGTTGATGATAAAATCATCTGTTATGGAACTTTGGATACAGATTACCCAGATTATGTTTCAAAAGCAAAACTATATAGCTTTGATACTGCTTCCTTAAATTTCAATGAAATAACTATTTCTCAAATTAATAAATCTTATAACGTTTCTCTGGTTAATCCTAAAAAATTAATATTTATTATTTCTGAAACAGATCAAACAACTTACAGTACAATACTAAAATCAATTAGATATGATAGGAATTTGAATCAAATCTTAAATTTTAATGGAATCTTACGACAAGATAAATTTCAGGAAGATTATTTATATAGTATAACAACCGAAAATTATCTTAAAAAAATAAATGCTGACTTTAACGATATTTGGAGTGCTAAATTATCAGATTCAATAAATTATGATAATAATTATTACAAAGATCCAACAATATTTTATTTCACTGATTACTATCAATATTTAGAAAATCAAGTTGTACCAACTCCGATATATAAGTCTGCGTTAAATAATCAATCTATTTTTGTAGTTAAATATACTAACAGTGAAGTTTCTAAAGAGATATATGCCATTTATTATGTTGACAACACATCTGGAGCAATAATATTAAAAACAACTGTTCCGTATGTAATTAAATATTTATATGACAACAATACCAGTGATTTGTTTGCAATTCAAAATTCAGATACACTCTGCAGCAGCCAGCTCGATATCGTTGTCTATAAACTATTAGAAAATAAGAATACGATTTTCAGCAAGGCATTTTTGGATTATAATTCAGATGGCTTACAAGATGCAAATGAACCAGCTTATAACCAAGGCAGTATAAAATGTTATAATGCAAATCGTTCATTTCAAATTCAAAAATATTTAAATAGCGGTGTTGCAAACATTGAAACGGATACAGGCATTTTTTTTAGTCAGTTATTTTCACCAGTAAATTTATTTTCTATTTTCCCAGTAAATGACACTTCAGTCTTTACAACTCTTGGTAATACTGACACATTATTATTTGCACTACAACCAATAGGCACTGTTAACGATGCTTCCATTTCATTGGTAAATACATTTATTTCAAGACCAGGTCTAGAAAATACCTATTTGCTTTCTGCAGAAAATAAAGGCAATAAACCAATTAATAATGCAAGTATAAAATTAGTATTAGATAATCATTTAACATTAGAGAACTGTAATTTTCCATTTACTCAAAGCGGTGATACAATTATCTTTTTATCGATTAATTTAGATGCAGGTGAAGTTAAAAACATATACATTAATTTTCTTGCATCTTCAGTTTTAGAAGTTGGAGACACTTTGACTTCAAAGGCATTTATACAAACGAATTTATCAGAGTTGTATTATATCAACAACTCAGTAGAATTAACTGATGAAATTAGAGGAAGTTTTGACCCAAATAATAAAACTGCAAATGCTTCTAATTTGCCAAACATTGGGATTGCTACAAAAGCCATAGTTTATACAATTCAATTTGAAAATATTGGAAATGACACAGCATTTAATATAATTATCAGAGATACATTAAGTAAAAATCTGAACTTAAATTCTCTTATACTGATAAATACTAGCCATTCATATACATTGACTATTGAAGAAGATAGTATTTTGGTATTTACGTTTAAGAATATATTATTACCAGCTAGTATTCAAAATCAGGATGCTTCGCATGGTTTTGTATGTTATGAAGTTCAGCCAATATCAAATCAACTAGAATCATCCTTTGATGTAAAAAATACTGCACATATCATATTTGATTATAACAAACCAATTTCTACAAATATTGCAGTTACGAGAATATCAAATGTTCTAAATGTAAAAAACAATTCAATTTCTTCTGCTGATTGGTTAGCCTATCCAAACCCAGTAAAAAATAGCATTAGAATTGATGTAAGTAAGATAAATACAGATACATATAATTTAAAATTATGTGATATAGATGGGAAATTACTGACAGATAAGAACTATGAGAGCAAAATAGTAGAAATAAATTTAAGTAACATATCTAATGGTGTATACACATTATATTTGATAACATCAAAAGGTACAACAACAAAAAAGATAATCGTACAGCATTAATAAAAATTGTAACTACATTTCTAATATTTGTACCAATTATTTACGTCATCTTGTAACTATTTTTTATACTCAAAAATAGCCAAACATCCAATTGAAGTTTTGTATGAAGCGTTGGTGTGATTTATATGACACATTAAAGGTATTGATTAGAAAAAACACTCAGCTGCTAAAGTTGCACCATCAATGTTTATTGAACAATTTTATTGTATAATCAAGTAACTTCTTATTACCAAATGCACCGTGACCAGGAACAACAATTTTCACATTTGGATATTCCTTTTTTACATTCTCAACTGTATTTGACCATGCTGAAATATTTGCATCACCTAAATAACCTTTACTTGCATTTAATTCTTTAATTAAACAACCACCAAATAATACTTTCTCAAAAGGAAAATAGGCAACTACATTATCCTTTGTGTGCCCTTCACCAAGGAATTTTACAATTATATTTTCATCACCAACTTTTAAAATAAGTGAATCATTAAAACTATTCTTTGGAACAACGTAATTATTTGCTTTTGCCAGTTCGATTGTTTTAAAATAAGCGTATGAAGAAATTTTATTTTCATCAAATGCATTTAAACCGCCAAGACAATCGTCGTGAAAATGAGTTGGAATAACTGCGTTAATTTTACAATGAAGCGTTTCTTTTATCCATTTTATTAATACTTCAGCACTTTTATTATTGGTTGGTGTATCGAATATAATTGTTTCGTCACTGTTTCTCACGATAAGTCCATTACACGGAACATTTCCAAAATCATTGGTTTGCAAGTATGAAGTATGTACAAATGAATTATTTGCAATCTGAGTGATGATCAAATCTGCTGAATTGTAGATCACTTTATGTTTAAATGCAACTCTTTTCTGTGAGCTACAATTTAGATTTATAATTGATATGACAAGTATCAAAAAAGCATTTATAATTCGTTTCATTTCTGTTGCTGTTATTTAGAGTTTATAATTTTTATTGAAAATTAGCAATGTATGCTTTTGCAACTTTAACATAATTTATTTCCACACACTAAATTATTAAAAACTAATAAAATTTAGTGCCTCAATCAACTATGAAACCAGTTTTTATTCATTGCGTACATGCTCAATTATATAAAAAGATTAGTTAATAGAAATATTTGAATTGAAATTTTATTTGTACTAGTAGCGAAATTATTTTAGAACAATACAACTACTAAATCTAACGCAATTTAAATGTAACATAACTGCTGCTAAACGAAGAGAAATGACCATATCCATTTTTTATATTACTCACTAAATTAAATGGTTCATCGGCTCCTTCATTTAAATTATTGGATGGTGGTTTTATCTGTTGCGTAGTCCAGCTATAAAAATTATATCCAATATCTGAAAATTCTATAATCATCTCGATGCTTTTATAAGTGGTATTATACAAACTATTAAAATCAAAAAACATCGTTTTGGTTTGTCCATCAAAATTGTCATCTGTAAAAAAAGTGCGATTAAAATTTGCAGGATTTGGAGCATCATTCGAAACGGAAACTATATTAAAATTATAGTCAACTTTGTAAGTGGTATCGCCAAGTGTATCTACAATAGGTTTTAAAATTTTATAATAAACACCAATAAAATAGTAGTTTTTAAACTGGCTGCTATCCGTAAAAGTAATAGAGAATTTACCAGACCTGGTAGGATTTATTGAGTCTGCGTGTTGTAATAAATTTGCGGTAAAAAGAGGTCGAGATGGTAAAAACTCTTCTGCAGAAGCAATGCCTAAAGTTGGATGTTCAGAAATAATTTTATACGATTTTGCTGGCTTTAATTTATAAGTTGAAACATACCAACCTAAACCAGACAAAGTATCTTTTAATTTATAACGCATAGTTTCAACAAAAACATTATTCTCATATAAATCTACCTTACAATCATTTAGGAATTCTACAGAATTAAAATCATTTGGAGTTTTGCTTTTGCTTATGTTTACATTTAAGCTATTGTATGGTGTAAAATTGCAATTGATTACTTGTTTAACAGGTGCATAACTACTTGTAAATTTAATTTCTTTCTGGCAAGAAATAATGCTGAAGGCAAGCAAAATACCTGAATAAAAAATTAGTTTATAATTATGAATACATCTCATTTTTCAGTTGGTTGATTTTTATCTTTTTTTAGTTGAAACTTTACCGAATAACCAATGGATGGAAGAATTGGAAAAATACTCAGCTTCACATATTTTTTATATTTATTGCCGTTTATGTCTGTATCACCATCTTGATAAACCGTGAAAATATTAAAATTATTATACACATTGTAAACGCTTACATTTAATATATGTTGCACTCGTTTTGCATCTTTTGTATAATTCATTCCAATATCTAAATGGTGATATGCTGGTAATATATAATTATTTCTTTCGTTCCAATTTGTAATCATACCTTGTGTTCCAAATAAAGGTTCATTTGCTTGATCATAAGAAGCAATTGTAAAATCGCTGGCATACGAAGAGGTTGGTGTTGTCATTCTCCATCCAGTGCCATAGGTCCAAGCAATCGAAAAATCGAAATGCTTTTTAAGTTTATATTGCAACACAAATGAAACATCATGTCGTCTGTCGTATTTATAAAAAAATGGTTTTCCTTGATTTAATTCTGGAAACTGACGTGTGCTCCAACCTAAATTATATTTACACCAAGCAGTAAACTGTCCTTTTGTTTTAGCAAAAAATAATTCTAAACCATAAGCTTCACCTTTACCTGAATTTATCATTTGAATTTCCCATGGAATTCTATCAGATAAAAAAGTGGTACCGAATTTATAATCAGTCAAATGATCCATTTTTTTGTAGTAACCATCAATACTTGCTGTGTATCCTTTTGGATGATCATATTGGACACCACCAGAAACTTGCCACGCTGTTTCAGGTGCTATATTTTTTGTTGCAGGCACCCAAACATCATTCTGAATATCACCAGTGTTATTAGTTAGTAAATGCAATGGTTGCACACTATATCCTGCAGATGCACGCATACTCATTCCTTTAAATGGATGATAGATAATTTCAGCACGTGGTAAAGCATAAAAAAAAGTTTTTTTGGATGCTGTATAGGTAAACAATTGCAGACCACCTTTTAATTCTAGTTTGTCTTTCCATGTAAATAAATAATCAGCATACGCATAAAAATCAATAGCATTCACTGTTGGGTTTTTAAATTCTTTTTCATCAACAACATTTCCAAGTGTATCTCGAACTTTATAGTTTACTTTATTTATTAAAAAATTACGATCAGAAAGTTTAAAACCATAATTCAATAAATGCATTTTATTAATTGCATGCTCAACATTAGTTTGCCAACCGTGTTCCATGATGCGCGACTTCGTAAAATAGTCGGTAGATGTCGTGGTTTTATCTTTTGACGGAAGTTTGATTTGCTCTAAACTTAAATATTGTTTTGGATTCAATTGATACCAACTAAAATTATAGTAATTAGAAATATTGAGTTTCTTGAATTTAGTATTCCATTCAAATGTATTTACAGCATTCATCCATTTTAATCTTTTATCAGTAGTTCTTTTTTCAGTTTTTTTAGTGGTATTCGTTACTTTTAATTCTGAAAAATTATAAAAATCTTGTCCAACATAAAAGCTCCAAGAAAACGTGTTTTTTTCGTTTACTTGATGTTTAATGGCAGCATTCATATCAAAAAAATAATAAGCAATGCTGCCTTCGTTTCCAGAAGCACTTTTGTATTGTTTCTTAGATAATGGATATAAAAACAAACCAGCATGGCAATCGCGAATACTAAAATTAAAAGATGTTTTATTTTTTTTGATTGGACCTTCGATATGAAACTTTTGAGTAATAAAACTAATGCTGTAATCACCTTTCCACGAATCTGTATTTCCAAAATTAGGTTCAATATCTAACACCGCAGAAAGCCGTCCACCAAATTGAACTGGAATATAAGATTTGTGAATATCCATTTTGCTGATAGATTCTAAAGTAAACACCGATAAAAAATTGTAGATGTGCGCCACATTGTAAATTGGTGCATGATGAAACAACACCAGGTTCTGGTCTGGACTGCCTCCACGTACAAAAATGCCACGCGCGCCTTCTTGTCCGCTTTGAATGCCTGGTGTAAGCAATACTGCTTTCATAATATCTTTTTCACCAAGAAAAGCAGGCAACCGTTCAACACTCATGCTTGAAAGTGTAGTCATGCCTGATGAATTGTTTTGTGCTGTTTTATTGATTTTGTCAGAACTTACAACAATTTCATCCAATTGAACATCTTGTTTCAATTCTATTTTTAATTCCGTATTTTTTATAAGATTAATTTCTTTAAAAATAGTTTGATAACCAACACTTGTAATTTCAAAAGAATATTTTCCTTCATTTAATTGAATTTCAAAATGACCATTGGAATCAGTAGCAGCATAAATATTTTGAATTGAATCAAATAAGTTGGCATAAGCAATAACAGCACGCGTTTTTTGCTCCGTAATTTTACCTTTAAGTATAAAGCTATTTTGACCGTAACCAAGAAGTGTAACAGAAATCAAAAGTAGACATAGTAAGTAAACATTTTTCACTTATGCAAGATACAAAAATAATAATGTGTGAATTTGAATAGATAGTGAAAATAATGCTATTTCAGCTATTTAAAAAATATTTCAAGAATAGTTGACGCTATTAAGAGTACCTAAAACTTGAACAGAAATATTAAAGACTCAAGCTACAACAAGACTTATTTAAAAAAAAGCGAATGCAATACTGCATTCGCTTTTCAATATATTTAAAAAATTATTTCTTAGTTGCTTTTTTCGCTGCTTTCGACGCTTTTTTCTTTTGCTTCTTCTGCAGCTTGTTTTGCCAAACCAACTTTATCAAACCAAACTGGTGTTTGTTCGTCTGGATAGAAATTATAATTAATCGTTATTTCAGTATTTGCAGGAATATGACGACGTGCTTTTATACGCCAAATTGCTTTCTCATAAAACGTTTCATAAACCGCATTTGGATTATATGAATGATTATACATTGGACCATAACCTAATACCATTCCACCACTTTTGCCATCATTTCCCCATTGAAAATAGTAGTGATAAAGTGTAGTTTTGTCTAATAGCTTGCAGTCTTGTGGTGTTAATAAAATTACAGGACACACTTCTATAATGTCGCCTTCATTTAAATCAACTGTGCAGAAAACTGCTCTTCCTTTGTTTCGTACTTTTTTTAGATATAATTCCATGTATAAAATTTTAGATTTAAAATTGTTGATTATGTTCTGAATTTAAATCTAAAATCTGAATTTGTTTTACATTCTTTCTGGCACATCAATTCCAACTATTGCAAAACATTGTTTGATGATGTTTCCTGTTTGTTCGGTTAAATGTAAACGGAAAATTTTTTCTTCTTCTTTCTCGGCAGCTAAGATAGGACAATCATTGTAAAATTTATTATAAGTTTTCGCAACTTCGTACGAATAGTCAATTAATTTTGCTGGATTCATTTCTTTGCAACTATCTTCTAAAATAATTGTGTACTTGTATAATACTTTGATGAGTTCTTTTTCCGAAGCATGAAGTGTATAGTCGATAGTCGACGGTCGATGGTCGATGTTCGACTGTTGACTTGCTTTACGCAAAATACTACGTGTACGTGCGTAAGTATATTGCACAAATGGTCCAGTGAATCCATGCAAATCAATACTTTCTTTCGGATCAAATAAAATTCTTTTTTTAGGATCAACACGCAATAAGAAAAACTTCAACGCACCTAAACCAATTGTTTTAAACAAAGCAGTTTTTTCATCTTCTGTAAAATCATCAATTTTTCCGAGTGCTTCGGTTTGTTCTTTGGCTATGTTAATCATATCAGCAATCAAATCATCAGCATCTACTACAGTTCCTTCGCGCGATTTCATTTTGCCACTTGGCAAATCAACCATACCATACGAAAAATGATGAATGCCATCAGCGTAAGGTCTGCCGAGTTTTTGCATGATTAATTTCAACACTTTAAAATGATAATCTTGCTCATTTCCTACTACATAAATCGATTGATCCATTTTAAAATCTGCGTATTTCAAATCAGCCGTTCCAATATCTTGAGTTATATATACAGAAGTTCCATCAGCACGCAGCACCAATTTTTGGTCTAAGCCATCTTCTGTTAAATCAATCCAAACGCTGCCATCTTCTTTCTTGAAAAATACATTATTTTTCAAACCTTCATCAACAATAGTTTTTCCTAATAAATAAGTATCGCTTTCGTAATAAAATTTATCAAAATCAACACCTAAACTTTTATAAGTAATATCAAAACCAGCATAAACCCAAGCATTCATAGTCTTCCAAAGTGCAATGGTTTCTGCGTCGCCGTTTTCCCATTTCAACAGCATTTCTTGTGCTGCCAACATAATGGGTGCTTGCTTTTCTGCTTCTTCTTTTGTTTTTCCTTGTTCTATTAAATCAGCAATTTGTTGTTTATAATGTTTATCAAATTCTACATAATATTTTCCGACCAAATGATCACCTTTTCGGCACTTCAAATCTGTAGTATTTTCAGGTGTTTCGCCGTTGCCAAAGTGTTGCCAGGCAACCATGCTTTTGCAGATATGAATGCCTCTGTCGTTGGTTAAATTTGCTTTGATAACGTTGAAACCATTCGCTTTATAAATTCCAGCCAACGCATAACCTAACACATTATTTCGCACATGACCTAAATGAATTGGTTTGTTGGTATTTGGTGATGCGTACTCAATTAAAACTGTTTCATTTTTATCTTGATTCTTGATTCCTGATTCTTGATTCAAAACATAGTTTATCCAATAATCATTATTGATTTCTAAATTCAAAAAACCTTTGATGATATTGTAAGCTGTGATGTTTTTATTATTGTTCACCAAAAATTCACCAATTGTTTTTGCAGATTCTTCAGGATTTTTTTTGGTGATTTTTAATAACGGAAAAACCACTAAAGTTATATCACCAATAAAATCTTTTGGTGTTTCATTAATCGTAATTTTATTCAATTCAACTTCGCTTCCAAATAATGTTGGAAAAGCCTGTTGTACTTGTGTTTGTATTTCTTGAAAAATGGTCATTGGTGTTAAAGTTATAGGTTGTTAGTTATAAGGTTATTGGTTTTGGTTAGTTCGATATATTGATTTTCATAGTCTGAATAAAGAAACGTTTTTAACTATTAACCTATAACAATTAACTTATAACCAATAACGATTTCTCACACAAAGTTATTACATTTGTTGCTGATTCTATAATTCAACAATTCATTAAATCTTTAATTAAAAAATGAGAGACCGTTATATCGACTTAATTGAGCAAACATATTATTTTCCGCAAGATGGTTTTGATGTAGAAGAAAACTGGCTTCCTTTTAATAAAATAGATTTAAAACATGTAATTGAAGAACCTGGTGCGCCGTTAAAAATCACCTATTTGCCAAAAATCGGCGACAATATCAATCGCGCGCGCCGTTGGTTTCAGGAAGCATTTGAAAGTGTTGGTTATAATGGTCATTATTATTATTGTTATTGCACCAAAAGCAATCACTTTTCGCATGTCTTGAATGAAGTGCTGAAAAACAATGCACAATTAGAAACTTCAAGTGCTTATGATATTGACTTGATTCGTTCTTTGCACCAAAAAGAAAAAGTAGATAAAAAAATACGAATTATTTGCAATGGTTTTAAACCAAAAATGTACACCAATTCTATTTTAGGTTTAATTAAAGATGGCTTTAATCATGTAATTCCTGTTTTAGATAACATGGAAGAATTTGAAGCTTACCAAGATTTTAATCATGAAATGAATATTGGATTACGTATTGCTGCTGAAGAATCGCCAAAATATCAATTTTATACGTCGCGTTTAGGAATTCGTCAACGTGATGTAATTCCATTTTATATAGAAAAGATAAAACCAAAATCGAATGTAAAATTAACTATGTTGCACTTTTTCATCGATTCTGGAATTAAAGATTCTGCGTATTATTGGAGCGAGTTGAATAAGTGCTTGCAAATGTATGTTGAGTTAAAACAAGTTTGTCCAGAATTGAATAGCTTAAACATTGGTGGTGGCATGCCAATTCGATATTCATTTGGAACCAAATATGATTATGCCTATTTAGTAGAAGAAATTGTAAAGAAAATTAAAAACTTTTGCGACGAAGCAGAAATCGATCATCCAAATATTTATACAGAATTTGGCAACTTCACGGTTGGTGAAAGTGGTTGCACTATTTTTGAAGTAATTGGTCAAAAAAAACAAAACGACAGCGAGTTGTGGTATATGATAAATGGTTCATTGATGACTACTATACCTGATATTTGGGGCATGAATCAGCGATTTATTTTATTACCAATTAATAATTGGAACCAAGCGTATCAGCGTACGATTATTGGTGGATTGAGCTGCGATGTAAGTGATTACTACAACTCAGAAGTGGATATTAACCAAGTGTATATGCCAAAAATAATTGGCGAACAAAAATTATACATCGGTTTTTTCCATACAGGCGCGTATCAGGATTCGTTAAGTGGTTATGGTGGCACTAAACATTGCTTAATTCCATCACCAAAAAATGTAATTATTGATAAAGATGCTAACGGAAAGCTTACCTACGAAGTGTTTTCTCAAGAACAAAACTCAGAATCGATGCTGAAAGTTTTGGGTTATTAAGATTATCACACACAATCATTTTTAGTTAAATACAACGAACCGTTTGATTATCAAGCACAATTACCTTTTTTTTATTTATTATTACTTGCTAATAAAAAATATGTGTACTATTTTTCGTTAAATTAAGATTATTATAGTGTTTTGTCGAAAATTTATTAAAAATATTTTCTTTACTTAGCATTATCGATTATTAACTCTTAAAAATTACGAATTATGGCAATGCGCAAACAGTATTTACTTCCAGCAGTTATCTTCTTAGGATTGGTCATTGCAGGAGCTTTTAATCCAGGACAAGTCCTTACCGGAAACAGTGCTGGTGGTTTTAATGCAAGTGATACCGCTTGGATGTTAATTGCATCAGCACTTGTATTAATAATGACACCAGCATTAGGTTTCTTTTATGGTGGTATGGCTAATAAAAAGAATATCATTTCTACCGTTTTCCAGAGTGTGATTTGCTTAGGATTCATGAGTGTGATTTGGGTTGCTTTCGGTTTTAGCTTATGTTTTGGAGACGACATCGGTGGAATTATTGGAAATCCAATGACTTTCTTTATGTTCAAAAATGTAACATTGCATGCTGCAACAGAAAAAATGGAATTATTTGGCGTTGCACCATCTATGGCTGGATTGCCATTAATTATTTTTGCAATGTTTCAATTAAAATTTGCCATTATAACACCAGCTTTAATTACTGGTTCATTTGCGCAACGTGTAAAATTTTCAGGCTACTTAATTTTTATATTTTTATTCTTCGTTTGTATTTATGCACCAATTTGCCACATGACTTGGCATCCTAAAGGAATTCTTTTTGCTTATGGAATCTTAGATTTTGCTGGTGGAACAGTTGTACACATGAGTGCTGGTTTTGCTGCATTAGCTGGTGCATTATTTATGGGTCCAAGAACTGAAAGCGAACGTACACATGAATTTTCTAATGTGCCTTATGTAATTATTGGTACAGGTTTATTGTGGTTTGGTTGGTTTGGCTTTAATGCTGGTTCAGCATTAGGTGTGAATACAAAAGCAGTAAATGCGTTTGCTACAACCAACACTGCAGCAGCAGCAGCCATGGTAGCATGGGTTTTAATGGATGCTATGCGTGGACAAAAAATTTCATCAATTGGTGCGTGTATAGGTGCCGTTGTTGGTTTAGTTGCCATTACACCAGCTTGCGGTTTTGTAAATGTTGGTGAAAGTATAGCTATTGGAGCAATTGCTGCCATGTGCAGTAATATTGCAGTTCACTTCAAAAACAAATCTACTTTAGATGATACGTTAGACGTATTTCCTTGTCACGGTGTTGGTGGTATGGTTGGTATGATTATGACTGGTATTTTTGCCGCAGATTATGGAACTGGTTTAGCACCTGAAAGTTGGGGTCTTGCTTATGGTAAGTTCACTACTTTTTCTCACCACATGATTGGCTTAGTTGGCATTGCAGCATTTGCATTCTTTGGCTCTTATGCATTGTATTTGATTACTAATAAAATTGAACCTATGCGTGTAACTGCAGAAGAAGAAGAATTAGGTTTAGATATTACTCAACATGGTGGAGTCTTATCAAAGCTTGAGAATTGATTTGTAATAAAGTGAAAGTGAGAATGAAAGTGAACGTGATTCAATCAAAATAATTTTTCTACAAAAACCATAAATACACCATTCTGTTTTTTTTACCTTGATCAATTTATTGGTCAAGGTTTTTTTTATTATGATTCATTGTACTTAGTTTTCTATTTCAATTTGATATTTGTGTAATAAACCTGCAATTCCTTGCAAAGAAAATTTCGCCTTCTTCATTCGATTTAATTCTGGATCAAATGAAAAATTAAAAGCAGTTCTGAAATCTGTTTTTTCTAATATGGAATTCTGAAAAATTGCACCAATTAAATCACATTGCTCCAATACAGCTTCTGTTAAATCCGTTTCGGAAAAATCAACTTCGTGCATACTACAATTTTCATACATTTTTCATAATCTGCTTTTTCCAAAGCATTTTCTGAAAAATCTATATGCTCGAATGTTTCGTCTTCAATATATTTCTTAGACATGATATTTTATAACTATAAATGAATCACTTCGCCGTACGCAACTGCAGCAGCTTCCATAATAGCTTCACTCATCGTTGGATGTGGATGCACAGATTTTAAAATCTGCATACCTGTTGTTTCTAAATTTCGTGCAACAATAATTTCGGCAATCATTTCGGTAACATTTTCGCCAACGAAATGCGCACCTAATATTTCACCATACTTTTTATCGATAATCAATTTCACGAAACCATCAGATTTTCCAGCTGCTTTGGCTTTTCCGCTTGCCGAAAACGGAAATTTTCCAACCAAAATATTCAGTCCTTTTTCTTTTGCCTTTTGCTCTGTGATTCCAACACTTGCTACTTCTGGAGAACAGTACGTACAACCAGGAATGTTATCATAATTCAACGGTTGCGGATGATGACCAGCCATGTGTTCTACCGCAATAATTCCTTCTGCACTTGCCACATGCGCCAACGCTTGTCCCTTTACGATATCACCAATAGCATACACACCATCTACATTTGTCTGGTAATATTCATTCACTTTTACTTTATCATTTTCTGTTTTGATACCACATAATTCCAGTCCAATATTTTCAATATTAGTAGCAACACCAGTAGCACTCAACACCACATCTGCTTCAATATTTAATTCGCCTTTTGGTGTATTTACATACAACAACACTTTATCTTTCTCCATTTTTGCATTCAGCACTTTTGATGAAGTCAATACTTGCATGCCTTTCTTCGTATAAATTTTTTCAACTAATTTTCCTATTTCTTTATCCTCAACTGGCAAGATAGTATCCATAAATTCTATCAAGGTAACTTGTGTTCCTAAGGTTTGATAGAAGTATGCAAACTCCACACCTATCGCGCCTGCACCAACAATCACCATAGTTTTCGGTTGTGCTTTCCAGCGACATCGCTTTGCGATAATCGATAATTTTATTTCCATCAATTGGTAACGAAAATAATTGTTTGGCGCGACCACCTGTAGCCAGTATAACATTGTTTGCTTTCAATATTTTGATACCACCTTCATTTTGCGTTACTTCAACGCGTCTGCCAGGCAGCACTTTACCATAACCATAAATAACTTCGATATTATTTTTCTTCATCAAAAACTGTACGCCTTTGCTCATTCCTTCTGCTACGTTTCTACTGCGTTGTATCACTTCAGAAAAATTTGCGTTTACATCAGCTACTTCAATTCCATAATCTTTTGCATGGTTTAAATAATCGAATACTTGTGCAGATTTCAACAATGCTTTAGTTGGAATGCAACCCCAATTTAAACAGATGCCACCCAAACTTTCTTTTTCTACAATGGCTACTTTCATTCCCAATTGAGATGCGCGAATGGCTGCCACGTAGCCACCAGGACCAGAACCAATTACTATTAAATCAAGTTATTCATGTAATTAATTAGATAATTAAATAATTAGATAATGTGCTAATGACTATATTTGTTAAACAGTCTTAGAGGCTCAAATTTAACACTATGGAATTGAAAGATAAAATTAAAAATACAGCAAATGCCCTAGATGGAGAATTAATTGCTATTCGCAGGCATTTACATGCGCATCCTGAATTGAGTTTCGAAGAAGTAGAAACGGCTAAATATATATCCAACAAACTAACTGAATATGGTATTGAACACACTACCAATGTAGGTGGACGTCAGTATTGTTGGTTTAATTAAAGGTAACAATCCAACAAAAAAATAATTGCTTTACGTGCCGATATGGATGCGTTGCCGATTGAAGAAAAAAATACAACAGAATACATTTCCCAAAATAAAGGTGTAATGCATGCTTGTGGTCATGATGTGCATACGACTTGCTTATTAGGTGCTGCCAAAATTTTAAACGAATTAAAAGATGAATTTGAAGGAACGATCAAATTAATTTTTCAACCCGCAGAAGAAAAATTACCTGGTGGTGCATCGATTATGATTAAAGATGGTGTGCTGGAAAATCCAAAAGTGGAAACCATTTTCGGACAACATGTATTACCACAATTAGAAACTGGAAAAGTAGCTTTCAAATCTGGTATTGCGATGGCAAGCTGCGATGAAATTTATATTACGGTTAAAGGAAAAGGCGGTCACGGTGCAGTGCCGCACTTAGCCATCGATCCCATTTTAATCGCATCGCATTTGGTGATTGCCTTGCAAAGTGTGGTTAGCAGAAATGCAAATCCTACGTTGCCAAGTGTGTTGACATTAGTAAATTTATTGCGAATGGCGCCATGAATATTATTCCTGATGAAGTTCGTTTAGAAGGCACCTTCCAGAACCTTTGATGAAAAATGGCGGAGCAGAGGCACATGAAAAATAAAAACGATTTGCACAAACATTGCTGCAAGTTTTGGCGGCACTTGCGATGTGTTGATTGATATTGGTTATCCGTTTTAAAGAACGATGAAACTACCACCACCAACTGCATTTGAATTAGCACAACAATACCTTGGAAAAGAACACGTAGAAGAAATGCCTGCACGTATGACGGCAGAAGATTTCTCGTATTATTCGCAACTAGTACCTGCCTGCTTTTACCTTAGGGTACAGGAAACATTAGCAAAGGCATCACTTCGGCAATACATACACCACGTTTGATGTAGATGAAAACTGCTTAAAGATTGGCTAGTGGTTTAATGGCATGGATTGCGGTGAATAGTTTTTAATTCTTTTAGTTAAACAAAAAACGCCTCACTTAACGCGAGACGTTTTCATTACTAACCAAATAAAAACTTATTTTTTGCTTTGATATCAATTGCGATATTTACTTCTGGTGAAATAAATTTATCTTTCAAAGATTTGTCATTACCATAGCTCATGCCCCATTGAGTTCTGTCTATATTGAAGTTTGCATTTGCAGTAACTTCCGTTTCTGTTACTATAATAACCGCTGGGAACGAAACATTTTTAGTGCTGTCTTTTAATGTCAAATTTCCGCTAACCAATGCGTTTGCACCAGCCACTACTGATTTATCAGTTTCATTTGAAGTATAATCTGTAATCTTTGTAATTTCAAATTTTGCAGTTGGATATTTTGCTGCATCAAAAAATCAGGACTTAATAAATGGCCTTTCAATTTTGTCTGAATCATTTCTGCTGGTTCCGTTAAAATGATTCCTGCAATATTGATTGTAAAACTACCAAGTTACTTTTCCGTCGGCAACAGAAATTTTCCATCCGTTAATTTAAAAGTTCCAGGATGGTTTTTGCCAACACCGTTACCGGTGAAACCAACTACAGAAGCTGAATCGATTAAAATAATCTGCTCCAGATATTTGTAGCAACCGTTTGTGTATCAGTTGTTGTTGCTTCATCACCTTTTGGTGTTTTGCAAGCGGTAAATGTTGCTGCAATAGCTATTGCTAAAAAGAATTGTTTTTTCATTTTTGTTTTGATTTAATTAATTGCTAAGATAACTATTGTATGTACAAATGTTTGTTTATTTTTTGTTAATTTTTGAATGTATAATTTTTGTAATTGGACAACATTACGACTACTTTAAAGACTTTCACATAATTATCATAACCAAGTACGTAACTTTCTGGAGCTAAACTACCGTAGGACGACTCATGTTTACTAATTCTGCCGTTCTCTGATCAGGTTTTTATGCGATACTTAAATCAATCAAATTCTATAAAAAATGAGTGAAAATATTTTTTTATTCATTCGATAAAATTCTAGCTACTTCTTTTCCTGTAATATCTATCACCGATAAATTTACAGATGTAGGTTTATTTAAAGTATATTCTAAATTTAGAATATCCGTTGCTGGATTTGGATAAGCATTAAACGATTTTAATGTAGTTAAATCAACTGTGTTTTCTGATTTTATAGCATTGGTAGTTGGTGTTGTATTTACGAAAGCTGCTACCACTTTTTGTCCGTTAGAGTTAATTACAGTTGATTGTAGCGTTGCACCGTTTTCTGCTTTCACCGTAAAGTAGTAGGTAGTACCAACAGTTAACGTTAAACCAGTTTTAGTAACGGATGTTGCAGTGCCGTTGTTTGTCCATGCAACAGTATTCGTGCCGCCTGCAGCAGTGCCGATTGCATACCAGTATTTTGAAATGCCAGAGTTGGCGTCTGTGCTAGAATTCCAGTTAGCAGATAATTGTGTTTTTGAAGTTGTGGTAGCTATATCTGTAGCCGTTAAACCATCGCGCACTGTACCAACGGTTGAAGGTGTGGTATAGTCAATATTTATAGTTTTTATTGCCTGTAAAGATATATTATTTGCATTGTCTATAACGTACGATTTTATTCTTCCTGCTGGTGTAGTTGCATTTGGATTTAGTAATCTTAAGTCATTCGTAGAAGCCGAACCTACTGTAATAGCTGCTGTTGTAGCAGTTCTGCTTTTCAATACTTCTACATTGTCAATATTCATAGTACATTCGCCAGAGCGGAAACAAATAAAATTTCCTGTTGTAAGTGGTGTGGCATCTGTCCAACTTCCAGCCAATACATTATTTACAAACACACTAATTTTACCTGTGGTTTTAGTATAGATGACTTTAAAATCATAATTCGTGTTGGCTACAAACGGATACGTGATATCTGCATTTAAATACATCACATCAGCTATGTATTCATAAATTTGTAACTTGCCACCACCATCAACTCTGGCATACACCATGTACGAATTACCACGACCATTTCCTGTTGCAGCACTTGCCATGAAATGCAAACCAGCACGACGATTAGTTCCTGTTCCACCAATTTTTGCGTCCAGTGATATAAGATTTGGTTAGCATTTTGTGTTAACGATGTATATAAGTTGGTGTTAGAATTAACTTGATCTGAGTTGAAAGCTGTGTTTGTGCTGTTCGTCCAAGTGCCTGCTTTTTTATCCAATCAGCATGTAGAGTTGTGCCATCAAACGCATCATTTAAAATCCATTGGCTTTATTACTTCTCCAGTATGCAGCCGTTGAGTATTCATCGGCACTATAAAAGCGTTGCGCAATACCAGTACCTACATCAGCATCTGTAAAGTTAGCTGTAAAGTTGGTCGTTGTCCATGTTGGTGTAGTAACAGATGTTGTTGGAGCAATTACATCGCTGGTTTGGCAAGTATATTTTGCTTTATAACCAACTTTGTTAGTAGCACCATCCGTTTTGTATTTTATAGTAATAGCAGGACTTGTAGAGTTGATATTACCTGGTGATGTTGTTCCTGTGTATGCACCAATTAAAGGCGATGCAGTGCTAGGACCATCATACAACCAAAGTGTATCGTAGCCAGTTTCAAATTCAAACTGATTAAAGTTTAAGTTGATATAGCTGGCACCTGAAGGAGCAATCGTGTAAGTAGCAATTTCTTTATCATGGTAATTTCTGTTGGGTCCACCATAATCAAAAACAGAATCAGTGCATGGTTGCGCATAACAGCTAGTAAGTTTATCGTTAATCGCATTCCATAATTCCGTATAACCATCATCATAACCTAAAGTCCAAATTCCAATGCCGCCTAAACTACGTTGATTGACGATATCATACCGTTCGCGCATGGAAGATGAATCATCCATAAACAACTGGTAGTTAAATCCACCACTTAAAAAATTATAATAAGGAGTGTAGCTGTTTACATCAAATTTTTTGTTCGCTGCTGAGTAGTTGCCACTAGTGTTGCTTCTTGCCACTTTATAAGTAACAGTGGATGAATAGGCAGAACCACTACTTGTTGCAGGAAGTGTGCTACCTGTTGTTCTGTATTGTCGGCCATAATAAGGTACACCTAATAATAATTTATTTTGTGGAACACCTTGATTTAAATAATAAGAAATAGATTTTGACATACAATAGTTATAGCCAGTTTCGAAACTATACAATGGATCGGTTGGACCAGCAATGGTGCTGCCACTATAGTAATAATCATAACCCATAATGATGAATAAGTCAACATGGTTTTTTAGATTAGGAATGTCAAAAACGCCATTCCAATCAACAGCATACAACGCCATGGATACTTCTGAGCCAGGAATAGAATCATGTATTTTTTGACAAAATTGTTGCATAAAAGTGGTGAAGTTAGCTTTTTGTGTAGATGGCAATCCTTCAAAATCAATATTTACACCATTAGCACCACGTGCTTTTATTAGATTGATGCAATTTTGCGTAAAGGTATTTTTTGCTGTGGTTGATGTTAAAAATGTGGAGTGCGATGAAAATAAAGTAGCGCAAAAAGAAATTTTAACTCCATTTGCTTTTGCTGCAGTTACGGCACTACTGGTTGACCATGCAAAAGAAGCATTGCTATTGGTGCCTGTAGTTGGATTTACGGTATAATCAAAGTAACACAAATCAGATAATAAATTCCATTGGTAATTATTGTGTACCGTACTTCCGTTCCAGTAAGGATGCCAGCCATACACACGTCGTCCGTTTAAGCTGCAAGCGCTTGAACGTTGGTTGATATTATCGTTTTTGGGTAAAATTTTAAATTTAGTACCTGTGAGTTGTTCCTGTAATTTGTCCCAATCACTCTCTTTTGTAAAATTGTATTTATTATAAAATTCTTTTTGTTCCTGCAAAACGGATTGTGCATTCAGTGTGATAAAAAAAATAAAAAAAAGAATGCTTGTAAAAAATTTCTTCATTGATAATTATATTAAATTAAGTATCGAAAATACGAAAATAAATTGTTTGGCAATATTAAATTCCAGAAGTAGTTTTTAATTTTCCCATCACTTTATGATATGGACAAGTAGCAGATTTCATTAATTTATCAGGTCCTAAATCTTTTAAATTATATCCGTTTTTATAGGTTGTATGTTTAATGTTTTTGGTTCGCAACAGTGGTGTTTTTCGTGGAAATAAACTTGCAGTAAAACTTCGTAAACGTAATGCATTTGTGGTAATTGTTCGCAACGCAATATTTGGTTCCTCGTAATGAAATGCTTTTAATAAATGTGGTTGCATTACAGCATGCAAAAATGGACGTGCGACGTCAAACAATTGCGAAGGCATAAACCAACCTAACATCAAATCTTCTGTGGCGCGTGCTACTTTCACGTTGGCTTCTGAAAATTGAAAGTGCTTTGCTTCGTATTCATCATGGTATATTTTAAATGCCTCAATCGTATCAGGAATATCTTTTATATGCATCTTCTCTCCTATTTCTTTCCAAACATAAAAACCTGCTAATTCTTCATTTTTAACTAATTTCCGATAACCATATCTGTTTATCCAATCTGCACTATCAAAAACAAAAGTACTTAAGACATACAAATAATCTTCGTTGCTAATTGGATAATTGCTATGAATCCAATTGAGCTGTTCTATCATTTTTTGTCCTCTTTCATTAAATCCATTTTCTATAATTTCACTTAAAATTAAATCAGTATCATCGTATCTTTTTTGTGCATGCTTTTCAAATTCTTTTGAATTGTGTAAGATTTTTGCAATCGATGGAACTGCAAAAGTTTTGTACAAAGCCAATTCTAACGCACGATTAAAATCCCAAGGAAACTCATAAAACACAGATAGCTGCACAATTTCCCATGCATCATTTTTAGGATTTAGAGATTCTATTTTTTGAAGTATCGCTGAATTTGCCATAAAACAATTTTAACTAATTTACTTAAATTAAATGAAATATCAAATGCTAAAATGCGATTAAAAAAATAAACACATAGAAACATAGATTCATTTTCCAAGCAAAAATTGATAGAAAAATACATTGATGAAGTAAAAAGGAAATCATAGTTTGTAAGCCTTGCGTACAATATGTGTTTCTATTACGAAGCATTTATTTACTACAAACAGTAATGCTATTTTATTTTTTCTATGTTTCTATGTGTTAAAAAATAGTATGATTTGGCAAATGCTGAAAATAATCAAACTGTATAAGCATACATATTTCCATCGTAATCAATACCGTTTTTGAAAGCGTGTTTTTTCAAAATTCCTTCTAACTTAAATCCTGCCTTTTCCAATGCTTTTGATGAAGTTACATTTTCTGAAAAGGTAGTTGCAAAAATTCGTTTTAGTTCAAATTTGTTAATAAAATAAGGTGTTACAGCTTTTATACATTCAGTAATAATTCCTTTGTTCCAAAAATCTTCACCTAACCAATAACCTAATTCAGCCGTCTGTTTATGAACATCTAATTGTATATCAATACCAATACTACCAGCAGCCATGCCATCATATTCAATGCAAAAATGTGTTTCATCTAAACCCATTTCGTTCAATGTAATCCATCTTTCAGCATCATTCATTGTGTATGGACTTGGAAATCGTTCGCGTAAATATTTTGCAACATGTTGATTGTTTGCAATGCGCTGTAATTGCTGTTTATCTTCAGTTTTCCAAGCACGTAATTTTAGTTGTGTGTTTATAATAATTTCCATGTATTCTAATTGTGTTGTCTTAGATAAAAAAGCTTAGAAGTGGTAAAAATACAAAATAAAAAATTGTACATTTATAAAAAGAAATAGGTATGCAAACAGTTTCCATGACTCAGGAATTCAACGCACCAGTTGAAGAAATTTTTAACTACTTAAGTGATCACAATAATTTTGGTGCTTTATTAAATGCAAATATAAAACGCATAAAAGATTCGCCTAGCGACAATGTAAATGGCTTGGATTCGGTGCGAAGTATTGGCATTGCGTCACTTACATTTTTAGAAGAAAAAATAATTACGTTTGAACCATATACATTAATAGAATACCAGATTTGTAATAATGTTCCAGTAAACTATCATATTGGAAGATTAGTATTTACTAAGCTTGGCGAAAATAAATGCTCATTGCATTATACAATTGATATAGAAACAAAATTTTCATTTGCAGATGGTTTGATTTTGTTCGCAATAAAAACAACAATAGCAAGTGGTTTATCTAAATTGGCAAAAAAATATCAATAATGAATTTATTGCAACTGAATTCTAATGTTGAAAAATTACATTTTTTGCAAGATTATAATGTACCTGCATACAATGTTTTTTCGTTCTTTAGTGATCATAATCGATTGTCAGAAGTCTATTCAGCAATTATACGAAGATTAACTGACAGCAATGACCCAAGAAATGCAAATGGTTTAGGTTCATCAAGAATAGTAATTGCATTTCCAACAATTTTTCAGGAAACTATTACAAAATATATTGAACCAACTTTAATCGAGTACAAGATAACTTTTGGAAGTCCGCTAAAAAACCATATTGGCATCATGCACTTTATAGATTTAGGAAATGGAAAATCAAGGTTAGATTATACCATTGAGTTTGAACCTCGCATACCAAAAACTGGTTTTTTTCTTAGAAATTTATTAGAAAAACAAGTTGGTGCTGCTATACGAGAATTAGCACATCGGTTTGAAAAAAATCCGAATTATTGATATAGTGAAAATGAGAGTGAAAGTGAAAAAATTATGTAAATATGAAAAATAGAATCTTATTCATTATTTGTTTGCTCTTTATTTTTTCTTGTAAGAAAGATGAGTTTGTGCATCCTGATTATATAATATTTGGTTCATTTGGTGGATTTTGTGCTAATGATTGTCGTTATGTTTATTATTTAGATGATACAAAACTTTTAGAAGACACTACTAAGTTATTTTTTCAGAATAAAGAATTATCCAATTTTAGCAAGCAATTATCAATTGATGATTTTGCGATTGCTAAAGATTTAATTAACAAAGTACCAACTGCTTTAACCAAATCAAACAGAACTATTTTTGTAGATATTAATGTTGCTGATCAGAATATTTATTATGTGCAAATTTTATTAAAAGGCAGAACTTATTACTGGACCTTCGATAACTTTCCTAATTCAACACCATCTTATTTGAAACCATTGGCTGATGAAGTATATCGAATTAGTAATGAGCTACGATAAAATGCAGTTATTTTGTTAAATTTTAGCAGTAAATTTCAATGAATTAAACCTTTGTAATTTAAAATCGTCAAAGTATCAACTAAATAAATAATCATGCAAAAATTAATTTTAACGTCTAAACTATTGTTGATAATCGCAATAGTGACATTTGGATTTACGGCTTGTCAAAAGAACAAGTTTAATGATGAATCTGAAGCATCATCAGCGCAAAACTTTAACGTTGCTGAAGTAGAAGATGATAATTTACAAATTATGGCTGACCAAGCAGACATAAACGGTGAAATAGATTTACGACAATCAGCAACAGCACAAGAAGCTAATTTATTAGGATGCGCAATTGTAACCAAAGATTCATTATCGTCACCTAAAAAAATTACGATTGATTTCGGAACTGGCTGTACAAATAATAACGGTGTTACACGAAAAGGAAAAATTCTTGTTACATACACTGGAAGATACAGAGATGCTGGTACAGTAATTCATATTACTTCTGAAGATTATTATGTGAATGCAAATAAAGTTGATATCAACAGAACCGTAACAAACAATGGAGCAAATGGAAACGGCAACCTTACTTTCTCTATTGTTGCTGACAGAAAAGTTACGTTTCCAGATGGCACATTTAGTACTAGTTCAACAGATGATAAAACACGTGAATGGATAGAAGGCAGCAATACACCGCGCGATTTTTCGGATGATGTGTTTAAAGTAACTGGAACAGGTACACATACTTCTAAAAAAGGAATTGTTTATGATGTTCGTATTGAAACTGCATTAACTAGAAAAGTAGCATGTCGACAATTTACATCAGGTGTTGTAAAGATAATTCGTTACGGACAAAGAGAAAGATATGGTGTAATTGATTTTGGAAATGGTGATTGCGATGATGAAGCAACTGTTACTTTAGATAATGGCAGAACTTATACTATTTCATTAAGGCATTAAAATATAAATTCTATAAATAGCGAAAGGGTGAAGCAAATGCTTTACCCTTTCTATTTACCAAAAAACTATGAAAAAAAACTAAAAAAAATTTGTGAAAAAAATATTGAAAGGATCAAGAATCGCTCAATCCTTTCAATTTAACTAGCTATGAAAAAAGAACTCTTCATAAAAACCAATACTATTAAAAATCTTAAACTACTAAAAAAACAGCGTTTAAAAAAATCACTAAATTTCGAGACAATAAGGTTTTTTTGTGCATTGGGTTTTTATGCATTTCAATGTTAAACAATATTTAGGAAAAGCGCAATAGGAAAATTCAAAAAAATGAAAATAAATTTTTAATTACTTTACTTGTAATCGATTCCAAGTCTTTTTTGCAAGTTGAAATGTTAAATATTCAACATAATAACTCGCTTTTCCAATATCTTTAAAATTATTAAAATAAGATTCGTTGTATAAAATATGCTGTACATTTCTAGCAATTCGTTTTCCAAAATCAGAATTTTCCATTTCAACATCGTGGCTATTTACAATTAAATAATCACAACCACCAATAATTGCAGACATAGCTTCTGTGGTATTTCGCAAAATGTTAGTATAAATTTCTTTTGAGTTTTCATTGTCATCACGTTTAGAATTTCCAGTTTCAGCAATTATAAAAATTGGATTGGTTAAATTATTTACAGAAGCAAATTGTTGCCACAACCAACGAAACGCGCGAAGTTTTGCAATCTCTAAAAAATAATTTTGTCCGATATGAAAATGAAAATAAATTGGATTGGAATTTTGAAAAACACCATCATTAAAAGCATCTACTAATTCGTTTACCGTGCTTTTTTGCTGTTCAATTTTAATAGATAGAATACAAGAATTTGGAACACAAATTTCTAAATCCTTTTTATTTTCTTCTTTATAATTATAAAAGAAAACTGAAACAATATCTATTAAAATACCTTGTATTAATTGGTGAATCTCACTTTTTGTAATTGGTAGGTTTTGCAAATCAAATAAAATGCAATTAGCTCCATTTTGCAGTGCATGTAAGCTGTTTTTATTAGCAGCAATAAAATCATGAACGATTATTTTTTCTGTAACAAACCAATTTTCAGTTTGTTTTGCAGGAATTAAAAGTTGGAAATCTTTAGTTGTTTCTGCTGTATAAAAAGGTAAAATTTCAATTTCATCTTCTGTTTGCGAAATCAATTTCTCAAATGATGCACCTTTTAAATCTTTATTTATTTTTTCTTTCCAATCATCTGCTGTAACCGAATTAAACTGAGTGGTAATTTGTTGTAAAATAGAATCGGACATTCGTTAAAATTAAAAATCTTTACTTAAAGAAATATGCCACATTGGTTTCTTTGCAAACTCTAATCCATTGTGGCCCCAAGCTGCATCCACTCTTACAAAATATCCTAAAATATTTGTTCGAACACCAGCACCAGCGCCAAAAACAAATGGATTTCTATAGTAATTTACGGTTACTACAATTGGTTGTCTAATTGGATCATTTACGACTTCTTTACTCAATGAATTATCTTTGTTAAATGGATTTGCTAAGTTGTAAGCCAAACCAGCATCAAAAAAACCAACTAGTTGAAAATCTTGTAAGAATGCTGATTTTAAAGGTTTCTTAGCGATCAAAGAAAAAATTGGAACACGTAATTCTGAATTCAACAATAAATAATTATTTCCATTTCTGATATTTTGTGGCAAGCCACGTAAATTCGTGACCGGTGCTTGTAAACCATAATTTACATTAGGTGAAATTGGAATATTATAATCATATTTTGGATTAAGCCAAGTATCAACACCACCTAAAAAATATAAAATTTTTTGTGCTCCAAATGACCATGCACCTGATACACGATTTGCCCAAATAATATTTTTAAATACTTTTTGATAGTGTCGTGCATCGAAACCGAATGAAAAAATATGCGATTTTTTATCATTTGCATTAAAGAAATAATCGCCGTATAATTTGTATTTAAAACCATTTGGAATATTAAATTGAATAGTTTTTGCATTATCATGCACAAATTCAACATGCGCTGAAACCCAATTTTCTTTTACATCTTTTAATTGCTCTAAACTAATTTTATCTGTATATAAACAACTCAAACGTTCATTACTATAAGCAAAACTCCAACGCAAACTTTTAGTTACATCAAATGGATAACTAAATTCAGTTTGAAAAAATTAGTTCTTGGAAACATTAAATGCTATTCTATCCGTTCTGATGTAATAAAGAACACTTTTATCTATGCGTTTTTTAAGGTTGATGTAACGCACATATGCTTCAATTCCAGTAAAGGTTGTAAAGAAATCAAATGGCACTCTGAAGCCACCAATTATTTTATGATCTTCCATTAAATCACTCACACCGAAATTGATAAAACCACCTAAATTTGGATAATTATAAGCACCTAAATTTCCTTTATAACTCTGATAATAATTTGCCTATGATACTATTATCTAACTGCGCAACCACATAATCAGACGTGAAGCGCGCACGATACGGTAAAATGCGAATTTTTTGTCCTGTTGTTTTTTCAACATTTAAATTAGATGTTGGTTCAACAAAAGGTGGTGGCACTTCTTCGCCAGTATTTTCAGTATTAAAAGAAATAGTTTCTGTTAAATTTTTTGCGACAGAATCTGCTTTTGCTAATTGTTCTTTTTTAGTGTTTTCAGTAGTTATAGTAGAATTAAAATCAGATTCAAAAGTGTATTTAAACTCACTGTTATATAAACTATCAAATGAAACATCTGAAATAATTTTACTTTTAGAAACAGCTAATTCTCCAGCAATAGTTTTTTTATCAAAAATGATGGCAGTTGTTTTACCTTCACCATCTCTATAAAATTGTCGAAATGCAGTAGGTTTTAAACCAAACGCTTTTTTAGATTGAACTTCTTCTTCTTGTAAATTTGATTTCGTGTAAATGTATGATTTTCGTTTTTTTAAACCGAAAAAATAATTGGATGTTCGTGCATTAACACCAATTGCATGTATACTTTTCGGATAGTTTGTAATGGCTTGTGTTATACCTTTTACTTTATAAACGTCCTTAATTTCTTGTATGGTATCATACTTATCAATGCCGTTTTCTATTACACTAGTCAATGTATCTTTTCTAATAAAAAAACTATCTAACGTACCAATATATTGATTCTGCAATCCATTTTCATCGCTTAAAAAAGTAAATTGATTTTCACTGTACGTACCAATTCCTTTTTCATTTGCAAAAGCTGTTTCCGTTACGCGTGCTAAATCATTGTTGCGTGTATCTAAATCGAAATAAAATAAATCTAAAGTTTTAGTTGCAAGCACATCATCTTTAAATGGAATCACCAATTGATCATCTATTCTGTTAGATGAAAACAAAATTCCGTTTGCACCTTTCCAATTTACGTACACTGGACTTAAATCATCGTATGAATCGTTGTTTAATTGCGTTGCATTCGTGTTTGATGTGTTATACAAATACAAATCTGTTTGTCCTTTGTTTTGTCCGGAAACAACTAATAGATTTGGATTATTGGTAAAATCTGCACCATAAATTCGTTGAAATTTAATGATGTTATTTTTTACTTTTTCTTTTTTTGCTACATCATATTGCAGCAAACGAATAATATCTTTTCTTTCAGAAATCACTGCGAGTTTGCTACCAGTTTTTGTCCATGTTAAAATTGGATACGATTTATCAAACGGATATTGATCGGAACGAAAACCACCAGTAGCAATTTTCTTTGCCTTTTTAGTTTGCAAATCCAACAAAAAGACTTTGTAAAAACCACCATCAAATGCTGCATAGGCAGCATATTTTCCATCAACGGAAAATTTCATATCACCAATTTCTGTGTTGTTTCGTTTTTTTAATTTTACCTGAGAAGCAAATTGCAAAGAGTCTCTGTCTTTCTCGTCCAGCACATAACGATTGCCATAAAACAATTTCCAATCAGTCATCAAACCTTTTAAACTAGTGTTGGTTGCATACGCAAAACCAGAACTAATGTTATGGTTGATTCTGGTTAAATACAAAATATTGGGTATCACATCTTTTCCGTACAATTCATTCAACATATACCAAAAAGATTGACCTGCAAATTCAGGATCTTTAGCAACTAACTTATTAAAATCTGCTTTTCTGGTGGTTTGTAAAAAGTTCTTCAACTTGGTATCCAGTTCTGTGTTCCAATTTTCACCCATGTAAGCTGCCAAACCACTACGATACCATTTTGGTAAATTTAAAAACAAGGTGTTTTGTAGCTTTTGTTTAAAATTATTTCCAGCCATCATTTGTCGAACATACAACTCAGACAAACCTTTTAACAAATCGCGTTGCAGATGTTTATGGTTACCATCAAAATGCAAAAACATTTTATTATCGCGCAACACAGCAGTGCCGCCAATATTATAATCATCTTGTCCAATACCAATATTATTTTGCGCTAAATCAGTAATGTCATTATACACCAAAATATCTACTTTAGAACGGTAATGAAAATCCATCAATTCATCCAATTCTTTCAATTTTTGCTCAGCAGTTGTCCAAACAAACTTTCCTATTTCTTGTCCACCTGGATAAAAATAAATGGCAAAATTTTCTGAATTGTAATATTGCCAATCAAAAGGATGATATTGCACGCGGTTTTGACCAAATTGCACTTGTGTAGTTTGCGCTGAAAGAAATGAGTATTGCGAAAATAGTATTGCGAAAAACAAAACGATAATTTTATTGATCATTTTGTTTGGTAAAAAACATGCTATTTTGTTATTGGAAAAATAATTAATCATCTAAAAATAAATTTTCAAGTCGCACTGCAAAATACTCATTCCGAAATACTACATTTACAAAATAAGTAAATCTTATGGATAACGCAAAATTAAATACAAATATTGCTTCATTTTGTTTCAATCCTTTTCAGGAAAATACTTACGTTATAACGCATGCCAACAAAGATTGTTGGATTATTGACCCAGGTTGTTACACGTTACAGGAACAAAAAGTGTTAATTTCTTATATTGAGAAAAATGGTTTAAAGCCAGTTCGATTGGTAAATACACATTGCCATTTAGATCATATTTACGGAAATAAGTTTGTTGCTGATGAATATAAGTTAGATTTAGGTATTCACGAAAAGGAATTAGTAGTTTTAAATGCAGCAGAAATGGCAGCTAGAATGTATGGAGCAAAAATTCCTGAAAAGTTAGAACCATCTTATTTTATTTCAGAAAATGAAAAATTGGAGTTGAACGATGTGGTTTTTGATATTTTATTTACACCAGGACATTCGCCAGGCAGCATTTGTTTTTTAAATAAAAATGAGAATTATTGCATCGTTGGTGATGTATTGTTTCAAAATAGTATTGGCAGAACCGATTTGCCTGGTGGAAATCATCATACGTTGATAAAATCAATAGAAACACAATTGTTAGTGTTAGACGACATCGTAGAAATATACAATGGCCACGGCAACCCAACTACCATTGGAGCCGAAAGAAGAAACAATCCGTTTTTGGTGTAATTTTACCATGCCACGAAAATCGTTTTACTTCGAATTTTTAAAATATCGTTCCACGATTATCGTGGCACGATATTTCAACTATTATTTTGCATCTATTTTATAAAAAGCTATTTTTACCATTCATTAAATAAATTTATGGCAACACAAGAACAATTTTCAGCAGAAATAAATCAAGGATATACATTTCAAGGCGCTTCTATTTTAATTGGTGGTGGAATGTTAGATATGAAATCAGTACCAAATACTGCAATCAAACTTCCATTAAAAACATTAAATAGACATGGTTTAATTGCTGGTGCAACAGGAACCGGAAAAACAAAAACGATACAAACACTTTCTGAAAAATTAGCAGAAAATGGCGTTTCGGTTTTAATGATGGATATTAAAGGCGATTTTTCAGGCGTGGCAGAACCAGGAGTTTCTAACCAAAAAATTATTGACAGAACAACAGCTATTGGAACCATGTGGAATCCAAAAGCATTTCCAGTAGAATTGATGACGATTTCGCAACAAGATGGTGTGCGTATGCGTGCAACGGTTACTGAATTTGGACCGGTTTTAATGTCAAAAATATTAGATTTAAATGATACACAACAAGGCGTGGTGGCTATGGTTTTCAAGTTTTGTGATGATCAGCAATTAGGGTTGGTTGATTTACCGGATTTTAAAAAAGTATTGCAATTTTTAACCAATGATGGTAAAGAAATTTTTGAAAAAGAATACGGTGCCGTTTCGCCAGCAACCGTTGGTACTATTTTGCGAAAAGTTGTAGAATTAGAACAACAAGGTGCTGATTTATTTTTTGGTGAAACTTCATTTGATGTAAATGATTTATTGCGAAAAGATGAAAATGGAAATGGTTATATCAACATAGTTCGATTAACGGATATTCAGGATAAACCAAAATTATTCTCAACGTTTATGTTGAGTTTATTGGCTGAAGTTTATCAAAAATTTCCGGAACGTGGCGACATGGATCAACCAGAATTAATTATATTCTTAGATGAAGCGCATTTAATTTTTGATAGTGCAACAGATGCCTTAAAAGATCAATTAGAATCGATTATAAAATTGATTCGTTCTAAAGGTGTAGGTATATTTTTCTGCACGCAAAATCCAAACGATATTCCGGAAAGCATTTTGGCACAATTAGGTTTAAAAATACAACATGCTTTGCGTGCGTTTACAGCAAAAGACAGGCAAGCTATCAAATTGGTGGCACAAAATTATCCGGAAACTGCCTATTATAAAGTAGAAGATTTAATTACACAATTAGGTATTGGTGAAGCGTTTGTAACTGCCTTAAATGAAAAAGGAATTCCAACGCCATTGGTACATACATTGATGACGCCACCACAATCGCGTATGGATATTTTGAACGATAGCGAAATGCAAACGTTGATTCAAAAATCTGCTCTATACAGAAAATATAAAGAGACAATTGATCCGGAAAGTGCGTATGAAATTTTAGGAGCAAAAATTGAGCAGGCGCAACAACAACAAGCGGAACAAATTGCTCAGGAATTGCAAGAAAAAGAACAGGCAAAATTAGAGAAAGAACAAGCAAAAGCTGAAAAGACTACAAAAGCAGGAAAATCTACTTTAGATAAAATGCTGAATAATACGGTAACGCGTCAATTAGCACGCACCGCGACGCGTGAAGTAACACGCGGTTTGTTAGGTGTGTTGAAAGGTATGTTTAAATAGAGTAGTGAGTAGTAAAGTATCAAGAAATAATTTTCAAATTAAACAGAAATCATGGCAGAAATAAAACTTTCAAAAATCCAAACGGTTGCTCCAAAAAATATAGATAAAGAAGCAACTAAAACAAAAACAATTGCATTAATTGAAGAAATCAAAGAACTTCAAAATGTATTAATGGCTTCGGCAAAAAAAAGTTTGCTGGTAATTATACAAGGTATGGATGCCAGCGGAAAAGATGGTGCATGCAGAAATGTTTTTAGTGGCATCAATCCTGCAGGCATATCTGTGCACGCTTTTAAAAAACCAAGCGACGAAGAATTTGCACATGATTTTTTGTGGCGCGTGCATCATGTGGTTCCAGAAAAGGGACAGATTAAAATTTTCAATCGTTCACACTACGAAGATGTATTGATACAACGTGTACATAAATGGATTGATGAAGCAACCGTAAAACATCGCTTTGATGCCATTAATAATTTTGAAAAATTACTGGAACAAAATGGTACGAAAATTTTAAAATTTTACATGCATATTTCACCAGAAGGTCAGTTAGCCAACTTGGAAGAACGCAAAGTAAATCCAAAAAAAATGTGGAAACACAAGGATCAAGATTGGAAAGAACGCGAACTTTGGAAAGAGTATATGACTGCGTATGAAGATGTATTCAATAATTGCAGCAAAGTAGAATGGAATATCATTCCAACTGACCAAAACTGGTATAAAGAATATTTAATTGCACAAAAAGTACGTGACACGTTAAAAGCCATGAAATTGGAATATCCAAAATTGGTGACTGCTGAACCAAAACCAGTAGCAACAAAAAAATAATAGAATTAATTTTAGAAATACTTTTTGCAAACTGTAACTAATGGCAAAACTTTGGCAAAAAAATAATTTACCTAAAAATGAACTCGCTAAAATAGTCGAGCAATTTACAGTTGGCAACGACAGAAATTTAGATTTGTTTTTAGCTAAATACGATGTAATTGGTTCATTGGCGCACACAAAAATGTTGGCGCAAGTTGGTTTATTAACCAAAGAAGAACTCGCACCGATTCAAAAAGAATTAAAAAATATTTACAACCAAATTATCCAAAATAATTTTTCAATTGCTGATGACAATGAAGATATACATTCAGAAATTGAATTTCGTTTAACTGAAAAACTTGGTGATTCTGGAAAAAAAATTCACAGTGGAAGAAGTCGAAATGATCAGGTTTTGTTGGATTTAAAACTATACACTCGCGAAAAAATTATTGAAATCGTTTTAGAAACTGTTTGTGTTTTTAATACATTCATTGAACTCAGCGAAAAACATAAAAACAAGCTAATGCCTGGTTACACGCATTTGCAATTGGCGATGCCAAGCAGTTTTGGTTTATGGTTTGGTGCATATGCAGAAAGTTTAGTGGATGATATTGACATGCTATTTTCTGCATTCAAAATTGCGAACAAAAATCCATTAGGTTCAGGTGCTGGCTATGGTGGTTCTTTTCCATTAAACAGAAAAAAAACAACAGAATTATTGGGTTTTGATGACTTAAATTACAACGTTGTTTATGCGCAGATGAATCGTGGAAAAATGGAAAAAAATGTAGCATTTGCTTTGTCAACTATTGCTGCAACACTTTCAAAATTTGCGATGGATTGCTGTTTGTATATGAATCAAAACTTTGGATTTATTTCATTTCCAGATGTGTTAACTACTGGCTCATCGATTATGCCTCACAAAAAAAATCCAGATGTTTTTGAATTGATTCGTGCGAAATGCAATAAACTTCAAAACTTACCACAACAAATAAATTCCATTTTAACCAATTTGCCAAGTGGATATCATCGAGATTTTCAAATTATTAAACAAGATTTTTTACCTTGTTTTGATGAACTAAAATCGTGTTTGCAAATGACAAATTTGATGCTGGAAAACATCATTATAAAAGATAAAATTTTAGAAGACGACAAATACAAACTGCTATTTACAGTTGAAAGTGTGAATGATTTAGTAAACAAAGGTATGCCTTTCAGAGATGCATATATTAAAGTAGGAAATGAAGTAGAAAATGGTTCTTACAAAAAACCAAAAAAAATAAATCACACACACGAAGGCAGCATTGGCAATTTATGTAATCAAGAAATCAAAAATAATATGAAGAAAATTGTGCAACAATTTCCAATTTTTGAAATTGAAGAAAAGATACAAAAACTGGTTAAATAATTTAAACCTTGAAGGTTTTAAAAACATTTAGGTCTAGAATAAAATTTGGCAAAGTTTTTGATTTACCAACAAAAATTGTATTTTTAATCTTACAACAATAAAAAACAGAATGAAAAAATTAACAGGATTATTCTTCGTAGCCATTTTATGTATGGCAAATGTACAGGCACAAAGTGCTGTAGATATTATGCAAAAATCTTTGACCGCAATGGGAAATGCAAAAAGTATGACTTATCATTTTTATGCGCAAGAACGTATGCATGATGGAAAATACAGCAAAAGTGATGTGGAATTTAAAGTAATTGCATCGCCTTTAAAAGTTTATGCAAATGCAAAATTACCACAAGCTGCTCAATTACGTTTTGAGCCAGCAAAATCTGCTAAGGTAGATGTGAAAAAAGGATTGAAATTAAGTTTAGCACCAACAAGTAGTTTATTAATGAAAGGCGTTCACAATCCAGTTTCAAGAGCTGGCTTTGGAACGGTTAAAAAAATATTAGAAACGAGTATGAATGCTCGCAAAGGTGAAAATTACGCTGATTTTGTAAAATTAATTGGTACTGTAAGTTACGATAATAAAGATTGCTGGAAAGTTGAGTTATCAGATCCTGATTATAAAATCGTAAATTATACAGTTGCTGCTGGCGAAACAACAGTTTGGCAAATTGGTAAAAAATTAGCGATTTCTGAATACAAAATCAAAGAATTAAATAATATCGATGATGAAGTAAAACCAGGTCAAGTAATAAAAATACCATCTGCTTATGCTAAAAAATCAACGTTTTATATAGATAAATCTACTAGTTTACCTATTTACCATAAAATGGAAGATGAAAAAGGAATCTATGAAATTTATGAATTTAAAGAATTGAAATTAGGTGTAACCTTAACAGACGCTGATTTCGAGTTTAATTAATTAGCTATCAAAAAAACTATTCATGAAGCGTCCGAAATTATTTTCGGACGTTTTTTAATTATTAGAAATAACAATTAACAAAGATTTTGACAATAATTTATGGCTGAATCATTAATTTCGGAACGAATTTTGTAAATCATACTTGAACACAAATTTATGAAGAATATTTTTACGCTTTTTATCGTTACAATTTTTACTACTATTTCCTTTTCACAAGAACGAAATTTTAATATTTCAATTACGGTAAAAGGTATGGAAAACCAAATTGGAATTTTAGCAAATTATTATGCAGACAAACGCATGATTAAAGACACACTGAAATTTGATATAAACGGAATCGCAACTATCAAAGGCAAAAAAAACATTCCTGCTGGTGTGTATTTAGTAGCGTTTCCAAGTTTCCGTTACAATTCGTTTGATGTCATTATTAAAGAAACTGATTTTTCTATTGTTACCGATACAGCAAATTTTATCACAAAATCTGTGGTGAAAAATTCAATAGAAAACAAACAATTATTTGAAGATATGAATTACATGTATCCATTAGGAATTCAAACAGATTCTCTTCAGAAATTATCTTCAAAATTTAAAAAAACTGATTCAACATATGTAAAAAATCAACGTGCAATCGAAGCAATTGGAAAACAAATTACTGAACACAGAAAAACAATTGCAAAAAAATATCCAACTACTTTATACAGTAAATTAATTAAAGTGATGCAAGATATTGATGTTCCAAAAAATGAATTAAGGAATGAAAAAGGTGCGTTAGTTGATTCATTTTTTGCATTTCATTACAGTCAGCAACATTACTTTGATAATGTTGATTTTGCTGATTCTGCTTTGGTGCGAAGTCCAGTGTTGCATGGAAAACTGATGAAATATTTTGAACAATATGTTTTTCCAAGTCCTGATTCAATCATTAAATATGTTGACATTGTTATCAGTAAAGCTAGAGCTAGCCGTGAAATGTATCAGTTGGTTTTGAATGAATTATTTTCAAAATATGCACGAAGCGAAATCATGGGTTACGATGCCATTTATGTTTATATGGCTGAAAAATATTACCTAAGTGGTGAAGCACCTTGGGCCGAAGCGAAAGGTTTAATGGAATTGCGCGACAGAGTGGAAGCTGTAAAACCAACTTTATTAGGAAAAATTGCACCAAACTTTACAGCACAAGATACACTTGGTAAAAATTATACTTTTCATGATTTTGTTCCAAAAAATAAATACACGTTGTTAGTTTTCTGGAATTCAGATTGTGGTCATTGCCAAAAAGAAATTCCTGCATTAAAACAATTATATACTGATTCATTGAAACAATTAGGTGTTCGAATGTTCACTTGTTCCACTGAACAAACTGATTCCTCATTCCGTTCTTTTGTCGCAAAAAATTGCAGTCCAGATTGGATTACTTGCGCAGATATGCGTGGAATGAGTGCGTTTAGAAAAGAATATGATTTGATTGTAACACCAAGATTATTTTTAATTACACCAGATTATAAAATTTTAGCAAAAAATATTCCTTTAGAAAATCTAGTTGACTTTATTAAATTTCAAGATGGTTTGATAACAAAGAAAGAAGAAAAGTAAAAAGTTATTTCCAACTTACTATAAAAAAATGGCGTCGTAATGATGCCATTTTTTTTAATGATTATACGCGATAAATATGCTAAATAAAAAACTAGCAACAATCTGTAACAACATATTATCAAAACCACTTGGCGAAAAAGCTTCAGTTAATGTACAGATTACAGCTGTTAACAATAGCCATAAAAAACTAATTGAAAACGTACCATGAAAAGGATACAATATAAACAATGGTACAATTAAGGACGCAACAAAAACAGCAGCACTACCTTCAATACTTCTATAAGAAATTTTCGATTTGTCAAAACTAAAAACACGATAAGTATGTTTGCCAAAATAGGTTCCGATTGGTTCAGCAATCGCATCGCCAATGCCTGTAATTGCATAGCCAAAAATGGCAAATGGTCCAAATAATAAATTAGAAAATACACCACCAAAAAAAGTTGCCAAATACGAATACACAATATATTTTGTTCTGAATGGTGCATCTTTTTCGCGTGCAAGTGCTTCATAAAACAAGTTGCCATCGCCTTTTATGATTGCGTAAATCAACACCAACGTAACTGACCAACCTAAAATAAAAACGGCTGGCAAACCCATTTTTTGTTGACAACCAAATGCTGCAATAAAAATAAAAAAATGAAAAAGTTTGCGTGAGAAACCAGTTCGCCATTTCAATGTTTGCTTACAAAATCCTGCTATAAATAAACTTAAAAAAGAAAACAAAATAGCAATTGGAAAAAACCAGCTAATTAGTTTTATCGATGGAAAATTATCTGTAAAAAAATCAAGAAACGTGTGAATATATTGCATTACAAATTTTTATAAAATCTCTTAGACATAAACAAATAACCATTCTTTTCATAAAAGCGATGTGCATCTAAACGCTTGATATTGCTGGTTAACTCTAACCTTGAAACGTGATGTTGTTTGCAGATATCTTCTAAAAACTTCAGGAACTCAGATCCATTATTTTTATTTCTGTGCTTTTCATCTACACAAAAAGCAGTCAATCGTGCTCTTGGTTTTGGCTCATGAATAAACTGCGTAAAATGGAGTTCTGCAAATGCCATCACTGTTTCATCTTCTTTTGCTACAAAGATGCAATATTCAGGATGTTCTGTGTTTTTTTTAAGATTGTTTAACAGCGTTTCTTTTGAAATAAAATGTTCGAGCTGATGAACCAATGAAAGAATAGCATCAGCGTCATTTAATGTTGCTTCTATAAAAATTATATCATTATTGGAATGCATTTTTACACTATCACTTTCACCTACTTTTATTCAAAATTCACTACACCAAACTCTTTGATGCCTGTTAACTGAAAACTAATTTCCCAAAGTCGATCTGCATTGTCTGAACTGATAGCTTCCATAGATGGAATAGTAGGATTTTTTCTGTACCAATACAAACCAGTTTTGTTTTGTACTTCAGGCGAAGTTGCCAGATATATCGAGGTTTGCGCTCCTTTTTCTGGTGAAGTCAACACAAACCCAAAATTGTCCATCAAAACTTTCATCAATGGATTTCCACTTCTACCAAAATTGGAATTTATATTTCCAGGATGCAGACAATTTACAGTAATGTTTGTATTGTTTTTTAAATTTTTGGATAATTTTTTATTGAACAAAATATTCATCAGTTTCGTATGTCCGTATTGCAACCATGAATTAAAAAATTGTTCTGCTTGCAAATCGTTCCAACGCATTCCACCAAACCGATGCGCTAACGATGCCACATTGATGATACGTGCTTTATCTGCAGCTTTCAATAAATCCAGCAAATAATGCGTTACTAAAAAATAGCCAAGATGATTGGTGGCAAACATCATTTCTAAACCTTCATCATTAGTTTGCCGTTCACCAATAATTGCTCCAGCATTATTTATTAGCACATCAATGTGATTGTACTTCATTCTAAATTCTTTGGCAAATTTTTTAATAGAAGCATGTGATGAAAAATCACAAATAAATAAATCGCAATTATTTAAACCAGTCAATGCATTTATATCTTCTTGCACTGCTTTTGCTTTTGTTTCATTTCTGCAAACCAATACAACTTGTGCACCCATTTTTGCAATTTCAGTTGCTGTTACTCGACCGATTCCTGAATTTCCACCTGTTATTACTACTGTTTTTCCTTTCATTACTTGATATTACTGAATGAAATTAAACAAAAAAAGGATAGCACTGATGCTATCCTTTGTTTTCATAGTTTTAAGTTTTTTCAAAGTTTTCTTTTATGGTATTTGTAATTCAATATTAAACTAAATTTTAATCAACAAAAAATCGAATGAGTAACCGGTAATTTTTAATGAGTATTCGGTAAAAATGAAATAAAAAAAACAGTTCTTTCGAACTGTTTTCTTATAAAGTCAATTGTGAATTGTTATTCATCAATAGAAAATCAATCATTAATTATGCAGCTTCTAAATCGCTGAACATACCAATAAACTTAAGCATCGCACCTAAATTTGTGATTTTAATTTTTCCCATCATCACTGCCATTTGTCTGTTCACTCTTCCTAATTCTGCATCTTCAAAATCTGTTGCTAATGATGAAATTACACAATCAGCTTCACCATGCAATCCTTCTTGCACCGTGCAAACTCCATCAGCTACAATTGCTGTAAATTCGCCACCAGTTTCACCTTCTAAATTAAATTGAAAAGTGCCACTTTGTCCTGCAGCTTCTTCTGCTTTTAATCTGCTTGGCAATGCTAATACGATTTCTCTTGCTGTCATTTTTTATAAATTTTTATTGTTTTGAATTAATTTAATAAACAAATGTAAAAAAGTATTTTCAATTAAACAAATTTATACCAAACGTTCGTTTGTTAATATTTTACAAAATATTGATTTTCAATAAAATAAAAATATTTAACGAAAAATTTACACTAAATATTTTACCAAACGTTCGTTCAAATAGAAACTTTTTTGTAAACTTGTTAATCTTATTAATCCATAAATCTGTTCATCCAAATTCAGACAATAATGAGCGTCATAAAATCTAAAATAAACACCAACTCAGCAGCTTACAAAGACAACTATCAAAAGATGTTGGCGAAAATTGAAGAGTTGAATAAGCATCTGAAACAATCACTTTTTCAAGGTGAAGAAAAACACTTGGCAAAAGCAAAATCGCAAGGCAAATTTTTAGCACGCGAACGCATCGAACTACTGCTCGACCAAGATTCACCTTTTTTAGAGTTGTTGCCATTAGCAGGACTTGGTGTAAAAGGTGGTTTCGGAACTGGTGGTACCATGGTTTCAGGCATCGGTTTTGTTTCAGGTAAAATGTGTTTAATTACAGCAAACGTTGGTACCAATAAAGGTGGCGCAATTGATATTGCCACGCTGAAAAAAGCATTGCGTATTAATGAAATAGGAGTAGAAAATAATTTGCCTGCTATAAATTTAGTAGAAAGTGCAGGCGCAAACTTACCAGACCAAGCACAAGTTTTTAATTTAGGTGGAAATAATTTTAAAGAAATTACACGTCGTTCAAAAAAAGGAATTCCAACAATTTCTATAGTTTTTGGTAACTCAACGGCTGGTGGTGCTTACATTCCAGGCATGAGTGATTATGTCATCATGATAAAAAATAAAGCAAAAGTATTTTTGGCTGGACCACCATTAGTTAAAATGGCAACGAATGAAATTGTGGATGATGAAACTTTAGGTGGCGCAGAAATGCATTCCAAAATTTCAGGCGTTTCTGATTATTTAGCACAAGATGAATTAGACGGAATCAGAATTGCACGTGAGTTAATGTCTAATCTTAATTTAAATTCTGAAATCACTTCCGAAACTTCGGAACTGAAATCTGAAATTTCTTATAAAGAACCAAACTATCCAATCGATGAACTACTAGGCATTGTTTCAGTTGACACTAAAGTTCCATTCGATTGTCGCGAAGTAATTGCACGCATTGTGGATGGTTCTGAATTTCATGAATTCAAAAAGAATATGGCTCTACGTTGATTTGTGGTTATGCAAAAATGCACGGCTATCCAATAGCTATCATTGGTAACAACGGTGTTCTATTCAATGATTCAGCCAACAAAGGCGCGCACTTTATTCAGTTGTGCAATATGAACCACACACCTATTTTGTTCTTGCAAAACATTACTGGTTTTATGGTTGGAAAAGAATACGAACAAAACGGTATGATCAAAGATGGTGCAAAAATGATTAATGCAGTTTCCAATTCTGAAGTACCGATGTTTACGTTAATGATGGGTGCGAGTTTTGGTGCAGGAAATTATGCGATGTGCGGTCGTGCTTACAATCCACGATTTTTATTTTCATATCCAAATAGCATGATTGCTGTTATGGGTTCTGAACAATTAGCTGGTGTAATGCAAATGGTCAGTCGAGAAGCAGCAATAAAATCAGGACAACAATTTGACGAAGCACAAGCTGCACAAATGAAAGAATTTATGAAAGGCGAAATTGAAAAACAAAGTAATGCATTTTTCGCAACCGGCCAGCTTTGGGACGACGGCATCATCGATCCAAGAGACACGCGACATGTATTTGGTTTGGTATTAGCGTTAACATACATGAACGAAGTTAAAGGAACAAATAGTTATGGTATTTATCGAATGTGATTATAACTGCAAAAAAAATAAATGTATCAAACTCAAAAATAGCAATGTCCAAATTTCCCCTCTTGAGAGGGGATTAAGGGGTGTGTAAAAAAATAATATCATGTCAACTCAAAATAAAATAACAAAACTCTTAGTAGCAAATCGTGGTGAAATAGCAATACGCATTTTTAAAACATGCAGAGAAATGGGCATCGCCACCGTAGCCGTATTTTCTGATGCTGACGAACAGGCGCTGTTTGTAAAATATGCTGACGAAGCTGTTCGTATTGGTGGCAAGCAACCGAATGAATCTTATTTAGTTATAGATAAGATTATTGATGCAGCGAAACAAACTGGTGCAAATGCTATTCATCCAGGTTATGGCTTCTTAAGTGAAAAAGTAGAATTCGCACAACGTGTTATCGATGAAAATATTATTTGGGTCGGACCGCATCCAAAAGCGATTGAAGTTATGGGTTCGAAAATTGGTGCAAAAAAAATCATGCAATCGCACAATGTACCAACCATTCCTGGTTATCAAGGCGATGATCAAACTGAAGCAACCATCAAAGCAAAAGCCATTGAAATTGGTTTTCCTGTTTTATTAAAAGCAAGTGCTGGTGGTGGCGGAAAAGGTATGCGTATTGTTCGACAAGAAAGTGAATTAGATAAAGCTATCAATGAAGCAAAATCTGAAGCATTGAATGGTTTTGGTGATGATACTCTTTTAATAGAAAAATATTTCGATACATCACGACATGTTGAGTTTCAAATCTTTGGTGATAAACATGGAAATGCCTTGCATTTATTTGAACGCGAATGCAGTATTCAACGCCGTTATCAGAAAGTAGTAGAAGAAAGTCCATCGCCATTTATTACAGAAGATACACGCAAAAAAATGGGCGATGCTGCGGTCGCTGCCTGCAAAGCCATTCAATATGACAATGCTGGAACGGTAGAGTTTATTGTAGCTCCAGACCAATCCTTTTATTTTTTAGAAGTGAATACACGTTTGCAAGTAGAGCATCCTGTAACAGAAGAAGTAACTGGTTTAGATTTGGTACGTTTGCAAATTGAGGTAGCAGAAGGCAATGCTATTCCATTTAAACAAGATGAAATTACACAAAACGGACACGCTATTGAAGTGCGTGTTTATGCAGAAGATGCAGGCAATAATTTCTTACCTGTCAGCGGAAAAATATTGGATTGGATTCCAGCAAATATAGATGGTTTGCGTTATGATACAGGTATTGAAAGTGGTTCTGAAATTTCTACTTTTTATGATCCGATGATTGCAAAAATTATTGCAAAAGGAAAAAATCGTTCGGAAGCAATTGCAAAAATGACTTTAGCTTTACAAGAATTAGTATTAACTGGTTTTACTACGAACAAGAATTTCCTAACTGCAATTTTGCAACATGAAGATTTCAAAAAAGGTGATTTTGATACTCATTTTTTAGATAAAAAATTTAAGTATGAAGGCGAAAAATATCCGCAAGAAACATTGGATATATTGACTTGTGCTTTACAACAATATCGTTTTTTACAAAGAGAAAATAACAGAACTATTGCACAAGGCGTGCCTGCAGGCTGGCGTAACAATGCTTATCAATCTCAACAGGAAAAATATAGTTTTGGTGGATTTGAATTTTTAGTAGCATATAAAAATGAAAATGGAACATTAAACATCTCATTTGCTGAGAAAAGTTTTACTTCACGCGCGTGTCATCCTGAACTTGTTTCAGGATCTAACTGGCACACTTTCGAAATCAATAATATTCGTCGCAAATTCTTCTTCTCACAAAATGGCAACCAATACTTTGTACATTCACCGCAACTCGGACAAATTGTTTTACTAAGCGTAGATAAATTTCCAAATCCTTTAGAAGAAACTGTGAAAGGTGGTTACATTGCACCAATGCCTGGCGAAGTGACTACAGTATTAGTAAAACCTGGCGATTCCGTAAAATCAGGTGATGCATTATTAAAAATGATTTCTATGAAAATGGAAAGCACCATTGAAGCACATACCGATGGCGAAGTGGAAGAAGTTTATGTAAGCGACAAACAATTTGTAGAAGCTGGAACATTGTTGTTAAAGATGAAAGAGTAATGTAACAATTTAAAAAATAAATTACAATGAAAACGAGCAAGATAAAATATCATGATTCAATCAAAAATTGGAAATCCAAATATTGTTTTATATTTTTATTTTGATAATTATAGTAATTGTATTAAAAACTGGTTTGTAGATTATCAATTATCCATTATATAAAATAAAAGATGAAATTTACATCCAAATGAAATTGGTGATGCAATTGGTGGAATGACTGCACCAATTATTGGTTTATTTTGTTCTTAGTTTATATTGCATTTAGAGCTCAAATTAATGCAAATGAAGATTAAAGTACAAAATAATAGAGATATAGCTTATAGATATTTAAATTATCAAATTTAATTATCAGAAATTAATGAAATAAAAATAAATAAACTTAAAGTATTAAACTTTATAATAAAATAATTCTAATGTTAATCCACCTTAACAGGTTTAAATCAATTAAAAGCAGTATTTAAATCCAAAATTTCAGAAAAATCAAATTAAAAAATTACGAATTGTTCTTGGACAAGAATTATGTTTAAAAATTATAAGTAATTATCTTTTGCAATATGAACAAAAAATTCAAAATTAAAATTAAATATTAATATAAATTAAAAGAATATTTTATTAAAACAATCTAAAACATACTACGAATTTCACTTTAACCTAAAAAATATGAACAATACTAAAAAAAATATCAACAAATTAAATAATAAATGAACAATTACTTTTATCAATAATAAAATATGGATGAAATTAAAAAATTTAATACAAAATATGAAACTTATATATAATAATTAATCAATCAATTTGAAAAAATAAATTTAAATCTAATTAATAAAAAATCATAAATCAAAATGCTATACACACAAGAACAAATCTCCAATTTCTCCGAACAAAGCTTCGCTTATTTAATTGTCGAAGAAAAAGAAAACGTGTTAACTATTACACTCAATCGTCCTGAAAAACGCAACGCCTTTCACATGCCATTGGCAAACGAATTAGCGTATGCATTAGCGTATGCACATTATACAAATGCAGTTTGGTGCGTGGTACTAAAAGCAAACGGTCCAACCTTTTGTGCAGGTGCAGATTTAAAAGCATTCGCTGGCGATGATACCACAGAAAAACCATCTACGATTCCAATGCCAAAAGATATGGTAAAACTCGGCGATGAATTCAATGGCTTGCACAAACCATGCATTGCACAAGTACACGCAGATGTTTATGCAGGTGGCTTTTTAATGATTGGTGGTGCCACACATGTAGTTGCTGTAGAATCTGCAAAATTCGGCTTACCAGAAGTAAAACGCGGCATCTTTCCATTTCAGGTAATGGCAACTTTAGAACCATTAATGTCGGCACGACAACTTTTAGATTTATGCTTACGAGCAAAAACACTAACAGCTCAAGAAGCCAAAGAAATCGGATTAGTTTCAGTTGTTGTTACAACAGAAAATTTAGAAGCAACCGTACAACAATTAGTTGCAGATATCAAAGAACAATCACCAACTGCCTTGCGTTTAGGATTAAAAGCATTTCAGGAAATGAAAAGCAAATCTGCAGACGACAAACACAAATATTTACATGCAATGTTGATGCAATGCTTACAAAGCAAAGACGCAGCAGAAGGTTTATTAGCATTTAAAGAAAAACGAAAAGCAAACTGGACAGGACAATAAATTAGTAATCAGTATGCAGTATTAAGTATGCAGTCAATAACTGCCTACTGCCTACTAAAAAACTTAATACTTTAATATGAAAACAATCAGAATAGCAGGCGCACAGGGCTTTTACGGCGATTCACCATTAGGTGCTATGGCAATTGCCATGCAAGGTGCAGCAGATTATTTAATGCACGATGCATTAGCAGAACTCACGTTATCTATCTTACAAAAAGATAAAATAAAAGATCCAACAATGGGTTATGCAAGAGATATAGAAGTGCATGCACGAACACTCTATCCAATGGCATTTGCAAAAGGAATTAAAATTGTCACCAATTCTGGTGGTTTAAATCCGGAAAGTGCAGCCGAAAAAGTAAAAGCTATTTTAGAAAAGCAAGGTATAAAAGGTGTCAAAATAGCAACGATTACTGGCGATGACGTATTAGCGCGCTTACCAGAATTTAAAGAAAATAATGTAGAATTGAATAATTTAGATGACAACTCATCTTATTATGATTCTAAATTTCCACCAACACATGCCAACGTTTATATTGGTGCACAAAAAGTAAAAGAAGCATTAGACAATGGTGCCAATTTAATCTTGGCTGGTCGTGTAGCGGATCCATGTCTGGCACTTGGAATTTTAGCACATGAATTTAACTGGAAAATTGATGAAGCAACTACACAGGAAGATTTCGACAGAATGGCTTTTGCCATTACCATTGGCCATATTTTAGAATGTGGTGGACAAGCTTCTGGTGGTAATGCTTATTCGGAATGGCCAATGAATTATAGTGTTTCCGACTTAGGTTATCCGATTGCACATGTAAATGAAGACTGTACGGCTATCTTAACAAAAGCAGATAATACAGGTGGAAAAGTTTCTCGCAATACTATTCGTGAACAACTTGTTTATGAAATTCACGATCCAACAAATTACATTACGCCAGATGTTATCGTAGATTTATCTAATATAAAACTGGAAGATGTTTCTGAAAATAAAGTTTCTATTTCAGGTATTAAAGGAAAACCTCGTCCGGAAAAATTAAAATTGTGTATTGGTCAACATGAAGGATTTGTGACTGAACAATTCTTCTTTTTCTCCTATCCTTTTGCGTATGACAAATTGCAAATGTTTATCAAAGCAGTGAAAGAAACATGGGCAAAATTACCTGTACAAATATTAGAATCACGTTTTAATATTATTGGTGTAAATGGTTTGCATGAAGATGCGGTAGAAATTCCAAACGCTGATGAATTAAATGAACGCAGCGAATTAGGTTTGCGTATTGCCATCAAACACAAAGACGACAGAACCGGAAAAACTGCGATTGCAGGCATTGTTTGCTTAGGTTTAAATGGACCACCAGGTGTTATTTCTGTGCCAGGTTGGGGAAATATGAACCGTGCTATGCTCAGTTTATTTCCATGCTTAATACCAAGAGAACTCATTAATCCTGAAGTAAAATATATTGAAGTATAAAAATAAATATCACAGAGATGCACGGAAATTTCACAGAGAACACTATGAAATTTAAAGCATTCTTTGTAATTAAAAACATTGAAGTAAAAATCTGACAAAGAACTCTGTGAAAAAACTCAGTGTTCTCTGTGATACAAAAAAACATACAATATGAAAACAATAAAATTAATAGATATAGCATCAGCTCGCAGTGGCGACAAAAACAACGTATGCAACATTGGCGTGATGGCAAAATCTGAAGAAGATTATGCAACACTCAAACAACATTTAACTGCTGATATTGTGAAAACACACTTCAAAGGTTTGATAAAAGGAAAAGTAGAACGATTTGAATGGGACAGTTTAGAATCCTTAAATTTTGTTTGCCACGAAGCACTCGATGGTGGCGCATCACGCAGTATGCGAATGGACAGCTTAGGAAAAAACTTTAGTTCGCATTTACTAAGACTTGAGCTAGAAATAAATTAACCGCAAAGTTTTCAAAGTTTTTCGCAAAGTACGCTAAAGAAAATGAAAGAAAATGAGTTATCACATATTATAATCGGATTAGCCATTGATGTTCACAATGCGCTTGGTCCTGGTTTATTAGAAAGCGCATATCAAGAATGTTTGTTTTATAAATTAAGTAAAGAAGGATTCAAAGTTGAAAAGGAGAAAAGAATGCCATTGGTATATGAAGATGTAAAATTAGATTGTGGTTATCGAATAGATTTATTAGTTGAAGAAAAATTGGTAATCGAAATAAAAAGTGTTGATGTACTAGATGATATTCATCTTGCACAAACGCTTACTTACTTAAAACTTGGAAATTACAAACTTGGCTTGCTTATAAATTTTAATGTAACACTTTTAAAACATGGAATAAAAAGAGTTGTAAATGGATTATAAATCTTTTACATTTTTATCTTAAAAACTTAAAAGACAAAATATATTGCTTAAAAACTAATTCTCGAATAATAACCTTTGCAAACTTTGCGAAATTACTTTGCACTCTTTGCGGTTAAAAAAAATAAAAATGACAAACCTAGAACAATATTACTTAACAGAAGAACATAACTTATTCAGAAAAACCTTGCGTGATTTTTTGGACAAAGAAGTCGTGCCATTTGTGGATCAATGGGAAATTGACCAGCAAGTTCCAAAAGAAATTTTTCTAAAATTTGGTGAAATGGGTTTCTTTGGATTAACACAAGAAGAAAAATATGGTGGCTCCAATTTAGATTTTTGGTACGATGTAATTTTTATAGAAGAAGTTTCAAAATCAAATTCTGGTGGCTTTGGTGCAAGCATTTCTGCACATCCATATTTATCCATGTCGCATTTAAAACATGAAGCAAGTGATGCATTAAAAGCAAACTATTTACCAAAAGCAATTTCCGGAGAATGGCACGGTGCATTAGCCATTACGGAACCTCACGCAGGTTCTGATGTAGCTGGAATAAAAACAACTGCTGTAAAAGATGGCGATGAATATGTCATTAATGGTTCAAAATGTTTTATTACCAATGGCGTTTCTGCAGATTATATTGTAGTCGCTTGTAAAACTTCGTCAACTGGTTCCAGTGGAATTTCTATGATCTTGGTTGATGGAAATTCAATTGGTTTATCCAAAAATAATTTAAAAAAATTAGGTTGGAAAGCCAGTGATACAGCAGAGTTAGCATTCGATAATGTTCGTGTTCCAATTACCAATTTATTAGGCGAAGAAAACAAAGGTTTTTACTACATCATGCAGCGTTTTGAACTGGAAAGATTGACACTAGCATTGGGTGCAATTGCTTCGTCAGAATGGGCAATGGAATATACGTTGCAATACATGAACGAACGCAAAGCATTTGGCAGAACAATAAATAAATTTCAAGTATTACGACATAGAATTGCACAACTTACTGCTGAGCTAGAAAATGTAAAAACATTCACTTATCATGTTTGTAAAATGCATGCTGATAAAAATTATTGCGTGAAAGAAGCATCGATGGCAAAATTGTTAGCAACCGAATTATCTGACAAAGTTGCCTATCAATGTTTGCAAATGTTTGGTGGATATGGCTACATGGAAGAATATAAAATGGCACGCTTTTTCAGAGACTCAAGACTAGGAACAATTGGTGGTGGTTCATCAGAAATTATGTTAGAGATTATTTCTAAAATGGTAATTGATGATGTGAGTTATGGACAACAAGAATCAAGAGCCAAGAATCAAGACATTTCTATTGATGATTTATTTTCTTCTTTACCATTAAGATTAAAGAAAGAAAAAGCAAATGGTGTTGAGTTAAAAGTATTGTTTGAGTTTGAAAATGATTTAAATTATTTAATCGAAATAAAAAACCAAGAAATAAAATCTTCAGTAATTGAAAACAAAAATCTTATTACTTACGACTTTTTACTTACTACTAATACACAAACCTACATCGCAGTAGAAACAGGAAAACTAAATCCACAGGAAGCATTTATGAATGGTAAAATTCAAGTTTCTGATTTAGGAAAAATGATGCAGTTTGGAAGTTTATTTAAAAAATATAGCAATTAAAATAAAAAATAAAAATCAATAAAAAATGAGCAGTTCACTATCTTACTATTTCAATGAAGAACACGAATCATTTCGTCAAACTATTCGTCAATTTTTACAAGCAGAAGCTATTCCAAATATCGATCAATGGGAAGCCGATGGCAAAATACCACGCGAATTTTGGAAGAAATTTGGCGAAATGGGTTACTTCGGTCTTTGCTATCCAGAAGAATTTGGTGGCAGCAATCTAGATTTCTTTTACAACGTTGTGATGTGCGAAGAAATCTCTAAAGTTTTTTCTGGTGGATTCACCATCACCGCAGCCGTGCAATCATTTATGAGTACACCGTACATCATGAAACATGGTAGCGATTATCTAAAAGAAAACTATTTAAAACCAGCCATTGCTGGTGAAAAAATTGGTTGCATTGGCATTACCGAACCTGGTGCTGGCAGCGACGCAGCAAACATACAAACGCGTGCAAAAAAAGAAGGCGATTATTATATCGTAAATGGCTCCAAAACGTTTATCACCAATGGAATTTACGGACAATTTGTAATTCTTGTTTGCAAAACAAATCCGGAAGCTGGTGCTGCTGGTGTTAGTTTATTAGTATTAGATTTAGATGCTGAAGGTGTTTCAAAAAACAAATTAAAAAAACTCGGTTGGCACGCTTCTGATACTGCTGAATTACATTTTGATAATGTAAAAGTTCCGGTAAAAAATTTATTAGGCGAAGAAGGAAAAGGCTTTTATTATTTAATGGGTGGCTTGCAATTAGAACGACTTTCTGCTGGAATTATGGGTTATGCATCGTGCGAATCTATCGTAGAATATTCTTTAAAATACATGAACGAACGAAGTGCCTTTGGCAGAACCATCAATAAATTTCAAGTGCTAAGACATCGCGTTGCGCAATTAGCAGCAGAAATAGAATGCATCAAAATATTTACGTTGCAAACGTGTAAAATGCACGAACAAGGAAAATATGTGGTAAAAGAATGTTCGATGGTAAAATTAATTGCTACTGAATTAGCTGATAAAGTAATGTATCAATGTCTGCAATTTTTTGGTGGTTATGGTTATATGGAAGAATATAAAGTAGCTCGTGCTTTCCGCGATTCTCGCATTGGAACCATTGGCGGCGGCTCATCTGAAATTATGCGCGAAATAATAGCAAAAATGGTCATCGATGATATTGGATACGAAAGAGCCGAATCTACTGTTGAAAGACCAGTGCACACAGTAGAAAGTATTTTTGCTACACTTCCATCTCGCTTTAAAACAGAAAAAGCTGCAGGAAAAAATCTGAATATTCATTTTTCATTTACAAATAACAACTACACGGTAAACATTGCTGATGGAAAACTAAATGTTGAAAATGGATTGCAAGGAACTGCTGATTGTTTAGTTGAAACAGATGACGAAACCTATATTGCCGTAGAAACTGGAAAACTCAATCCGCAGGAAGCTTTTATGACCGGAAAAATTAAAGTTTCTGACTTAATGCAGATGATGGCATTTGGCGGCTTGTTTAAAAAGTTATAAAATTGTGAAATACATAATAAATAAATACAAAACCATTCAAAAAATTTGGATGGTTTTGCTTTTTTGGATTTTTGGAACTAAATTTGAAGTCCAAATGTTATGAAGAAGTCATTTTATATACCTTTAATTGGATTTTTTTTCCTTTTTAGCTCATCGTTTACTTCAAAACCTGCATCTAAAGTAATAGGCGGCATCGGTGGACAGGCAATATATGATTCTATTGCGCAACGATTTATGATTAAATCACTTGAATTAAATAATTATTTAAAAGCAAACTCACTTCGACCTGGCGATTTAATTTTAGAAATTGATAAAGTTCCAATACATAAAATGAACTACGGCAGTGTATTGAGTTTGGTACAAGGTGAAGTTGGCACACCAATGAGTTTAAAGGTAATTCGTTATAACGGTATCGAAAAATATTATGAAATAAAACGTATTCGTGTAACCTTAGATATGAATCCAACGTGGTGGTCGGTTCCTGATTACAAGTATTATTCCATTTTGGATGGCTTAAATTATGCAATAAAAGAACTAAAAGTAAATGGCAAAAACTCAATGGATTTGTCATCAAAAATTCCAAATAAATCTGATAGAATATTTTGTAATTTTAATTTGCGTGGTGCTTACGAATCAATGTATAAAAAAAATGAGACTGGTAAATTTTATTATTCAGCTACATTTGTACAAACCGACGATAGAGCAAAAGCCGAAGGAATGTATTTATACTTGAACTATCAATTGAAACCGTTGAATATTCAGTTTGTAAAATTAAAACGAACAGAAAGTATTCAAACAGATACAAAAACAATTACTTATAAAGTAGATGAATTCTCTGATATTATTTTAAGTAAAATGACGGTTCAATTAAAGTTACTGAAAGAATATGATGCTGCTGAAAATAAAAACTTATGGAAAGTAGTTTTAGAAGCAAAATTAAACTGATAATTTACTCAAATACTCAACGCTTGTTGTTCCTTTATTAAACAACACATCTAAAATACTCAAATCTGCTTCAAACGGAAATCTATCGCTAAATACTTGTGGATACGATGAAAAATTAATTTCCGATTTTTTATTTGGCAAGATAAAACTTCTATAATCAGTTCCGAAAAATTCATCTTTTGAAAAATATTTTTCAGTAAATTTTACCGACAAATCAACTTTTAATATCGATGCAATAGTTTGCATAAATTGAAAATTAAAATCGATTAATAACTCAAATTTCTGTTCATAAAACTTCTTCAAATGATCTTCGTAATAATCAAAATATGGTGAGCGACTATATGCTGAAACCATACTATGCCAATGTAATTCTTGCCATCTTTCGTTGTATGAAATTCGCACATCTTTCATAGCTGCATGTTGGCTTTTTCCACTTTCCAACGGAATACTTAAACGCAACAAACCATTCGCACCTAATATATGCGTGCGGTTTCTGTAACTTCTGCGCACATAATGTTCGTGCGAGTCAATATAAATTTCTTTCGATTTCAAAAGCAAATTCCAGTAACTACAATTTCCAGCATATTGCGATTCAATTAAAATAGGTTGCATGTTGCAAAGATAATTCTATAAAATAAAAAATGGCTTGAAAAATCAAACCATTTTATATCTCAACTTGTTAAGTTTAAATTTATTGCTTAACTATTTTTTTGGTATAAATTAAATTTGATTTTTCTGAGATTACTTTCAATAAATAAATACCATTTGCCAAAGAACGCATATCCGTTTCAATCGTATTTTTGCCTGCATTAATTTCTTTATTTGTATTAATGAGATTTCTACCTAAATCATCCAAAATTTCAAGTTGAATTGATTCATCTGTTGGTGTTGTAAAATCAAAAAACAAAATATCTTTCACAGGATTTGGAAATAAATTATTTACAAATGCAGGTTGATTAGCATAAGAAAAATTGACCAAAACAACATCAGAATAATGAATAGAACCATCAATATCTACTTGTTTCAACCGGTAATAATTTTGTCCGGTCAAAGGATGTTCATCTAACAATTGATAATTTAAAATACGGTTACTAAAGCCAGCAGCATCAACAGTTCCGATAGTTGTAGCAAAATTATTTCCATCAATAGAACGTTCTACAATAAAATAATCACTGTTTTTTTCTGATGCAGTTTTCCATGAAAGCAATACATTTTCATTTTGATTTTCTGCTTTAAATTCTAATAATTCAACAGGCAATGTGATATCATGTTGTATCGTTGCAAATTTAGAAAACCCAGACATTGATGTTCGCTGCACCGCAGTTACAGGATTTCCAACAACACAATTACCATTCAAAGCCCAAGCTGCTGAAGCAGATGGACTTTTCGCAATGGAGAAATAAGTTTTGCTATTTGTATAACTTCTATTGTATAAAGTCATTGTATAATTTCCTGTAGTTGCAGCAGATGCATCAATGCTCCAATAACCATTATTTAAGTAAGGAGCATTGTAAGTAACACTGCATTCTGTGCCCCAACCTGGTGCTCCAGGAAGTGTCCAAGTTGCATTCCATGGGTCAAAACGAGCTACTAATTGTATTGCTGTTGTTGCAACTGCTGATGTGAAATTTACGTTTGCTCGTTCGTAACCAGGTATTGCATGTCCAACTGGAAAATCAAATGAACCAGTAGCATTGGCTGCTAAGTAACGTCGTAGATTTCCTTCTACATAACTATTTATATTTCCAGTGGTAACAGCATTTATTGCTGTATTGGTTAAAACAACTTCTTGTGTATTTGGTGTTATGATTTTTCCTGCTGTAAGCGTTAATTGACCATTTGTACCTAACACCATATTAGGTGTATTAGATGTTGAGATTGAAACACCTGTTCCTAAATGATTCATTACTACATTATTTAATGTAAGAATTGGTATTGAAGCATTCTGATTTGGACTATATGTTTGTGCAGCAGAGCCATTAAACGTTAACGTTGAGTTTGCAGTATTTGTAAATGTTGTTGCGCCAGCAGCATTGATAATATTTCCTGCAATAGTTAGATTTTTATTGTTTAAGTTAAATATACTTGTGTTGTTTGTTGTTGTAAAATTTCCAAGCATTTCTAAATTAGTATTTGTTGTAACTGTACAATTAGTACCACCAACAGCATCCGTAATAGTAAGGTTTCCTAATTTACTTGAGCTACTCAATGTGCCATTTAAGGAATGTGAAATATAATCATCACTGAATAAAATAGTTGAAGTTGGATCAGCAATAATGGTTCCGTTATTGTATAAACTTTCGCAAATTTTCAAAGTTGAATTTGCACCTAAAGTCAATGTTGCACCTGGATCAACAGTGATATTTCTGACATTGACAATACCCATTGCTGCTGTTATTGTTGGTTGGAAAGAAGATGCAGGTGAAACTATTGCGTTAATTCCGCAAGTTGGTATAGTGCAGCCACCCCAATTTACATTGGTATTCCAATTGGTTGTATTTGCGCCACCAGTCCATGTTACAGATGCTGGTGTACCATAATTTACAACACCTGCAGCTGTACTCGTAAAATCAAGTGTAAATCCTGATGTACTATTAGAAAAATTTTGTACTGCTAATAAATATACATCACCTGTAGCAACTGTTACACCTGTTTCATAGGCACCGTCATATCCAGAATAAGGTGAAGGTGTATTTCCTGTTGGTGATAATCCAGTAACACCTAAATAGCTATAATTACAAGCAACTGTATTGTTGCCACCATTTGTATTAATTGCACTACAAGTAGTTGCACCTGCACCTGTAATTTTCCAAAGTAAAAAATCATAATCGGTTTCATCACCAGCGATACCATTATAATCATTCGGAACGATATTAAAATAAAGAGTTCCAGGATTATCTATAATAATTTTATACCATGCCGAACCGCGTTCACCTGTGGTGCAATTTTCATCTGCATCTGATGTTTGGTCACAAGTAAATCCTATTCCTTGATATCCAGGATCACCTACATCAATAATTGAATTACAAACTGTAATTGGTGTAACACATTCTTGTCCAGAAGAAGATGGATACGTTGAATTTTTATTAATAACCGTAATAGCAAAAGTTCCAGTCAAATCATCATTACCATCTACAGCTATATAATAAGTTGAACCGCTAACCAAACCTGTTACTGTTAGTTCTGATATCGTTAATGATGTAAAACCACAATCTGGTGCATCATCGTTACAATCTAACAAAGTTAAACCAGCACCACAAGTACCAGAATATATAGCAATTTGTGTTTCCGTTAAAGTTCCTGGTGCTGTTCTAATCATTACATTACCGTTAGCTGGTGCTACAAACGAATACCAAACAGTATTTACATTACCACTTGTCCAGCAAGATGGTGTTGCAGGTTCGCCGATATTAAAAGAACAACCATTATTACCAGAAGCAATTGAACCTAAAGTTATATTTATAGCATTACAAGGCAAATCATTATTCGGTGTTCCAAAAGGACAAGGATTTGTTAAACATAAATTTTGAACCGTAGTTCCTGTAAAATAACTATACATTCTTATATAGTAGGTTTGTCCAACCGTTAAACCAGAAATTGTTCCACCAGTATTATTATCTGTGCACAAAATAGCATTCATGGTTGAACCGCATGTGCCTGAAAATACTTGCCAGTAAACATCTGTTTCACCAGAAACCCAGGTAGCAGTAAAATTAACTAATGTAGATGGTGCTACAAATGAAAACCAAACATCATTGGTTGGTGTACCAGAATTACTAGTACAAGCACCACTTGGTGTCACATTTGAATTTGTTGAACTTGCATTCGACTGATTATTTAAAGATGAACAAGAACCATCTGTTGGAAATGCAGGAAATGGTTTTGCACCAGAACAATTATCATTAGTTGGTGGTGGTGGCGTTGTTTGAATGCAAATATTCTGCACCGTAGTTCCAGTAAAATAACTGTATAATCGGACATAATATTTTTGACCAATTGTTAAACCAGTTAATGTAGCACCAGTGTTATTATCTGTACATAAAATAGCTGTCATCGTAGAACCACAAGCACCAGAAAATACTTGCCAATACACATCCGTTTCGCCGGAAACCCAAGTTGCAGAAAGTATATGTGTGGTTGCAGAAGCAATAAATGAAAACCAAACATCATTAGCTGGAGTGCCTGAATTACTCGTACATACGCCACTTGGTGTTACATTTGAATTGGTTGAATTTGCATTTGATTGATTGGATAAAGTTGCGCAAGTTCCATCTGTTGGAACAATCGGAAATGCAGTTGCACCAGAACAATTATCATTTGCTGGTGGCGTTGGAAGTGTACCACATTGAACATATCGGTATCGAAAATTTGAATTCGTTCCACATGAACTATTAGTATTATTATAAACTCGAACAGTTCCTGTAAAAGTTGCTGTCCAACTAACAGGTGTAGTACCTGATGCATAAATCGGTGTGCCACCAGATGTGTTTGCAATCGTTAAATAATCTGTAGAAATATCTGTGCTGAAAATGTACGGCGTTCCAGAAGTTACACTAACTACTGAATATTCTGTAGCATAACCAGCAGATGTAATTGTTTCTTGCGTTCCATTACATATTGGTGTAATGGTTGATGATGGATATTGCGTGGTATTAGATGTGCAACCAGAACCAACCGGTGTTGTTGTTGTAATCAATGTAACGTCATCTATTGCGCCTGGTGGATCATAAGCACCTGAGCCATCGCATTTCCATTGAAAAATCAAATTGGATGTCGTTCCTGCAAGTGATGCAGGTAAATTAATAGTTGCTGTTTGCCACGTTGTTTGAAAATTATACCATGTGCTTCCAACTTGTGCTACGACAGCGTTTTCTGTTCCAGCAGTTGGAATTGTTCCTGACACAAATACTTTTAAATTGTCCCAATCAAAAGAAGCACCTTCGCCATCGCATTTCCATTTAAACGATAATGTAATTGTTGGCTCGCCTGTAGGAAATGTAATGGATCTATAAATATGTTGAACTCTTGAAGTGCCGCCAGTGTATACGTTTGTTGTGCCGCCATCATTTGACACATAAGCACTTTGTGTGCCTGCAAAAGAAGTTGCTGTTCCTATCTGCCATTTATCAGCAGCAGCACCACCTGCGTTAACTCTTGTCCAACCTGTTGCGCCACTTTCAAAACCACCATTATTAACTGTTGGACTTAACAAAGTTGTTTGTGCAAATAATAAATTACCTGTACAAATGCTGATTATTAAAAATATTGATTGTAAAATTTTATCCATCTCTACTTACCTTATTTAGTTTTTAATTCTTTCACTTTCGCTTCCAATTCCATTTTTAGTTTTTCCTTCTGTTCTCTAGTTAATTCATTTGGTTTCTTATCTTCAAAATCTATTATTTCTCTAGCTGGAATGTTCACTTTTATAAGTTTATTCAAAACAACATTTTTATTAATTGGCTTTGCAGTTTCAACATAAACAAAATGTTCTGATTGATTTAAAGAAAGAAAATCAGCATGTGTAAATTTCTGAATCCAAGCTTTTGTCTCATCTGCATCCATTTGAATAGTAGAAGCAAAACTTATTTTGTAAGTATATTTTTCTATAGTTTGTCCTTTCATAAAAAAAGGAAAAAAGACGAGAACAGTGTAAAAAAAATATTTCATATAGTTAATAATTCAATTATCTAATTAACAAGTCGCACAAAAAAACTAATTAGTTGCAGTTAACTGATAATCAGTACCAATAAAGTTAAAAAAAATCATGTTTATTTCTTACTTTTTTTTATGATATTCAATAAAATTTAACAAAACTGACGAAATATGCTAAGAAAATGTAAAACAAATCCTGAATTTTATCAAAAAAGGTCATTTTTTTACATTCATTTTAAGATAATGAGATTGAAACATTTATTTTAATGCAAATTCTTACCTTCGCATCATGCAATGGTTGCTTACCAAAATCGGATTATTTTATGCTAAAATGCTATCATGGATAAGTTTAGGCAAATTATATATACTTTCTGATTTTTTTATTTCATTTTGATACACATTTATTCGTACAGAAAAACCATTATCGATTTAAATTTAATTCACGCATTTAAAGACAAACGCAGTGAAGAATTATGGTTTATTCGCGATAATTATTACCGACATTTTGCAGATTTTATTTTTGAAACTATTAAATCTATTTCTATTTCAAAAGAAGAACTACAACATCGCATTCAATTGCATCACAACAGCTATGCAATGCTTAAAAAATACGAAGAAACTGGTCAGCATATTTTTGTAGTATTGGGTCATTATGGAAATTGGGAATGGGCCTCTTTTGTTGCAGGCATGGAAACAAAGCTACCATCTTATGCAATTTATGCACCACCAAGTAATAAAACATTTGAAAAATTTTTGGTGAAAAATCGTTCACGATTTGGTTGCCAGTTAGTAGGAATGAATCAGATGAAATCGTTGTATGTAAATTTGCAAAAGCAACAATCGTTGGTTGCCTTTGTTGCCGACCAAACACCTGTTGACACCGACAACGCATACTGGACAAATTTCCTTAGTATCAACACGCCTTTTTTTAACGGATTTGATAATTTGGCACGTAAAACAAATGCTATTGTTTTATACACGTCTATCAAGAAAATAAATCGTGGTTATTACGAAATTAATTTTGAAACCATAACCGAAAACGCAAGCCAAGAAACAGCAAATACCATTGCAGAAAAATATGTTCGCTTTTTAGAAAAAGACATACAAGACAAACCAGAATACTGGCTTTGGAGCCACAGACGTTGGAAACGTGCTGGAATTAATTATTAGTCTTTAGTCATTAGTGTTATAAGATATTAGTAATTAGATAAAGAAATTAGTAAACATATTTTTTGTATTTTTCAACCTTATAACTCACCACAAATAACTTATAACTATCACCATATCAATCGTCATATTAAACTATAATGGAAAAAATTGGCTCGAACAATTTTTGCCAAACGTGATAGCCAATACAACCTATCCAAACGCAGAAATTATTATAGCTGATAATGCATCAACCGATGATTCTGTTGCCTTTTTAAAAACTAATTTTCCATCTATAAAAATTGTTACAAATGATAAAAACACTGGCTATGCTGGTGGTTATAATGATGCACTTCAAAAAATTGAAAGTGATTATTATGTGTTGTTAAATTCTGATGTTGAAGTAACGCCAAACTGGATTGAAAATATAATGGATTTTATGTTGAAAGACAAATTGATGGTAGCTTGTCAGCCAAAAATTTTATCCTTTCACGAAAAAAATAAATTTGAATATGCTGGTGCTGCAGGTGGTTTTATTGATAAATATGGTTATCCTTTTTGTCGCGGCAGAATTTTTGACACTTGCGAAACAGACGAAAATCAATACAACAAAAGTGGTGAAATATTTTGGGCAAGCGGTGCTTGTTTGTTTATAAATGCAAAATTATTTCATGAAGTTGGTGGTTTCGATGCTGACTTTTTTGCACACATGGAAGAAATTGATTTGTGTTGGCGATTAAAAAATTTAGGATATAAAATTGGCTATTGTGCAGAAAGTGTTGTCTATCATGTTGGTGGTGGCACGCTGCATAAATCAAATCCTAAAAAAACTTTTTTAAATTTTAGAAACAATAGAAAATTGTTACGCAAAAATTTATCGGAATTGGATTTGCAAAAAATTTATTCAACCAGAAATAAATTAGATCAAGTAGCCATTTTAGCAGCATTAGCCAAAGGTAATATTGCCGAAGCTAAAGCAATTCGAAATGGTTTAAACGAATATAAAAACACCACGCATAAATGGGACAAAAAGCGCGAAGAAAATGAGATGCTACAACAAACCATTTCTGTTGGAACACCAAATAAAACAGGCATTTTCAACGAAAGTATAATATGGAATTATTTTGCAAAAGGCATCAAAAAATTCAGCAATTTAAAATGGAAATCATAATTCTTAATTCTTAATTTAAAAAATGAAAATATTTATCATCGGCGCATCAGGTTTAGTTGGATCCAATTGTTTGTATTATTTCAATAAAAATAATTGGAATTGTGTTGGCACTCATTTTTCGTATCAAGCAGCCAATACCGTTTATTTTGACACCTTGAATTTGCACAATCATGACAACTACGACATTGAAGCATTTCAACCAGATGTTATTGTGCATTGTGGTGCTTTGACACATGTAGATTATTGCGAACATCACGAAGCAGAAAGCTATGAAAAAACAGTACATTCTACAAAAAATATCATTGAATTGTCAAAAAAAATAAATGCTAAATTGGTATTTATTTCAACTGATTATATTTTTGATGGCGAAAACGGACCTTACGATGAAGACGCAAAACCAAATGCACTTTCTCTTTATGGAAAACACAAGTTGGAAGCCGAACAACTAGTATTAACTGCCAATTCGAGCAATTTAGTATTGCGAATTACGAATGTTTATGGTGATGAAGAACGTGGTAAAAATTTTATTTCCAGAATTCTTGATCAGATTTTGAACCAGCAAAAACTATCACTTAAATTGCCAATTGATCAATACGCAACGCCGATTAATGCTGCTGATATAGCGCGTTGTTTATTCTTATTATTGCAAGATAAAAAATGTGGTGTATATAATATTGCAAGTACTGATTATATGAATCGTGTGCAGTTAGCATTAACGATTTTAAAATATTTTCCAACAGCTGAATACGATTTAATTCCATTAACCACACCAGAAATTAATGCACCTGCACCACGACCATTGCAAGGTGGTTTAAAGAACAAAAAATTCATGACCGAATATCCAGATTTTTGTTTTAGTACAGTGGATGATTATGTGAGAAATAGAACTAATTAAAATGCCTTTACTCTTAAATTATCATATTCCTAGCAGTTTGTTGACTAGTTATTTTGTTGTATAAATGCTGGTTGAATATTTTATGTATTTTTATAGCAAATCGATAAATACTTTATAATTTAAAAAAATTTCTAATGAAAAAAGCAATTTATATTTTTCTACTATTTAATTGCATTATAATTTTTAATTCATTTGCTATTGATTGTAGTAAATTGAAATTTGGAAAATTTAAGATAACAACGGATGACACATACATTTTAGTTAGAAAAGGAAATTTGCAATATGAATATATAGGTAAAATAAGCCAAAAACCAAAATCTGTTTTCTATGTAAAATGGATAAGCGATTGTGTTTATACATTAACACCTACAGAAGAAACTTATGAAGAAAATCCAATCTATAAAGAAGTTGGTGCTTTAACTGTAACTATAAATGAAGTGAATAAAAATTATTATGTTGCAGTTACAACTTCTAAGTTAGTCGATTTAGAAATAACAGATAAAATTGAAATAATACATTAATATAAGCTTCCTAACAACGAAATTAAAATTACCAATAAAGTAACAATAATTTGAATTTTATTGACCCAATTTATTTTACTGCTTTCTACTTTCTGAATTTCATAATAACTCTTGTCTTTATTAAATGGTCTTGTCAGATTTGGATAATAATAATATTCTATAAACTCAGAAAATGTCATCCTATTTCCATTATACAAATTATATTTAAGCCATTCTTTATAGATTGCTGTTGACAATAACAATATTACAAGCAAAGCAAATAGTATGTCAATAAATAATTCCATTTCTTATTTTTAATCAATGATTTTTATCGTTTAGTAAAATCGATAAAATCTTTTCCAGCAAAAACAACAGCAAGTATAACTATACGATTTCTAGCTTCATCGATAAAGAAGTGGATATGATAAGGAAATTGGCGCAATAAAGCTGTGCGTACATTGTTTTCGTATTTTATAGGAAAATAGAGAGGGTTTTTAGCGATGGAGTTTTTAGTTTGTTTTACGCGCAATAAGAATTGTTTACTCAAATCAGCATTAATTAAATTGTAGTAAGATTTAGCTTCAATTAAATCAATCCTCACTAATGGACGATAACTAATTTTCATAAAGATTTTTCAAGTTCTTCTAAAAGTTCGTCAAAATCTTTAACATCATCTGCGTTTTTATAATAATCTGCCAAGCGATCATCTAACATTTTTTTTGTTTTGTCAGATAGTTCAAAACTATTAGGTGCTTGATGCTTTAAACCATAATCAACTATTGTTTTTATAGATTTCAACAATTCAGAATCATTGATGAGTTCAATTTGTTTTATAAGCGTAGATTTTTGAAGTTGAATATTCATGGTAATAAATTTAAATAACTACATACAATATTACGCAAAAAAATAAAAAATTATATGATTCTATAATTTTAATGATTTTAATTTCTCAATAATATTTATGTAATTTTCTGCATCAATAGCAATGTTTCCATATTAGGTTTTTGATAAAAAACTTATTTGCGATTAGCTTTCAATCAAAACCCTACCTTCACAATCATCACCACACCAAATACAAACAAACAAATACCAGCTATTTTCTTAACGATAAGTAATTTATCTAACGTAAGGTTTTGTTTTAAATAATAGGCAAAACGCATTTTCAATAAATCAAACAAAAAAACCATTAATAGAATTCCAAAATAGAATAATATTTTGTTTGAGATAGATATATAATTTATGGAAATTGTAGTGTACATCGTAATCCACCAAATAGTTACAAAAGGATTGAGAACATTGATAGTTACACCTTTAAAAAAAGATTGAAATAGCGTTTTAATATTCGTGATATCAGCAGATTGCATCGATGCTTTTGCAAAAAAAGTAACAAGACCGAATACAATTAATAAAATGCCACCGACTAAACCAATGTGCGATTTTATGTTATCGAATGGAAATTGAACCAATATAGTTTCTACTGCATAAATCAGCACCACATCACTTATCAAAACTCCTAATACATAGAAAAAACCACAACGCCATCCTTTAGAAATTGTTAGTTCCATCAAAGCAAAAAAAATCGGTCCAATCATAAAGCTGACCGTAATTCCTGAAATAATTCCTTTGATGAGTGGTTCCATTATGAGAGATGAGTTGTGAGTTATGAGTTATGAGTCAAAATTTAAATCATAATTCAACCATCTTAAAGCTCAAAGATAACTTCTTCTTTTGGAATTCGAATACGTTCTCCATAAACGCCTTCAGGTTTCGCAGTGCCAACAGAAACAATCATATTAATTTCTGCTGCTCGTGGCAACTCTAAAAATTTCTTAACGCGTCTACTGTCAAATCCTTCCATTGGACAAGAATCATAACCTTCTGCTTTCATGCTCAGCATAAATGTTTGCGCTGCGAGCGCTACACTTTTATGTACAACAATACGCATGTCGGTTGCGGTTACTTCTCGTGGAATTGGCTGAAATGCACCACCAACAGCTGACACAATTTGCTTCAAACTACCAGTTAAATCTACAGGATCGGAAAAATATAATGTTGGAATAATTTTAGAATAATAATCAATGACTAATTTTTCTCGTTTACCAAGTTTTGCTGGAAATGTTTTTTTGGCTTCATTCAATACAAATTCAGCATGTTGTTTCCATTTATCTTTTCTTGCTACAAATACAATTAATTCGTTGGCTGTTTTGGCAGCGTTTTGTCCAAGACAATACTTTGCAAGTTCATCTTTTTTTGCTTTTGTTTTAACACGATAAAATTCCCAAAGTTGTAAGTTGCTTGAATTCGGTGATAAAATAGCTCGTTCTAAACTTCTATCAACAGAGGATTCATCAAAAGGAATTTTGTCATCATATATTCTTATTGATCTGCGATTATTTACTATTTCGTTGAAAATGCTTGCTTCTTTTGTCATTTTAAATAGATTAAATTAAGTTCTCAATATTACAATAAAAATAGCTTTTTGTTTAGAACTTCAAGTAGAATTAAATCTTCTTTAATAATTAAAATAGCTGACATAAATTTTAATTTTTTCGACAGTATAAATTTATAGATACAATTTGTAGACGTAAGAATCAAAAATTTAAAATGCAATTAATTATATTTAACAAATTACTAATAAGTAAAACTGTGTTAGAATTTTCACTAAATATGAGTTCTTTTCTTTAAATTTGAATGTAAATGAAGCGTAATTTATTTTTCTTATTTTTTACATTTCTGTTTTTAGGTAGTAAAGCGCAAACAAGTTTTACAACAAATACAACTATTTCTACGTGTAGTTCCAATGGCTCAATAACTGTAACACCAACAAGTGGAACAGCACCGTTTTTATATCAAATTATATCTAGTACAACAGGTATTATTCGTCCAGCACAAAATGCAGCAGTTTTTAATAACTTACCACCTGGAACCTACACTATTCGCATAACTGATAAAAATAATTTTACTGCACAAAATCCTGCAACCATCAATGGCAATTATACACCATTAACTTTGAGTTATTCTCAAAATCAATCTACTTTAACTGTAAATGCTATTAACGGCAAACCACCATATTTATATACCTATTCGAAAGATAATGGTCTTAATTATAGACCGTTGACAGATACGAATGTATTTAAATGTTTTGAACCAGGTAATTATATTTTTCGAGTGTACGATAGTTGCTCAAATTTTTATTCTGAAAACGTGGTAGTAAATCCTGTGGTTATAAATGCAAATTTTTCTTGCAGCCAAACTGGAAATTTAAAATCGATTGCACTCAATTCTATTTCTGGTGGAAATGGTGGTTATATTTACAATGCATTTGGCAGTGGTTATAACCAAAATAATAGCACTGGAAATTTTACTGGAATTGGAATTTGCAACAAAAATATTTCGGTAAAAGTGAAAGACGTTTGCAATGTAGAAAATACATTTTTGGTATGTCCTTCGCCAGATTTTGCCTTTGATATTTTATGTACAAATTTCAAAGATCATACAGTCACGCTTGGAAATGTAACTGGTGGTGGTGGAATTCCTTACAAATATATTGCAAATGATATCATCAGCAGCACACCAACCATTACCAATATTCCAAACACGCAAGACTCGATGGTGGTTGGAATTATTGATAGTTGTGGCAACAGAAATACTATTACAATTCGAAAATTTAATGTAATTAGAATAGACACTTCAATTTGTATTCGCGGTGATGTTTCAATTACAACTGGTTATGGTGTAAATTATCAATATTACACATCATTTCCACCAACACGTTACCAATCAACTTCTGGTCCAACATCTTTTGACATCACAGATACATTTAGAAGTATACATGACACAAGCTTTGTGTTATTGCATAATTTATTAAATGGAAATTACACTTATAAAGTAACCAATGCTTGTGGTGATGAAATTAATGGTCAGTTTACTTACAATCGAAAATGTTATAAAATTTACAAAATTGAAAAAAAACAAGCATGCGACAGAATCGTGTATAAAGTTTTTAAAGATTGTAAATTAGATACTGATATGGTTTTCATGTTGTATGATAAAAATGGTGTACTATTGGAACAAAATACCGTTGGAGTTTTCAATATTAATAATAGCAGTTGTTATCAGGTTAAATTACGCGACACACTTTGTGATACCATATTATTAGATTTTATCAATCCTATAACTTTAAAGATTAATACGTTTCAAAATTCTTGCGATGTTTTAACTGCAAGTATTTCTGTAACACAAAATATTATTTGTTCTAAAGGTGAAACACCTCAATATGCTGCATCTGTTCTAATTAAAATTACAGATTCTCTTTTTAATGTATTAGCAACAGATAACAATGGTGTATTTTCATCGATTCCACCAAATGCTTTTTGGGTTTTTGGTGAATCTAATGGATGCAATACAGATACAATTCGGTATATAAAAAACACTACACTTAAAGATACATTACGATTTTGTATTACACCATCAGTAAAAATAATTGGCACTAAATGTAAGTTTGCTTGGCAAGTTACCATTACTACCAATCCAACTGGTGCATTTTATAATTTAACCGGAAATGGTGTAAATTTAACCAGCAATAATTTATTTTTAGGATTAGATTCTGGTATGTATGTATTAAAAAGTGGCTGCAATGTTCAGAATATATACTTACCAAATTACTACACTTTTAATGTCGATGTCAATTCAAGTTGTCCAAAAAATGGAATAATTCAAGCTTCATACTCAATTGATACAGCATATATAAACACACTTGGCAGACAATATTTTTATTCAGTGTGTAATGCACCAATTATTGATTACAATGTACAAGAAATTGGCACCACCAATCCATTAATATATAGTGTAAATGGTTATTTCGATAATTTAAAAAACGGAACTTTTTATGGTCTTTATTTTAAAGGAAATCAGGATTGCAATTATTTTGCAGATACTGTTTTTACACCTTTTTACACGAGACCAAAATTAACAGCAACCTATGGCTTAATTTGCAACGGAAATAATTCAACAGTAAAAGCAACTGTTGTTGGTGGTTTAGCACCTTATACTTTTGATGTTATAGGCACTTCTATTCCAACTGTTATTACTGATTCATCTTTTGTCATTTATAACAACTTACCACTTGGCACAACACAATTTAGAGTAAGTGATGCATGTGGTATTTCTATTGATTATTCGACTGAAGTATTGAGTGTGAATTTTGAACCAACTTTTAAGAAAAAATGTGATGGACAAGTACAGTTAATAGCACCAGATATTTTTAATACAACTTATGTTTGGACAAATAAAAATGGTGATACACTTGGAAATACACCAACAGTTTTTGTAAATCCAAATGGTGATGATTCGTTTACAGTTGCCATCAATCATTTAAGCTGTAATTTATCAAAACATTTATTAGTAGCTGATTTCAGTGCATCAATTGTTACATCGCAAGCAGGCATTGATTTTACAGTAGATACCAATCGTGCAACACTCAATGGAAATGTGCCACCATCCAATGCAATTGGTACTTGGAAACAAATTGATCCAAGTTCTGGAAATACTGTTTTCTCCAATATTCACGATCCTAAAGCAACTACAATAGTCGATGTTTTTCCTGGACAATATACTTATCTGTGGACACTAACAGATACTGCAATTGGTTGCGTTTCTGAAGACACGGTTGTGGTTAGTTATTTGCGTTGTCCAGGAATTGTAGAAGTGCGATACACCAAAAATATTCGAAATGCAACATGTACAAATAATGGTGAAATTGCGATTTCCATTACACAAACATCTACACCGATTCATTATTTATGGAACACTGGTGACACTACAGCAACTATAAAACAACTAGGTGATTCTATTTATGTTGTTCGAATTTATGATGAAACTTCTTGCACGCAAGATATTTACGATACCACAATTATTAGTGGCTCAAAACCATCAAAAGATTCTTTAACAAAAAATATCTGCAACGGTGATACTGTTGTGATTAATAATAGGAAATATTTTACAGCTGGAAATTTCAAAGATACATTACGCAACAGCATTGGTTGCGATAGTATTTTATTCATAAAAATCACTGTTGCTCAAAAGTCTTCAAAAAATGATACCATAATATTATGTAATGGCAAAACATTTACGTTGCCAGATAACAAAGTGGTTGATTCATCAGGAAATTATGTAGTTAAATTAACCAATAGCATTGGTTGCGATAGTACTATAAACTTTAACATTACCTTTTTACCATCGCAAAATATAATAGTAGACACTGCTATTTGTACAGGAAATTCGTATCAGTTGCCGAATGGAAATAATGTGAGTCTTTCTGGAAATTATATTGATTCATTTACCAATATTTTTGGTTGTGATAGCATTATAAAAACTAATTTGATAATTAAAGATACCTTGCAAAAAGTAAATTTAGGTGATGATAAAACAATTTGCGACGACGATTCAGTGTCTATTTTATTAAATTATCCAGCTTACGCAAAATATGTATGGCAAGACAACAGCACACAAAACAACTTTATTATTAAAAAAGAAGGCATTTATTATGTAAAAATTTACGATGGTTGTACTTCAACTTCTGATACCTTATTGGTAAAAACCAAAAGTTGCAAATGCAATTTTTATGTACCAACTGCCTTTTCACCAAACAACGATGGCATTAACGATGCGTTTTTACCATTGCGCAAATGTGATGAATTTAAAGATTACAAATTTATGGTGTATAATCGTTGGAATGAACTTCTTTTTCAAACTAATGATGAAAATTTGGGTTGGAATGGCTTTTACAGAAATGCAGAACAACAAACAGATACCTACGTTTGGCTTCTCGAATATTTTGATGTTTATAAAAATGAAAAGATATTTTTGAAAGGAATTGCTACTTTATTGAGATAGATCAATTTTGACAATTTTTTCAGATTTTTTCAACTTTGCTCTTGTTTTTGGTGAAAAACCAATTATTTAACATTAAAATCACTTTTTCTTTTTAAGAAATTTTAACATTTTCGATTTTTTCCGTATATTTATCACTTGACTAAGCTATTCTAAAAAGAACTTGCAAGAATTTTTTATTTAGGGTTTTTTATTTTTTAGGGTTTAAAAGGGTTTAGTATGAAAAAAAATTATGCGTTATGCATTCTTGTGTTTCTATTTTTTAGTTTAGCATTAAAAGCTCAATTACCATACATCAAACCATGTTATGGTATTAGTGCTGGTTCCGATTCTTCTTTTTGCAGCACTACTTGTAAAAACATTTCAAGAGTAGCCGTTCCACAGTACGATAACAGAGCAACTAACACATACCAAGTGTTAACAATGTCATTACCAGCTCCAATGTATAACAATACTGGTACTAATGTTATTGTAAATCAAGATGATGTTTGGAGTGGCGTAGTAAACATGGGTTTTAACTTCTGCTTTTTCGGCAATACCTATAATAGATTTGTAATTGGTGCCAATGGTTTAATTTCATTTAATACTGCTTATGCTGGAGCCTACTGTTCTTGGTCATATACTGGTGGAATTCCTGATGCTGCCAAACCGATAAATTCAATTATGGGTGTTTATACTGACATTGATCCAAGTGTCGGTTTTAATGCAAACAGAATAAATTGGTATATTGAAGGTTCTGCTCCTTGCAGAAGAGCAGTAATAAACTTCTATCGTGTACCGATGTTTAGTTCAAGTTGTAACAACAAATTATTTACTTCTCAAATTGTTTTACACGAAGCATATAATATTATTGATGTAATAGTGGTAAATAAACCAGTTTGTTCTTCATGGAATGGTGGACGCGGTATTATCGGTATTCAAAATGCTGCAGGCACAACAGCATTCTCACCAACAGGTCAAAATCCATCAACATCAAATCTTACCAATACATGTTACCGTTTTTTACCAAATGGTGCATTATTACAATCTATCAATTGGACTGAAGGTGCAACTGTAGTTTCCAATACAGCAACTTTACCAGCTAATCTTTGTCCAGGTACCACCAGAACATTTACTGCTAATTTAGTTAATAATAGATGCGATGGAACTACTGTAACAGTTAGTGATGATGTAACTTTCACTGTTAATAATGGTGGTGCAAATGCTGGTGCAGATCAATCTTTAAGTTGTATTGCACCAAATATTACTATTGGAACTCCAAGCCAAGCAAACACCACTTATGCGTGGTCTCCAGCAGCCGGTTTAAGCAATGCTGCAATTGCACAACCAACTACAAACACACCTAATACTTATATAGTTACTGCAACCAACACTTTAACAGGTTGCACTGGAAAAGATACCGTTATTGTTTCGCCATTAACAAATCCAGTTGCAAATGCTGGTGCTGATAGCATCATTACATGTGCTCGTCCAAGTGTTTTAATCGGAACACCAGCTATAGCTGGTCACACCTATTCTTGGTCACCAGCTACTGGTTTAAGCAATCCGAATATTGCACAGCCAACTGCATCTGCAGCAAATACTTATACATTAACCATTACTAATACTGCTTCTGGTTGCACTGGAACAGACGCAGTAAATGTCACTTTAGATAATACAGCACCAACTGCAAATGCAGGAACAGATAAAACATTAACTTGTACAAATTCATCATTCCAAATTGGAACTGCTGCAATTGCAGGAAATACCTATACATGGTCACCAACTATAGGTTTAGATAATGCGAACATAGCACAACCAATAGCATCAGCACCTGGAACATATACATTAACTGTAACAAAAACTTCTAATGGTTGCATTGCAACAGATGCTATAACGATTACTCAAAATATTACTGCACCAAATGCAAATGCTGGCGCTGACAAATTATTGACTTGTACAAATACTTCTTATTTAATTGGAACAGTAGCAATTGGTGGCAACACGTATTCTTGGTCGCCAAGTGCTGGTTTATCAAATAATGCTATTGCACAACCAACTGTTTCATCACCAGGATTATATACTTTAACTGTAACGAATACAGCAAATGGTTGTACATCATCTGATGATGTAGATATTACAAAAGATATCTCATCACCTATTGCAGATGCTGGTGCTAATATTACATTAACATGTACAAATCCAACATTACAAATTGGCACAGCAACTATTGCAGGAAATTCGTATTCTTGGTCACCAAGTGTCGGTTTATCAAATGCAAATATTGCACAACCAACAACATCTAAAACAGGAAATTACACATTAACTGTGACTCAAAATTCAAATGGTTGCACTTCTACAGATGCTGTAAATGTTACGATTGACAGTGTTAGACCTGCTGCAAATGCTGGTATCAACAAAGTAATTACTTGTACAAACACAACACATTTAATTGGTTCTACAGCAATTGCTGGCAACACATATTCTTGGTCACCAGCACTTGGCTTAAATAGCGATACTATTGCTCAACCAACAGCATCAACAACTGGTACTTACAATTTAACGGTTACGAATATTGCAAATGGTTGCACTAATACAGATGCTACTATTATTTCAGTTGATACAACAAGACCAGCAGCAAATGCTGGTGCTGATAAGATTATCACTTGTTCAAATCCAACACATGTGATTGGTACTGCCGCAGTTGCTGGAAACACGTATGCTTGGACACCAAGTATTGGTTTATCAAATGCAGCCATTGCACAACCTATTACAAATACAACTGATACTTATACTTTAACCGTAACTAAAACTTCTAATGGTTGTTCTTCAACTGATGCTGTAATAGTTGCTATTGACACAACTCGGCCTAGTGCAAATGCTGGTATCAACAAAATAATTACTTGTACAAATCCAACACATGTAATTGGTACTGCTGCAACTGCTGGAAATTCATATGCCTGGACACCTAGTGTTGGTTTATCAAATGCTGCAATTGCACAACCAACGGCTAATAAACCTGGTAATTATGTTTTAACTGTAACAAAAAATGCGAATGGCTGTACTTCTTCTGATGCTGTTTTAGTTACTGTTGATACAACTCAACCTAATGCTGATGCTGGTTCTGATGTTATATTAACTTGTATCAATCCAACTTTACAAATTGGTTCAGTTGCTGTTGCTGGAAATACATATGCATGGTCACCTGCACTTGGTTTATCAAATGCATCAATTGCGCAACCTACAGTAAACGCAAATGGTAATTATACTTTAACAGTAACAAAATTAGTGAATGGCTGTACTTCTTCAGATGCAGTTACGGTTTCTGTTGATACAACAAAACCAGTTGCAAATGCAGGTGCGAATGTTACATTAACTTGTACCAATCCAACTTTACAAATTGGAACAGTTGCTATTACTGGAAATACATACGTTTGGTCGCCTTCGGTTGGTTTATCAAATGCAGCCATTGCCCAACCTATTGCAAATACAACAGATACTTATACTTTAACCGTAACTAAAACTTCGAATGGTTGTACTTCAACTGATGCTGTTACTGTTGCTATTGATACTACTCGACCTATTGCAAATGCTGGTGTTGACAAAATAATTACTTGTACAAATCCAACACAAGTAATCGGAACTGCTGCAACTGCTGGCAATAGTTATGCCTGGACACCAAGTATTGGTTTATCAAATGCTACAATTGCACAACCAACTGCTAATACTGCAGCTAATTATATATTAACTGTAACTAAAAATGCGAATGGCTGTACTTCATCTGATGCAGTTTTAGTTACCGCTGATACTACAAGACCTGGTGCAAATGCAGGTTCTGATGTTACATTAACTTGTATCAATTCAACTTTACAAATTGGTTCAGTTGATGTTGCTGGAAATACATATGCATGGTCACCTGCACTTGGTTTATCAAATGCATCAATTGCACAACCTGCTGCAAATAGTAATGGTATTTATACTTTAACAGTAACAAAATTAGTGAATGGCTGTACTTCTACAGATGCAGTTACAGTTGCTGTTGATACAACAAAGCCAACTGCAAATGCTGGTGCTGATAAAATTATTACTTGTACCAATCCAACTTTACAAATTGGTACAGCTGCTATTACTGGAAATACATACGCTTGGTCGCCTTCGCTTGGTTTATCAAATGCAGGCATTGCTCAACCTATTGCAAATACAACTGATACTTATACATTAACCGTAACTAAAACTTCTAATGGTTGTTCTTCAACTGATGCTGTAACCGTTGCTGTTGACACTACTCGGCCAAATGCAAATGCTGGTATCGACAAAATAATTACTTGTACAAATCCAACACAAGTAATTGGAACTGCTGCAACTACTGGCAATAGTTATGCCTGGACACCAAGTGTTGGTTTATCAAATACTGCAATTGCACAACCAACTGCTAATAAAACTGGTAATTATGTTTTAACTGTAACAAAAAATGCGAATGGCTGTACTTCATCTGATGCTGTTTTAGTTACCGCTGACACAACAAGACCTGGTGCAAATGCTGGCGTTGACAAAACAATTACATGTTCAAATCCTACACATGTTATTGGAACTATTGCTGTTGCAGGTGTTTCCTATTCATGGTCACCAGGAATTGGATTAGATAATGCTGCAATTGCACAACCTACAGTAAACGCAAATGGTATCTATACATTAACAGTAACAAAATTAGTGAATGGTTGTACTTCTACAGATGCTGTTATGGTTGCTGTTGATACAACAAAACCAACTGCAAATGCTGGAGTTGATAAAATTATTACTTGTACAAATCCAACACATATGATTGGTACAGCTGCTATTACAGGTAATACTTATACGTGGCTGCCAACAATTGGTTTATCAAATGCAACAATTGCACAGCCAACTGCAAATACAAAGGGAAATTATACAGTAACGGTAACAAATTTATTAAATGGCTGTTCAACTTCAGATGTCGTAGTTATTTCTGTTGATACAACAAAATCTGTAGCAGATGCTGGTTCAAATAAAACATTAACATGCGCAACACGAACTCAAACAATCGGTTCTCTTGCCATTCCAGGAAATACATATTCATGGTCGCCAAGTATTGGCTTAAACAATGCATCAGTTGCACAACCATCAGCAATTGAACCAAATACTTATACAGTAACGGTTACAAATTTATCTAATGGTTGTACTTCTAATGATGCCGTTATTGTTTTACAAAATATAAATGCACCAGCAGCAAATATTGGTATAGATAAAATTATTACTTGTACAAATCCGACGCAACAAATTGGCGCACCTGCTCAAAATGGTTTCTCATACTCGTGGTCACCAGCTATTGGTTTAAATAATCCAAATATTGCACAACCGACAGTTTCTTCTGCAGGAACTTATACGTTAACTGTTACCTTACTTTCAAATGGTTGTACTTCTACTGATGGTGTTACTGTTTCGGTTGATACGACGAGACCATTAGTAAATGCTGGCGCTGATGTAAGATTAACTTGCACAAAACCAACATCATTAATTGGAACATCCGCAATTTCTGGTAACACTTATTCTTGGTCGCCAGCTAATGGTTTAGATAATGCATACATAGCGCAACCAAATGCTAATACTTTTGGTACTTATACGGTAACAGTTACAAAATCAATAAATGGTTGTTCAAAATCTGATGCTGTGCTTGTTGCACGTGACACTTCATTTCCTGTAGCAAATGCTGGCATGGATCAAGTATTAACATGTACAAAAACATTAGCTTATATTGGTGCTGGAGCTGTGAACGGATATGCCTATTCTTGGTCGCCAAGCACTGGATTATCAAATACAAGCACTTGGCAGCCAAGAGCAGATTCAACCGGCACTTTTACGCTTACAGTAACTAAAATTAGCAATGGTTGCCAATCTAGTGATGATGTAACTATTTCACGTGATACCGTTCGACCAATTGCAGATGCTGGTATTGATCAAACTTTTGATTGTCCTCATTTACCACTGGTGCTTGGAACACCTGCAATGTCTGGAATGAGTTACACTTGGACACAAGTGAATGGTATCAGTGCAATTGATATTGCACAACCTACTTCAGATACTGCTGGTACTTATGTATTAAAAGTAAAAAATGATTTTAATGGTTGTGTTTCAAAACCAGATACAGTAGTTACTTTATGGAAAAATTGTGAATGTGAATTTTTAATACCAACAGCATTTTCACCAAATAATGATGGTCTAAATGATGATTTAAAACCACTTAGATTTTGCGACGATTATTCTGATTTAGAATTTTCTGTTTTCAATCGTTGGGGCGAGTTGCTATTTAAAACGAATGATATTTTACAAGGTTGGGATGGTTTATTAAGAAATAACGACCAACAAGTAGATAATTATGTTTGGACTTTATCTTATTACGATATTTTACACAAACAAAAAATATTTAAAAAAGGAACTACTACTTTATTGAAATAGAAGTTCATTTAATTCAATAAACAACTTTTTATAGATATCCTTTTACAATCAGCCATAATTATTGACATTAAACAATGATTATGGCTGTTTGTGTAATTTTTTATTAGATATTTTTAACATTTGAAGTTTATTTCTTATATTTAGCTATACAATTGGCTTTATGAAACTACACTACAATTTCTTTGTCCTTTTTCTGACAATTTCAATTTTTGTATTTGGAAAAGAAACTTCAGATATCAATAAACAAAAACTATCTGCGAACGGAATTACGCTAACTAATCCTGAAACTACATACACAGATTATCAATATTATCTACTCGAAAATTTCGACTTTACTGCTTATAGAAATTATAGTTCTAATCGACTTGTTCAAATCGAAGATGGTCCAATTATACAGCTTTCTTCCTTGTTAGAAATGCAACAACTTGGAAAAACAATACCTTCTAAATTTTTGGAAGACAAAAAAGACGAAATTGTTTCTGCAAATCTAAAAAGCATTATTACATTGGTAAATATTGGATTCAGATATGGGCCAAAAAAACATACAGAAACAGGATTTTAATTTCCACAAAATCATTTACACACACATTATTTTAAGAAAGATAAATCTAAATAGATGAAAAGATATATTACAACATTATTTTTATTTTTAATCAGTTATACTGCATTAAAAGCTGCGCCTGGCGATGATTGCTCAACAGCAATTGCAGTTTCATCTAATGGTTGTTCTGCAACAACAGCGTATGACAATACTGGCATCGCTGGCACATTAGCACCTCCATCTTGTTTTACAGCAGGAACCAACAATGGCATGTGGTTTAAATTTGTTGCCAGTACGCGAATTGTAAATATTACCGTAAACGGTTCTACTTTAACACAACCACAAATTGCATTATTGCAACCTGGAACACCTACTTGTACAGGTACTTTCACAGAATTAGGTTGTAATAGTTCAGGTGCTGCAACATCAACAATAAATTATAGCAACCTTACGATTGGAAATACTTATTTTATTTATGTTGATGGTAGAAATAATATTGTAGGAAATTTCCAACTCTGTTTAACTTCACCAATTGCACCACCAAATGATAATCCTTGTAATGCAATAGTAGTGCCTGCATCAGGTTTTTGTTCTGGTGCAAATGCATATACGAATGTTGGTGCTGGAAGTGAAAATTTATTTTCAACTTCTTTTCCAGCTTGCTGGTCTGCAACTGGTGCGTTTAATACTGTATTTTTCCAATTTACAGCCTTGGGTCCGTTTAACACAATTTCAGTAACAGGTGGAATAAATCAACCTCAGATTGCCATTATTCAAACAGGAAATTGTAACGGAACAACTTGGACAAACAATGGCGCATCGAGTTGTGCAACTACTGCTGGCACTACTGCAACCATGAACGCAAACAATTTAACACCAGGCCAAACTTACTTGATTGCAGTTGATGGTGCAATTGACAACGTTGGTGCGTTTCAACTTTGTGTAAACAGTTATACACCTACTGCAGGTGTTCCAGCAAATGACAGATGTTCTGGTGCGTCGCCATTATGTCCAAATCAGTTTACTTCATCTTCAACAATAAATGCAACAGGTACTAATGATATTCCTATTGGAAATTGGACTTGTAATGGCGTTTTAGATAATCCTGTTTGGTTTACTTATATTGCAAATACACCAGTTCAACCTGTGGTTTTAGGTATTAATGGAACCTGTACTGGTGATGATTTACAAGTAGAAGTATTTAGATTTACTGGTGCTTCTGGTCCATGTGTGGCTGCAAATAATGGGCAATACGCAAGTATTGGTTGCGATAATTCTATTTCTGGTTCTGGTTCTTCTACATTAACGATTCCTGCAGCAAATATGGTTGCTGGGCAAACGTATTATATTTTAGTTGACAATTGGCCTGGACAAAGTTGTAATTTTAATTTCACCATTACTGGAAATGCTGGTGCAAATGCTGGTGCTGATCAAGATATTTGTATATCAAATCCAGTTTTCAATAACTTAGGAACACCACCTGGTGGAACTTGGTCTGGACCAGGCATCACAAATACAACTTTAGGAACTTTTGATCCACAAATTGCTGGTTATGGTACACATACTTTATTTTATGCGAATGGTGCTTGTACTGATCAAAAAATAATAAATGTTTCTGGTCCGCAAGTTGTTACTTCAAATGATGTTTCTATCTGTGGTGGTTCAACTCAATTAGTTGGAAGCGTAAATGAATATCCATTAAGTGGTTTAAAAGTTTTTACTAATACAACTGATTTTCCTATTCCAGATAATAATGCAACTGGTATTACATCAACCATAAGTGTAACTGGTATTGCACCAAATTTAGTTTCCACCAATCCTATACAAAGAGTTTGCATGAATATAAATCATCCATTTGGTGGCGATTTAGATGTTTTTTTACAATGTCCGGGTGGAACACAAATTGAATTGACTACTGATAATGGTGGTAGTGGTGATAATTATACTAATACTTGTTTTGTACCTTCTGGAACAGCAATAACTGCTGGTACCTCTCCATTTAATGGGAACTTTACTCCTGAACAAGCTTTAACACTTTTAAATGCTTGTGTAATAAATGGAAATTGGAGTTTAATTGTAAAAGATGATGCCGGAACAGATGTAGGTACTTTATTAGATTGGAGTATTTATTTCAATTCAGCAAACACTGTAAACTATGTATGGTCACCAACTGCAACTATGGTTGGTTCTACTACATTAAGTCCAACTGTAACACCAATAACAGCTACTACTTATTTTTTAACAGCAACTGATAATAATGGTTGTACTGATGTTGATTCAGTCAGAGTGAGTTTAGGTGGTTCAATTGCTGGCCCTGATCAATCTATTTGCTTAAATAAAAGCACTGCATTTGCATCATCAGGCACTGGAACTTGGACACCATTACCAACAAATCCAGCAGCAGTTGCAATTACAACTGCCACAAATCCAACATCTAATGTTGGACCTTTTAATACCATTGGAATTTATAATTTTGAATGGAATACTGGATCTTGCAGAGATACTGTAAAAATTACCGTTAATTCATTACCAACTGCTAATGCTGGTGCTGATCAAACATTAACTTGTTCACAACCTAGTTTTGTTATTGGATCTCCTGCTATTGCTGGAAATACTTATTCTTGGTCACCTTCATTAGGTTTATCGAATGCATCTATTGCTCAGCCAACTGTTACTGCACCTGGTACTTACACGGTAACTGTCACCAATACGGCAACAACTTGTTTTGCAACCGATGCTGTTACAATAAGCCAGTCTGCTACACTACCTGTTGCAAATGCTGGTGCTGATAAAACATTAACATGTACTGCTACTAGTTTTGTAATTGGGTCTGCTACTATTGCTGGTAACACGTATTCTTGGTCACCTTCATTAGGTTTATCGAATGCATCTATTGCTCAGCCAACTGTTACTGCACCTGGTACATACACGGTAACTGTCACCAATACAGCAACTAGTTGTTCTGCAACAGACGCTGTAACTATCTCTCAAAACATAACTCCTCCAGTTGCAAATGCCGGTGCTGATCAAACTTTGACTTGTGCTGCTACGAGTTTTGTTATTGGTTCAGCTGCTGTTGCTGGAAATACGTATGCTTGGTCGCCTTCACTTGGTTTGTCGAATGCTGGTATTGCGCAACCAACTGCAACTGCGCCAGGAACATATACTGTCACAGTTACCAATACTGCTAATGGTTGTACTGCTAATGATGCAGTTATTATCTCTCAAAATATAACACCACCAACTGCTAATGCTGGTACTGATAAAACTTTGACTTGTGCTACTACGAGTTTTGTTATTGGTTCAGCTGCTGTTGCTGGAAATACTTATGCTTGGTCGCCTTCACTTGGATTATCGAATGCTGGTATTGCGCAACCAACTGCAACTGCACCAGGAACATATACTGTCACTGTTACCAATACAGCTAATGGTTGTACTGCTAATGATGCAGTTATTATCTCTCAAAATATAACACCACCAACTGCAAATGCTGGTACTGATAAAACTTTGACTTGTGCTGCTACGAGTTTTGTCATTGGTTCAGCTGCTGTTGCTGGAAATACCTATGCTTGGTCACCTTCACTTGGTTTGTCGAATGCTGGTATTGCGCAACCAACTGCAACTGCGCCAGGAACATATACTGTCACTGTTACCAATACAGCTAATGGTTGTACTGCTAATGATGCAGTTATTATCTCTCAAAATATAACTCCTCCAGTTGCAAATGCTGGTACTGATAAAACTTTGACTTGTGCTACTACGAGTTTTGTTATTGGTTCAGCTGCTGTTGCTGGAAAATACCTATGCTTGGTCACCTTCACTTGGATTATCGAATGCTGGTATTGCGCAACCAACTGCAACTGCGCCAGGAACATATACTGTAACTGTTACCAATACTGCTAATGGTTGTATTGCATCTGATGCTGTTACTATCTCTCAAAACATAACACCACCAACCGCAAATGCTGGTGCTGATAAAACTTTGACTTGTGCTACTACGAGTTTTGTTATTGGTTCAGCTGCTGTTGCAGGAAATACTTATGCTTGGTCGCCTTCACTTGGTTTGTCGAATGCTGGTATTGCGCAACCAACTGCAACTGCGCCTGGAACTTATACAGTTACAGTTACCAATACTGCTAATGGTTGTACTGCATCTGATGCTGTTATTATCTCTCAAAATATTACACCACCAGTTGCAAATGCTGGTACTGATAAAACTTTGACTTGTGCTACTACTAGTTTTATTATTGGTTCAGCTGCTGTTGCTGGAAATACGTATGCTTGGTCGCCTTCACTTGGTTTGTCGAATGCTGGTATTGCGCAACCAACTGCAACTGCACCAGGAACATATACTGTCACTGTTACCAATACAGCTAATGGTTGTACTGCATCTGATGCTGTTATTATCTCTCAAAATATTACACCACCAGTTGCAAATGCTGGTACTGATAAAACTTTGACTTGTGCTACTACGAGTTTTGTTATTGGTTCAGCTGCTGTTGCAGGAAATACTTATGCTTGGTCGCCTTCACTTGGTTTGTCTAATGCTGGTATTGCTCAACCAACAGTAACTGCTCCTGGAACATATACTGTCACTGTTACCAATACTGCTAATGGTTGTACTGCATCTGATGCTGTTATTATCTCTCAAAACATAACACCACCAACTGCTAATGCTGGTGCTGATAAAACATTGACTTGTGCTACTACGAGTTTTGTTATTGGCTCAGCTGCAGTTGCTGGAAATACTTATGCTTGGTCGCCTTCACTTGGTTTGTCGAATGCTGGTATTGCGCAACCAACAGCAACTGCGCCTGGAACTTATACAGTTACAGTTACCAATACTGCTAATGGTTGTACTGCCAATGATGCAGTTATTATCTCTCAAAATATAACACCACCAACTGCTAATGCTGGTGCTGATAAAACTTTGACTTGTGCTATTACGAGTTTTGTTATTGGCTCACCTACTATTGCTGGAAATACTTATGCTTGGTCGCCTTCACTTGGATTATCGAATGCTGGTATTGCGCAACCAACTGCAACTGCGCCTGGAACTTATACAGTTACAGTTACTAATACAGCTAATGGTTGTACTGCATCTGATGCTGTTATTATCTCTCAAAATATTACACCACCAGTTGCTAATGCTGGTACTGATAAAACTTTGACTTGTGCTACTACGAGTTTTGTTATTGGCTCGGCTGCAGTTGCCGGAAATACTTATGCTTGGTCGCCTTCACTTGGATTATCGAATGCTGGTATTGCTCAACCAACAGCAACTTCGCCTGGAACTTATACAATTACAGTTACTAATACTGCTAATGGTTGTACTGCTAATGATGCGGTTACTATTACTCGAACAGTTATTTTACCAACTGCAAATGCTGGTGCTGACCAAACCTTAACGTGTACTACAATTTCATTTGTTATTGGAACGGCTGCTATTGGTGGAAATACTTATTCTTGGTCGCCTTCACTTGGATTATCGAATGCTGGTATTGCTCAACCAACAGTAACTGCTCCTGGAACATATACAGTTACTGTTACCAATACTGCTAATGGTTGTGTTAATACTGATGCTGTAACAATTTCTCAAAATATTACACCACCAACAGCAAATGCTGGTACTGATAAAACTTTGACTTGTGCTACTACGAGTTTTGTTATTGGTTCACCTACTGTTGCTGGAAATACCTATGCTTGGTCACCTTCACTTGGTTTGTCGAATGCTGGTATTGCGCAACCAACATGTACTGCACCTGGAACTTATACAGTTACAGTTACTAATACTGCTAATGGTTGTACTGCTAATGATGCGGTTACTATCTCTCAAAATATTACACCACCAACTGCTAATGCTGGTGCTGATAAAACTTTGACTTGTGCTACTACGAATTTTGTCATTGGATCACCTACTATTGCTGGAAACACTTATGCTTGGTCGCCTTCACTTGGATTATCGAATACTGGTACTGCGCAACCAACAGCTACAGCTACAGGAACTTACACTGTTACTGTTACCAATACAGCTAATGGTTGTACTGCTAATGACGCGGTTACAATCTCACAAAATATTACACCACCAATCGCAAATGCTGGTGCAGATCAAACATTAACTTGCACTACAACATCTTTTGTTATAGGAACGACTGCTATTGGTGGAAATACCTATGCTTGGTCGCCTTCACTCGGATTGTCGAATGTTGGTATTGCTCAACCTACAGCAACTGCGCTTGGAACATATACAGTTACAGTTACCAACACTGCTAATGGTTGTACTGCTAATGATGCGGTTACTATTTTACAAGATGTTTCTTTGCCGATTGCAAATGCTGGAGCTGATAAAGTAATTACTTGTTCTAGTCCAACACATGTGATTGGTAGTGCAGCAATTGCAGGAAATACCTATGCTTGGTCTCCTTCACTTGGATTATCGAATGCTGGTATTGCGCAACCTACAGTAACTGCTCCTGGAACTTACACTGTTACCGTTACTAAAATTTCTGATGGTTGCTCATTTACAGATGCTATTACTATCACACAAAATACAACCGCGCCATCAGTAAATGCTGGTGTGGATCAAACATTAACGTGTACAACAACTTCTTTAGTAATTGGTTCTAATGCTCTTTCTGGGAACACTTATGCTTGGACGCCAAGTGCTGGTTTATCTAACGCAAATATTGCTCAACCAACTGCAAATACACCAAATACCTATACACTAACTGTAACTAATATTGCAAATGGTTGTTCTGCTTCTGATGCTATAAATGTTTTACAAAATATAACGCCACCAACTGCAAATGCTGGTGCTGATAAAATTATAACTTGCTCAAATCCTACGCATGTTATTGGAACACCAACCGTTGCTGGAAATTCATATGCTTGGTCGCCGAGTCTTGGTTTATCTAATGCATCTATTGCACAACCAACTGCAAATACAAATGCTACTTATACTTTAACGGTTACACTACTTTCAAATGGTTGTACATCAACAGATGCTGTTTTAGTTTCTGTTGACACAACTCGACCACTTGCAAATGCTGGTACTGATATTATTTTAACATGTACAATTCCTGCTAAATTAATTGGCACAACAGCTGTAGCTGGAAACACTTATTCATGGTCGCCAAGTGCTGGTTTGAATAATGCAAATATTGCTCAGCCAATTGCATCCAATATTGGTACTTATACTGTTACTGTTACTAAAACAAGTAATGGTTGTAAAAAATCTGATGCAGTTATTTCAACCCGTGACACTTCCTATCCAGTAGCGAATGCAGGTAATGATCAGATTTTAACTTGTACAAAAACATCGTCAATTATTGGCACGAGTGGTATTGGTGGAAATACTTATTCCTGGTCACCTTCACTTGGTTTAAACAATGCAGGCATTGCGCAGCCAAGAGCAGATTCGACTGGTACTTTCACGCTTACTGTAACAAAAACAAGTAATGGTTGCCAAACAACAGATGCAGTAACAATTACACGTGATACTGTTCGACCAATAGCAGATGCTGGTGATAGCACTACTTTTGATTGTCCTCATATACCAATTACATTAGGTACTGCAGAAGTTCCAGGATTCAGTTATCTGTGGACAAATGTAAATGGAATTTCTGCAACAAATATTGCACAACCAACAACCGATACTGCAGGCTCTTTTGTGTTAATTGTAACAAATGATTTTAATGGATGCGTTTCAAAACCTGATACTATTAAAGTTAAATGGAAAAATTGTGAATGTGAATTCCTTGTTCCATCTGCATTTACGCCAAACAATGATGGCACTAATGATGTATTAAGACCATTAAGATTCTGTGACGATTATTCTGATATAGAGTTTTCTGTTTTCAATCGTTGGGGCGCGTTAGTCTATAAATCCAATGATCTCATTGAAGGCTGGAATGGCTTTTTAAGAAGTGAAGAACAACAAGTAGATAGTTACATTTGGACATTATCTTACTATGACATCCTTCATAAAGAAAAGATCTTTAAGAAAGGAACAGTTACTTTGTTACGTTAACAGCCGATTTAATTATATTATTTTTTAATTGGGCATCCAAGTTAGTAAAATAAGTATTTAATTGACTGTCTAAATCGACTGCATGTGTAGTGTTTTCTATACTATTGGTGCTGTCTATATTTTCTTGTACTAATTTTATTTTGATAATTTCTGACAGTTGTAAAATCTGCATTAAAATAAATTCGCGATAGGCAAACTCTTCTTTTTGGTTATAAATTTTATATGTATAGCTGATAGAAATTAAAATTCCTTTTGTGTTTATATTGGTTAAAAAAACATCAATAGAAGAATTTTTTGTGTGTGGATGTTTTACCAAAATTGTACGAATACCTTCTATAAATTTTTCTAATTTAAACAACGGTGTATCATGTTGTACTATAATTTCAGTTTTAAATTTTCTGAGAATTCTAAAACCTTTATTATCTATTGTCATTTCTGATAATTTTGCATTTGCAATATAAATAATTGAATCGCTTGCTGTTTTAATTCTCGTTGAACGAAAACCAACTTCTTGCACAGTTCCTTCAAAATTATCACCAGAAATCATATCACCAATTCTAAATGGTTTATCGATAAAAATCATGATCGAGGCAATGAAATTTTTCACGGTATCTTGAGCAGCTAGTGCCAACGCCAAACCACCAACAGATAAACCAGCAATAATAGTTGCCAAGTTAACATCTAAGGTATTCAACACAAAAAACAATCCTAAAAAAATCACCATAAATTTCATAAACTTCTGTAAAACCAGAACAATTTGGTCGTCCCATTGTACAGTAGTTTTGTCAGCATATCTTTTAGCATAAAAAATAAACAAACTAACTAGCTTATATATAATTAGCACCATTAACGTTGCTGCAACAAATGAAATTCCTCTAATAATTGGAATAGAATATTTCGTGTTTATGAATAAAGTTGGTATAAAAATTTGAAGTACTTTAATACCAAACCACGTAGAAAATAAATTAGATACTGTTTTTATCTTGTCTTGATCTTGAACAACGCTAACATATTTTCTAAATAAAATTTTATTAAAAATAAATCTGAAGAAATATTTTAATAAGAAAAAACAAAATAGAAAAGCTGCTGTAATAAATCCTATTCCAATCCATTGCCATGGACGTAATTTTAGAAATATTTTATCTTCTTTAAACGGAAACCATTTTGCCCAAATATTTGCACCAAACGGATAAACTTTCTTATGAATTCTAGCTAATGATTCGACTGTATATTGCGAATAAAACCATTTATCGTTAATTTTTTCAACAAAAACTTCAGGTAATTTGTCATACAAACCATAAACATTTCGCCTAGAAGCAGAATCCAAATAATTTGGATCACTTGGTATTTTACTTGTTATTGCGTTTACATCAATTCCTTTTCCATTTAGTATTTCATAAAGCGTACTTGCAGCTTTGATACGTTCTTTTTTATTTTTTATATTAAATGATTCGGCAGCTTTTAATTCATCTAAATGATTTTTATTCAAGTAATAGGTATGGTTATGAACCACATCATAAGGTGAATTATTTGCTTCAATTTGAATACAAAAACTATTTTTTATCAAAAAAAGTAAGCAAAAAAGCAGAATATTTGAAAAATTTAGATTCATCATACTACAAAAATACAGCAAAAAATGGCTTTTTTATCTTAAATTTTCAAATTAAGAAAAAAAAATTAAAATTTTTTAGATTGATAATCAATAACTTAAAAATTATTTTGTTAAATTTTACTACTATGTGTTGCATAATACCTTTTTTTGTTTGTATATTTGCATAGTCAATTACCAAGTTAAACCAATTAAAAAATAAACACATGAACAATTTACTTATCGCAGCTATCACATTTGTAATGTTACCTGCAATTTCAAAACAAACATTCGCAAATAACAAAAAAGAAATTAAAAACGAAAAAACTGTTATTGCAGTAGAAAAACTAGATTTCTCAAACTCAATTACTGAAAATGAAAAATCTATTGAAATGACATCTGTAAATGTGGATTACATTATTGATGAAAACGGAAAAGCATTTATCACGTATTTAGATGGTGAAAGTGAACAAGCAAAAAATGATGTGTTGAAATTTATTGAAAATGCAACGTATAACTTTAACATCACACCAAATAAAATATATTCAATGAAACTATTATTGAATAAATAAAAATCAGCATTAACCATTAAAATAAAATTAATACCATGAAAAAAATAATCATCATCAGTGCATTCTTCATTTTAGCAATTTGCAACACTTTTGCTTACAATGATTCTAACAAGAAATCTACAAATACACAAAAAATTGAAGTAAAAATAGACGATAAAAATTTGTCGTTTGACTTGAATAATATTAGCGAGCAAAAGATCAAGGAAGCAGCAAGAGCATTTATCAAGTCATATTATAAAGACAACAAAGAAAAAAGAGAAGCATTATTAAAAATGTTAGAAAAAGAAAATGCAAAATTTAATATTGATACAGACAATGAAGGAACAATAATTATTAACGAAACTAAATAAACAACATTATGTCAACACAACCATCATCAGCGTTTAGTATCGAAAATACGAAAGTTCAAATGCGAAAAGGCATTTTAGAATTTTGTATTTTGGGTATTATTTCACGCGGCGAAGTTTATGCTTCTGATATATTAGATGCATTACGAAATGCAAATATGCTAGTAGTAGAAGGAACAGTTTATCCATTATTAACACGTTTAAAAAATGTAGGATTATTGACCTATGAATGGAAAGAATCTACTTCTGGACCACCACGAAAATATTTTACATTAACAGAAAGTGGACGTGCATCTTTAGATGAATTAACTGCCACTTGGGACGAGCTTGCTATTGCAGTAAATTCAGCAGTACGATTAAGCAGAAATGAATCTGAACCAACCAATCAAATTTAAAAAAAACCAATCATCATAAAATAAAAATATCATGAACAAGACATTCACAATAAACTTGGCTAACCAAATTTTCAACATCAACGATGATGCCTATGAAACATTGTTAGCATACTTCAGTTCCTTAGAAAAATTCTATGCGAATGAAGAAGGCAAAGAAGATATAATTACCGATATAAAAGCTCGTTTTGCAGAATTATTCTTTGAAAAAGGAAAGAATTATATCATCACAAAAGAAGATGCAGAACAAGTCATCAACACGATGGGAAAACCACAGGAATTTGATGAAGAAAAAGTTGAACAAGAACAACAAACAACACAAAATTATTCGTCAACATCAACAAAAACTGGTGATGCAGGAAAATCAGGAAAACGATTATACCGTGATACTGATGAACCAATTGTAGCTGGTGTTGCATCAGGATTGAGTGCTTACTTTGGAATCGATGATCCAATTTGGATAAGAATTGCATTTATTGTTTTAGCAATAATTGGCTTTGGTTCTCCTGTTTTAATTTATGTTATTCTTTGGATAATAATGCCTGAAGCACAAACTTCTGCGCAAAAATTAGAAATGAAAGGTGAAGCAATTAACTTATCAAATATTGAAAAAACAATTAAAGACGAAACTGATAAAATGCAACAAAACTTAAGAAACAATAAAGGTGCATTAGCTCAAATAATTTCATTTTTGGGTATGCTTATCAAATTGTTTTTTAAATTTTTATTAGGTGTTGGAATATTTGTAATTATTGTGGTATTATTTTCACTCTTAATTGCACTATTGGCTACAACATTTGGCGCTGGTATTGCATTACTATTCGGAACACCAATTGCAAGTAAATATTTCTTTGATTCAAATTCATTTACATGGATGATATCATTAGGTGGAATTTTGGTTTCTATCATTCCATTTATTTTATTAATTACAGGAATTGTTCATGTGGTTTCAAAAAAATCAAAACCATTTAAAAAACAATTAGTATTACCATTATTTGGATTATTCATGTTCGGTTTAATGTTGTTAAATATTTCTTACAACAAAGGAAAAGCGTTGATACAAGAACACAAAAAAATTACACAACACGTACCAATCAATTACTCAACGAATTTAGATACTATTCAACTGGCGATGGCTTATACAGATAAAAGTGAAGAAGATTTAAACTTTAGTTTTAATTCTTTAGGTAGTTTTTTAAAGTTTGTTTCTAATGATCATCAATTAAGAATACCTGTTGAAATTGAAATTTATCCAAGTAATTCTGATTCAATCACTATTTTGAAAGAATTTTCAGCACAAGGAAAAGACGAAAAAGAAGCGTTGATCAATGCAACTTCTATTACTCAATCAATCTCTCAAATCAATAACAAATTCATTATCGATCCATTTATTGAATTTAATACAGCAAAAAGCAAATTCAGAAATCAGAAATTAAAGATTAAAGTTTTTGTACCAGAAGGCAAAGTTATTAAATGGAACGAAACGGTTGAAAAATATATGGATGAAGATAAATTACCTTTTAATTGGACAGCTGGAAGATATATTTCTAAGAAGGAAACTAAGCAACAACAACAATTAGAATTAAAAATTAAATCATTAACAGATTCTACCACCATTAATTTAAACATAGACAGCAACAATCCAGATGTGCAATCAGCACTTGAAGATGCGAAAATAGAATTAGAAAATGCCAAAGAAGAATTAATGGATGCTAAAGAAGAGTTAAATGATGAGTTAGATACAGCGATGGATGATTTTTATTCGCATGAACATTACATCTTCAAAATGGTAAACGGAGAATTAGTTCCTTTAGATTAAAATCGATAAACAATCGTGCCACGATATTCGTGGCACGAATAAAAAAAACAAAACGTTAAAAAGTATTAAAGTCAGGCAACCTTGTAATAAAACGCTTGTCTATAATACCAATACAAAAACAGAAAAATTATTTAAAAACAATTTCTTAAATCTTTAAAAAAAAATTACATGAAAAAGTTATCACTTTTGATAGCAGTAGGAAGCTTTGTCTTTTTATCTATCGCAAAACCAACAACAAACGTTTCAGCATTTGACTCGTACAGCCAGCAAATGCAGGCAATGGCAAGCAAATACGTTGCCGAACAAAAATTTGAAAATGCCAACAAAGCAGTATCCAAATGGCTAGCTACTTACAATGCATTATCATCAACAGAAAAAGAAAATTATAAAACTGTGTATGCAAACATTATGATTGAAGATGCAAAAGCATTAACACAAATCAATCAACACTACGATGCATTAGTATGTTTGAAAAACGCAGTAAAAAATGGTTACTCAAATGCAGAATTGTTAAAAACAGATTCAAATTTATCTGCTTTAAAAACATACAGCGAATTTGATAAAATTGTAAAAAGCATTAAATAAAAAACCCACTTCTTTTTATTAAATGATGTTTTGGTGTGCGTATCGTTTTAAATGATACGCACATTTTTTTATGTATAAATGAAAGCCATTGAACTAAAAAAATTTAACCACATAGATTCATAGAAAAAAAATAAAGCAATTCGTTAAGCAGTATGATTGAGTTCGCTTAGATACACATATTGTACGCAAAGCGTACAAACTATGATTTACTTAAACTTCGGAATTATATTCTTCTTTCTATTTTGCTTTGCAAATAAAATCTATGTGTCTATGTGGTTAAAAAAAATATTTGGTTTTATACGCAATTATTTCACCGATAAATCGTAAGGAATTTTATACTGCAACACACCTAAAGATTTTATTCTTTCAACTTGTTTCATGTATAAAACTTGAGGTGTTAGATTTTTCAACATGGCAGCTTCATCACTTTTTTCATCACTTCCAAAAATATCATCTTTAATACTTTCAAACATGGTTTTTTCTTTTGGAAAATTTACCACTTCAGCTTCTTTAATTTTTGCAATTTCTTTTACACGTTGTATTGCTAATTCTAAACCACCTAATTCATCAACTAAGCCAATAGATACGGCATCTTGACCAGTCCAAACTCTACCACGAGCAATTTTATTTACAGCAGCACTATCCATTTTTCTGCCAGTTGCAACTCGGTCTAAAAATATTGAATAACCATACTCTACATTTTTTTGAACACGATTTAATTCAACATCGTCCCAATCATTTATGGTATTAAAAAAGTTAGCATGTTTTGCTGTGGTTACTTCATCAAATGTAATTCCAACTTTTTCGTTTAGTGCTTTTCGTAAATTAGGCACCATACCATAAATTCCGATAGAACCTGTTAAAGTTGTAGGTTGTGCGATAACTTTATCTGCAATCGCTGAAATATAATAACCACCTGATGCAGCATAATCACCCATAGAAACCACAATCGGTTTTTTCAACTTTAATTTTTTCAATTGATGATAAATTTGCTCAGATGCAAATGCACTTCCACCTGGCGAATTTACACGCAACACCACTCCTTTTATAGCATCTTCTTTCTCAATTTTTTGTAACATTTTTACATAAGCTTCGCCACCAACAATACCATCATCAGATTTGCTATCGTTGATTTCACCTTCAGCAAAAACAACTGCAATTTTGGTAGAATTTGATTTTTTTATTTTTTCTTTTACAATGTCTTTATACTTTGCGTAAGAAATCATGTTTAGGTCTGCATCTTTTTTATAACCTAATTTCGATTTTAATTCTTCAGTAACTTCATCTTCATATTTCATTGCAGCTGCTAACTTATATTTTACTGCATCTCTGGCATTAATCACTAATAAATTATCTTGCAAATTTTGCAAGGAATCTATAGATATTTTTGTTGATTTACTTAAATCTGACATGTATGCACCAGAAATATCATTTAGTATTTCTGTATTCTGTGCTCTGTCTTCAGCACTCATATCCGTTCTTCTAAAACCTTCTGTTGCGCTTTTATATTCACCAACATAAAACACTTTAAATTCTATGCCTAACTTATCAAACAAACCTTTCATGTATTCGCGTTGCACCGCAAATCCATCAAATTCGCAATCACCTAATGGATTGATATAAAATTTATCTGCTACATTATTCAGCAACAAACATTTTTCTGAACAAGAATTAGAATATGCATAAATAAATTTGCCAGATTTTTTGAAATCTTCTAATGACGCTTTTACATCATACAACGTTGCTGGTCCTGTAGAAAGCTCATCTACATTTAAGTAAATTCCTTTTATATGGTCATCTGATTTGGCATATTTTAAAACATCTTTTAATTCAAATAAACCAATAGTTGGTTCATCAGATATAGAACCAGAAATAGCAGACATCGGACTAAAGTTTCTAAATGGATTGGTGTACGATCTATCTGTTATTTCACCTTTAAGTGTTAAATTTAAAATAGAATTTGCTTCCACAATTGGTGTTTTTTCACCACCTAAACTTCCTAAAATAAAAAAGAAGAAAATAAAAGTGGCAAATAGCATTGCGAATAGACATGCAAAGAAGATTTTAAAGAAGTTTCTCATATTTATTGATATTTTTTAATATTAATGTAGTTTTCGTGTAGAAAGTTCAAAATTAATTGTTATAATTGAAAAAACACTACGATTGATGATTGTTTATTTGTTATTAGGTTCCAATAAAGGTGATAGATTAAAATATCTGATGTTAGCTGAATATTTTATTTCAAAAGAAGCTGGAAAAATCACACAAAAGTCTGCAGTTTATGTAACGCAACCTTGGGAAAAACTGAATCAGCCGAATTATTTAAATCAAGCAATAGAATTAGAAACAGATAAATCACCGTTGCAACTTTTAAAAATTTTACAAAAAATTGAGAAAAGTTTAGGAAGAACCAATAAAGGAAATTATGCTGCACGCACGATAGATATTGATATTTTGCTGTATGATGCAATAATTTTTAACTCAAAAAATTTAATCATTCCACATCCAAGAATGCATTTACGCAATTTTACATTACAACCATTATTGACGTTAAATAAAACTTATACACATCCAATTTTACATGCGTCGATAGAAGAATTGGCAAAAATTTGTAAAGATGACTTGAAAGTGAGTATTTTTGAAAAGAAATGATTTACAAATTCATCACGATAGAAGGAAATATTGGCGCTGGCAAAACTACGCTGGCTTCGCTTTTGGCTGAAGAATTTCACGGACAATTAATCTTAGAAGCATTTGAAGACAATCCATATTTACCAAAGTTTTACGAAGACAATTCTAAATATGCACTTCAATTGGAAATGTCATTTTTGATTGAACGTTATCAGCAACTCACGCGTATTTTTAGTGAACCAAATATTTTTTCAAACTTCACGGTTACCGATTACATGCTGAAAAAATGTTTGTTGTTTTCAAAAGTAAATTTAACGAAACAAGAATATAAACTTTACAAGCATTTTTTTGATCAGGTTTATAAAAAATTACCAAAGCCAGAAATCATTTTTTATTTACATGCAGATACGGATCAATTGATGCGCAATATCAGAAAACGCGGTCGCGATTATGAAGCAAATATTTCTCGTGTTTATTTAAATCGATTAGAGAAAATGTATTTTGAATTTTTCAAACAAAATCCTGAAAATAAATACGTCATTATTGATGTCAATAATGTAGATTGGATTAGCAATGTTTTTGCTTATCGACAACTCTTAAAGTTATTCGACCAAGAATATAAAATCGGTCTAAATTTCGTAAAATTAGAACAAGAACAATTGCTGCATTTGGAGCAATGATTTATTTCGCCAACACAAAATCAAACTTTTGTTTTTTAGTATCTGTAAAAATTATTCTTCTGGGAATTTTAATTGTTAATGTATCATACTCACTAAAAAATTCTGCATTGCCTAAAGTTTGCTCATCAAATGTTTTAATAGTATAATTAGCAGGCTCATAATTAATCAAATCGATACCAGTTTCGTCAGTCGTTGCTGGTTTAAAATACCAATTTTTGTCTTTGTTTTTAGCTGTTAGTTCCAGATGAATTTCGTTTCCAGTATTGTCGTTTTTCCATATAAATAAGCTATTTTGAGCTGCATAATCATTATCAGCAACATCATTCAGTAAATCTTTTTCCGTTTTAAAAATAAGATCAAATTTTCCTGCAGGTGTTATCTGATAGGTATAATAATAATGTTTGTTAGAAACCATTTTTGCATGTTCTTCATCTTGAAATAATTTAAATCCATTTTCAACATTCACTCTAAAATTGACATCAATTGTTGACTGATAAAAACCTTCTTTCACTGGTGAAAAAAACTGCACATCATTCGACATTAATAATAAATCATCTATTTTATTTCCAGCAGTATCGAATGTAGAAAAATGTTTTTCGTAATCATTTGTATAAGTCAGATTATACACCAAACCAATCCAGGTTTTTCCATCTATTTTTCCTAAAATTTCCCAACCGTATTCGTGCATATTTTCGCTCATTTCTAAGTCTAAATTTTTAGCAATAACAGAATCAATTGGTCTTGCAAACGCACTATCGTCTTCTTGATTTACAACAAATGTTTGTGGTAAATTTATAAAAGGTATTGCTTCCAAATAATTATTAAAAAAGCGTGCGTTTGTCTGTTTTTTTTCATCATGATGACACGAAGAAATCAATAAAATTGCAGCAATAAAACAGAAAATAGATTTTGGCATAAATAGAATTTTATTAAAGATAATTGATTTAGAAATTTCATTAGCTACATTCACTAGTTTTTATTCTTCAGAAAATGGCAAGCATTGCTAAAAACTAGGATAAGAAGAATTATTGCTTTTGAAAATTATTGATTCCATAATCCAACCATACCCAAAAGTGTGCCACTGTAGATAGCACCATTTAGTCCTATTTCGGTTGGAGCATAAGCACTGTTATAATTTATTTGATTGCCGAGTTTATGTTGGAAGTTTAAATTTCCTGTTGACCAATCCAATCCGTCAAAAGTCCATTGTCCATTTTTTTGTCCAATGTTATAAATTGTATTGGTTGCAGCACTCATACATGGAATACCATTCGGAAAACTAACGTCATTATTTACCCAAACAGATTGAAGCTTTCTTTGTGATGAATTCCATTCAAATTTTTCTGCACCATAAGGCGCGTTAAGTGGAATTCCAGATAATAATAAATCCAATAATCTATTTCCTGTATTTAATTTCAATAAATTATTGACTACTAAAATTCCATTTCCTCTAATACAAACAGATTGTTCTGAAAGAGATTTTGTGGCATTTGCATTTCCAAATTTTACTGGATATTGTGCAGCAATCCTATTACTTTTTGTACCAGAAATTTGTTGCCAATCTGTTGGAACCTTATCTCTCCAAAACAATACAACATGCATTAAATCTTGTCCATCTGTAATAACTACAAATTTATCTTGATTCCCTGTACCCATTAATGTTGGTGTTGAACCAGATCCATCACCTAATCTAATTCCTGTTGCAGAATTACCAAATTCATAATCTGCTATCCAACCATTCTTAGTTTCATCTGTTGTTAATTCAGCACCAGTCCATTGAATACGGTACATTTTTTTACTAGTAACAACGTAAATTCCACCATTTTCATCACACGCAATGGAATTGGATACTTCTTCACCGTTAGGAAATTGATAAGTAATTAAATTAGTAAAGTCTCTTTCCATCAAGCCAACTAAACCATTGTTCGTAGCAAACACAACTTTGCCATCATATGTTAGTGTTAAACCAACTATTGCTTCATTTGGTTTTCTTAAAGCTGCTGGAATTTCAAACGTGTTTTTAAGTGTTATAGATGAATTTCTATTGTTTGAAATAGCATCTGTGTAACAGTTTAATGTATATCCTTTAGGTATGTAAAATACATTATCCTTATCTACAAAAGTATAAGCACCAGAGACAGCACTTTCAATGGAAAATAAATCGCCTAAACCGACACCTGGTTTTTGAAAAGTTGCTAATATATTAAAACCATTTCCATCGTCTTCTGCTTTAAAAACTGTTGAAATAGTATTTCCCCAAATTACATGCTTTCCATCAGCATATTTTCCTGAAATTGCAAGTGTAATTAATCCAGGTAATAAAGGTTTATAATCTTTCACCATCATATTTGCATTGTAAGTAGGTCCAGGTAGTGGTGATGACGCCTGTGCATACGTATTGCGATGAGAAATAGGCCAAGGTGAATCTGCTAAATAGGAATGAAATGGTGGTTCATCTTCCAAAATGTTACTACCAGTGTCAATTTTATCTTTCTTGCATGACAAAAAAATACTAAAAATTGAAATAAGAAATAAGAAATTTATTTTTTGCATTTCATTCATTAATAGCTAACTGGAAAATTTCCAAAATTTTGTATAAACTGTTGTTTCGTCATCTTTACACCACTGGGTGCGTGGTTGCCTAAATATGTTTTGGCATATAAATAAGAAGTATTAAAAACCTGATTCAAATTTTCAAGTATATCCGGAACTTTAGTTAAGGAATAAACATAATCTGGTTTTGTTAAAAGATTTCGATATACAATTAAACCATTGGTTTTTAATTCAGGCACCCATTCAATAAAATTTAAACCATCCGCTTTTGCAATCACCTCATTGTCTTTTCTTGCAATCACTACATTAATATATCCATCACTCGCAATTTTTAATTTATAATCCTGATGAGTTACATAATTGTACGTTTTTGAATCACCTAAACAAATAGAATAATAACGTACATCTTTATCAGGTACTTCTGATAGATTTTTTACATAGGATGGTGGAATAAAACGAAACATCACCACTTCATTTGTGTTCAACTGCACGGGTGCAAACAGGTATTTATTATCAAAATTCTGGTACAAACCCGCTCCGCTAAATCTAAAAAATTCTACCGTATTTGGTTTCTGAAGCAGATAAGTAAGGTCTATAATCTTACTGTATGTATTAATAAAGTCAGCAAATTTTGTAAAGTCAACTTCTAACGGTTCTGGTGTCTCCAGTGTTTTACCTGTAAGGATATCGAAAGCTTCAATTTCTGGTAATGGTACATTTGCAGTATTGGTAATTTCAGGCACATAATATCTTAGAAAAGTTCCTAGGTTGGTAATAGAATCGTGGTATAATAATTTATTTGGATAGGATTGTGCTTCCGGAATATCTGGCAAAATATTAACTGTGTAATTTCGATTGTCAGATTGAATTAATGTTGTAAATGGATTTTGATGTCCGTTGTCAGCCAAGATTTCTACATCTCTTAAACTAGCCGAACTGGTTTTATTGTTGTTGTTATAAATATTATAACTCATATACCTTGCATATCCGTATTGTCCTTTAATACGAATGCCGATTTTATCACTTTTATTCCTTAAAAAAGAATAGCCATAGTAGTTTACACTTGCATCTGGTAAGAACGGCAAATCGGTTCTGCTTCCAATATTTTCAAACCAGTATATCTTTGTGGTACTTAAATTATCTTTTTTGCATTGCACAAAAAGTAAAATAGTAAGTGTAGTAAATAATATTTTTATACCTTTCACAAAATGTATTTTAATACTAGACAAGTTAAGAAAAAAAATACAATTGGCTGATTATCTTTAGTTAATAAACAAGATATTTACTTTATTTACGATATTCAAATAAATGTAGTATTAACCTTTTAATTTACTCACAAAATCCCAAAGCACAATACCTGCACTTACCGAAACATTCAGTGAATGCTTCATACCAAATTGCGGAATTTCGATGCAGGTATCGCAATATTGAATGGCAAAATCAGAAACGCCATCTACTTCATTTCCAAAAATCAACGCATATTTTTTATCATTTTCTGGATGAAATTTGTCTAACATAATCGATTTATCAGATTGCTCTATCGTCATAATTTCACATTTCAATTCGCGCAAATCAGCAATACAATCTTGAATCGTTGGAAAATATTTCCACGTTACTGTTTCAGTTGCGCCAAGTGCAGATTTTTGTATATCACGATTTGGTGGTGTGGCGCAAATACCAACTAAATAAATCGCTTCAATCAAAAACGCATCACACGTTCGAAATACAGAACCAATATTGGCAGCACTTCTGATATTATCTAACACCACAATAATCGGTGTTTTGTCAGCATCTTTAAATTCATCTGTTGATAATCTATTCAGTTCGTCTAATTTTAATTTACGCATAAGTTGTATTTTTGTATTTAACCGCAAAGAACGCAAAAGTTTTCGCAAAGAGCGCTAAGTTCTACTTTGCAAACTTAGCGTATAAACTTCGTTTCCTTTGCGGTTATTTATTTAACAAAAATAATAAATCAAGTGGCAAAAGAAAAAGAAGCGAAAGAAACACCATTAATGGGTCAGTACAACAAGATAAAACAAAAATATCCTGATGCTATTTTGTTGTTTCGTGTAGGTGATTTTTATGAAACATTTGGCGCAGATGCCATCAAAGCATCTGCCATTTTAGGCATCGTTTTAACCAAGCGTGCCAACGGTGCTGATACGCATTTAGAACTCGCAGGTTTTCCCCATCATTCTGTAGATACCTATTTGCCAAAGTTGGTAAAAGCTGGCTATCGTGTGGCAATTTGCGAACAACTCGAAGATCCTAAAATGACCAAAACCATTGTAAAACGTGGTGTTACAGAACTCATCACACCAGGTGTTGCCATCAACGATAAAATTTTAGATCATAAATCCAATAACTTTTTAGCATCCATTTATTTTGCTGACAAACAAATTGGCATTGCGTTTATAGATATTTCAACTGGTGAATTTTTAATAGCTGAAGGCGATGAATCCTACATCGATAAATTGATTCAAAGCTTCGCTCCTTCTGAAATTATTTTTCCAAAACATCAGCAGAAAAAGTTTGTTGGTTTGTATGGCAATAAATATTACACGTTTGCTTTAGAAGACTGGATTTACCAGGAAGATTTTTTGAAAGAAAAACTGCAAAATCATTTTCAGGTACAAACACTCAAAGGTTTTGGAATTGATGAATTGAATGTTGGTATTTTAGCGGCTGGTGCTTGCTTGCAATATTTAGCAGATACCGAACATAATAAATTGCAACACATTGCTACTATTTCAAGAATTGAGCACGATAAATTTGTTTGGATTGATCGATTTACCGCAAGAAATTTAGAGTTGATTAATAGCATGCACGAAAAAGGTGTTCCGTTAATTTCTATTTTAGATAAAACCATTTCGCCAATGGGTAGCCGTTTGCTGAAACGCTGGATGGTGTTGCCTTTAAAAGATATTCAACAAATAAACGAACGCTTAGATGCAGTTGAGTTTTTGATAAAAGATCAGGATGTTTTACAAACGATTATTCATCAGATCAAACAAATTGGCGACTTAGAAAGATTGATTTCAAAAGTTCCATTAGGTAAAGTAAATCCACGTGAAGTGGTGCAATTAAAACGCGCGTTAATTGCCATTCAGCCAATTAAAGAATTGTGTTTGCAAAGCAATAATAATGGCTTGAAAAAAATAGGCGAACAATTGCATTTATGTCAATTGATGAAAGAAAAAATTGACAATACCTTAAACGAAGATGCACCGGTACAAGTACAGAAAGGAAACGCCATAAAATCAGGTGTTTCAGCAGATTTAGATGAACTCAGAAACTTATCTTCATCAGGAAAAAATTATTTACTGGAAATACAAAACCGCGAAAGCGAACGCACGCAAATTCCATCACTAAAAATTGGCTTTAATAATGTGTTTGGGTATTTTTTAGAAGTAAGAAATACACATAAAGACAAAGTACCAACCGATTGGATTCGCAAGCAAACATTGACTGGTGCCGAACGTTACATCACACCAGAATTAAAAGAATACGAAGAAAAAATATTAGGTGCTGAAGAAAAAATATTATCGTTAGAAGTAAAATTATTTGAAGCATTAGTGACTGAATTGTTAGACTATATTCAACCTATACAACTCAACGCCAACTTAATTGCACGATTGGATTGTTTACAATCTTTCGTCACCATTGCATTAAAAAACAATTACAGAAGACCAATTTTAACGGATGATATTTCGTTAAAAATTACAGAAGGTCGCCATCCAGTTATTGAACACCAGTTGCCGTTGGGTGAACAATACATTCCAAACGATGTGTATTTGCATCCTGAAGAACAGCAAATTATTATCATCACAGGACCGAATATGTCAGGAAAATCGGCCATTTTAAGGCAAACAGCATTAATTGTGTTGATGGCGCAAATCGGAAGTTTTGTTCCTGCACAGGAAGCACAGATTGGCATCGTTGATAAAATATTTACGCGCGTTGGCGCCAGCGATAATTTAAGTTTAGGCGAATCTACGTTTATGGTAGAAATGATTGAAACTGCCAGCATTGTCAATAATATTTCAGAAAGAAGTTTGGTGTTGTTAGATGAGATCGGTCGCGGAACCTCCACATATGATGGTATTTCCATTGCCTGGAGTTTGGTAGAGTTTTTACACAACAACAAAATAGCGAAACCGAAAACCATGTTTGCCACGCACTACCATGAGTTGAATGAATTAGCCGATAAATTTCCACGCATCAAAAATTATAATGTTGCTGTGAAAGAAACCGCTAACAAAGTGGTGTTTTTGCGCAAACTCATTGAAGGTGGTTCGCAACATAGTTTTGGTATTCATGTGGCAAAAATGGCAGGTATGCCAAACGAATTAATTAACCGTGCCAACGAGATTTTGCAAGAGCTCGAATCTCAAAGAAACTTAGCAACTGATATTTCTACCACATTAAAAAGTTTACCAGCAAAAGATGATTTCCAACTCAACATGTTTGCGATGGACGACCCACGTTTACTAAAACTCAAAGAAGTATTGGAGAAAGTAAACATTAATACCTTAACGCCAGTAGAAGCTTTGATGAAGTTAGATGAGTTGAGGAAGTTGTTGTAACGAAAGATTATTATTCCACGATAATCGTGGCATGATGCCATATGCCATTGGTTACTATTTAACCGAAATAAAATTTGTATTTGATTAAAACCATAGGATTTGAAGCAACTTTGAAAAAACAAGTTGTTATGAATTCAAGAACAAGGTATAATTAAAATTATTTTAATTACACTAATTTGAATTTTTTTACAAACAGTGCATCTTTATAAAATAGAATTATAATCAGCATGCTTTTGAATATAATATTTACAATTACAGTTATTCTAATCAAGAGCCATTAAAAATTATACAATACATTTAATCTAACAAAACTTTTAACTTCAGCAATACATGTTTGATATTATCGTTTAATAGAAATCTTGACATAGAAAAATTAATACTATCAAACGATTTTCAAAAATTTATTTAACTGGTGAACATTTCTTAATTGGATAAGAAATAACGTTGTAGTAAATACAGGAAATAAACAATCTAAATGTTCTTACTACTTTGAACTTTTAACAATGCCCAAAATATAATAAATTTCAGATAGCTAACCAGATATAAAATAGTTTCGGCTTGTTTGATCTATGTAAAATGTTTGGAATACAGGTAATACATGCAATCGTGAAAACATAGAATTATTTATCAAAGATAATATTGGTATAGTATTGAAATCATGACGCAAATCTAATGTAATTGAGATGCCATTATTTAAATCATACTGACAACCAAGATCAAAATAGAAAATTATTTACACAATGTCTTGAAAATTGACAAATTAAGTTTATTATAGGCAAATTAATGAAAATTCAAATATATTTACTAATTCATGTGCCGCACTAATTGCAAATACTCCAATTTAACAAATACCATTTTTTTCGTTTCACATAATAATAACAATTTAGACAGCAATCTAAATTTCTTTTCAACATGAATTATTCAAAATATTATTTAGAACTTTAAGAATCCTTTTAGTTTAAAAAGATAAAGAAAATATTTGTTTTTACTATCTGTAACTCTTTATATGCAAACTTAGCAGCTATTGATTCGTTTTCTTTTGCTAATGATACTTAGGTGTTGATCAAGATCGGTTTGAAGTCAGCAACACTATCATATTTATACAAATCAGCAAAACAATATAATTCCATTTCACTTTATGACGAATAATAATATATGATACCAATTAGAACATGCACAATTCCTAATAAATTATGATCCAACCAGAAAGTACTTGGTTACTAAGAGACATCTTTTGTCATTTTAAACATGGAAGTCATTCCTATGATAGCAAAACACCTAGCTATTTATTTTGAGGACAAGTTGAGAAATGTAAAATCAAGAATGCGCGGTTGTTTAGATTGACATTTCAAAACATATAGGATAAAACTGGTGGCTCAATAGTTTTTCAAGGGGATATAAAGTATGATATAGATACGTTAGACAATATTTCTTATGGTGTTGAACAAGAAAACTCAGGTGGTTCTCAAGGTTTTTATCAATACAACATTAATTACTTAAATCTTAAATGGTTTACGAATTGCAGCGGAAAAATAATAGTAGATAACAATCGTAATTGTTTCCATGATTCGTTGGAAATTGGAGCAAAGAATATTCTTGTGGAATTACAATTAAACAGCAAAAGATACTTTACACTGAGCAATGATTCCGGATATTATAATTTTATTCCATTTGATACCGGTCACGGAAAAGTAATACTGCATCTCGAAAACCAAACAACATATACCAATGCTTGCCAAGACACGTTTGATGTGTATATTTCTGATACTTCACAAAATCCTGAAATTAATTTTTTAATACAAACGCCAAGTTGCAGCCATCCAACACCAAAACTAAACGTAGAAATTTCAACGCCTTTTTTACGCAGATGTTTTGATAACAATTACACACTTTCTGTCTTTAATGAAAGTAGTGACACTGCGTTTAACAGCTATGTAGATATTGAACTGGATGCACATTTAATTGCAACCGATACTGCATTCTTATCAACACAAAATTTAGGTAATAATACGTATCGTTTTTATTTGGGCAATGTCTCGCCTTTGCAAACTATTCATAAACAGCTTAAAGTAAAAGTAGATTGTGATTCCACAATTTTAGGACAAACGCATTGTGTAAAAGCAACTGCATTTCCATATGAGTTTTGCAATATTATAGATGCTAAATATATTCAGGCACATGCTGCTTGCAGAAACGATTCTGTCATTTTCACCATAAAAAATATTGGTTATCCTGAAAATTTTCAGCAGTATTTTCGCATTATAGAAAACGATACCATTACGCATAATGGCATACTTAGTTTTACTCAATCAATCTCGCAAAACTCATTAGCATATTACAATCCAACAGGCAAAACTTATAGGTTAGAAACGCGCCAATATCCAATGTATGTTAATGAGGACACTATCTTATCTGTCAGCATTGAAGGTTGCGGAAACTCAGATTTTTCTAAAGGTTATGTCAATTTATTTTCACAAGACGATGATGCACCGAATGTGGATATTGATTGCCATCAGAATGTCGGTAGCTACGATCCGAATGAAAAAACAGCGCAGCCAAGCGGTTACGGTGATAGCTCATATATTTTACCAAACACACCTTTAGAATACACGATTCATTTTCAAAACAAGGGCACGTATGCTGCCAGTTATGTAACTATTATTGATACCTTATCTTCTCTTTTTGATATCACAACTTTTCAAATGGTTTCGTCAAGCCATCCATTTACTTATTCAATCATTGATTCTAATTTTCTCCAGTTCTCAAGCACTTCTATTAATTTGCCTGCTGAACAGGATGATACTTTAAGTTCAAATGGCTATATCAAATTTAAGATCTCACCTAAAAAGAATATTCCTACAGCAACAACAATAAAAAATACTGCATCTATTTTTTGATTTCAATACACCAATCATCACCAATACTGTAATTAGAAATGTGAATGATGATTTCTTAAAAGTTAAAATCATCAGTTCGGTAAAAAACAATCTTTCTAAAATAAAAACAACCATTTATCCAAATCCTTTTACTCAAACCGCAACACTATCATTCGATTATAATCAACCAACGCAGTTAACCATTTTCTCGATGGATGGAAAAATCATGCAGCAATACCAGTCAACTGATAATTTCTATACCATAGACAGGAAACAACTCAGCAATGGAATGTATTTATATGAATTGAAAAAAATCTCTAACAACGAACTATTAGATACAGGAAAACTAGTGATACAATAAGTATTGTTATCAAGTTTAAGGAAATTGTTATGAAATAAAAAAAATCACCTGAACGCTTGTCAAAAATAAAAAGATTACTATCTTTGCAATCCGTTAGCGAAAACAAGCTAATAGTTCTTTAAAATTATGCGAAAGTAGCTCAGTTGGTAGAGCATTACCTTGCCAAGGTAAGGGTCGCGGGTTCGAGTCTCGTCTTTCGCTCCATTTGTTTACAAACTATCCTTTTAGTTGTTTACGGTTCATGCTCCATGATTCAAGTAAACAACTTTTTTATTAAAGTTGCCCGGGTGGTGGAATGGTAGACACGCAGGACTTAAAATCCTGTGACTTCACGGTTGTGCGGGTTCGAGTCCCGCCCCGGGTACTTTTTTAATTTCCTTCAACATGTATTATTAAAATAATCTTTTTTTGCTTTGCGAAAACACTTTGTATTTATTTTATTTTTCTCACTGTTTATAGTTAGCATTTAGTATTTTAATACACTATTAATTTGACCTACATCAAAATATAACATTTTTTAAGTTTTTCTATTGACAAGTGCTTAAAATTTGCATAACATTACATAAACATTGTACATACAACTATAATTCATTAAGCACTAGAAATAAAAACCCTATTAAGAAATCCACAAAAGAAGAAAAACCCTTGAAGAAATTTCAAGGGTTTATTTTTTTGCCTAATTACAAGCAATTGTTATTCGCAAGGATCAAATACTTTTGCAGCAAACCCATCTACGGCATTTCCGGCAACCGCTTTATTATTTAATTCAGCATTAAAAAAGTCAATGCGAGTATTATAATTGGTATTACATTCATCTGTTGGCGCCACAGGTTTCATGTCACCAAATGCCACAGGAATTAGACGATTACAAGCTATTCCTCTTTCTGTCAGATAATAACTTATCATGGCAGCACGTTGCAAACTCAATTTCATATTTTCAGCTGCAGATTTTTCGGTATAAACATGGCCTTCAATACGCAATTTGGTAATGGTTGGTCTGTCTTTTAAATATTGTGCAATATAATCCAACATCGGATCTTTGTTGTCTTTTACATCATACGCATGCGTATCAAACTCAATTGTATTTGGCAAAACCAACGCATTATTTTGTACGTTGTAAGCATTACTTTCAGAGAATCCTTTAAAAAAAAGGAAACAAGTAGCTATTAATAGTGAAATAATCTTCTTCATTGGCTTAGTTTTTAAATTTTAATCAGATCCTAAAAAATTCCTAAAAAAAGCTATTTATTGAGTTTACTGTGGCTCTTGCCGTATAAAAAATAGATAATTAAACCGATAATCATCCAAATAATAAAGCGCAACCAATTGACAACACCAAGCGTTGAAACCAGCAAACTGCAGCTTAAAAAACCTAAAACTGGAATTAATGACCATTTATTTATAAATGTTTTGATAGCCATATAAATGGCAACAAATATAAATGCCCAAATCGGAATTTGATGTTTCCATTCAGAAAAACCTTTATCAAATGGAAAAGTACTTTCTATATTTTCCGGATTTTTAAAGAACAAAACCAATCCAAGAATTACTAAAGCAGGTACAATAAATTGTCCGTTCACGTATGGTGTTTTAAATTTTGGAGCAGATAAATTTTTATCTAATGCATGTTTTTTATCTCTTTCCTGCAAAATAATAACGCCTCCACAAACCAAAATAAAAGCAAACAAAGTACCGATGCTGCACATATCCACCACTAAATTAGCATCTAAGAAAAGAACCGGAATACCGACCAATAAACCTGTCATAATAGTAGCAAAACCAGGTGTTTTATATTTAGGATGTACTTGCGAAAATTTCTGTGGCAACAAACCATCACGGCTCATACTCATCCAAATGCGTGGCTGTCCAATAGTGAACACCAGCAACACACTTGCCGTAGCAATTAAAGCACTGAAAGCAATCAAACCACCAACCCAGTTTAAACCTCGTTCTCTGAATGCAGTTGCTAAAAATGCTTCTGTATTTAATTTAGAATAATGCACCATACCAGTAAGCACTAATGCCACCAACACATATAAAACAGTAGAAATGATTAATGAATAAATCATACCGCGTGGCAAATCGCGTTGTGGATTTTTACATTCTTCTGCAGTGGTAGAAATGGCATCGAATCCAATGTAGGCAAAGAATACAGCAGACACACCTTTCAAAACACCACTTACACCATTTGGCGCAAATGGAGTCCAATTGCCTGGCACCACATAAAAAATTCCAATTGCTATTACTATCAATATTACAATTACTTTAAAAAGCACCATGCCATTGGCAAAATTTTTCGATTCTTTAATTCCAACATACACCACTGCTGTTATAAAAACAGTAATTAAAAATGCAGGAATATTGATGATAAATGGTATTCCAAAAACTCGCGGTGCTGAATTCCATAATTCTGGTATATTATTTTTTGCTTCTAAAAAGCTGGTGGTTAAATACCTTGGCAAATCGATTCCAAAACCGTGTAGGAAATTAGTGAGGTTTCCACTCCAGGAAATGGCAACGGCTATGTTGCCAATAGCATATTCCAACAATAAATCCCAACCAATAATCCATGCAATTAATTCGCCGAACACTGCGTATGAATAAGTGTACGCGCTGCCTGCAATAGGTATACGCGATGCAAATTCAGCGTAACATAAGGCAGAAAAACCACATGCAACTGCGATACCAATAAACAATAAAGAAACTGCCGGACCACCATCAAAGCATGCTTTGCCAATGGTAGAAAAAACACCGGCACCAATTACAGCTGCAATACCGAGCGCGGTTAAATCCTTTACACCTAAATCTCTGTGCAATGTTTCTGCGTTACCATGCGATTCAATCATATCAGGATGTTGCACCGATTCTTCTAAAATAACGTTGATGGGTTTTGTTCTAAATAAATTTTTCCAGATCATGTACTTGTGGTTTGTATAAAGATATAAAAATTTGCTTACGATTGATAAAGTGGATATATTTGGCGAGTTGAAAATACAAACACTACCAATAGACAAACTTATAACGGAACGATTAATATTGATTCCGTTTACCATGCAAATTTGCAAAAATTTAATGAATGATGATTTTAGCGATTTATCTAAGATGGGTTTTAAAAAAGGAAAAAGCTGGCCGGACAACGATGTTATAGAAACCTTGCCAAAAATAATAAATAACCTTTCAGAAGTAGAGGCGCCAACTGGTTTTGAATCGTGGATGATTATTAAAAAAGATACTTTAGAAATAATTGGCGATGCAGGTTTTAAAGGATTCAACCATCAGGCACAAAATGTAGATATTGGCTATGGAATTATAAAAGAAGAAAGACGAAATGGCTATGCAGAAGAAGCTGCATCAGTATTGATAAACTGGGCATTTTCATCAGAAATGGTAAAAGAAATAACCGCCAACTGTTTACATAATAATGTTAGTTCTATTAAACTTCTGCAAAAATTAAATTTTATAAAAACAAAAGATGATGATGAAATGGTTTATTGGATGTTGCAGAATAAGTTAATAATTTAAAAGCCATCATTCGTGTCTCACATAACATATTTTATGGCTCGTGAGACACGAGCCACGGTAGCGATAAAATTGTACTTTTTAATAATTAGTTGTAAATTTGAAATAGAACGAATTGCCATGAATACAGCAGAACTTAAATTAGATCTTATCAATAAAATAGCTCAGCTAAAAGAAAGCCATATCATTGAGGAAATCAGCAACCTGCTGGATTTTGAATTGTCTGAAAATATCTATAAAACATCAGATAAGCAAATAAACAGAATCATGGAAGCTAGAGCCGAATATGAAACCGGAAATACTTTAACTGAATCATCTGCAAATGCTGAAATAGAAGAATGGCTAAAAAAATAATCTGGACGCAGAAAGCTCAAGCTGAAAGAAAGGAAATATTAGAATATTGGAAGAACAGAAATAAATCAACCGTATTCAGTATTAAACTAAACAAATTATTTATTGAGCATTTACGTAAAATTGCTCTACATCCAAACACTGGCAGGAATACAGACATTAAAAATGTAAAAGTCAAAATCATTAGAGATTATCTACTGTTTTATGAAGTAATAGAAGACGAAATAATTGTTTTATGTATTTGGGATGGAAGACGAGATCCTGACAAACTTCATGTAAAATAATTTATATTCTGCAGTCGATCAAAATTCAATAACTCAGCATCAGCTTCGCAACACCACTCGTATCCGTCAATGCTTTGATAAATGAAATAATATCTTTTTTGTCTTGATACGTCAACTGTAATTTTTGTTCAGATAAGGTTTGATTTGGAATATTTAAACCCATGCCAACGCCACCACCTTGGTTGTAAAACTCCAATACATCAGGCAATGTCAAAAATCCACCATTGTGAAAATACGGAGCCGTTAAAAATGAATTGCGCACGGTTGACGTTTTAAATGAATGCTTAAAATCATCTATTTCCAAATTTTTATAGCGTCCAATATCATCATCTAATATTGGATGAATGGTGTCAAATTTCTTGGTAACACCAATTACTTCAGATTCAGAATTGGTATAAAATGGTGGTGCTAGACCAAAATATGTTGGTGCAAAATGGCAAGCACCACATTGCGCTTTTCCCATAAATAAATTAAAACCACGCTTGGTACTTTCGCTAATGATAGCCGTTTCATTGCGCATATATTTATCAAAAGCAGAGTTCAGTAGAATTAATTTTCGTTGAAAATCGGCGATGCAAGTATTAATCGTATAAGTAGAAATCAGTTCATTTTGATAGCTTGGAAATGCTTGTGAAAACAAGCGCACATATTGCGTGTCGTTTTTTAAGCGATTTAAAACAGTATCATAATTACAATTAAATTCCTGTGGATTGGTAATAACATGACCAATTTGTTGTTCGAGTGTAAGCGCTCGAATATCATAAAAATAACCAGTTTGCAAAGCAGCATTTAAAAGTGTTGGTGTATTGCGTTTTTGAAAAACACCATCAATGTTTGTTATAGCAGTGAATTCTTTGTCGGTAAATGCATTTGCTGGTTGGTGACAAGTAGCGCAACTCAATTTATTGTCAATTGATAATCGTTTATCGAAGAATAATTTTTTTCCAATTTCAGCAATCAATGGATTGTCTACATAATATCGGTCTTGTGCAAAAAACTTTGGATTTAAAAAATCAGCATCATAAATTGTTTTAGATTTTAAATTAATAGATCTGAATAAAACCGTGTTTTCACCTAAAGCCGAAATATTATTTACTTGTTGAAACGCCTGAAATTGCTGCTTAATTGGCTGAATGTATTTTTTTATATAGGTAAGCCGGTCTAAAGTATTAAAATTTTTAGTTGCTAAATATTGTATGCTTTTTTGCAAAGTCGCATGCAGTGTATCAAATTCTTTTTGATTTTTTTCGTCTTTATAATAGGCAAAAACCTGCGCGATAGCTTGCAATGAATTTTTTATTTCTGCACAATTATTTCTTAGATCTGGCGAATCAAACGAGACTAAATTCAGCGTTTCTATGCGAATTAAATGATACTGAGCCGCTTCAAATATGTAGGTATCTTTTAAATCAATTTCACTAAAATAAAGATGATAAGAAAGCGCACGATATTTTAATTGTTTAATCAAAAATAAAACACGATTTACATCAACACTATCATTAAATAATTCTTGTTCTATCACTTGCAAACCTTCTGGTTTTGCATTCGGATTGTAGCCATCATCCATTTCTACTGCATTAGCACCATTAAAAAATGCATATTGCTGCATACTGATATATTCAATAATAAATTCAGTTTCTTTAAATGCAAGCCGTACTTTTTTAAATTGTTGTTGCGCTTTTTTTTGCGAAAGATTAGATTGCAATAAATTTTGTAAACTATCTAACTGCTGTTGAAAAACTTTTATTTTTTGTAATGAAAACGTGCGTGTATTTTCAATCGGTGATTTTTTTTCAGTAAATGAAAATGAAATTAAAACGCAAAATGCAACCAACAAAATGGTCGTAATTTTTATTTTTTTTGATGTTATAAAAAAGTGCATTAACATTTATTTGTACGAATTTACAACATATCTCATTTATCTTTGTTACAATTATTTAGTATGCGCAGAGAAATTAGTATTTGGTTTAAACTTGGAGTTTTTGCACTTTTCATTTTAGTCGATTGGTATATATTTCAAGCAGTTAAAACCTCGTTTTCTGGTTCAAAACCATCCACACAAAAAATTGCTTACGGTGTTTATTTTTTTACTTTCTCTGTTTCCATATATTGCGTTTGCAGTAATGCTATATGTTGGCTATTTTAACTGGCATGGTTGGATTAAGAATATTATTGTTGGTATTGCACAAGCGGTTTTTATTTCTAAACTATTTATTTTACCATTTTTATTAATTGATGACTTGATACGTTCATTTAGTTGGATTGGCCAACGTTTTTCTTCATCTAATCAAATAGCTTTAACACAAAAGAATGGTATTTCTCGATTGCAATTTTTAAGCAAAGCTGGATTGGTTTTAGGCACAGTTTCGTTCGGTTCTTTTATTTATGGTATTGTTCGTGGTGCTTATAATTATAAAAAAGTAAAAGTAAAATTATCGATTCCGAATTTACCAGATGAATTTAAAAACTTGAAAATTGTGCAAATTTCTGATTTGCATGTTGGAAGCTTTGCATCTTCTGCACCTATACAAAAAATTGTAGATTTAATAAATGAAGAAAATGCAGACATCGTTTTTTTTACTGGCGATTTAGTAAATTATACGGTTGATGAAGCATTACGCTATACATCTATTTTAAAAACAATAAAAGCAAAAACGGCAGTCTATTCTATTTTAGGCAATCACGACTATGGTATGTATGTAGATTGGAACTCGAAAGAAGAACATGCAAAACATTTTCAACAATTATTAGACTTTCAACGGAAAGAATTAGGTTGGGATTTGCTGATGGATGAACATCGAATTTTAGAAATAAATGGCAAAAAATTAGCCATTATTGGTGTGCAATATATTGGTCATAATTTGCATTTTGGAAAATTTGGCAATTTAGATAAAGCATACGCTGGCGCAGAAAATGCAGATGTGCAATTGTTATTGTCGCACGATCCGTCGCATTGGGACCACGAAGTATCGAAGTATGAAAAGTATAAAAATATACATGCTACATTTTCTGGCCACACACATGGATTTCAGTTTGGCATTGAGATTCCAAAAATTGGTTTAAAATGGAGTCCGTCACAATATGTGTATCCACATTGGGCTGGTTTATATAAAAAAGATATTCAACATTTATATGTAAATCGTGGTGCCGGATTTTTAGGTTATCCAGGTCGTTTAGGTATTTCGCCAGAAATTACCATTTTTGAATTGGTGAACTCATAAAAAAAGCAAAAAAAAACCGACATAGCGAGTATGTCGGATTTCAATGTTTCATGGTGCGGACTTTTATGTTTCTATTTGGGTTCTTATGTTCCGAGACCTTGGACTTTCTGTATTTCTTTAAGATTGAGTTATTACGTAAATTAGGTTTTTGGAGATAAATAATTAATTATTATTCTGCCCTACCTGCAACGTCATCTGTTATGATGGTTGCGTTGTAACATTGAAAATTTTTATTTTTTTTTAGTGATGAATTTTATGTTTGAAGCTGTTGTCATATTTGCTTTTTTGATACAGTAAAGTTATATCCAAATCTAAGAGTTGGCTATTCAAAATAATCAAACATCGTGACAGTCTTATTTTTAATAATATTAAATACCGTCACTATTTTATTTAACCTGTATATAAAATTTAAAGTCAATACTTTCTAAATATTGTGTACTTAAAACGAAGTTTAGTATAAAAATGATTCAATATTTTTTTTGTAGAAACAAATAAAATAAAGTTTAAAAAATGGCTGCCGAGTTTTTGCAATGAATTAGTTAAGTATTATTTAATTTCATTTCAACCTGAACAAAAAAATATGAGACTGGTTTTCAGGAAAAACAGCTTGAGTCCAAAAAAAACAATTGAAGAGACAAATAATAAGTACAATCAAAAAAATAAGAGAAAGGAAAAAAAAAAACGACACAGTATATGTCGGGTTTTTAATGTTTGGGATTTTTATGTTTCGAGTTTGTGGGTTTCTATGTCTCGATATTCAAGTGTAAAAAATAATTAATCATTTCTTCCAGCTACATCATCAGTGATGATGAATGCCAAAGTATATTGGTTTGATTGCGCTGTTGTATTGTCAACAATTGTGCGTATTAATTCTAACGTGTTCGACAGTAATTCCTTAATTGTTTTCATAACTTAGTGTTTGTGAATTAAAATTAGCACATTTTTAACACATGAGTTTGCTTTGTTTTAATTAAACGTGACTTGCTTATTTCTTTAAACTAAAAATATATTGACCATTTTTATTGAAATTTATTGATATTTTTAATAAAATTTAACATTTTTAGAGACATGGAAGATATTAAAGAATTAATTAACATTATCAATAAACGCAAGCTAAGTCAGATAGAAGTGTTTGATAAATCATTAATTAGTCGAAAAGATACACTGTTTTCCAAGTTATACAATAACATTGCAAACGAAAATATCCGAACAGATTTACAGGCAATGGTTCTTTTATATGGCAATGAAAAAGACAATTCAAAATACAGAAAATTAAAATCTAGGTTTAAAACAAGACTCTTAAATACTTTGTATTTTCTGGATATCAACAACAACACTTCAACCAACCTTGCAAAAAAAGAATATGCAGACTGCTTAAATAAACTATATCTCAGTAATCTATTGTTAAGATACGCAGAAAACAGGAATATATCTATTAAACTAATCTTGGACAATTACCAAATTGCCAAAAAAAATAACTTCTATGACATTCTCAAAGAGTTTTCATTCAAACTATTAGTGCATTATGGCATGACGGGAAATGAAAAAGCTTATGAAACAGAAAAGAAAGCATACGACACATATGTAATCGAATATGAAAATGAACAAGCTGCACAAATTATCTATTCTAAAATTTATCTGCTCAGCCATAGCTTAAAGAAAAACCAAACAGAAAAATTACAGGAAATAGAAATTGAGTTAAAAAAATACGAAGCCATTTTAAAAAAATCAAATTCGTTGTTAGTTTTCTTTTTCTTAATCAGAAGTAATCTGTTTTATTTTGAAATAAAAAGAGACAACAAACAAATTAATTTAATCTGCAACAAGTTTATTGCCGAATATAATCAATATCAGAACTCGCTATTTAAATACGAATACCTAAACAACGTTTATCTATATAAACTCAAATCACTTTTTGATACTCGACAATATACCGAAACTTTACAGTTAGCCAATCAAATGTCAACCGAATCAAAATTTGGATTGAATTTATTAAGCATGAATGAATACACACTAAAAACATATTTAAATTTAAAAGAATTAGATAAAGCGAAAATTTTTATTCACGAAGTATTGCATTCATCTGCATTTAAACACACCACAAAGCTTGTAAAAGAAAGATGGTTGCTATTTGATGCCTATGTTCATTTTGCATATAGCTATGTAAAAAATGAACCCTTTAAATTTAGCACTGCCAAACTATACAATCAAATTCCAAATTTAGTACAAGATAAATTTGGTTTGAATTTATCGATTCGTATTATTGAAATTTTATTTCTAATTGGTAAAAATAATTTAGATGAAGCCATTACAAAGATTGAAAATTTAGCTTCCTATCAAAATAGATATTTTAAAGAAAGCATTTATCAACGCAGTAATTTATTTATAAAGTTGCTTCAGATAATGGAGAAAAAAAGTTTTAACTACAAATCATTAAAACATCTAAAAGAGCACACGCAATTAAATGAAAACTTTGACAATCAAATTATAAATGACAATGAAATAATTTTCTTCGATCAGCTCTGGGAAATTATTTTAGATGTTTTAGAACGAAATGACAGAAAGTTATTAGATAGGTTTTAAATAAAAAAAATGGGCAAACATTGCGTTTGCCCACATTAGACCCTAAAGTCTAGAAACATAAAAACCCTACGACAAATATACAACTTGTTTTGGTTTCACAAAATAAAATTCGTTTATAAACGAAAACTTAACATTAGATAATTGTGGATAAATAGATGTTTATACAAGTGTTTTTTATTAATACTAAATACTTTGAATACTTATATAATTACCTAAAAGCAAACTGACTCATCATATGAAATAAGTCGTCTTTAAATACAGAAGTTTCGCGTGGCAAATATTTGTAAATTTTGCAATCTTCATCTACAGCTATGTTTCTTAATTGTAAATGTTGATTTATAAATTGCATTTCTAGCTCAGGAATTAAATCCTTAAATTCTAAAGCAATATCCATTATTGATTTATTAAAATCTACTAAATTATAGATTCCTGCGTCAACATTTAAGAATGGTAATTGCGTAATATATTTTGCTGCTTTATCAACGTGAATAAACGAACGAATTTGTTGTCCATCACCATGTATTGAAATCTTTTTCAAGAAATTAGCTTCAAAACCAAAATGATTGATTACTGCATCAAAGCGCATGGTTTGATTAAAACCATAAACATTTCCTAAGCGTATAATATGCGTGTGTTTTTTCTTCATCAGCGCTTCCACAAAGCCTTCACCTCGCATTTTAGAAATTCCATAATTCGTTCTCGGATTTAGTTTTGTCGTTTCTGTAATTAATTTTCCTTTTGAAGATGCACCATACACAGACAAACTACTGACATGTATGAAATGTTTCACATCGCTTTCTTCTACAGCATACGTAAGTTCAGCCGTGCCCCAATGATTGATCTGTTCGTATAAATGCGGATCTGCATCAGCATATGGTGATGCAATTTTAGCAGCCAAATTAAATACTACATCAACACCTTGTAACTCTTTTTTTAATTTACGTGTGTCTAAAATATCACCTTGAACAAACCGAATATTATCGCCACCTATGCAAGTACACAGAAAAAAATTGTAACGTCCTTTATCCAAATTATCATAAACCACTATCTCCTTTACTTTCGGAATCTGAACTAGCTTTTTCACGAGTTCTGTTCCTAAATATCCTGCACCACCTGTTATTAATACTTTCATTTGCTTTTAAGTTATTCGTTAATGGTTATAAGTTATAAGTCGTTTTGATGAATTTAGTTTTAAGATTTCACAATCGTTTAATCTATAACTTTATAACTTTTAACTTCTATTTAATTAGTTCCGTATGCAAACCACATTCTGTTTTATTTAATCCAAACCAACGAGCCATGCGCTCATCACCCATTTGCGAAACATCTATTTTTCGTGTACATGGTTCGCAGCCAATACTGGTGTAACCAGCAGCATCTAAAGGATGTACTGGAATTTTATACTCTTTAATATATTGCCAAATCATTTGTTTTGTCCAAGTCAACATTGGATGATAACGCATGGCACCTTGTGGTGTTGCTTGCTCTTCTTTCATTTTTGCACGGTTGGCATTTTGATCAGCACGTACACCATTTATCCAAACATCAAACGTATGTAAAATTGGCTCCAAAGGAGAAATTTTATTTAAATGACAACAAAAATCCGGATCTGATGTAAACAACAATCTGCCATTGGCATCTTTTTGCATATTTCTTGGTGTAGATGATTTCAAATCAACTACTTTTAAGCCATACAAATTCGCAATTTCATCCTTATATTCAATTGTTTCTGGAAACAAATAACCAGTATTCAAAAAATAAATTGGAATCGATTTATCTATTAACGATAGAATATGCAACATAGGAATTGAATGCGTTTGAAAAGAAGAACCAGCAAATAAAATTTTGCCTTCATTTTTGTAATCGTCAATTTTTTTACGAATGTTATTTATTTCCACATCAAAACTCATTCAATAAAAATAGTGTAATGGAACTTTTCTGTTTGTTTTGATGTATTATTAAATCATTAGAAAAAATTAGTACCTTTAATCTACGTTTAAAAAATTAAAATTTAGTCAAATGAAAAGAAGAATAATCAACTTATTTGTAATTACAATTGGAACCTTAATGCTCAGCAGTTGCTCATACAACAGCATTATTTCATTAGATGAAGGTGTAAAAAAAGCTTGGGCCGATGTAGAAGCACAATACCAACGTCGCTCAGATTTAATTGGCAATTTGGTGGAAACCGTAAAAGGCGAAGCAAAATTTGAAAGAGAAACACTTCAAGCTGTTGTTGACGCGCGTTCAAAAGCAACATCTATTCAAATAAATGCAGATGATATTACACCAGAAAACATGGCAAAATTTCAGCAGGCACAAGCACAATTAAACGGAGCATTGTCGCGTTTATTAGCAGTTTCTGAAAATTATCCGCAATTAAAAGCAACACAAGCTTTCCAGGATTTAATGAATCAATTAGAAGGAACAGAAAACAGAGTTACGATTGCTCGTCAAAAGTATAATGATGCTGTTCAATCTTATAATATTAAAATTCGATCTTTTCCATCAAATGTAACGGCTGGTATTTTCAGTTTTAAGCAAAAGGAAATGTTTAAAGCAGATACTGGCACCGAAAAAGCACCAAAATTTAAGTTTGATTAGTCATTAGAAATTTGTCTTTAGATACAGGTTATAAAGTAATCGTTAATAGTCTATCATAAATCATCATGGCATCTGCTAAAAACTTTTTAAAAGAATACGAAAAAGATTTAATAGTAGCAACTATTCGTAAAGCCGAGTTAGAAACTACTGGTGAAATTCGTGTGCATATTGATGACAGATGTGATGAAAAAGCATTTGACAGAGCAGTTAAGCTTTTTTATCATTTAAATATTGATAAAACTCTTTTTAAAAACGGTGTTCTAATATATATTGCTGCAGAAGACAGAAAGTTTGCAGTAATCGGTGATGAAGCTATACATCAGAAAGTTGACAATGACTTTTGGAATTCTATTACTCAAAAATTACACAACGACTTTTTGGAATCCAACTATTGCAAAGGTATTGTTGAAAGTATTGAACGTATCAGTGAAATTTTAATAAACTATTTTCCACAAACTGATAACTGGAAACACAATGAACTAGACGATGAAATCTCTTTTGAATAAAAAAATAAATACTCTTTTTTTACTTGCAATTCTATTTTTTGCAAACAGTATTGCTTATTCAAAAGATGAAGATATTCCAGCAATACCCAATCCACCGCGTTTAGTAAATGATTTTGCCAATATTATTAGCAGTGAAAATGAAGAACGTTTAGAGGAAAAACTGGTGGCTTATAACGATTCTACATCATCGCAAATTACAATTGTAACCATTAATTCTTTAGAAGGTAATGAAATTAGAGATTTTGGTTATCGCTTGGCTACAAAATGGGCAATTGGACAAAAAGGAAAAGACAATGGTATTTTAATTTTAGTTGCTAAAGATGACAGACAAATCAGTATTGAAGTTGGAACTGGTTTAGAAGGAAATGTAACAGATTACAGTTGCAAACATATTCGTGATGAATTAATGGTTCCAGCTTTTAAACAAAGTAATTATTATAAAGGATTAGATGATGCAGTTGATAGGTTATTTGCTTTAATGACTGGAAGTTTTCAACCAAGTGAAAGCGATTATGCAGCCAATAATGATGAACTGCCAACTTGGGCATTTGCATTAATTTTATTGATAGTTATTATATTTATACTTTACGCATCAAAACACAATAATAATGGTGGATACACTGGTGGAAGTGGTGGCTGGATTTCAACTGGTGGAAGTTCCTGGTCAGGTGGTGGAAGCAGCAGCGGTGGTTTTGGCGGCTTTGGTGGTGGTGGTTTCAGTGGTGGTGGAAGTTCAGGTAGTTGGTAAATTTTTATGCAATTTCATTAACAAATATTTACATCAATAAAAAAACATTTTTTTTAACTTCGTAAAAAGATTTTATGGCAGCAATTTCAGGCATACAATTTGAAAAAAATGCAAAAGGAGAAAATACATACGTTCGTATTAATTTAAAAAAATATGGTGAAAAATTAGAACCATTTCTACATAAAATTGGAATTTCAACAATTTCTAAAACCGAAGATGATTTTGAAAAAGAGTGGAAAAATGGACTTACTGGAAAAGAGTTGTTGAATAAAGTTAAAAACCACATTGAAAAATTACCTTGGAAAAAATAATAATCATTTACAATCCAATTGTTGAGATCTATTTAAATGAATTAATTGATATTTTATTTCTGAAAAATTATTTCATTTTAAAAGAAAATGCCACAAGTTATGTAGAAGATTTAATCGCCTTTGTAGAAAACAACATTCATTCAATTCAACATAAAAATACACCACAAAAAATAACTCATTTCGGAAATTTTTATATCACTTATAAAAGAACAAAAAGAACAATGTGGTATATCTTTTTTGATAAAAAAGACAATAGATATCTGATAAAGCACATTACCAATAATCATGTAGAAAATGCAACATTTCTACATTCACTTTAATAACATAAACAATGCAAAAAACAATTTTAATTCTACTTTCTATTCTACTTTTTTCTAGTTGCAAACACGATGAAAATAGTATTGAATTTACCAAGTTTGCCAACTTAGATTTAGGCAATCTCTCAAAAGAAAGTGCAACACTCAGAGCCGACGCTATTTTTATGAATCATAGTCAAAATGCATTCAACCTTAAAGATATTACAATTGATTTTTCTATTGATGGAAAAGATGTTGGTACGATTGTTGTAAAAAAAGATAAAGTAATTCAACCAAATTCAGAATTTACTATACCAATAAAACACGAATATGCAACCAACTCATTTTTAGAACCAAATCATGAACCATCTGGAACCTATGCTGTACAATTATTAGGCGATATTAATTTCACCAATGAAAATAAAGAAGAACAAGCAGCAAAAATAAAATATGCAATGACTTATGAATATCTTACTAAAAAAGAAATTCGCATAGAAAAAAGAGAAACTAAAAAAGAAGAGCGACAAAAAAGGCGCGAAGAACGAAAAGCTAAAAGACAAAACAACTAATGCAAAAAGCAATAACCATACTTATTTTATTATTTTCTGTAATAGCTGCAAAAGCTCAAGAGGAAGAACCCTATTTAGTAAAAACAAAAGATTTTACTGTAAATAATTTTTCTTTATCTCAAATTGATTTAGGAATAACAGCTGTTATCTACAATCCGTATAAAGCAAAAATTAAAATTGATGAAATTTTAATTGATGTGTTTATCGAAAACAAAAAACTAGGCACTATCACCGAAGCTGCAGACATTGTAAAAATAAACAAGCAATCTGCATTTGATTTGCCTTTGAAAATTGCAGTAAAAACGGGTCCAACATTAAGCAAATTTGCTACAGAAGGTGCGAAATTACTAATTGGTTACAAGGTACGTGTTGATTACAAAGGTTATGTTAAAGTAAAAGCATTAGGTTTTATTCCGATAAAAGTAAAAATTGACCAATTCGCTTACTTTACCATGAAAGATATCATCGGAACTTCAGAACCAACACCTAAAAAAATTGAGCCAAAAGATCCTACAATCACGAAGCCATAAACTTTACGATTAACAATGTACAATTAACAATTAGTCCTTATACTTTTAACTTGTAAGAGTTAAAAATAATGTAATTTTACATGTCGATTTTAATCTTCAATTGTTCATCGAATTATTGTAAATTAACTGTTATGTCTGCTCTCAAAACTATTCTATTTTGTCAATGTCCAAATTGCGAAAAAGCCAATGTTTTCGTTGATCCAAATCCATATCATTTATCTAAAATGACCAAAATGCAAAGTCGATGTCCAAACTGCGACTTTAACTACGAAAATGAAGTTGGATTTCATTATTTATCGATGTACATGAGTTATGCAATTAGTGTAGCTATTTCATTGTTAATTATTGTTGGTGCATCACTCATTTTCGGGCTAGATTATTTTTTATACTATATAACCATCAATGCAATTTTGTTAGTTTTGATGTTGCCACTTATATTTCGCTGGGCTCGAATGATGAGTATTTGGCTAACTGTAAAATATGCGATGGACTAGAAATGTCAAATTATACATTCAAGTAATTATTTTATCAAGTTACAAAAGCTACATTTAAAATCAACCTAGAAAATAAAGTTGTAACTTAGCATGGATGAATACAACATCTGGAAAATTATTTAAAAACTTTACTACTTTATTTGTCGGCTTGTTGCTGGTTCAAATTATTAATTTTCTATTTTCTTTAGTATTACCAAAATATTTTTCACCAATACAATTTGCACAATTTGGTATTTTTACTTCTATTGTTTTTATTTTAATTGAATTAATAAACGCTAAATTAGAAGTAGCAGTAATGCTTGGAAAAAACAGCGAAGAAGCCAAACAGATAGTAATTGCTGCTATTACAGCTGCCATTATATTAAGCATATTGACTACTTTGATTTCAATTCCAATTATTATTTTTTATGGAAAGGTTTATATTTTATTGCCTTTGATTGTTTTATTGTATGGTTTGCATCAGCCAATTCTAGTGTATTTAAACAAAGTAGAAAATTACAAAGCCATTAATATTTTTAGAATAATTCAAGTACTTGTTACTTGTGTTGCAACGTTGCTATTCGTATTTTTAAAGATAAAAACGGCGTTAATAATCGGTTTTTTTATTGGATTATTTATGGCTACCATTTATAGTTTACAATTTGTTTCTATAAAATTTGATATTGAAATTTTTAAACAAAAAATAAAACAATATGATCAATTTCCAAAATTCGGAACATGGTCGTCGGTATTAAATAATTTTTCTCGTAATAGTATTCCGCTGTTATTAACACAATTCTTTTCTCAGCAACTAGTTGGTTTTTATGCTTATTCAACACGCTTACTAAATGCACCAACAGGCATGTATACTACAGCAATTAGCCAAATTTATTATAAAATGGCAAGCGAAACAGAACATCAACACTTAAAAAAAGAAACACATAAAATTATTTTATTTTCATTTTTTATAGGAATTATTCCAACACTAATCATTTTATTTTTTGGAAAAGATATTTTTTATTTGATGTTTAGTGGTGAATGGTTAGCTTCTGGAAAAATTGCGCAATACCTTATTTTATGGTACTTTTCAGGCATTATCACTGGACCAATTTCTTTTTTATTAGATGTTAAGAACAAACTCAAATTTGAATTTGGTTTTAATATTGCATTTTTTTTATTGCGCATCACAGCCATTTGTTTTGGTGCTTTTTATCATGATTTTTATTTATCAATTTTATTATTTTGTGCCGTTGGTGTATTCATGAATCTATATTTGTTGTGGTATATAAATTTCAATTTGTTGAAAAATGATTGATGTACAACTAACATACAATGCAGTTTATAAATGGAAAACTATTGAACCAATTTCTGTTATTGGTTATGCTTTCTTAGATGATATTTTATTAAAAGATGATGAACTTATCACCTATTTCTTAGAAGTAAAAAACGAAGAAGAATATATTGAAAAATTAAAAAAATTAAGCGGTCATTTTGCAGTAATTATTCAAACAGAAAAAGAAACATTTGTAGCAGTTGATCATATTCGATCTTTTCCAATTTTGATACAAAAAAATGAAAATAAAATAACAATTACAGATAATCCAATCAATAATCATTCATACAATAAAAATGCAATTGCTGATTTTGAAAAAATCTACTGCACACAAGAAAATGAAACATTATTAAACAATTGCCATCAGCTACAAGCTGGTGAATATGCGATCATCAACACTACTACTCAGCAATTTGAAATAAAAACACACTACAAACACAGTTCTAAAGCCAAACTATCAGCAAATATTGACACTTTAAAGCAAGTAGAAAATGAACTAATCCAAAAAATAAAAACAATTTCAGCAAATAAAACTATTTTAGTTCCACTTTCTGGTGGTTATGATTCGCGTTATTTAGTTTGTTTATTAAAGCAAAATAATATTACTAATGTTGAATGTTTTACGTACGGAAAAAAAGAAAGCTATGAAGTATTAATTGCAAAAAATGTAGCAGAAAAATTAAATTACGAATGGCATTTTATAGAATATACTGATGAACTACTAACAACTTTTTTTACAGAGAACTGGAATAATTATTCAAACTCAAATCATCATTATACTTCGTTGCCTCACGAACAAGATTTTTTTGCTTTATTATACATGAAACAAGAAAATTTATTACCTGAAAATGGTATAATATTGAATGGTTTTTGCCAAGACTTACACGCAGGAAGTATTTTTGAACCGATAAAAAGAGTAGATATTAAGAATTATATTTTTGAAAAATACCAAATTCCATTAAGAAGCACTGCTTACGAAAATTCCTGGAATGGCTACCAAGAATGGTTTATAAAAAACAGAGTGTCAAAATTTATCATAAACTCAGTTCATGTATATTCTTATTTTGGATTGGAATATTATTTGCCTTTTTGGAATACGAACTGGATTGATTTTTGGTATAGTTTGGATATAAAAAATAGAATGCAACAAACTTTTTACAACAACTACTTATTTGATGGAATCTTCAAAACATATAATGTAATTTATAAAAAACCAAACCACGATGCTACTAATTATTTATATAGTGTGAAGAAATTTGCAAAAGCTATTTTACCAAAAAAAATTACAGAAACCATTAAACACTTAAATGCTGAAAGTGAACAAAAAGATGCCAACAACACCTTGTTTTTGTATCATAAAATTTATGAACATCTAAAAATAAAACCAGCAAATAAAGATTTAAAGATAAATAACATTCACGCACTTTATTTCCTTGAAAATCTGAAAGAAAAACACCAACTTTGATAAAATTGAAATCATGAAAAAGTTTTACATACTATTATTACCAACAATTTTAATTGTCAGCATTTTTTCTTGCAACAGAAAAGCAACTGCAACGAATAATGATAATGACAAAAATAAATCTGCAACATTGACAACTCTACAAAAAAACGGAATTACACTAACAGAATTATTTTCTGTTGAACAATTTGAAAACGCAACACTCACACAAGAATTATCTGCTGGTTCAGCAGATTTAGATAGCAATAAATTTGGTCTAAATTTTACTGCAACAAACTATGAATTCGGAAAACAATCAGATTTAACTGGCTTGAAGACTTGCGCAAATGCTGCGAAAGGACAACACGTACATGTTATTGTTGACAATGAACCATACACTGCAGTTTATACTAACGCTGGAAAATTAAAAGCTTCGAATGATGGACAACACACCGTATTATCATTTCTATCTCGTTCTTATCACGAAAGCATAAAAAATAAAAATGCATACGTACTTTCATCTGTTATTACAGGTAAATCAAGGTATTTAGCAAGATATGCTGCACCAGATTTAACAAGTCCAATGTTGTTTTTTAGCAGACCAAAAGGCGAATATATTGGCGCAGAAACCGATGCTGTTCTATTAGATTTTTACGTAGTAAATTGCGATTTATCGAAAGATGGTTATAAAGTAAAAGCAGTAATTAATGGCACTGAATTTATCATCACAAAATGGTGTGGTTATTTTATGGAAGGTTTACCAATTGGTGAAAACACCATAAAATTAACGCTTTTAGACAAAAACAACAAACCAGTTGAAAGTCCATTTAATGAAGTAGAACGCAAGATTACATTGAAAAAATAAGACTTCGACAAGCTCAGTCTGACTATTGTGTCACGCTGAATATATCGAAGCGTGAGTTTATCGAAGCGCTACTTTTTCTCTAAATAAATCTCAGCCAACATACAACGTGCACTTCCACCACCAATGGTTTCAATCGTTGGTATTTCAACAGAAAGTATTTTAGTATATTTTTGAATTTGCTGAATTTGTGGTTGTTCCAAACTATTAAATGCAGTTTTCGACATTACTAAAAAAGTATCACCAGCTGCATTTTCAACTTGCAACATATTTCCTGCAAATGCATTCATTTGCTCAAATGAAATGTCAATAATTTCGTGATTCGTTTCATCAAAACTTTTCAATACTTTTTCTCGTTCATCTTCATTTTTTATACTCGCTAAACAAATAACGGCAAAACCATTACCAATCGTCAACATCACATTGGTATGATACACTAAATGTTCATTTTCATCTTCGCTAAAAAAAGAAATTGGTTCATAGTTTAGTTGTGCACAATGTGCTTCAAATGCAGCAATTTCAGTACGTGGCGACAAACATGCATATGCTTTTTTATTTACATGATCAAAAATAATGCTACCAGTTCCTTCTAAAAATTGATGCTGATTTTCATACGCTGATAAATCTATGACTTCATTAATTTTAAATATCGATTTCAATTCTTCAACAATCTCCAATCGTTTTTCTAATCGTCGATTTGGCGTACACATTGGATACAAATACACCGTTCCATTAGCTTGCATACTAATCCAATTATTCGGAAATATTGCATCTGGTTTTTGTGGTTCAGTTGTATCTTGAATGACTAAAACATCAACACCATGTTGACGTAATTTTTCAACATAAGCATCAAATTCAGCAACTGCTTTTTGTTTAATTTCTTCAGCTGATAAATTTTCTAATGATTTCTGAAAAGCATTCGATACTGCTGTTTCTATATTAAATTGAAAACTCGCAGGACGAACCATCATCAATTGCGAAGTAGTTTGTTTACTCATGTTTTTGATTTACGATTTACGCTGTACAATTTACAATTTATTATTTTATACTTTTTGGCTAAAATGTTTTTTTATTTTCTATTTTTACTTTTGAATTTTCAAATTAACACTTCCGAAATTTCGGAATTCAAATTTTCAAATTAAAACTATGGATTTCACAACCGCAGATTTATACGATGCAAACGAAGGAAAAGTGCAAATTGCACAACCAGTTTTTTTATCTTTTGGTTTAACCAAAAAATTCTACGGACAAATTTATACTATAAAATGCTTTGAAGACAACACGCCAGTTGGCAATACATTGCGCAATGAAAACGGCAAAGGAAAAGTATTGGTAATTGATGGTGGTGGCTCGTTGCGTTGTGCTTTGGTTGGAGATTTACTGGTTACTGCAGCTATCAAAAACGAATGGAATGGTATAATTATTTTTGGCTGTATTCGTGATTCAGCAGCCATTAATACTATGGAAATTGGTATCAAAGCGTTACAAACCAATCCGATGAAATCAGTTAAAAAATTTCCAGGTATTAAAAATGAAACGGTACATTTTGCAAACACTTTCTTTCATCCAAATGAGTATGTCTACTGCGATGAAGATGGCATTTTAGTAAGCGAAACTGCGTTGATTTGAACTAAATAATTAAACAAATTAACAAACAAAAATAATCACTTAAGACACAAAGAAACTAAAATTATGATATAATAGAAGGCAAAAAAGAAGACTAGAAATCTTAGTTTTCTTGTCTTTTTTAGATAATTACTTCTGAATTTTTCTTAAGTTTCTTGAGTGCCTTGAGTGGTTTAAAATTAGTATGCACTACAAGTTAAAGTGTTACACTTCCATAGTATCTTCATAAATGCGTTGAACGTTATCATCTTTAGCAGAAAATAACGTGATGGCTGCCATACTACGCGTTGGTCGGCGCATCACCATTAACAATAAAACACCAATCGCTATAAAAAAATGCAGTTTATCTTTCGTTAAAAAATAAAAGATAGCATTGATAATGGCAGCACCTTCTAACATTGCCATTTGTATAATAAAAGCAGCTCTGAAAATATTTATTTTTTGTCCAAAATCGCTAATTGTTTGTGCTTGCTGAGTGCGCATGAAAAATAAAATTCGCGATAACAGTACATTGATAAAAGCAATGGCTATTCCAAGAACTGTAAAAATTATATTGGTGGCTGGAACTGCATTTTTATCTTGATTCACTAATGTGTACATGATAAATAATATCAATGCACAACCAACGCACAAGGCAGCATGTATGATATTCATTTGCTTAAAATTATCGCCAAGAGTCATGTTTATATTTTTTATAAAAGTACAAAAAATAGATTCACTTTTATTAAACTCGAAATAAATAGTTGCCACGAATTACACAAATGAACACGAATTTAATTAGTAAAAATTAGTATAATTCGTGGCAAAAAATTGAAATGCCATTTTATTTTCCAAAAATTTCTTCAACTTTTTTAAATCGAAAATCAAAAATAGATTGAATTTTATTTCTAACGTATAATGTATTAACCACATCACCTAAAAATCCAAATGGAACTTCGTAATGTATAATATCAATCATTTCTGTTCCTTGTTCCACTGATTTAAAATGATGTTGATGATGCCAAAAACTGTAAATTCCTTTACGTTGTTCATCAATAAATAAATTTGGTGCGTTTACTTGTGTAATTTCAGTCATCCAATTTATTGGCAAATTCAACACAGGTTTTACTTTATGCAATATAATCATGCCTGAATAAACGCAATCATCTTCATAAACAGTGTGCTTAAAACCCATTTCTGGTGGTGTGATGGTTTCTAAATTATTTGGATTTGAAAAAATTGCCAAACAACTTCAATTGGCTGAGCTATGATTTGTTTAAATTGCAGTTTATGTACCGACATTTCTGTTAAATTTTAGATTAAAAATGTAATTTTCATAGTTTAAACAAATAAAAAACGATTAAGTTAAAAATTACAGACAACTTTATTTTATAATTTTGCATCTTTATACTATATTTAAAGTATGAAGCAATTAATTTATAGTGTATTTTTTGCCATTTTATTAGTAAGTGTAAACGGTTGTAAAAAAGAATACGAAACCGTTAGCTTAACTGCTGATGCTAATTATTTTCCAGATGATTCTGGAACTTATGTTATTTACAAAGTAGATTCTATTTTGTATAATGACTTTTTCTTCAATTCAGATCCAGCACAATATCAGCGAAGCACATCTTATTTTTTAAAAGAAAAGATTACCGAACAATTTATTGATAATTTAGGCAGAACTGCACGTAAAATAGAACGCTATGTAACAGATGACACTTTGTTACATCCATTTGTTGAAGTGAATAATGTTTGGTATCAAATAAAAACGGATAGAAATGTAGAAGTAATAGAAGATAATATTCGATATGTAAAACTCACTTTTCCTGTTTCAAAAAGCAGCGAATGGAAAGGCAATAAATATTTTTTAAATGAAATTCCGTTTCAACCACTCAAAAATTCAAACATTAAATTCGATTGGACGTATACTGTTTCGGATAAAGATGTTCGATATTCAAATGGCATAAAAGTTTTTGATTCTACCTTAACCATATTGCAAATTGCAGATTCATCTAAAGTAAATAAATTATTTTCTGAAGAAAAATATGCAAGAAAAATTGGCTTAGTAAATAAAGAATTATGGCGACTTGATGCACAACCAATTCCAGGAGAACCTAATTTCCTGAAGTCAAAATTAAATGGATTTATTTACCGACAAACTGCCTTAAGCTATGGTAAAGAATAAATTTACATTTCTACTTTTTTGCTGTTTTATTTTACCAATTTTTGCGCAAGCGAACAACAAATATATTGTTACTTTTAAAGATAAAAATCACACTTTTGATATAAAAAAAATATTTACAGAAAAAGCAATTGAAAAAGAAAAAAATTCAATATTCCTTTTGATGAAAAAGATTTTCCTGTAAATGAAAGTTATAAAACTGAAATACAAAACACAGGAATTTCAATTCTTTCCGAATCAAATTGGTTAAACGCTGTTTTAATTAGTGCTGACGAAAAATCAATCTCAACTATTTCAAAATTATCTTTTATTTCTTCTATACAAAAAGTTGAAAAATCAACTTCAGAAAAAAGTAATATTTCATCTATAAAAGAAAATAATGATTGTGCAGAAATCCAAAATGTTGAATTTGAAGATAACTATGTTTCGTCCTATGCTCAATTTCATTTATTAAATGGCGAATACTTGCACGAACAAGGTTATAATGGCGAAAATATGACGATTGCCATTTGCGACGCTGGCTTTAGAAATGCAAATACAAATCCTGGATTTACCACAGTATTCTCAGAAAAAAGAATGTTAGGTGCTTATGATTATGTGCACAATGATTCTACTGTTTTCACTGCAACTGATGACGCACATGGTGCATATTGCTTTTCTTTTATTGCTGGAATTAAAGCCAACCAATATATAGGAACCTCTACAAAATCTAAGTTTTACCTATTCCAAACAGAAAATAATGATGGTGGTAGCGAACGTTTACAAGAAGAATTTAATTTGGCAACTGCTTTACAAAGATGCGATCAATTAGGTGTTGATGTTGTTAGTATTTCATTAGGTTATACAACTTTTGATTCTGCTTTTGAAAACCATGACACTTCTGACATGAAAAAAAACAATACACCAGCAGCAAAAGCAGTAAATATTGCAGCTTCTAAAAATATATTAATTTGTGTTGCAGCTGGAAATGAAGGAGCAAAACCATGGCACTACATTTCAACACCATCAGATGCAGACAGCGCATTTGCTATTGCAGCTGTAGACAAAAATGGTAATATTGCATCATTTAGTGGTTACGGCTTAGCAACAGACATTCGTGTTAAACCAAACGTAGCAGCAGTTGGTTCGTCAGCTAATTTTATTAATACAACCGGAACTATTTCTGCTGGAAATGGAACCTCATTTGCCTGTCCATCATTGGCTGGAATGGCAACTTGTTTGTTACAAGCATTTCCAGATAAAACTGCCTGGCAAATAAAAACTGCGATTGAACAAAGTGCTTCGCAATTTCTTACACCAGATAAAAGAGTTGGTTATGGTATTCCAGATTTTAAAAAAGCTTACCAATTATTATCTTCACCAAACTATGTTTCTAACAGCAAATTAGAAAGTGAAATTATTTTATTTCCAAATCCTATAAATGATTACTTAGTCATTCAAAATAAATCAATTACGCCAATACAATCTGTAGAAGTTTTTAATCAAGTTGGTCAATTAGTTCTAAAAGAAACAGATTTTCCATCATCTGAAAAAACTGTACAAATGAACAATAATTCATCTGGCATGTTCTTGTTGAGAATTCTGATGAAAAACGGCGATGTTTTTACCAAAAAAATAATAAAGGAATAATCTTAAATTTGTCGCATTGTTTCTATATTTATTCTAATAAATTTACAAATGCGCTATACATCTATAATTCTTTCTGTTTTGCTTATTTCCATTGGATTTTTCTCGGTTGCCCAAGAAACAAAACAAGATACCAAAACAGAAAAATTTACACTCAGTGGTTTTTTAAAAGATAAAAAAAATGGCGAAGCAATTATAGGTGCCAATATTTATGTAGTTGGAAACAATGCATTAGGTGCCACCACCAATTTATATGGCTTTTATTCCTTATCTCTACCAAAAGGAACATATCAAATTGCATTCTCTTATATTGGCTACAATACACAAATCAAAGAAATTATTTTGGATAAAGACATTCGAAATAATATTGAATTATCAGATGATGCTAAAGTATTGGATGAAGTAGTAATTAGCAGCGAACGCAAAGATGAGAATGTGAAAAGCACACAAATGGGAAAAGAAGAATTGTCGATTGAACGCATAAAATCAATTCCTGCATTTATGGGTGAAGTTGACATAATTAAAGCATTGCAACTAATGCCTGGTGTTCAAGCTGCTGGCGAAGGTAACTCTGGAATTTATGTGCGTGGTGGTGGTCCAGACCAAAATTTAGTTTTGTTAGATGATGCTGTTGTTTATAACACAGGACATTTATTTGGTTTCTTTTCTGTTTTTAATGCTGATGCCGTAAAAAATGTAACACTCATAAAAGGAACCATGCCTGCAAATTATGGTGGTCGTTTGTCATCTGTTATTGATGTACAAATGAAAGAAGGAAACAGCAAACAATTTGAATTGGAAGGTGGAATTGGATTAATTTCATCAAGATTAACTTTGCAAGCACCGATGCAAAAAAAGAAATATGCTGATAGAAATCGTAAAGGTTCTATTTTAATTTCTGGAAGAAGAACTTATATTTTTGATATTGCACAACCAGCATTAAAAAGAACTGATTTTGCTGGAACCAATTATTTTTTCTACGATTTAAATGTAAAAGCAAATTACCAATTTTCTGATAAAGACAGATTATACGTTAGTGGTTATTATGGCAAAGATGTGTTTGTTTATAATTCAGCGAAAAACAATACTAATGTAAAAATTCCTTGGGGCAATGCCACTGCTACTGTGCGTTACAATCACTTATTTAGCGACAAATTATTTATGAATATGTCGTTTATTTTTAACGATTATCAATTTAGTTTTACTGGTGAACAATTAGATTTTGGATTCAAAGCAAATTCTGGTGTGCGCGATTATAATGTAAAAGTAGATTTTGATTATTACTTAAACACCAAACATAAATTAAAAATTGGAGCACAATATACGCATCACCGAATGACTCCAACGCAAGCTACTTTGCGCACTGGCGATTCTAAATTTAATTCTACTGTAAATAAAAGATACTCACATGAAGTGGCGCTATATATCGATCATGAATTTGATGTAAATGAAAAACTAAAATTCGATTTTGGTTTTCGTTTAAGTTTATTTCAACACATTGGACCATACACCAGCATTACTGGCGATGGTTATGTTGGACAAGACACAACCGTTTATGGAAAAGCGAAACCTGTAAAAACTTATGTTGGTCCAGAACCACGAATGAGTATGCGTTACGCATTTGGAAAAGACAACTCATTTAAAGCAGGTGCTGGCTTAAACTACCAATATATACACTTAGTTTCAAGTTCTAACTCAACGTTACCGACAGACATTTGGGTTCAAAGTTCGCAATATGTGAAACCACAAATGGCACTGCAATATTCTGTTGGTTATTTTAGAAACTTTAAAAATAATATGTTTGAATTTTCAGCCGAAGCATATTTCAAACACCTTTGGAATCAGATTGAATATGCAGAAAGTTATGTTGGTGATTTAAATGTAGATCAAGAACGTGGTTATGTTTTTGGGAAAGGAAAAGCGTATGGTTTAGAATTATTTTTAAAGAAAAGAACTGGCAAATTTAATGGTTGGATTGGCTACACACTTTCTCGATCTGATAGAAAATTTGCAGACATCAATGGTGGAAAAACATTTCCAGCTAAATACGACAGAACTAACGATTTAACTATAAATATTGCTTACGATTTTAATAAAGAATGGACTATTGCAACCACATTTGTGTATGCAACTGGAAATGCCATTACACCTGTGACTGGTATTGGTTTAATTGAGTTTTCGCCGTTCTTTATTTATGGACAAAGAAACTCAATTCGTGTTCCTGCTTACCATAGAATGGATTTTTCGTTGAACTACGCGCCTATTCCAAAACGCAGACCTAATCGTCGTTTCCGTTCGAGTTATAATATTTCTATTTATAACGTTTATAATAGAAAAAACACATACTTCATTTACAACAAAGTAGATGGCGAAATTAAATCAGGTAATTTAAAACAATCTGCTATCAATGTTTCTTTATTTCCAATTATTCCATCTTTTACCTGGAACTTTAAATTTTAAATCATGACAAAAATTATTAAAAGCTACATATTGTTATTATCTGTTTGCATTGCATCTATTGTTTTATTTGTTGCATGCGAAAAAGAAATTGATTTAAAAGTACCCAATCCGGCAAGTGCTTATGTGGTTGAAGGACATATTGAAAACGGAATTCCACCGTATGTCGTATTGACAAAAAATGCTGCGTTTTACGGAAATATCAATTTAAGTAATTTGGCAAATTATTTTGTGAGTGGTGCTCAAATCACCGTAACTACAGATGATGATACGGTGCAATTAGCAGAATATAATGGCGCATTGATACAATCTTTGCCAGATTCAATCGCAATTGCATTAGCTGCACAATTAGGAATTAATATTACCAGCGCATCACAATTTCCTCCTATTACACTTTACACTGTTTCTTTAGCAGATACCGGTTTTGTTGGAAAATTTGGTAAAAAATATGATTTAAAAATTACTGTTGACAGTAAAATTATAACATCGACCACTACCGTTCCTCAACCAGTATTTTTTGATTCACTTTGGTTGAAACCTCATCCAGATGCAACATTAGCCGACTCATTTTTCCAAGTATATGGTCGATTATACGATCCACCTGCACCAGGAACTTTTTATCGTTATTTTACTAAAGCTGACAATGAAGCATTTTTAATTAATGACCGATCTGTTTTTGACGATGCTTTAGTAAATGGTGGAAAAATAGAAATTTTTATTCCAAAAGGACATCCAATTGGAAGTATTGGAAGTACTGATTTTAATCGAGCTGGTTATTGGAATGTTGGTGATTCTGTTTGTACAATAAAGCTTTCTGTTATAGATAAACCTCATTATGATTTCTGGCACACTGTAGAAGCCAATAGAAGTAGCCAAGGCAATCCATTTGGGTCTGCAGTTTATGTAAAATCAAATGTAGTCGGTGCTTATGGAATTTGGGGGTGGCTATGCCAGTATTACTGGTAGTTTCAATCGTATTATAAATAAAAACAAAGTTTTATAAGATTTTACGCAAAGATTATGAAGACTAATTCAACAGAAAAAAATTATTTTTTTTGTTGAATTATTTCTATGGTTTTAATACGAACTGCTTCTAAAGGTCGGTCGTTTTTATCTGTTTTGACGGCAGCAATTTTATCTACTATTTTCATACCTTTTATCACTTCACCGTATATAGTATAGTTCATATCTAAATGCGGAATTCCTCCAATTTTTCGATATACTTTTTTATTGGCTTCAGGTGTTTCATTTCCTGTTCGTTTTTTTGCTTTTATAAATGTCGAATCGTTGGCAATTTTACCTTGCACAATATAAAACTGACAAGCCGATGATGCTTTCTGCGGATTGTCATCGCGTGCTTGAGCCAACATGCCTTTTTTATGAAAATACTTTGCGTTAAATTCTGCAGGAATGGTATAACCTAAATCACCTTCACCAAGCAACGCCGTGTCTTTTGCTGTTTTAGAAGTTGGATCACCACCTTGAATCACAAAACCTTTTATTACACGATGAAACAGTAAACTATCATAAAAATGTTCCTTCACTAACTTGATAAAATTATCACGATGTAATGGTGTTTCATCAAATAAAACCACAGTAATATTTCCGTAATTTGTTTTTATAATGGCTTTGTACGTTTGAGCATTCATCGAAAAAGTTTGAATGATCAGTATAAATAAAATGAATGCATTTTTTTTCATAAAATAAGTATATAATTATTTATAAAAATAGTAAAACAGACGAATTATACCTGTTTTTGTCTTTCAGAAAATGAAAATTAACACTTATGTTTAACTAAATTGAACTTATTTCTTCTTTTTGTAAAACTTTTTATCAAGTAAAGCGTTTAACTATTAATCAAGTATCTTAAACAAAACAAAAAACACACAAAATGAAACCAACTACTATTAAATTATTACTTATCTGTTTAGTAGCATGTCCAATATTATTTACTAGTTGTATGTATTCTAAAAAGCAGTGCCAAAAGTCATATGCGAAAGTTGAAAAAGAAACATTTGATGTAATCATCGTTCCTGGAGCTCCAATGGATAGCAAATCTTTAAGTAGAGTTTTAAAAGCCAGAATTTATTGGTCAAAATATTTGTTTGACAAAGGAATTGCTAAAAATATTATGTACTCAGGATCTTCCGTTTATTCACCATATTATGAAGGTAAAATGATGGCCATGTATGCTGAAGCGATTGGAATTCCAAAAGAAAATATATTAACCGAAACTAAAGCAGAACATAGTACAGAAAATGTTTACTACTCATATAAGAAAGCAAAAAAAATGGGTTTTACTAAAATTGCATTAGCTACAGATCCTTTCCAAGCTAAATCATTAAAGCGATTTGTTAACAAAAGAGTCAGTAAAGATGTAGCAAATATTCCAATAAAATTTGATGTTATCAGATCGCTGGAACCAACTATGATATCGCCTGAAATAGATATACAGCAAGCTTTTAACAAAGATTTTATCTCTATCAAAGAAAGAGAAAATTTCTTTAAACGACTAAGAGGTACCATGGGTAAAAATGTAAATAAAACTTATTACGAATAATAATTAAAACAACAAAAATAATCACAATTAAAAAATAAATACAATGAAATCAACCACATTAAAATTAGCACTCATTTGTTTAGTAGCTTGTCCGCTATTATTCACTAGTTGCATGTATTCTAAAAAACAATGTCAAAAATCGTATGCTAAAGCAGCAAAAGAAACCTATGATATCATTATAGTTCCTGGAGCACCGATGGACAATAAATCTTTAAATAAAGTATTGCAAGCAAGAATTTACTGGGCAAAATATTTGTTTGATAAAGGTATTACAAAAAATATCATGTTCTCAGGTTCTGCTGTTTATTCACCTTATTATGAAGCAAAGATGATGGCTTTATTTGCTGAAGCAATCGGAATTCCAAAAGAAAATATTTATTTAGAGACAAAAGCAGAGCACAGTACTGAAAATATTTATTATTCTTACAAACATGCTAAAAACCTTGGATTCAAAAAAATTGCACTGGCTACTGACCCATTTCAGGCAAAATTTTTAAATGTATTTATGAATAAAAATGTAAGTAAAGATATTGCTTCTACTCCAATTGATTTTACGATTATCAAATCAATGAAATCTATTATGGTTACTCCAAATATTGACAAAGAAAAAGCTTTTGATGAAAATTTCGTATCTATAACAGAAAGAGAAAGTTTCATGAAACGATTCAGAGGCACTTTAGGCAAAAACCTGAATAAAACATATTACGAATAACAACTACTATGACAGAAACATTTGCAATAAAAGAAGAAATTATTTTGCTAAACCAATTACTAAAAGCATTAGCGTGGTGCGAAAGTGGCGCACAAGCAAATGCTGCCATTGATGCTGGTTTGGTGAAAGTAAATGGCAAAAAAGAACTACGCAAACGCAATAAATTATCGAAAGATTTTATTATTGAGTTTGATGGAAAAAAGGTGAAGTTGGTGTGAAATTGCAGATTAATACTTCAATGGTTTTTGCGAAGTACTTCTAACTCTTACTATTAATATTTCATGTTCCAAAATTTGATAAGAAACTCTTATTCTATAAATTTCAAATGCTCTGAAATCGCCTTTGTTATTTTTTCTATATTTATCAATCGGATATTTTTCTTCCTTTCCAACTATATCATCTGCTTTACTTAAAACATTTAGTATTATTTTTTCAGCATTTTGTGGCGAATCATCTGCTATGTATAAATAAATCTCTTGTAATTGAAATGATGCTTTTCTTGTCCATGTTACAGTTCTCATTCTCTTACTTTTTCCAACCTGCTACCATTTTTTTCATTTCATCAGATGTGTAAACATTTCCGCTTTTATAATCTTCTAAAGATTCGTCAATATCTTTATTGTATGCTTCAATATCAATTTTATGGTCTACATTACTACTTAATAAAGTATAGATGGCTTCTAAAATATTATCGTCAGCTATTTCCAAATAATCTTGAATCTTCTCTTTTATATCAATCGTTGACATTGTCTTTGTTTTATTTAAAATTAAGATTTTTTTTTGATAGTTTTTGTTCTTTTTATTTAGATGATTTTATATTTAGTATTCATTTTTCATAGGTTATGTCTTCTGAAAAAGTTTTTACTTATTTTACAAAATATTTTTAATAAAAACGCAATAAATTATCGAAAGATTTTATTATTGAATTTGATGGAAAAAAGGTGAAGTTGGTGTAGTACTTTTTAAAACCTAACTCTTCTGCGGTTTGTTGGACAAGCATTTGGGTTTAGAATTATTTACTCTTTGTTGGCGGTGGTGGCGGAACTATCGATTGTTCAAAAACATGTTTTGTTTTTAATCCATTCATTTCGAAAACATCTTTAATCACTTTAATATCTTCGATAAAAAGATAGTAATCTAAACCTGTTTTAAAAGGTTCAAATGAAAACATCTGGCAATCAAAGCAAATAAGTGTTGTTGCAACAATTTTACTATTATTAAACCAAACAATCGCATTTCTGTAAACAGGCGCACATGCTACATCATTTTCATATTGCCAAATTGAATCTACTTTAAAAAAATCAGTAATAATTTTTATGTCATTTGCATTGCATGTTTTAAAATTATATGTAAATGGTTTTTTCATGTAATTACTCACAATTAGATTATTACTGCCTACATCATAATAATAAATGGAATCTATTGCATCTGCAAAATCTTTTGAATCTATAGAAATCAAACACATAGAATCAAATTCTACAAATGGATATTTATCTATAATACTAACCTTTGTAGCATTGTTAGTTGTTTTTTGTTTACATGAAACAATCGCAACTATGCAAATAAATATTATTGGATAAACTGCTTTCATTTTATTTTGAGCCTTTAATAATCTCATCCACCACACTTGGATCTAACAACGTTGTGATATCACCTAAATTACTGACATCACCTTCTGCAATTTTGCGTAAAATGCGGCGCATAATTTTGCCGCTTCTGGTTTTTGGTAAGCCAGAAACTATCTGTATTTTATCAGGTTTGGCAATTGGTGAAATAATTTTTGAAACAATATTTTTTACTTCGTTTTCAAACGAAGTAATATTCAGTAAGCGTAAACTATCATCATTTTCTACACTATTTGGCAACGCAGCATCCGTATCAATAATTCCTTTTTCAATACTTTCTTTATCTACAATCACAAACGCATAAATACCTTGTCCTTTAATATCGTGTGGATAGCCAACCACTGCACTTTCAATTACATTTGGATGTTCATTAATCGCATTTTCTACTTCAGCTGTTCCTAAACGATGTCCACTTACATTCATCACATCATCAACTCTTCCAATAATTCTGTAATAACCATCTTCATCTCGCTTGCAACCATCACCAGTAAAATATAAATTTTTAAACGTAGAAAAATAAGCTTGTTTGCATCGTTCATGATCACCATAAGTAGTACGGATAATTCCTGGCCAAGGAAACTTCATACACAACAATCCTTCTACATTATTTCCTTCCAATTCATTGCCTTCATTATCGACTAAAATTGGCTGCACACCAGGCAATGGCAACGTCGCAAAGGTAGGTTTTGTTGGTGTTACGAAAGCAATCGGCGAAATCATAATGCCACCAGTTTCGGTTTGCCACCAAGTATCTACGACAGGACATTTTTCTTTTCCGATATGGTCATGATACCAGAACCAAGCTTCTTCGTTTATCGGTTCGCCAACAGAACCAATCACTTTCAATGAATCTAATTTATATGGTTTCACAAAATCTAAACCGCTTGCCATCAAAGAACGAATTGCAGTTGGTGCTGTATAAAATTTGGTTACTTGTAATTTATCAATCGTTGACCAAAATCTTCCTGCATCTGGATAGGTTGGAATGCCTTCAAACATGACGGTTGTAGCACCATTGAGTAATGGTCCATATACAATATACGAATGACCTGTTATCCAACCAATATCAGCGGTACACCAAAAAATATCATCTGCTTCGTATTGAAAAACATTTAAAAAAGTGTAGTATGTATACACCATATAACCAGCGCAAGTATGCAACACACCTTTTGGTTTTCCGGTACTTCCAGACGTATATAAAATAAACAACGGGTCTTCACTATCCATTTCTACCGCATCAAAATGTGCAGCTGCTTTATGCATTTCGCTGTGCCACCAAACATCTCTGCCAAGCTGCATTTTAATATCTTGATTCGTTCGTTTATATACAATTACTTTTTGAATAGATGGTGTTGACTGCAATGCTTCATCACAAATTTCTTTTAATCCAACAGTTTTATTTCCACGATATAAACCATCTGCTGTTACTAAAAGTTTACAAGCAGAATCATTTATTCTGTCTGATAAAGATTGCGCCGAAAAGCCAGCAAATACTACTGAATGCACGGCACCAATTCTTGCGCATGCTAAAACTGCAATTGCTAATTCTGGCACCATTGGCATATATAAACAAACGCGGTCGCCTTTTTCGATACCGTTGTTTTGCAATACATTGGCAAAGCGACAAACTTCGGCATGTAATTCAAAATAAGTAATCGTTCTATTAGGTTCATTGCTATCATTGCTTTCCCAAATAATAGCTGGTTTATTTCCATTTTCAGCAAGATGTCTGTCTAAACAATTTTCGGTAATATTTAACTTTCCATTTAAGAACCATTTTATAGTTGGTTCCTCAAAATTCCATTCTAATGTTTGATTCCATTTTTGTTTCCATTGAAAAGATTCTGCAATTTCATTCCAAAATTGTTCAGGATTTTCTACGCTTTTTTTGTAGGTTTCTACGTATTGCTGAAATGATGTGATTTTATGTTGCATACATTAGTAATAAGTGGTAAGTAATAAGTAGTAAGATAAGAACTTTTATAGTTTCAACAAAATATCAAATCAAATCGTACAGTTTTTTTAGTAACTTTGTAGTTCAAAATCTATTTAAATGAAGCAAGTTATCTGTTTAATTTTTGTCTTATCTTTTTCAATAATTTTTGCAAAAGGAAATAAAAAATCAAAAGAAAATATTTCTTATCCAATAACCACAAAGATTGCACATACGGATACTTATTTCGGAACGGTGGTAGATGATCCATATCAATGGTTAGAAGATGATACTTGCAAAGCAACAACAGATTGGGTAACTGCACAAAATAAAGTAACGTTTGATTACTTAGATAAAATTCCTTATCGATCTCAAATAAAAGAACGATATAAAGAATTGTACGATTATGCAAAATTAGACAATCCATATGTTGCTGGTGATTACATTTTATTTGAAAAAAAAGAAGGATTACAAAACCAACCTATAATTTATATACAAAAAGGAACACAATCAAAACCTGAAGTTTTTATCAATCCAAATGAATTAGATACGAAAGGTTTGTCTGCTGTTTCTATATCTGGTTTTTCACGCGACAATAAATATGTGACTGTATCTATTCACAAAGCTGGCAGCGATTGGTCGGAAATGTATGTGTATGAAATTGCTACAAAAAATAGAATGACAGATAAATTAGAATGGTTAAAAAATGGTGGTGCAGATTGGGACGATTATGGTTTCTTTTATTCACGTTATCCAAAACCAACAGAAGGAAAAGCTTTATCAGAAGTAAATGAATATCATTCTGTTTATTACCATAAATTAGGTGAAGCTCAAGAAAATGATGTATTAGTTTATCGCGACAATACTGACCCGTTAACGTTTAATATTGTTGGTGCATCAGAAGATAATCAATATTTATTTTTATACAAGTATAAAGGAACCTACGGAAATGAAATTTATTATAAAAAAGTAAACGAGCAAGGTTGGAATTTTAAACCATTGTTTACTGGATATAAAAATTCATACGTTATTGTTGATGCCATCAATGATAAATTTTTAGTGCTTACAGATGACAATGCATCAAACAAGCAATTAATAGTAGTAGATCCAGTAAATGCAGATGCTAAAAATTGGAAAAAAATAATTGCAGAAGACAAAAATGCATTACTAGAAGGTGTTTATACTACAAGTGGAAAATTATTTGCCAACTATTTACAAAATGCAACCAATAAATTATATGTTTACGATATTGATGGCAAAAACAAAAAAGAAATTGCATTGCCAGGAACTGGTGAATTAGAAGTTTTTAGTGGTAGAAAAACAGATAAATTCATCAACTATACTTACACATCTTTCAATTATCCAAAATCAATATTTACTTATAACATAGCGAATGGTTATTCCAATTTATTTTTAAAACCAGATTTAAAATTCAATCCAGAAGATTTTGAGTCGAAACAAGTTTGGTATAAAAGTAAAGATGGCACGAAAGTTTCTATGTTTATTGTACACAAAAAAGGATTGATTTTAAATGGAAAAAATCCAACCTATTTATATGGTTATGGTGGTTTTAATGTTAATGAAACACCAACATTTTCTGCATCGAGAATTATATTACTTGAAAATGGTGGTGTGTTTGCAATGCCAAATTTGCGTGGTGGTGGCGAATACGGACAAGCGTGGCACGAAGCTGGTATGTTATTTAAAAAGCAAAATGTATTTGATGATTTTATTTATGCAGCAAACTATTTAATTAAACAAAAATACACGTCGAAAGAAAAACTAGCCATTGCTGGTGGCTCCAATGGTGGCTTGTTAGTTGGTGCATGTATGACACAACGACCCGATTTATTTAAGGTTGCGTTTCCTGCAGTTGGTGTTATGGACATGTTGAAGTTTCATAAATTTACAATCGGTTTTGGCTGGGTTGTTGAATATGGAAGCAGTGAACAAAGCAAAGAAATGTTTGAATATTTAAAAGGTTATTCTCCATATCATACGTTGAAACCAAACACAAAATATCCAGCTACAATGGTAACTACAGCAGATCATGACGACCGTGTAGTACCTGCGCATAGTTTTAAATTTGCTGCACGACTACAAGAATATAATGATAAAACAAATCCTGCATTCATACGAATTGGCGTAAATGCTGGTCATGGTGCAGGAAAACCTACTTCAAAAATTATTGAAGAACAAGCAGACCAATGGAGTTTTTTCTTTTGGAATGTTGGAATGAAAAATTTAGTAAAATAAATAATTGTCAAACAAAGAATTATATAAACAACTTTGTGCGAATAAAAATTTTGCAGCAAAAATTCATTTGTTTGCTCAACCATTTTGGTTAGATGCAGTGGCTGAAAATTGGGACGTTTTTTTGAAAGTGATGCTTCAACAAATCTCAGCATGCCTGATATTGTTGCAATTTTACCGTTTTGTTATAAAGGAAATCTACTAACGAAACGAATTTATTTACCTGATTTTAGTTTTTATCAATCGATAATTTTTTTAAAAAATGATTTAACTATTAATGAAAAAAATAAAATTGCGTTTGAATTATTTCAGCAATTACCAAAAACTATAAAATCTTATTTTAAATTTTTACCTGAAAATAATGGTATAGATATTTCTAATTTAAACTACAAGAAACAAGATTATTTTTCTTATTTCATTTCAAAAAATCAACAGGAATTACAACTTAGCACTAACCACAAACGCAACATACAAAAAGGAATTAAACAACACTATTTTATTGAAGAAAGCAAAGACATTCAATCATCTTTCTCGTTGTTGATTTCTACATTTAGCAGACAAAAGTTAAAATCAAAAAATTGGTTTTGATGAGTTTAAAAAATAAATGATTTAGCAACAAAACACAAATGCGGAAAAACAATAGATTGTTTTAATAGTAATAAAAACTTATTAGCATCAGCATTTATTGTTGAAGACGCGCAAACTGTTTATTATTTATTTGGTGGTTATAATGATACGTTTAAAAATTCAGGTGCTATGACTTTTTTATTACATCACATAATTCAACAAAGTTTAGCACAACAAAAAGATTTTAATTTTTGCGGTAGCACTAAAAAAAGTATTGCGTTATTCTTTGAAGCATTTGGAGCATCAAAAATTGATATTCCAATATGGCAAAAATCTATGATTTAAATACTTTGTATTGCTTGTTTAATTTCAGATAATTTAGCTGTTTTAAACTGCAAATTTACGTTGAGATTTTTATCGGAATTTATAGTTTGCTTGGCAATCTGTGGATTTAAGTTTTCATCCAAACCAATAGCAATTACTACTATTTCTTTGTTTTTAGGTAAATTAATTCTGTGCATATTATTTTCTGCCAACGGAATCGAAATTTGGCTATTGATATCTTTCACAATAGCAAAAATATTCTGGTCTTTCAATTTGTAGTTTGGAACTTGTAAGGTGAAAATTTCATCTTCTTTTATACTTCATAAAACGATCGCAATTAATCCAATCTAATGATGATAACGATGCCTGATAATATGTTCTAAAATTTGCAGGATTGAACAAACCTAAACGAACTTCTTCTTCTTGTAATTTTGTTTCAGCTTGAACAACTGCTTTAAGTAATATAGAATCTTGTTTTAAAATTTTTGCAAAAACAGTATTAAATAAATATGGAAGCACCATCACATCTTCACATCTGGAAGCTCTGAAATAAGAAAAATTTGTGCTGCGATATGTAAATTCTGGCTTACTGACAGCATCAACACTTTTATAAAAAACGCTATAAAATTTTAAAAAATGATGTGTTTGGATTTCCTTTATAAAACTGCTCATTGCATTCCAATAAAACATAATTATAAAAATCGTGTGTAGTAATCGATTTATTTTTTAATTGCTTTACAAGTTTTGGTTGAACGACTTTAAAACTATGTAAAAATTCTTCTTCATAAACAGCAAGCCGATATTGCTCAAACTTATCTACTATAGTTTTGATAGAATCTTTAAACAATTTATTTGTTGTAATGTAATTTTCCATTCGTTGTTCATACGTTGCAGAATCGGATAAAAATTTTGACAGTTTGGTATTATATTTTCCCATTTGTTTTTGATACACCAACATATCCATATCATAATATTTATTCACCTGATTTTTCTTTTCGGCTTTTGATAAAAACAACTTCTTTAACCATGACACTTTATATCTTTTTGCGGTAATGACAGGTTTATATGGCAAGTACGGTCGCTTGGAAACAGTAGGTTTTATTGGCTTCACAGGCAATTTAAAGTCAATATTTTTTATTTCCATGTTTGATTGTGCAGTCAATTTCCAATTCCTTATCAAATTGGTATCTAACTCCAAAACAGGACGAACACCTTTAAACGATGAAGTTTTCTCAAACGCAACTGATGAGTTTCCCAACGCACCAAACCATCTTGTTGTTGTGTGTTTGGTGCAAAAACGGTCATGTCATTTTGCAAGTTTTGATTATTTATCTGAACAATATAATTCATGTCTTTTTTCATTTTTAATGGCACATTCTCTAAGTATGCATTTACTTTAAACATACCACCACTTTGTAAAAGCTTGTTGTTACTTTCAGCCAAAACATTGCTAAAAAACCTTGGATTGGATTCGTTACTTCTGTTAAAACAATTTTATGTTTTTAAAATCAGATTTTTATTGCTTTTTATATCAAAACAAAAGGAGGAAAAATAAATTTAATTCCATTTTTTCCTTCTATGGAATTATCTTTGTATTATCTAAAATAAAAACCTGTTCTGGATTTCCGTTAATTTCTTTTACTATATCTGCAGCTTTTTGAATATCAAACATTCGCATGGTTATTTCAACTCTACGATTTTTACTTTTATTTATTTCAGTATTATTTTTTGCGACAGGATTTTCTTCACCTTTAAAATTTTTATCAAGTAGATTAAAAGGCAATCCGTTTTTTATCAATAGGTTTGAAACAAAATCTGCACGTCGTTTTGATAAATCTATATTGTATTGATTGGTTCCATCAGCATCTGTAAAACCAACAACATAAACTTCTTTATATTGTTTGATTGAAGTTGAATTACTAATAAAATCAAGTAATTCACGATATTGTAATTCATTTAACGTATCAATATCTGAATCAAAGTAGAAAATAGATTTTACATCTTTGAAGGCAAACAAATGCCAATGTGTTAATAGTAACACAATTGAAATCAGGTGTTTCATTTGCTAGTAGTTTATTGGTTATAAAATAATTCAATTGTTTTGTACGGCAAAAACAATAAAAATGTGATTTAAATCTATAACGAAACAGTTTTTATTTTATTGTATTGCCTTTTATTTTCTTTAATCTTTTTTATAGATTTTGGTAGAGTATTTGATAAATTTAGTTATTTTTAATTTTTTAAATTTGATTCTTTACATACATTGAAAAAGACTTTTATCATTTTATTATACTTGTTGTCGAATGCTTTTGTATTTGCACAAAGTAATTATGCAACGTGCAAGAAAGCATCTATTTTATTAAAAGAAATGGAAAAATTCCATTACAAACCAATTAAGTTAGACGAAGTGACATCATCAGAAATATTTTTTGATGTACTAAAAAGTTTAGATCCAAAAGGATTTTATTTTTCTAAAACAGAATTGTCAGCTCTCGAAAAACACAAGACAAAAATTTTTACCCAAATCAATAATGGAAATTGTGATTTCTTAAATGATTTATTAACCTTGTATAAATTAAAATTACTCTATGCAGATACAGTAATAAAATTTCAATCGAAGAATCCTTTTGTTTACACGAATAATGAAAGTATCAATTTTAATAATATCGAATCTAAACAATTAACGCTGGCTGATAATGATACCGAACTAAATAAAAAATGGTATCAATTTTTAAAATATCAAACATTAAAAGCAATGTTTCAGCCAAGTATAAAATATCCAGACATTTTACAAACAGATTCAAAAACTATCTTATCTACAGAACCTTTTTTCAGAGAAAAAATTAAAAACCTGAATAACAGAAAAATTAAACGCATTCTAAATTGTCCTGAAGGTTTAGAAAATTTTATAGGTAAACATTTTTTAAATGCTATTGCCAATCGATTCGACCCACACAGCATCTATTTTACAACAAGTGAAAAAGATGATTTTATTTCAATGATTTCGAAAGATGGAATGTCATTTGGATTTTATATTGACGAAAATAAAAATGGTGAGTTTGAAATTTCTGACTTAATTCCTGGTGGAAACGCATGGAAAACAAACCAACTCAACACTGGTGATATTTTAGTTGCCATGAAATTTGGAAACAACATCACAGTTGATTTAACATTTGTAGATAATGAAGAAATGGAAGATATTTTCGACTCTAATAGCGAATCATCAACCTTAGCATTAACAGTAAGAAAACCAAATGGTCAAATAAAAACGGTATCGCTTTATAAAGAAAAAACAGAACAAGAAGACAACATTGTAAGAAGTTATATTTTAAACGGCACTAAAAAAATAGGATATATTTCGCTACCGAGTTTTTATGATGAAAGAGAAAATAAAAATCCATTAGGATGTGGTAATGATGTAGCTAAGGAAATTTCTAAATTGCAAGAAGAAAAAATTGAAGGATTGATTTTAGACATTCGATTTAATGGTGGTGGCTCAATGAAAGAAGCGCTAAATTTAGCTGGTATTTTTATTAACGAAGGTCCGCTTTGTGTTGTAAAAGACAAAGACAATAAAATAACAACACTAAAAGACATGAATCGTGGAACTGCATATGATGGTCCATTAATAGTAATGATAAATGGACAAAGTGCTTCTGCATCAGAAATGGTTTCTGCTACGTTGCAAGATTACAACAGAGCAGTTATTGTTGGAAATACTACGTTTGGAAAAGGCACTGCACAAATTACGGCACCGCTAGATGCAAATTTTAGTTTAGAAACTATGACAGGAAATGAGAAATCTGATATTGGTTATTTAAATATCACTATGCGGAAATTTTATCGAGTTTCAACATTTAGTCATCAGAATAAAGGAATTAAACCTGACATTATGTTGCCTGATTTTTCTTTATTTTCTAATGAAAAAGAATCGACACAAAAATATGCTTTGGCTTTTGATACTGTAGTAAAAATATTTATTTTACTGCGCTTCCTTCGTTGCCAATTAATGCTTTATCATCTAAAAGCACACAACGAATTGTCAACAATAATTTATTTAAAGAAGTAATTTCACTCAACGATTCTATGCAAAAGATACAAAAGAAACAACTACTGTTTCGCTGAATATTGAAAATTACAGGCAATTAAAAAAAGCGTTATGCTTCTTTTGAAAAATCCTTAGATTCTTTAAATGCATCTACTTCAAAAGCATATAGTGTTTTAAATAACGATTTGGACAAAACTGTTTATAAGGTAAACGATTTTTCAAAACAATTAAACGAACAAACCATTAAAAGTATTCAAAATGATTTTTATATTGAAGAAGCATATCATATTATAAACGACTTAATTGAAATAAAATAAATTATTAAATAAAATCAAGCTCATGAAAAAAAATATTTTTGTATTATTTTGTTCACTTTTTTTAGTAACCAATAATTATCTAAACGCACAAACAACCTATGCATCACCAGTCGATTACATGAGTGATATATCAAAATTATTAGATAACGTACAAGCAGATTTATGGAGTTATACGAATGCAGTTTCACATAACAAAAGCGCACGCAAAGTTGAGAAAAAAAGAAATGAAATTATTGAAAACATAAAAAAATCTAAAGATTATGTATGGAAAATGCCAAGCTATAAAGGTGACAAAAGTTTAAAAGATTCTGCATACTCTTACTTAAAAGTTAGTTATGCTGTTATGACAGAAGATTATTCCAAATTAATGAATATGGAAGACATTGCAGAGCAATCCTACGATGCGATGGAAGCTTACTTATTAGCAAAAGAAATTGCATCTAATAAGCAAGATACTGCAACACGAAAATTAAATTCTGCTTATAAAAATTTTGCTGCAAAAACAATGTTACTTTAAATGATAAAAGAGATGAAACCGCTCAGAAATTAACTGAAGCAAGTGCCGTTTATAATTATTACAATGTCATATACTTGATCTTTTTTAAATCCTTTAAACAAGAAATTTATGTAATGGATGCATTAAATAAAAACAACATAAGTGCTATAAAACAGAATACAGATGCGTTATCAAAATTTACTGAAGAAGGATTGAAGAAAACAGATACTATTCGTTCATTTAAAAACGATGCTTCATTAAAAACTGCCTGCAAAGAAGCTTTAACTTTTTATAAAAATGAAGCAGATACAAAACTGAATACTTTATCCGATTTTTTAATTAAGAAAGAAGCATTTGAAAAAATTAAAAAAAGTATTGATGCAAAAGCACAATCAAAACGAACACAAAATGATGTAGATGAATTTAATAAAGCAGTGACAGATTACAACGCTGCGTCAGGCGTTTTTAATACAACTATAGAAAAACTAAATGCAGAAAGATCAAAAGTTTTAACAAAATGGAATTCTACTTCAGATGCATTTATCGACAAACAAGTTCCTAAGAATTAAACAAAATCCAAAAACAAAAAAAGCATCACATATTGTGATGCTTTTTATTTTCCAGCTATAATTATATCTCTTAATGCTTTGCAGGAATGTTCAATTCTTTAAATGTAACATCTGCTGGCAACTCAAATTGGTTAGCTGAAAAACTTGGATTTTCGTCTAATTTTTTAGCTTCCATCAACATCGTATGACCTAACATACCAAATTCTGATTTTAATGCAATGCCTTTCCAAACAGCTGTTTTGCCAGTTGCACCTTTCGCTCTTTCATCATCAAGCGTGAATGAAATTACCTTGCAGGTTTTGCCAAGAATATCTTCACTACCTTCTTCTTTTATTTTTAATTTATCTTTCATTTCTTGAGTCAACTTATCAAAATTTGCATCTTTAGGATCAAATTTAGATGCGTCCATTTTCATTTTTGAGCCATCTTTTGCACCTTCTTGCCAGATATAGATATAATCATCTTTCATCATAGAATAGGAAACTGAATTTATTTCTTTTCCCATCATACTAATTGCAGTTGCAGATTTAGTTAATTCTTTTTTACCATAATCATCAAAATATTTTGTGGTAGTTACTTTACCCATTTTTTCCATATTCATTTCTGATTCAACGATAGCAGCTTTAATTCCGTAGCGTTCGCCAGTTACAGCATCAGCAATTTTTTCAGCAACAGATTTGTCTGAATTTTCTGATGTTGAAGATGCAGTATCTGCATTGGTTGTGTTATTGTTTTTGCAACTTGTAAATAAACAAGCAATTACAAAAAAGAGAATTGTGTTTTTCATTAGTATATTTTTATAGTTTTAATTAATTAAATGTACAAAGAAATTGCTAAAATGTTTTCAATTAATAAGTAATACGTGCGTGAACTTTTTCAAATAATCCATTCCACTTTTATTCATTACCTCACGTTTTGCAACTTTCATTCTTGAGCGCATACTTTTTATAGTGTTGAAATATAAAGTAATATCAAACTTTGATTTCGTGAGTAGAAATGCTGACCACATGATAAAATGTGTAATCACATACAACATTGGTAAGTGCTTGTAAACAACTATCATTTTATTTTCAAACATGCGTGCATAGGTAGTTTTGCTTGGTTCTCTTCCATCAGGATTTTGCTTGTGCAAAACCAAAATATCTTTCGTAAATAAAATAGAATAACCTTGTTTTATGGTTGCGTATGACAAATCATACTCTTCCATTCCATAAAAAAAAAATCGTCTTGATAAAAGCCAGTTTCTTCAATGAGTGTCTTTGGAAAAACATGGCCATAGCCAAAAAATAAATTATAAAATAGTTCGTTTTTATCTTTAATTAAATCAGGATTTTTAATGGTGTTTCTGTTTTTCCAGTAAAAGGATTTTTACCTAAAAAGCCAATGATAGCAAGATTTTCCGATTCATACTTATCATACAGATTCAAGACTTTTTGCATTACATCATGGTTAGTGATTTCTGCATCATCATCCATAAATAAAAGATATTTTCCAGTTGCTTTTTGAATACACAAATTGCGACCACCAGCAACGCCTAAGTTTTTATCGTGGTTGATATAATTAACTAAAGGTTTTTCTTCAACAGAAAGTTGATTTAAATACGATTCAAAGATTGAATAATCAGTTGTTGAAGCATTATTTAAAATTATAATTTCTTTTTGCCAACCAACCACATTCTCTAAACTCAATACATTTTTCACTGCATCAATCGTGTCTTGCGCGCGATTGTAACTGATGATGATGAATGAAAAAATGTTATTCATAATTTTTTAAAATTTCACGCAATTCCGAAAACTCGGAACGAAAAGATGCAAAGGCGAAAAGAAAAACTATGCAGTATGTTCTACGTTTTCTGATTTTTTATTTTTAAAAAACAAAAACAACAAACCTCCAATAAAAATATAAAACAGTAAGTTACCTGCTAATAAAACATTGTTTGTTAATGCATACATTTTCGGTTTAAACTCAAAAGTAATTTTGTGTTCACCAGCTTTTACTTTCATACCACGTAAAATGTAATTTACACGAATATGATCAGTTGGTTTGCCATCCACAAAAGACAACCAATCTTGATTTGGTCGATAAATCACTTCAGAAAACACAACGAACTCATCTTTATCAGATTTGAAATTATAGTCTAATTTCATAGGATTTTTTGTGTCAATTTTAGTGATAAATCGAGTGGCACTTTGTTGTGCAGAATCTGTATTTGGCGTAATATCTTTTAAATAAGATGCAAATTCTTTATTTACAATAGCAGTTTGTTTTGGATTTATATCGCGTACTTTTAAAATCTCTTCTTCATTGGTATTTGCAATTTGAGTATTGTTTACAAACCACGCATTTCCTAACGCAAAAGGATTTAGATTCACACCATTTGCTTCTTCGCTTTGCTTAATATATTTTGTATTTAGCATGTTCCAGAAATTGGCTTTTTCCAATTGTCCTTTGGCTACGAAATTCATTAAATCATATTCCAAACCGTAAGAAATAATATCTTGGTAGCGTTGTAATTTTGCTGGACTATAACCATCAATTGTTCTATGAAAATAAGCACTGCTTGCTGAGTTCCAACGACTTTGAATGGTAGTGAAATCAAACATACGAGCTCCGTCTTTATTTTCTGCTAAGATAGCAGCATCTGCTGGTGTTTCAGGAAATGCATTTGACTGAACAGTTGTTTTGTCTTCAAAGTTTCCATTGTTCAAATATCGCTTATTGATGCCCCAAAATCATAAATTATTAATAAGCATAAACCGACAATAATTACGGAAGATTGTTTTAATTTATCCAATGCAAATAATACTAACAATGAAATTGATAACAACACCAATATAAATGAGCGAATAGCGTCGTTACGAGAAAATGCTTCTCTATCTTTTGCTAATGCTTGCATTACTGTATTTGCAATAGCTGGATTATTTGCTTTAGCTATTTCTTCTCGGAAAATATCATCTTTACTAATTCCGTTTTGAATATTTTTTGATTTGAAAGAAGAAAATCCACCAAATAATAAAATAAATGCAACCAATGCAGCCGTAATTATTCCAGAAAATTTTAAAGATTTTATTCTATCTTCTTTAGAAGTTGATTCACCTAAAAATTCTTTCAACCCTAATATTCCAATAATCACCATTAAAATTTGCACCAAAGCCATCACCATCGTTGGTGCTCTGAATTTGTTGAACATTGGAACTACATTATATAATAGCTTATAAAATGTAGCAAAGTTTTTACCAAAAGCCATTAAGGTTGCGAAAATAATAGATCCTAAAATCCACCATTTTAATTTTCCTTTATAAGCAAACATTCCAAAAACGAATAAAAAGAAAACGATGATGCCTAAATAAATTGGACCTTGTACAAAGGGTTCGCTGCCCCAATATAACGAGAAAGAATTGCTTTGTAATGCAGGATTAATATTTACTTGATTAGATTGAATGGCAGCAACAAAATTTTGTAAAGTATCCAAACTGGTAATGTTTATTGCACCTGTGTAATTAGGAACAATTAAACTTCCTAATTCTTCAAAACCTAAACTCCATTGTGTCGCGTAATCAAACCCAACTCCTTTTTCTTTATTATCAACTGGTTTTGCTTCAGGTTTTGCATCACCAGGATTCATTAATGCAGTATTTAAGATATCACCACCACGAGTTGTTTCTTTAGAAAAATCATTTACAAAGAAATTTTGAAAATTCATCATCACTGAAATGGCAAATGCAACGCCTAAAATTAGTGAACTCATTCCTGCATGTTTGAAATCTTTTTCAGCCAGAATTGTCACGAATTCATACAGCATATAAAATCCAATAATAATTAAACTGTAATAGGCAATTTGTATATGAGCACCGGCAATTATTTCATACAAAAAGAAAAGAAAAACAACAGCACCAACAAAATATTTTTTTCTAAAAATGAGCCAAGCACCAGCAAACAAAGGCAGAAACATGGCTATGGTAATTACTTTAGTGATATGACCTGCTGCTAAGCTAACAAAATTTGCAGTACACAAACCAACAGCCAATGCACCTAAAGTAGAATACGAAACTTTGCGCGTTAAAATATATAATCCTAAAAATGTTGCAAAAAATAGAAATACAATATCCATTGCTGGATCTGGAATGTTTCTCATTATTTTATGCACTAACATTACTGGTGTATATTCCAATAATTTAGAAAAACCAATTCCGCCAATTACATAACCAGGCATTCCACCAAACATGCGCGATGACCAAAGTGCTGTTTCACCAGTTGCTTCTTTATAGTCTGCAATTTCTTTATTCATCGCTACATATTGATTGGAGTCATGCGTAGAATATTGCATGCCTTGCAACAACGGCATACAATACACAAATGCCAAAGCGACGAAAAACAACAGAACTGCTGGAATTAATATTTTATTTGGAACCGAAAAAGATGGTGTATTACTATTGCTAATTTTTGTTGGTGCAACATTTGGTTGCCTTACATTTTGTGTGCTTGGTTTAAGCGGTTGTTTTTTTGCCATGAAAAAATTTTATGGACAAATTTACAGTTTTATCCATTCGGGAGGAATTAAATCTTGTGAATTTATTGATTTATCGGCGAACCAATTTTTAGGTGCAATAACAATTTTTTCAGGATTAGCATTGAGCCAAGCGCTCCACCAACTGAAAGTGCTATTACAAATGATGTTGTGCTTGCATATAGACATCAACTGCATATCTATATAGCTGGTCTCTGATGTATTATTATTGTCGATAAAATGCATTGGAAAATCAGACTTTATATTCTCTTTTGTCCAGGAAATATCATCAGAAAAAACAAAAAAAGTTGGTTGCGATATTATAGAGGCAATGTATGCAATTGCATTTTTATAATAGTCTAAAGTTTGAATGACAAATTTATCTTGATTCTTTTGGATAGAAATATAATCGCCACGACGAATGTGAATCGAAACAGTATTAGTTGATTCTATTTTAGTTTGCCAATCTAAATTTTTATCAATTAGTTTATTTTTAAATACAAGTTCTTTGCGTAAAATTGATTCTATTGATTCAAAATATTTCGCTGATTGAAAATTTCCTTTAGCGTAAGTATTGTCTTTATAATCTAAAAAATCAGGTTGAAATACAAATAAATTTTCTTGCAATAAAGTCATCTTATTCTTATTGATTATATCACGAAAAAGATATTCTGCTTTTGCAAATGGATACAATATTTTTCCAGTTATAAAATTATGTTCAATTTCAGCATTTATATTAAAAATACTTAATTCGTATTTCATTTGAGTTGCCAATTTTTTGATTGGCAATTTGCTTTCAATAAATGAAGTTGATAAAATCAGCGATGTATTATTTTTAATAGCTAATGTTTTTCCAAAAGCATATTGAAAGATTTGATTTCCTAAACCACCGCTGAGTAATACTTTGATCATTGTAATAATGAAGTAATGTAGTAATGTAATAATGTTATCATCGTAAACTAGATAAATGAATAACCAAAAATACGATATAAATTTGCTCTAACTAGTTGCTTTGCAAAAAATAATTTGTCTTTTATAAAAGCAAAATTATTTTCATTTCCTTCGCCACGTAAATAAGAATGACCACCTAATTTTGATTTATTTAATAACAATGTTTTTTGCTCAAAAGGTAAATACCAACCTTGCGGATAGCAATAACCTGGATGCAATTTTTTAGGTTCTATATCTGAAAAGTATTTATTGATATGCGATTCATCGTGCCATTTTGCAACAATATTATTTGAAAAATCTATATCAATACAATTTTTTAACTGATGACATAATTGTAAAAATTCTGAAGTACGGCCGCCAATCAAACCACCAGCAAAATAGTATGTTCCAGCTTTTTCTTGTATGAATGCAGTTGACTTAGAATTAGTTTCATAATCAAAGTTTTTTCTCTTTTTATGATAGGCAACTGGATGCAATTGACCAGTTAAAAAATTATCTTTTTCAGTTGGTATGAGTTCGTTTTCTGAAATTGTTTTTATGAATGTATAATTGGCATTAAAGAAAAATAAAAAATCCATTTTTTTTAGTTCTTCTTCAATATTCAAAAACAAATGAAAACGCATCAGCGTATCTTTTGGCCAACCTAATTTTTCCTGATAAATTTTATGAATATTATCTGTTGATTGAATAGTTTCACTATCCGTAAATACGAAATATTGTTTATCGGAATTTGGCAATAAAAATTGTTCAGCAGTTTTATAAAAATCGCTCCAAAACACATCGTATTTTCCTGTGCAGATATATAGAATTCCAATCTTCATTTTATTTCAAACTCAAAAATCGTTTGATGATATTTTTCCAAAGATACAACAAAACAAAAAAGTAAATCGTGCATTTTATTGATACTTGTAACCACCAATTTTCAATGTATAAATTCAAGAAATAATTTGAAATCAATACTAATACAATAATCACCAAGTAATCTAAAAATCGAATTACTGCAGGCACTCGTGCGTCAATAAATTTTTTGCAAATGATGTAAGTGCATAGCAACATAAAACCATAAGAAATTAAGGTTGTATAAGCTGCTGCTGGATAGCCATATTTTGGAATAAAAATTAAATTTAATCCGATATTTACAACTGCTGCAATGGCAAAACTAACGTAGAAATATTTTACTTTTCGTTCATAATGTAAGTAAAAACTATATACTTCATTAATGTCGCTAATAATATAAGACAAAATCAAAATTGGCATCAAATGCATCGATGCGTAAAACGCTTTGTTGAGTGCTAAAAACCGACCAGCATCAGCAGAAAAAAACACAAAGAAACAAGATAAGGTAGCGATTAATTTAAAGATGCTACGCATTTGTTCTATCACTTCTGTTTCTTTTTTTTCATTCAATAATTGAAATAATTTGGGTCGATTGGCTGTTATAAAAGAAGAAGTAACACCAGAATAAATAACTGCAATTTTGTATGCGTAACTATATAAACCTGCGTCATTGTTGCCTTTGTAACTGTTAATCATTATCGTATCTAAATATCCTAAAACATAGCCACTTAAACCGATAGGAATTAAACTGATTGAGTAACGAACGATTATATTTTTATCCTGAATTTTCTCGGACAAACCGATATAATTTCTGAAATAAACGATAATAACTATAGAAGTTAAAATTAGAATCATCCAGTTTTCGCCAGCAATACGACCATAAAAATTTTTGGAAACGAACAACACAAATAATAAACCACCAGCAACTCGGCAAATTTGATAAATGAGTTGCCAAATTCCTGCGCGAGTACTGAATTGTTGTGCGTTGTTATACACATTAAAATAGGAAAAAATAATGCTGGAAAAAATGGCTATTAATAAAAAATAAAATAATTCTAATGGAATATTTAATAGTTTAAAAAATGGCATTTTAATAAGAAACAAGATGGAACTTCCAATTAAAAAAACGATGATTGAATTTCTGAGTAAAAACTGCATCAACAAATTCTTTTCATATTTATCATCAAAATAGAAACGATAAAATCCATTAAATAAATTCAGAGAAAGAATAACTGCTAAAATTCGAACGGTGTTATTGAACACTTCATAAACACCAAAATCTGCAGGTGTGAGCAATTTGGTGAATAATGGAAGCGAAAATACCATTAAAACTTGCACTGCTAAATAAGAGAAAAGATATACGGAACCGTGACGAAGTGTTTCGTAAAACTTTAGTTCTTTGATATTTTGAATGAGTTTTTGCACTCTTTATAATTGTATGATTTTTTTTCTTGCTATTGAAAATACCAATATGGCTAATTCTTTTTTTCTCAACTCAAAGGTAAGTGTTGGCTGTAGGATTTTTTTGATTTTGATTAAGTTTTGAAAGACGCTAAAGTTATATTCTGTTAAGCGTAGATATTTTTTCAGCACTCTTTCATACAATACTTGTTTAAGTATCTGTTCATCGAAGTGTTGGTGCTTTTGGTTTAATGTAATCAGTTTTTGAATCCAGAATTGTAGTAAAGGCAAATCTGACAATTTATTTTTTAGAGAGAAATCTATTAAACTTAGGTGTAACTTCTTCTTCTGAGTATTGATTTTGGAAATAGTATTCGAGTTGGTTTATAACAATTTTATTTCTATTATGGACAATATTTTCTGGTTGTTGTTTGCAAATACTATCAGCATAATCTGTATTTAGCTAAAAAATCAGGAATCACTAATCCATTTCCGTTTATCATTATTCTTGTCCATAAATCGTAGTCTTCACAAAACAGGATAATCGATTCTAAAATTTCATTTGGCAACTGTTTTTTTAGCATTACAGATGAAGTAGCAACAGGATTTAAAAACAAGGAAATTGCTTTTAAGTTTTTTGAATCTAAATCAAAAAAAATTATTTGAATTTACAATTGCATTCTTTTCATCTATCATATAAAAACTGGATGAAACAAAACTCAGGTGAGAATTTTCAGCAAGGACATTATATTGTTTCTAATCTTGTATTTTCAGCTAAATCATCGCTATCTAAAAATGCAATGTATTCAAAATTAGAAAGTTCTATTAATTTATTTCTAGTGTAAATTAGGCCTTTATTTCCTTCATTTTGAAAATACTTTATTCTTTTATCTGAATAGGAAGCAATAATATCGTAAGTATTATCTGAAGAGCCATCATTAATGATTATTAATTCAAAGTTTTTAAATGTCTGATTTAAAATACTTTCAATTGACTGTGCGATATATTTAGCAGAATTATATGCAGGCATCAATACACTAACACCATTCTTATAACCTTGGTTATTCATATTATTTTAATTCTGCAAAGAAATTAGATGTAACAAATATTTCTAAATTTTCTGAATATTTTTCAATATGAAATAATCCATCTCTGAGTATTCTATATACTTTATACTTTTCATTTAACAAATCATAAAAATCCTTGAAGTAAGTTCTAGAATCGATATTGCATCCACCAAATTCAAATTGAATGTATTTAATTTTATTTTCAGACAATAATTTTTTAGCACCATTTAAGACACTAAGTTCATTGCCTTCTACATCAATTTTTAAAAATGTAATTTCACTTATATTATTCTCAATACAGTAATCATCCATTTTTTTTACACTGATTTTCTCAATTTTATCCATTTTTATATCAATAAAATCAAGGTTTCTTTGGTAAACAGATGCCAGACCAGACAAATCTTCATTTGTATAAAGATTAACTTATTATTTTCATTACTAAATCCAAAATTATTTAATATGCATTTTGGGTTTTTAATATTTTGTGACAATGTATTAAAAGTTCTCAAAGATGGTTCAAAAGCATAGATTTTGTAATTTCTATCTTTACTGGTTTCAATAAGCATTTTTGAGTATGTTCCAATATTTGCACCTACGTCAAAGAATATCAAATTTGCATCTTTCTGAGTTTGCGAAAAGATCCGATCCATTACTTTTTATTTCACCACTGTCTTTTACAGAAGTTCCCCAACCGTAATTCATTCCTCTAAGTCCGAAACTATAAATCTCTTTAAAAAAAAACTGCATATAACTTCTTCCAAAAAATGGTTTTAAGATTATGCGTAAAAGTGTCGTTATTATCTTCATATGTAAATTTGATTGAAAAGAGCATCGAATCCAAATTAAATACAGGAATCAATATTTATATAGAATGTAAAAATAACAAACCTACTGACAATTTAAAAATTATCTTAAAACAGTGACTGTTCCTTTTTTGATTTTATTTTGTTGTTTGCCACCTAAAATTATTTTATATTCAATTACCCATGCGTAGGAATCCAATTGAACAACTTCTCCTTTATAAGAACCATCCCAACTAATTCTTATATCGTTTGATTCAAATAAAAAACTCGCCCCACATCTAACAACAACAATTTGTATTCCAATACATTTTTGCCAAATATTTTGAAATAATCATTTACACCATCATTGTTCGGTGAAAATGCAGTAGGTACCCAAAGGTCACCTTCACATTCCATTATATAAACAGTATCAACTGCTGTGCATGTGTTATTGGTAACACTTACCCAATATTTGCCAGCTTGATTAATTGTAATACTATTTCCTGTTTCACCTGTGTTCCAAATAAATTGTGATGCATTTGTAATCGCTGTTAACAAGATAGGTTGTCCTCCACAAATCATCGTGTCTTTATTGATTTGAACAGTTGGTATTGCATCTTGCGTAATCACTATACTATCTGATTCGCTACCGCAACTATTCGAAATAGTTGCAAAATAAGTGTTCGGTTGCGTAACCGTAATCTGTGCTGCAGTTACGCCTGTTGACCAAACTGTATTCGCATTTCCTGTACTTAATATTCTAGAGAAGCTTCCGCAATACGTTGTATCATTGCCAATGCTAAATGCTGTTGGTGGTGTTAAGATGGTTACTCTAATCGTATCAGATGCTGAGCATCCATCAGCAGTTACTTTTACAAAATAAGTTCCAGCTTGATTAACAGAGATAGTTGGTGTAACTGCGCCATTATTCCATAAATATGTTACGGTTGTTCCGCTTGTAGTTGCATTTAGTGTCACTGTATTTCCTTGACAAATACTGGTATCTCTACCTAAGTTTATCAAAGGAATATTATTTTGGTTGATGACAATGGTATCTTTTTTAGTACCGCAACTATTCGAAATAGTTGCAAAATAAGTGTTCGGTTGCGTAACCGTAATCTGTGCTGCAGTTACGCCTGTTGACCAAACTGTATTCGCATTTCCTGTACTAAATATTCTAGAGAAACTCCGCAATACGTGGTATCATTGCCAATGCTAAATGCTGTTGGTGGTGTTAAGATGTTTACTCTAATCGTATCAGATGCAGAGCATCCATCAGCAGTTACTTTTACAAAATAAGTTCCTGCTTGATTAACAGAGATAGTCGGTGAAACTGCACCATTATTCCATAAATATGTTACGGTTGTACCACTTGTCGTTGCGTTGAGTGTTATTGAATTTCCTTGACAAATACTGGTATCTCTACCTAAGTTTACCAAAGGAATATTATTTTGGTTAATGACAATGGTATCTTTTTTAGTACCGCAACTATTCGTAATGGTTGCGATATATGTATTTGGTTGTGTAACCGTAATTTGTGCTGCAGTTACACCTGTTGACCAAAATGTATTCGCATTTCCTGTACTTAAAATTCTAGAGAAATTACCGCAATACGTGGTATCATTGCCAATGCTAAATGCTGTTGGTGGTGTTAAGATGGTTACTCTAATCGTATCAGATGCTGAGCATCCATCAGCAGTTACTTTAACCCAATAAATGCCTGCTTGATTAACTGATATAGTTGGTGTAATTGCGCCATTATTCCATAAATATGTTACGGTTGTTCCACTTGTAGTTGCATTTAGTGTCACTGATGAACCTTGACAAATACTGGTGTCTTTGCCTAAGTTTATCAAAGGAATATTATTTTGGTTGATGACAATGGTATCTTTTTTAGTACCGCAACTATTCGTTATGGTTGCAATATATGTATTTGGTTGCGTAACTGTAATCTGTGCTGCTGTTACGCCTGTTGACCAAACTGTACTTGCATTTCCTGTACTTAATATTCTAGAGAAACTACCGCAATACGTGGTATCATTGCCAATGCTAAATGCTGTTGGTGGTGTTAAGATGGTTACTCTAATGGTATCAGATGCTGAGCATCCATCAGCAGTGACTTTTACAAAATAAGTGCCAGCTTGGTTGACTGAAATAGTTGGTGTAACCGCACCATTATTCCATAAATATGTTACGGTTGTTCCACTTGTAGTTGCATTTAGTGTCACTGTATTTCCTTGACAAATACTGGTGTCTTTGCCTAAGTTTATCAAAGGAATATTATTTTGTTTGATGACAATGGTATCTTTTTTAGTACCGCAACTATTCGTAATGATTGCGATATATGTATTTGGTTGCGTAACTGTAATCTGTGCTGCAGTTACGCCTGTTGACCAAACTGTATTCGCATTTCCTGTACTTAAAATTCTAGAGAAGCTTCCGCAATACGTTGTATCATTGCCAATGCTAAATGCTGTTGGTGGTGTTAAGATGGTTACTCTAATCGTATCAGATGCTGAGCATCCATCAGCAGTTACTTTTACAAAATAAGTTCCTGCTTGATTAACAGAGATAGTTGGTGAAACTGCACCATTATTCCATAAATATGTTACGGTTGTTCCGCTTGTAGTTGCATTTAGTGTCACTGTATTTCCTTGACAAATACTGGTGTCTTTGCCTATGTTTATCAAAGGAATATTATTTTGGTTGATGACAATGGTATCTTTTTTAGTACCGCAACTATTCGTAATGGTTGCAATATATGTATTTGGTTGCGTAACTGTAATCTTTGCTGCTGTACGCCTGTTGACCAAACTGTACCCGCATTTCCTGTACTTAAAATTCTAGAGAAGCTTCCGCAATAGGTGGTATCATTGCCAATACTAAATGCTGTTGGTGGTGTTAAGATGGTTACTCTAATCGTATCAGATGCAGAGCATCCATCAGCATTACTTTAACCGAATAAAGTGCCAGCTTGGTTGACTGAGATAGTAGGGTAACGCGCCATTATTCCATAAATATGTTACGGTTGTTCCACTTGTAGTTGCGTTTAGTGTCACTGATGAACCTTGACAAATACTGGTGTCTTTGCCTATGTTTACAAATATTCCGGTAGGTGAAACAAAAGAAACCGTATCTTTTTTGGTGCCGCATCTTCCAATTGCTGTAACAATATATTGTCCTGCTTGATTTGCATTAGAAAACTTAATAGATACATTTGGTCGTGTAGATGTAAAACCATTTGGACCTATCCAACTATAGGTTGCTGTTGCATCTATATTTGCTACACTTAACCGAATTGAATCGGTTGAACAAGTGATTGTGTTTATACGTGCATCTGGTTTTTTGATAGAATCTACAACGACAATTTCTTTACAAAAACGAGCTTCTGTTGCTAAATTCTCATTTACAACTAAAGAAACATTATACGTTCCAACACTGTCGATATGAAAAACTGGTGGGTTTGTTAGTGTTGATGAAGCTACTCCAAACGAAGCACAATTATTTGATAATTTTAATCGTGAAATTGTATTTGAAATTTGATTTGTAACAAATACATACTTCTCATTATTAAAGATAATTGGTTCAGAAAATGCTGATGGGAAATTAAAAGTTGCTATATTTCCAATATCACGACCTGTAATTGAAGTACTATAAATATCATTTGGAAAAGAATATTCAATAATTTTATTTGCACCTGGAGCTAATACATACCCTTTTAGATTATCACAGTCAACAAAAGGCAAAAAATCATAAGCTCTATTCAATAAAGAATTAGGATTACCATAATTAGTATAGGTTGGTGTATTTAATAATGAGGTACCAAAATTTAATGAGCCAATAGAACAATTTGCAGGTGTAACATCATCTTTAGGAAAGTATAAAAACCAATTATTTTTTCTGTATAATAAACTAATTTGTATACTTGGTTTTGCAACTCCAAATACACCTAAATTTACAGCTGTTGGTGTATTCGTAATCGTATTTCCAAAATTAATTCTAAATAATTTTCCTGAAATTGAACTTATAAACCCAATATAACCATCCGAAGTCCTTCTAATTTCAACATCTGATATATATTCATTAATTACGCCACCTAAATCGCCAAAATTAGTAATTGTTGGACTATTGGACAATGAATTACCAAAATCTAAACGAACTAATACATAATCATTTGCAGCGTTCCAATTATCTGCTACAATTATTGCATACCAGTTTCCATTTTCATTAAAAAATTGCATGCCTTTTGGTCCATCTAATTGACCAGAGAATGTACTAAATACTGTAGATGTTGGTGTATTTAAAATCGAATTTCCAAAATTTAATCTAACAAGTCCTGCGCCACCATTCTGCTCATTTCCAACAAATCCGTAATAACTAGTTCCATCTTTATATATTTGTATATAACCAGGTCTTTGACTTACACCTAAATTTCCTATATTAATACCGCTAATATTAGAAGTTGGTGATTGTTTACAAAAATTCCACAAATTTGTACTTTGTCCTGTAGAAGTATTATTTATAGTAATATTTTGACCACGACAAACCGTATCTGGTGCATTGAAGCTAGCCGTTTGGGCATTGACTTTAATTGAAAAAAGCAAACAACTAAATACTAGTAATAAAATACGAAAACGCATATTAGAATTTTAATAACAAAGATAGGAATAATTGTAAAAAGAATTAAATAATAACAATATTAATTTAATAACTTTCTGAAGATTTTTTTATAATATAATTTAATTATTGAAAATAGTTGTTTTTTGATAACAAACGCTTTTCCTTTATGCTTTATAATAAATTCATTTTTTACCCAAAACTGATCACCTGAAGTATCATAAACAGTATCTTCAATTTTAACAAACCCGTTTTTTTGCATAAAAGATTCAATGTCATTTTTTAACGGTTGTCCTTTGTACAATTCAACAGCTTCTACTTCTAACCAAATTGCATTTATCTGTTTTATAAAATCCTGCGCACCTTGCAACACCATCAACTCTGCACCTTGTACATCCATGTGAACAAAATCTATTTGTGCAATACTTTTATCTACACAGAATTTCTTTAATGTAGAAGTAGGTACTTTTATCGCTTGTTCAAATTTTAGCCAATTGTGTACATCTGTTGTTTTTTCTGAAGGTGGTAGAATAGAACTGCTCTTATTGCCATAATTCCAATCATCTTCATTTGCATTTTCTGGCTTTCCTGAAGATACATAAAATGTTGTTTCACCAATCTCATTTGATAAACACAATGGAATTGGTTGAATGTTTTTTACTTGATATTTTTTTACATTCTCTTGAACCAAACTAAAATTGGATGGCAATGGTTCGAATGTATAAATAGTAGCATTTGGAAATAATCGTGCATATCGAATCGAACTTTCACCTTCACATGCTCCAATATCAAATATTGTAACGGAATCATTTTTTTTGAAAATGGATTTCAAAATTTTTTCTTGCGTTTGTAAAACGGAAGAATCTATATAATTCTCTCTTAAACTCATTCTATTTTAAAATCCAATTTTTAGGCGCCAGCTCAATTTTTTCAGTTTGCAACATATTTGTCCATTGCTTCGGAACAAATATGGATTTATTTTCATTTTTATTTAACCAAGCTGCCCACCAACTAAAGGTACTATTGGCAATGATATTATGATTGCATAAACTCATTAGATAAAAATCTTCAATTGGTTTTTTGTCTGAGACTAACGTACAATCAATTTCCCAATTCATTTCGTTTCTAACCCAATTTGCATCGTCTGTAAAAATAAAAAAATGAATATTTTCAGTACCTAATTTTTCTTTTATCAACTTTATTGATTTCACATAGTAATCTTTTGAACAAATACCATGCACATCCATTGATGTTAAATTGTGTATATAATCGCCACGACGAATATGTATGGAAACTGAATTTTCTGAATTATTAATTTTATTTACTAATTCTAAATCAATTGGCAAATATTGTTCGTTAATAATTAATTCTTCACGAATTATATTTTTTATTTCTGAAAAATATTTTTCAGATTGAAAAAAACCACGAACATAATAATTGCCTTTTAAATTCAGAAAATTAGAGTCGAAACCGTAGCCGTTAAATTTGTACTTTTTAAATTTTCCAAATGAAAGTAATTTGGTTAAAACTAATTCTGTAGAATTAAATTCACTGCCATGAAAATGATGCAACATTTCGTCTGTTGCTAAATTGTAATTTATATTAAAAACATCTAGCTCAAACTTGCGCGGTGTTGTTGTATCTGAAGTAGTAGTAAAAAAACTGGTATCAAAATACAATTCTGAGTTATTAATAACACTCAACTGTTTTGCGGCTGCATATTGGAACAATTGGTTGCCTAAGCCACCCATTAAACGTACTACTATCATTTTAGTGCAAAAGTATTAATTTGTTAGTATGAATTTGTATTTTGTTACAAATTTACGAAATGTTTTTAATTGGAATTGGAAAAGGTGACATCACTGCATTTTTTAAAGGTGTTGGTTTATTAGGTTATGGTTTGCCACAACATTTTATGACTGCCATAGAAACGCCTTTATACGCACGTGCTTTCATCGTAGAACAGCAAGATAAAAGTAAAAAAGTGTGTTTTGTAAATTGTGAATTGGGTTTTATTACACCTTCCATAAAATCAGGCGTAATTAATTATTTACACAAACATCATTCAGAATTAAACTATAATGTCAGCAATTTATTGATTTCTGCACAACATACACATTGTGGACCGAGCGGATTTTCACATCATATCATATACAACATGTCAACACCAGGTTTTCATCAAGGTGTGTATGATAAAATTGTACATGGAATTGTTGAGTCTATTTTAGAAGCAGAAAAAAGAAAAGAAAGAGGAAATATACAAATCGGAAAAAGTGCGTTTTCAGATGATATTCCTGTAAGTTTCAATCGAGTAATTGATGCGTATAATGCAAATCCAGAAGTAGAAAAGATAACTCATGAAAATCGGCATTTAGCAGTTGACAGATCAATGACTTTATTACATTTTATTTCTGAAAATGGACAAGCTATTGGCTCAATAAATTGGTTTGCTGTACATACTTCTAATTTGCCAAATAATTATTTAAAACTATGTTCTGATAACAAAGGATTTGCAGCTACTTTTTTAGAAGATGATTATAAAGATAAAAGTGAGAATTATATAGCAGCATTTGCACAAGGTGCATGCGGTGATGTTTCAGCTCGTGTAAAATACAATAAAAAATTGCCAGCAACTCGTGGAAAATGGGAAGGTTATTTTTCGGATGATTTAAAGAGTGCGAAATTCAATGGCAATTTGCAGTTTGAAAAAGCAAAAGAAATTATAGAATCTTCCTTAGATTCAATCAAAAATGAAGAAATTGATTTTATTTCGATGTATGTTGACTTTGGTAAAATCGATATTGATCCAAAATTTACAAATGGCTTAGCTGGTTGTGTAACAAGTCCATCTTGTATGGGTGTTACATTTTTAGAAGGTTCGCAAATGGATGGACCTGGTTTGCCTTTATTTTTAGGAAATATAGCCAAAGGCGTTGCACGTCGTACGCGCAAAAAAGAATTAGAAGATGCAATAAAAATAGGTGGTGCTGTTGCTGAATTTATTCAACGAAAAAATAATGCACAATCCGTAAAAGATATTGGTGTTGCGAGTGGTGAGCGAAAATTTTTAGGAAATTTTGATGCTGATAAATTGCCATTACCTGCATTTATTGATGAAACAATTTTGAACATAAAACGTATGGCAAAACAAGGTGGATTTAATTCTGAAAACCCTTGGACACCACAAGTGTTGACCTTACAAATTTTAAAAATCGGTTCTATAGCTATTTGCGCATTTTCATTTGAAATCACAACTGTTGCTAGTTGGCGATTAAAAAAAACGCTGGAAGATGCACTTAAACCAAAAGGAATTGAATTTGTGATTTTGTGTCCTTATGCCAATGAATACAATGGTTACATCACTACAAACGAAGAATATCAATTGCAATTGTATGAAGCTGGGCACAATGTTTTTGGACAATGGAGTTTGAACGCATTGCAACAAAAATTCACTGAATTAGCAACAGAATTTCTAAAACCAAAACAAGATAGAAATACGGAAACTGGCTTCCATCCTGAAAAATTTACAGAAGCAGAAATAAAAAAACAACATTTTATTCCAAGTCGAAGATTTAAAGTAATGGCAAAAAATACAAAACATCATTAGATACAATTTTATATTTAACATAGAATCTATTGATAATTCTATTTTATTTTATTAAATTCGATAAAATGTTCTATTTGAAGTATATTTTTACATTAATACTATCTTTTACATTCCATATAATTTTTAGTCAACATAACTTTGAATTATATAATAATGGCGCTCTGCTTCATCTGGCAAGTGGCTCAGATATGTATGTATTAGGCGACATACACATGACTGGCAGTGCTACAACCAGATTAGAAAACTTTGGATTTATAGAGGTAGAAGGTAATGTTTATGGTAATACTTTATTTCAACAAAGAGGTACTGGTACATTTCGGCTTTTTAATAGGTTAGTAAATATCGGGCAAGCACAAACCATATATGGAGCGAACAGCTATGCTGTGCGAGGCGGACAAGCAAGCATTGGTGTTGATGACGGCTCTTTTTATAATCTAGAGTTAGCAAACGACATAGGAACAGTATATCTTTCCGGAGGCGGGAATGTTTGTGATGTGAGAAACGCCGTTAACTTTCAACCTACAGGAACGCCTACACTCAACAGAATCATTACCGCTGAACCACCACCAACAGCATTGCCAACTAATGGCTCATTATATCCATCCATTTTTGGGATTATGAATACTTCAACAACATTAACTACTGTGATGCCAAACAATACCATCACTTCCAATGGAAATATGTCCAATATTGATGCAGGTTATGTTCAAGGTAAATTAAGAAGATCAATTAATGCTGCTGGTGGTAATTATCACTTTGTAGTTGGTTTAGAACCGGCCGGTACAACAGCACAACGTGGAGTGCAACTTATTCGCGCAGATTTTGCTGCTAACAATTATGATGTAGTTTCCACATACTTTGAAACGGGAAGTGATAATACAATTCCTGGTACACCAATAGAATGTAGTGGTTATACAATTGATTATTTCGGTGGCGTTGACCATGGTGAGTGGGTGTTTAATCAATCTGGTGGAAATGGCGGTGTATATAGCATGAACGTATGGCCTCAAGATCATAATTTTCCATCAAAGATTATATGGATAATCACAAAAGATAATGCTATTTCTGGAACAGTAGATCAATGTGGACCAAGTCCAATTGCCTTAGTACGTGGTGGCTTTAATGGTTTTTCTGAATTTGGAGTAGCTGGTGCTGATATTGTTCTACCAATTGAATTGCTCAATTTTAATGTATATCCTGTAAATAACGATTTTATACAATTACAATGGATTACAGCTTCTGAGAAAAATACTGCACATTTTGGTATAGAGAGAAGTCTAGATGGAATTAACTTTATTGGTATTGACACAGAAAATGCTAGTGGAAATTCAAATATCCAACAAACTTATTCTTATAACGATTTTAATGTACAAGAAAATACGCTTTATTATTATAGACTAAAATCTGTTGATCTTGATGGAACATTTAGTTATTCAGATATCCGAACTGCGCAGATAAATTCACGCAATAATGAACCGAGTATAGTTATATATCCAAATCCAATAATCAACAACCAACTTCAGATTGATTTATATAACTATACTGGCGATGTTATGATAAAATTATATGACATTCTAGGTAAGTTAATAGTTCAAAATAAAATACAAACTGAAAAAACTAAAACCTCTTATAATATGCCACCAATTAATTTATCAAAAGGTATTTATTTATTGAGTATAGAAAACAATCTGCAAACAAAAACTTATAAAATAATTAATAAATAATTTATTATGAAAAAAATATACATATTATTAACAATATTTATACTAACTAAGGTATATACAAACGCTCAAAATATTGGCATTGGAACGAGCACACCAACATCAAGTGCAAAATTAGATATAACAGATGCTAATCGTGGTTTATTAATACCTAGAGTTTTGCTTACTGCTACAAATATAGCTGCACCCGTAACATTACCTGTAAATGGCTTATTAGTATTTAATACTAATACTGCAGGTACAACTCCTAATAATGTAATTCCTGGTTTCTATTATTGGAATGGAACTATCTACATGGGTTCGTTTACAAGCGAGCAATACAAATGATTGGACTTTATTGGGCAATGCTGGCACATTACCTTCTACCAATTTTTTAGGTACTACAGATGCACAAGATTTTGTCATAAAAACTGGAGGATCAGCTGCAACAAACGAACGATTACGAGTGATAGGCGCAGGTGCAACTCCAGGACAAGTTGTTATAAACAATACAGGTATTTTTGCAGGTGATGCATTTTCTGTGTATGCTAATAATTCAAATAATGGTACTACTACATCTATTAATAATTCTATTGGTACTTATGCTGTTAATGGTTATTCAGCTGGTAGCGGAACAGGTGTGTATGGTGAAGTAAACGGTGGTGCATCAAGTGCAGGAACTGCAATTTGGGGCAATTTATATGGTACCAATACCACAGCATCATCTACTACTGAAGCGGTATCTGGAACTAACAATACAGCACCATTAGGCACTGGTGTTACTGCGGCTGTCGCTACTGGTGTACGTGGAGAATCTTCTGGTGCAGCAGGTACTGCATTTTACCATGGGTGTTTTGGGTGTCAACACAGCAATAGCTGGTGCAGCTTATGGAATGTACGGACAAACTTCCTCACCAGCAGCACCAGGTGTTTTTGGCGTAAATTTAGATGTATCTGTAGCACCTGCACATGGTATACAAGGGCAAACTGGTGCAAATGGCTCTGCCGCTGGCTTACGTGGTTTTAATACAGCTGCTGCAATTGGTGCTGCTCAAAATGGTTTTGGAGTTCGTGGTTCAGTAAATGTAGTACCCACTAGTACTGGTTTTGTAATGGGTGTTCGTGGTGATTGCAATGGTGCTTCAGGTGCTACTTATGGCGTTTATGGACAATCTGCATCTGCTACGGGTTTTGGTGTAGATGGTGTAAATACAAATACAAATGGAACTGGTTTGTTTGCAATCGGAAACAATGCAGCAGGTACATACTTAGGTTCAGGTTCAGGTGCAGCTATAAACGGTAATGGAATTGGTACATTTAGTATTGCTAAAACTGCTGCAAGTGGAGTTGGTATAATTGGAGTTGGAAATAATTTAACTGGCTCTATACTATCACCTGCAGTAGGTTGTGGTGTTTCTGGCGTTGGAACACAATATGGTATATGGGGCATTGCTACTACCACTGTAAATACTACAGGAACTTCTACTTCAACCACCAACGGAGCTGCTGCATCTGCTGGTGGTTACTTTGAAGTAGATGCTGCTGGTGTGCCTCAAACTTGGGCGTATGTTGGTGTACGTGAAGTAGCTGGTGCTGGTGGTTTACGTAAAATAATTGGACCTGGTACAGTTAATACCATTGTAAAAGATTTAATTGGAAATAGAGTAGCTTTATCATGTCCAGAAGCACCAGAAAATTTATTTCAAGATTATGGTCAGGGACAATTAATCAATGGCAAGGCACACATTACTATTGATCCAATATTTGCAAAAAACATTGTAGTAAACGAAAAGCATCCTTTAAGAGTTTTTGTTCAATTAGAAGGCGATTGCAAAGGTGTTTATGTAACTAATAAAACAGGAACTAGTTTTGATGTTATTGAACTTAATGGAGGAAATTCTAATATTCCATTTTCATTTAGTATTACTGCAAATCGTGCAGATGAACAATTACAAGACGGTTCATGGGCAAAATATTCAGAAGAGCGTTTCGCTCCTGCGCTTGGACCACAAGAAAAAACTGTATTACAGGCAAATGAGGACAACCCATTAGTGCGCACTGTTAAAGATGATTTACCAGCTGTTTTAGCTCCAATCAAACAAAAATCAAATCAAAAAATCAAGAAAAAAGTTGGTTATTAGTATAGTTACTCTTTAATTAATAAACCATAGCTATACACACTTTCCAATAAATTTTCTTGAAGATTTTCTTTATTGAAAATATAGTTTGATGCCATCGCACCAGATGTGTATGCAGCTTCCATTAACATAGATGGAACAGGCAGTTTGACCCAATCTCCAGCTAAAAATAAATTTGGAATTTCTGTTTTTATAGTTGGTCTGTTTTTGTATTGATTTAAATGAAATGCTGGAAAATCATCGCGATGCTGAAAATACTCATGTATTATTTTCATACCTTTTAATTCAGGAAAATAATGATACAATTCATCTAATAATTGTTTCTTAATTTGTTCATCGTCTTTTAAATCATCAGACAAAGAATATGAATGTAATTCAAAAATTCCACCATTATTTTTTTGGCTCCAAGCAGCAGATTCTTTTTCCATTTTATGATAAAAAGTAACACTATCTAAACACTTTAATCTGTCTGTAAAAACGAAATAAGGCAAATCTTTTTGTGTTTCAAATTTGTCTGTCCAAACACGCAAAACAGCATATCTGTCAGTACATTTGAGTGATTCAAAATTATTTTTCAAAGCAGGAAACTGATGCAAACTATCTGAATTAGCAATTAAATTTTTAGCATGTTTTACGTCTAAACTCAAAATACAATAATCAAAAATATCATCTTGAATAGTAAATTTTTCATTCGAATATTCTATTTTATTAATTGCAGTATTTCGTTTAATTTTTCCATTATGTTTTACTATAAATTCTTTTGTTGGTTTTAAGAAAGTATGTTCAAAATCGTCGTTCAACACATCATAAATCAAACCATCATCATTACTTAAAAAATAAAAATGAAATCCTTTAATTAATTCTGCTAAACTCATTTTATGTGGTTCGGCAAAAAACGCACGAGCAAAACTATTAAATACCAAACGCATATGACTTGGCATCATGGTTTGTTTTGCAAATGTTTCAAAACTTACGCTGTCATATTTTTCAAATGTTTTTGTTGGATGAAAACGCAACAACTTCAAAAATGAAATCGATAATGGATTGATGAATGTAAAAAAGTTCACCACACCTTTTTTTCTCAAGTCAACAATATTTAAACCTGGTGTATTGTCGATGCCTGCAAAACCTTGCTGTTTGCCGTTTTGATAAAAAATAACATAATCAGAAATTGGAATCAGATGTTTGTACACATCTATCTTTTTCATAAAATTTCTAAGATTATAGTACTGTCTAAAAAATGCATGAAAACCATGTTCAACTTGCAGCGTTTCACCATTGCTTTCAAACTTCCATGAACCAACTTTTCCACCTAAATAATCATTTTTTTCAAACAGCGTTACATCAAAACCACGTTCTGCTAAATTTGCAGCAGCACTTAAACCTGCAATTCCAGCACCAATAATTGCTACTTTTTTTTGTATAGTAACATTTTTAGGCAAACTCGAATCAATAGTATTTATTGCTACTTTGTAGTTTTTTAATTTTGATTTAATTTTTGAACGCAGCCAGTTTTTCATTTTATTTAGATTAACTTTTCTAAAGTTTTAAACTTTAGAAAAGTTATTGATTAATAGTTTTTCGTTTCCATAATTTCATAAACTCAAACGTCACATCATCTGATTTTATAAGCAAATCAGATTTACCAGTTTCTTGTCGAATGCGTTTATTATTTTCCAGAAATGCAATATCTTCTTGCACTATTTTTATAGACTTATTTAACATAAATTGTTTGGCAAATGGCAATGGTAAAAATCCTAAAATATTTTTCCATAAAGTAACCTGACACATACAAACCGTATTTTCATCCACCTGATAAAAATGTTCGTAAATCACCATGTGTCTGTCTTTGAAACGAATATCGAGTTTGGAAATATTTGGAAACCAAAATCCGAAATGTGTTTCTACTTTTTTATTATTTCCAAAATAAATGCGTTCAAAAATACTTCTGTCATTATCTCGGAAATATTGACCAATCAATGAGTGTTCATCGACTTTTACATTAAACTCAATTTGTTCATCTTTCAACGCACCCATCATTCCTTTGATAGAATTTCGATGCACATGATTGATATGATAAGCATCAAATAAACTTTCTGCAACCAACTGCAAATCAGCATTGATAAAATGATAATTATACACCATTGGATATGCATCCATTTCGTGCATTGGTGGAATTAATGAAACATCTATTTTTTGCTCGTCACCTATCCAAATCCAAACCGATTTATATTTTATTTCAACTTGATATTTTTTAATTTTTGCTGAAGCAGGAATGCGTTCTTCGTTTGGCAAAGATGGTATTACCACACATTTTCCTTCACAATTATATTCCCAACCATGATAACCACATTTTAAATTTTCTCCTTGAATATAACCAAGTGAAAGATTTACATTTCGGTGGCAACATCTGTCTTCTACTACGCCAATTTTTCCAGATGCTGCTTTAAAAACAACTATTTCTTCACCACAAATTTTCTTTTTGAGTGGATTTTGATGATTTAATTCATCTAAAAAACAAGCTAAATACCATTGATTGACTATGTACATACTAATTGAGTAACAAGATAAAAATAAGTTTGTTTAGATTTTTTTTTATTTCAAGATGAAATTTAAAATACCAAAAAATAAAAACTGGATTATTAAGATTATGGTAGCAAATTTATTTTCAACTTTTCCATTTATGAATCTAAATAAATAAAATAAACATAACGACAACACCAACCATGCAACATAATTTTGTATTGGAATAATGCCGTTTTGCCATTGCCAAAAATCTAATTTTATAGCTATTGGTTCAATCAAAAAATCTAATAAAGTCATTAACAAAGCAGCACAAAAACTAAACACAAAAACAGATGGTATTTTGCTCAATGATGTTGCGATGCAATATATCAATAACAACCAATTAAAACCCATCATCAACGGTACGTCAAATACTTTAAAACCAAGTGTTTTGCCATAATTGTATGTTCCAAATACTGCTTGCGTTTTTACACCAATTACTTCAATAAAAAATCCAAATAAAAAGATAAAAATGAGTGAACAAACAAACTTAAAATTCCAATTTTTGTGAAATACAAAAGCATATACTGTTGTTACTAATAAATTAATTGGTGTGAGCTGTAAAAATAATTTTTGCTCTTCTTGATTCGTGCAACAAATTCCGCAAATGCCAACGATATAAATAACGATGATATTGAAAACAGAAATGCGAAACCAATTATTTTTTAGGAATAAGATCATCTACAATTTTTGCTGATAAAACACTTAATGGAATGCCACCACCTGGATGCACGCTGCCACCACAAAAATACAAACCTTTTATTTTACTGCTAAAATTAGAATGGCGCAAAAATGCAGCAAATTTATTGTTCGAACTATTTCCGTACAACGAACCTTGCCACGATAAATTTCTGGTTTCAATAATTCGAGGTTCCAAAATGTCTTCTACTTCAATTAATGATTCAATATCTTCGTTTAGAATTCTGCTCAATTTAGCAATAATATTTTTTCGTGCATTTTTTATTAAGGTGTCCCAATCTTGACCAGTATGTGGTGGTGTATTAATCATTACAAACCAATTTTCACAACCTTTTGGCGCGTCATCTTTTTCGTATTTTGATGAAATATTAATATAAATAGTTAAATCTTCTGCTAAACTTTGTTGTTTAAAAAATCTATCAAATTCGTGTTTATAATCTTTACTGAAAAAGATATTATGCAAACCTAATTCAGGAAATTCTTTTTTTATTCCAAGATAAAAAACCATAGCTGACAATGCTCTTGGCTGATTTAATGTTTTTTCTGGATGCTTTTCGTTAGGCAATAATTTACGATATGTATAAGCAACATCCATATTGCTAATCACCAAATCAACTGGTAAAAATTCAGATTTCGCAACGTCTATATGTTTGTTGTCTTCTCGTTTTACTTCATTAAAACTTAAGCCAATTACTTTTTTCTTTTCTACTTTTATTTCATTCACTTTTGTATTGAAATGAAAGTGCACACCGAGCTCAACTGCTAAATTATATACTGAACGAGAAATAGAAACCATGCCTCCTTTTGGAAAAAACGCGCCTACATTATGTTCCAAATGTGGAATTACATTTAATGTTCCTGGTGCTTCGTATGGATTAGAACCATTGTAAGTGGCAAAGCGGTCAAAATACTGCACCAATTTTGCATCCTTAAATTTTTTATGATTGATGTCGTGCATCGTCGTAAATAAATTCAATGTTTTTAGATTGGCACTGATTTTCATTAAATCAATAAATGAAAAATTCTCGTAATGATGAATGGATTGATGCAAAAAAGTTTCAGCAGTTAATTCATATAATTTTTTACTGTTTTCGAAATGATGTAAAATATCTTTTTTATTTCCATTTAATTGAACAGCCATTTCATCAGCTGATTTTTCAGCACTTGCATGGGTTTTATAACGCGTACCATCTTCATAAAAATAATGCGTAATTGGATCTAATTTTTGATATGGACAATAATCAGAAAATTTTTTGCCTACAGTTGCAAATAAATCTTCAAAATATTCAGGCATCGTAAATAAACTTGGTCCAGCATCAAAACGATAATTTCCGATAGAAATTTCACATAATTTTCCACCTGGATAGCCATTTGCTTCAAACACGTGTACTTCATAACCGCGCGCTGCCATACGAACTGCACTTGATAAACCAGCAATTCCACTTCCAATTATTCCAACTTTTTTCTTCATAATTACAAAATAAACTAATTAAGTGCCATTTTGTTTAATAAACATTTAAAAAAATTATCTTTTATCAAACATCTATCAAAAATATTCAACAATTAACCAACAAAGTTTCAGTATCTTAAACAATAAGTCTTAATTTGTGTTGATAGATACATAAATTTTATTTTTTTGTGAGTAAGAAGGTTTTAATAATTGGATCCGGTTTAGGAAGTTTAGCAACAGCATTGCGTTTAACAAAGCATGGTTATCAGGTTGAAATAGTTGAAAAACATCATCAAGCAGGTGGACGATTAAATCAATTAAAAAAAGATGGTTTTACATTTGATGTTGGTCCTTCATTTTTTAGTATGAGCTATGAATTTACAGAATTGTTTGAATATTGCAATATTCCAAATCCATTGCAAATGAACGAACTCAATCCTGTTTACACCGTTTATTTTGCAGACAAAAAAGATCCTTATTTTATTTACAAAGAACTCGATAAATTAGCACAGGAATTTTCAAAAATTGAAGAAAATTTTGAAGAAAAAGCAAAGAAATACTTAAAAAAAGCAGCAGAAATCTTTCACGACACAGAACATGTCATCATCAAAAGAAATTACGATAATTTATTTCAATATGCAGTTTCATTAGCAACGGTTCCAATGAAACATTCGCCATTGTTGGTCCGTTCGATGTGGACACAATTAGAGCGTCATTTTGATTCGAATGATGTGAAAGTAATTTTTTCACTGGTTGCATTTTTTTTAGGTTCTACACCATTTGACACACCAGCCGTTTATAGTTTATTAAATTATACTGAACTACAACACGATGGCTATTGGAACATTAAAGGTGGTATGTATAAAATAGTAGAAGAAATACAAAAAATACTTATTAATCGTGATGTAAAATTTCATTTTAATACCGAAATTGTAGATATTAAAACTAGTGAAAAAAATATAGATTATTTTGTCGACCAAAATGGCAAACAATGGAATGCAGATATTTATGTTTGCAACTCTGATGCTGCTGCATTTCGCGGACAAATTTTAAAACGAAAAAAATTCTCTAAACCAAAGTTAGATAAGAAACATTGGACGTTGGCGCCATTTACAATTTATTTAGGTGTGAAAGGAAAAGTAAAAAATTTACATCATCATAATTATTTTTTAGGAACCAATTTTAAAGAATATGCAGATAATATTTTTAAACTTTCTGTCAATCCTGAAAAACCTTATTATTATGTAAACGTTTCTTCAAAATCTAATGAAGAATGTGCACCTGAAGGTTGTGAAAATATATTTATACTTTGTCCAGTTCCTGACCGTCGTTACAAACATGACTGGAGCGACCGCGAAGAATTGGCTGCTAATATTTTAAAAGATTTATCCAAAAGAATTGATTTTGACTTGATAGAAAACACCGTTTCAAAAACAATTTATGCACCAGATGATTGGGAAAAAATGTTCAATTTGTATCAAGGTTCTGGCTTAGGATTGGCACATGGTTTGAATCAAGTTGCAGCTATGCGACCAAAAAATAAAGACGAAAAATTAGACAATTTATATTACGTTGGCGCAAGCACTATTCCAGGAACTGGCTTGCCAATTGTAGTAATCGGATCAAAATTAGTAACAGAAAGAATTTTAGAAGATGGAAAAAGATAGCATCGCATTATATAATCAAACATGCATGCAATGCAGTGAATTAATTACCAAAAATTATTCCACTTCATTTTCATTAGGCATTCGTGTTTTTGATAAAGAATTCAGAAATCCAATTTATGGAATTTATGGTTTTGTTCGCTTTGCTGATGAAATTGTAGATACATTTCATCAACACAACAAAAAAGAATTGCTGGATGATTTTCGCATGGAAACATTTAAAGCCATCGAACAAAAAATAAGTTTAAATCCAGCGTTACATAGTTTTCAATTAGTAGTAAATGAATTTGAAATTGAACATCAGTTAATCATTGATTTTTTAGATTCTATGGAAATGGATTTATATAAAACTACTTATGAAAGTAAAGAAATGTATAACAAATATATTTACGGTTCAGCTGAAGTGGTAGGTTTAATGTGCTTACAAATTTTCAGTAAACGTGATAAAAATTTGTTCGACCAATTAGCGCCTTATGCTAAAAGTTTAGGTGCTGCTTTTCAGAAAATAAATTTCTTACGCGATATGAACAGCGATAAAGAAGAACGAGGTCGTGTTTATTTTCCTGGAATTGATTTAACGCATTTTGATGAATCTACCAAACAAGAAATTTTAAAAGATATTCAACAAGATTTTGATGAAGCATTGATTGGTATTAAGTTGTTACCAAAAGGTGCTCGACGTGGTGTTTACTTAGCTTACGTTTATTACTTAAATTTATTCAATAATATTCGTAAAGCATCCATTGAAAAAATATTACAAGAACGAATTCGTGTTAGCGATAAAAGAAAAGCGTATTTATTGATGAATACAATGGTGAAAAATCAATTTAATTTGTTGTAATATTGAGTATTGTCTGCAAAATACACATACTTATTTTTAATGCTCGGAACCATAGTTGGCCCAGTTTTATTGAGTTTCGATAAACGTGTTTCGTTTTACAAAAAATGGAAATTTTTACCAATTCCATTATTCATCACACTTCTTTATTTTGTAATTTGGGATTCCTATTTCACCAAAATTGGCATTTGGAATTTTAATGATAATTATATCATCGGTAAGAAAATGCTTGCGTTGCCAATCGAAGAATGGTTGTTTTTTATTTTTGTTCCTTTTGCATGTATTTTTATTTATGAATGCACTAATTTTTATATCAAAAAAGATATTTTACAAAACTACGCGTATAAAATAAATGGAATTATTTTGTTGATTATTTCTGTAGTTGCCATTTTAAATTTTCACAAAACCTATACTGCTTTTAATTTTATTTCTGCTGTCATTTTAATGGCTTACATTCAATTTATTTTGAAACCAACTTGGCTTGGAAGATTTTATATTGGTTATTTTATCTCACTAATTCCATTTTTTTTAGTGAATGGAATTTTAACCTATTTGCCAGTGGTAACTTATAATAATGCAGAAAATTTAGCAATTCGAATTTTCACCATTCCAATAGAAGACACTATTTATTGTTTACTTTTATTATTGATGAATGTAACGATGTATGAATGGCTAAAACAACGAAAGTAAAGCTAAAACTGTCATTCTTTTTTAATAATTATACTTTCGCTTTTATTCATATCTGATTTTAGAATTATTTCTTTCAATACTTTATTGTTTTGTTTAATAGATATGGATGCAGTATTTGGTGGTTCGGTTCCTAAATTATGTGCAAATAAGATAAGTTCATTCATTCCATTTTTACAAACAACTTTTATTTTTTTCTGAAGATGTCTAAGAGTATAATTTGCTAAAACTTTTTCTTCGTTCATGTAAAACGAAATGATGTCGCCATCTTCTTTTAAGTTGTCCCAAATACTAATTTCTATAGTATCATTTGTCACAAAAACTGTATCCAAAGGCAATACTTTTCTTCCGAAAAAATCATTTTTTCTAAATGTAAATGAAGTCTTTTTATTATATTTTTCAAGTGCCGACAAACTAAAACATTCTTCTTTTTGGTCTATAGAAATGCAACTTCCTTCTAAAATCATTTTATTCTTTTTAATTTTGAGATGTTCTTTTCCCAACACAAAACACAAACTAAAATTAGAATCTACATTTTGTTCCAATATTCTTTTAGTTTGATATTCTAAAATTCCATTTTCTAAAAAACCTTCAATATATACATTCGCATGTCCGATATCTTCTGGAAATTCAACATAACCAATACCAGAAATGCTATCTTTATTTTGAAATAAATCTAATGTTATTTTTGATGAATTTAAATGTCCACCAATCCAACGACCAGTAATATCTTGTGCATCCAAACTAAATGTGGTGAATGTTAGTAGTATAATTATGAATGTTCGCACTATCATATAAATAATACAAATTAAGTTAGCAAATAAAATTAAGAATTGCAAAACAATAATCACTATTAAAGTTGTGATGATGTATTTTAATGCTGAAAATAAAATGTAAATTTGTTACTGAAATTAATTAGAAGATGAACAAAGTAGTTAAAAATGCCGATGAAGCCATTCAAGGTTTAGAAGATAATATGACCATTATTTTAGGTGGATTTGGATTGTGTGGAATTCCTGAAAACAGCATTGCTGCATTAGTAAAAAAAGGCGTTAAAGGTTTGACATGCATTTCTAACAATGCTGGTGTTGATGGATTTGGTTTAGGATTACTTTTACAACAACATCAGATAAAAAAAATGATTTCATCGTATGTTGGTGAAAATGCAGAATTTGAGCGACAACTATTAAGTGGTGAATTAGAAGTAGAATTAATTCCACAAGGAACATTGGCTGAACGTTGCAGAGCTGGTGCTGCAGGCATTCCAGCATTTTTTACACCAGCTGGTTATGCAACAGAAGTTGCAGATGGAAAAGAAGTGCGTGAATTTCATGGAAAAATGTATGTAATGGAACATTGGCTGAAAGCTGATTTTGCTATAATAAAAGCATGGAAAGGTGATACGCATGGTAATTTAATATTTAGAAAAACGACAAGAAATTTTAACATGCCAATGGCTGGCGCTGGAAAAATTACCATTGCTGAAGTAGAAGAATTAGTACCTGCTGGCGAACTCGATCCAGACCAAATTCATACACCTGGAATTTTTGTAAAAAGAATTTTTCAAGGCGAGAAATTTGAAAAAAGAATTGAACAGCGAACGGTTCGACCTAAATAAATTTTCAAATTGACACATTTTCAAATTTTCAAATTAAAAGTATGCTCGATAAAAACGGAATTGCAAAACGAATTGCGCAAGAATTAAAAGATGGTTACTATGTAAATCTTGGAATTGGAATTCCAACCTTGGTAGCCAATTATATTCCTGAAGGAATGGATATTACTTTTCAATCTGAAAATGGTATGTTAGGCATGGGTCCGTTTCCTGTAGAAGGCGAAGAAGATGCAGATTTGATAAATGCAGGCAAACAAACCGTTACCATTTTAGAAGGTGGTTCGTACTTTGATTCTGCAACCAGTTTTGCGATGATACGCGGCGAACATGTAGATTTAACAGTGCTTGGCGCCATGGAAGTTTCTGAAACTGGTGATATTGCCAATTGGAAAATTCCAGGAAAAATGGTGAAAGGAATGGGTGGTGCGATGGACTTGGTGGCTTCTGCGAAAAATATTATTGTTGCCATGCAACACGTTAATAAAGCTGGTGAATCTAAGTTGTTGCCCAAATGTTCATTGCCACTAACTGGTGTTGGTTGTGTAAAAAGAATTGTTACCGAATTAGCTGTTTTTGATGTTACCGAAAATGGTTTCAAATTAATAGAGCGCGCGCCTGGTGTTAGTGTAGAAGAAATACAAAAAGCAACAGAAGGAAAATTAATAGTTGATGGCGAAATTCCTGAAATGAAAATTTAATTACAATCATGTTTATATATAGTGTAACCATTCATATTGATAAGTCTTCGGAAAAAGACTGGTTGCACTATATGCAAGAAAAACATATCGGCGACGTATTGGCGACGAACTATTTTTTATCTTGTATTCTTCGTAAAGATGTTTTAGATACATCAACTAATTTCACAACTTACAATATTGAATATAGCTTAAAAGCCAAACAAGCATATATTGATTATCAGGAAAAAGAAGCACCACGATTACAAGCAGACGTAAAAAAATATTTCGACGGAAAATTTACCGCTGAACGTACTTTTTACGAAGTACTTTTAGAGAAAAATAATTATTAAAATCTTCTAAACGTATTTTGTCCAGCTCGTTTGGCTTTTAAGATATGTTCAAAATCCTGTTCATTTTTTAAGAGCGAACCATAATAAGGTGGTTGTGCAGCTACGAAATCAATTTTTTCCAAATCTTCTTTCGTGTTTTTTCCCAATTTCAATAAACGAATCCAATCAATCAATTCAGAAGTAGATGGTTTCTTTTTGATGCCGTGAATTTCTCGAATTCCATAAAACACTTTCATGGCTTCTTCCATCAAATCATCTTCAATAGTTGGAAAATGCACTTTCACAATATCAATCATCGTTTGTCGTTCTGGAAAACGAATAAAATGAAAAAAGCATCTGCGTAAAAAAGCATCTGGTAATTCTTTTTCATTGTTAGAAGTGATAATTACAATTGGTCGATTTTTTGCTTTTATTGTTTTTTGTAATTCATAACAATAAAATTCCATCTTATCTAATTCCAACAACAAATCATTTGGAAACTCAATATCTGCTTTATCAATTTCATCAATCAACAACACCGATTTTTCTTCGCTTTCAAATGCTTGCCACATTTTTCCTTTAATGATATAGTGCGAAATATCTTTAGTTTTATCATCGCCAAATTGCGAATCACGCAAACGTGCAACAGCATCATATTCGTACAAACCTTGCTGTGCAGTTGTTGTGGATTTCACATGCCAAGTATGAATATCTTTGCCTAATGCTTTTGCGATTTCAAACGCTAACAACGTTTTTCCAGTTCCAGGTTCGCCTTTTATCAATAATGGTTTTTCGAGCGCAATAGCTGCATTAACTGCAATTTGCAACTCTTCTGTTGCTATGTAATTTTCCGTTCCTTTAAATTCCTGCATGAGTTAAGATTATAAATTTTAAATTATAGATTTCAATGTACCACTTTTTTTCCTTTCAATGTTTTCATGGCGTTTGCCAAACCATCTAATGTCATCGGAAACATTCTGTCTTTAAAAATGTGCTTGATAATTTTGGTGGAAGGCACGCCGTCCCAATAATATTCATTACTTGGATTCAGCCACACAATATTCGGAAATTTATCGACAAACCGTTGCAACCAAGCTGCACCACTTTCATCGTTGTAATGTTCAACACTTCCACCTAATGCTGTAATTTCATACGGCGACATCGTTGCATCACCAACAAAAATAATGCGATAATCCTGATTGAATTTATGCAGAATTTCAAACGTTGGAATTCTATCATTATGACGCATGTTGTTATCTTTCCAGATACTTTCGTACACACAATTATGAAAATAAAAGAACTCCAAATGTTTCAATTCTGATTTAGCTGCTGAAAAAATTTGTTCGCAAATTTCCACGTGCGGATCCATTGAACCACCAACATCAAAAAACAATAATACTTTTACTCTGTTTTTTTTTGGTGCTTGCATTTCAATATCTAAATAGCCAGCATTTTTACAGGTTTTTTCTATCGTTGTATGCAAATCCAATTCATCTTCGATGCCTTCACGTGTTAGTATTCTTAAGCGTTTTAGTGCTAATTTTATATTACGTGTGTTGAGTTCAACATCGCTTGCATAATTTTGGTATTCGCGTTTTTCCCAAACTTTTATCGCAGATTTTTGACCACCACTTCCACCAATTCTAACACCTTCTGGATTGTAACCACCATGACCAAACGGTGAAGTGCCGCCAGTTCCAATCCATTTATTTCCACCTTGATGTTTTTCTTTTTGCTCTTCTAATAGTTGTTTTAAGCGTTCCATCACTTTCTCTAAACCACCTAATTTTTCTATCAACGCTTTTTCTTCTTCAGAAAACAATCGGTCGATTTCTTTTTTGAGCCAATCTTCTGGAATTTCTTTTTTTTCTATGTCTGACAATTCAATTCCATGAAAATAGTTTCCAAACAATAAATCGTAGCGATCTAAAAACTGTTCGTGTTTTATTAAAATTGTTTTCGATAAAAAATAAAAATCTTCTACGTTAAACGCTGCCACTCTTTTGTTGAGTGCCTCCAATAAATTTAAATATTCGCCAATGGTTACTGGCAAACCTTCTTCTTTTAATAAAAGGAAAAAGTCTAAAAACATATGCTAAAGTTAAAAGATATTCGTTAATAGTTATACGGTATAATTGATTTTCTAATTATCTTGTGTAAAATAGTTTTTATGAGTGTACAATTAGCAAAAAAATATAATGAGATTGAAAAGATTAAACAAGAATTCTTATTAAAAATAGAAACTATTTCTCCAGAAAAATTGAATACAGTTCCTGCAGAAGGAAAATGGAGTTTAGGTCAAGTTTATTTTCATTTATATTATGCTGAAAGTGGAACGATTAAAGTGATTCAAAAAAATCTCAGAGAAAATAAGATTAAAAATAAAAGCGGCATTTCTGACAGCTTACGAAGTGTGCTATTGAAAGCAGTCATGCGTTCTCCATTAAAAATAAAAGCACCAGCAGTCGCCAGTAAAGTTCCTGATTCAATTACATTTGATGAAATAAAAGAATATTTTGCTATGAATAGTGAAAATTACAGACAATTATTAAATGATTTGCCGATGGAATTGGAAGACAAACAAATCTTTAAGCATCCGTTGGCTGGTTTGTTTAATATAGAACAAACGATACATTTTGTACGAGAACATTATTTGCATCATGAAAAGCAAGTAAATGCTTTACTAAAATGATGATTATCAACAATTCATAACATTATAGATACTTTAATTGTTGTATATTTGCGTTAAAGTTGGACTTAGCTACAACTTTTATCCTATTTATTACAAATTCAAAAACAATGTTATTTAAAGAATTAGAAATCATTGAGCCGATTTTACAGGCGCTCAAAACAGAAGGTTATACACAACCAACACCTATCCAAGAACAATCCATTCCAATTATATTAAAAAGAAAAGATTTATTAGGTTGTGCTCAGACAGGCACCGGAAAAACAGCAGCTTTTGCTATTCCAATGTTGCAAATTTTAGACGCAGAAAAAAAAGCTGCACCAAACAACAGAACCGTAAAAGCATTAATACTAACACCAACACGTGAATTAGCCATCCAAATCGACGAAAGCTTTGCTGCTTATGGTCGACATTTAAAAATATCGCACAAAGTAATTTTTGGTGGTGTGCCACAATATTCGCAAGTGCAAGCACTAAAAGCTGGCGTCGATATTTTAATAGCAACACCAGGTCGTTTATTAGATTTAGTAAATCAAGGTTTTGTGGATTTGAGACATTTAAAATTATTTGTGTTAGATGAAGCTGACCGAATGCTGGACATGGGTTTTATTAATGATGTAAAAAAGATCATTAAAATTATTCCAGAAAAAAGACAAACCTTATTTTTCTCAGCAACGATGCCACAGGAAATTCAATTATTATCGAAAACGATTTTAACGAATCCTGAAAAAGTAGAAGTAACACCAGTTTCTTCAACAGCAAACACTATTGAGCAATACATCTTTTTTGCAGAGAAAAAAGATAAACCAAAATTGTTGATTCATTTATTGCAAGATAAAACGATTCAAACTGCTTTAGTATTTACCAGAACAAAACATGGTGCTGACAAAGTAGTAAAAATGTTGTTAGAAGCGAAAATAAAATCTGCTGCAATACACGGAAATAAATCGCAGAATGCGCGACAAGCTGCTTTGCAGAATTTCAAAAACAAAACCATACGCGTGTTGGTAGCTACAGATATTGCTGCACGAGGCATCGATGTGGATGATTTGTCGCATGTATTTAATTATGAATTGCCAGAAGTTCCTGAAACGTATGTACATCGAATTGGAAGAACTGGTAGAGCAGGAAATTCAGGTATTTCTTTTTCATTTTGTGATACAGAAGAAAAAGCATTATTGCGCGATATTCAGCGATTGATTAACAAACAAATTCCTGTTCGTGTTGACCATCCATATCCAATAGCTAATGCAGTAGTGGAATTGCGCGATGTGCATTTTCATAAAAATAATGCGCAACAATTTAAAGTTGCACAAAAAAAACAATTACCACAACAAGGAAATAAGCCAAAGAAAAAATGGCATTCAAAACCTGCTGCAAAGTAGAAATTGAAATTCAATATCTGTTATGATAAATACCAAAGTTAAATTGCTTTGGTATTTTTTTTTATCTTGCATGAAGTTTATGATAAAATATATCAAACATATTGCAATTTTACTTTTTCTTCATTTAGTATTTAGTTTTGATGGTCAAGCACAAACTTTGACAGACTTGAAATATTTCGGGTTGAAAGGAAAAGTTAAGAAACAAGTAACAACTTATTACACCAATATTATAGAAGATTCTGGCGAATGGTACATAAAAGATTCCAATTCTAATTATTCAATAACCAGAACATTTGATAAAGAAGGTTTATTAAATGAAACTATTCAAAAAGGAATTAACACAGACAATAGAAGAATTTATACCATTAAAAATTCAAGAAAAACTGAAAATTTCTTTTATTCAAAAGGAAAGCAAACTAATTACTCTAAGTATATTTATACAGATTCTTCAATGATTGAAAAAGAATACACACTTAATGGTAAGTTGTCAATGAAAATAAGTTCATTTTTTGATAAAAACTTAATAGTAACATCTGAAGAAATCAAGAATTATAAAGAAGATCAAACTTTAGACAGTGATATAAAAACAATTTTTGAAAATGATAATGATGGTTTCTCTACGCGTTTTATAAAACTCGATATGCTTACAAGAAAAGAAGATGTATATACTTTAAACTTTATAAAAAGAGATGAAACTGGAAATTCTATCAAAGCTTTAAAACTAATAAATAACAATCCTTATGCTATCCAAATAACAAGCTATGAATATTATTATTGATAGCAAAATTACAACGCATGTTTTGGTGTTTCCATATTTTTGATATCATCCAAATAAGCTTGTTTTACGGCAGCTGCAACTACTTTTGCAACATTCATATCTAAGGTAGAAGGCACAATATTATCACGATGCAAATCGGTTACACATTCAGCAATTGCATACGCTGCAGCTACTTTCATGCGCGCTGTTATGCGTCGCGCTCTGATATCTAAAGCACCACGAAAAATACCAGGAAATGCTAATACATTATTGATTTGATTAGGCACATCACTTCTACCAGTGCCAACTACACCAGCACCACCTTTGTATGCTTTCTCTGGTGAAATTTCAGGATTTGGATTTGCCAATGCAAAAATAATCGGCAATGGATTCATCGTTTGCACATCTGTTGTTGATAGCAAATCACCTTGACTCACACCAATAAAAACATCTGCACCACGCAATGCATCTTTCAATGTTCCTTTAATATTTTCTCTGTTAGAATATTTTAAAATTTCGCGTTTAAAATCATTCAAATCAGAACGATCTTTATGAATGATACCTTTGGTATCGCACATTACAATTTGCTTTACCGAAGTACAGAAGCTATTATCAACATCGTGACACATCAGCAATTTTGAGATTGCCAAACCAGCAGCGCCTGCACCGTTTATCACTACATTTAGTTCTGCAATATTCTTCTTTAATAATTTACAAGCATTAATAATTCCAGCCAATACTACAATGGCAGTTCCATGCTGGTCATCGTGAAAGACTGGAATACCTAATGTTTGCAGGCGTTCTTCGATTTCAAAACAACGTGGTGATGAAATATCTTCTAAATTAATTCCACCAAAAACTGGTGCAATATTTCGAATCGTTTGAATAATTTCTTCGGTATTTTGCGTTGCCAAACAAATTGGAAAAGCATCCACATTTGCAAATTTTTTAAACAACATTGCTTTGCCTTCCATTACTGGAATCGCAGCTTCCGGACCTAAATTCCCTAAACCTAAAATGGCAGAACCATCCGTAACAACTGCAACACAATTTCCTTTGATGGTTAAATCCCAAACTTTTTCTTCATCATTTGCAATTTGACGAACTGGTTCGGCAACGCCTGGTGAATAACATAAGGTCAAATCTTTTTTAGTCTTTAAATCAGTTTTTAAAGAAATAGATATTTTACCTTGTAGTTTTTGATGTAGCTCTAATGATTCTCTGGAATAATCTTTCATGTGTATGAATTTAATTTTTTAAAGGCGCACATGGAATGGAATTAATGTTTTTAAAACTATAAGTATTTCCATTACATTTCATCTTCTTCTGTTTATTGTTTTTTAATTGTGAAGATGGAATGCCATGATACAATATCATTATGCAACAATTTCAGATGGCATTTCATAATACAACTTCTAAGTTAAATGTAAAATTGTGGAATGCTAAGATAATCAGATTATAATTTTTTATTATTTAATTTAGGTTATCATTAAATTGTTTAATGAAAAATTAAAAAGACGATATTAATTAATTCGTTCTAGTAATTCATCTTTTTTACTGCGAGCAACTGCTAATTCCATACCATTCGACATGACTACAAAAATGTTATTATCTTGTCTAATAATATTTTCAATTTTATCTAAATTTATAATATTGGATTGATGGATTCTCAAGAAATTCTCGTTTATTTCTAAAATTGCTTCAATTTCTTTGAGTGTTTTTGCCACCATTATTTTCTTATTTTTTGTGAGAAACAAATGAGAATAATTACTTTCGGCTGTGCAGCAAATCAACTCATCTGTTGCAATTATATGTGCACCATCAGAATTAGAAATTAAAAAACGTTTGCCTTTTTTTTCTGAATTTTCTAATTGTTCTTTTAGTATTTCGTATTGCACAGATTTATAGTTTTTATCCACTATGTTCTTTGCTTTTTGCAAAGCAGTTTCAATTGTATTTTTGGTAACTGGTTTTAAAATATAATCTAACGCACTACATTCAATGGCGCGCAAACCAAATTGATTATACGCAGTACAAAAAATAATTTCTGGTTTATGAACATCTAATTTTTGCACCAAATCAAAACCAGTACCATCAGGCATTTCGATATCTAGAAAAATCAAATCCGGTTTTTTAGAATTTACTAGTTCAATGCCAGATTTTACAGCATTCGCTTCACCAAGAATAGTTACATCAAGTTGAATTTTTTGAATGAGATAACTGATGATATCTCGGTTGGTTTTTTCGTCGTCTATGATACAAACAGTCATGAATTTTTTTTATAAAACTGGTAAATGAATAATTATTTTGGTGCCTGTTGCTTTTTTTTGTTCATTATATAAATCAACAATTTGAAGTGAAGCTTTATGCACATCAGCATTTTGATTTAAGATATTAATTCTATCCTGAATAATATTGATAGCAATTGATTTATTATTTTTTGTTCGATAACGCAAATTATATTCTTCTGCTTTTTTTCTGCCAATTCCATTGTCTGTAATTTCACAATGCACCATATTATTTATAAAACTAAAATAAACCAGCACATAACCTTTGTAACTAATGAATTTGAACGCGTGCCAAATTACATTTTCTAAAAAAGGTTGTATCATCATAATTGGAATTTTTACAAAATCGGTTGAAAGTCCAGGTTCAATTTTGATGTCAAAATCAAATAAATGATTGTTGCGTTCTTGTTCTAATTTCAAATAAGTAGTTAATAATAAAATTTCATTGTCTAGCGAAATATCTGGTTCTGATGAGTTTTCGAGCACCATTCTAATTAACGATGCGAAATTATGCAACATAGAAGATGCTTTTTCATTATCGTTAGTAACGATAGAATGCTGAATTGAATTCATGCAATTAAAAATAAAATGCGGATTCATTTGTGATGACAAAGCTTGCATTTGTATTTCTACTTTTTCTTTCTCAAAAGATTGGATTAATGCAAGACGTTTTTGATCTTCTATTAAGAGATTTTGTTGTTCAATTTCAGCAACACGTTCTTTTACTTTTTCTTCTAAGATAGTATTTTCATTTTTGATGAACTCTTCGCTTTGCTGTAGTTCAAATATCAACTGATCTTTTAGTTTTTCAGATGCTAAAAATGAATCTTTAATTCTTATAATTAAAGCGACTGAAAATATTATAAGCTCGAGTGCAACACCTACGTATAAGATATTTACATCCACATAAAAATCTTTAATAGGAAAATTTATTTTTTGCAAGGTAGATATTGCTGTAAAAACAGTGTAAACAATGCTTCCTGAAAAAATAATTCTCTGAAATAAATTTTTGTTTACAATATTATACGTTGCAATCAACGTAACTATACTAAAAAAGAAAATTGGAATTCTATACAAACTATATATCAATGGTTCGTTATAAAATGAAATTGAAAATAAATGACCTAAAACAATAACACCAACATAAACCAATGAAAAATATTTTAGTGCCATGGTAGAATAATATATAACTTTTTCATTCTTCGTAATTCGAAATGCCTGTTGGTAAAAAATGCTGTAAAAAAATATCATCAATCCTTTAGTAGATTCATCGACAGCACTGTTACCAATGACGTTAAACATTTTTATGTTTTTTGTAAAAATGTATTGTGCCATGTATAAAATCTGACAAAAAGTAGTTAACAGATAAAAAGTATAGTACAGATAAATTTTATCTTTTAAATAATAAAATGCCAATAAATAAAATATGAACATAATAAGCACCATACCGAGTATAAACAAATACTGTAATGTAAATCCAAAATTTCTTTTGTTTGTATTCGTATTATATGTTGGAAAACTAAAAACATTTGAATAACAGTAAATACTATTTTTATTTACAAAATAATCTTTAAATGAAATTGGTTGATGAATCAAATAAGTATGCAATGTGCTTTTCGGCAGGATAGTAATTTCAAAAAATTGTTTATTAGATTTTATATAATCAGATTTTTTTAGAACTATTTTATTTGGTAAAATAGTATCAGCTTCACCAACATTATTGTATTTATTTAGAGTTGAATAAAATTTTAAATGTATAATTGTATCTGAAGTATTGACATAATTAACTACTGTAATAATTTTTTTATTCAACCGATAAGAAGTAGCGTTGTAAGGTTTTTCAATAATGAATGAATCATTTTCTATTGTTCCTATATAAGATTGAAAATGGTCATATATGGTATCTAATTCTGTATGAATACTTTGAAGTTGCTGTACTTGATATATGTTTGTACTAATATTTGCTGATACATTTGCAGTAATAAAGCAAGTAATAATTATAGCAACAATATATTTTTCGATGCGTATCATTTAATTTAAAAATACAATATTATTAATGAAAAAAAATTTGGTTCATTTTTCATGCACCAAAGTTTTTATCAACTTAAAAGTATTATTTTATACTATAAAACAAATGAACCATTGAGTATTCTACTGTTTTATTGATTATTTGGCACAAATGCATTTGGATTGTCTAACGTTTTTACGACTCGATCTAATGCAATTAAAATATCTGGTTTTTTGTTGTTGATTAATTCTAAAGTATAAATATCAAATTCAATTTCTTCGCCATTTTTGATATAAAACGTAGTGATTCCTTCGCTTCTTGAATTATTATTATTGTATATAATTTTTCCTTTAAATGTATAATCTAAAATTTGGTGTAATGGAATTTCTATCGGATCATTTTTATCTATAAAAATTGAGATAAACGCTTCGCCAATAAATGGAATAATGCCAAGCCAATTAAACCGATATTTAAAGAAAGCAAGTCGCCGATTCGTTAAATAAAGTACACCACTGGTGTATTCTTTTTTTTCATTTCTTCTTAATAATTTTACTGCATCATTTACATCAACAATTTCTTCATTTCCGACTTTTTCAAAAACAAATTTGTCACGTACTTTTCCACCAATAAATAGAAATAAAAATGTTGGTATTAAAATTAAAGCTGTAATAATTAAGAATGCCATAGTTTTAAAAGTTTGATTATTAATAATTATTTTTCACCAGCATTTATTGGTGTATCAGCAATTTTATGAAGTGCATATTCTTTAATTTCCAATGTTTCTCCATTAGTAATATTAATTTTCATCCATCCATATTGATAACCACCTTGAGAATTTTGTTTACGAAAACCAACATAAAAATCACCAATATCAGAATAACCATAATCGGTTCCATTTGATAATAAATGACGAAGGAAAATATGACCATTTTTCCAAATATTTAAATTTGGTTGTATACTTGATCCTTTGTTAATGTTCTTTATTACAAAGGCATCACTTACCATCTCTACCAAAAACTGGTACTTATTATCATATACTCTCAAATCTATTGTGTGTTGATTTGGATCATCGTCAGTATGAGTGACAACAAACTGAAAATCCTGAACTATTTCGCCATCAATATTTACATCTACAGAATTGAAAAGTGTAGGATAAACAGCTGCCACCTTAATATTTAAATTCACTTCATTAATATCAGGATTATTAGTTTCTTTTTCTTTTTTGCATGCTATTATTGATAATAATAATATCGCAACTAGTTGTAATCTTTTCATTTTATTTTTTTTTAAAGACTATTATTTATCACCTGCTTTAATTGCAGTTTCTGGAATTGTTTGGACTGCATATTCTATAATGGTTAACTTATGACCACCAGTTACATTTACTTTCATCCAACCGTAATGGAAATCACCACCAATATCTACTCTAAAGCCAATCAATTTATCGCCTTGTTCGTTGATTCCAACAGGATAGCCACTAACACCATCTATATTTAAATAGAAAGTAACTATGGAATTCCATGTTCCAGATGCTGAATTTATTGATGCATTTTCAGCAAATATTTTAATTTTATTGCTTACAGGCGATTGTGCTTCTGTTATAAATTCATAATATGGAAACCCATTAATGCCTACATCTGAATTATCTTTATCTAAACTTGGTAAGGTGCTGAATATATTAAAATCATCGGTGCCGTCATCATCTAAATCAATGATTTTATTATTAGAATTTCCACTGCTGTCGATAGTTATATTTACGATTCTATCATCGATATTTGGATCGTTGGATTCTGTAGTTTCTTTTTTACATGCAAATGCGCTGATAATTATTACGCAAATTGCAATTGATTTAATTGTTTTCATAATTTTATTTTTGTTAGTTAAAAATTTATCTAAAAGGTGAAAAAGACTCTTCGGTTTTTGGTAATGGTAATGACTGAGCAATAAATAAAACGAACGGAAATTTATCTGCATGATAGGTGGCTCTTGCTTCACCGCTGGTGAATTTAAACTCAACAGATAAATAGGTATCATCTGGTGCATTTGGATGCGCATGATGCATAATACTTTTTAGATTTTCCCAAACAAATTTTTTATTATTCTTTAAAGTTAAACCATCTTTATCTATTAAAGTTATGAGATTATTTTTTGAATTTTCTATTATAAAATAAATTAAAAACAACATTGCAGATAAAACAGCACCAAGCAATACATAATATTTTCCATTTTCTTCAGCTTTAAATCCAGCGAAAACAATACTAATTCCAAGCGTCAAAAAGAAGAACAACAAAAACAAACCAGCAATCTTTTTGTGCCATAGTTAATGTATGATTGTAATGCAAAATAACTGGTTGCAATATAATTTGTTGTGCTTTTTGTTTGGTGCTGTTCATGTTTGAACTATTTTAATTTCACCGTAAGTGTATTGTAATTTCTGAAAAGCTCATTTAAAGTTGGTTCATTTTCTGGTAAAGCCATAGTAAGTGGTGTGTTGAATGGATTCTTTAATCCACAACCTTTACAGTTATCAGGTATTGGATTACACGAACCACAACAAACTATTTTATTATCTTGACCTATACTGCAACAAACACCTGTTTGACCACATTCATTCCAACCATTGTCATTCTTTTTAAAAGCTACGTTAGTTAAATTAACATCAAAAATTGACTATTTCCGCCATTCATTTTTTTAGAAGCATTTAACGATATGGTATCCACTGCTGCAATTATTTTGGTTATTTGCATCACTTTTGCCGACTCATTGACAGCATAATCTAAACGATAAAGTTTTGTAATAACGCTTTCATTTGGTCCATCTGAAAATGTTAAGCCATATTGAACACTATCAATAAATCCAGCTAATAAAGCATTGTTATTTACAGTAAATGGTAATGTAATTCCATTTGGATCTTTTATTGAAAGTTCATAGTATTTGGTTTCAGCATCATTACTTGTTTTGTTTTTACAAGAAGTTATTAAGGTGAATGCCAAAATAAGTGTTAGAATTGTTTGTGTTTTCATAGTGTTGTTTTAGTTGGATATTTATTGTTTTACTACATAAATTGAATTTGCAAGAGATTCTAATGATGATGAATCGTTAAGTGTTAACGATTGTGCATTTAGCCAATATCTTGCTTTTTTCTTGCCAGTTGCTATTTTTTCGTAACCTGCAATATAAACATCTGAACTATTTACGGCTATGCCATCTGCGGATGATTCTGTTAGAAACGGACTTGATAAATTAATTAAAGAATCATTTATCAAACAAACTGCTTTATTTTGACTTACACCTGAAATATAACGAGTATTGTTATCTACAACAATATCTTTCATAGTTGCATTAATAAAATAGGTTTGCGCTGTACCATTTATACGACATACTGTTGTGTTGTTGAATGTTCCCACCGTATAAATATCAGTTCCAATAACTTTTATTCCATTTAATACACTTGTACTATTTCCAATTCTTGTTTGAACAATGTTATTTTTCCAATTTTTTTCAAATACATTCAATGCTGTATCTGCTTGTTTTTCGTAGCCAACTACATACACATTTCCATTGCTGATATCCATGTCATTTGGAAATGCTTTATTTTCTAAAGATGTGATATTTGTACCTGTGCCATTTTGCCAAATCTTCATCACTTCCTGACCACCATAATACTCTGTGCCTGCAACATATACAATATTATTTACGACAATTATTTTTTGAGCAAAGCCACTTTTTATCACAGCGGGATTTTGCAATGGCAGCAAATTCAGTATGCCATTTTTCCAGTAGACAGGTGCACTCGTTCTTCCATAAGAAATATATCCTGAAACATAAACATCATTACCTGAAACATAAATATCTGTTGCAGCAGAATTTCTACTATTATTTTGGAGCATTACAAGTTGATTGTTTTTCCAATATACCGCTTGTATGTAAATTGCAGAATCTGGATCATAAGTCAAGTAACCAGAAATATATACATCTGCAGGTACTTGAGCTGGTTCTGTTTTTTTGCAAGAAAAAATTGTTGCAACAACAACTAAAAAAAAGATCTGTACTTTTTTCATAAAATTTATTTTTTTTAAATTATTCTACGACAAAAATCCCATTTGCTCTTGCTCGGTGTTCATAAATAAGATCCGTAGTAAGATTGTATAATTTACCATTTTTCCAATAGCTAGCTAACGATGGTTGATCTACATCCCATTCATTTCCTGCAATATATACATCACTACCAAGTAAAAACATATCATTTGTTTTCATTTGTACATTTGTTGGATTTTCTAACGGATATTCTACACCGTTTTTCCAATAAACTATAATATCATCACCGCTTGCATTACTTCGACCACCACAAGCATACATATCATTACCAACAAATGAAATTTTATTAGCATAAGATTCATCATTAATTATTGAATTTGATGTATTATTAAGCCAATAAGTAGCTTTATTTATACCTGTTCCAATCTGTAAATAACCAACAGTAAAAACAGAATCGCCTTTAACAAAAATATCTTCTGCACTTGCATAATCAGTTGATACACTCGTGACAAATGCCATATCATTTTTCCAGTACATGGCAACTTTATGTCCATTGGCTGCATATTTATAACCACTAACATAAACATCATTATTTTTTACAAAAATAGAAGTTGCAGTTGCACTGAAAGTACCATCTGTAAGATTATTAATTACACCATTTTCCAATAAACTGCCTTTGAATTAACACCTTCTGATGTACTTCCTGATATATATACATTATTGTTTACTACTGTAATTTTATCTGCATATGCTCTAAAAGTGCCATCGGTTAAATATGTTGCAACACCATTTTTCCAGTATTTAACAATAAGCTTAGTACTTTCATAAGAAACTCCTAATACATACACATCATTACCAACCACGAAAATAGATATTGCTAATTCATCATGAGTACCATCTGATAATGTTACAGCGATACCATTTTTCCAGTATTTTGCTACGGCATGTCCATTGTCATTGTATTGATAACCTGCAATGTAAACATCAGGTGTTTTTGCATTTTCTTTTTTGCAAGAAATAAATGCTATAAATGCAATCAATAAAATAAAAAGAGATTTCGTTTTCATACTAATTGATTTTATAATTTAAACTACACGATTTTATATTGCCACTAGCGGTATTGTAGTTATAAACCTGATTTGTTTTTAGTTTTTTGGTTTCAAAATTTAATTGTCCGATGAAGTCGTGAAAAATCAAATCGATATCTTGCATTAATAATTCAACTCTGTCATTTTCTGAAATAGTAAACGTTATATTTTTAGAATTTGGACCCACTGCAAACATGTAAGTATCGTTTACATTTTTTTTCAAACAGAAATATTTCCAACCAAAACATTCACGCCAACATCAGGTGCATCTGTTCGAAAGAAAGCAATGTCCCAAACATTTCCTTTTGCATTCTTTTCTGTTGATTCAATATAATCGATGTTTAAGGTAAACGTGTTTGTTTTGGGTTTTGAAAATTCTATATTTTCTTTAATTAATTTTTGTTCATGCTTGTTGCCAGTTCCATCGGTTCCTGATAATAATGTTTTAATCGAAATAGTATGATTTCCTGGAGATAATTTGAGTGCTGCATACGGAATAAAAAGTGATTTCTTTTTATCAAATTTAGATGCTTGCATTTCATTTGAAAGAAAATCAAATCCAAATGTTGCTTCGCCATTTGCGTTTGCAGTGGATTGATAACCTAAAGCTGGCTCAACTGCTTTGTTGTTTTCATACAAAATTGCACTGATAGAAAAAGATGCTTTTGATAAAATAGTATCGTTATGGTTTTCTTCTTCTAACGGCAAAAAATTATAACGATAGGTAATATTAATTCCTTTTACACCATCAGATGTGTAATCTGTTTCTACATTAACAACTGTGCTAATTATTTTAAAATTACTATTTGCGAAAGTGGTGAAATTTAAACCAAGCGATATAAATAATATTGATAGTATTTTTTTCATTTTTTCATTTTTAAGTACAACAACTAAACTACTACATTAATTTCATTTAACAACAATCATTGAGTATTCAGCAGTTTTATTGAGTATTTGGAAAGTTATAAGTTTTAGAAAACAAAAACAGCGCTGAAGTAATTCCTGTTATTGGTTGTTCCACTACCTAATTTCCCAAATTCATTATTACCAGTTGTCCATACTGTATCACTTGCGCTTTTCAATATGGAATAATTATAATTAGTTGAGATATCGGAAATATTATTTTTAATAGGTTTAAAGGTAAATACATTTGCATTATTGCTATCGCCTAACTGACCTTCCGTATTTTTGCCTGTACCATATAAAACATTAGAAAAATCAAGATAAAATGAAGTGCTTTGTTTGGTGCTGATAAATCGAACATTATTTGCCATTTTAGTAAATGTTCTTAACTCGCCATTGTTTCCATTTCCAATTTGTCCATTTAAGTTACTACCAGCAACCCATAAACTATGATCACCTCTAATAATCATGCTGTGTGCATTTCCTGCCGAAACTGCAATAACACTATCCAAGATGGTAACAAATGATTTTGAACCACTTCTTAAACCATTACCAAATTGACCAAATCCGTTATAACCAGACGCATATAAAAAACCAGATCTATCGATAATTAAAGTATGTAAAATACCAGCAGAAACTGCTTTTATATTTTCTGCAACTTTTAAAAATTGATACGTTTGTAACGTATTGCCAGTGCCTAATTGTCCATTGTCATTAAATCCGGTTGCCCAAAGTGAGAAATCTGATTTTATAATAAACGAAAAATCGTTGCTGCAACTAATACTGATTACACTGTCTGCTGCTTTTGTAAACGTATTAATGTTTGAATGAATAGAATCGCCAAGTCCTAACTCACCATTTAAGTTATTGCCACTTACCCAAAGCGTTTTATCTTTCTTAATTATAAACGTATGACCATATCCACCTGATACTTGAATGACATCATCTGCCACTTTAATAAATGTTAGACTACCGATATACGTACTGTTTCCGAATTGTCCGTCATTGTTTGATCCGGAAACCCAAAGTGTATTATCATCTTTTAAAATGTAACTGGTTGCAAATCCAGCTTCAACATTATTATTTGTAAATGTTTCGTTTATTGATGGTATGTCTTTTTTACAACTAAATATTGTGCAAATAAAAATTATAACTAAAATTTGACTTACTATTTTCATGTGTATGATTTTATTGAGTGACAATATTGATTTTAATAACTACTAACTTAACAAAACAATTCAAAAAAAGCCGAACCATTGAGTATTCAGCAGTTTTATTGAGTATTTGGTAATTTATTTTATGTTTATAGTCTTTTTATACGTGTTCATCTTTACACAATCAAAGCTGAGTTTGTTTGCATATTTGCCATATACTTTTGTGTTTATCACAATTTTGTGTTCGCCATTTTCTAAATCAATGTCTTTGTATTTTATAAAATAGGAAATAGTTTTTGCTGGTTTTTCATACAAAGAATATGGATCTAAAGTTTCGGACTTAGTAACTAATTTTTCATTAGTATTTAATAAATTGCTAAAGAAGCCACTTTTACCATTATTTAATTCTATAGATGTAGTTACATAAATGTTTATGGAATCAATATTTTTTGGCTTTTTTAGGTTTGAATAATCTAAATTATATTCCAAATAAATTCCAGATTTACCTTTAATTACAGTATCTAAAGCTATTTTAAAAGTTTGTTTAGAATTGCAATTCGGCTCTGTAGAAAACGAAACTGAAAACATAAAGAATGCTAAGCAAATTAATAAGATTGATTTCTTAGCATAGCTGTAGTTTTTAAATAGTGGTGTTGGTGAATTTCGATTTCATGTTGTTTTGTTTTATGGTTATTAGTTATTTTATCGCTGCTGTTTTATGTATAACTTTTAAAACGAAAAAATAATTCCAAAGTATTATCAGCAATTGAGTATTCAGCAGTTTTATTGAGTATTTGGTAGCTGTGAATTAAAAAAGAAGCAAACTTTAATTTCTAAACCAGAAGTATAGTAAAATAATCTATATAGTATGTTTAAAACTATTTAAGTACATTAATTTTTATTGTTCAATTTTACTAATTCTTCTTCCACATTTTTTAATCGTAGTTGAAGTTGTTGCAATTCAGAATTTTCAAAAGATTTTACGAATTTCCAATTAATATCCATTTTATCTAATGCATTTGCTTCTATTAATAATTTTGGATGGATTTTGTGGAATCATTTAGTAATACAATTTCTAATTTTTCTTTGTTTTCAATTATCGATGCACGGTGTTCAACAATTATTAAATCAGGATATTTACTTTTTATTTTCTCAATATATTTTTGTGCATGGTCGTTCAAGGTTTGTTGTTTCCACTTATCGTAGGCAATCCAGATACTTGGTAACATCAAAATTATACTTAACATACTGATTAACCATGTAGACGATGTTTTTGTATTTCATTATCATTATTTTGAATGATTTTTGGAAGTTGCATCCAACGTATTAACAATTGTGAACCTACGCCAATAAAAAAAGAATTAATGATATAAAAATAGAGTCCACCTAAAAACATTTGCCAATTTAAATTGGCTAAGCCATAACCAGCAGAACACAATGGTGGCATACATGAAGTTGCGACTGCCACACCAGCTATAACTTTTGTTCCATCTTTTTTAATGATACCTAGAAATCCTGCAAGTCCACCAAAAAATGCTAACATGACATCAAAAATAGTTGGATGTGTGTAATCATTTAGGATATTGGTTGAATTATGAAATGGTGATATTAAAAAGAATATGGTGGAAGAACATAAGCTAATCAACAAAGCAAATACATAATTTCTAAATGACTGATAAATACTAATTTTATCACTGATACTCAAACCAAATGCAATTCCAACAACCGGTCCCATTAAAGGTGAAATCAACATAGAGCCAATAATAGCAGTAATATTATTATTAGTTAATCCAATACACGCCATAATCATTGCAAAAACAAAAGCCACATATTGTGACCTGTAAATTGAATACCGTCCTTAATTTCATTAAGTGTAACGTCGATGTTTTCTTCTAAGGGTAAACCAAATGATTCTTTAATTTTTCGGAGCATTCTCTACTTTTGTGATGTAAATATATGCATTAAAAGAATCAATAAAAATTTGAATTTTAATTTAGATTCAGAATTTTGTTGGAGTTATATCAAGAAATTAAACAACATTGGATTGTCGTTGAGTTGCACAAAATCAACTTTGTATTTTTCATACGATTAATGAGCGGCTCGTAATCTTCCTTATTTTTTAATTCAATACCAACTAAAGCTGGTCCGCTTTCTTTGCTGTTTTTCTTGGTGTATTCAAACAAGGTAATATCTTCGTTTGGTGATAATACTTTAGATACAAACTGCTTCAACGCACCGGCACGTTGCGGAAATTTGATAATAAAGAAATGTTTCAAGCCTTCAAAAATCAATGAACGCTCTTTAATATCTGGCATGCGTTCTATATCGTTGTTGCCACCACTGATAACACAAACAACTATTTTACCTTTTATTTTTTCTTTGTAATAATCCAATGCAGCAACAGATAGAGCACCTGCTGGTTCCAGTACAATTGCATCAGAATTATACAATTGCATAATTTTTGTACAAATTCTTCCTTCAGGAATCAAAACCACATCTTCTAAATAATTTTTACAAATCTGAAATGGAATTTGTCCAACTTGTTTTACAGCAGCACCGTCAACAAAATTGTCGATTTTATCTAATGTAATAATTTTATTTTTTTCGATAGAAACTTTCATGGCTGGCGCACCCTAATGGTTCTACACCAACAATTTTTGTATTTGGTGAAAACTCTTTAAAATAGGTAATTAAACCTGCACTCAATCCACCACCACCGATAGGCACAAACAAATAATCAATTTTCTTTTTACCAATTTGTTCTAAAATTTCAATACCAACCGTACCTTGTCCTTCTACAATTAATTTATGATCAAAAGGTGGTACAAATATTTTATTGTGGTGATGTACATATTTCAACGCGGCACTTTTAGCGTCGTCATAGGTATCGCCAGACAATACAATTTCAATATAATTTTTACCAACTCTTCTTACTGCTTCTACTTTCTGTTTTGGTGTTGGAGTTGGCATAAACACGATGCCTTTTATTTTTAATAAATTACAAGAATAAGCAAAACCTTGTGCGTGGTTGCCTGCAGAAGAACAAACAACACCTTGCTTTTTTTCTGCAGCAGAAAGCTGAGAAATGAAATTATATGCGCCACGAATTTTGTAAGAACGAACTGCCTGCAAATCTTCTCTTTTAAGAAATACTTTTGCACCTGTTTCGTCAGAAAGAATTTGATTTAATTTTAAAGGTGTTACTTCACTGATACCTTCTAGATTTTTTGGCTTGGATAATTCCTTTTACGGATGGCTGTGTGGTTGACATACTACGAAAATAGTAATTAGTCGTGAGTCGTGAGTCGATAGTCGTGAGTTTTTTTTGCCGGAAAACATTTTATTAATAAAATTAAGAAAAACATTAAAATAAAAACAATGATTTAGAGTAATGTAATTCAAAAAAAATCATGAAACCATTGGTACTTACTTTTTATTGCACTTTATAATTTGCACAAATTGCAGTAGCAAATTAACTTCAGAGAAAATAATAGCATAATTTCAAAGATGTAATTATAGACAGTATAGTAGTTTTAAAATCAGCTAGAGAAATGGCTGTATTTTCTAAAAAGAAAAAATTAAAACTTATACTATTGCACTAGGCAAAACACCAATTGGTAAAAAGCAATTTGAAGGCGATGGCAAAACACCAGAAGGATTATATTTTATTGATAACAAAAGTGCAGTGAGCAAATATCATAAAAATTTAAACATATCTTATCCAAATAAAGACGATATAAAGAATGCAACTGCTAGCGGAAAAAGTGCAGGTGGTGAAATTAAAATACATGGTTTGCCAAATGGAATTCATCTTGAAAATTATGTTATTACAGATTGGACTTTAGGTTGTATTGCTTTAACCAATGATGAAATTGATGAATTATTTCAGCATATAAAGCTAGGCAGTCCGATTTTAATACTACCTTGATTTATCATTCAAACTTCCAAAAAAAAAACACTACATTTAAATAACCAAATAAAATTATTTATGGAAGGACACACAAATTGGCTGGCACTTGTAGCAGGTGTTGTAGCTACACAAATTATCGGATTTATCTGGTATCATCCTAAGGTTTTAGGAACTGTATGGAAACAAGAAATAGGTATGTCTGATGAACAGCAAAAGAAAACCAATATACCATTGACGATGATTTTATCGATTGTATTAATGTTTGGAGTTGCTTATGCACTAAAATATGTAGCACATGGTGAAGTTGAACATCAAACATTTAAACATGGTGCCTACCATGCTTTAATGGATGGAGCACTATTACTAATACCAGCAATAGTGATAATATCTCTTTATGAGCAAAAAGTATTAAATACGTTGGAATTACTATTGGATACTGGCTATTAAATTTAGCTGTTATTGGTGGAATAATTAGTTGGTGGCGATAGTTACAACAAACCAAACTGCATAAAATGATGTGAGAAATGCTTGTATTGAAAAGTGAGCCATTGTTGTTTATCTATTTCACCAAAAACTGGATGAAGTTTAGTTTTAAAAGTTGGTTCGTTTATTATTTTCAAAAATTGCTGAATAGTTTCTTTCAATAAATTTTTAGAATCTTGCAACTCTTTTTAATCAATGGAACTGTTTTATCAACTGGTAAAAATGGAGTTTTAAAGTTTTTAGGCATTCCGAATTCACTCATTAAAAATTCTCGTTGACGTGGTAATTTTTCAACTGGTGTTACTAATATTATTGGATTTTCTGTAATAGCGAAATTCAACGGAAACAGCAGATGTTCCAGCATTTGATGAACGTTCATCAAACCCCAAATTGCTGGCTCATCGCCTTTTATAGCATCAATAATTTTGGAATTGTAATTTGAAAAAAAACTTCCAAATCAATTGACATATCTAAGATTGTACGGTCTTCTAACTGCATAATTAATACTTTGATTTTCCTAAACTAAAATCAATAGGCACTTTCTTACGGTTGAGTTGATCTTCAAAATTACAAAAAAACCTTGTTTGTATTTTGGTGTTTTAAAGTTGATACTATCTTGTTTTGTTGGTGTTGTTTTCACTAATAAAATGCTTTGAGCAGATATTACAACTTTCTTTCTAACTGTAAAAGTATCTTGTGCTGTAGAAAATATCCAGCAAAAATAAGTGATATTGAAAAAATAATTCATTTTATGGATTTAGAAAATCACCTGATTCTATTAATTCTGCTTCTGCTGGTAATTCAACATTATAAAAATAGACCCAACTTTCTAATACTTCATTTTCTGTTTTGATTATCATTTTTACTCGTCTGTATTCGTATGGTGGATTTCCGACACCAATACCTTCGTACTCGTCTAGTTTTTCAAAAGCAGATTTATCTTTAAGTTTGTAAACATCACCAATTACTTCGTGTTGTTCATCATTAGTTTGTATCAAAGCTGGATACCAATCAATTCTATATAATTGAACTTTTGGCATAATTGCCAATCCAACTAATTCAGCATTTTCGGAAAGGTAAACAGCCATTGGATGGCTTTCATTTAAACGAAGTGTTCCGTATGTAAATAAATGTTCAGACATATGCTAAAGTTATAAGTAAATCGTTATAAGTTATAACATAACTCAAAAAACATCTTAAAAATTATTAAAAAATAACGCCAACAGTAGTTTGAAATAAATGAGTTTGCGTTCGATATTGTTCTTTATAAAATTTCGAAATCCCAAATTATATCTAAAATCCATGATAAACATTGCAACATCCATACCCATACCCATTTGATAACTAAATTGTGCTGGTCTGATTAAATCACGTTTATCTTTTTTACGTAAACTACTTGTAAAATCTATATTGTTTTGAGTATACTGCGCTTTTATTTTTGTTACTAAATCTACTTCAAGTCCAGTATATAAACGCATTTTATAAGATGGCTTTTTTACAACTAAACCACCTAAAACTATCGGAATTCCTATTGTATTATACCTAAAAGTAAGTTTATCGAAAGGAATATTATTACCAAATCTTGTTGTTAATGTTCCATTTTTTATAAACACTTTTGAATGCATATAATCTAAATCCAATTGCACAAAAACTCTTGATCGAGAAACTCGTACAAACAAACCACCTTGATAACCAGACGCAATATCTTTTTGATTATCATTTTATAAATGAAATAATTTAAATTATAGCCAACATTTAAACCATATTGAAAGTGTATACGTCCTCCAGTTTTAAACATTTTTATTTCAGCACGGCTAATGCATGGCAATAAGAATAGTAATAATATACAAAGTCTTTTAATCATTTAATTATCCTACTAATTTAAATCTTTTTATTTTTACAAAATGTTATTGTATGTATTTATTTTTTGAAAATATCCTTAACACAGCGAAAACCAGTATGCTCAAAACTGCTTTCTGGTGTTGACTGCATGCGTGCTGAAACTCGAAATCCACTGCAATAACTATCGTTACACAAAAAACATCTTCCATTTTTCGATTTACAAAAACTATAATAATCTGCATCATATGTATCATAACACCATTCCCAAACATTGCCAGCCATATCATATAAACCAAAACCATTTGGTGGAAATGATTTTACTGGTGCGCTTTTTCGTAGCTATCTAACAACGTATTTTCAAAAGGGAAATTACCATTCCAGATATTTAGCTTTTTGTATAAATCTTTATTCTCATTTCCAAAAGTATAAATGTTATTTACCAAACCACCACGCGCGGCAAATTCCCATTCTGCTTCGGTAGGCAATCGTTTTTCCATAAAATTTTGCGTATGCTTGTGCATCATACCAGGAAATATGCACTACTGGAAAATTATCTTTTCCTTCAATAGAAGAATTCGGACCTTGTGGATGTTTCCAATTTGCACCTTCAATAAACTTCCACCACGTATTAGGATTGGCGATGTCATTTTTAGTCAGTTTATTAAATACTAATGAACCAGCTTTTGATGAATTATTTTTCCGTTCACATCTTTGTATTCAAAATCTTTTTCAGCTGTTGAAATATAATTCGTTGCTTCAATAAATTTTTTGAATTGCGCATTGGTTACTTCAGACTCATCTATCCAAAAGGAATTTAAATTCATGGTATGCTTTGGAAATTCATCTGCGCGCGCTTGTGCATTGTCGCCACCCATTTCAAAAGTGCCACCTTTTATCAAAATCATTCCATCTTGTTTGGTTAATTTTTGTTGACAAGCAACTAATAATAAGAGTGAGAGTGAAAGTGAGAGTGAGAGTGAGAGTGAATTTTTTTTTAGTTTCTTATTAAAGAATAAAATGGTTAGTTGTTTTATTGAATCAATCATAACCAATTTTTAAGCAGGAAATAAATATTCTTTTCCATCAATCATAAATCGATGATCCATGATGCGTGGCCACATTGGTTTTGCAGGCAATTCATTTTCCCAAATTTTCAAATCATCTTGTAACTCTTTTACTTTTTCAGGCATTTGAAAGAATAGATTATTTTTTTCATTTTTATCCTTTTTTAAGTTGTATAATTCTATCCATTTATCTCTTGAACTATAAATTAATTTGTAATCACCTTTTCTAATTGCATGTATATGATCTGCACGCCAAAATAATTTATCATGTGGTGCATTGGTGTTTTCATTAGTTAAAAATGGAATTAAATTTATTCCATCATACACTCTGTCTGTTGGTAATTTTGCGTTACTGATGTTGGCTGCTGTTGCAAAAATATCTAGTGCAATAATTGGAAAATCATATGTTGTATTTTCTGGCAAATGATTTTTCCATTTTAAAATAAAAGGTACATTAATTCCACCTTCAAATTGTGTTATTTTTCCACCTTTTAATGGAGTTGCATTTGTTATTTTAGTATACGATGCAGGTCCATTATCACTTAAAAAAACAACTAATGTATTATCATCGATATTTGCATCTTTTAATTTTTTGGTTAATGGCACCAATGGCATCATCTAAAGAACGAATGATACCACGATACACTGCTTTTCCTTTATCTTGTATTGTTTTATACTCTTCGTTATAAAATTCTTCTTTTGCCTGATATGGTTCGTGCGGTGCAGTAAATGGTATGTATAAAAAGAAAGGTTTATCTTTATTTTTTCAATAAATTGCAAAGATCTATCGCGAATAGCATCTGTGAAATATTGTTTTTCACTTTTAATTTTCTTGCCATTTTCATAAATCATAGCAACATCTTTACGAGCCATTTGCCATTGGTATTTTGCAACAAAACTTTTTCCTGCATAATTTACGATATTGGGTGTTTTCACTTTCTCAGCATACAATGTAAATCCGCTATAACAACCATATTGATAATCAAAACCAAAATTAGTTGGTGTATTTAATTTAGTATTTGTACCTAAATGCCATTTTCCAATAATTGCTGTTTGATAATTATATTTTTAAGCAATTCTGCCAAGGTAATTTCTGTAGGTGGAATTCCTTGTTTTGCAATTTCCCATTCATGAGGATATTGTGGTTTACTTGCAACAACCCAAGCACTATCTTTTGTGCAGTTTTTTCCTGCTAAATACTCAATTATATTCGATGGATAATTGTCATTATCAATAGTTTCAAAACCACAACGTTGTTGGTATCTTCCTGTTAAAATACCACATCTCGATTGTGCACAAATAGGTGATGTTACATAACCTTCTTTACATTTTACACCTTCTTTTGCTAATTGATCAATGTTTGGTGTTTGGAAATCTTTACTATTAAAACAACTAACATCATTCAAGCCTAAATCATCTGCAACAATTACAATAATGTTTGGAGCAGTTAAGGTTGGCTGAACTTTTTCATTTAAAAATTGTTTTTTAGATGCTAATAAATTTTTGTCCCATCTTATTTTCCATTCTTTAGTTCCAGTTGTTAATGGATAACACGACACAAAAAAGATACCTACTAGTAAAGATACAATAATAGCAATTTTATACTTTTTGTTGAAATGTTCGTCAATATAGTCTAATTTTAATCTTGTTAAAAATACACATGAAAGTTGAAATAAAAAAAGAAATCGCCAATGCAGTTACACATGGCATAGGATTAATAACATTTATTACGTTAATTCCTATTCTTTTTGTGAAAGCATCGCACTACGAAGTAAATTATAAAATTGTAGGATTAATCTTTTTTTCAATTGGTTTAATTATGGTGTATGCAAGTTCTACTATTTACCATGCAATTATGCATGAAAAAGCTAAGTACATTTTACGGATAGCCGACCATATTAGTATTTATTATTTGATTGCCGGTTCTTACACAGCTATTTTAATGACAAGTATTCCTTTTGAAAAGATAAAATGGTTTATTATAGTTTTGTGGAGCATTGTGTTAATTGGCACTGTAAAAAACTTTTTTAACTGGAAAGTATGACACTATTTCTACTATCATTTATGTTTTTATGGGTTGCATGGGTTTGTTTGAAATAAAAACGATTATTGCGTTTAATTCTGGCAAAGTGTTGCTTTTTTTATTGTTAGGTGGTTTATTTTATTTATTAGGTGTCATCTTTTATGCTTGGAAAAAATTTACTTACCATCACGCAGTTTGGCATTTGTTTGTGCTTACTGGCAGCATTATGCATTTCTTCGGCGTTTGGTTTGCAATAGAACAATAGAAGAAGTGAGATTTCAGATGTGAGATTTGAGATTGGTTTAAAAATAAACATAAAACTTATTTACTTACTACTTACTACTTATAACTATCCGCATAAATTTGTATTTTTGGCAAATGGCAAAACCTGCAAACAAAGGAATTTTTGGATATGTAATCGTTGATTATATTTCTGCATTAGGTGCCTGGTTTTTGTTTTTATATTTAGAAAAATCTATGTGGAGAAAATAGATTTTACGATTATCAATTTATTTCAGGATAAACAATTTTTATATGGTTTGTTAATTATTCCATTTTTTTGGATGGCCTATTATTTTTTTTCCAATACCTATTCTTCGCTTTTAAAAAAATCAAGATTAGTTGAGATTTATAAAACAGCTACACAAACTTTCATTGGTGGCATTGTTTTATTTTTTAGTTTGATGTTGAATGATTTAATCAAAGGATATAAAGATTATTATTTTTTATTCTTTGGATTTTTGCTACTGCATTTTTTTCTAACTATTTTCTTTAGACTATTTGTTTTAAATACAATCAAAAACAACATCCAAAATGGCAAACTTTTTATTCCAACTTTATTGCTCGGTTCCGAAAAAAATTGTGCTCGTATTGAAAATGAAATTATCCATTCAAAAATAAAACTACCTTATCAAATTACTAAAAAAATGATTTTGAGTGAAGGTGATGGTGAATCTGTGGAAAACACGGATGATTTTGATGATGTAATTTTGGCATTAGAAAATAGCGACGCGCAAACCATTGAAAATTATATTATTTACTTTTTAAACAAAGGAAAAACAGTGCAGATTCTGCCTGATGAAGTTGATTTTCTTTCCGGAAAATTTAAAACACAAAGTATTTTTGGTTCACCGTTAATTGAAATTCCAACCGATTTAATTTTACCTTGGCAAAAAATACTTAAACGTCTTTTTGATATTTTTATTTCATTTTTTGGAATGATTTTCATTTCTCCATTTTTAGTTTTTATTGCATTTAAAGTAAAAAAGTCTTCCAATGGAAATATTTTCTTTAAACAAAAAAGAGTTGGTATCAACGGCAACCAATTTGACATTATAAAATTCCGTTCGATGTATGAAAATGCAGAAAATGGAACTCCAAAACTATCATCTGAAAACGACGAACGCATTACGCCATTTGGCAAAACAATACGCAAATATCGCATAGATGAATTGCCACAATTATGGAATGTTTTTGTTGGTGAAATGAGCTTGGTTGGACCTCGACCAGAACGCAAATATTTTATTGATCAAATTATACAAACTGCACCGCAATACCAACTATTACAGCGTGTGAAACCAGGCATCACTTCGTTAGGAATGGTAAAATTTGGTTACGCTTCTAACTTACAGGAAATGCTGCAACGTATGCGTTATGATTTACTTTATATTGAAAATATTTCGTTACTGATGGATTTAAAGATTCTGATTTACACAGTGATGATTTTGTGGAAAGGAAAAGGGAAATAGATAATTTTGAGTTTTGAATGATGAATATTGAATTAAAATAAAAAAAAAATTCTACAATTAAATTTCTAATTTAGAGTTATAAAATCAAAAATCATGAAAAAATCAATTCTTCTACTCTTCGCAATTATTGCATGTACAACAATTTCAAAAGCACAGAAAGTATTTTCTGCTGATTACGCTAGTCAAGCTGATGTAAAAGTGTATGTAGTAAAATACGAAAGTCAATGCGACTTAAAAGTATATAAAGTAAAATATGAAAGCCAAGCTGGAAACAACGATGGCAAATGGTTTTTTACAGATTATGCAAGTCAGGCAAAAAAGAAAATTTATTTTGTAGACTATGAAAGTCAAGCAGATTTAAAAATCTATTTTGTTGATTACGAAAGCCAAGCTGGTTGGAAAAATAGTTCTAAGAAAAGTTTGTTGTATTAAAGTATTTTAATAACAATCAACATCAACCACTACTCTAATTTGTTTAAACGTTTGAAACTGATACAACGCATTTATAGCTTGCTGAATATCATTTTTCATTGCAGATAATTCAATTTTATTTCTGTCAATTTTCACCAAAATATCACGTAAATAAAAATTATTTATTTTCTGAATAATTGGCGCATTTGGTCCGGTAATTGTGTTTGGATATTTTGAGCTTAAATATTCAGCAACACGTTTTGCAGCATCAACTGTAGTTTGAAATTCTTTATGTTTGAATGAAATTTTTATCAGTCTAGAATACGGTGGATACATATATTGCTGACGTTCCAGCATTTGATGCTGATAAAAATCATCATAATTATTCTCTAAAATAAATGGAATTATTTTATTGTCGAGCGCACCAATTTGTATCAATACTTTACCGCGTTTTTCTCTTCGACCAGCGCGACCACTTACTTGCAACAGCAACTGATATGCACGTTCTAGCGCTCTAAAATCCGGATAGAATAATAGTGCATCTGCATTCAAGACACCAACCAAACTTACGTTGCCAAAATCCAATCCTTTCGTTACCATTTGTGTGCCAACTAAAATATCGAATTCATGATTTTCAAACGCTTCAATAATTTTGTTGTGACCATGTTTTGTTTTCACTGTATCATAGTCCATTCTACCAATATTTGCTGATGGAAACAGCGTTTTCAAATCTTCTTCAATGCGTTCGGTACCGAGTCCTTTTTGTTGCAAATCATTAGAACCACATGCTTTGCAATTACTTAAATTACTTTGCGTGTAACCACAATAATGACAACGCAAATCATTGGTAAATTTGTGATACGTTAAACTCACATCGCAATTTTTACACATCGGAATCCAATTACAATTGTTGCAAGCCAGGTACGGCGCATAACCACGACGATTTTGAAATAAAATTATTTGCTCTTTACTATTTAATGCATGTTGCATTTCATCGCGCAACTGAAACGTAATTCCATTTGCAATTTCTTTTTTCTTATTGGCATCCGTTAAACTGATAAAATTTATTTCTGGTGTTTGCACTTCACCAAAACGTGTATTCAACTTAACCAAACCATACTTTTCTGTTTGTGCATTTGAATAGCTTTCAATACTTGGCGTTGCAGAACCCAAAATTATTTTTGCCTGATATTGTTTTACCAAATAAATGGCAGCATCGCGGCACTGATAACGCGGCGCTGGCTCTTGTTGCTTGTACGATGCATCGTGTTCTTCATCAACAATAATTAAACCTAAATTTTTAAATGGTAAAAAAACAGATGAGCGCGCACCTAGAATTATTTTTGTTTCGTTTGATAAGACTTTGTTCCAAATTTCAACACGTTCCGCGTTGTTGAATTTTGAATGATAGACAGCTACATTTCCTACAATTTTTTCTAAGCGTTGCACGAGTTGTGCTGTTAATGCAATTTCTGGTAATAAATATAAAACCTGTTTGCATTGAGCAACTTGTTCTTTAATTAAATCGATGTATAATAATGTTTTTCCACTTGATGTGATGCCATGTAACAACACTACATCTTTTTCTAAAAAAAAATTATTAATTTTTGAAAGCGCATCTTTTTGTTCGATAGAAAGTTCGTATTCAGCTAAATTTTCAATTTCAATTTTTGAAATTCTGTCAACTGTTTTTTCTTCTGTAATAAAAATATCTTTTTTAATTAAAGACTTTAATACATCAGCAGAAACACCAGCTTTTTTTAGTAGTTCAGCTCTTTTTACTGATTTATTTTTTTTAGATAATTCGATGTATGCTACTAATAAATTTTCCTGTTTTTCAGATTTTGAAACTAAATCAAATGTATTGCGTAATTCGTATTGCGATTCATGTAACTGAACAAATGTTTCCACTTTTGGCTTGTATTTTTCGTCCAACGTTTCTTTTACATAAATGATCTTTTTCTCTAACAAACTTTTTAATGGTTTGCTAATTGATTTTTTTTGTAGGATTAAAACAACATCTTTCAACGATATTTCATCTTGATGATTCAATGCTTCTGCAATTAAATATTCATCGTCAGAAAGCTCTAAAATATCAACTTCATTAAACGGATTTTTCACAAAAGAAGTTTCGGAATCTAATTTAAAAAATGCAGGCAACGCAGCGTTCATCACATCGCCAAGCGTACACATATAATACGACGCCATCCAATTCCAAAAACTAATTTGTGTTTCAGTGACAATTGGTTGTTCATCTAAAACGGCTAAAATTTCTTTTGGAATATAATCAGTTGGTGCATGTTGTGAAATTGCATGAATAATTGCTGTATATAATTTTTGTTTACCAAACTGCACTTCTACACGGCATCCAATTTTTATTGCATGATCTAAATTAGTAGGAACTGCATACGTATATAATTTTGGCAATGCCAAAGGCAAAATTACTTGTACAAAATTTTTATATGAATGAAGTGTTTCCAATTTATTTTTTTGATAAAATTTAATTTAAAAATAGCATAACTTTTAAACGATTTAATTTTACTAAGTTAGCTAATCAATTCAAACACAATAATACTAAAATGCAAACAAAACAAGATATAATAACAGAACTTGAACATATATTTAATGAAACGACTGCATTTATTGAACAAGTTGACGATTCAATTTTCAATAAAAGTATTGATAAAAAATGGAGTATTGCTGAAAATATTGACCATTTATCTATAGCACAAAACGTGACTGCATTATCGTTTAATATGCCAAAAATTGCATTAAAACAATTGTTTAAGACAAACAACCGAACAAATTGGAATTATGATGAAACCGTTTGGAAATATCAACGAACATTGAATTCTGGTGGTAAAGCGAGTTTTGCTTTTCAGCCAAAAGTTAGTTTAGCAAAAAATAAAAAAATAGTTTTGTATTTCTGGAAAAAATCTTGCGATTCATTTTTAAATGCTGCTAAATCCTGGAACGAAGAAGATTTAGATATTTATATTATTCCACATCCATTAATTGGCAAAATTACAATGCGTGAGTTTTTATTTTTTTCAGTTTATCATGTTAAGCATCATTTACAAACTATAAAAAATATTGCTAAAAAATAAGAACAATATATATATTATTTAATATTAACTCGCAGATGATTCTATTATTACTATCAAAATAAAATAACAAATAATAGCCAAATTTAATTTAAATAAAAAAGCGCACCATATTGGTGCGCCTATTAAAATAACTAAAAAAAATGAAGTTATTTCTTAGAAATTATTAATCCAATGGTAAAAGTACTTTGTCTATTACATGTATTACACCATTGCTTGCTTGTACATCCGTTACTATTATATTAGAAACTCTGGTGCTTGCATCTGTAATTTTAGGACCACCAGTTAAACCAATTTTAAACGTTTGATCTAAAAAAGTAGTTACAACCTGACCCTCTGTTAAAGAACCAGCTAATACGTTAGCACCTGCTACTACGTGATATTTCAATACAGATTCTAAAGTTGATGCACCAATACCAGGTAAACCTGTAGTAACATCAAGTTCATCAAGTAATGAAGTAAATGCAGCATTAGTTGGAGCAAATGACAGTAAATGGTCCTGTACCGTTAAGTGTAGAAACTAAGTTTGCACTTGCAATACGTGAATCTGTCAAGGCAGCAACTAATGTAGAAAATGTAGCAGCATCTGCAATTGCAAAAGTTACAACTGTTGGCAGATCAATTACTTCGTCAACTACGTGCACAATGCCGTTTGAAGCTTCAATATCAGCAGTTATAACTTTAGAAGTACCGTTAATTTTAACTCCAGAAGCTGTGTTTAAATACATATTGATGAAGCTTGCTGTAGTACCATATTTACCAATAGTTTTTACATATCCTGTTGTTATATCTGCAGCTTTTTTCTTAACACCCAAAACATGGTTTAATAATATTTTTTCTAATACTGCGTTAGGAACTGCATCTAAATTTGCGTATCCTTTAGCACGTAAGAATCTAGCAAAGCTGAGTCTGTTGGCGCAAATACTGTAAACGTACCTGATGCACTCAATTCATCTGCTAATCCAGCTTTCATCAGCTGCTACTAAAGATGAAAGGTTTGAGTTTCCTTGTGCTAATTCCACAATGTTTTTGCCACTACAGTATCTTCTTCTTTACACGCTGTAAGAGACAATGCTACAGCTAATACTACTAATAATGAAATTTTAATTTCTTCATGATGTTTTTGTTTAATTAATTAGATAATAAGAACCTTAACATCATGAAATTTATTTTGTTTAACATTTATTGTAAATATTTAAACAAAATAAAAAAATTAACATCTATTAAGAATTTAGTTATATTTTGTTGAACGGTAAAAATATTACTATTTTAAAAACTTAAACAAATCTTCAATCTAGTTTTTGCAAAATTTCAATTGCAGCTTTTGCAATTATAGTTCCAGGACCAAATATGGCTGAAACACCAACATTGTATAAGAAATCGTAATCTTGTTTTGGAATAACACCACCACAAACGACTAAAATATCATCTCGTTTTATTTTTTTTAGTTCCTCAATTAATTGAGGAATTAATGTTTTGTGTCCAGCTGCTAAAGATGATACTCCAATAATATGTACATCGTTTTCTGCTGCTTGCATCGCTGCTTCTTTCGGTGTCTGAAAGAGTGGTCCAATATCAACATCAAACCCAATATCAGCAAAAGCAGTTGCGATAATTTTGGCACCACGATCGTGTCCGTCCTGTCCTATTTTTGCTACTAAAATACGTGGACGTCTGCCTTCGTTTTTGCAAATTCGTCTGCTAATCGTCTTGCTGTTTGAAAATCTTCGTTCATTTTTATTTCTGCTGAATATACACCTGCAATACTGCGAATTGTTGCTTTATATCTTCCAAAAACTTTTTCTAAAGCTAAGGATATTTCGCCTAATGTAGCGCGTCGTCGAGCTGCTTCAATACTTAAAGCCAATAAATTTTTATCGCCATATTTCGCTGCATCCGTTAGTTGATTTAAAATATCTTCGACAGCATTTTTGTCTCTTTTTTCTTTGATATTTTTTAAACGAGTAATTTGGTTTTCGCGTACTTCTGCATTGTCAATGTCTAAAATATCAATTTCTTTGGTGTCATCTGTCTGGAAAATATTGACACCAACAATACCATCTTGTCCACTGTCAATGCGTGCTTGTTTTTGTGCAGCAGCTTCTTCTATGCGCATCTTCGGAATTCCAGCTTCAATTGCTTTAGTCATACCACCATAGCTTTCTACTTCTTCAATTAATGTCCAAGCTTTTTTTGCAATTTCATCAGTCAATTTTTCTATATATTCAGAGCCAGCCCAAGGATCCACTGTTCTACATATGTCCGTTTCTTTTTGTAAATAAATTTGTGTGTCACGTGCAATTTTAGCTGAAAAATCTGTTGGCAATGCAATGGCTTCATCGAGTGCATTAGTATGTAAAGATTGTGTACCGCCAAGTGCAGCAGCTAATGCTTCGATGCAAGTTCTTGTTACGTTATTGAACGGATCTTGCTCCGTTAAACTCCAACCGCTGGTTTGACAATGTGTTCTAAGTGCTAAACTTTTTTCTGATGTTGGATGGAATTGAGAAACGATTTTTGACCATAAAACTCTTGCAGCTCGCATCTTTGCTATTTCGTTAAAATGCTGCATTCCAATTGCCCAAAAGAAAGACAAACGTGGTGCGAAATCATCTATTTTAATGCCAGCTTTGATACCAGTTCGCAAATATTCTAAGCCATCTGCTAAGGTGTATGCTAACTCAATTTCAGGAGTAGCACCAGCTTCCTGCATATGATAACCACTAATAGAAATAGAATTAAACTTCGGCATATTTTGGCTAGTGTATTCAAAAATATCCGAAATAATTCTCATCGATGGTGTTGGTGGATAGATGTAGGTATTTCGCACCATAAACTCTTTCAAAATATCATTTTGAATGGTACCACTTAATAATTTTTGCTCAACACCTTGTTCTTCTGCTGCAACAATATAAAAGGCAAGAATAGGCAAGACTGCACCATTCATCGTCATAGAAACAGAAATTTTATCTAATGGAATTTCATCAAATAAAATCTTCATATCTTCTACCGAATCGATGGCAACGCCAGCTTTTCCAACATCGCCTTGTACACGTTCATGATCTGAATCGTAGCCACGATGTGTTGCTAAATCAAAAGCAACAGAAAGTCCTTTTGACCTTGTGCTAAATTTTTTTTATAAAATTCATTTGATTTTTCAGCAGTAGAAAAACCTGCATATTGACGAATCGTCCAAGGTTGATTCACATACATGGATGAATATGGACCACGCAGGAATGGTGGAAAACCAGCTGCATAATTTTGTTGTGGAAGAAAAGTATTTTCTGTAGATTTTATTTTTCTATCTTTTTCAACTAATGATTCAAAAGAAATATTTTTAATATCAATTGCCATTTAGTAAAGATAAGAAAGAGTTGTAAGTTGTAAGTAATAAGTTGTGAGAAAATTTCTTAATGCTTATGTGATTATTATATAAATGGAAGTTCTTTAAAATTGTATATTTATAGAATAATACAATTGAGTAAATTCAATTTAGGTATGAATAATATATTGTCTTATATACAGGTATATAAATGTGAAAATATTATTAAAAATAATTCTTGTGAGAGTTATTGGATTGCACAACAAAATCTCAATCCAAATGATATTTCGATATGTGTATCAGACTATGCTTATAATTATTTTAAAATAAATAAAAAATACTTAGTATTTAAGTTATTCAATAGATTTATTAAATTTTCAGACGTTCTTTTAATGGTCAGCTTTATATTACTTTCATTAGTTTACTATTTTTACAGGTTTAATTTAATAGCATTCTCCATGTTATTAATTTCATTCGTTTATCTGTTGTTTCAAACTGTAAAGTATTATCTTAATTCAAAAGATACTTCTACATTGATAATTACAAATGGAACAGTGTTAGATGTTATTATGGAGAAAAACACAAATAGTGATTTTTATTTTAATAGTTTTTTTAATTGAATTTTATCTTGAAGATGGAACAAAATTGATCCAAAAAACTATAAATCAATATTCTTTTTCGATAAGCATGTAAAAAAATAAACATAGAAAAAGGCACTAAGATTTTAATTCAATATGATAAGAATATTATAGAATATGTAAGATGGTTAGATATAATTTAAACAAAAAAAAGTATTCACTGTCACACGTCAAACACTTCGTATCATAATATCTTCTTTTAAATAAACTGCTTTCTTTTCTTTTACTTCTGTTCCGAAAAAACTATTTCGGCACAATTTCAATCGTAACTTCTTTGCTTTCGTTTACTTTTATTTTTACGAGTTGTTTTGCTGCATCTGTTTCTTTGGTGTAATTAGTTGTTCCAGAAACTACTACATTATAGCCATTTGGATAAAAACGATTAGGTACAAAAATTTCTGTTGGCTGAGAAATTGCACCGTTAGAAGTAAACGTCATTTCAAATTTTTTTGTTAATGCATCAAAACTAAAAGATTCTATTTTTCCAGCAGTTGCTTTTGGAAAAGTTCTGACTAAATATTGTAAAATCAATGTTTCACTTCTATCTGCATTTAACGGACTCCAACCACCTTGGTCGTTGCTCCAATAGGTCCAGTGCCATTGGTTTCTATCAAATACTTTATTAAAATCATCTAAATAATCTGCAAAACCTGCCTGCGTTGGCGACAAACCAAACTCACCGCACATCAATGGAATATTACCATGTTTTTTTACATCTATCAATCGTTGCTTTTCCCAATCTTTTAAGTTTTGTTTAGACGAAGCAGTATAACCATTTCCTTCGTGTGTATCATAAGGATAACAATGTGGCGCATACACCAGTTTTGAGGAATTTCTTGTATCGGTAATTTTGGATAAATTCGACGCAGCACCAAAGGTTACTGGTGCTGGTGTTGGTTCAAAAAATAAATATTTATTAGGTTCAACAATTCGCAACTCAGGAATTAATCGATTATAAAATGCAGTTAATTGGCTGCGTTCAAACTCGCCTGTAATAAAACCTTTAATTAAATCGCCAGCCCAAGGTTCGTTCATTAAATCATAACCAATTACATACGGATTGTTTTTAAAACGTTCAGCCACCTTTTTCCAAGCTAAAATATAATGGTCTTGCAAATCTTTATGATTGGTATATTGCCAAAAATTTATCCAAGAATTTACCACTGTTGCATCAATATTTTTTAACCACCAAGGCGAACCACCTGGCAAAGAAATCGGTGTAGCACCATTGGTTCGGCAAGCCCATTCTGGTGCGCCATCACCACCTAAAAATATAGAATACAAATCCTGGTGCATATCCAACATCACATACATACCACGCGAAGTGTACCAGTTTACACGTTGTTCAACTCTATCTAAATAAGCAGCATCAAAATTATCTTTTTGCGGTTCGATGGCATCCCAAAAAATCAGGTAGCGTACAAAATTAAAACCAAATTCTTTGTCTTCTCTGTCCACATCACTTTCCGAAATCCAAGGATTGCGCAATGCTTCGCTTTTAGCACTTGAAGAAGTATTTAAACCATGTAAAATTAATTGGCGTCCAAACTGATCTTGAATAATTGTTGGATCTTCGGTGAAAGTAGTGGTGTTTTCTTTTTTGCAAGAAAAAATGATAAATGAAAAAAGTAGAAAAATGTATAGTGGCTTCATCTTACTAAGATAAGAAACATCACTATAAATTGGTATATACTTTAGATAAAAAGCTAAATAAAAATATCACCAATTAAATAACAAACGGCTTGTCCGCTCATTTCCACTCGTTCGCCAAGATATTTACATTTTAAGAAACCAGTTCGCTGCGATAATTGTATGGCTGTCATTTCTGTTTTATTTAATTTTTTAGACCAAAACGGAATTAATACGCAATGCGCTGAACCTGTTACAGGATCTTCGTTTACACCTAATTGTGGTGCAAAAAATCTCGATACAAAATCAACGTTTTTTCCTTTTGCGGTGATGATTAAACTTTTCTCTAATTGATTTATTAATGAAAAATCTGGCTGGCAAGTTTGCACTGCTTCTTCGTCTTCCAGCAAGGCGACAAATTTTGATTGAGAATTATAAAATGAAATTGGATGTGTGCCAATAGCTTGTGCTAAAACTTCTGGTGCTTTTGCACTTTGTGTTTCAATAGATGGAAAATTAAGTGTTATCCAATCTTCATTTTTTGTAACGAATAAATCACCTACCATACAAGTAAAATGGATTTCGTTTTTATCGTAATTCAGATAATTATAAATTACATAAGCACTTGCTAAAGTAGCGTGACCACACAATTCTATTTCAACTGTTGGTGTAAACCATTTGATATGATAGGTATCATTTTCCTCTACAAAGAAAGCAGTTTCGGCTAAGTTATTTTCTGCTGCAATGTGTTGCATAATTTCTGTTGGCAGCCATTTTTCTAATGGAACAACAGCCGCAGGGTTGCCTTTAAAAACTGTGTTAGTGAAGGCATCTATTTGATAGATTTTCATTCAATTAAATTTTTTGGTAAAGTAAATGATTTTTATCATGTAATAAGTCGGAATTCTAGAGTAAAAATAGAATTATTTAGAAACCATCTAAAGATTTACAGTAACTAAATTTAAACTTAATTATACTTGAATACACAAGATAGAAATATTGTATAAATTTAAAGTAAATAAATATATTCAAATGAAAAAATTAGCAAATTTTAAATTTTTAAAAATGGCAACAGTTGTGGTAATAATGATTATTTCTATAGTTGGTTGCAAGCCAAAATTAAGTACTAATGATTTCACTGTAGATGGTGGAATTGATTCTTTACAAATTACAGCAAGTGGCATCTTTCAAGCATTACCAACTGTAGCAGATAGTAAAGAAAACCCAGTAACTCCAGAAAAAATAGCATTAGGGAAATTATTATATTATGATACCAAACTATCGATGAAAGGAAATAATAGTTGTAATTCTTGTCATAATCTATCAACATTTGGAGTAGATAATAAATCATTTTCTGTTGGTGATGACGGATTGAATGGTGGCAGAAACTCACCTACAGTATTAAATGCAGCGTTACATGCTACGCAATTTTGGGACGGACGTGCAAAAGACGTGGAAGAGCAAGCTGGTATGCCTATTATGAATCCTGTTGAAATGCATATGCCTAGCAAAGCATTGATGGAAGACAGACTGAAAAAAGATGAAAATTATAATAAGCTATTTGCTGCTGCTTTCCCAAATGATAAAAATGCAGTAAACTATGGAAATTTAGAAAAAGCCATTGGTGCGTTTGAGCGTACTTTAATGACTCCATCAAAATTTGATGAATTTATTGCTGGCAAAGCAAATGCACTATCTACAGAAGAAAAAGTTGGCTTGAGTTTGTTTATTAAAACAGGTTGCACTACTTGTCATGCAGGTGTTGTATTAGGTGGACAAATGTTTCAAAAGTTTGGTTTGTACGGAAATTATTGGGATTTAACTAAAAGTTCTAAAGTAGATTCTGGAAGAATTACAATAACAAAATCTGCTTCTGACCTATATGTTTTTAAAGTACCATCATTAAGAAATATTGAAAAAACAGCGCCTTATTTTCACGATGGAAGTGTAGCTTCCTTACAAGATGCCATTTCTATTATGGCGAAAGCAGAGCTCAATAAAACATTAACCAGTGATGAAGTAAAAAGTATTGAATTATTCTTAAAAACATTAACAGGTAAAGTGCCTGAAGATGCCATGAAGAATCCATTTACAAAATAAAGTTTGTGCACAAACTTTATAATTTATGCAAGAGGCAAAATATGTATTTTATCTCTTGCATTTTTATATTTCAGTTTATTTACAATATTGTTTCATAAGTTCATCTGTAGCTTTAAATCCTAATGATTTGCATTTTTTTAAATCCACACAAGCATTTATAGTATCGCCAATACCAGCTTTTGAAACTGCTCTGTTGTAATAAATTAAAGCAAATGTAGGATTTAATTTTGCAGCTACATTAAAGTCTTTTAATGCTTCTGAAAATTTACCTTCCGAATTTTTAATATTTCCTCTATTAATGTATGCTTGAAAATATTTAGCATCTATTTTTATACATTTTGTGTAACTTTTTACTGCATTTAGTTTATCACCTAGATTTGCATACGTTAAACCTTTATTGTAATAAGTTTCTGCATTGTTTGGATTCAAAGCAATTGATTTATTAAAAGCTGCTAATGCTTCTGTACTTCTTCCTAATTCATCTAAAATGATTCCTTTTGTGTTGTACAGTGTTGCAATTTTAGGATTAATGGATATCGCTTTATTAAAATCTTTTAATGCATCTTCTTTTTTTCCTAATCTCATTTTAACATTGCCTCTGTTAGCATACGCTTGAATCGAATTTGAGTTTATAAGAATTGCTTTGTCATATTCTTTAATGGCATCATTCAACTTGTTAGCTTTTTCAAGCTCTGTTCCTTTTTTAATATAATCAGCATCTGTTTGCGAATAGCAGTAATTATAAAATGATGAAAGAAAAATGATGATTTGAAAAATCTTTTGCATTAGTTTTAGTTTTCTCAAAATTACAAATTAATTGAGTATTTCTGAAAACATGTTTGTGTCTGATTTTTCTTACGAATCAATTAATAATTAAAAGAAGTAGCAACTTCTTAACCTTAGGTAAGCGTAATTATGTAACATATTAGATAGTTTTGTAAAAAAAATAATCAATGGATACGTATGGTTTAATATTATTGATTGCGATGCCTATTTTTGTGGTGTTGATAATTATAGAAATAATTGCCTATGCAGTAAAAAAGAAAAACTATAATTATATAGATTCAGTGTCGAGTTTATATTCTGGTATGACCAACACCATTAAAGATGTGTTAGGTTTAACTATTGTTATTTTTAGTTATGAATTTTTAGTTGGGAAATTGGCCATTATTCATTGGCAAGATGTTACACCACTACTATATGTTATTGCATTTTTAGTGATGGATTTTGGTGGCTATTGGTATCATAGGATTTCACATACCGTAAATTATTTTTGGAATTTACATATCATTCATCATAGTAGTGAAGAGTATAATTTACCATGTGCATTACGTCAGCAGTTTGCAACTGTAACCAATATTTTATTTATTTTTTGTCAAGGTGTTTTATTAGCATTATTAGGTGTACCAAAAGAAGTATTTATTATAGTTGCACCTATACATTTGTTTATGCAATTTTGGTATCACACGAGATTGATTAATAAAATGGGATTTCTAGAAAAAATATTAGTAACACCATCACATCATCGTGTGCATCATTCTATGAATGCCATTTATATGGATAAGAATTACTCGCAAATATTTATTATTTGGGACAAGCTTTTCGGCACTTTTCAGGAAGAATTAGATACAGAACCTTGTATTTTCGGTGTTCGCAGACCAGTGCGTACATGGAATCCATTTTTAATAAACACACAACATGTTTGGCTAATTATTAAAGATACCATCAGAACAAAAAACATTTTAGACAAAATTAGAGTTTGGTATAAACCAACAGGTTGGCGGCCCAAAGATATGGAAGAAAAATATCCTGTAGATTATTTAAAAGCAAATGATGTGTATAGTTTTGAAAAATACAATCCAAGCTATTCAAAAGTATTTCAGATATGGAGCCAAATACATTTAACAACAATGTTTGTTTTAATGGGTTTTTTATTCTTTAATATTAAGAATATACAAAGCAATAACCAATATATTTATTACGGTTTATTTTTATTATTTTCCATATTTTCTTACACGACATTAATGGATAAAAAACGATTAGGTGTCATTACAGAATGCATTAATTTGCTAATTGTTTCTTACATTGTATTTAGCACACAAGATTGGTTTGGTTTAAATCAATTTATAAATAATGGACATTTTTTAGTGTTAGCATTTTTTATTATGGAAGCAATTATTGCTTGCTATTTTTATTTTGTTGATTTTAAAGATGAAAAGAAAATACAAATTGTATAATTGCACCTTAAAACTAGAAAACAATATTTATTATGGAAAAAACAATAGATGTTAAAGGAACAAAAGTACATATCAATGGCAACGGAAGTGCTGTAATTGTGATGGTTCATGGCTGGCCAGACACACATGAAATATGGAATAAACAAGTCGATTTTTTTAAGAAAGATTATACATGTGTAACCTTTACCTTGCCTGGTTTTAACAGAAACGATACTGGTAAATATACCTTGGATGATATTGTAAATCGAATAAAAGATATCGTTGATACGGTTAGTCCTGACTCAAAAGCTATCTTGTTTGTACACGATTGGGGTTGTGTTTTTGGATATGAATACGCTATGCGTTATCCTGAAAAAATTAAAAAAATGGTAGCCATTGATGTAGGCGATGCATCATCACCAGAATTTGAAAAAACACTTACACTAAAAGCCAAACTGATGGTGTTTTCTTATCAGTTTACATTAGCATTAGGTTGGCTTACAAAAAGTGATTTTGTTCATAAAACTATGGCAAAAGGATTACAAGCAAAAAGCAATTTTGAAAACATACATGCAGGCATGGGTTTTCCATATGCAATGCGTTGGTTTGGAACAAATGGTGGTTTAAATCAAGTAATGCAAATAAAACCAACATTTCCATTTTTCTATACTTATGCTTTGAAAAAACCTTTCTTTTTTCAGACTGAAAAATGGATGAAAGAATTAGAAAAAAATCCAGCGAATAAAGTGCAAGCTTTTAATTGCGGACATTGGGTGATGGTAGACAAAGCCAATGAATTTAATGAGGCAGTAAATAATTGGTTATAACTTTTAAAATTTAAACTATGAAAATCATTGACATCAAAGAAGAATTTGCTTTCTCTGTAGAAAAGTTATTTAACTATATCGAGGTTCATGAAAACTTAGAAGCATTGTTTTTTCCTTTAAAAGTGAAAACAATAAAAACGGGCAATATAAATGAATTTGGTATTGGTTCAGTTCGAAGTTTGTCTTTAAATGGAATTATGCCTTTTGAAGAAACTGTTACTGTCTATAAAAAAAATGAGTTGATAGAATATAAAATTACCAAAGGCAGTCCCCTGAAAAATCATTACGGTGTTATGAAATTTTATTCAACCGACAAAGGATCGTATTTGCACTATACTATTGAGTTTGATTCAGATATTCCGTTTGTTGCAGCCATTGTAAAAGTTGGTTTAGAAAATGGAATTCATAAAGGTTTGAAAAAGCTGAAAACAATTATTGTATAATTTTTATTAAAAAACTGTTAAACAAATTTCAAATAACCATCCTTAATTTTTCCATAGTTTAGAGTCAGCGCATCGTAAATATAATTTTGCTTTAATTTCCAGGGAGCTTTTGTGCCTTGTTTAGGTAAATTTCCTGAACGAATGGCTCGCTGCACATATCCTGATTTAAAATCCATCAATGGCTCTGTTTCTATTGGCTTATCAGATTTCGCAACAAATATTTTTTTATGCTGTTTTTCTGTTTCGTTTATCAATCTGCAAAAATAAGAAGAAGCCAAATCTGCTTTTAAGGTCCAGGAAGCATTGGTATATCCGACTACAAAAACAAAATTAGGAACATCTTTTATCATCATGCCTTTATAAACAATTGCATCATTTGGATTGGGTTCTATGCCATCTATAAATATTTTTACACCACCTATCATTTGCAATTCAAGGCCAGTGGCGGTTATAATAATATCTGCTTTTAATACTTCACCGTTTTGCAGTAGAATCCCTTCTTTTGTAAAAGTATCTATCTGTCCTGTTACCACACTTGCCTTGCCTTTATTTATTGCTTTAAATAAATCTGCTTCCGGCACCACGCATAATCGTTCGTCCCAGGGATTGTATTTAGGCGTAAAATGTGTTGCCACATCATAGCCGTTGGATAATTCCTTTGTGGGACTTTTGATAAAAAATTTCTTCATCATTTCCGGCTGTGCTCTACTAAGCGAATACTGTAGCATACTAATACCAACATGTGCGGTTCTGTTAATCGTGTACATCAATTCTGCAGGCAATAATTCATTCATTTTTTTAGGAAATAAACTTTTATTTGGCACACTGACCACATAGGTAGGTGAACGCTGCAGCATGGTCACATGCTTTGCTTTATCTGTCAATGCAGGAACAAGCGTAACTGCAGTAGCACCGCTTCCAATAACAATCACTTCTTTATTGGTATAATCGAAATTTTCTGGCCATAACTGTGGGTGAATGATAGTCCCTTTATATTTATCCATTCCATTAAAATCTGGTGTATATCCTTTTTCGTATTTATAATATCCAAGACAGGATTCTAAGAAATTACAGGTATACGCAACTGATTCATTGGTTTTAGTATTAATACAATTGACCATCCAAAGCGACTCTTTTGTACTCCAACGTATTTCAGTTGCTTTCGTATTATACTTAATTTTATCTTCTACTTTATAGTCAATTGCTGTTTCTTTAATATAGCTAAGAATGGAAGGTCCGTCGGCTATTACTTTTGGATTTGTCCAAGGTTTGAAATTATATCCTAAGGTGTACATATCAGAATCGGAACGAATACCAGGATAGCGAAACAAATCCCAGGTGCCACCCATAGAATTTCTTGCTTCTATTACAATGTATGATTTATCAGGACATTTTCTTTGTAAGTGACAAGCTGCTCCAATTCCTGATAAACCAGCACCCATTATGATTACATCAACATGATTTTTTTTCATACTGTTAAATTTTTAAACTAAAATTATAAAATAAAATTACGCTTAAAAAAAAATATAATTCTTATCCATAGTTAAGTATCTGTGTAGATACAATTAGATAATATACATTTTCACTAACGCTTCCGCACATCGTTCACCATCCATAGCAGCACTCATGATTCCGCCAGCGTAACCAGCTCCTTCTGCACATGGAAATAATCGTTTTGTGTGAATGTGCTCAAAAGTTTCTTTATCGCGTGGAATTTTTACTGGCGATGATGTACGGCTTTCCACACCAATAATCTGTGCATCATTAGTTAAATAACCACGCATTTTATTACCAAAACTTTTAAAGCCTTCCTGCAAGCAATGTGCAATATCTTTCGGTAAAAAATCACGCATTTCTACACTTACTAAACCTGGTTGATACGATGTTTCTAACAAAGACGATGATGCTTTCTTATTCACAAAATCCTGCATTTTTTGTGCAGGTGCTGTTTGTGTTTGTCCTGCCAATTGCCACGCTTTTTGTTCGACAGATTTTTGAAATTCCATCGCAGCCAATGCACCGAACTGTTTGAAATTTTTCCAATCCGTTTCGTCAATAGCAACCACCATTCCTGAATTGGAAAATGGCGAATCTCTTTTGGATGGCGACATACCATTCACCACTATTTCATTCTGATTGGTTGCAGAAGGAACAATAAATCCACCAGGACACATGCAAAAAGAAAACACACCTTTTTGATTCGTTCCAACCTTCACTTGTTCTACCAAACTATACGATGCAGCAGGCAAGTACATACCTCTATCTGTACATTTGTATTGTATCGAATCTATTAATGATTGTTGATGTTCTATACGTACGCCTAATGCAAATGGTTTTGCTTCTATAGTAATATTTTTTTTGTGTAATAACTCAAAGATATCACGTGCAGAATGACCCGTTGCCAATATAACGCCTACGCCTTTGTGTTGTTGTAATGGTTCGTGAAGACACGAACCATGGCTGTCGATTGTTAGAACACCTTTCATTTCATTTCCTTCTAAAATAAAATCAACAACTTTTGTATTGAAATGAATTTCACCACCATATTTCAAAATGGTATTTCTGATTTCCTGAATTAGTTTTGGCAGTTTGTTGGTTCCAATATGCGGATGAGCTTCAAATAAAATATCTTCTGCAGCACCATGTGATACTAATATTTCTAGAATACGTTTGATGTCGCCGCGCTTTTTAGAACGTGTATATAATTTGCCATCGCTATAAGTTCCTGCACCACCTTCTCCAAAACAATAATTGGAATTTTCGTTAACGATATTTTTTTTGTTGATGTTCGCCAAATCACGTCTGCGTTCCTGCACATCTTTTCCGCGTTCTAAAATGATTGGTTTGATGCCCAATTCTATTAATCTTAAAGCAGCAAACAAACCAGCTGGTCCAGCACCAACTATTATAGCTTGTTTTGATTTGGATACATCTTTATATTCATGTTGATGTTGAATAATTGATGTTGGAATTTCATCAATAAAAACATCGGCTTGTATGTTTACTTTAATATTTCTTGAACGTGCATCAATACTTCGTTTTAGTAAACGAACATGGAAACTGTTTTCATCTTTAATAAATAAAAGTGATTTGATATGCTGATGAAGTTCATTTTCATCATACGCAATTTCTGGCGTAAGTGTAAGTTCAAGTGTTTTTTTCATACAGTGACTGCAGCTGATTTATTGCTGAAAGCAAGGGTAAAATTAAACTATTTAATTAAATTTATGGAAAACTATACCATGAAAAACAACATATTATTTAGCTTCTTTCTAGCTTTTTCAGCTTTTTCAATTACAACTTTCAACAGTTGTAATTCTATTATTCCGCAACAAACATTGCTGAACGATCCAAACATGAATGTATTAGACCAAGTAAAATTGGCTATTCATAGTACACATACTATGGCTGGAATTTATGCACAAAGCTATGGCACCAGCTCTTATTTTATTAAATGTTATGAATTAAAAGGTGGAAAATGGGTTTATATTCAAAAAATTAATTTACCATTTATTCCGAAAAGCATCGCTATATATGACAACTACGCTGTGGTTGGTCAGTCGAATTCGGATTCGTGCAAGGCTAGTGTATATGTGTTTAGAAACGGCACCTGGAATTTTGTGCAAGATTTATTTCCGGCAGATTCTACTGAAAAAACGTATCCTAATTTTGGCGAAAGTGTTGATATTTACAAAGATTACATTGTTGTTGGAAGTCCTTATGTAGTTAAAAAAGGTTCGGTAAAAGGGTACGCTTATATTTATAAACTATCAAATTTTGAATGGAATCAAGTGGCAAAACTTAAAACCGTTAATCCAACTACACTAAACAGGTTTGGTGCGCAAGTGCAGATCGATGAAAATGTTTGCATCGTAAAATCAATTAAATCTGTTGATTATATCAATAACAATTACCAACTGCATGTGTTTAAAAAAATAGACGATGCCACCTGGAATGAAACCGACATTTTAAATCCCAGCGGCGATTTAATTACACCTTTCTTTGCGCAGGATTTTGATTTGTATGAACAAAATATAATTGTTGCCGCGCAAAATAGTTTTACTTATTCCGATTCCATTAAACGATATTCCACTTATTTTTATACGGCACCAAAAGCAACTAAATTTTTATTAAACGCAAAAAACATAGACCATTCGCTCGGTTCAGATGTGGCTATTAATTCTATCAATGGATTTGTATCTAATTCTGATTTAGTTCAAAATTTTATTCAAACCTATAAGTATGAAAATGGCTCGTTTACTCCAAAACACACTATTATTCAACCTAAGAACAAGGATATTTTGGAAGGTATCAAATGCACCAACGATTATTTAATTTATTTTGGAAAAACTAAAACAGTAAACGTCATCAAGGATTCAACTTACCTTTATTTTTATAAATTATAAGTGCAGTATTTTTCTTAACCCATCAAGGTTTTAAAAATCTTGATGGTTTAATTTAAGACGCGCGGTTGCCTTTCACGGTTCTTAAAAATTGTTCTACATAAAAAAATGCTTTTACGCTGTCGCCGTATAACAAATAGCCGTTTACTTCTAATTTAAAATCAACTATTTGATTGTGATATTTTTCTTTTAGTAGATTGCCAACTTCAATGAAGCGTTCAAAATATTCAAAGGAAATTTCTTCTCTAAATATTTCTTCTTGATTATAAGAAATAACCATAAAATTACTTTCCAATTTCCTAATTACTTCAATTTCTTCCGTTAAGACAAAAACAATATCATTGCATTCAATATCTGGTAGATGTTGTACTGTCATTTTACTTTTTTTATATAATCAAGATTCTAAAAACCTTGAGATTTATAGAAATGATTAATAAGCTCTTGCAAACAACACACGTTCCTTACTTGGTTTGCCAGTCAAAATACATTTGCCTTCTTCTTGCGGATTATCTAACGGAATGCAGCGAATAGTAGCTTTTGTTAATTCTTTAATTTTATCTTCAGTTTCAGCAGTGCCGTCCCAATGCGCCAACAGGAAACCCGGTTTTTCGTCTAATAGTTTTTGAAACTCATCAAACGAATCTACTTTAGTAATATTTTCTTCGCGGAATGCTTTTGCTTTGTTGAACATATTTTGCTGAATATCATCTAACAAACCAGCAATAGTTGTCGTTAAATTATCTACATGAAACTGTGCTTTTTCTTTCGTATCACGTCGTGCAATTTCCACCATACCATTTGCTAAATCTCTTGGTCCAATAACGATGCGCAACGGAATTCCTTTCAATTCATATTCAGCAAATTTAAAACCAGGTCGTTTGGTTTCGTCACTGTCCACAATAGCACGTATACCTAATTTAGCAAGGTCTTTTTTCAAGTCATTTGCTTTTGCAATCATGCTGTCGGTTTCCTCCACATTCTTAGACAAGAAAGGAATAATGACAACCTGGTGTGGTGCCAGTTTTGGTGGCATCACCAAACCATCATCATCAGAATGTGCCATAATTAATGCGCCAATTAACCGTGTAGAAACACCCCAGGAAGTTGCCCAAACATACTCTTCTTCGTTCTCTTTATTTTTAAACGTTACTTCAAATGCTTTTGCAAAATTTTGTCCTAAGAAATGTGATGTACCAGATTGCAATGCTTTTCCATCTTGCATCATCGCTTCAATCGTATAAGTTTCTTCGGCACCTGCAAAACGTTCACTTTCTGATTTCAATCCTTTAATCACTGGCAATGCCATATAATTTTCTACAAAATCAGCATATACATTGATCATTTGTTCTGCTTCTGAAATTGCTTCTTGTCTGGTAGCATGCGCTGTATGACCTTCTTGCCATAAAAATTCTGCGGTACGCAAAAATAAGCGCGTACGCATTTCCCAACGCACTACGTTTGCCCATTGATTTATGAGTAAAGGTAAATCACGATATGACTGAATCCATTTTTTATAGGTGTTCCAAATGATAGCTTCCGAAGTTGGACGCACTACCAATTCTTCTTCCAGTTTTGCTTCTGGATCTACCATTAATTTTCCTGGCTCATCTGGATTATTTTTTAAACGATAATGCGTAACCACAGCACATTCTTTGGCAAAACCTTCTGCATTTTTTTCTTCTGCTTCAAATAAACTTTTCGGTACAAATAATGGAAAGTATGCATTTACATGACCAGTATCTTTAAACTTTTTGTCAAGTACATCGCGCATATTTTCCCAAAGTGCGAAACCATAGGGTTTAATCACCATACAACCACGCACCGCTGAATAATCGGCCAAATTACCTTTTAAGACTAAATCATTGTACCATTCTGAATAATTTTCTGCTCTGCTTGTTATTTCCTTGCTCATTTTTATTGATTAGATGTTAATTAACATACTTTGGTATACTTTTTGAAACCAATTGTGTATATTTTTGGTTTATAAAAGTACGAGATTTTAGATTTCCAAAAGATTAAAAATAATCGACATGAAAAAAATAATATTAGTAGGTCTGTTGATGTTTGGTTTTACACATATACATGTGTTGCAAGCTGGTGATGATGTGTATGATGCACCGACACCTAAAAAAGTGAAAGTACAAGTACAACGTCAAGCACCTGTGCAAGAGCAATCTGTTCCATATTATGAAGATAACAATGGCAGACAGCAACGAAATTTCTCCAATCAGCAACAAAGCAACAACTATCAGAACCAAGATAATGATTATCAAGGTGACGATTATCAGTATGATAATAATTATATAGAAGATGACTGGAATTATTCGTATTCAGACCGATTAAGACGTTTCCATAATCCGTCACTTCGTTTTAGTTATGGTTGGAGTTCTTGTAATAACTCTTGGAATGACCCTTTTTACAATTCATTTAATAATGGTTGGTATAATTCATTTACGCCTAGTTGGTCGTATGGATATAATAATTATTGGAATCCATTCAACAATACTCAAGTAATTATAATTCAAAATCCAATTAATAGTTGGTACAATAGTGGATTTAATTACGGTTATGGATTTAACTCTTTTAACAGTTGGAATTGGTTTTCTCCAATTTGCTCTAATTATTTCTATAATAATAATCCTTATGGATATTATGGGTTTAATGGATATAACTATGGATATAACGGATACAATGGTTTTAATGGTTTTGAAAGTAATACTAACTACAATGCAAACATTTTAAATAAACCACGTTACAACACAACAAACAACACGAATAACATAAATTACAACGGCAACAAAAACTACGGTTATTCAACGAATCCAAATGGATATTCGAATGGAAGTTCTAATACCAATAATTCAACATCTACTCAGAAGAAATGGAACAACCAACAACCAAGCAATAATACTACGAAAGAAGCACCGAATGTGTATCAGTATAAAAACAATACAAACAACGCACCAGCACCAAAAGAGAATTATACACCACCTAGCAACAACTCTAACAACAATAGTGGTGGTTGGAATAATAATAATTCTAATTCAGGTGGTTCAGGTGGTGTAAAAATTAGCACACGTCCGAAATAGTTTATTTAATTTATCAAGATGAAGAATTTATTAGTCATATTTGGCTTACTGGCAATTTTTATTTTAAAAGCATCTGCTCAAACTGATATTGATGCCTTGCGATACGCTACACCAAGCTTGCAAGGAACAGCTCGAAATATTGGTGTTGGAAATACGATGAATGTGGTAGGTGCAGATATTTCTGCAACACATTCTAATCCTGCAGGTTTGGCTAAATTTTCATCTACGGAAATTACCTTATCACCAGGCATTTCTTTTTACAAATCAAATTCTAATTATTTAGATAAAAATACTAATGACTCAAAAGTAAAATTTCAAATTTCAAATTTTGGTGTAGTAATTGCCAATCGATATAAAAAGGAAAACGAAACCAAAAAATGGAATGGTTTAAAAGTAGGAATTAGTTTTGCTCGTTTAGCTAATTTTAATGAAAAATATTATTTCAAAGGATTTAATGATAAAAATAGTTTGTTGAATAATTATTATGACAAACTTTCAGACAATACTTTTATTACATCTGAAGAAGATGCTAAAACTAAATATCCATTTGATGCAAGTATTGCTTATCAACTTGATTTACTTTCTTCTGACTCAGTAGGAAATATTTTTACAGCTACCAACAACGGAAATATGTTGCAAGAATATACCGTTCAAAAAACTGGCGGAATGGATGAGTTTGCCATAGGTTTTGCCAGTGAATACAACTCCAAAATTTCGGTTGGTGCTTCTATTGGCATTCCGTTTATTAATTATACAGAACGCATAAAACTCGTAGAAACAGACACTCGTGATTCAGCATTTAATTTAAATTCTTTCAGTAATGAAACGTATTTAAAAACACGAGGAACTGGTTTTAATGTAAAAGTTGGTGTGCTGTATTCTCCAATTAAAAATTTAAAATTATCGTTGGCATTTCAGACACCAGGTTTTATGTTTATGAAAGATGATTATAAAACAACTATGGAAGCAGATTATGCAAATAGAACAGATATTTTAATTGGTGAATCACCAGATGGAAGATCTACATACAAATATGTACAGCCATGGCGCTTGAGTGCTGGCGCGTCGTACGTACATAAAGTTGGATTTGTCGCTGTTGAATATGAATTGAGCGACGCGCAAATGTCGAAATTTAAATTGAATCAAACTGATGCGTCAGCTCGCGATTATGAGAATTTTTTAAATGCGCAAATTAAAAATAAGTATGGTCTGTTTCATACGATAAAAGCTGGTGTTGAATTTAAAATTCAAAAATTTAGGATGCGTGCAGGTATTCAATATCGAACTTCACCATTTGATAAAAATGCCGCACCAACTACTATAAACACAGATGTTATAACCTATTCTGGTGGTTTAGGATATAGAATGGAACACTTTTTTATAGATATAGCATATACACAAACTAATACAAAAGAACTTTTTATACCCTATTCAATTAATGAATCTTTTTGGAAATCTGCAGTTCCTGTAGCAACTCTAAAAATTAAAAAACCAGCAATATTTTTTACTGTCGGTTATAAACTATAAATTTATAGCAAATATTTTTTTTGACAGAAAATCCTACATGGCGATGGAAAGTAGCACAATCACTTGAATACAAGTGGTGGCAACGTTATTTACATAATAAAGACACGAAAGCATACCTAAACTGGAAATTTCATTATTGGCAAGATTTACTTTTAAAACTCACAAAATACATTGAATTACCGCAATCAAAATCAATACTAGACGCTGGTTGTGGTCCTGCTGGAATTTTTATGGCATTAAAAGGAAATAGTATAGATGCGATTGATCCATTGCTAGATAAATATGATGCTTTGCCACATTTTACTAAAGATAAATATTTGTGGACGCACTTCCAAAACCAATCAATAGAACAACTAGATGCAACAGAAAAATACGATATCATTTATTGTATGAATGCAATAAATCATGTAGAAAACATTGAGTTATGTTATGATAATTTGGTGCGTGCATTAAAGCCAAATGGCTATATGGTTATTTCTACAGATGCACACAAGCATGAACTTCTAAAGAAGGTTTTTCAATTAATTCCTGGTGATATTTTGCATCCATATCAATTTAATTTACAAGAATACGATGCTTTTTTAACGAATCGACATTGTGAAATTATTCAGGATATTATATTCAAGGAAGAACGTATTTTTAACTACTATATTACAGTTGCAAGAAAGAAGTAAATTATTCCAAACCTTGATTTTTTTTAAAAACCATTAAGGTTAGAAATAAATCTAATCTACAACAATCAACGAAAACTCTTTCTTACCTTTTTTGATGATAATAAATTTTTGATTGACTAAGAAATCAGCATTTATTGTTCCGTTTAAATCTGAGAATTTTTCCATATTTATTGCAATGCCATTTTGCTGCAACATTTTTTTTGCATCGCCTTTTGATGACAAGATGGTTGTTTCAACAGCTAATAAATCTAAAATATTTACACCATTTTCAATTTTATCTTTTGCAATTTTAAAAGTCGGAACACCATCAAAAATATCTAGTATTTCTGTTTCATTTAATTGCTCCAAATTTTCTTTTGTCGCTTTTCCAAAAAGTATCTCTGATGATTTTATTGCTTGTTCTAAATCTTGTTTTGAATGCACACGTTCGGTAATTTCATCAGCTAAACATTTTTGTAAAGTACGCAAATGCGGTGCTGCGTCATGTTCTAATTCTAATGCTTCAATTTCGTTTTTATTTTTTAAAGAAAAAACACGAATCCAGCTTTTTACATCTTCATCGCTTGCATTTAACCAAAACTGGTAAAACTTATATGGTGATGTTTTTTTTGCATCTAACCAAATGTTGCCATTTTCTGATTTTCCAAATTTTGTTCCATCTGCTTTTTTAATAAGTTGAGTAGTAATCGCGAATGCTTCACCACCTTCTTTTTTGCGAATTAATTCGGTTCCGGTTACAATGTTGCCCCATTGATCGCTTCCACCTAATTGTAATTTTACGCCTTTATTTTTCCATAAATAATAAAAATCATAACCTTGCACCAACTGATAAGAGAATTCAGTAAATGACATGCCATTTTCCAACCTGTTTTTTACGGAATCTTTTGCCATCATATAATTTACAGTGATGTATTTTCCTACATCGCGAATAAATCCTAAGAAAGAAAAATCTTTAAACCAATCGTAATTATTAACAATTTCAGCAGAATTTTCACCGCAATTAAAATCTAAAAATTTCTCCAATTGTTTTTTCTGACATGACAAGTTATAATTTAATACATCTTCAGATAACATATTTCGTTCGGCACTTTTCCACTTGGGTCGCCAACCATTCCAGTAGCGCCACCAACCAAAGCAATTGGTTTGTGTCCACAACGTTGAAAATGCATCAATGTCATTACTTGCACCATATTTCCAATTCCAAGAGAATCTGCAGTTGGGTCGAAACCAATGTATGCACTTACCACTTCTTTGTTTAATAATTCTTCGGTTTCTGGCATAATATCGTGCAACATTTTTCGCCAACGTAATTCTTCTACAAAATTCTGCTTCATTTTTTATACTTTAAAGTGCGAAAATACAACTAGAATGCCTATAAATCGTTATTTATAGAGAGATTTTATAGAAGAAATAAAAAAAAATGAGGTGCAACGCAAAAAGTCAAAATATTATCTAATTATTACGAGAAATTTGATAAATTTACAAGTAATGTTATGCACTTTTGTGTAATACTATTTTAATGCATCGTTTATGAATATGAATTTTCCTGCAAGTCACAGAGTTTTTCTTTTGTTTTTACTAAGTTTAATTAGTACTGTTCAAATAGCAAAACCACCGAAATACAGTAACGACTTTATGTATATTGGCGTTGGAGCGCATAATTTTGGTGTTGGTAATGCAGTAGTTGCCAATGTTAGCGACGTGACTGCTGGTTATTGGAATCCAGCTGGTTTAACGAATATCAAAACGAATATTCAGTTTAGTTTTATGCACAACGAATATTTTTCTGGTTTGGCAAAATTTGATTACGCAGGAATTGCATTTCCTTTAGACAGTAACAAACATGCATTTGCAATTAATTTTATGCGTTTTGGTGTAGATAATATTCCAAATACATTAGACTTAATAGATGCAGATGGCACGGTGAATTATGATAATGTGCGCAACTTCTCTGTTGGAAATTATGGTATATTGTTGTCGTATGCACGAAAATTACTACCAGGATTATCACTTGGCTTAACTGCAAAAATTGTTCATAATAAAGCAGGTGGTTTTGCAAAATCCTGGGGTTTTGGTGTTGATGTAGGTGCCATTTATCAGATAAAAGAATGGAAAATTGGCATAACAGTTAAAGATATCACAACCACCTTTAATGCTTGGCAATATAGCTTTACTGATAAAGAAAAATTGATTTTAGAATCAACAGATAATTTAATTCCTAAAAGTTCAACAGAAATTACTTTGCCAAGAATTCAATTTGGCGCATCGTACACAAAATCTTTTTATAAAGACAAAATAGATTTATCTGCAGAAATTGATTTTGAAATGACTACAGATGGAAAAAGAAACACATTAATTTCTTCAAAAGCGATCAGTATGGATCCAAGAATTGGAATAGAAATTGGTTTATGGAAAATATTTTATTTACGAGGTGGTGTTAATAATTTTCAAAAAATGTTTAACGATGCAAAACGAAAAACAGTATTTACAGTAAGTCCAAATATTGGCGTTGGACTTCGATTTAAAAGTTTTGTTTCTGTGGATTATTCATATACTGATGTAGGTAAAACAAGCGAAAATCAATATTCGCATGTAGTATCATTTGTGGTAGGTTTAAACAAAAGAAAAAGAAAAGAAAACACTGACCTTATTAATGCAACACCAATTAGTGAGCCAGTTGCTGCTCCAGTTGAAACAACACCTATTCCTACTGAACAATTAGTACCTGTGACACCTGATCCATCAACTCCAAAATAAAATCTTTAATACATATAAGATGAAAAAAATACTATATATCTTTTGTTTGATCTTCTTAAGTCAGCTGGCAAAAGCAGAAACTTACGGCAATGAATGGATTAGTTACGGAACAACCTACTATAAATTTAAAGTAGCACAAACAAGTCTTTATCGAATTTCTCAAAGCACATTAATCGGACTTGGTTTACCTGCAAGCCAATTGCGCAGTGCAGATTTTAAATTAATAAGAAATGGCGTTGAAGTACCTTTATATATTTCAACAACTGGACTTCTAACACCATCAGACTATATTGAATTTTACGGAGAAAAAAATGATGGAAAACCTGATTCGTTATTATATAAAACTAAAAACAATCAACCAAATGACAGATATAGTATTTATACAGATAGTGCCACTTTCTATCTTACTTTAGCACCATTTAGCATAAACAAACGAATAATACAAGAGCCAAACGACGTATCTGTAGTTCCTGCAAAAGAAGAATATTGCTACAAAACACTGTACAATCCAACACGTGGTGGATTTAGAGGATTTCCCTCTTCGCCGTTTTATTCTGAACTATATAATTCAGATTTTGATATGGGTGAAGGAAATATTGATTTTCAATTTAAAGACCAGTTACAACTCACCAATTTTTTTATGACTCGTAGTGTAAAAAAAGATGGTGCTAATGCTTATCTATTTATTTCGTTAATAAAACCAGAAGGTTTCCAACGAATAAACTTTAAATTAAATGGTTTTGACACTACATTATCATCAAATATTCAAGAGAAATCTGATCACTTCTTAACAATAAGAAGTAATGATATCGTTTCAAATCAACCAATTTTTATGACACCTGCAAACAGTATCACTTACAGGGTTGGTCAACTAATTTTAAAATATCCAAGAGAAATCAACTTTGATAATTTATCCAAATATGAATTCGGTATTAATAAAAATTCAGAAGTATATTTTGAGGTTAGAAATTTTGATACTAAATCTACCACGCCAATTTTATATGACTTAAAAAACAATAAACGTTATTTGGCAGTCGTAGATTCATTAGTAAAATTCCATTTAGATTTCACATTATTAGGAAAAGATAGTTTATATCTTTCTGCTCAAACTACAACAGAAATTCCATTTATAAATTCCATAAAATCAGTTGTATTTAATTCACCACCAGTTCAAGGTGATTACTTAATTATATCGAATAAAAATTTAAAAACAAGTTCAAATGGAACTGATTATTTAGAACAATATAAAAACTACAGAAGAAGTACACAAGGTGGAAATTTCAATGCTAATATTTATTATTATGATGAACTAACTGACCAGTTTGGATATGGAATTTCTCAGCATGCTTTGGCTATACGAAATTTTGTAAATTATGCAGTTGATAAATTTACACAAAAACCAGAATTAGCTTTTATTATTGGTAAAGGTTTTGAATATGTATATACATCTGCAAATCCATCAGTAATTCCAAGAAGTTTAGTACCAACCTATGGCGAACCAGCTTCCGATAATTTATTGATGGCTCGAAATGCAACTCTAAATTATCCGCAAATTGGTGTTGGCAGATTAGATGCATTTAATGGTGATGATATAAAAGGATATTTAGAAAAGGTAAAAGAATACGAAACGAACTTAAACGACACCTTTAATCTTGCTGAAACACCATTTAATAAAATGTGGATGAAAAATGTACTGCACTTAGGTGGTGGCAACAACAACAACGAACAACAGCTTTTCCGTTCATATTTAGAATACATTTATAAACCTATTATTGAAGGCCCACTGTTTGGTGGAAAAGTATCTAGTTTATACAAAAACAGTACCGACCCAATTCAGATTGCACAAAATATTTTTTTAGATTCTATCATTAATACTGGTGTTTCATTAATCACCTTCTTTGGCCATTCAGCTACAACTACATTGGATTTTAATTTAGAACCAGAACATTTTGACAATAAAGGAAAATATCATTTAATGCTTTCAAATGGTTGTTTTGTTGGAAGTATTTTCACGGATGTTCCACACAGCAGTTCTTATAGCGACCGATTTGTTTTAACACCAAATAAAGCAGCTATTGGATATATAGCACCAACCACTTATGCTGTTTCATCGAGTTTAAATAATTATTCTTCTAAATTTTATGAAAATTTTTCTACAAATATGTACAATGATTACATTGGAAATATTTTAAAAGAAACATCTAAGAGCTTAGCACTAAATGGATTTGAGTTAAATCCGCAAATTGGAGAACAAATGATTTTTCATGGTGATCCAGGTTTACGAATTAATACTCATTTCAGACCAGATTATTATATAGACCAATCTAGCATTTCGTTTTCACCACAAAATATAAATGCAGCTTCCGATTCTTTTTTAATAAAAGTTATCGTAAAAAATTTAGGTGCTGTTGCTGTGAATAATTCCGGAATTATAAATTATATTGTAAATGTAACGCGTATTTTTCCAAATGGACAAATTCAAAATACCTCAGTTAATTTACCAAGTGCAAAAAACACCGATACTGTTTATGTTTGGATTCCTTCAGACAGAATTAATGGTCCAGGTTTAAATACGTTTAAGATTAAAGTAGATTATGAAGATAAAATTGCTGAATATTCTGAATTAAATAATGAAGTTACTGTTACAAAATTAATTTTAGCAGACGATATAATTCCAATTTTCCCTTATGATTTCTGCATTGTCAATGATGCAAATTTTGAATTAGTTTTTTCTACGGCTAATAATTTTGCAAGTTCAAAAACGTATGTTTTCCAAATAGATACTACTGAATTATTCAATAGTCCATTATTAACGAGTACCAAAATCACTGCACCAGGTGCCACTATTAAATGGCAACCATCTATAACGAAAATTCAAAACACTGTCTATTATTGGCGAGGCACAGTTGATACAATACCGAACAATGCCGCAAATTGGAAAAATAGTTCATTCTTGTTTAATACATCATTGTCAACAGGATGGAATCAGTCTCATTATTTTCAATATTCTAAAAATGCTTTCAATACACTACAATTAAAACAAGATAGAATGTTCTACTATCCTAGTACGACTCGTACTTTGCAAGTTAGAAATGGAATGATTAGTGACCAATTAATTGAAACTTATTTTGATGGATACATCATTGCAAGAAATGCGTGGGAACGAAGAGGTTTTATATTTTTTGTTTATGATGGAAATACTGGTAAAAACTGGCAAACCTATCAAATTGGAAATACAGGACGTGGTCCTTACAACGACAGAACCTCATTTAGGTATCCATTAAATGTCATTGAATTTATTACCAGTGGTGGAAGTCCAGGTAATAATTATACAGCAAAACAAGAACGTAAATTTTTAATCGATTTTTTAAATTCGATTCCTTGTAATTCTTATGTTTTAGGGTATAGTTTTTGGAATGCAGCTTATAATGACTGGTTGAATGATAGCACTTCAACAACAGATGCAACTCTATTCTCTGCATTTGAAAGAATTGGTATTTCACAAATAAGAAACCAAGAACCAAATGTACCGTTCACATTCTTTACACATACTTGTGATCCAAGTTTTAATACATTGCAAATAAAAAGATTTCCTCCTGCAATACTTGATACACTGCTAACATTTGGTGGAACCTGGACTAAAGGAAATATGCAATCACCTTTAATTGGTCCAGCGAGAAATTGGCGAGATTTTAACATGGATTGGACTGCTAAAGAAAATCCTACGTTTGATAATGGAAACGTTGACATATATGGTTACGACACTGCGGGTTTTAGAGTGAGATTAACACCTGATGGAGGACTATCAAAAGGACCATCTGTTAATTTAAATGTAGATGCTGTGCGTTATCCGTTTGTACAAATGGAATGGCAAACAAGCGACGACTCGCTTGGAACTGCACCTCAGATGGATCATTGGCGATTGTTTTATGATAAAGCACCTGAAGCTGTTGTAAATCCAACAATCAACTTTGTAAAAACACGAGACACTATTGTTGCTGGCGAAACATTTACCATGACTGTTGCTGTAGAAAACGTAACTCCAATTAATATGGACAGCTTATTGGTAAAATATATCATCAAAGACGCATCTAACAGAATCACTATATTTTACAAACGATTTGGTCCATTACTCGCTAAACAATCCATGAATATTGATTTTACGTATCCATTTGCTGGTGCCAATTTTTTTGGTTTGAATTCTGTAACTATTGAGGTAAATCCAGAAGACGATCAGGTAGAACAATTTCATTTCAATAACTTTGCAACATTTAATGTATCTGTTTTAAAAGACAGAATCAATCCTTTATTAGATGTTACATTTGATGGTCGACATATTATCGATAATGAATACGTATCGGCAAATCCTGAAATTATTTTCAGATTAAAAGATGAAAATAAATTCTTAGCATTGAATGATACTGCTGGATTTTTGATTTATTTATTTTATCCAAACAATCCAGATATTCCTGTGCAAATATATAGAAACCAAAGCGATGTCACTTTTATTCCAGCAGATCCAAACAATCTTTCAAAAAATAATGAAGCACGCTTAATTTATAAACCAACTTTAGCTGATGGCATCTACGAAATTCGTGCGCAAGGTGTTGATAGGAGTAAGAACGATGCTGGAAAATATGATTACAGAATCAAATTTAAAGTGGATTCAAAACCAAGCATCACTAACATCTTAAATTATCCGAATCCGTTTTCTACTTCTACACAATTTGTGTTTACGCTCACAGGCGCAACAATACCTGAACAGTTAGTGATTCAAATTTTTAGTGCCTCAGGAAAAGTAGTAAAAGAAATTACAAAAGAGCAATTAGGAACTTTGCATATCGGAACAAATATTACCGATTACAAATGGGACGCAACTGATAACTTCGGCGACCGCTTAGCCAATGGTGTTTATTTTTTCAGAGTAATGACTCGAAATAACGATGGAAGTTCTACGGAAATTCGACAAAGTTCAATCGATAAATTCTTTAAAAATGGCTACGGAAAACTGTATATCATTCATTAAAAGAAAAATTTATCACATAAAAAAACACAGCATAATTGCTGTGTTTTTTTTTATTGTTTTATTGTCTTATTTTTTGATGACTGTTGAAAATATACCTTGTACTATTGGAAATATTAAGCCAATTAGAAAAAGAAAAAAAAATCCTAGAATCCACATTCCACAACGATTGTGATTTTCTGGACTTGCAAAATATTGCACAGCATTATTATAAGAAATTAACACAGCAACATAATAAATAAGCATTGGCAAAATCAACGAAAGCCATTTTAAGACTGAATTTGATTTTTTTATAGAATATAAATATCCGAGATACTGTAAAACAAGCAATAATATGAAAAATAAAATCTTCATTTTAGACTTCAAAAATAGCACCTTCAATAGCTAATTCTGTATTATCAAAAACAGTTTTTGCTTCTTCTAACAAAAAAGAAAGATCTAAATATCTGGAAGAAAAATGACCTATGATTAATTTTTTTGCTGCTGCTTTTTGCGCAATAGTTGCGGCTTGCAATGCAGTAGAATGCTTAGTTTCATTGGCTCTGTCTAACGATTCGTGCAAATATGTTGCTTCGTGATACACCAAATCTATTTCATTAATAAAATCTAATATTCGTTCACTATACATCGTGTCGCTGCAAAATGCATAAGTACGTGCTGCATGTGGTGCTTCAGTAACATCTTCGGCTTTTATTGTATTGCCATTTTTGTCTTTTATATCTTGATTTTTTGAGCAATTTATACTCATTTTTATCAATATCAAAACCATCTAATTTTTCAATTAATAATTTTCGCTCGCCTTCTTTTTGCTTAAATAAAAAACCTGTTGTCGGAATTTTATGCACCAATGGAAACGAACAAATTTGAACGTTTTCATTTTCAAATACAATATAAAAATCATTGTCGTTGGTTGCCACAAAGTTTAGTTCGTAATTAATTGTTGTGGCACTTGCTTTTAATTGTAATTCTATAATATCTTTTAACAAAGCAGGTGCAAATATTGTGAGCGGTTCAGTTCGTTTCAATAAATTATAGGTTGTCAATAAACCAATCAAACCAAAATAATGATCACCATGCAAATGTGAGATAAATATATGATGTATTGAGAACCACTTTACTTTATATTGCAACATGCGTTGTTGCGTACCTTCGCCACAATCCATCAAAAAAACATGATTTCCAATAGTTATTACTTGCGACGTTGGATTTCGTCCATGATTGGTAATTGCGGAATTACTTCCTAATATGGTAACTGTAAAATTCAAGGTCTGAGTTAAGGTTATAAGTTATGCGTTATAAGTTTAAGTTTATTTTCGAATAACTTATAACAAATACCTTTTAACTATTTACTTTTTCTTCTTCTTTTCTATTGCGTTTATTGCATCGTGTTGTGTAGAATAAACATGCAATACATCTTCTAACTGAGAAATTTTTATCAGATTTTTTACAGTATCATTCAAACCGCATAAACCAAAAATACCTTTCTCGTCTTTGCACAAACGATGTCCAATTAACAAAGCACTTAAACCAGAAGAATCAACAAATCTTACTTTGTCTAAATCCACTACTACATTTTTATAACCTTCAGCATTTGCCAATACTAATTCTGATTTTAAAATTGGTGCATTTAAAGAAGTTAATTTTTCTTCTAACAACTCATATATTACTAAACCATCTTGTTTGTCAACACTAAATTTCATACCTTATTTTTTTATTGTTTTTAATTATGATAATCAGAAATATCCTATTTTATTGAATAAAATACATATTTGGATAGTTCTCAACCTTGAACAAAAATAGAATTATTTACTTGAAATTCGCATTTGTTCTTACACTTATTTTTTGGAGAATTTTGATTACTAAGATTTAGTCAAATAAGAATAGTTGTCGGACGACTAATTGTCGTCGGACAACATACATAAAATATGGACAGACGACACCAAGTTGTCTGTCCATTATTTCCTTTAGTATTAAAAAAATGAAACAACTAAATTCAACTTTTTTGCATCTTTCTATTATAAAAGAAATCTTTTTCGTCGTTTTTATGTTAATATCGAAAGATATTCAGCAATTGTGCAAAAAAAAGATTAAAAAGTAAAAAAAGCGTTTTACATTTATCATATACAAACAACGTTTTGAATTAAGTAACAATGTCATGTTTTACCACTTGGCAACCAATTTGAAAGAAACACATTATGGAAGCAAAATTTTCACCAAAAGTAAAAGAAGTTATTTCGTATAGTCGCGAAGAAGCACTTCGATTAAAGCATGACCAAATTGGCATCGAACATTTGTTGTTAGGTCTCATTCGTGAAGGTGATGGCATGGCAATAAAAGTATTACGTTCATTAACTATTGACATTCAACTTTTTCGTAAGAAAGTTGAAGACGCTATAAAAGACAGAGTAACCACTGTGCCAGGAAATGTTAATAGTTTGCCACTTACCAAACAAGCTGAGAAAGTACTGAAAATAACATTATTGGAAGCAAAATCAATGAAACAAGAAACCGTTGGAACAGAACATTTAGTATTATCTATTTTAAAAAACAAAGAAAACATTGTCACTCAACTACTAAATAAATGGGACATTAATTACGAAGTTTTCAGAGCAGAATTAGACTTTATGCAAAACGAAAAAGACTTACCAGATTTCACATCAGAAATGCCAAATGAACCATTCGATGATGGCGATGAAGAAGAAAAAGCTCGTGGTGGCTTTGGCGGTCAAGGTGCTGGATCAGGCCAATCAACTGCCAAAAAGTCAACATCTAAATCAAACACACCAGTATTAGATAATTTTGGTCGTGATATTACACGTTTGGCAGAAGAAGGTCGCCTCGACCCTATTGTAGGTCGTGAAACAGAAATAGAACGTGTATCACAAATTTTATCCAGAAGAAAGAAAAATAATCCAATTTTAATTGGTGAACCAGGCGTTGGTAAAACAGCTATTGTTGAAGGTTTAGCGTTGCGAATTATTCAAAGAAAAGTTTCACGCGTTTTATTTGGCAAACGTGTAGTTTCTCTAGACTTGGCTGCATTAGTGGCTGGCACAAAATATCGCGGACAATTTGAAGAACGCATGAAAGCCATCATGACAGAATTGGAAAAAAATCGTGATGTAATTTTATTTATTGATGAGATACATACGATTGTTGGTGCTGGTGGTGCCACTGGTTCTTTAGATGCATCTAATATCTTCAAACCAGCTTTAGCGCGTGGTGAATTACAATGCATCGGCGCATCTACATTAGATGAATATCGTCAATATATTGAAAAAGATGGCGCTTTAGACAGACGTTTCCAAAAAGTAATAGTTGATCCACCAACACCAGAAGAAACATTAATTATTTTAACGAATTTAAAATCTCGTTACGAAGAATATCATAATGTAGAATACAGCGAAGATGCAATAAAAGCTTGCGTTCAGCTAAGTACAAGATATATTACTGATCGTTTTTTACCAGATAAAGCAATAGATGTTTTGGATGAAGTTGGTGCTCGCGTGCATTTAAAAAACATTCATGTTCCTGAAAACATCACGCATTTAGAAGAAGAAATTGAAAAAGTTAAAGAAGAAAAAAATCAGGTTGTAAAAAACCAACGTTATGAAGAAGCTGCTCGTTTGCGCGATTCTGAAAAAAAATTGCAGGAACAATTAGAACAGGCAAAATTACAATGGGAAGAAGATGCAAAAACAAAACGCTTTCCGGTAACTGAAGAAGATATTGCTGAAGTAGTAGCCATGATGACTGGAATTCCTGTGAAACGTGTAGCACAAAGTGAAAGCAAAAAATTGGTGCAAATGAATGCCGATTTGACAAAACAAGTTGTCGGACAAAATGAAGCAGTTGAAAAAATTACAAAAGCAATTCAAAGAAATCGTGTTGGTTTAAAAGACCCGAAAAAACCAATCGGTACTTTCATTTTCTTAGGACCAACTGGTGTTGGAAAAACTGAATTAGCACGCGCATTATCACGATATATGTTCGATACTGAAGATTCTTTAATTAGAATTGACATGAGCGAATACATGGAGAAATTTTCTATCTCAAGATTAATTGGTGCGCCTCCAGGATATGTTGGTTATGAAGAAGGTGGACAATTAACCGAAAAAGTACGCAGAAAACCATATTCAGTTATCTTATTAGATGAAATTGAAAAAGCACATCCAGATGTATACAATGTTTTGTTGCAAGTATTAGATGATGGTCAATTAACAGATGGTTTAGGCAGAAAAATCGATTTCAAAAATACTATTATCATTATGACTTCGAACATTGGTGTTCGTCAATTAAAAGATTTTGGAACTGGTGTTGGTTTCACAACAACTGCAGTAAAAGATAATGCTGATAATTTATCAAAAGGTGTGATACAAAAAGCTTTACAAAAAACATTTTCACCAGAATTTTTAAATAGAATTGATGATGTGATTGTGTTCAACAGTTTAGGCAAAGAAGAAATTCACAAAATCATTGATATTGTATTGGCTGGCGTTTACAAACGCTTGGAAACATTAGGTTATCATATTGAATTGACTGTAGAAGCAAAAGATTTCTTGGCAGAAAAAGGGTATGATCCTCAGTTTGGTGCGCGTCCGTTGCATCGTGCTATTCAAAAACATGTAGAAGATCCGTTAGCAGAAGAAATTCTAAATACAAATATTGCAGAAGGTGATTTGATTTCTGTGGATCTGGATGAAAGTAAAGAAAAACTGAAATTCGAAATCAAGAAAAAACCTAAAGCTAAAAAAGCAAAAGAAGAACAGAATTAATTTTTGATTGACAATTTTATATAAAAAAACTGCCAAATATTATGGCAGTTTTTTTTGTGTTTAGTGATTAAAAATGCAAAATTTGGCAAAAAACAAACCAATAAACACAAAAATTTAACATAAAATCCTCATTTTCAAATCAACTCTTTTCCAAATTAGCTAATTAATCACTATCTTTGCATCCCGAAATAATCGGGACGAAATTCCGAAGTACCGAATACTAGGAATGAACGGATATTATTTAATCAAAATTATTAACAATTATGAGCAATTACGAAACGGTTTTTATTACAACGCCCGTTCTCTCTAATGAAGAGTACACAAGAACCGTAAAAAAGTACGCAGATCTTATTGAAAAAGCTGGCGGAAATGTGGTTCACAAAGAAGATTGGGGAATTAAGCAATTAGCTTATCCAATCCAGAAAAAAACAACTGGTTTTTACAGTTTGTTGCATTTTGAGGTTGACACTCAGTTTATCAAAAAATTTGAAGTGGAATTTAAACGCGATGAAAACATTATGCGTTTTTTAACTACCAAATTGGATAAACATGGCATCGCGTATGCACAACAACGCAGAGACAAATTAAGTGGTAAATCTAAAAAAACAGAACAATAACATGGCAACACACGAAGAAATCAAATTCTTAAACTCGCCTAAAATTGGCTTGCAAAAGAAAAAATACTGCAGATTCAAAAAAAGTGGTATAAAATATATTGACTACAAAGACCCAGCGTTTTTGTTTAAATTTATTAATGAACAAGGTAAATTATTGCCACGTCGTTTAACAGGAAACTCGTTGAAATTTCAACGTAAAATTTCTCAAGCAGTGAAAAAAGCGCGTCACTTAGCTATATTGCCTTATGTTACTGACCTTTTAAAATAACACAATCATGGAAGTCATTTTATTAAAAGATATAGAAAATTTAGGTACTAAATTCGACGTTGTTTCTGTAAAACCAGGATACGGAAGAAATTATCTAATACCTCAAGGTTTCGCTCAAACGGCGAATACTTCGAATAAAAAACACAACGAAGAAATTAAAAAACAACAATCTGCAAAAATTGCTAAGTTAATTGAAGACTACAAAGTATTAGCAGAAAAATTGAAAGCTTCTAAGATTGTAGTTGGTTCAAAAGCAGGAACGAGCGGAAAATTATTCGGAAGTGTAACCAATATTCAAGTTGCGGAAGCATTGAAAAAACAATTCGACCTTACTATCGACAGAAAAAAAGTTCATATTATTGGCGAAGTAAAAGAAGTTGGAACTTACAAAGCTAATGTAAACTTATACAAAGAAGTTTCTACTGAAATTGAATTTGAAGTTATTGCTGAATAGTATAAATCAGAAAACATTCTTATAAAATACAAAAACGCTGAACGAAAGTTCAGCGTTTTTTTTTGCAACGAAGACCATCAAGGTTTTAAAAACCTTGATGGTCTTTTTTACTCATAGCGCAATGCTTCTATCGGATCTAAGTTCGATGCTTTAAAAGCTGGATAAATTCCTGAAATCAATCCAACAATTAAACAAAACGAAACACCAACTAAAATCCACATCCAAGGTATAATAAAAGCGCCGCCAATAGACAATGAAACAGCATTTCCAGCTGCAATTCCTAATATAATACCAAGTGCGCCACCAAGTTGGCAAATTACAATTGCTTCTAATAAAAATTGCAATCGAATTGTTTTTTTATTAGCGCCAATCGCTTTCAACGTACCAATTTCTTTAGTGCGTTCAGTAACGCTAACCAGCATAATATTCATTAAACCAATAGCAGCACCAATCAATGTAATGATTCCAATGATAAACCCAGCCATGGTTGCATAACTCATTTTTTCTACAAACATGCCTGAAATACTGTCGCTTTTCAGAATATCAAAATTTGTTTCTTCGCCTGGATGCAATTTCCGAATATTACGCATGACCAAAATTGCCTCATCTTGCGCTGGCTCCATATTTTCTGGATCATTTCCTTTTACACTAATTACATAAGATGGATTTTCTTGTGGATACACTTGCCGTGCTTTCATCAAAGAAACCAGTACCATATTATCAGTTGTTATAAAACTCGAACCTTTCTCATCCAAAACACCTATTACTTTGTATTTAACATCATCAATACGTACAATTTTATCATCAATCGAATACGTTTTACCAAATAGTTTTTTCGCTACTGTGAAGCCAAGTATTACTACATTACTACCAGTTGACAATTCTGTTGTGGTAAAATTTCTACCTTTTATTAAAGTATAACTTTCATTACTCAGGTAATTTTCATCAGAACCAAACACAATAATATTCGGATTCGTTTTGAGGTTATTATACTTCACCGTGCTTCCTTGATTACCTATATATTGTATGGATGTTGCATACTTCTCATTAAATTTATTTTTGAATTCTTGCGCTTCCAGATAAGAAATACTGCGAAATACTTTAGGTGCTGTTTCATCATCACTATCTAAATTAAAACTTAAACTTCTATTTCTAATTTTAAACGTACCAGCACCCATGCTGCTAAAACTTTTTGCTAAATAACTTTTAAGTCCGTCAACAGCCGTTAAAATACCAACTAACGCCATAATTCCAAAACCAATAATACAACACGTAATTATAGTACGAACAATATTAGTTCGTACAGAACGATAAGCTAAAAGTAAAACTTCAAAAAAGTTCATGTTGTAAAAGTAATAAGATATTGGTAGAAATTACAAGAACAATATTACAACTCATACAAATCGTTATGATTTGGATATCGCCAATTTATGTATAATGAAGTGAAAATTACAGTTCCGTTTATAAAATAATTCTCTTTCCCGATAATATTAAAGACAATTCCAAACACCGTTTTTCCTTCTGGAATTTCAACTTCTTTGAAATCTATAATATTTTCTAACTCATCTTCATCTAAGAAAAAAATTTGATCGGCATACCAAGCATCAGGCCAAGATGCATTTGGAGAAATGTTAGTATAAAATACTTCACGACACTCAATATCTACGTTTACATAATAGGCAAAATCAAAACTGGCTTGAATATATAAACAGTGTTGATCAGATGTATAAACCTTAAATTCAAAACCAGCATTATAAGTATGCTTGTTAAATTTAAGAAGTGCTTCTGAGATGGTTTCTTTTGTTGAAAAAGTAGGCATAATTTCAAAATTAAACTAAACTATTTTTTTCTTTGCAAATATCATGAAGCATATTCAAATTATATTCATTTCATTTTTATTAATTATATTAAACTATGCATTGTTTAATACAACTTCAAATCAATTTGCTTCTACAGATAATATCATTGAATTGCAAAGAACGATATTGAATATCAGAATTTATTTGATTTTAATAATTGTACTAAGTTTATGGGCGCTTTTTTTTGATTTATTTAAAATCTATAATAAAAAAAATAAAAAAATCTTCATTTTATTGGAACTATTTTCACCAATTCTAAATTAATATTTATAGAACATTTTAATTGAAAAAATCGTACCTTTGCGCTCGATTTTAAATCTTATTTTCTAATCTTTTAAATACTATTTCCATGATTTTTGATTTGGATATGATTAAAAAAGTCTATGCAGCGTTTCCTGCAAAAGTGGACAAAGCTAAAGCACTTTTAAATAGACCTTTAACCTTAGCAGAAAAAATTTTATTTGCACACTTACACGAATCGCAAAATTTAGAAAATTTTGCACGTGGAAAATCTTATGTAGATTTTGCTCCAGATCGTGTGGCTATGCAAGATGCAACAGCTCAAATGGCTTTATTGCAATTTATGCAAGCTGGCAAAAAGAAAGTTGCGGTTCCATCTACTGTGCACGCAGATCACTTAATTCAAGCAAAAATTGGTGCTGATAAAGACTTACAAGATGCTATTAATACCAACAACGAAGTATATAATTTCTTGGCTTCAGTTTCTAATAAATATGGTGTTGGTTTCTGGAAACCAGGTGCAGGTATTATTCACCAAGTAGTATTAGAAAACTATGCATTTCCTGGTGGAATGATGATTGGTACCGACTCACACACAGTAAATGCTGGTGGTTTAGGTATGATTGCCATTGGTGTTGGTGGTGCTGATGCTGTGGACGTGATGGCTGGTATGCCTTGGGAATTGAAATGGCCAAAATTAATTGGTGTAAAATTAACAGGTAAATTAAACGGTTGGACTTCACCAAAAGATGTGATTTTAAAAGTAGCTGGTATTTTAACCGTTAAAGGTGGAACCGGTGCGATTGTTGAATATTTTGGCGAAGGTGTTACTGCAATGTCTTGTACTGGAAAAGGAACCATTGCCAATATGGGTGCCGAAATTGGTGCAACAACTTCTACTTTTGGATATGATGATTCAATGTCAAGATATTTAGTTGGAACTGGAAGAGCTGATGTGGCTGCTTTAGCAGACACCATCAAATCCTATTTAAATGCTGATGCTGAATGTTACGCTGAACCAGAAAAATATTTCGATCAAGTTATCGAAATTGATTTAAATACATTAGAGCCACATTTAAACGGACCTTTCACGCCAGATTTAGCAACACCAATTTCAAAATTAAAAGAAGAAGCTATTAAAAACGATTGGCCTTTAGATATTAAAGTAGGTTTAATTGGTTCTTGCACAAACTCATCTTATGAAGATATTTCTCGTGCAGCATCTTTAGCTAAACAAGTAAAAGAAAAAGGATTAAAATCGAAAGCACAGTTTACGATTACACCAGGTTCTGAACAAGTACGTTACACAATTGAAAGAGATGGTTTTATTAAATTGTTTGATGAAATTGGTGCCAATGTTTTCGCAAACGCTTGTGGACCATGTATCGGACAATGGAGCCGTGAAGGTGCTGAAAAAGGTGAAAAAAATACGATTGTTCATTCATTCAATAGAAACTTTGCAAAACGTGCTGATGGCAATCCAAATACCTATGCGTTTGTAGGTTCACCAGAATTAGTAACTGCATTAGCAATTGCTGGTCGTTTAGATTTTAATCCATTAACAGATACGTTAACCAACGAAAACGGCGAACAAGTAAAATTAGATGAACCAACAGGTTTTGAATTACCACCAAATGGTTTTGCTGTTGAAGATGCTGGCTATCAAGCACCTGCTGAAGATGGTTCTTCTGTAAATGTAATCGTGAGCGAAACATCGGATCGTTTACAATTATTAGCTGGTTTTACACCTTGGGAAAATACAGATTTAAAAGGATTGAAATTATTAATTAAAGCTAAAGGAAAATGTACAACTGACCATATTTCTATGGCTGGTCCTTGGTTAAAATATCGTGGTCATTTAGATAATATTTCTAATAACATGTTGATTGGTGCAGTAAATGCATTCAATGACAAAACAGATACTGTTTTAAATGCTTTAACAGGTGAATATGGTGCAGTTCCTGCAACAGCACGTGCTTACAAAGCAGCAGGTTTAGGTTCTATTGTATTTGGTGATGAAAACTATGGCGAAGGTTCTTCTCGTGAACATGCAGCGATGGAGCCTCGTCATTTAGGAGTTCGTGCTGTTGTCGTAAAATCATTTGCACGTATTCACGAAACAAACCTCAAAAAACAAGGTATGTTAGCATTGACTTTCGTAAATAAAGAAGACTACGAAAAAATACAAGAAAACGACACGATTGATATTGTTGGTTTAACGGAATTTGCTCCAGGCAAAAACTTAACAATTGTATTGAATCATAAAGATGGAAGTACAGATAGTTTTGAAGTGGCACACTCTTACAATGCACAACAAATCGGTTGGTTCGTTGCTGGCTCTGCACTGAACTTAATTAAAATGCACGCTGCTGGATAATATACGATAACAGACCTTCAAGGTTTTTAAAACCTTGAAGGTCTAAAAAAAAAACGCCACGAATTTCGTGGCGTTTGTGTTGTTATTAATTCATTTTAACAACCTTGCAATTTTAAAATTAAATTTGATATTTTAATATTTTCTATCTTTATTTATTTTTTTAATTTTATGGCTTTGTGTTTGGGAACATTATTCCAATTTTAAATAATCACCTTTTGGATATTTTACAGCATATTTTAATTGTACTTTCTTTTCTACAGTTGGCTCAATAAATAATTTCCATTTTAAAATTCCAGTTTCTTCATCTAATTCAGCATTGCTTTTTTCTATCTGTTCTACAGAAATTTCTTTTTGTGTTGATATTGGAAATTGATCTTGTACTATAATTTCAATAGGTTGTTTTTTATTATTTTTTACTGAGATTTGCCAAGCTTTATTTACAATTTTATTGTTGCCAATTAATTGTTTTTTAGAAAAATCTTTTACCAATTCACGTTTTACAATTACATTTTTATCTCTACCTAAAGATATTTCTAAAGTATCTTCTGTTATATCAGGATTGATAACAGATTTGCCAACATAAGTATTTTCGAAATACAAATTTGCTTCGCCAGGCAATAAATTTAAGTCTGTCCAATTAGATAAGAATGCAGTTAAAAATGCACTTTTATCTAATTTTGGAATTGCATAATATTTATAAGTTGCAGGCACATCGTAAGAATTAATATCTACCGAATTTATTTTGCCATCACTAATAATTGTATATGGCGTTTTGATGTTAATTTACATCAATTTGCGTGTATGTTTCTTCTGTTTCTACTGCATTTGTTGATTCATTATTGCTATTATATTTTTTATTCTTTTGGACTCTTAAACCTGGTGTTCTTGATGATAAAGCAGTAACCACAAATTCTTCTAAACTATTACCTTCACTTTGCATAACAGTATTTACCATACTGCTTGCAATTGGCTTTTTCGACATTAGAATATCAATCCAAAGCCTAAACACCAGTATTTTCGAGCCATCCAGAATTTCTAAAGCGTAGTTTCCATCAATATCTGTTACTGTTCCGATGGTAGTGCCTTTTAATGTTACATGAACCCCAATTAATGCTTCACCAGTGCTTGCATCGCTTACTTTTCCCTGTACAAAATTATATTGAGGCAAACCTGAAACATCTAAATTAGAAGTGTAATAATTATTGTTTGAATAATCATTTAAACGCAAATTCCACTTTTGCAAATAAGGTTTTTGTGCTGTTAATTTTGGTTCTGATGTAGATAAAGTCAACATCACATCTTTCCATTCTTCACCAGTAGATTGCGAGATTTTTGCTTTGTATGAAAAGTCGATAGGTGAATTTATATTCTTCACTTTCACGTCATAATAAGGTAACCACTTTGCTTCCGATACAAAGTAAGAAATCTTTAATTCAGTATTTAAACTTTCATTACTGTTAATGATAATAACAATATCACTAGTGGTTTTGGTAGATAATGATTTTGTAGCAGTTGCTTGTTTTTCAAATTTATCTTTAAACAGTGTTAGTGATGTAATTTTACTATTTAGTTTTACTTGCTCTAATTCTAGTTCAGTCATTTTTTGTTTTTGGTATTCTACTGCTTCTTTTAAATCCATTGTTTTAACACCAACATTTGCACCACCAATCGATTGATTTTTAATTAACATATTTTCCTGTTCAATAGCGACCGTTAAATACGCATTCTGAATATTAATTTCATTTTCTAAAGAATCAACTCTTGCTTTCAAATTTGTTAACTGGTTTTTCTTTTTGTTCTTCTTCTAGAAAATTATATTTATGAGCAACAGAAGCAATGGTAAAGTTTCCATTTCCATTTACTTGTATGCTGCTTGTGTTCATAAAAGGTGAAAGATTAGCAATCACGATTTCGTTTTTACCTTTCTTTAGTTCTACTTTTGCTATGCGTGTTACTTGTGCACCTTGAGGATACAACACTACTTCTTTTGCTGTGCTGTTTGTATTGTTTTCTGCAAAACTATCTAATGTAAATAATAATGCGATGATGTTGCAGAATTTTGCTATTCTATTTTCCATAATTATAAAGTTATAAAAATAAGCTATTAATTTATAAAAAAAACTGATAAAGTTTATACCTTATCAGTTTTTGCATTTTTGCGGAGACGATGAGATTCGAACTCATGATACAGTTTCCCATATACACACTTTCCAGGCGTGCTCCTTCAACCACTCGGACACGTCTCCTATTTAGTCGTGAGTCATAAGTTTATTAGTCGTTAGAAAAAATCTACTTATAACTAATAACTTTTTACTCTTATTACTTTCTCTATACTTTTCCGCTTAAAACACCACGCGAAATAACAATGCGTTGTACTTCTGAAGTGCCTTCGTAAATTTGTGTAATTTTTGCATCACGCATTAATCGTTCTACATGATATTCTTTTACATAACCATAACCACCATGCACTTGTACTGCTTCTGTGGTTACTTTCATCGCTACTTCTGAAGCAAATAATTTGGCAGTTGCGGATGCTACTGCGTAATCTTTATGCTGGTCTTTTAACCATGCTGCTTTATATACTAACAAACGCGCTGCTTCAATTTCAGTTGCCATATCTGCCAACTTAAATTGTATAATTTGGTGATTAGAAATTTCTGTTCCAAATGCTTTACGCACTTTTGAATACTCAACTGCTAATTCATACGCGCCTGCTGCAATGCCTAATGCTTGCGCTGCAATTCCAATTCTGCCACCTTCTAATGTTTTCATCGCAAATTTAAAACCAAAACCATCTTCACCAATTCTGTTTTCTTTCGGCACTTTCACATCGGTAAACAATAATGAATGAGTGTCTGATGCACGAATGCCTAATTTATCTTCTTTTGCACCAATTGCAAAACCTGGCATTCCTTTTTCTACTATTAATACATTGATACCTTTATGTCCTTTTTCAGGATGCGTTTGCGCAATCACTAAATAAGTATCTGCTTTTCCGCCGTTGGTAATCCAATTTTTAGTACCGTTTAATAAATAATAATCACCTTTATCTTCTGCTGTTGTTTTTTGTGAGGTAGCATCGCTGCCTGCTTCTGGTTCACTTAATGCAAACGCACCTAATTTTTCACCTTTTGCTAACGGTGTTAAATACTTTTCTTTTTGTTCTTCTGTTCCATACGCTTCCAGACCCCAACAAACTAAGGAGTTATTTACCGACATCGCAACTGAACAAGATGCATCTAGTTTAGAGATTTCTTCCATTGCAATACAGTATGAAACGGTATCCATTCCACCACCACCATATTTCGGATCCACCATCATACCCATAAAACCTAATTCACCCATTTGTTTTATAAATTCTGTTGGATGAATCATATCACGATCGCGATCGATAACGCCTGGTTTTAATACTTTTTGCGTAAAGTTGCGCGCCATTTCGCGAATTTGCAGATGTTCTTCGGTAAGTTTGAAATCCATTTTGTATTTTTTTGAGAATGCGAAAATACGGAATAGAACACAAATTTTTATGATTTAGAATGATTGGATTGATTTTTTCAAGATTTTATTTCAATAAACCTATCTTTGAAATCTACATTATCATTTTAATCCGCGTGCAATTTTAATTGTCGTAGAAAAACCAGCCAGCAACGGAACAATAACAACTTGTTCGGCAATAGAATTTCCAACAACATCTTCTTTTTTATAATCACCACCTTTTACTAAAATAGTTGGTTTTATTTTTTCAATTAAATGAATTGGAGTTTCTTCTGAGAATGAAATTAAGAAATCAATCGTATCTAATTTTGAAAGATTTTTTAGTCGAGTTTCTAAATTTTCAATTGGTCTCGTTTCGCCTTTTAGTTTTTTTACGGATACATCATCGTTCACTGCAACTATTAAAATATCTCCGAGTTTTTTTGCTTCGTTTAAAAGATGCAAATGACCTTTATGCAATAAATCAAAACAACCATTGGTAAAAACAATAGTTTTATTTTTTCTTTCAAAAGAAGTGAGAAAAGTTTCTAAATCAAAAATTATTTTAGATGAATTATTCAACAATTACAGCATTTTGCTTTTTATTGATTACATTCAATAAGATTAACGATAGCATACCACCAATTAAAACACCTAATGTTTGAACAGACCAGGCAATCATTCCAATAGCTAGTGCAATACTTGGATTTACTTTAAAAGAAACTAATACCATTTGTATAATTATCGGAAAAACACCGATTCCACCAGGTGTTATTATTACAGCAAATGAGCCAAAAAGCAAACATACTAACGCAGAAATAAATGGTAAATGATTGGTTTCTGGCAATGCCAAATAATTAATGTAAAACATTACTAAATATGAAACCCACATACTGATAGTTAATAAAATAAACTGTGGTTTTTCTTTAATATCTTTAACTGAAATGATCGATGTCAACAAATCTTTTATTTTATTTCTTATCAATTCAACTAGTTTATCTAAGCCATTTTTTTGAATGTAATAAATTGAAAAAGCTGCAATGCCAAGTATAATTAAAACTGGAATTGAATATTTTAAAATCATTGTAAAAGTGCCTCCACCAAATCCTTTGGTTAGTAAGGAAAAATTAGTACTTAACGAATCGTAATTTTCTTTTCCTAGAAATAAAATAATCAATAAAAAAACTACACCTAAACATAGTACATCAATCAAACGTTCAGTAACCATGGTGCCTAATGATTTTTCAATTGGAACTTTTTCGTATTGCGCTAAAAAACTACATCGTGTAACTTCACCTAAACGTGGTACAAATAAGTTGAAAAAATACATCACCATAACACAGTGAAATGTATTCCAATAATTTGGATTATAACCTAATGGACGAAGCATTAATCGCCAACGTTGTGTGCGAATAAAGTTTCCTATAAAACCAATTAAAGGTGCTAAAATTACCCAAAAATAGTTGGCTCTTTTGAATGCATTGATAGTTTCAGCTTTGTCTGATTCAGACATTGAATCCCAAAACCAAATAATTAAACCAATACCTAAACCAAGGGAAAATAAAATTTTTATGACTGTTTTAATATTATTCATACAAACGAAAGTACCATTAATGTTTTACTTGCTGATTGTTTTCATCTACATAAATTGCGGTTGGCGTAAAATCTTTGGCTTCATCTAACGTCATCATTCCATAAGCAATTACGATGAGTTTGTCGCCAAGTTGTACTTTACGTGCCGCTGGTCCATTTAGGCAAATTTGTCCCGAACCTCGTTCACCTTTTATTACATAGGTTTCAAATCGTTCTCCATTGTTGATGTTTACAATTTGCACTTTCTCATTCGGAAAAATGCCTGAAGCATCCAATAAATTTTCATCTACTGTGATGCTACCCATGTAATTTAAATTGGCTTCTGTAACTACTACTCTGTGCAGTTTTGCTCTAAAAACGTGTACGAACATGTATTTAATTTTGGTTGTAAAGGTATATATTTATCTGAATTAACAAATTATGGAAGGATTAACATTAGTTGATTGATAATTGAAGATTTATCATTGACGATTTCATGACTAATGACTTTTGACTCACGACTAACTATAACATTATCAATCAACCTTACTTCGCCAACTTTAGCTGCTACAAGCGTTGTAGTTGGTATTTGAGCATCATATTCTGTAATCGGTTCTAATGTTTTTCCGTTTACAATCACCAAATATTCTACCTTAATCAAATCATCTTCTTGTATCAAATTAATTTGTTCATCAATTAATTGTTGAATCGGAATTTTGGAAATATTTTCTTTTATATAAAATAATGCTTGTGATAATTTTACGGCAATTTTTCTGTCATCTTCGTTTAATCGAGCATTACGCGAACTCATTGCTAAACCATCGTTTTCGCGTAATGTTTCGCAAATCTTCACTTCAACTGGTAATTGAAAATGCTCTACCAAACGTGTCAACACCATACATTGCTGATAATCTTTTTGTCCGAGAAACAAGAAATCTGGTTGTACAATATCTAGTAAACGTTTCACCACTTGCAGCACACCTTCAAAATGTCCGGGACGATGTTCTGCGTCTAATGTTTTTCCTACAAAACCCAAATCAATGTTAATTTTATCAAGAGTTCCAGTTGGGTAAACCTGTTCTACAGTTGGCAAAAATGCAATATCGCAATTGGCAGCCAGCAACATTTCCAGATCTTTATCAATCTGAATTGGATATTTATCGTAGTCTTTTTTATCATTAAACTGCGTAGGATTTACAAATATGCTGCAAATCGTAAAATCGGTTTGTTGTTTAGATTGCTCAATCAGAGAAAGGTGACCTTGATGCAAGGCACCCATTGTTGGCACAAATCCTATTTTCTTATTATGCAACTGATTGATTTCTAGTAAATATTTTTGCAAATCAAGCACTGTTTGAAAAATTTTCATTTCCGTTAATTTTACATTTTTTAAACCTTGTTTCTTTTATAACAGCATGAGAAAGCAACCTTTATACCAACATTAAAGCAAGTGTAAAGAATACTTAAAATCTCATTTTATGTCTGTTTCAAAAACAATTATACCACTTTAAATGCGTACCTTTGCACACTAATTAAGCATAATTTTTAAATAATTTAGAAAAAGCGGCGCATGGAAAAGAAAAAATTGTTATATGTTACTCAAGAAATGGATCCATATTTGGTGATTTCTGAGGCAGGAAATATTGTAAAAAGACTAGCACCATTTATAAACGACAGTGGAATTGAGGTTCGAGTATTGATGCCACGTTTTGGTATTATTAATGAACGTAGAAACCGTTTACATGAAGTAGTTCGTCTTTCAGGTATCAATATTATTATTGATGACGACGACTATCCTTTAATAATCAAAGTTGCTTCGTTGCCTGGAGCACGTATTCAGGTATATTTTTTAGATAATGACGAGTTTTTTAAACGAAAAACCGTTTTTAGAGACGATGATGAAAAATTCTTTGAAGATAATGTAGACAGAATGGTGTTTTTCTGCAAAGCAACTTTGGAAACAGTTAAGAAATTTGGCTGGCATCCAAATATTATACATTGCCATGGCTGGATGACTAGTTTAATTCCAGTATATATGAGAACACAGTTTGCAAAAGATCCTGTTTTCTCTAATACAAAAATGATTTACAGCATTTACGAGAAAGAATTTACTGAGAAATTGAATAAAAATTTCGTAAAAAAAGCACTAATCGGTGATGATATTGTTGAAAAAGATTTAGCTGCTTTTAAGGAATTAACCAATGAAGCACTTACATTGGCTGGTGTTCAGTTTGCCGATGCAGTTATTCAAGGTTCTGAAACCATTACAGATATGCCTGCAATAAAGAAAGCAATTGGTAAAAAACCTTTTTTAGCACACCAAGATTCCGATAATTTATTAGAAAAATATCTTGATTTTTATAAAACACTTTTATCATAACATCGTTTAAACTAGCATACATTAATTTACAGATGAGGAAATTTTATTTTATACTTACACTTTTAGTTGTTTTCGCTGGCGCATGTAAAAAAGAAACAGGAATTGGTGCAGATTTGCTACCAGGTAACGATTTGCTTTCTGCTAAAAATACCGACACATTTACACTTTACACTAAAACAGTTGCTGATGGTGCATTGCGTTCAGACAAATTGCCGAAAGTATATCTTGGTGTTATTAACGATCCGATTTTCGGTTTTCAAAAATCAAGTTTCGCAATCGAATTAGATAGAGGTGATGTTATTTTAGACGATACTTTAAAACCTTATATTGTCGATTCTGTTGTTTTATTTATTAAATACAATGGAATTTTTGGTGATTCAATTGTCGCACAAGATTTTAATATCAGCACTATTTCAACTAAAATTGATGAAAACACTGCTTATTATTCTAACAATAGCTCATTTACGTCTGCTACACCTTTAGCAAATATTACAAACTATAAGTTTTCACCTTCTCAAAAAGTTGGACTTTTTACGACGGATACAATTGGAACAGCAGGTGTTTTTCGTGCGGTGTTGCCAAACTCTTTTGCTACAGATCTTTTGAGCAAAGATGCAATACAACTTCGAGATTCACTTTACTTTAAAAATTATTTGCCAGGAATTTTAGTTGAAAATTCAAATAATAATGGAAATGCAATGGCCGAAATGGATTTATCTAGTGTATATTCTGGTATTTATATTTTTTATAAAGACAAGAAAAACACGCAACGTATTATGCGATTAAAAACATCCGAATCAGTTGCAGTTAATGGTCAGCTTAGAAGTCGTCAAAATGGCATCAATTTTTTCAGTAATACATTATCACCAGCAATACAAAACGTTGTAAGTTCGGGCTTGGTTTCAGATTCTGTAAACTACCTTTTAGGACAAGGTGGTTCTTTAGTAAAAATTTCGTTGCCAACTATTGGTAGCTTAGGCAAAGTAGCCGTAAATAAAGCAATATTATCGATTACTCAAATACAAAATAATAGTCAAAAAGATTTACTTCCACCATTTGCACTCTTATTGTTAAAACGAAATACAAGTGGTGAGTTAGAATATATTCCAACTTATGATGAAACTCAACATTTAATAATGGAATACAACGGAAGGTTTTCGTATGCTGATTCTGTTTCTACTGATAGATTGGAAATAAATTGTAAGATATTCAATTAAAATTTCAAAATACATTCAAAATATGCGTCTGGAAATTGAATCAAATACAGATTTATATTTAGGCACCTACAGAACTGGTGGAACTGATGGTAAATCAAATTTATTGACTACATATAATTTTTGGTTACACGCCATACAGAATGATACTAGCAGGTTCAAATTATTCTGACCCACGTTTTAAAATGAAACTTAATATTATTTATACTTTGTTGAAGTAATAGTTTTTAGAAAAATTTTATTATTTTTAGAATTGCTATGAAGTGACATTACACTAATTTTTATACTTATGTGCGGAATTGTAGGATACATTGGCAAAAAAGATGCCTTTCCAATTATTATCAACGGTCTTAAACGTTTAGAATATCGTGGATACGACAGTGCAGGAATTGCACTTTTAAGCAGTACGAATAAGCTTAACATTTACAAAAAGAAAGGTAAAGTTAAAGCACTGGAAGACGAAACTATTGGACAAGATATTTCTGGAACTATTGGCATCGGTCATACACGTTGGGCAACGCATGGCGAAGCTAATGATGTAAATGCGCACCCACATTTTAATGCGACTGAGGATATAGCTGTAATTCACAATGGAATTATAGAAAATTATTATTCTTTAAAAACAGAGCTTCAATCACGTGGTTATATTTTCAGATCCGAAACAGACACAGAGGTTTTGGTGCATTTAATAGAAGATATTTTAAAAAATGCTTCAGTAAATTTGGAAGAAGCTGTTCGTCTAGCACTTAATGAAGTAATTGGTGCATATGCAATTGTTGTAATTTCCAAAAACGTTCCTGATAAATTAATTGTAGCAAAATTAAGCTCACCGTTGGTAGTTGGTTTTGGGGAAAATGAATTATTTGTTGCATCTGATGGTTCTCCATTAATTGAACATACCAAAAAAGTATCTTATTTAGAAGATGGACAAATGGCGATTTTACATCGCAATGGAAATCTTGATGTAAAATCTATAAAAGATAACGAAACACATGTTCCTTACATCGACGAACTTCAATTAAAATTGGAAGAAATTGAAAAAGGTGGTTTCGAACATTTTATGATGAAAGAAATTCATGAACAACCAATTGCCATCAAAAACAGTATTCGTGGAAGAATTGACAGCGAACAATTTTGGGTTAACTTAGGTGGCGTTCGTGAACATGAATTGCGTTTTAAAAATGCAAATAAAATAACAATAGTTGCTTGTGGAACTTCGTGGCATTCAGCATTAATTGGTGAATATCTAATAGAAGATTTAGCTCGTATAAACGTTGAAGTAGAATACGCATCTGAGTTCAGATACCGCAATCCAATCATCACCGAAAATGATGTAATTATTGCCATCTCACAATCTGGCGAAACTGCTGACACGCGCGCTGCATTAGAATTAGCAAAATCAAAAGGCGCACTAACTTATGGAATTTGCAACGTAGTTGGCTCCAGTATTTCTCGCATGACAGATGCTGGTTCTTACACACATGCAGGTCCAGAAATTGGCGTTGCCTCAACCAAAGCATTTACTACTCAAGTAAGCATTTTAGCATTAATGGCATTGCAATTAGCTGAAATAAAAGGTACTTTATCGCAATCAAAATTTCACCAATACATTACTGAATTGGAAGCATTGCCAGCAAAAATTGAAAAAATTTTAAAAGCAGATCCATACATTCAAGAAATAGCTGAAACATTCCAACATGCTTCAAATTTCTTATATCTAGGTCGCGGTTACAACTTTCCAGTGGCATTGGAAGGCGCACTTAAATTAAAAGAAATTTCTTACATACACGCTGAAGGTTATCCAGCTGCAGAAATGAAACATGGTCCAATTGCATTGATAGATGAAAATATGCCAGTGGTCGTTTTAGCACCGCATACACAACACTATGAAAAAGTTTTATCAAATATTGAAGAAGTAAAAACACGGAAAGGACAACTGATTGCTATCGTTACAGAAGGTGATACAGAAATTAGCAATTTGGCTGAATTTGTAATTCAAATTCCTGCAACAGATGAACCTTTTACACCAATACTTTCTGTAATTCCATTACAATTATTAGCATATCACATTGCAGTACTTCGTGGCTGCGATGTCGATCAACCACGTAATTTGGCAAAGAGTGTTACCGTTGAATAAATCTTAAAAATAAAAATTAGAGTTTTGGTTCGTGTTTTCGCGAACCATTTTTATAAACAATAAAAACCATTAATTATAAAAGCTAAAAACTCTTTCTAATTATATGCAAAATATTTTTTCCATTATTACATCACCAGAAAAGAGATACTATGGATTCGATATTATTCGAGCATTTTCTGTGATGTTGGTTATTCATTTACATTTTTTACAATTAATTTGTCCGTTTATAGGTTTGAATTATTTCCATTTTCCATTGCCAGATCCAGTAGATATGTTTTTTGTTTGCAGTGGTTTTTTAATTGGTTATAATTTTCTAATTGAAATTCATAAAACAGAAAAAATTGATGCCAAATTTATTTTTAGATTTTTAATTATGCGTTGGGGCCGAACATTGCCTGCGTATTTCATCATGTTGATTTTACTTACCGTTATAGTTTCCCTTGTAACAAAGAAAGTTGACATTCCATATTCCAACTTTTTTTTCTTACAAAATTTCGTCAACAATCAATCTGATTTTTACAAAGAAACATGGACGATTTCTGTTGAAGAATGGTTCTATGTGTTGTTTCCATTAGGTTTTATGTTTGGTTTAAAATTTATAAAAAGCAGTAAAGACAAATCATTCTTAGCCATCATATTGTTTATGCTTTTAGGCAGTCTTTCATTAAAAGTATTTTACTATTTTTTCGTTTTCACAAAACATACTTTTGTTGATTTTGTATCGCATTATCGTCTCATCGTTGTCTTGCGTTTAGATACTATTGCTATTGGTTTATTGGCTGCCTATATTTGCTATCATTACGAAAATTTCTGGTTTAAATACAGGTATAAATTTCTAGTAGTTGGTGTTGCTATTTATTTGTTTTCTACATTCTATTCTTGGGCTTGGTCCAATCAAATGATTCCAATAGAAGTACCATCTTTAAAACAATTGCCTTTTAAAATGCCTTTTGCATATAATACATTTAGCACTTTTTATCACTATGTATTTTTTTATTTTGTAAGTCCAATTTCGATTGCATTGTGTTTGCCATATTTAAAAACAATACAATACAAACCAACATTTGTAAATAAAGTAGTAATGTATATTAGTTTCATTTCTTATTCTATCTTTTTATTACATTATTCTTTTTTATTGACTTTGTGCATCGGCATAAATGCAATATTATTTCATAGCATACTATTTACTTATGTTTTTTGGTTGATTGTTTTATTTTTATTATCGCATTTTTTTTATCTAAAAATAGAATTGCCATTTATGAAAAAACGAAAATGGTTAATGGAAAAATTTAAATTGATTGACTAAACTAAATAAAGATTTTTTTGTCATTCTATAAATGAACTAACGTATTACTCATCATTTTTTATTTTCGATTTATTTCTTTTTTCCATATCTTACAAAAGAATAAAAATGTATTCATAAATTCTACAAATCATTAATTCAACAATAAGCCATGCAAACCAATTCTTCTGTTTTTTTAGGCGATAAATTTTACAATCGCGAACACTTAAATTTTATTTTGTTTGATGTATTAAAAGCCGATAGCGTTACACAATACGAATATTTTTCAGACCACGATAAAGATGCACTTCAAATGTATTTAGATGCAACTGATCAGTTTGCAAAAGAATATTTATTTCCTTATTTGGTAGAAATGGACAGAAAACAACCAGAATTAATTGATGGTAGAATTCGCGTGCATCCGATTCACAAAGATATTATGCGCATCAGCGGTGAAAATGGATGGATAAGTATTTTGGCAAATAAAGAAGTTGGTGGTTTACAAATGCCTAGCGTTTTTCAACAGCAGCAAGTTTTGTTTTAGGTGCTGCTAATTATTCTGGTTGTGTGTTCGCTGGTTTAACCATGGGTGCCGCACATTTAATTGAAGTCTTTGCCGATAAGAAATATCATGATGTTTATTTGCCAAAGATGTTTGCTGGCGAATGGCAAGGCACGATGGCTTTAACAGAACCAGGCGCTGGAAGTTCATTAAGTGATGTGGTTTCAACTGCAGAAAAACAAGATGATGGAACTTATAAATTAGTTGGTCAAAAAATATTTATTTCTTGTGGTGATAGTGATGTGGTAGATAATGTAGTGCATTTAATGCTGGCTCGTGTAAAAGGTGCACCAGCAGGTACAAAAGGAATTTCTATGTTTATTGTGCCACGTGAACGCATAACCGAAGATGGAACTTTAGAACACAATGATGTAACCAGTATTGGTGTCTATCATAAAATGGGTTACAAAGGCGCACCTATTGCACATTTAAGTTTTGGTGAAAATAATGATTGTCAAGGTTGGCTGGTTGGCGAAGAAAACAAAGGTTTGTCGTACATGTTTCAAATGATGAATGAAGCGCGTATTTCTGTTGGTTTGCATGCAACATCTATTTCAAGTGCAGCGTACTATGCAAGTTTAAAATACGCAAACGAACGTTTACAAGGCAGAAACATCGCAGAAAAAAATCCAGAGTTGCCACAAACACCAATCATCAATCATGCTGATGTGAAACGCATGTTGTTGTTCCAAAAAACATTTATAGATGGTGCGTTGTGTCTGGAATTGCAGTGCAGCTATTTTGCCGATATGGAACGTGTAACAGAAGGCGACGAAAAAGAAAAATATAATTTGATGTTGGAATTGCTGACGCCTGTTGCAAAATCGTATCCAGCAGAAATGAGTAATTTTTCTACATCAACAGCGATACAAATTTTTGGTGGCTATGGTTTTACAAAAGATTTTATTGCAGAACAATATTATCGCGAAACACGTATACATACGATACACGAAGGCACCACAGCGATTCATGGTTTGGATTTACTTGGCAGAAAAGTGATGATGAAAAATGGAAAAGCAGTAATGTTGTTAATGCAAGAAGTAATGCAAGATATTGCCAAAGCAAAACAACATGAAAACACTAAAGCACACGCAACTACATTAGAAAAAAAATTAGGACAATTGCAAGAGTTGAGTATGCACTTAATGACAGTTGCACAAAAAGAAGGCGTGGAAGTTTATTTAAGTGATGCAACATTATACTTAGAATTATTTGGAACGATTGTATTAGGTTGGTTGTGGTTGAAAATGACAAACACTTGTAACGAAAATGAATCAATAGATAAAACATTTGCTGAAAGTAAATTCTTATGTTGCAATTATTTCTTTGAATACGAACTACCAAAAACGGAAGGTTTATTTACAAGATTAAAAAGTACAAATCGAGTTACTGTTGGAATAGATAGCAAGTTGATAGATTAAAATTGTCAGAACTATGATTTATATGATAGACTGATTAAGATGATTTTGCATTGCGTACTTTGCGCCTTTGCGTGAAATAAAAAATTCTAAACCATGACAACACTACAACAAGTATCACTTTACATAATGGCATTTTTATATGCTGGTGCTGGCGTTAATCACTTCATCAACCCAAAATTTTATTTAGGAATTATGCCTAAATTTTTTCCAGTACCAAACTTGTTAAATCAAGTAAGTGGTGTTGCAGAAATTATTTTGGCAATAGGTTTATTATTTGCTTCAACACGACCAATTTCAGCATATCTGATTATTGCCATGCTGATTGTATTTTTTGCAGTACACATTCCTCATTTATTCCATCCGCCAAAAATGGCACAAGGCAAAGAATGGTTTTTGTATGTAAGAATTGTGCTGCAGTTTGTTTTGATTTACTGGGCCTGGTTGGTTAGTAAATATTAGTCATTAGGCAATATTCATTTGTCATAAGTAAAAATCTTAATGACAGAACACATCTAACAATCCACCAATGTCTAATGACTAATCACTAAAGACTTTCTCAACACATAATCATTCAGCCAGAATTTTCCGTAAGCAATATCTGCTTTTTCGTACAATTCAAATCCTAGTTTTTTATAAAAATACATAGCAGGATTTTTGCGATTGACATTCAATTCTAAAAAATCTACTTTGTTTTTTTGCGCAATCTTTTCAACTTCCTGTAATAATAACTTACCAATTCCTTTTCCATGCGCTTCAGGTTTTACGTATATTTTAGGTATGTTAATGATGTTGTTTTCTTGTCTGATGTAAGAAATAAAACCGAGAATTTTATCATTTTCCAAACACATCAAAAATGTATGACCATCTTGCATTTGTTGTAGAATCGCTTCATTGCTATACATTCTTTCATACATAAAATCAATCTGTTCTTGCGAAATAATTGGTGCGTAGGTTTGTTTCCAAGTTGCCTCGGCTACCTCAAGAATTTTCGCAATGTCAGTAATAAATGCAATCCTGATCTTGTACATAGTGCAAAAGTAAACCATTTATTCAATTTCTTTCATATATACTTTGTATTCGTTATACATTTTAAGCAATTGTTTTAGGTTGGCTGTTTGATAACCTTTCTGTTTATTTTGCAAACATACTTTTTGTAAGTAAGACAAATGTCGTACAATTTCTTTCCATGCAAAAAAGATAGAATGATTTGGGTCGTAGATGTGTGTTGGTTCGCTGCCTGCACCATTCGTTTCAATAATGGCAAAGTTTTTTCCATCTTCCAAATCTTTCCAGTTATCAAATTTTATATCCATTCTTCCATAATAATAACCATTAATTTGAGTGCAAATTGCATTAAATGTTTCAATTAGTTTTGGTGTTATTTTCTCAGAATAATCTATAAATTTTGAACCACGAAAATGGCTTCCAAATGGAACAATGATTAATTTCTCGTCTTTAGGTAAAACAGTATTCCATTCATTTTTAAATTTTTCTTCTAAATAATGCAATTGGTAATACGTGCGTGCATCAGCATAAATTAATTGTTCCAAAGTTCGTTTTCCATCACCAATAACATGCAGATATTCTTTATAAACAATACCTGTTAATTTGCCTTTCGACTCGTTCGGAAATCGCACCCAAAACAAACCTATTTCGTGCTCAAATTCTACCAAACGCTGAATTAAATAAGGATGTTTGACAGATTGATGATGTGCTAACAATTCAACTTCTGAATAGATTTTATTAACGCCAATACCTTTGTGTCCTACATTTGGCTTTGTAATGAACGGAAATGGAATTTGTACTAATTTCACTTCGTTTAAAATGAAATTAAAATCTTGGTTTGGCTCCACATAAATTGTAGTTGGATAATATGGTGTTGGAATATGATTGTAAATTTTAATTTTACTTTCCATCAAGAAATTCATTTCACCATCGTGTGGATTAGCTATTACAAAAAAACCAGCAGCACGCAATCTGAAAGCAATCCATGCATAATATGGATAAACAATAAAATAGACAATTTCCTGAGGCCAGTATTCCCAATGAAGTAGTTTGTGAACAGTATATTTTATTTTATAAAAAACTCTTTTCGGTAAATTCATTTGCTGTAATCATGTATGGTTTGTCCTCTAAGATGTCGTGATGTTTAAAAATATTTATTGTTTCAGTTAATACAATTTGTGTTACACTAAACGTCATTAATTGATTGCTTCTATTGATAATGAATCCATTTTCTAAATCTTGTTTAGAATGATGAAATTCTAAAATATCGTTTGTATTTAATTCTTGTTTTGATTGCACTAATTGTTGAAATAAATCATTTTTTCTTTCTCTAAATTCCTTATCATATAAGGTTACTGATGACCAAATATAGTTTTCATCAGTAGATTTTTCTGTAATAAATTTCTCATTACCATTCCAAATACATTCGTGTAAAAGATGATTGTAGTAAATGATAATCGTAAAAGGTTCAATAGTTGTAAGATCATAATCTTTGTATTTTTGTAAACAATTTTCTTCATCAATAATATCTAACAACACCAATCCTCTGCTTTTTTTATAAGGTGGATTTGGTTGATGTCGTTCAAAAGCACCATTCAATAAAACAATTGCTGCACCATCATTTCGCAACACCATCCAGGTTCCATTAGCTTGTGCATCTTTGCAATAAATTAATTCATATTTTTCAGTTTTATAAATTTTTGGTGGCAATGCTTTTGCACGACTATGATGCTCATCTCTATTAGATGTTATAATAGTTTGGAATTTATTTTTGTAAAAACTTACTGTGCACATTGTTGTTGTTTATGGGAAATCGTTGCTGGTGCATAACCAAAATTCTCAGGCATTTTATAATTACTATCTATAAAATAAATTGCCATTTTTATAATGGCTGCATGATGGATAATATGCTCTTTTACATTATCTAATTCTCTTAAATAAGTAGAAGTAAATTTGGTACTTTCATCTAAAGATACAACAACAAGCGTTCGATTGTCTTTATTGGATTGAAGTTGTAATGTTTGTAACAAATCTAAAGCAACTTGTTTGTTTTGTTCAATGGAAATATCTCTTTTTCTGTTTGCATAATTAATGCAGTCAGCATTGTAATTTTCTATCAAAATCTGCCAATGCTCAATAATGTGTCGCACTTGCTGACCAATAGTTTGTTGTTCTAAAATCGCAATTTTTCTTGTGTAATATTCATCAGGTAATTGATGCAATACATCTATCAAACTTGCTGAAATAACTTTTAGTAGTTGCATCTTATTTTTTTATGAAAGATAATAAATAATTTCTTTGTTGATAAATGATAATTAAACAACATATCAACGTAATTAAAGCTGAAAGAAACAAAGAACCTTTGTCATTTATTAATACACTTTCTGTTGTATAGTATTTTACAGATATTCCTAAAATAAAGAGATGTGAAAATACAGCACCAGCCATCGTTCCAGCTCCTAAAATAGCACCTAATACAGATGTTCTTGGATATAACAATAACAGACCTGCAATTAGTTCAATGACACCAGTTCCAATTCTACCGAATGCTTCGTACTTGCCTAATAATGTTGTGAAAATATGTATAGGTTCTGGTGCTGCATTAAATTTAAAATACAATGTTTGCAGCATAATAATTGCTGGCACAATGCGAATGGTCCAAAAGATAAGTTTGCTCATGATTTTTAATTTGTTTTATTTTGAAAGAATAATTTTCCAGTTTTCATCTGCTTTGGTTTTAAGATTTGCTTCATCTTTATTCCAAAGCGGTAAGGTATTTGTAAATGTTTTGTTATAGAACAAATACAACTTGCCATCTTTAATTTTAAAGGTTTCTGGATCAATTTCAACTTTAGTACCTTTCGCACCCATTGCATAGGCACACCAACCACCGTATTGAGGTTCATATTTTGTTGGTGTTTTCACCAATAAATCTTTATTTACTTGTGATGAACAATAATAAATAATACCATCAACACTTACAGCAAATTTTTTATTGCCTTTTATTGCTTTATTTTGTGTGAAATACGCAACTGGATCATAGCCATCAATCGCAATATTTTTTTCAGTGTTTGCATGTTTTGTTTTATTGATTGATGTTTGTGTATACGCAAATGTGATCATCAAGATAAAACCAATAGATAAGATTGTTTTTTTCATAAAAATTAATTTAATTCAGCATAAGAAAATAAATGATTGTAAGCTTTGCAGTGTACCAAAGCGTATTTGTATTCCATAAAATTTGGCATCGATGAAATAGGATAAATTTGTCCACCATTGGTAGATTTTAATGCACCTAAATCAATGAAATTTATAGGTTGTCTTTCTTTACTTAAATACACATGTAGTGCTGGTCCGTTGTTTATTAAAAATAAGCTGTCGAACACTAACGTCAACATACTGTCTTTTATAAAAATATTAGCACTACCTTTTGCGTTGCTGCCATAAGGTCCGGTTTGGAAGTTTCCAGAAAACTTCAACATGGCTGCAGTGTCTGGCTTTTCCATTAAATCAACAGTAGGTGTATTTTCTTTGGTGCAACTGGTTGCAAAAATTATCGCTACAATAGTAAAGAATAGCGATGCATGTAAGGTGTTTTTTATAGAAATCATACGTTTAATTTCTACTATATACGAACATATAAATAGTTCCTTACAAAAGAGAAAAATTATTTTTCTAACTCAGCATCTATTTGAAATTGAAGTGCTGTTTTTTTTGTTTCATCTAATTGTAGTGTATTAGATTCGTTATTTTCGTTCTGCATTTTTGTTAAATGCTGGTGCAATAAATTAGATTGTTTATAGAACATTGCACAAAATTTACAAACTAAAAGATGAATTTTTAATTGGATATTTTCTTTGAAAGAAATAGCATTCTCTTGCTTTTTGCAAGTAAGCAAGGTTGCATCTTTGCACGTTAGTAATATTTTATGTATAAATGCCATTATGCTTTAAACCAATTTTTTTCTAAACATTCGCGCAGTTGTAATTTTGCACGATGTATTATTACCCAATAATTAGACGTAGTAATACCAACTTCCTTACAAATAGTTTCAGTGGCTTCGTCATCAATATATTTTAATGAAAATACAACGGCTAATTTCTCAGGCATTTTTTTCATGCAATCGTTAAAAGTGTTATTAAATTCATCCGTTTCAATAGCTTTGTCTGAATTATTCCAATCTTGCGGCTGTCTTTTTTCAAACCAATGAAAAGAAGTTTCTGTATTAAAAAAATCATTGTTTGTATTGCCATCAATCGAATCAGTCAACTTAGAATTTTTGCCTAATTTGCTTCTGTAGTAATCTATAATCTTGTTTTTCAAGATAGCTGTTAACCAAGTTTTTTCATTGGCTGTGCCATTATAAGTATGTTGAGACTTTAATGCAGAAATAAATGTTTCTTGCATTAAATCTTCTGCTAACGCTCTATCTCTTACACGAAAAAAAGCGTAATTCAGCAAATAATCAGCAAATAAAGTCACCCAGTTTTTCGGATTCAGCATTTTGTAAAATTCATTCTATTCCTCAAATATACAATTTCTGAAATAGGTAGGTTAAAACACAATATTTAATTCATCATTTGTCATTTAAAATTTATAATTTTACACAACTCTAGGAGTGCCGTTTAGTTGGCTGAGAAATATCCTTTGAACCTGATTTGGTTAGCACCAACGTAGGGAACGAGTCTTGCCTTTCTGCATTTCTAAGAGTTTAAAATATATCACAGAGAACTCTGAGTTTTCACAGAGTTTTTTGTAATACAATTATATTATTTAGATTATGCAAGTAACCATCAATAAACAAAACTATCAATTCGATGAAAATACATCGCTTGAAACTGCTATTGAAACTTTGGAATTAAAAGAAACCAATGGCATTGCTTTAGCATTAAACGAAGAAATCATTCCTCGTAGCGAATGGCAAAAAACTATTTTATTCGATGAAGATAAAATCATTATTATTGGAGCAGTTGCAGGTGGATAGTTTAATTTGACAATGAAGCAATTTAGCAATAAAATAATGAATAGATTTTTTACAATATTATTACTGATGAATTTTGTCTTGTATAATAATAATTTGTTTGCAAAAATTGAAGAACTTAAAATAAATGACAATTTCAAGAATCTAATGTTATTATTCAATTTGGGTTCATTTTATGATAGTTATGAATTCATAAAAGAAATTTATTTTTTGAAAAACACAGATTTTAATAAAAAAAAAAATTTTTAAAAAAACCCAAAAAAAAAAAAAAAAAGAAAAAGAAACGCAAAAAATAATTTCAAAAATAAAATTCTTAATACTCATTACTAACTACTCAATACTAAAATATGAAACAAGATAAAATACCAACACAGCAAATAATTTCGACTACACCTTTTCCGAATTCTAAAAAGATTTATGTAAAAGGAAAATTGAATGACATTGAAGTTGCCATGCGTGAAATTACATTAAGCGACACGAAATTAATTGGTGGCAAAACAGAAAAAAATCCACCAGTTACTTTATACGATACCAGCGGTGTTTACACGGATGAAAATTACCAAGTCGATGTAAAAAAAGGCATTCCACGCTTGCGAGAAAAATGGATTCTGGAACGTGGTGATATCGAACGTTTATTCGAATTTTCTTCAGAATATGGAACAAAACGTATGGCAGATGAAAGCTTAGATGCTTTGCGTTTTGAACATATCAAAATGCCATTGCGCGCTAAAGAAGGCAGAAACGTAACGCAATTGCATTATGCAAGAATGGGTATCATTACACCAGAAATGGAATACATTGCTATTCGCGAAAATCAACGAAGAGAAGAATACGCAGCATCGTTAAACGGACAAGCAGATACGTTGTGCCAGCAACATGCTGGTGAAAACTTTGGTGCGGTTCCTTTGCATAAATTAAAAAGCATCACACCAGAATTTGTGCGAGAAGAAGTAGCAAAAGGTCGCGCCATTATACCAGCAAACATTAACCATCCAGAAAGTGAACCGATGATCATCGGCAGAAATTTTTTAGTAAAAATAAATGCAAACATTGGCAATAGTGCAGTCACTTCAAGCATTGAAGAAGAAGTAGAAAAAGCAGTTTGGTCTTGCCGTTGGGGCGCAGATACTATCATGGATTTATCGACAGGAAAAAATATTCATGAAACACGCGAATGGATCATTCGTAATTCGCCAGTGCCAATTGGAACCGTTCCAATCTATCAAGCGTTAGAAAAAGTAAATGGCAAAGCAGAAGATTTAACCTGGGAAATTTTCAGAGATACGTTGATAGAACAAGCAGAACAAGGTGTTGATTATTTTACGATTCATGCAGGCGTGTTGCTGCGTTATATTCCAATGACGGCGAAACGTGTAACAGGCATTGTGTCGCGCGGTGGCAGCATCATGGCGAAATGGTGTTTGGCGCATCACAAAGAAAGTTTTTTATACACGCACTTTGAAGAGATTTGCGAAATCATGAAACGCTATGATGTCAGTTTTTCTTTAGGTGATGGCTTGCGTCCAGGTTCTATTGCAGATGCGAATGATGAAGCACAATTTGCAGAATTGGAAACACTTGGCGAACTCACAAAAATTGCGTGGAAGCATGATGTGCAAGTGATGATTGAAGGACCTGGTCACGTGCCGATGCACATGATTAAAGAAAACATGGACAAGCAATTAGCGGAATGTCATGAAGCACCATTTTACACGCTTGGACCTTTAACGACTGATATTGCGCCTGGTTATGACCATATCACTTCTGCGATTGGTGCAGCGATGATTGGCTGGTTTGGCTGCGCGATGTTGTGTTATGTAACACCCAAAGAACATTTAGGTTTACCAAATAAAGAAGATGTTCGTGTTGGTGTGATCACGTATAAATTAGCTGCGCATGCAGCTGATTTGGCAAAAGGTCATCCTGGTGCGCAATACAGAGATAATGCATTGAGCAAAGCACGTTTTGAGTTCAGGTGGCACGATCAGTTTAATTTAAGTTTGGATCCTGAAAAAGCATTGGAATTTCATGATGAAACCTTGCCTGCAGACGGCGCGAAGATTGCGCATTTCTGTTCGATGTGCGGACCACATTTTTGCAGTATGAAAATTTCACAAGAGGTACGTGATTATGCTTTGAAAAGTGATAGTGAAGGTGAAAGTGATAGTGCAATATTGGAAAAAGGTATGCAGGAAAAATCAAAAGAGTTTATAGAAAAAGGAAGTGAGATTTATTTATAAAAGCAAAACAGAATTACATGACGAAAATTATTGATGAACTAAAATTATTTTTTGATAAAACAGCATATCTATTTAAATACCAATCTAAATTGTTCATTCCATTTATATTTTTTGTAATTGCCGGCACATTAACAATAAGACTGCAACTATATTAAAAGCTAGAAAATTCTTTGTGTTTTTATTTGGACAAGTTAAAGGAATTTGCTTTGTCCTGTTCAATATTACGAAGTGGCTTAATCTATTAAAAAATATAACAATCTGGAAGAAATAAATAAAACATTCTGCTATAGTATAGAAATTTTAAGTATTAATACCTTTATGTGGATTTGGCTAATTAGGTCATATTTTGTGTTAAACATGTTCTCTTTCTACTGGTTATATAGGCATGCATAGTAAAACTAGGATTAATTTTATATTAGTATCAACTTTTGCAAATTCTAATTTCACCGGTCTTGGAAAACCATTCCCAATTAGCTAAAAAATAGTAAACAAAAAAATGCTCAGGTAATAAACAGCCAACTAATTATGAAACACCTTTTTTATGCTTCTCTTATTTTATTATTTGCATCATGCAACAATAAAGAAAAAGAAAAACCACTCACCTATCAAGATTATCAATATCATGCAGCAAACATGATAGCACAACCTGATTTTACAGGTGACAGCTTATTGTATAAAATGATAGGTGCTGAGGCAAATCTGGAAATGTTTTATATGGATACAAAGAAAATTATTTTTAGTTGTGATAAAAATAAATTAAACGAAGTATTGAGCAAGTTGGCAATTAATAAAGACAGTATCATCATTAAACAACCAAATGAAACTAAATCGCAAGAAGGTACTAAGGTATCGTTTGAAATGAATGCTCGCAATCTTAAAATTGATACCAATAAAGTAATCGAAACAAAATACAATAATGCTACTTATCGCATCACCATTCCGCAAATGGTAGATTTTGTTACAATGAAAAGCAATTTGCGTGGCGGCGCTTTTGCAGTTACACCAAATGGACAAACTATGATTAGTCATGGCGTTGCTGTTGCAATAAAAGGTGAACCATCGTTAAGCGACTTAGTAAATCAATTGACCGACAAAACAAAATCAGTAGAAGTAAATGCGCAAAATTTATTGGACTTTGTAACAAATGAAATAGAATATAGCAATGCAGAAGCAACCAGTGGTGGCGAAACCATTAAACGACCTGATGAAATATTATTTACACGTAACAGTGATTGCAGTGGAAAAACAATTCTGTATGCTTCGTTATTACAACAACTCAATTGCAAGTGGTGTATTTTGTATTATGATAAACATGTGTGTGTTGGTGTTGCTGGAAATTTTAAAACAAAAAATGCATCTAAGATTTCTATAGATGGAATTGATTATTACATTGCAGAAACTACTGCACCAAATGCTATAATTGGTGAAGATTATTGGAAAGGAAAATTAAGTGATGATTATTTAGAGTTTTATCAAATTCCAGCAAATAGTGCTGATATCATTGACTATCAAACAAAGAAACCATTGGAGTTTTTGAAAATGAAAGTAAAAAATTAATTATTACTAAAGCTCTATTATGCAAACCATCATCTACACACCAGCAAATAATATTGAAAATGAAGTGGAAATTATTTCGCAGTTGTTAGATAATGGCGCTGATTATTTATACATCTATAAACCTGAACTAGATGATTATTCTTTGGTAGATTTTGTAGAAACCATTCCAGAAAGATATTGGAAACAATGTATTTCCACATCGTTAATTATTACGAAAGAGTTTGATTTAGGTGGTTATCATTTTACACGCGATATAGTTCAAAAAAATGAATTGTATAACGAAAAAATTCTGGCTTGGTTAAAAGAAACAAACAAGATATCTTCCGTTACATCACATGACATAGAAGAATTAAAAAAGTATACTGATAAATTTAATCACGTCATCGTATCACCAATATTTCCTAGTATTTCAAAAGAAAATTATAGTTATGATTGGAATATGGAAGAATTAAGAATTCAGATTTCAGATTTCAGAATTAAATCTCAAATCTCTTCCGAAGCTTCGGAATTCAAATCTCAAATTTTTGCAGTTGGTGGTGTTGATGAAAATAAAATTGATGAAATAATAAAACTGAATTTTAATGGCATCGGATTGTTGGGTGCACTTTGGAGTGAACCTGAAAATGCTGTGAATAATTTCAATCAAATCTTAGAAAAAATAAAATCTAATAGCTAATTACAATTAACCAATCACCAATGACTAATAAAAGACCAAAAGTTTTAACAATCGCTGGCTTCGATCCATCAGCAGGTGCTGGTGTTTTGGCTGATGTAAAGACATTCGAAAATATAGGTGTTTATGGATTCGCCGTTACAACCAGTATCACTTATCAAAACGAAAATAAATTTGGTGATGTAAAATGGTTGTCCATTAAGCAAATCAAAAATCAAATTTATCCAATCTTGGAATTACATAAAATAGAGTTTGTCAAAGTTGGTTTAATCGAAGACTTTAAAACTTTATCAGCAATCATTGAATTATTGAAAGCGCACAATCCAACCATAAAAATAATTTGGGATCCTATTTTGCGTGCAAGTGCAGGCTTTAATTTTCATAAAAAAATATCAAAAAAGGAACTGAAGTATATACTGAAGAATATTTTTTTAATTACACCAAACTGGAATGAAATTCAGCCATTGTCAAATGAGAAAGATCCAATCATTGGTGCAGAAAAACTAGCGCAATATTGTGCTGTATATCTTAAAGGTGGACACAACATAGAAACACCAGCAACGGATATTTTATTTATTGAAGACAACATAGATATTTTTCATCCAACAAAAATAACTACACATGAAAAACATGGCAGTGGTTGCGTGTTATCATCAGCAATTACTGGTTATTTGGCTCACGGCAACACTTTACATCATGCTTGCGAATTAGCAAAAGAATACACGTATCAATTTTTAATCAGCAATGAAACAAAATTAGGAAATCATGCAAATTGTTTTTTATAAAACACATAGAATCATAGATTCATTTCTAAAGCAAAATAGACCACAGAATACGTTTTGGATATTATAGAAAATCATAGTTTTGTACGCTAGCGTACATTATGTTTACCTTATACAAGCCTCACAAATAGCACAAACCGTAATGCTATTTTATTTTTCTTATGTGCCTATGTGTTTTATTATTTTTTATTGTTTGATTCTAGTATCAAAAATAAACGGCTCTATTAATTTCAATTTTACTTTTTTGAAATTTTTATGTTGCGCATTGATAATGTAATTAAATTCATTTGGAATAATGATGCTCGGTACTTGCAACACTAAACTCTCTTGTCTATAAAACCAATCATCGCCAACTTGTCTGCAAACATGTTCCATGTTAAACTGTTGCCAATTTTTAGGTAAATCTTTCTGTGTAATTTTTTCTATTCTTTCAGAACTTGGAATATCAATAACTAAGGTTCTAAACAAATCATTTAAACCTTCACCACTTCTATGCACCACATTTTCCAAACATGCTAATGCTCTTGAAGATGCAGTGTAAAGTACTTTTGCACCACTACTATTCCATCTACCTTCAACACCTGATGCGTAAAGTGATGCGTATTTTTCAAGTACAATTCTATAAACTAACATACTATGCTAAAACTCCGTGCGCAATGCGCATCAATTGATTAATAACTAAATTAATTCCGCTAATCGTAGTTAATATTTTTGATGGAATCTTATTTCCTAAACCATACGCTGGTTTTTGCATCCATTGTTTGAAGCTATCAATACTACCAAATACTTCATTTCCAATGTTATATAGTTGTTCAATTTTCAAAACAAATTCTGTTTGTGTAGCAGAAAGTGTATTTTCTTGTTGTTGATATCGTTGAATAGATTTGGTAGAAATACCCATAATATCAGACCATTCAGAAGTATTTATATCGAATTTAGAAGAAATTTTATTTAAATAATTTATAGAAACACCACTTTCCGATTGTTCAATAACATTGTATTCTATAAATTCTTCAGAAAGAAAAGAGATTGGTTTTTCTTTTATAGCATATGATTTATGTTTAATTTCTTTTTGCATTTCAATTTCGTTTAAACAAAGATAAATACATTTGTCTGAATTATCAAGACTTTTGTCCATTTTTTTTTATTTATTTTTGAAGGTGATTTCAAGACTACATTATTTAACACAAGATGTACATAATATTTCTCATCAGGAATTAGCAGAAATAGCTTGTAAAAATGGAATTCGTTGGATTCAATTGCGTGTAAAAAATCAATCGTATGATGGATGGTTACAAATAGCAAAAGATGTAAAATCTATTTGTGATCAATTCCAAACAACATTAATTATAAATGATAATGTAGAAATTTGTAAAGCAATAAATGCAGATGGTGTGCATCTTGGTAAAAATGATTGGTCAATTATAGAAGCTCGAAAAAATTTGGGTACTAAAAAAATTATTGGTGCAACAGCAAACACACTTGAAGATATTACAGAGCATGAAAAAAATGGAGCAAACTACATCGGACTTGGTCCATATAAATTTACGGAAACAAAAAAGAATCTAAGTGCTGTTCTTGGACTAGATGGTTATTCTACGATTTTACAACACTACAATTCTTCAATACCAATCATTGCTATTGGTGGAATTCAATTAAAAGATGTGAAACCATTAATAAATACTGGCATTTACGGCATTGCAGTTTCTTCAGCAATTAATTTATCTAACGAAAAAGAAAAAACCATAAAAGAGTTTATTCAGCTTGTTTAACTAACAAATACGTTTCACAACTGTTGTATTGCACTTTTTTAAAATGATATTTTTCAAAATCCTGATAAAAACTCAACCATGTAGAATCTGTTGTAATATGCGGATCTCTTGTAAGTGTAGGATTGACAATCACTATGTCAATTTTTGCAGAATCTAAATAATGCGTAAATGGTGTGTTTTTCTTTTTATCGAAAATAGTATTTACTTCTTTAAAATTCAGCGGCAACATGCCTCGAACAAAAGGCATATTCGTAAAAATAGTGTGCTCTTTTATTGCAAAATTTTTAGCTAAATAATTCGTCAATTCTTTATTACAAAGATTATTTACACTGGTATTTACTTTCAAAAAAGTATAGCTATTAATATTTGGAGTTATAAAAAACAATGCAATTCCAATTGGTAAGAAATAAAATGATTTGAATTTTATTTTTTCAAAACTAGAATTTAAAATAGCAACAATTACTACAACAAAAAATAGCATCTGCAATAAAATATAATGTTGTCGTGGAAACACAAAAACACAAGACAATACAGATGGAAATACGAAAAATGCCAATACTAAAACATAAAATCTTGTTTCTGAAATTTGTTCGATAAATGAAGCTCGATATTTCTTCTTAATTACTAAAAACAAAACAATTCCAACAAAAAAAAGTAATAATACTGTTTGTATTTTTTTGTAATGCATTAAATCAACTGGTAAAAAATAAGAAGTTATACTTACTAAACTAAATAAGAAATAATTTTTGATATTAAACAACGTATTACTGATAAAAATACCTGGCTGTGTTTTAATTACGCACCACATAGAATTGCAATCGCCGAATGTTTTTTTACAAATTTCTTCCCAATATAACCAAGCATCAATTTTCGCACCAGTACGCCATTTAAAATTAAATGCATAATGCTGATAAAAAGCTGCAACACCACGGTTATAACCAAAAAAATTATTAGAAGGAAAACGAAAAAATAAATGCAAAAATATAGTAATTATTGCCAAACTGACGAGTAGCATCGCATCAATCTTTACTAATTTTTTTCTATTAATAAAGATGCAAATGAATGTTGCAATTGCAGCAAGTAAAAATGAAATATAAAACTCTGGCCTTGCGTATGAACATAATAAACAAGTGATTGCAAATACCGAGAATTTGTAAATATTGTTTTTTATAAATGAAATACAGAGCAAAGAAATTAAACATAGAATAATGCAAAAATTTGAAATTCGTGGCCACACAGAAACATTGGTAGCGCTTATTAATATGCAATATGCAACTAAAAATGCAAGCAACGAATTCGTTTTAATGCGTATTAAAAAAAGGTATAATAAAATAGAAATGGCAATGCCTGTAATTTTATAATTTAGATAATACAAGGCAATTGTGTCGCTGTTTATATAGGATAATAATTTGTACCAAATGGCATACAACGGACCCCAATCTCTGTTGAGTTTTCCGTATAAGTCTAATCCAAAACGAATGTAAGCAGCTTCGTCAGCGAACTGAATATCCATTTTATTTTCTAAGCCAGAAAATAATTTCAAACCGCAACACAATAAAATAAAAGCGCCTGCAACATAAGTAATTACTGATGTTGGCGTAGAAACTTCATCGTCTGGATTGAAAAAATAAGGTATGGCATTTTTTATTTTCTGCAACATCTAAAAATCTTTTATCAATAAATAACTTTCGCAATCTTTGCAATATTCTACTTTCTTAAAATTAAAATTTTCTGGATGCGTGGTAAGCTCTTGCCATGTGCTATCTTTCTTTAATCTTGATTCTTCTAACAAGGCATCATTCATCAAAATAATATCAATTTTATCTTTGGTTAAAATGTCATTAAATTTAGTATTCGTTGGCATTTGTTTCAACATGTATTCCGTATTAAACTGTTTAAAATTTTCAGGTTTGTTAAACAGCATTTGTACATTTAAAATATTGCTGAAAATAGTGTGTTGTTTCGTCCATTTTTGTTCATTCATGTATGCAATAAACTTTTGAGTACATAAATTTTTAATATCAGGCATGCCTTGAAACGTAGTAAATTCAGCTGCTTTTGGCGAAATAAATACGGACATAACTACTAATGGTAATGCATAAAAATTTTTGAAATCAATCATTTCCAACCAAACAGATAAAATAATTCCAAGAAGCAACGCAACCCAAACACACTGCATCATCATATAATGTTGACGTGGAAAAATAATGGCACAAATGCCAATACTTGGAATGCTGATAACAAATGCGAACAATAACACAACTGCGTTTTCTTTTAATTTAGCGAGTATCGATACTCTTGTTTTGGTATAAAAGAAAGAGAAAATAATGAATACAAACAAGCCAATCAACAATGCAAGTTTCAATTTCATTTTATGAATAAAATAAATAGGCACTACAAAATTCAATACGAAATTTAAAAACGTAACAACATATAATTTCGCCACAAACAAAACATGTGGCAACACTAAATCAAAATGCTTCATAAATATTTCTGGAACTGTTTTGCAATCACCAAATAATGGTCTTGTAAAATCAATCCATTCAATTACTGCATTCATTGAGCTGTGTGTACGTACTTTATACGCAATTGCATAATGCTGGCAAAATGCAATGTAAATCCGATTGATATTTGAGTAAGAATCTGCAGGTTTTCCATACACAAAAAATAAAATTCCTGCAACAAAAAACAGTAATACTAAATGTGGAATTCGAGTAACAATTGTTTTATAATTATAGATAGAAAAGGCAATACTTACAGCAGTTAGAAGCATGGCTATAGACAATAATTCTGGTCGTGCGAATGCTAAAATAAATGTTACTGCTGAAAATAAAATCAGTTTATTTATAAACGAAGAACTATTTTTTATCGCTATAAAAAAAATCAATAAAACAATTATTACAAAATGAGAAATTCTTGGCCAAGTGTTGATGTTTACATCCGAAAATAAAAAGCAAAATGCAATCAAAAATGCAACAGTGATATGAATATTATATCGAACCAAAAATATAAATAATAAAACACCAACTGCAATAGCACCAATTTTATAATTCAAATAATACAACTCAACTGGATTACTATTAATAAAAGAAAGTGCTTTATACCAAAGGTTATACGTTGGTCCCCAATTTTTTGCGATGATGTGAAAAAGATTCAAACCATTTCGCAAGTATTCAGCTTCGTCAGCAAGCAATACATCAACATGATTTTGTAAACCAGATGACCATTTAATTCCTGTAATTAATAAACAAAAAATGCAAATACAATAAACCAACTTATCAGACAGCGTTTTGATGTTACTAGAATTAATGTCGCTCTCTACTTGCATTATTTATCTTTCTTCAATTTTTTATCAATAATTTTATGAATTGGCTTTTCATAAACGGTATAAATAATTCCTGCGCTAAAATAATCTAATACTAAAAATGAAATTAAACCAACTACATCAGCCAATATTCCTGGCAAAAATTTGCGTAACACACCAGCAATTACCAAACCTATCAATATAAAAATAAATTGGAAAATATACATCGTTAATGATAGACCTCCAATTTTCATCAACACAGGATTTAATAATATTTTGAACTTTTGCGGAAAATTCAGAATGCATGCAAACAGAATAAAAATGAAGAAAGCAATGGTGCTATCTATGACTTGCATGCCTAAATGTGGTGCCACATAAATATCTTCACGCAATGCAACATGCAATGGTATATGGTCTTCAATACTGATTACATAACCACGATAAAATGCCCAGCCATAACAGAGCAATGCAGCAAAAATAAGTACTGGAAATAAAAGTTTCGATTTTTTAAAATCGTACAAACATAAAATAATTCCGTAGAACACCGTATCTAATTCCATGAGTGGCAATTTCTCCATGATATATATTTTACTGATGGTATCGCCTGGAATACTCATCAAATAATGCCACACAATAAAACGAAATATAATCATAAAGATAACACCTGCAACAGCTACTCTTAAAAGCAAATCTCTGTTTCTGATAAATGCAATAAACACAAAAAGAATAATGCATAATTGTAAATCAAAAGAGATATACCAAAGATGTGGAAATATCATCGTTTCTGGTATGTAGTGTTTATTGATAAACACATTATAGATTTCTCTGTAATTAAAAGTATAAGTAAACAAGCCAATGCCAAAACGTTTAAATTCGGTTAAAATACCTAAATCATTTTTCATTACTAATAAAGAAACAACACCAATAAGCAGCATTATAAAAATGTACAAATAATAAACAGGAATAATTTTCAGAATTCGTTTTACAATAAAATCCTTAAAAGTTTGCCAAGCATTAATATCTTTATTTTCAAATTTTTTAAATAAACCTACGCTTACAAAATAAGCGGACAATAAAAAAAACGAATGCGTGCCAGTGTAGCCAAGCACACTTGGCATATTATATTTCTTTAATCGATAATGAATGATAAAAATAAGGATAGATGCCACACCACGCCAACCAGCTAAGTGATACATCGGATTGTTTCTGTCTATTTCTACTCTTTTCTCAGACATTGTATATCTATTTTATTTAAAAATAAGTATAAAAAAACTATATTGTAATTTAATTGGACAATAACTTTTTTGTAAGCACTTCTTTTTTCTTTAAGAAGTACATTTCAAATGAATAATAACTAATTCTAGAAAACCACATTAATGTAGATAAACAAACAAATGAAGTAATTAATTCTGCAAAAATTATTGGCATTATCTTTATTAAGTTTTGATAAATCAAGTAATAACATGGCATAATAAAAAAGATACTGGTAAACATAGGAACCAAATGAAAATTTTCCGTATTCAACTAATCTATCGTTCAATAGTAAAGGAAACTCTGCTTCAGTATTAAACACAAGATAAAGAAAACAAAAGCAACTTGCATTCAATAGAATATCAATATACATAGATGCACCGCAACGTGCATAAATATCATACTGAGAAATTATTTTGTAAAACGGAATTCCAAATTGATGCTGAATCATACTTAAATTGAGTATTTCTTGTACTACAATCATCGCTATAGTTGTGTAAAAAAACGTCTTATAATTTTGAGATTTATCTTTGGCAATAACGCAATTAAAATACCATAAAAAATGCGTCAAATTGAAAAAACGTATTACGAATCATTGCAAAACCAAGTAATAAATAATTATCTGTTTTTTGATGCAAATAATAATATCCAAGAATACGTATTATTGGAAAAATAAAAATCATAAACATCGCTAATCGTTTTAATGATTTTTCAGATAAAAAATAAATAAGAAAAGGTATTACAATATAAAATTGTTCTTCTAATGAAATCGACCATAAATGTCCAAACAGCGAAGACGTTGCCAGTTCACCATCGTTTATAAAAATGGCTATTAAATCTTTGAAGTTGTAGGTAAACGTAAACAACATCCAGCCGCTTCGTTTTATCTCTGTGATTACAAATGCGAAATCATGATACCAAGTTAATTTAGTAAATACAGCAATTAAAATAAGTATTAGTATGTAGCCAAAATAAACAGGAAAAATACGCAGAATACGTTTTACATAAAATTGTACAAAAAAGTTTTAAAAGTTGGTGACTTTTGTTTGTCTTTCAATAAAATTTTGTAATTAAAATGCAGATGCAACAAAAAACTATGCAACGAAATTAGCCAATGTGCTTGGAACTTTAATGTACGTAAAATGTAAATGCAATATAAATTGAAAATGCCAGTAAACCTCTTGCTCCGTCAAATTGCTTAAAAATAGGATACCGAATATGTTAGTTTTGTTCTTTCATGAACTGTAAAAATCAATTTTACAAAGATACATTTTAATAACCAAATTAATAATTTCCATTTTATACAAAATAGGTATCTTAGCAATCGTTTATGCAAAAAATTATCTTAACAGGCGCTGCTGGTCACATCGGATATAATGTGTCTAAAATTTTTTGCAGAAAAAATTGTAGATGATGCATCTTTTAGTTCGCATTATCAATGTAAATGTAATTGAGTTAGAAAATCTAGGCGCAAAAAATTCATATTTGTAATTTATTTGATGTTGATACTTATAAAACAGTAATTACAAACGCTGATTGTCTGTTTCATTTGGCTGCCGAAAATACCACATCCATGCAACACGCAGCGCGCGTGGTTGAAAATTCGGATAAATTAACGCAAACTGTGTTAAAAGCTTGTTTAGATTTTAACGTTAAAACTGTTATTTATACAAGCTCAGTGGTAGTTATAGGAAGAAGTGCTGATAGCAATAAACCGTTAAACCGAAAACGATAAAACAGGTTTTGCTGAAAGTCCGTATGTACAAGGAAAATTATTAGCAGAACAATTTGTTGAACATTTTATTGCTGAAAACAATTACGATGTGCGTCGTGTATATCCAGTTTGGACAGTTGGTGCTGGTGACCCAAAATTAACACCACCACATAAAGTAATAAAAGACTATTTAGAAAAAAGAACACCTGTTTATTTTGATGGTGGAATTTGCATTGCTGCTGTGGAAGAAATTGCAAAAGGCCATGTGGCTGCTTATGAAAAGGAAACCAAAAGAAACCTATATTTTAGGTGGTGAGAATATTACGTTCAAAGAATTTTATAAAATTTTAAGTGACAACAGCCGTCAGAAAATGCTATTTTTAAAGATGCCAAAATTTGCTATTTATTTGGCATCTTGGATTTTATCAAAGCATTTAAATTACTTGGAAAAAATTTCCAATCAGTCCAGAATATGTAACCAGCGTCGTTGGAAATTTTTCATGGTACGATTGTTCTAAAGCAAAAAATGAACCTGGTTATCAAACAAAACCACCAGATGAAATTTTGCAACATGCTATTCAAGATGCAAACCGAAAAATTTAGGTGTTCAAAATTTAGGAAAGCAAACAAAAAGTAATGAAACCGAAGTTGTAAGCGATGCAAACAATTTAATGACAACAACGCCGAAACCCTTTAATTACAGGCGTTCCAGGTTAGCTTGGCAATCGAATGATTGATATTTTAATCAACGGTGATCGTTTTGGAAAGAGTCAAAGCAGTAGAAAAGTACGCATCTTATTAGAGCCACGTTTTAAAGGTTTATTGAATTTGCCTTGAAAATTACGAGATTGTCTATGCAGACATCACCAACAGCAAAGCAAGTGCGCGAAGTCGAAAAACGTAAGCACTGTTTTTCATTTTAGCTAAGTGCATATTTATCCAAAAAATATTGATATTTTATACAAAGCAAATTTTGACGGAACAAAGAATTTAGTAGATGCACGCATCAGAAAATAATATTCGAAGAATTGTATTTTATGTCAACTGATTCTACTTGTGGTTACGGAACAAAAGAGCAAAAAGTATTCGATGAAAATACAAAGCAATGCCAAATAAAATGAGGGAAAAGCAAGTATTTAGAAAATGTACATCTTAGATAAAACAGCAGAAGGAAAATTGATGGCAGATTGTTATGTGGTTTTTTGGTTTTTTTGGGACCATTTGCACCAGCACGCCAATTAACGCCTGTAAATACGCGTTATTGGCCTCGGCAACTTGTTTTTGGCAATGGAAAAACCTACGTGGCATTTCTTATATCGATAATATTATTGATGTGCATTTTTTAAAGTTAAAAAATACGTAAACGTTTGGTAATTGGTACTGGATTGGAAAACGACCAGCCAGCATTCAACGGTAGATGATATATATTTATAAAGTTATTGCAACAGCTTTAAACGTTAGCTACAAACCACTTTATATTCTGTAATTTTCGCGCAGATGTTTTGAATTGCTCGATACTATTTCAGAGTAGATCCAACCATTTGCATCCAATCATTCACGCAGTAGGAAAATCTGATTATTACTTTGCTGGAAACATCGACAAAGCCAAACGAGATTTCAACCACAGAATCCGCGTTACGTTGCAAGATGCCGCAAATGAGTTGAAGGAATTGGACTACTATAATTTATATCCAAACTAATTTCATTTTGACAATTTGTAAAGGTGTCAGCATCTCAAAATTATAGTTATATTTAAAACCAAATAAAATAAACTATGTTAATTCTAAATAATATTAGTGGAGAGATTTTTAAAGCCATTATCAAAGAAATGAGTCAGGCTCGTTTACCTAAATTAGATAGTTCCATCTTTGAAAAAACATAGTTGACGAAATTGAAATTATTCGCGATGAATTTGGCGTGGCACATATCTACGCAAAATATTAACGATGTAAGTTTCGGTCAAGGTTTTGTACATGCACAAGATAGATTGTGGCAAATGGAAGTCAATCGAAGAGCTGCACCCGGACGACTAAGTGAATTTATTGGCAAAGATGCCTTAGATACCGACAGAGTCGCTCGTACATTAGGATTTGAACGTATAGCAAAACAAGATTGGGAGTTATTTGGCGATGAAGAACATCAACTTATTATTTCTTATTGCAACGGCATTAATGCATACATTAATTGTAACGAATTTGAGTTGCCGATTGAATTCAAATTAATCAAACAAACAGCAGAACTTTGGGAACCAATGGATGTGGTTTCGTTTAGTCGATTACTAATTTCCATCTTAACTTGGGGTTGGTATGATGAAATAATAAAAGCAAAATTAATTGCAGCTGTTGTGTAGATGCAGCTGCAGAATTAGATAATACCTATCCAAAGAAAATCCTGTTACTTTAACGAAAGGATTGAATTTAATTTCTTAGATGTTGCAGGAAAATTTAATGCATTAAAAGGTCCGTACATGCCAAGTATGAATGGCAGCAATGCATGGACAGTTTCAGGGTTAAACAAAAAACCGAGAAGCCGTATTTATGCAAACGATCCGCATTTAGCATTGCGCAATCCAAATATTTGGTACATGAATCATTTGTATTGTCCAGAAATGCATGTAACTGGCGTATCTGCGCCTTGTTTGCCAATGGTGCAAATTGGACATAATGAAAAAATTGGTTGGGGCATCACTTTAGCATTTACAGATATCGAAGATGTTTTTGTTGAAAAAATTTACGAAACGAAAATTACTACTTACATGCATGAAGGCAATTTAAAAGAAACTGAAATTATAGAAGAAAAAATCTTTATTAAAGATGAAAATTTGCCACATATCGAAAAAGTATTTCGAACCATACATGGCACTATTATATCTGATATTATTGGCAATTCTAACCAAAAATTATCATTGAGTTCGATGGCATTGACACAGGAAAATCTATTCATGGTTGGTTTTTTTAAACAAGCACAAAATTGGAATGATTTTGTAAATGGTGTAGAAAATATTACCTTTGGTTTAAATATTGTTTATGCAGATGTAGATGGAAATATTGGATATTATAATTCAGGAAAAGTTCCAGTGCGCACCAAACAGCAAGCATCTGTTCCGCAAGAAGGTTGGTCTGGTAATAATGATTGGAAAGCATTTGTTTCGTTTGATGAAATGCCTCATGTTTTAAATCCAGAAAAAGGATATGTAGTAACAGCCAATCATAAAATTGAACCAGATGATTTTCCTTATTTTTAGGTGATATTTATATGAATGGATATCGTGCCAACCGATTAGATGAGATGATCAATAAAAAAGTAAAATTAGAGCCAAAAGATTTTGTTGAAATGCAAATGGATTTTTATTGCACACCTGCAAAATTATTTACCAGTCATTTCCAGAACATAAAAATGGATAATGCAGAATTACAAAACTATGTTGATTTATTACTGAAATGGAATGGTGTTTTATCACCTGATATAATAGAAGTTCGTTGTATAAAGTCAGTAAAAAAAATGATTGTAAAAGATTGTTTGAAGCTGGTATTAATGACAAACAATTGATTGATGAATTAATGGGAAAGGTTCGCATGGTGTACTCGATCCGGTTAATTCTTATCTTGGACATAACACAATTTTATTGCGCATCTTAGACAATCCAAATTCATTTTGGTTGCAAAAGCTGGTGGAAAAGAAAAATTATTGAAAGATGGATTTAAAGCAGCAATTGATTGGCTGAAATTAAACTATGGAACCAATACTAAAAAATGGAATTGGGGAAATTTACATGCTATTGTGTTTCCACATTCTTTTTCAGTAAAACCACCGATGGATAAAGTCTTTGATATTGGACCATATCCAATTGGTGGCGACACCGATACACCTTTCCAAACCTATATTATGCATATGGAAAGTTTTGGCGGTGAACTAAGTTCTGTTTCGTATAGGCAAATTTTAGATTTCTCTGATTTTGATAAATCAACTGTAGTGATGCCATTAGGAAATAGCGCAAACATGGCAAGTCCATATTATAGAAATCAATTAAAAGATTGGTTTGCTGGCAAAAGCTATCCGATGTGTTTTTCTAAATCAAAAGTAGATGAACACAAAAAACATACGTTGTTGTTGAAGAAGATGTAGGTTTATTTTGGATTCCAAAGTGGTTTATTTATTTTATCTGTTGGAATTGCTGAATTGGTATTGATAAAATTTTCTTCTATTATTTTCTTTGTTTCTATGTAAGTTGGATAGTTAAATAAACTACTATCTAAACTATTAAATAAATTTATGACTTCTTGTTTAGATATCCCAACTTGTGAATAGGCATCTGTTAGAAAGTTGACAAACTCTAATGTTTTAAATGATTTTGGATAGTGTAAATGTTTATTATAGAGTTCGCAATGATATAAATGACTGATACTGTCAAAATTATTTTTAACACGAATCCCATCATTTATAAATGTATCTAACAACAAAATCTTATCTAGTATCGTATCATATTTTTTTTTGATATGCCAGAATATATTATATTCATTATTTAAAAGTAGATGTATTAGAGTTTATGATCGATTTATCTATATTAATTGTAACATCATGTATGCCTATATCTAAATAAAATAAGATACTATTAATATTTCGACTTTTTAGTGCAAGTGTATCATTAGTATTCCATACTCTAACTCTTATTGGCTCGTCAATATCATATTTAATGGTGTTTACTTTTTTAAGTATCAATGTAAATCTCATTGTTAATAAAAGTTGATAATCTTCAATTTTTTTCCCATTTACGATTAAGGTCGTTAAAGTTTTGTAGGTTCGACTATTTGATTCATTTGAACTTGTGTTTTCAGGTATTAGAGTATTATTTATTTGGGTTTCTAAATTGTTTTGACGTTTATCTTCAAAAATGAGATTGTATTTTTTAAAGGTTGGAAAGTGGAACAAACTAACATCTAACTTATCGAATATATTCTTTGCTAAAGATGAATCCGATTTATCTTTAGTTAGTAGAAATTCAATGAAATCAAAACATACAAAAGATTTAGTATTTTTTAAACACCACTTATAAAGCGTTAGCTGTTGTTCAATTTCTAATTGTTTAATTCTATTTATAAAGAAACAAATTTTACTCTTAATTAATTGATTATTGTTCGAGTCTATTAATGTTGTGAAGCTATCTTTAATAAAACTAAATGCAGAGTACTCTGCATTTAGTTTTGAGTAAATATTTGCTTTAAGTGTGAATGGATGTTTTCGATACTATAAGTGCGCATTATCAATGTAAAATCCTATCTTTTTATTTTTACTTCATCAATAATGGAAATTTTTTTAGGTTCCTCAAAATTTCCAGTACTAAATTCTAGAGTTTTTCTGCACAATTTTAATTGAGTTATTCTTCCCAATCCTAATTTTATATTGTCTAATTTCTTAAAGTACAGGGTGCATTTTTAGTATCATAAGAATATAAATTTACAACTAACGTATATTTATATATATCAATATAGTTATTTTCATAAATATAATATTAATAATTATTATGTGTTTTTTATTTAATAACACATAGTATTTATATTCGTAAGACAAGAAATTTAAAAATTACCATATACCCAACATTCTCTTTTTAGTGGCAATAAAAGACAATCATTATAAGGAAGAGGCCCGTGATCTATAATTATTATGTATTTTGGTTTTATTAAATTACCATTTGGCATAGTATATTTTCTATCACTTAAACTATTTTCATCTTTCTCTGCAATAGACTTTATCAATATATTTTCATTTTATCTTTTATTATTATTTCGCATTTTGTAAGTTTTCATATAGTTTCAATTGTTGATTTAAATTAAGTTCTTTTTGCATTAAACTAGATTTATTAAATCCTCTAATTTTACCCTTATCAAACTGAATTGAACCTCTCAACTCTTCTATTGCTTCTTTGAAAGCACAATTCTCTAATTACTAGCGCTTTGGTTTCCTAATCGTCCATTATCGTTTTGTAAAGTTATTTCACTAATCACCTTATCAAATTCTTCTACATTTTTTATGCCAGAATATGCATCTGCTTGATTTTGTCTGGCAGCATTTTCCACTTTTTTACACGCACTATATAATAGTATAACACTTTCAAATTAAAATTAATTTTTTGTAATAACATTTGCTGTAAAATACTTGAGTAAGTGAAGGATTTGTGTTTGCACTTACAATTACCGTTTTAGTTAATTTGCCATTTTCTATTGGAGTACGAAATAAAATTTTTAATGAATCAAATTTATTAACATCAAGTGGCTCTTTATTAAAACCAATTGCAGTGCACTTTTAAGATATTTGTGGTATCATCCTTGTTTATTATTGTTTTTGAGTTTACATAATCATCCATAAAATATTTACACTTTGCATATGTTGGATACTCTTTTAATTTTAAATCTAATAAATTAAACAATATATTGATTTCATTATTATTAAATTTTGTCGCTTGCCAGTCTCCAGCTAAACTCAAACAATATTCTAATGAAATGAATGATTTTGGATGTTTTACACACCAATTATAATAATCTTTTTCATAAGCATATTCCAACGAATCCATTATTGGTGATGAGCCAGTAAATATGTCTTGTTTTTGATTCATTGCAGCTTTCTCGAATAGTATATCATAATGTTTTTTAATTTCCCATATTTCAGCAAATTCTTGATTAAGTTTAGAAGTTTTTGAATAAATTATATTATTATCTAAATCAATATTTATTTTATGCTTACCTTTCTCAATATAGAAAAAGATATACTTTCTTTCAGATTTGCATATTAAACCATATTGGATTGGTTCTTTAATTTTCTTTGTTATGATGTTACATCTTTTTACTTGTTCTATTATAAAAAGTATCTTCAATCGGAACTGAGCGAATTACACATGAGTCTATGTTTTTTGATTTTATATAAATTATATTCTTGGATAAAGATAATTGAGCAAACATGCTTTTGTGTATAAATAAGACACAAGTTATAATTAATGTTTTATACATAAGAATTTTAAAATATTTACAGAGAGTATTCTATACTCTCTGTAAAATTAATTAATTTTTTAAACAAGTTGCTGTAGGTGATTTTTTACATGGAACTCATTGTAGTATGTATATCTATAATCTTTGTATTCAATATAATCACCATTAGGACTTTGAACTTTGAATGTCCTATAATTTTGCATTCTCATCCAATAAAATAATACTGTGACCCGAAAGTTTTTCAGATAATAAAATATGTTGTTCAATATTTAACTCTGTAAATAATTTACCAACATTATTAAACCCTCTAAATCTTCCTTTCTCATCAAAGTTAATAGAATTCCTCATTGCTTTTATTGTTTCTACTGACAATCTAATGGCATCTTTTGATGATCTAGAACTTGATGATGAATTGTTTATTTCGGCAATTACTTTGTCAAAATCAGCAACATTTTGTATCCCATCTGTTTGATTTTGTTTGGCAGCAGTTTCTACTTTTTTGCATGCGCTAAACAATAGTATAACGCTACAAATTAAAATTAATTTTTTCATTTTAATAAATTTAATGTTGATTCTTACTTTTTAAGGTTTTCAGAAATTTACCTATCAAAACAAGAGGAACTAGTATTTTTATGTTTCGATAGTACAAATATATCACAGAATAAATTATAAAGTATCTATTTATTCGCCGTAAATTATTACATTTACGGTATAAATTATTCTGTATGAACATTGGACAAAAAATAAGAAAGATAAGAACACTAAAAGGTTACAAACAAGATTTTGTTGCTGAAAAAATGGGCGTTTCACAAAAGCAATACAGCTTATACGAAAGTGACGATGCCAACTTAGAATGGAAAACAATAGAACGCATTGCAGATGCTTTAGAAATTGATGCTACCAAATTAATTGGTTTCGATGAAACACAAATTTTTAATAATTGTAATCAATCTGGAACAATAATTTCATCAACATTACATAGTATAGATAAAGAAGTAGTAGATGAATTACGCAATCAACTAAAGAAAAGATGAGCAAATAAAATCTTTAATTTCAAAATAAATTAGGTTTTGTTTGGCATAAAAATGCAATAATATTAATCAATAAATAAATCAAAATGAAAAAAATAATTCTAACATCATCAATCATTGCAATCTCAATTTTTAGTTTTGCGCAATCTACATCAAAAACTAAAACTAAAACAACTACCAAAACAAAACCTAAAACAACAGTTGTAAAAAACACACAACTTCCATTCCGTCTGATGCGATTTATTTTAGAAAACAACAAAGAAGATGCAACATTAACTGCAACTGACAAAGCCATTGTAATTGATGGAAATGAAAATAAAATTACCATTACTGGAAACTGCAAACAAATTTATATAAAAGGAAAAAACAACGATATCACTATCGAATCGTTAGATAATATTGAAATTACTGGTTCAGGTAATTTTGTAAGTTGGGAAAAATCTACTAATACAAACGGCAAACCAACCGTAAAAGATAAAGGTGGTTACAATAATGTTGGCAAAAAATCTGGTCAAGCGTTGGATAAAAGTGATAATTAAAAATGCTCAATTTTTTAAATAGTGTGTAGTAGATTTCAATTGTAAATCGTAAATTGTAAATCGTAAATTAATACTATGCACTTTTACAATCCATTTGATTTTAATGATCCAGTAGCGTACGCCGTTCCAGGATTTATTCTTTTAATTTTAACTGAGTTTTTTTTGTACTACAGAAAAAAACATGCTGTTACGAATACGTTTTATAAAGATGCTGCATCTAGTTTAGGTCTTGGAATTGGTTCTACTGTTATTGATTTGGCTATGAAAGCAATCGCAATTGGCTATTTGCTTTGGTTTTATCAATTTAGAATTTTTGAAAATCTTGGACCAGCTTCTATACAAGAATTTGGTTCATTGCAATGGCACAAAACACATTGGTATATTTGGATTATTGGTTTTGTTTTACAAGATTTTATTTTCTATTGGTATCATCGGTTTGCGCATGAAATACGATTATTTTGGGCAGCGCACGTTAATCATCACTCGTCAGAATATATGCATTATTCTACTGCGTTGCGACAAAGTTGGTTAGAACTTTTATTCAAAGATGCGTTTTATATTCCAATGGCAATTTTAGGTTTTCATCCATTGATGATTTTAACGATGCATCAGTTTAATTTAATTTATCAATTTTTACCACATACAGAAGCGATTAAACGATTGCCAAAATGGTATGAATTTATTTTTAATTCACCAGCACATCATCGTGTTCATCATTCCAGCGAAATTAAATATTTAGATAAAAATTATGCTGGTGTTTTTATTCTTTGGGATCGATTGTTTGGAACATTTATAGATGAAGATGAAGAAAAATTTCCTGTTTATGGAATCACCACAAACATTAAAACCAATAATTTATTAAAGATTACGTTTCATGAAGTGATTAATATTTGGCACGATGTGAAACGCGCACCAACATGGAAAGCCAAACTAAATTACATTTTCCAATCGCCAGGTTGGAGCCATGATGGTGAAGACCAACGAGCGAAAACGCTGCAGAAGAAATTGACATAAGGCAAATACTAATCATATTGCCATTTTTTTTTATCTTTGGCATGAAAAATATCTGTTTAGATGATAAAAGGTAAAAAATTAGTAATTGTACTTCCTGCTTATAATGCTGAATTAACATTAAAGAACAATATAATGAAATTCCATTTGACATAGTTGATGAAGTTATATTGGTAGATGATTGTAGTAAAGACAATACAGTTCAAGTTGCAAAGAATTGAGTAAATCATGTTATCAGACATGAAAAAACTTAGGATATGGTGGTAATCAGAAATCCTTGGTATAATAAAGCATTAGAAATAGGTGCAGATATTGTAATAATGTTACATCCAGATTATCAATACACACCCAAATTAATACATTCTATGGCTTACTTAATAGCCAATGAAGTTTATCCAGTTGTTTTAGGATCGAGAATTTTAGGAAAAGGTGCATTAAAAGGTGGTATGCCAAAATATAAATACCTTTTTAACAGAATGCTAACGTTGATTGAAAACGTATTGATTGATCAAAAATTATCAGAATATCATACAGGTTACAGAGCATTCTCTAAAGAAGTACTACAAACCATTAATTATGAAATTAATTCAGATGACTTTGTATTTGACAATGAAATGCTTTCACAAATTGTATATGCAAATTTTGATATTGCAGAAATAACTTGTCCAACTTTATATTTTCGGAAGCATCATCCATTAATTTCAAACGCAGTTCAAAATATGGTTTAGAAGTTTTACGTAAGTTTTATGCACTTTTTACAACGTATTGGTTTGGCTAAACTAAAAATGTATGTAAATAAACCTAAGGTATAGTATTCATTAAAACAATACAATCAATACTATACTAACTAGAATAAATCAATTCTTAAATAAAAAAGTTTGATAACTATATAATTGAAAAATAAATAGCACACAATTGAAAAAAAAGATTTTACTTTCTATCATAAGTTCTGAAAAGGAAATTAATAATGCTGAGCTAATTTCAACAAATGCTCATGAACATACAGCTTTTAGTATAGACATAAAGTATATATTTAATATTCACTCTATAACTATAATGATACTAAGCAAAAAATTGAGCAAAATAAAATTGAGTCTATCTTATTAGAAGATAATTTTGATGTTGGAAAAACACATAAAATAATATTTGAATATAGTCAGCAAAAAAAATACGATTTTGTTATATTAGCTACTCGTGAACAGTATAAATATCTTATCACACATTTAAACGAATTACTAAATCCTTTAGAAGATAATATTGCCTATTTAACTGGTGGTGATACGTATAAATCACAATTCGGAATTATAAATTATGTACAAAAAAAGGTATTTAAGAAACAACTTAATTTATTTCCTAATATTTGTATTTACAATACAACCTATTTAGCAAAATACCGTATTTATACAATTCAGATAATGCATCTTTGTAAATGAAGTAGCCATACAAGTAGTATTATCTGATTTTTAAATTTTGTTTGAAATTAATAGTGATATAAAAACTAAATATCATACCAGTCAAAACTTCAAACTTTAAAAGTTTTTTTAGAGCATATATACATTCTTTAGGCATTTTTATCAAAATATGTTTGATATCATACAAGATAATTTGCAATATAGTTTAAAATTAGGATATGCAAGTTCACATACGTATGCAATAAATGCAGTACCAGCAAATGCGTCGGTAATTGATATTGGCGCTGGTCCGTTTGGCGTTGGACATGAGTTAAAAAACAAAAGCTGTAAAGTAGTTACAGTTGATCAGTTTGACATACCAGATAAATATAAATTAGACAATCACATTGTAACCAATCTAGATACTAATTTTTCCATTTCTACTAAAGAATACGATTGTATTTTATTTTTAGATATTATAGAACATTTAGTAAATCCTGAAGAATTTATGCTAAAATTATCGGAACAGTTTACCTATAAAAACAAAATAATATTTACAACTGGTAATATTTCATTTTTCCAGTTAGATTAATGTTGCTTTTAGGATCGTTTAATTATGGAAAAGTGGTATTTTAGACAAAACACATACTCGATTATTTACTTTTGCATCTTTCAAAAAACTAATAACAGATTCTAGGTTAACGATATTAAGTATTAAAAGGAATTCCTGCACCTTATCCAAAAGCTATTGGTAATAATTTTATTTCAAAAATATTGCTAGCATTAAATCTCTTTTTTATTAAAATTTCAAAAGGATTTTTTTCTTATCAGATATATATAGAAGCAGAAACAAATCCATCTGTATATTATATTGTAAACGAATGTTTGAAAAATGACTAGTTTACATAGAGATATTTCTAACTTATCTTCTAGAAATAAAAATTTTCTTTTTTACACACTATTAATTATATCAATACCATATAAATTATTCTTCATATCTTACCAAACAACAACTTCAGGTCCTGATATTTTTGAATACACTTATTTATCTAGATTATTTGCTGATAAAGGTGTTTTACATTACATACAAAGTACTGATCCTTTTACATTATGGCGACTTCCTGTTTTACCATTTGTATTATTTATATGCAAATCTGCTTTTGTGTTTTATATTTTACAATTAATTGCAAGTTATTTTTTAGCATATAATTTTTATAAAATTGCAACATTTACAACTAAAAATAAAACGATTGCTTTTTTAAGTTTTTTTGTAATATTGTTTTTACCATATTTAAATATGGCAGCATGTGCTGCAATTACAGAGTTTATACAGATTTCTTTATTTATCTATGCATTCAGGAAAGTATTATACAAAAAATATGATTTTAAATTAGCTATTGCACTAATTGCATTTTGTTTATTACGAGCCGAAGGACAATATTTTATTTACTTTTTAATTTTAAGAGAATTATTTTTTAAGAATTTTTCTAAAATAATTTTCTATAGCATTCCTATTATTGTTGTTATGCTGTGGTGTACACGTAACAAAACTAATTTCGGTACGTTTAGTTTAGTAAATCCAATTTTATCTTCACGTGCCATGATAGGTTCTTTATATGGTTTTATTTATGTATCAGAACGAAATGATTTCCATACAAAATATGACTATTATGAAGGTCGAGATTATGTAAACAAAAAGAGTTTGTTGAGAAATATAAAAAGTTGTTCAATCAGAAATCAAAAATAAATTATTACACGAGCCATTTGATTTTCTATTAATTGAATTAAACAAATTACACATTCATTTTTATATTTTGGGTTTAACTTTAGAACATTTGCCTGATTCTAACTGGAAATTTCGTAAAAATCAAGATTTTGAAAGTATTGTAAAAAACAACCAACAATGGTCATATTCAACAATTATTAGCAACAAAGATTATAGTAAATTTATAGTTAGATTAATTTATAATGGTGGTTTTGCTTTTTTATACATTTATTAGGCATTTTATTTATTTTTATAAATTACAAAAAACAATGCCATTTTATTTGTATTATTAAATTTCTGTTTTGTATTTATTGTTGAGGTTGACATGCGATATCTAATAACAGTAAAATTATATGTATGTTCGTTTATTATTCTTTGTTATTCGGTTGTTAAACATCATACTATAAAATTAAATTAGATATGGATGTTTCATAATAATACCAAATTGAAATATAAAACAGTCCAATTTTAAATCACATAAGAAACATAGAAAGAATATAAAAAGCAGAAAGCTATTACAATTCAAATCGTTAGGAAAGAAAAGCATACTTGTAAGCGTAGCTTACATTATATGTACTTACAACAAGCTATTTTTTTACTACAGTTCGAATGCTCTCTTTTGTTTTCTTGGTTTATAAACTATACAGTTCAAAAAAATACTAAACTATTTTGGTCTACTTACAATATTACTTTGGTAAAAAAAATGCCGAATCGTTGATTCGGCATTTTTTTTGTAACTTTAATTTGTTTTTTTCCTCTTTAGCTTTTTTAGGTTTTGTTGTTTTTTTAATTTCAAATTTTAATTTGTCTTTTGTTTCTTGGTCCAAATCAACAGAAATTAAATCACCTTCATTAATATTTGCATTTTAAAATTTCTTCTGCTAAAGGATCTTCTACATGTTTTTGAATTGCACGATTAAAGGTCGAGCACCAAACTGCGGATCGTAACCTTTTTCTGCAAGAAATCTTGCAGCCGTAAAGTTAAACTCAATAGGAATAATCCCTAACGTTTCTAATCTAGCATAAACAGAAGCTAAAACAAATATCAATAAATTTTATGAATTTCTTCTTCACTAAAGCTTATTAAACACAATCACATCATAATTCTATTTAAAAATTTGGGTGAAAAGTTTTCTGTAATGCTTTTTTGAATCCACAACTTTCGACAAAGCTTCTGAGTTGTCTTTAATTGCATTTGTTGCAAAGCCAACACCTGTACCAAAATCTTTTAACTGTCGAACACCAATATTAGAAGTCATGATAATAATAGTATTCTTAAAATCAATTTTTCTACCTAATCCATCTGTTAATTGACCATCATCTAATACTTGTAATAATACATTATATACATCAGGATGTGCCTTTTCAATTTCATCTAGCAAAATAACGGAATAGGGTTTGCGACGTACCTTTTCTGTCAACTGTCCACCTTCTTCATATCCAATATATCCAGGAGGGGCTCCTACTAATCTTGACACAGCAAATTTTTCCATATATTCACTCATATCAATGCGAATTAATGCATCTTCTGTATCAAACATATATCTCGATAATGCTCTTGCTAATTCTGTTTTACCAACACCAGTTGGACCTAAAAATATAAAAGTACCAATTGGTTTTTTAGGATCTTTTAATCCAACTCTATTTCGTTGTATTGCTTTTGTAATTTTTTTCAACTGCCTCATTTTGACCAATTACTTGTTTAGTCAAATCAGCATTCATTGCACTAATTTCGCTTTCCTTTGTGCCACACGTTTTACAGGAATGCCTGTCATCATTGCTACAACTTCAGCGATATCTTCTTCTGCAACAGGAAAACGTTTTGATTTTTGCATCTTCTTCCCATTGTACTTAGCGGCTTGCATTGTTCTAGATTTTTTTCAGAGTCACGCAAACGAGCTGCTTCTTCATAACGTTGATTTTTTACAACTTGATTTTTTCTTCTTTTTTACTTTTTCGATTTCTTCTTCTAGGTGAGTGATGCTTTCAGGAACATGGATGTTTTTCAAATGCACACGCGCACCAACTTCATCTAATACATCAATTGCTTTATCAGGTAAAAAACGATCTGTTATATAACGTGTGTTTTAATTGCACACATGCTTTTAGAGCATCATCACTATAAGCAACATTATGATAGTCTTCGTATCTAGATTTTAAATTTGTAAGTATAATTAATGTTTCATCTGGTGTTGGTGGTTCTATCATAACCTTTTGAAACCTTCTATCTAATGCACCATCTTTTTCTATATATTGTCGGTATTCATCTAATGTAGAAGCGCCAATGCATTGCAACTCGCCACGCGCCAAAGCTGGTTTAAAAATATTAGATGCATCTAAAGAACCAGCTGCAGCCACCAGCGCCAACAATCGTGTGAATTTCATCTATAAATAAAATAACATCTCTGTTTTTCTCCAATTCTGTCATGATTGCTTTCATTCGCTCTTCGAATTGACCACGATATTTTGTGCCTGCCACTAACGCAGCTAAATCTAACGAAACAACACGTTTATTAAATAAAACACGTGATACTTTACGCGTTTGAATACGCAATGCTAAACCTTCAACGATGGCACTTTTACCAACTCCAGGTTCGCCAATTAAAATTGGATTATTCTTCTTTCTTCTTGATAAGATTTGAGAAACACGTTCGATTTCTGTTTCACGACCTACTATTGGGTCTAATTTTCCATCTTCTGCCAAGCGTGTAATATCTCGTCCAAAATTATCTAAAACTGGTGTGTTCGATTTAGAAGTAGACTTTTTGGCAGTTGCTCCAGGATTTCCACCACCTGTATTTCCAAACCCTTTGGTTCTATCATCTTCATCATTATCATCAAATGCATCGTTCGACATTTCTGATGTAAAGTCTGGCAATTCTTTTTCATTTTGCATAAAATCTAATTCTGCTCTAAATACTTCGTAGGTTACGTCCCATTTACTAAGTAATTGTGTAACTATGTTTTCTTTGTTTTTTAAGATTGATAGAATCAGATGCTCAGTTCCAACGGTATCTTGTTTAGTTGATTTTGCTTCTAATAATGTAATTTTAAGTACCTTTTCTGCTTGTTTGGTAAGTGGCAAACTATTAATGTTTCGGTATAGTTGTCACTTTATCTTTTATAGCATCTTCTACTTTTTACGAAACAGAATAATATCAATATCTAATGATTTTAATACTTTTATTGCCAATCCTTCGCCTTCTCTAATCAACCCTAGCAATAAATGCTCAATACCAATTTGATCGTGTTTTAATCTCAATGCTTCTTCTCTGCTATAGGAGATTACTTCTTTACTTTTGGTGAAAATTTAGCTTCCATAATTATTTATTCACAAAATTAATGCTATTTATTTTTTATTGACAAAGTTTCAATAACTAAAAATAACAAGCAATTTAAAATTATCTAGCATTAGCTATTGATATCTTTTTATAGCATAATATTAACAAAAAAATATTAAAAATTGTTTATCCAGTACAAACAGATGTTAATAGTAAACATTTAATTGTATTTCAAAAACTAAGAATGAGTGTGTGATAAAATATTATGAAATAACCATTGTGATTTTAACGCAATAAATCCTACTTTTGTGTAAGCAGTATTTTTTTTGTTCGATAAACTAAATACTAGGACATTATAATAAAAATTAAACGTTATAAATATGAAATTTAGTGTTGATAAACAAGATAAATTAGTAGTATACGAACTATTGGATGAAAAACTAACCTCTTTAAATGCACCAATTTTAAAATCTGAATTGGTTGTTGCCAATGCAGAAGGTTTTAAAAACATTGTTGTGGATTTAGATAAAGTAAAATTTGTTGATTCATCTGGTTTAAGTGCCTTATTAACTGGTCATCGTTTATGTAAAGAAGAAAAAGGAATTTTTGGATTATGTGGACTAAATGATACTGTTAAAAATCTAATAAAAATTTCTCAATTAGATGATGTATTGCATATTTATTCTACACAACACGATGCTACTGCTGCAATTGATAAGAAGAAAAAAAAATAGATTGCTTTCAGTCCATTGTCGATTGACAATAGTATTTTTTTAGTATTATATATCGACTATCAACTATCGACCATTGACTAATTTTAAAGTTACCATATTAGGCAGTAATTCTGCTATATCTGAGCATGGCAGACATCCAACAGCGCAAGTGGTTAATATATCTAACCAACTTTTTTTATTAGATTGTGGTGAAGGTACACAAGAGCGATTATTAGAAAATAAAATAAAATGGTTTAGCATAAACCAGATTTTTATTTCGCATTTACATGGTGATCATTATTTTGGTTTAATTGGATTAATTACAACTTACAATCTGCTAAAACGTAAGCAATCATTGACTATTTACGCACCAAAACAATTAAAAGAAATTATTGAAATGCAGTTAAACGTAAGCGAAACAAAACTTGCTTACGAATTAATATTTGTTGTAACAAAAGATGATGCATTTTATAAGATTTTTTGAAAATGAAATGGTCGAAATATATTCGATTCCAATGCAACATAGAATTCCAACTACAGGTTTTTTATTTAAACAAAAAGAAGCTGAGCGTAAGCTTTTGATTGATAAAGTGGCAGAATTAAAAATAGATAAGCATGATTATAAATTACTAAAGAAAGGAATTGATGTTAAAGATAGTTTAGGCAATTTAATAAAAGCATCAGTATATACATCAGCACCAGCTGTAGTTAAGTCCTATGCTTTTTGTTCTGATACATTGTACAATGAAAACATCATTCAGTTGATTAAAGAAGTTGATTTATTGTATCACGAAGCAACATTTTTGCATGCATCTTTAGAACGCGCTATACAAACCAAACATACTACTGCATTGCAAGCTGCACAAATTGCAAAACAAGCTAATGCAAAAAAATTAATTATTGGTCATTTTTCTTCGCGATATTATCATCTTTCTGTGTTATTAGATGAAGCCAAAACCGTTTTTGAAAATACAGAGTTGGCTGTGGAAAGTAGTATTTTGAAGTTTAATTTGTTATTTACGTAGTTTTTTTGATAACTAAAAGAATACCATCTTTAAAAGAAACATCTTTAAAAAAGATTTTATTTTTTTCGAATTCATTGCTGGATATATGCCTTTTATAATAAAAAATTTACGAGTATAACTAATTTTATTACCAGATATAACTAAATCAAATTGATATTTACCATAAGAAGTTTCAATTTTATATGTACTACTTTTTGATTCAACTATGAAATCTTTTGGAATATTAAATTCAATCGAGTCAGTATACATTTTATTGGTGGTTATAGAAAATGGTAAATTTCTAATTGTATCATTGTCAAAAGCATAAAATACTGAGTACAATCTATTTAATGGTATAAATAAACGTTTACCTGTAACTGTTGCATAATTTTTTGAAGTAATATGTGTGGTTAAACTGATTTTAGGCAAAATTGAATCTGTATTAGATATGTTATACTTATCTATTTCTAAATTTTAAAATTAAATAATTTGGTTATTAATTCTTCTTTTGTTTTTGAAGAAACTGTATTTTTAATAGTAAACAAATTATCTGAAGCAAGAAATCCTGCCTCTTTGATAAGATTACATTTTGCATCACCCATTTCAGCAATACTGATTTGTCCAATTGTTTTAATATAATTTTCTTGTTGAGTATAGGTTTTTGTATGTGTAATAAACGGTTTTTCTGCTATTACAAATACATCTCTATCATCAGTAAAGTCACTCAAATAATTAAATTGTATATTTTGATCTGTACATTCAAGCCAAAGTGTATCTTTATTTAGAGGCACACAAACTATTGCATGATTAAATTGATTTGAAGGAAATTCTTTTATTATATTTTCATTGTCTCCAGCTTTAACTAACGTATAATAAGCTTTGATATCAATTGCTTTTAATAACGCAATCATTAGCATACTTAATGCCTTACAATCTCCATATCCATTTTCAATTGTTTTTTGAGCAAACTGTGGTTGCAATCCACCAATACCAAATTGTATACTTACATATCTTGTTATTGATTGTAAATATTTATATACAATATTTATTTTACCTGAAGTTGATTGTTCATTTTTTGACAAATCAATCAATTTGTTTTTTATTTCACTCGATAATGAATCACGTCCAACATTTAATTTAGAAATCCAATTTCCAAGATCTTCCCAATTTTCAAATTTATTATCAAATTTATTATAAACAATTATTGATGGTGCAATTAACACATAAGGTGCAACATATTCAATTGGTGGCGAATAGGATTCGTATTTAATAGAACTAAAATCTTTTATAGACCAACTAAATTGTGTTTTATCTTTAATAGTTTCTTTTGAAACTTTAGGTGCATTGTTTTTCTTAAAAACCGAATACTATTTTCTGATTTACAAATAATAGAATAGGTTGATTTTTTTACTTCAATGTTATAATCGAAAACACGATTCCAAGATGGAATATTAACTAATTTATTAGATTTTATTTCATAATCGAATTCAACAGTTATAGGAAATTGATTGATATCATTAGAAAAATCATAAAAGTACATTCTGCTATCCGTTGCGAATTCGCTCATGCTAGCAATGTCTTCTAAATCTGATTTTTTTATTCGTTTTATTTCTTGTCCGAATTTATTATATAGTTTACAATAATTAAATTTTACATCGGTATATTTATCATATCCAATTACAAGATTTGCAAGTTCAATTTTATTATCATTATTAAATCTAATTTTTTCATGAACATAATAAGTGTAAGAGTCTTTGTTAATGGTAGCAAGATAATTGGCATCTTCCACAACTGCATCTGCAATACTTCTATCTGAAGTAGTTATATTTTTGAGCAATTAATTTAGAATGTATGCTCCATAAAAAAAAACGTAAAAGATTTTGTTACTAACGCATTATATTTTCTTGAGTACAATTTGTTCATCTAATTTTTTCAATAATAATGTATAAAATTCTCTCAAGGCATCGTATTCACTTGGAACAAAGATGGTTTTCTTAACTGCAAGTTTATAATTTAATTGAATTAAGTTTCCATTTTGAACGCTAAGTGTATAATTAAAAGATGCGTCGTTGTTGGGCAATTTGAGTGCAAAATTCTCTGGTTTTTCTTCTACCTTATAACCATCTGGTAGTTTTAAATTTAAAATATAAGTTTCATCAAATGGAAAAGCAAAATCAACTGGATATTCGCGTTTTTTGGATTTAAACGGATTCTCTGTTGTTTTATCAATTAATTCTGGTATAATATAGATTAAATTATCATTTACCATTCCAGCATTATCTAACTCAAAATCGAATGATAATTTAACAGGCAACTGAATACTATCTGCATTTTGTATTGACTTAGAAATCAGTTTTAGGCCTGGATTTCTTTTAACCTTATCAGAATAATATTCTTCAATATCATTTTTATCGGTTAATTCATTTCTTAATAAGTATGCAGCATAACTTTTTTTATTATAGCTTATCTTACCCGTTACTTTGCCAGTAGCGTCTAACTTTGCATCAATATAACAGATATCATTATAAGTTTGAGTTGAGGTGATATTTGCCCAATCCACTCTATTTTCGCGTAACAATAATCCATTTCCATTTAAACAACGTTTAGGCAATTCGCCAATATTTAAGTTTCTATCTGTAGCATCTAAAATAATTTTTGCCCGTTATGTTCTACCATCACAATTAGATAGTTAAAACCTGTGATATTTGGAAATTCTGGAAGAAATCCATTGTCTCGTGTGCTTAATAATACAATATCAGCTTTGATATTTGCATTTGTTAGCAATTTGTATAAGTTTAAATTAATTTCAGCAACATTGCCAATGCCATTTTTGTAAGCATCTTTAATTGTATAAGTTGAAAATATAGATCTATTATTGTCCCATTTCATTTTGTTTCTAATTGCATCATAACCAATTTTAATTTTATTAAGTGGGTATGATTCATCATTCATCTTTGCTAAAATATCATTTAAATATTCACTTGGTCTAGTAATTTGCATTCCTAATTTGTCTTCTTGTAAAGTTCTTTTATACAACTTTGCCAAGTATTAGAAAAATATTTTGGGGTGAATTTGGATATTGAGTAGAATTAATTCGTGGTTTATTTGAGAAATATAGTTATCTAAAGTAGAAACATAGGGTTCTTCTTCTATTGATGGAATATCTTTCATTATCCAAGTAACTTCATCTACATTAAATTCAAATGTACCTGTTGTTGTATTATTTCCAATACTAGTTGAACCATTATACATCTCAGTGTTTTTAGTAATCATGTAATTAGCGGTTTCCTTTCTAGAATCACGTAATGGAGTTGGAAGTTGTAAATATCCTTTTACACTAGATCTATAACTAAATATTTCTGGCACACTTAATGTGAAGTGACTCACTTTTACTGGAATATCATATTGAAACGTCCAAGTTGGTAATTCATAAATAAATGGTGATTTAAAAACATATTCATATTCTAAAATAGATCCAACTTTAACATTTGGTAATGCAAAATTGATACTATTATGTTTTTCGTCTATTTCTTTTTTAAAGATGGAACTTTTAGTCATTTCAGTTTCAACGAGTTTGTTGTTTATTAAATTCCAAGATGATGCTTTTATTTTTGAAATAGATTCTTCATCATTTTCATTTTTGTATAATACCAATTTAATGTTGGCTTTATCTAACGCTGAGTTGTCTAATATCTTAATTCTAACTTTTCTAACCATTTCTATTTCAAAGCCAGATTTTGTGTCGTTGTAAATAAAACTAATATTACCATAATTATATAAGATAACAGCACCAGCTGTTGAATCTGCAATATATTTAATCAGCTTAATTTCTTCATCAGAAAATTTGCCCATTTTAAATCCATCGATATTTTTAGAAAAACTAATTGTTGTTGATACAATTGCTAATACTATTATCAAAAAATATTTCATGTTGTTTTTTAAGATATAAATTTAATGAAATTTGTACATATTAATATAATAGATCGAATTAAAATTAATTATTTTATATACAAATGGAAACTTGTAAAGTTTTATTAAATTTGAAAATTATATTGATGTTTAATTTATCTTCTTTTCAAACCAAAATTTTCTAATTTTTCTTCTAATGTTTTTTTACTAATGCCAATATCATCTGCGGTTCGTGCGGTGTTCCAGTCGTTTTTATCTAATTTATTTTCAATAAAACTGCGTTCTACATAATCGTTTAGTTGTTGTAGATTAGCAAATTTATCGTAATCAATTCCTTTGTTTTCAGCTTTTGTACTTGGACCAGAATAATCAATTACATCTTGTTTAGTAATTTTTTTATCACTCATAATTACCAATCGTTCAACTACATTTCTAAGTTCACGAATGTTACCAGTCCAATTGCGAGCTTGTAAACTTTCTAAAGCATCGTTATCAATTTTTTTAACAGGAATTCCATAATCGCCACAAATTTCATTTAAAAAATGTTCTGTTAAAACAGGTATGTCATCTTTGCGTTGATTTAAAGATGGCACATGAATTAATATTACACTTAAGCGATGGTATAAATCCATCCGAAAACGATTTTCTTCTACTTCTTTTAGTAAATCTTTGTTGGTTGCAGCCACAACACGCACATCCACTTTTTCTTCTTTGTCGCCACCAACTTTGGTAATTTTATTTTCTTGCAATGCACGTAATACTTTTGCTTGTGCCGGCAAGCTCATATCTCCAATTTCATCTAAAAAAAGCGTACCACCATTAGCTTGTTCAAATTTTCCAATGCGTTGTTTTATGGCTGATGTAAACGCTCCTTTTTCGTGACCGAATAATTCGCTTTCAATTAATTCACTTGGAATTGCCGCGCAGTTTACTTCAATTAAAGGTCCGTTGCTTCTGTTTGCTTTGTTCAACCAACGTGCTACTAATTCTTTACCAGATCCATTATCGCCTGTAATTAAAACGCGTGCTTCGGTTGGTGCTACTTTTGCAATGGTTTCTTTTATTTTTAAGATAGGATTAGAATCACCTACTATATCTTTCGATTTTGCAATTTTCTTTTTTAGAATTTTTGTTTCGGTTACTAAAGAAACTTTGTCCATTGCATTACGCACTGTTATTAGTAAACGATTTAAATCTGGTGGTTTTGGAATATAATCGAATGCCTTTTTTACTGCATCTACGGCTGTTTCTATATTTCCATGTCCTGATAAAACAATAATGGTGTATCGATACCTTTTTGTTGCATTTCCGTTAATACTTCAATGCCATCTTTTGGGCATTTTTAATATCCAGAATAATAACATCATAATTGTTTTTTTCAATTTTATCTAAACCAATTTCTCCATCTTCAGCTTCATCAATTGTATATTTTCATACTCTAAAATTTCTTTAGTGTTCTTCTTATTGCTTTTTCATCATCAACAATTAAAATTTTGGCATACAATAATATTAAGTTTAAGTAATAAGTGTTTAATAACAAAATTTGTACCACAAGCTAATAAAAAAATGCAATTCATTATAACGATGGCATAATCAATATTGTGCAATTAGTATTGTGCTTGAAGTAATAGATGGAAAATTTCAAAATTAAACCTATAAAAAAATAACACAAATCGCATTTATAAATAAAAAAAGCCACCACAATTGTGATGGCTTTAATAATGATTTAATTTTTTATTGTAAGATGATTTTTTTGCTAGTTAACTTATCACCAATTTTTAATTGTATGATATAAGCGCCACGTGCTTCTGATTCTAAATTATACGATTTAGAAAATTCACCAGAAAAATTTTGTACTACTTCTTGTTGCACCATTCTTCCTGTAATATCCATAATTAATAATTGTGGTGTTCCTGATTCTTTTGAAGAAAAATCGACAGTAATTCTACCAGATGTTGGATTTGGCGAAACTGTAAAACGCTCTGGAATTAAGACAGTTGATGTAATCGGTTTTTTAATTTCAACAACATCTGGTGTTATTTTTGGATAAGTATATTGCTTAATCGGACAATCACAACCACATTTTTCTCTTTCTTTTTTCAAACTTTTAATTGCTTGAAATTTATCTTCAATTCCAGGAAATTGAGGAACTACAGATGCAATAGAATTATTTTCAACCTTAATTGTTTCGGTAGTTTTACCAGTTTCATCTGTTTTTGCAATAGCAATTAAAGAATTATCTGATTTTAAAATCAACTCTAATTTATCTGTAGGAAAATACCAATGTTCGCCATCTGTTTTTATGTTTTTTTGTAATTGATATGTAATTAATTCTGGCTTTTTGCCTAAGATAACTTTTGCAGAATTTAATTTTCCATTTCGCAAATAGGTAAGCGTTACTTCATTTCCTAAATCATAAGATGCAATTTGAGCAACTAATTCTGCCTTATTTTTTTACAATATTGTTTACCGTTGTAATAACATCATTTTCTAATAGGCCAAATTTTTGTGCTGCTCCATTTTCAATAGAATTCGTAATAGAAACACCTGTAACACCATCTTTATTATAATCATTAATTACAACACCTAAAAAGCCAGTGTTTTTGCAAAAAAGTGGTAACAAATAAAATGCAATTAAGTTAAGTAGTAAAAATCTTTTCATGAATGTTAGTTTATTATTTGTGTCAAATATAGATGAATATTTTTAGAGTTGTACTTTAATTTTAGTTAAAACTATGCAAAAACGTATTCCATTTTATTGAAGAATCATTTTCTTGCTAGTCAATTTATCGCAATTTTTAATTGAATCAAATACGCACCTTTCGCTTCGTTTGATAAATCGTATTGTTTAATAAATTCGCCATGGAAATTTTGAAACAATGTCTGTTTGTACTATTCTGCCTGCAATATCAAAAATTAATAGTTGTGGTGTACCTTTTTTCATTGCTCGAAAATTTGATATTAAATTGACCATTATTTGGATTTGGATATACAGAAAACAATTCAGGTATTAATTCCACTTTTGCAGCAGGAATTTCTTCTTTTTTCTCGTCTTTAAATTCTTTAATATATATTATGTCATTGATTTTGCAATTTCTTTTTGCTTGATCTTCTTTAATACGTTTTATACAAAAAACTTTATCATCAATATCAATAAAATATTGTGGAACTTCTTCTTGTTTATACGGATAAGCAACTATCCATTCATCTTTAATACCATTTTCGTTAACTTTAGAAATAGAAATTGGTATATTTTCTTCAGTTAATAGAACTTCTGTTTTATCATCAGTAAAATTCCAATGTTCGCCATCAGATTTTACATTTTTATATACATTGTATGTTTTTTTTGTGCCTTTATATCCTAAAAAATATTTTTGTAGTTTTTACAATGCCATTTCTGTTGAAGGTAATCTGTACTTCGTCGCCCCAATTTTTGTTTTTTAAATAATCAACTAAATCTGATTTTTTAACTATTGGAAAATTATTGATAGATGTAACAATATCATTATCTAATAAACCATATTGTTTCGCAGCACCATCGTCCATTACATTTATAATCAATGCACCATTAAATTGTTTTCCTATATAATCATTTACTACAACACCTAAATAACCTTGGTCGGTTGCTTTAAGTGTAATTATAGAACATAAGCATAAAAATGAGAGTAAAAATTTGCGCATGATATTTGCATTTATGATTGTATAGCAAATTTAGTGCAAACTTTTGATTTATTAGTGAACTATTTTAAAATTTTATGGAAAAAATAGCATCTCTATTTTTTTACTTAAGAAATGTAAATAATTTACTTTTCTCATTATAAAAAATTATTTTAACCATTAAAAAAGTAACTATAAATTGGTATGAATATTATTAAACCTATTTTATTCATTTTTTTATAATCCTTTCAAATATTATTTCTTTGAAAATGATTGGAAGTTGGAAAAAATAAGAATGGTATTAAGGTTTGGACTCATAAACCAGAAAATTCTACTTTAAAGAATTTAAAAGTAATGTTGTTGTAAATGCTGAGATTGAAAAAGTTGTAGCATATTTTAAAAACTATAAACAGTACGATAATTGGATGTATAAATTAGAAAAGGGACAACTAAACAATTGAAAAAATATCTGAAAATGAATTTTATATTTTAACAATAATGAGTGCTCCTTTTATAAAGAACAGAGATATTGTAACAAAATATACAATTCTACCAGCTGATGAAAAAGGTGTTATAATTTTAAAAGTAGATAATGCGTTTGATTTTATACCAGAAGATGAAAAGTGTGTTCGTATTAAAAAAATAAATGCTATTTGGAAATTTACACCAATATCAAATAGTAAAACAGAAATCTATCATCAAGCATTAACCGATCCAGGTGGCAGCATACCAAAAGCGTTTGTAAATATGGCAATTGCTGATGCGCCTTTTTCCATGTTAACTAAATTAAAAGAACTTTTTAAATAAATTTTTATGCAAAAAATATCTTATTTTATTTAATCTTATTTTGTTGTTCGATGCAACTTACTGCACAAGAAAAATGGAAATTAGAAAAAGACAAAGATGGTATTAAAGTTTGGACACGAAAAATTGAAAACACCAAACTGAAAGAATCAAAAGTTACAGGTATTGTAAATGCAAATATTGAAAAGGTAATTGACTTATTACGAGATTATAAAAACCATGAAAAAATATCGTACAAAGTAGATATTGGAAGTGGTAAATTAGTAAAAAAAGTGAGTGATAATGAATTTTATACTTACATCACAGCATCTGCACCGTTAATAAAAAGAAGAGATTTAATTACGCATTTTACTATAAAACCAGACGCTTCTGGTGCTTATTATATTGTTGCAGAAGCAGCTCCTAAGTTAATGCCTGAAAATGAGAACAATGTTAGAATACATAAAATGAAAGCTACTTGGAAAATATCACCAATTAGCGAAAATAAAACAGAAATAATTGAACAAGCATTTACCGACCCAGCTGGCACCATTCCTGATTTGTTAGTGAATATTAGTTCGGTAGATGCACCATTTTACATGATGACAAAAATGAGAGAATTAGTTAAATAACATTCACCTCAAATCCCAACTTTTTCAAATCACTCCAAAACATCGGATACGATTTGGATACTACATTTGGCTCTTCTATAATTAGTACATCAAGTGTTAAACAAAGTGGTGCAAATGCCATTGCCATTCTGTGATCATCGTAAGTAACTACTGACGATTGACGATGTTCTACAGACGATGGTTGATGGTCGATAGTCGATGGACGATGGACAATGGAATGTCGACTGTAGACTGTCGACAATTGACCTATTTCCAACTTCCAATTGTTCGAATCTATTTCTGTCAATGAAGCTAAACCTAATTTTTGCAATTCTGTATCCATTGCAGCAATTCTATCAGTTTCCTTTATTCGCAATGTTTGTAAACCAGCGCATTGCATTTCTATTTTTTTTGCTGCAGCAAAAGCCAATACGGTTTGTGCAATATCTGGACAATTAATAAAATCAAAATTAAATGAGTCAAATGCTGGATTGCTAATTTTTTCTATAACAATTGCATTTTCATTCCAAGTAGTTTTTACACCAAAACTTTGAGCAATTGTAGCAATTACTGAATCGCCCTGCAATTGCTGACTGGTTAATCCTTTTAATTCTATTTTAGATTGCTTGGCTAAAATCGACATTGAATAAAAATAAGTAGCTGCACTCCAATCTGCTTCAACGTAGTATTTTTGGGTTGATATTGTCCATTTTCTACTTTAATTATTCTATCTATAAAGCTTGTTTTTACACCAAAATATTCCATTATACTTAATGTCATTTTGATATATGGAACAGAAACTATGTTTCCGATTAATTCTAATTCTAATCCGCTTTCTAAAGTAGGTGCTATTAGTAAAAGTGCCGTTATATATTGCGATGATGTATCAGCTGGCAATGCAAATTTTCCACCTTTTAATTTTTTTTTCCTTTTATGCGTAATGGTGGAAATCCTTCTTTATTTACATAAGAAACATCTGCACCTAATTGTTGTAAGGCGTCTACTAATATTTTTATAGGCCTTTGCTGCATACGTTCGCTGCCAGTTAATACAACTTCCCTACCAGCTTGTGTAGCTAAAAATGCTGTTAAAAAACGGAATGTGGTACCACCAGCACCTGCATCTAAACAACCATCCTTAGATAGCAACAATTGTTGCATAAATAATGTATCATCAGCATTTGAAAGGTTATCAATCTCTATTAAATGATTAGATAATGCATTAATGATTAGCACACGATTGCTAATACTTTTAGAACCATTTAATTGAATAGTACCGTTTACAGATTGACGAAGTGGCGATTTAATTAATAGTTTTTCCAAGAAATTTAAATTAACAAGTTGAATAATTATTTAAATTTTTCTTTGTTTTTCATCCAAATAAGTGCCACTGCACCTAATGTAACAAATGGAAATGCTAGTAAATAAAGTATTCCTGTATTCAAACTTTTGGCGTATTCAGAATGTGATGCCGCAGCTTTACACATCGGACATTGAGCAAATGTATCTGAGGCAACTACAATAAATAGTATTACAAATAGTAAAGTAATTATTTTTTCATCGTACTATAAAGATACATCGAATTCTTTAAATGAGATTGGAATTAATTGTTAAGTAATATTTACTTGTAAACGCTTATTCTTTTATGAATGCAGAAAATATTTATACTCAATAATACGATGCCATAAAAACATAAACTAGCACACCAGAAATGGCAACGTATAACCACATTGGAAATGTGTATTTTGCCCATTTTTTATGTTGTATAAAATTAGATTGAAAAGCAAATGAGAATGTTTTTAATACTAATGGCAACACAATAGCTGAAAGAATAATATGTGTGTTTAAAATAAAAAGATAAATCACTCTAATAATTCCCAGTACCTACATTACGTAGAATGTTCTGCTTTTAAGGTGTGATAAATAATATATGATGTTAGAAAAATACAAGATAAAATAAGTGCAGCAACATAAAAACCGATGTGTATTTTTATTTTTTTGTTTGATAAATAAAAATCCAAGTAACAAACAAATGGTAGTTCCTGTATTTATACATGCATTAAATTTTGGAAAAAATTAAGATTTATGCCATGTGTAATTTCGTGGTGAAATTTTAGCATCGCAATTACTAAACTTGGCACTAAAATAGAAATCAATGCAATTACAATAATTGTTTTATTAGATGTGGTGGTAAGAAAAGACATGATTAATTTGTTTTAGCATTTGATTTCATCGGAATTGCATAACTCGCCAATAATACTTTTACTGCATCTTTTAGTTGTTTTACTTTTAGTGAGTCAGTCCCTTTATAATATCCACGAATCATTCCTTCTTTATCAATTAATACCAATTTATCATCATGTATAAAATCAGTTGGACCTCCATCGCCTTGAGTAGCTGTAATAAAATAGCCATTGCGTGCCATTTTATAAATCTCTTTTTATCGCCAGTTAATAAAAACCAGTTTTTGAGCTAACATTATTATTTGCATATTGAAATAATTGTTTTACGCTATCATTTTCAGGATCAACAGTATGTGATAGTAATTGAACATCTGGTTCATCATTAAATTCGTCTTGGAGTAATTTCATGTTTCGATGCATATCCAAACAAATGCTCTGACAAGTTGTAAAAAAGAAATCTACAATTAAAATCCTACCTCTTACTTTATCTTTTGTAATGGTATCGCCTAATTGATTTACAAAGGAAAAATCTGGAATCTGAAAATAAGCGGTATCTATAAATTTTTTACCTTTTGCATTCTCATTTTCAAAAGCATTTTTGGGACCATAAATTGGCAATACATTTTTTGTATCTAATTTAGGTGCATCTTTATGCAACTTCATAAATACTATTAAAAAAGTACAGGAATTGCAAAAATAAAAAGAAAGAAAATAGGAAAGATTTTTTACTAGCATTCATTGCTGTAATTTACAACGAATTATTTGATTAAATAAAGCAATTTGTGTAAATAGTTACCTTCTACACCAAATGCAATAATTGCCCAAACTAAAAATGCCAATGGCAACCCTATTGAAAGCATGAAAACACGTTTTTCATATTTTAAGTGCATAAACTCTCCAATGATATAAGCGGCCTTAGCTAAACTAAACACTACATAGATAGAGTTTAATAATAATTTTGGCCATTTATTTCCAAAATTAAAGCAATTGCAACTTCTATAATTGTAACAGCAGATAAAATTACTGTTACACGCCAAACATTGCCAACTTGCTTTTTATATTCTTCTTCTGATACATGATGATCTGACATAAGATAATATATTTATATTTTTAAAAAATTATTAGTTACATTAAATAGAATGCTAAGAATACGAACACCCAAACTAAATCTACAAAGTGCCAGTATAATCCAAGCTTTTCAATCATTTCATAATGGTCTCTTCTTTCAAAAACACCTGCAGCATTTGCAAAGAAGCCCCAAATATTTAAACATACACCTGTAAAAACGTGGAAACCGTGAAAACCAGTGATACCAAAAAACAAAGCACCAAAAGCAACTGGACCAGGAGAAAACAACGGCTTTCCTTGCTCGTGAATATTCCACAACGTGTAACACCTTTGCTCCTTCATGGAAAACATTGTAAAATGGGCGCATGCCTTCGGCAATTAAATGTTGCCATTCCCAAGCTTGGCAACCCAAGAATGCAGCTCCACCAATAATTCCCCAAATCATCCAAAACATTACCCCTTTTTTATTCATTCTGTGGCCTTCTTGTACTGCACGCACTACAAAAACGGAACTCATAATAAGAATAAATGTCATGATTGAAACGAAACCCATTGGTATTTTATGATGACCCATAAACGGCATAGCATTAAATACATCATTCGGGTTTGGCCACCATTTATGTCCTAATCTTAAAGATGCATAAGCAATTAAGAAAGCCGAAAACGTAAAAGCATCAGACAAAGAAAATACCACATCATGGTTTTACCATAACTGATATTCATAGGTGATTTTTCACCGCCTTCACCATTATCAGACATTGGTAATTGATGTTCATCTATATGATGTTTTTCATTTACTTCTAAAACATGTGCCATTATATAAACTTTATACGATTAATGATTTAAATTTAAATATAAATATAAAAATACGAATAAGTATAACCACAATAAACCCATAAAATGCCAATACATCGACAATAAATCGGTTCTAATTAGGTAAATACCTTTTGTGAATTTTCTAATTCTAAAATTATACTTTTACTGGTGCTTCTTTTAATTTTAAAAATGAGCGAATAGTTGCAATTAAAATAAAAAGCAAGCCACATGCAACATGTAGTGCATGTACAAATGTTATTACATAAAAAAATGGACCTGCTGGATTTGGGTTATATGATAAATATATCCCTTGATTTGTTAATTGAGACCAACCAATAATCTGAAACGAACAGAATAGGATTCCAAGAATTAGTGTACATAACAATCCAACAAAAGTCATTAATTTATTTTGTTTTTTGTTGGATATATGTGCCACTATTAATGTGAAGCTACTTATTACAATCATTAATGTAGATAAATTAAAAATGGTTGGCATATTAAAAACAGACCATGCACCACCAGCACCTTTACGAACTAAAAATGCACTTGTAAACCCAGCAAACGTCATCATTAACGATACAATAACTAACCACATCGTAAAACGTTGTGCACCTTGGTTAGAGGTATTATTTGTATTATATGTTGGTGTCAAAATCATTATAATTTATCTATTACTAATGCTAAAAATACGACTGGTAAATAAATAAACGAAGCAAACATTAGTTTTCTTGCACTTTTATCAGACAAATCAGTTGCTAATTGAATACCTGTGCTTAAAAAATACATGCCTGCAATTAAAGAAATTATTAACGATGTAATACCTGAAATGTGTAATGCATAAGGTAATATGCTAACTAAATTAAACCAATTAAATAAGGAATATTTTGCAATGCTGTTGATCTTGTTTTTCCATTTTGTGAAGGAAGTAAAAAATATCCAGCTTTTTTATAATCTTCATCTAATAACCATGCGATAGACCAGAAATGAGGTATTTGCCAAAAAAATTGAATAAAGAATAACACAAACCAATTAAACCAATTGAGTCGGTTGCTGCATATAACCAATTAATAATGGAATAGAACCAGGAATTGCTCCAATAAAAACAGCTATTGGACTAATTCTTTTAAATGGAGTGTAGATAAAAGCATACGATATTAATGCTAAAGCACCCAATAAACCACTCAATGCATTAAAATAAAATCCTAAAATAAAAATGCCTGCTACACCAGAAATACCTGCAATTATATATGCTTCCACTAAACGCATTCTACCTGCTGGTAATGGTCTATTTTGTGTACGAGACATTAATTTATCTAAATCTTTTCAATAATTTGATTAATGGTATTGGAAGATGCAGTAACCAAAAAACCGCCTAAAAAAGCCAAATTATATCTGCCCAAATTATAGTAGTTTTTACGGATAATAAATATGACATCACAGCTGAAAATACCACTAATAACGATAAACGTAATTTTGTTAATTCTACAATATCTTTATATTTTAAAGATATTACTTTAAAAATAGATGGTTGTATTATATGTGTTGTATTCGATTGCATTTTTTAAAAAAATAAAATAGTTCATTTATTAATGATCTGCTTCTGTTTTTTCTTTTTCTGTTAAAGGAATATTTTGCATAATAAAGTCGCTCTCATTACCTGGACGACTATAATCATAAGCCCAACGGTGAACTTCTGGTAAATCACCATCCCAATTTCCATGTATACCTTCTATTGGTGAAGTCCATTCTAATGTATTCGCATTCCAAGGGTTTTGAGTTGCCTTTTTACCTTTAAATATGCTGTAAAAGAAATTTACTAAAAATAAAAGTTGAGCCATAAATACAATTATAGCAGCAATACTTATAACTTTATTCATATCATTAAATACAGCAAAAATTTCAAAATTATTATTGGTATAATATCTTCTTGGTACACCTGCTAAACCTTGGAAGTGCATAGGCCAAAAAATTAAATACGAACCAACAAATGTAATCGCAAAATGAATATATGCTAATGTGCTATTCATCATTCTACCAAACATACGAGGAAACCAGTGATAGACGCCAGCAAACATACCAAAAAATGCTGCAACACCCATTACAATATGAAAATGCGCCACTACAAAATAAGTATCATGTAATTGGATATCAATGGTAGAGTTACCTAACCAAATACCTGTTAAACCACCTGAAATAAACATCGAAACAAAACCAACAGCAAATATAAATGGTGGTGTGATATGTAAATCGCCTTTCAAATAGTAGTTATCCAATTAAATACTTTTACGGCGGATGGTATTGCAATTAATAATGTAAAAGTGTAAATACAGATCCTAAGAATGGATTGATACCAGCCATAAACATATGATGCGCCCAAACTATAAATCCTAGTATAGTTATACCTAATATTGAGAATATCATCGCTTTATAACCAAAAATTGGTTTACGTGCATGTACGGCTAAAATTTCAGAAACCATACCCATTGCTGGCAGAATTACGATATAAACCTCAGGATGGCCTAAAAACCAAAATAAATGTTGAAATAAAATTGGAGAACCACCAGCATAAGGTTGGGCAACACCGCCGATTACAATGTTAGATAAATAAAAGCTAGTACCTAATGTTCTATCAAAATTAATAAAACTACACCAGAAACAAACTGGAAATGACAAGATACCAATAATTGCTGTGAAAAATAGTGCCCAAATTGTTAAAGGCATTCTAAATAAACTCATCCCTTTCGTACGCATGTTTAATATGGTAGAAACATAATTTAAACCACCCATTAATGTTGACACAACGAATAAAACCATTGAAATCAACCATAAACTCATACCATCACCTGAACCTGGTGAAGTTTGTGGCAATGCACTTAGCGGTGGATAAATCGTCCATCCTGCTGAAGCTGCACCCGTTGGTAAGAATAATGAAGCAAACATTATAATACCTGACAAGGCAAAAAACCAATACGATAATGCATTCATTAAAGGCGAAGCCATATCACGAGCACCTAATTGTAATGGAATTAAAACATTTGCAAAAGTACCACTTAAACTTGCTGTTAATACAAAGAATACCATTATAGTGCCATGCATTGTTATAAGAGAATAGTATGTTTCTGGATTTAATTTACCATCTGTATACCAAGCACCAAATAACTTTTCTAACAGCGGAAATGTTCATCAGGCCATCTAATTGTACTCGGAATAATACTGAAAACAATCCACCAGACAGCCCAAACCATACCAGTAATTAGAATTGTTTACCAATTGTTTTGTGATCTAAGCTAAAAATATATTTAGTAATAAATGTTTCTTTAAGTAGTGACCGCCATTGGCCCCCTTGAATGTACATCATTGGTAGCTGTTTAAAAGTTTAACTTATATTGGATTTTATTCTTTTATTTAATTTTACAGATATTACATCATTTAAACGATTTACAACAGTAGGTTTAGAGTGAATACTGTTTTCACTTATTTTTAGTTACTCTAATATCAATTCTTCTGTTTTGTTGTCGACCTGCATCGTGTTCAATTGATGCAATTGGATGATGTTCTCCGTACCCACTAGGCTTTCAATCTATTAGATGCAACGCTCCTAATTTAATTAATTCATTCATTACCGTATTATTTGCTCTATCTGTCGATAATTTCAAATTACCTTTATCATCACCAACATTATCTGTATAACCACCTAATTTATTTACATTAGGGAATGCTTTCATAATTTCAGCAACGTTTTTAGTTGTTCTTGTGAAGAAGGAATTAATGTTGCCTTACCTGTTTTCAAATAATAAGCGATCAAATGAAAACCCATAAATCTTCTTAGAGACTTGTTTATCACTTTGGATAAATTCAACCAAGAATTTTTCAACACCACCCATTGCAACAACACAACTCGAAACCCGGTTGTAAGTTTAGAAGCAAAATGAGCTTTCTTTTTATTTTCTACAAATTACTTTGCTGACTTGATTTGTTTTGGAATTGAGATGAATTTACTTTTTGAACCATTGTCCATAGCTGGTTTTACAACAGTATAATAGTAAGACTTTTGACCATCTGCCCATTTAGTATATTCATCAAATTCTAGTACTTTAACTTTTTCTGCATGTTATAATGACCTGAGCCATAATTGATCACAAGCTAATATGTATTCGTAGTTAGGATTCTTACTAATAGTTTTCATTTCTGCCGAGAAATAGTCGGTTTTTAAACCAAAAATAAGTAGGGACACAAGGAACAGCATCCATCATAATACTCATTTGAAGTAAAAGAAATCATGAATGGAACATCAAATGTCCAATATTAGCGTAAACTGTTTTCCTTTAGGTAAGTACTAGTTCATCTGCATTGAAATCATCATGACTTGCTGGATCGTTCCAATCAATACCTAATTCATTATCACCATTAACTAAAGTAAAGTCACGTTTTCCTAATTTACCATCTTTACCTGGATAACGCAAAACCCACGCATATTGTTTGCCAGTTATTTCAACTTCAACTACATCACGTGGCCTACCTTTGAAGACGTTAAAAATAGTATACCATCTCAAATACCAACACCAATTAAAATAGTTAATACAATAGCAGGAATAACTGTCAGATCAATTCAATTGCATTATTATGAGGAAAGAAAAATCTTTTCTTTCTTTGGTAGTGTGTTTATAAACAAACCAAACAATGTCTTGAGTAATAATAAAAACAATACCTGTTATCCATAATGTTACATCAATTAATTGTTGAATCAAACACCTTCCTGTGAAGCTGGTTGAGGGAAGTATATCATCTTTATAAATGTATGACGTAATAATTGAATACGCAACTATTCCAAATCCGATAAGCGATAAATAGAAGCCACTTTTTACTATAGTTATTTTCTCCGCCTTCATTATTTACATCTTTCAATGTTTTGATGAGGTCTGATGCTTTTCTATTGTACTAAAACAATAAAGAGCAGTACTATCGTCCAATAATCCTAGTAAATAGATGGCATTTTTCTTAATTTTAGATATGAGTCTTAAAACTTTCGTTTACGTATGGATGTGTGCTAGAGCTCTAAATCTTTAAATTTAGATAACATTGTTAATGTGATGTAAGCAAATATACTTCCAACCATTAATAACAAACCAAAACTAATAAATCCAAATCCACCTTTTGGTAGTAACATTGGACAATTCATTAAAAAGACCAACCAAACTGACCAAATATAATAATACAAGCTGCAACAATAGTTGTAATTTGATTTCTTTAAATTTCTTTTCATTTAATATGAAGAATGGCAATACAGAAATTACAAATAAATGTTAAATGGAATAGGATACCATAGTTGTCTAAATTTCTTCTCAATCGGAAGAATTCTGTTTCTTC
>JADJSS010000045.1 GCA_016711605.1 Saprospirales bacterium
ATCTAAACTTTCAATTCTTACCGAATCCAATTGATACGTTGCGTTTCCAATTCTATTGTTTTCTTTTTTACAACTTGAAAGAAGAATTACTGTAGAAATAAATAGAAGAATTGCGTTTTTCATATTATAATATTTATGTAAATTTAATTAATAATTCCTAAATTGAGTAATACAAATAATTGTAATTGTTTTTAATCTTTATTAAAATATAGTTGTAAGTTAAACTAAATCAAAGTTTTATAAAAAAATATGTTTTCTTAAATAAATAGACGAATCTACATTGCAATTCAATTAAATAGTTTCTATTCGCACAAAACTTAATTCTGCTAATTTCATTAAAAGTCTTACTTTTAAAGCGTTAAATTTTAATCATTTATGAATACATTTCAAAAATTAGTTTTGGTAAGCATATTGCTTACTTCATGTATGCTTCAAGCACAAAACAAATCAATCAAACAAACCAATCCATTATTAAAAAAGAGTACACTTCAATATCAGGCACCACGCTTTGATTTAATAAAAGACGAACATTTTAAACCTGCATTTGAATATGCATTGAAATTAAATGAAGCAGAAATTGAAAAAATCGCCAACAATAAAAGTAAAGCAACTTTCCAAAATACCGTTCTGGCTTTAGAATTATGCGGACAAGATTTAACTAGAGTGAGAAGTATTTTTTTTAAACTAACTAGTGCGAACACAAATCCAACATTACAAGCAATTGAAGAAGAATTTGCACCGAAACTTTCTGCGCACAATGATAAAATTTATCTGAATTCAAAAATATATAAGCGCATCAAAGCAGTCAAACTAGATTCTTTAAAAGGTGAAGATAAACGTCTAACAGAACTATACTTACAATACTTTGAATTAGCAGGTGCCAATTTATCAGATGAGAAAAAAGAAAAACTAAAAAAAGTTAATCAGGAACTCGCAAGTTTAAATACTGAATTTGGTAATACTTTATTGATTGCTCGTAAAAATGGCGCCGTGTTATTTGATGATGTAAAAGAATTAGATGGTTTAAGCGATGCAGATATTGCAGCTGCAAAAGCAAAAGCAACAGAAGCTGGACAAGATGGAAAATATATGATTGGATTATTGAATTACACACAACATCCATTATTACAATATTTGAACAACAGAGCAACCAGAGAAAAAATATTTAAAGCATCTTGGATTCGTGCCGAGAAAAATGATAGTGGTGATACACGTGCTATTTTAGAAAAAATTATTCGTTTGCGTTTGGAAAAAGCGCAAATTATGGGTAAAAAAAGTTATGCAGCTTGGAGTATGCAAGATCAAATGGCTAAAAATCCAGAACGTGCCTTGGATTTATTAGCTCAAATCGCAAAACCTGCAGTTGCAAAAGCAAATGCAGAAGCAAAAGATATTCAAGATATAATTGATAAGCAAAAAGGTGGTTTTAAACTAGAACCTTGGGATTGGAATTACTATTCTGAACAGGTTCGAAAAGCAAAATATGATTTAGATGAAAGCCAGATAAAGCCATACTTTGAAGTAACTACTGTTTTAGAAAAAGGTGTTTTTTATGCTGCAAAAGTTATGTACGGTTTAACATTTAAAGTACGTAAAGATTTACCTGTATATCATCCAGATGTAATTGCTTATGAAGTATTTGATAAAAACGGAAAATCAATTGCCATTTATTATTTAGATTTTTATACGCGTGATAATAAAAGTGGTGGTGCTTGGATGGATAACTTTGTGCAACAATCGTATGTGTTAAAACAAAAACCAGTAATTTACAACGTATTTAATTATGCAAAACCTGTTGACGGAAATCCATCATTAATCACTTATGATGATGTAACTACTATGTTCCATGAGTTTGGGCACACTTTACACGGATTATTCGCAAGCCAAAAATATACTAGTATTTCTGGAACAGCCGTACCTAATGATTATGTAGAATTTCCATCTCAAATTAATGAACATGCTGCTTTAGAACCAGCTATCTTAAAAAATTATGCGATTCATTATAAAACAAAACAAGTAATTCCACAAGAATTAGTAGATAAGATTTTAAAAGCAGAAACATTTAACAAAGGTTATGATGTAACTGAATTATTAGCAGCAGCTACTTTAGATTTAGCTTGGCACACAGTGGAAAATCCAGCAGATTTTAAACCAACGTTAGAATTTGAAAAAGAGGCACTTCAGAAATATGGTTTATTATTAAATGAAGTACCAACACGCTACCACACACCGTATTTCGCACATATTTGGTCTGGTGGCTACGCTGCAGCATACTATGCTTATACTTGGAGCAAAACCTTAGATTATAATGTGTATGATTGGATGAAAGCAAATGGTGGACTTACAAGAGCAAATTGCGATCGTTTCAGAAAATACATTTTATCTGTTGGAAACAGCGTTGATTTAAACAAAGCATTTAAAGATTTAATAGGACACGATATGAAAGTTGAACCGTACATCAAAAATGCAGGTTTAGAATAAACATTCTTATTCTTTTTTAGGTTTAATAAAATTATAAACCAGTACTATGAAGCACTTTTATTTTATTTTATTTGTATTTTTAATTATTGCGCAACCTGTTTTTTCGCAAAAAAATTATACTATAAAATGGCAAAATAAAAATAGAAAATACATAGTCTATTTACCAAGAAATTATAATGCTTCGGAAAATTTACCAGTAGTCATAAACATGCATGGTTTTTTAACTACGGCACAATTTGAAATGGATTACACGCAATTCAATAAGACTGCTGACACTGCAAGATGTATCGTAATTTATCCAGAAGGAGTGGACTTGCGTTGGAATTCAGGTACTTTTTTCTTTGTTACTTCTACAGTAGATGATGTTGGTTTTTTAGGTGATTTAATGGATAGAGCAGCTGTGTTGTATAACGCAGATTTGAAAAAAGTATATTCCATGGGTTATTCTGCTGGTGGATTTATGAGTTACAAAATGGCATGTGATGCCACCAATCGCATTGCAGCAATTGCACCAAATGTTGCCAGTATGGTGTTTGATAATTTAAGTAGCTGTGTGCCTGCTCGACCAATAAACATGGCAGCTTTTAATGGTTTGTCCGATCCAATAACACCTTACGCAGGATTTCCTGGAAACTTTCCTGGCATCGATTCGATAAAACATTTTTGGCAAATAAAAAATAATTGTAACGTATTAGCAAACAAAGACACGTTACCAGATTTACGAAACGATGGTACAAGAGTGGTGCGTTATACATATCAGAATTGTAGCGATGCAGTTGATCAAGTGTTTTATAAAATAATAAATGGTGGACATGTTTGGCCTGGTGCGAATGATCTGTTTTTAGGATTATTAGGTAAAACTACACAAGATATTTCCATGAATACTATTGCTTGGAATTTCTTTAAAACCAAAGAAATTCCACAATCTGTGAGATGCGATGCACCACAAAATTTAGTTGCCACACAGATTACTTCAGATTCTTTTCAATTAAACTGGAATGCGATTGCTGGTGTACCAAAATATAAAATTGCGTTAGCTGATGATAGCGATAAAGTAACTTTTTTCGAAACTACGAATACAACTATTGGTGTGAAATTAAATCCAACGAAACGCTACCGATGGAATGTGGCTTCTTTGTGTACCAGTGGTTATCACAATTGGAACACCACAAGAAATTTAAATGCAATAACAACATCAATTGCGAACAAAAAAACAGAAAAGATTACGCTGTTTCCAAATCCATGCACTTCATTTTTACAATTAGATAAACAATTAACACAGCAAAACAACACAACTGTTACTATTTACAATACCGTTGGACAAATAATGAAGTTATACAATGCACTACCAAACGACAACACTATAGATGTTTCAGATTTACCAAATGGCTGGTATCAGTTGATGATTACGACTACAGAAACCAACTATACTTCTAGTTTTATTAAAGAATAATCTTGCAATAACCATTTAGATTTTGGAAATAAAACCTTCCAAAATCATCGCATTTACCGTTTACTCAATAAAACGACCGTTTACTCATTCATGTTGTTTTTGTGAAAAAAATCAACATATATTTGTTTTATAAGAAATTATCTTTATTTTTAATGTAATAAAAATTATTATTAACTAATTAAAACTAAAAATTATGGCAATTTAAATTCAGACCTTATGATGATTTTACGTCCAAATGGTAAGAAAAAACAATGGGTGATTTAGGGTTTTTGGAAAAATCAAAATGGTAAATGGCAAACTATACTAGTTTAATTTCAATTTGGGGTTTGGTTTAGATAGTAAAAAAACGTTATGTTTTAGATGAAATATTATGAAAATGTAAAATTCTGTAACTTTTGGAAATAGAGTTAATGTTGCTGGTACAAATAAACTTTAATTATTCAATCAGAATGCCTCAACCTAAAAAATAAATTATGACAACACAGACTAAGAAATACGTCTAAGGAAAAAACTGTAAAACTTAAATTTTAGCATTAAAATGTAAGAACTACAACACTAAACCCTGATGAGAATGTTAATTTAGAATTTTTAATTGGTCATTAGTAAATTTAAAAATGTTAACAGCATCTTTTAAAGGTGTTATTTCTGAGTTTAGATATAATGGTAATAATTATTATACTACGATTCGAATTTACCAATTTTGAAAATTGGAAGTTCAAATGTATAGTAATAATGATTTAGAAAATTCAATTTTTTTGAAGAAATACACTTAATTCTTAGTTGAAAAAGATGGTTGACATATATATAATGATAATTTTGAAAAACGGTTAGACAATTTGACGGACTTGTTAATAAATTCATAACTCTAGATAGTATATTAGAATGCTGATAAACGTTAGAATTCAATTAATTATTATATAAACATAAAATCAATTAATCCAGAGTCTCCATTAAACGACTCTTCCTTTTTGATGCCAATATATCACGACGTGACCAGATGGATATATTCAATATAAAATTATGGTGATATTATGCAAAATAGGTCCGGTTATTATTTCAAATGAAGTGCGCTCATTTTTTCTCAACCCAATTTTTTAAAACAAGAGATTATTAGCAGAAAATTTTAATAAATATGGTTCAAGGAATCTAAATCACAAGATTAAAGATCAGAATAACTTTTATATATTAATATTGGTAAAATGATAATCTGAAAAAGAGCGATTATTCAGATTTCTGGTAAGCAAATATCATATTCTGTATAGTTTATTAGTAAATCCGGTTTAAAACATAATAAATATTATATTATAATAGTTTGATTATATTGATTCACTAAATAACAAATATTTCATAATAATTCATTATTAAAATATTCTTTGGAAATTGGTAAAATGGGATTCAAATACTAAAATTTATCAAATAGTTAGAAAAGATTTACGACCTGGTAGTATAAGTTATACTAAAGTGCTTAATTTTTCTGATAATATAAACACTTTGATGTCTTTAAAAATGCAAACTGGTTCTGAATTTTGATTCCAATTAGGTATTGTAAAACATAATAGTATTATTGACTAGTGATGTTGGAAAACTGAGGCTGATAGTATAAACTTGCAAAAAACTCATCGTAAAGATGCAATTTTTTAAAGTTGCTTATAATATGGGTACTATATTGAAGATTTATTGGGTAATATTTTTTTAGTCACAAATCAATACTATTTATTACTTAATTCTGTATGTAATCAATTGATTATCTTATCTTTATCTTATCTACTCTTTTTGTTTTTTGTCCAAAACTAAATTTATAACTGCAAGTGTTAAAATTAAGTTTCATAAATTTAATTAACCAAAATAATTAATTTATGAAACAGACATTTAATTTATTAAAAGTAGTATGGTTATTTTAACTGTACTATTATTTTCGGTTGCAGCAAGGTAAGCAATACCAAATCTGATGAGCAGGTTTCCTATTTCTCTTTTAAGAACAAAGCACTGAACAACTTCAATCTGATGAAATATTGAAGTATTCCATTAATGACAAAGCATCTACATCACTTGTATTTGATAAACAATTGGAAGTAAATCTAAAAAGATTTTACAAACAATCTAATAAATATTAAAATTTGGGTTGAAAATAAGAATGGTGTAGTTTTAAGTAACATAAGTAATTTAATTGTTACAAAAGAATTTATTTAGCATACAAAACGGCTAGTATTAAATTCAATAGAAATTCTGCATTAAGAACTTCAAACGGAAATTCTGATTTGTTACCTGGAAATGGAATTATTATAGGTGCAGGTTGTCCATAAAATATAAATATACTGTAATAAAAAGTCGGATAATTTTATCCGACTTTTTTATTTCAAATACTTCTTATAAATTCTTCTGGTTTGTAAGGTTTGTAAATAAAATCATTAAATCCTAGTTCTAAAATTCTTCTTTTGTCATTGATGATAAAGAAGCAGTATTTCCAATTATTTTCAATGAATGGTATTTTTTTATTTTTCTGATTTTATGCAAGGTTTCTAAACCGTTTAAAATCGGCATATCTAAATCAATAAACAAAATATCCAATTTTTGTTTAGAAAGAATATCTAATACTTCTTTGCCATTTTCAGCTTCATAAATAACTACAGTTTTATTGAAATAATGTAATACTTCTTTTGCAACCAAACGGTTTTCCATGATGTCATCTGCAATCAATATATGCTTATGGTTTAAAAGCTCTGGGTTTATCGCTTTTTTTATTGTTTCTGTTACTTGTTGTGATGCATTTAGAAACGGTATAGTTATTATAAACTGAGTACCTTTGCCTAATTTGCTTTTTATATCAATAGTGCCATCCATTAATTCTATTATTTTTTTAGAAATAGATAAACCTAAGCCAGTACCACCAAATGTAGTTTTAATGGTAGCAGCAGCTTGTTCATAACGTTCAAATATTTTTCAATCTTGTCGTTTGGAATACCTATACCAGTATCTATAATTTTAAAACGGATGGCAGATTTATGATTCTCTATTTTTAATATAACGCTTCCATCTTGTGTAAATTTAATGGCATTAGCTAATAAATTTGTAAGCACCTGTTGTAATCGAACAACATCACCATTTAATTGAGTATTTAGCGCATAAGATTTATAAATATTTAATTTAATATTCTTTTCAATTGCTTTGGGTTCTAAACTATTAAATACGTCATCAATAAGTGTTTCTAATAAAAATGGCTGAATAATCACCGACATTTTACCACATTCAATTTTAGAAATATCTAATACATCATTAATAATTCCTAAAAGATTTTCACCGGAACGTTTTAATCGGTTTACATAACTAAAACTCATTTCATCTAGTTGTCGTTGTTGTAACAAATAGCAAATACCTAAAATGCTGTTTATTGGTGTTCTAATTTCATGACTCATATTTGCCAAGAATTCGTGTTTAATATTTGCCATTTTTTCAGCGTTCGTTTTCTCTACATATAAAATATTGTTTTTGTATAATTTCTAAATTTTTAATACGTTTGTCAGTTTCACTATTAAATATTTCTTCGTTTATAGTTTTATATTTTTATAAAATGATAATGATTTTTATAGTCATTTTGTTCCTCAGATAATTCAGAAAATAAATAATAGACATCATTTAAATTGTTTTTGCTTTTATTTTTCAGAAAAATCGTTGAATTTGTTTTAATGTTTTTCAGTTTCTTTATAAATTTTAATTTTAATAATATCTTGCTAATAATAATTTTGCTTGATTGCTTCATTAGTGTAATTTTGTTTTTAACAATATTGGATGTTTTATAATAAGTATTGCTTTGTAAATTTTTTTTTTTTATAATAATAAAACCCAAAATTTGAATTTGCTAAAGGGTTTAAAAATGTATAATTATTTTTATTGCAATGTCTATTCCTACTTTAAAGTTTTGTTTTGCTTTATCAAATTCATTAAATTCAATCAAATGACCAGCAAATTAATGTATGTCATTGAAATATAATAATATTCTTTACTTTTAAAATACATAGTTTAATGCTTTTTCAAATGCATAAATACAATCTTGTTTTAATTTTAATAAATGATATTGGTATGCTAGGTTAAGGTATGCACTATATAATTGTTCATTATTTTCATATTCTAAAGCAATTTTAATTTGTTCGTTTAGTAATTCTTGTGCAACATCTAAATTTCCTAAATAACGTTGTATTCTATACTGTAAACTAATTGCATTTAATAAACAATCATAATTTTTTTGTTCTTCAGCTTTAATTCTAGCAGTTTCTGTGTAGTGCCAAGCTTCACCGTATTCGCCTAAATCAATGTAGTAAAGTGCAATGTGTACACAAGTTATTGGAACTAAATCTTCGCGTTCGTTTGTTTGTATTAAATCGTAACTTGCTTTGAGTTTGGCAATTAATTCATCATTACTTACCCAATTGTCAGAGCGTTTTAAATTAGTGACAAAATGTTCTGCTTCTTCTATGGTTTCAATAATTGCTGCCATGCAATTAAGATAAGTATTCTTTTGTTTTTATTAAAATAATTAAAGGAAAAATGTGTTACAAAAAAAAACTTTATGCAACTAAATGTATCTTAAACGCAGAAATCGATAAGCTTTTTTACTAAGAAATACAAGGAAAAATAAGGAATTAAGTAAATAGAAATGAAGCTAAATTGATGAATTCATGTCAATCAAAATAATCAGCTTAATCAGTGGTTCAGACAATTACTCATACTTCACCACAAATGCATCTTTGTACTTTTGTGAAACTATTAATTTCAGTGCATCTGCATATGCACGATTTTGGAATTTACCAACTAATAATTTGTAAACGATTTTGCCATCTACTTCTGTTTGTTGTATGGCAACATTTTCATGGTATAAACTTTCTAAATCAGCAATCATTGGAAATATAACCGACGGATCTGAAAAAACACCTAATTGCAGACCATAAAAACCAAGTTTGTTTTTATCTAAATTAGTAATTACAAAATAGGCAGATTTGTTTTTAATTCCGTGTTGATTGGCTTCCTTTATTTCAATGGCTGGTTGAGGCATAGAAGCAGGTGAACTGCTGGAATTTGTTTTATTATTCGTGTTTTCAAATGGTTTCTTTGCTGAATAGGCATTTAAACTGCTTACAGTATCTGGTTTTGTCATAGAATCGTTTGTTCCAATTCCATTCTCTTTAGCAATATCTAAAGAAGCACTTAATAAATCTTTTGGTGTTTGATTGGGTTTTACAATTTCAATTTTTACATAACACGTTCCTTTATTTCTATATCCTAAGATTTCAGCTGCTTTTTTCGATAAATCGATGATTCTGCCTTTAACATAAGAACCTCTGTCATTTACTTTTACATAAACTGATTTATTATTTTGTGCGTTCGTTACTTTTAAAATGGTGCCAAGTGGTAAAGTCTTATGTGCAGCTGTTAATGCAAATTGATTATATTTTTCACCGCTTGCAGTTGGTCTACCATGAAAATAATCACCATAGTAAGAGGCAACTCCAAATTCAGTTTGTGCAAAATTTAGTAAGGCACTAACAGTCAAAATAATGGTAATCAGTAATTTTTGCATAGGCAACAATTTTGTTGGAACAAAAAACTAATTTCTTAGCTTATAAGTTCCCTGCAAAGTTACTGCCAGTCTGTTACGGTGCTGTTAAGTAGGAACTGAGTTGTAATAAAGGTTCGGTTAAAATAGCGTGTCCACCTTTGTAAAAAATATGTGAAAATGTTATGCCAGCGTTATCTAAACCTTTCAAAACTTCTTCTTTTATTTGATCTGTGATAAATTCGTCTTCGTCGCCTACCAATAAATAAGGAGACAATGCGTTTATCTTATCTTTGAATATCAAACAGTCGTTTGGTATGCTCGAGCCCCAAAAAACCAATGAATCTATCCTAAAATCAGTCTTCATAGACCAACGTGCGATGGTTGAAGCACCTTGTGAAAAGCCAAGTGCAACAATTTTTGTTGCTGTTTGTAAATTTAAGGTTTTGTAAACGTTATCTAAGTATGTAATGTAGTCAGCAATTTCATTTTCTCTGTCTTCATTTGTCATCCAAGATGCACCAACTCTACCACTCATTCCAGTAGTATAAAAGCGATTTAATGCTTCAGGAACCACTACAAAATGCTCGTTTTCGTCTAAGATTTCAAATTTTTTGATGAAATATTCTGCCAAAAAACCATAACCATGTGCCACTATCCAAACTAATTTCGTTTTCTCAGTTAGTTTTCCATGCGTAAAAATTCGAGCAGTTTTTGAGGTAGTGATGTGTAGTTGTGATGCCATTTTTATTGGTTTATTTTGAACTTAAGATGCTGAAACGAGTTCAGCATGACAGTGATACGTTGCTGCGACTGTGTCATGTCGTTCCGAAGATTCGGAATTATTTCGGCATCTTCTTTGTTCGTTTTAAATAGAAAAATAATCAAAAAATCTTATTTTTTGTGTACTTTGGAATTATTATTGCGTTGGTTATGTTCTAAGAATAACCATAAAAATAGTTTCATGAAAAACACCACATTTCTATTACTGATTCTTGCTGTTTGTTTTGCAAATAAAACGTTTGCACAAGATAGTGTTTCTATAAATTCTCCATTAAATTTTAATATAAAAATTAATGTACTTGATTTTAGCGAAGATGCAACAATGAACGACGAGGTTTTTTTGTTTGTCTATAAACAAGATGGTAAAAGTTGGTTTCCAGTGCCATTGGTGCAAGATTTTTTTATTTTAGATACAGCAAGAAGAAATAAGATTTTCAAGGTAAATTCAACTAGTTTTTCATCAACAGACACACTCACATTTTTATTGCTAGAACAAGACACGAAGAAAACGATTAAAGCAATGGAACCAACCTGTAGATTGTATTTAAACGAAATTGTTGCACTCTTTAACCAAAAAGAGTATACTAAATTACGCGAATATTTCGATGATGATGATATTTTAGGTATTTGGCAATTAAAAGCATCTCAACTGAATTTATCAAAACCTATGATAAAAAAGTTTGAAACACTTAATTTTTTCGATTGGTCGAAATATAGAATTGAGTTGTATAAGTAGTCTATTCTATCACTTTTTCCATTTTCATTCCACGCGAACCTTTTAGTAAAATTTCTGCGTCTGTAATTTGCTGTTTTTGAAACCAGATTTTTACTTCATCTGTAGTGATAAATTTTATAACAGTTTCAGAAGTAATTGTATTGTTGAATTCTTTTCCTACTAAAACAATAGTATTAAAGTTTAAATGCGCACATAAATCAGCAATAAATTGATGTTCTTTCGGTGCATCTACACCTAATTCAAACATATCACCAAGTATAACAATTTTTTGTTTAGAAGATGATTTTGCAAAACTTTCCAATGCATGTTGCATACTGGTTGGATTTGCGTTGTAATAATCACAAATGATTTTATAATCTCCTTTATCCAGAATTTCAGAACGTTTATTATTTGGAAAATAAGTTGAAATTGCCTTTTTGATATCGTTATTATCAACACCAAAATATTTTCCAGCTGCAACAGCGCACATGATATTGCTATAGTTGTAACTTCCATATAAATTAGAATCGATTTCTACGTCTTCAAATTGTATTTTTAAGAATGGCTGCTCAATTAAAATTGTGCTGTGAAAATTGTTCGTTAACTTATTTCCGTATGAAACATAATTCGACATATTACGTTGTGTAAGCATATTCAATAAAATAGAATCATCACCATTTACTAGTACTTTTCCGTGGTGTGTTTTTAAGTAATCGTATAATTCGCCTTTACCTTTTTGGATGCCTTCAATACCACCAAAACCTTCTAGGTGAGCTTTGCCACAATTGGTAATAATTCCATGTGTTGGTTCAACATATTGGCAATAACTTTCAATTTCTTTTTGATGATTGGCACCCATTTCTATAATTGCAATTTCCGTGTTTTCTTGCATTTCTAATAATGTTAATGGAATACCAATGTGATTGTTTAAGTTTCCTTTAGTATAATGTGTTTTATATGATGTAGACAAAACTGCATTAACTAATTCTTTGGTTGTTGTTTTTCCGTTAGAGCCAGTTATTGCTAAGATATGTTTTGGATTTATTTGGTGTAAATGATAATTAGCTAATTGTTGAAGTGTGCTCAAAACATCATTCACTAAAATGCATTTATCATTTTGTTGAAATTCTTTTTCATCAATAATTGAATACGATGCGCCGATTTCCAATGCTTTTTCTGCAAATGTATTTCCATTAAATGAGTCGCCTTTGAGTGCAAAAAAGAGTTGGTTTTGTTTTATGTTTCTCGTATCAGTAGTAACACCAGTTGATTGTTTGAATAATTCGTATAGTTGATTTATTTCCATTTTAGTTTATTTAGAAATAGGTGAGTAGCTTCATCTATGATTTGGTGAAAATAAAAAAGTCTTCCGAATTATTGGAAGACTTTTTATTGACAGATTGTGTCTATCTATTATTTATACTTTCTTGCTTTTTTATTTTTTGAACTGTTTTGTTTAATTCGCCAAATGCTTTTCCACCAAACATGTTTCCATCAGGTGAACCAACACGAACCATTGCACAACGGAAACCAATATCATCAGATGATTGATCTTCGTTTAAGAAACGACGAGTACCTGGTGACATATAATAACCTCTGTCTCTCCAAGAACCACCTTTAAATACTCTTGCTTTGTTATTAACCAAAGTAGAAACTCCATATTGGTATTCAACTTGAGAAGAAGAATCACCGTCATTATAGTCTAATGCATATGATTTTCTGTAGTTTCTTCTGTTAGTTAAATCAGCATCGTCTTCACGAACATATTTAACACGACCCATTGAATCTAAACCTTCTTCAGTAGATGGTTTAGTAAATAAGTTACCACGGTATGTATTTAAATCTTCACCATCAGCTTCTGTCATTGGACGGAAAACATCTTGTGTCCATTCGTTTACGTTACCAGCCATGTTAAATAAACCAAAATCATTTGGATAGTTAGCATGTACATCAGCAGTAATCTCTGCATTATCATTTAACGCACCAGCAACACCCATGTAGTCACCACGTCCACGCATAAAGTTAGCCATGAAATCACCTTGTGATTTATTGTGACGTTGGTAGCGGAATGTAGCGCCGTCCCAAGGGTATAATCTTCTGTCAGTAATTACTTCTTCACCTTTAATTGGCATGTTTCCACGTAAACCTAAAGCAGCATATTCCCATTCAGCTTCTGTTGGAAGTCTGTAATCAGGTAATAAAATACCATCTTTAAAGTTAACATTTCTTTTTCCAGCACCATTTGGATTTAAATCTTCTTTTTGTTTTTTAGTAGCACCTTGATATAAACCGCTTGAATATGCTTCAGTATTGAAGTTGTCTTCATTTTTTTGGTTTGTGTTCAAGTCTAAATATCCTTCTTTTATTAAAATCATTTCATTTACACGGTCAGTTCTCCATTTGCAATATTCAGTTGCTTGTAACCAATTCACACCAACTACTGGATAAGTATGGTAAGCTGGATGTGTGAAGTAATATTTTACATACGGTTCATTGTATGCTAAATTACGTCTCCAGCACATTGAATCTGGTTTTGCTGTTTTTACAAATTCTGGATGGTCTGTACCAAATACTCTTTCTAACCAATAAACATATTCTTGGTAGTCTAAGTTAGTTACTTCAGTTTCATCCATATAAAATGAAGATACTGTTACACGACGTTGAATGTTGTTGTTTTCATAAGTTAAATCTTCTTCAGTAGCACCCATTACAAAAGTACCACCTTCCACTAATACTAAGTTTGGACCAGTAATTTGCTGAGCATTAGGAGATTTTTCAAATCCACCCCATTTTTTGTCATTTAAATTCCATCCTGTTGTAGATGAAGAACCTGATTTACTGCTTCCTTTTTTGCAGCTCATAGTAAATGTTCCAGCAATTATTGCTATAAACAATACGTAATTAATTTTTCTTAAGGTCATTTTTTCGGCTTTTTTAGAAAAAAATATTATTCAAAGGTAACTCAAAACTTTTGATTAACCAAATTTTGATTTCAACTTTATTAACGGAAAAATGTTTAAATTATTGTAAATTATTGTAAAATTGCATTAATATTAATTTGCAGCGTTTTAAGCTAAAAATTCGTCTTACTTTAGTTGAAACTTATTTTGAAAATCTATGTTTAAAAAAATCTATTTCTTGTTTATATTTAAGCTGTTGTTATTCAATGGGTTTTCACAAAATTTAAGTCCAATATTGTCACATGTTGATTTGAATTGGAAACTAAATAAACTAAATCTTAAGTTCCAACAAGCTGTTTATTTGAAGGAAAATGAATATTTACCAAGTTTTTCTTTTAGTAAAAAATTTCAAAATCCAACAAATGTGGATATTATTTTGACAAATGAAGTTTATCAAACAGTAGATAAATCTCTTTTTTCAGAAAAACAACTTCAATTAATTCAAAATTCAGTTATTCTCAAGCAAAATGTTGGGTTTGAGCGAAAACAAACTATTGCTGGTTTTTCAATATTTCCTTATAGATATACTAATGGTTCTGTTGAAGTATTGGAATCATTTGATTATGAAATTAGACAAAATTTAAATCAACGACTTTCTGATAATTCTTCTTCTAGTTTTATTTATCCTTTACATTCAATACTTCAAAATGGCAATTGGTATAAATTTGGTGTTTCGAATGCAGGAATTTATAAGTTAGATTATACATTTTTAAAAAACTTAGGTTTAAATGTAGATAATTTAAATCCTTCAAATTTTAGAATATTTGGACATCGTTCAGGTATGTTGCCTGAACTTGCAGGCGCTGCTCGTGAAGATGATGCATTGGAATTTCCATTGAAAGTAGTGACAGCAAATGCTAATCAATTTAAAAATGGTGATTACATTTTAGTGTATTTAACTGGTCCAGAAAAATGGACTTATAATACAACAAAACAAATTTTTGTTGCTCAAAAACATTTATATAGCGATACAAAGAATTTTTTTATTACAGCAGACTTTGGTGCTGGTGCTCGAGTATCTTCGATTAATTCATCACCTTTATCTGAAACAAAAACAATTACAACTTATAATGACTACCAAATTTTTGAAGAAAACAAAGTAAACATTTCAGAATCTGGCAGACAATTTTTAGGTGATGAGTTTGGTGCTGTTATTGACAAATCATATGCTTTTTCATTTCCGAATAAAGTAGCTAGTGAACCAATTAAATTAAATGCTTCTTTTGCTGCTCATTCTGAAACAAGTGGTTCTTATTTTACTACTGATATCAGTGGATCTAACACGTTTTCTTTGTTTACTAGTAATGTTCCTTGCCCTTCAGGAATTTGTTATTCTGCAGTTTTACAAAATCCATTATACACGTTTACAAATGTTCCTTCTTCTTTTAATATCAATTTAAATTTTAATAGAAATGGAGATTTCAATACTAAAGGTTGGTTAGATTATTTACAACTGAATACAATTTCCAATTTAACATATTTGGGTTCACCTTTGCTTTTCAGAAATCAAAGTTCAGTTGGTGTTGGTGAAATTTCAAAATTTATAATTCAAAATGTAAATTCAAATGTTGAAATCTGGGACGTTACCAATCCATTTGATGTTCAGAAAATAAACTACAATCTATCAGGAAATACAGCTAGTTTCAATATAGCAACCGATTCTTTAAAAGAGTTTGTCGTTTTTGAAAATACGACACTTGTTCCAACTGGTTTAGGAAAAATAAGCAATTCAGATTATCATAATTTACCTCAACAAGATTATTTAATTATCACTAGAAATATTTATTTACAACAAGCAGAAGCACTAGCACAATTTCATCGCAACAAAAACGGTTTAAGAGTTGCGGTAGTTGATTATGATAAAGTATGTAACGAATTTTCATCAGGAACAAATGATATTACTGCAATGCGTAATTTTGTTAAAATGTTTTATGACAGAGCTGCTGGAAACATAGCAGAAATGCCAAGATATTTATTGCTTTTTGGTGATGGAACATTTGAAAATAAAAATATTTCTACCAACCTTTTGCCAACCTATCAAAGTATTGAAACATTCAATTTAATTGATACTTATGTGGCAGATGATTATTTTGGTTTATTAGATGATAATGAAGGCGCAAATGTTACAAACACGACTGCAGAAAAGGTAGATGTTGGTATTGGAAGAATTCCTTGTAATGATGCACAACAAGCACAAATTGCAGTCGATAAAATTAAGTTATATGCATCTAAAGAAGCGTTTGGAGATTGGCGTGAACAAGCAACATATGTTGCAGATGATGAAGATTATAACACTCATTTATATCAAGCAGAAACATTAGCTACAACACTTGAAAATACCTTAAAAAAAGTAAATATTGATAAAATATATTTAGATGCTTACACACAAGCTTCTGGTACAAGCGGCGCAAGATATCCTTCAGTAAATGAAGCAATAAATAATAAAATTCAAAAAGGTACTTTGTTTATAAATTATGCTGGTCACGGTGGTCCATTTGGTTTAGCAGAAGAAGCCGTTGTAACTTTAAACGATATCAGTAGTTGGAATAATTCAACAAAACTACCTTTATTTATTACAGCAACCTGTGATTTTACACCTTATGATCAATTTAGTAAATACTCAGCTGGTGAACGAATTTTATTCAAAGAAAATGGTGGTGGAATTGGATTGGTAACCACAACTCGTTTAGTATATTCAAATGAAAATGAAAAAATTAATTTTGCTTTTCTTCAATCTGTTTTTGATGCAAATAATGATATCACAAAAACCTTAGGTGATATGGTTCGTGAAACCAAAAATTTGAATTTTGATTCTTATGAAAATAATAGAAAATTTACCTTAATTGGCGATCCTGCTTTGCGTTTGGCATTTCCAAAAAATAATGTAATCATCACTATGATTGATAGTGTTCCAATTTCTCAACCACACGACACTATAAAAGCACTTTCTAAAATTAGAATTAATGGTGAAATTCAAGATAGAAATAATGTATTTCTGCCAACGTTTAATGGTGTTGTAACGATAAATGTTTATGATAAACCCAAAACAATCACTACCTTAAAAAATGATGATAATAGTTTTCCGCAAGATTTTTCATTGCAAAAAAATGTAATTTTTAAAGGAAAATCTAAAGTAATTAATGGAAAGTTTGAAATACTATTTTTAGTACCAAAAGATATAAATTATACCTATGGAAAAGGTAAAATAAGTGCCTATGCAAATTCTGATGAATCTGACGCTGATGGCTATACCACAGATATTATAATTGGTGGTGCAAGTGATACCTTTCCAAGTGATAACAAAGGTCCAGTTGTGGATGTTTTTATGAATGATGATAAATTTGCACTTGGTGGAATTACTGATGAAAATCCAAAATTGTTTTCAAAAATATTCGATGAAAATGGTATCAATACTTCTGGAAATGGCGTTGGACATGACATTACTGCAATTATTGATAATAACACCAAGAATATCTATACTTTAAATGATTTTTATGAAGTAAATGTTGACAATAACAACAAAGGAACCGTTACGTATCCTTTTTCAAAATTGTCAAAAGGCAGACATACTTTAACTGTTAAAGCTTGGGACGTTTTAAATAATTCTGGTGAAGGCTACACTGAATTTGTGGTAGAAGAAAAAGCAAACTTGGCATTAACTCATGTATTGAATTATCCAAATCCATTTACTACCAATACTAGGTTCATGTTTGAGCATAATAAACCTGGTGTCTCATTAGATTTGAAAATTGAGATTTTTACCGTTTCAGGAAAAGTTATCAAAACAATTACAAAAAATATTAACACTATTGGATATAGAGTTGATGATATTTCATGGGACGGAAAAGATGATTTTGGTGACAATATTGGACGTGGTGTCTATATTTATAAGATTTCTTTAAGAGACGATACAGGAAAAAAAGTGTCGCAATACCAAAAATTAGTTATACTAAATTAGATTTTTTCAAATAAATTTACCATTTTAACGTTCTGAATTAAAATTAGAAATTATTGAATTGACTTTTACACAATTATTTTTTGCTATATTTACTCATAATTTTGATGCATAGCATACATTATAAAAGATAAAACAAATAATATTATTAGATGAACTGTAATTCGAAATTAGCTAAATTTTTTACTGCTTTATTTTTAACTGGTGTAACTTCAGTTTCTTATGCTCAGGCAAATTTCCAAAAAGGTGGAATCAATACTGTGAATAGTGCAGTTCCTTTTTTACGCATCATTCCAGATGCACGTGGTGGTGGTATGGGTGACGTTGGTATAGCTACTTCTGTTGATCCAAATACAACTTTCTATAATGCATCAAAATTAGCATTTGCAAAACGTAAATTAGGATTATCACTTTCTTATGCACCATGGTTGCGTGCATTAGGTATTACTGATATATACATGGCGCATTTCACAGCGTTCTATAAGTTTTCGAAAAATGATGTTGTTCATACTTCTTTAAAATTTTTTAGTTTAGGTGATATAGATTTTACAGATGCTACTGGAAATTCTTTAGGCAGTGGCCGTCCACGTGAATTAAGTTTCGACGTTGGCTATTCTCGTAAACTATCAAAAGAATTTTCTCTTGGAGTCGCATTCAGATATATCTATTCAAATTTAGCGCAAGGACAAAATAGTGGCTTTGAGCCAATTCGTGCTGGTCATGCTGGTGCTGTAGATTTAACTGCAACCTATTCACATGATTTTAAAGTACAAAAGAAAATGAAATCAAATATTATGGCTGGTATAGCTATAACTAATATGGGTTCAAAAATTTCTTACGTAAAAAATGCTAAAGAAAAAGATTTTATACCAACCAACTTTGGCTTAGGTATAGGTTGGAGATTGCAACCTAATAAATATCATGAAATAGGTATCTATGCAGATTTTAATAAATTATTAGTTCCTACACCAAAAGAGGGCATAGATTCTACAACACGTGTACCTATATTTAAGCAACAATCTTCAATTAAAGGCATGTTTACATCGCTAGGTGATGCGCCAGGTGGTTTTAAAGAAGAAATGCGAGAATGGACGATGGGTATTGGTGCAGAATATTGGTACGATCATATTTTTGCTGTGCGTGCTGGTTATTTCCTGGAAGCAAAAGATAAAGGAAACAGACGCTTTGTTTCTATGGGTGTTGGTGTGAAATACAGCGTATTTGGTTTAGATTTCTCATATTTAATTCCAACTGGTGGCGCAGCTAGAAATCCGTTGGACAATACATTTAGATTTAGCTTGAAATTTGATTTTGCTAAAGTTGGTGGTAATAAAGTAGATTATGAAGGTGATGATATCAATGACAAAACAGATAAAGTTGATAAAGCAACTCGCAAACGTTTGAAAAAAAGTAAATCAAGCGGAACTGCACAATAAAGAAAAAAATAAAAGTTTTTTAAAATGTTACTCTTAAAATGAGTAACATTTTTTTTTATCTTTTATTCATATTAAAATGCAATTAAATAAGCAAAAATCTTAATTTCTAGTCGTACTTTTGAACAACCAAAAATTCACACAGAAAGTGTGCACTTATGAGTGACCAAATTAAACACGAATGCGGTATTGCTTTAATCAGATTGCTTAAACCGCTCTCTTATTATAAAGAAAAATACGGCGACATTCATTACGGATTGAGCAAAATGTATCTGCTGATGCAGAAACAACACAACCGCGGACAAGATGGCGCTGGTTTAGCAACCATCAAACTCGATACTTCACCAGGACAATCTTATTTTGATAGAGAACGAAGTGTGGAAAAACAAGCGATTCAAGCTATTTTCGATAAAATTTTTCATCAATTTTCTGATTTATCAGATAAAGAAAAAGTTCGCATTCAGGATTTGGATTATGTGAAAAATAATTACGAATTTATGGGTGAGTTGTTGCTGGGTCACTTACGTTATGGTACACATGGTGGCAATGATAAAAGCAATTGCCATCCACGAATTCGAGCTAATAACTGGAAAACAAGAACCTTAATTGTTGCTGGAAATTTCAACATGACCAATGTTGATGAATTGTTTGATAAATTAGTGAGTTTAGGTCAGTTTCCGCGCGAGATGTCTGATACAATGACAGTTTTAGAAAAAATCGGTCATTTTTTAGATGTAGAAAATCAAAAATTATTTAAACGATACAAACCACAAATTAGTAATAATTACGAAATCACACCATTAATTGAACACAATATCAACGTAGCAGAAATTTTAAAAAATGCAGTAGAAGATTTTGATGGTGGTTACGCAATGGCTGGTTTAATTGGTCATGGCGATGCATTTGTCATTCGTGATCCAAATGGAATTCGTCCTGCATATTATTATAAAGATGATGAAGTTGTGGTCGTAGCTTCAGAGCGACCTGCAATTCAAACATCATTTAATGTGCATCGCAGCAAAGTACAGGAAATAAAACCTGGACACGCATTAATTATTAAAAAAGATGGAAGCGTTGGCGAAGTAGAATGCATTCAACCAAAAGAAAGAAAAGCATGTAGTTTTGAACGAATTTATTTTTCGCGTGGAAGTGATTTTGAAATTTATCAGGAACGAAAATTATTAGGAAAATTATTGGTTCCAACAATTCTAGAAAATATTAATTATGATATTGAAAACACTGTTTTTTCTTACATACCAAATACCGCAGAAGTAGCATTTTTAGGTATGGTGGAAGAAGTGCAAAAACAACACGTTCAAAAAAACATAAAAGATTTTAATTCAGGAAAAATTTCCTCACAAGAAATATTTCAGCAACAATTATCCATCATGCCTCGCATTGAAAAAATTGCTGTAAAAGATGTGAAATTACGTACGTTTATAACCGATGATACTTCACGCAATGATTTGGTACATCATGTATATGATGTCACGTATGGTATTGTAAATAATGATGTTGATACTTTAGTTGTGTTAGATGATTCTATTGTGCGCGGAACCACATTGAAAGAAAGTATTTTGACGATGTTGGATCGACTACAACCGAAAAAAATCATTGTAGTTTCATCTGCACCGCAAATTCGTTATCCAGATTGTTATGGTATAGATATGAGTAAAATGGGTAGTTTTGTTGCTTTCCAAGCTGCCATTGCATTATGGAAAGACAGTGATAAATATCACGTTTTACAAGATTTATATAAACGCTGTAAAGAAGAAGTGCAAAAGCCAATTGTAGAAATGCAGAATTTGGTGAAAGAAGTTTATGCGCCATTTACTGCAGAGGAAATATCAGCGAAAATTTCTGATATTGTAAAACCACAACATATTTTTGCACAAGTAGATGTCATTTATCAAACAATCGAAGATTTACATAAAGCTTGTCCAAATAATACAGGCGACTGGTATTTTACTGGTGATTATCCAACACCAGGTGGTAACAAAGTTTCGTTAAATGCTTTTATTAACTACATGGAAGGCAAAAATATTCGCGCTTATTAATTCTATAAACTTTAGAAAAGTTTTCAATAATATCGTTAAAAACTTTTCTAAAGTTGATTCGTAATATTCTCGATTTCTTTTTCAGCATCTTTCCACCAATTGTATGACCAAAGATGATAGGTTTTAATACCATAAGTTGCAATTGTTTTTTCTTGATGAATTTTGATTCTGTAAGAAATTTCAGGATGATAGTTTTGCGTATTTTCAAAATCAATATGTAAAATGACACGATTATCTTTTACAAAAACAATATCTAAAATAAATCCACCAAGCGCATAATTTTGCAGCACTTGCGAACCAAATTTTTTATGTAAATGCTCAAAAACTGTTTGTTTAAAAATTGAATTTGAGATAATAGAAATTGTTTTATTTATTGGTTGATTGTTTTTTTGTAAACTATTTTTAAATATTGGATTTGAGTTTTATTGTTTTCTGAACAAGCTTTCACATAAGACAAATACGCATAAAAAATACTTTTTCCGATGTTTCCTTTTTGAGCTAACTCATCTTCAAATTGCATGAAAAATGTTTCTGGAATTGAAGTGAAAAGATGCAGTGAATGCTTGGCTCTGGTAATGATTACGTTTAATAATTGATAACCTTTTTCTTGAGAAATGGGTCCAAAAAGTTGTTTGAATTTTCCTTCTTCATTTTTGCCAAACGTAGTTGATAAAATCATCACATCACGTTCGTCACCTTGTATGTTTTCAAGATTTTTTACAAATAATCCTTTAGTTAATAAAGTTTGTAAAAGCTCATTTTTATTGTTGTCTGCATATGCATGTTCATACAATAAATCGAAAATAAGATCGCGTTGAAAAATATTAAAAGTAGCAATTCCAATGCTTGGATATTCGTCATTTATTTTTTCAATATTGAAAATAAAATCAACGATGGCAATGGCTTCTTTTTGGTTGATTCCATTAGAATAAACGCCATCAATTTGATTGTAAAATAAAGAAGCATACGCTTTTTTTTCAGGCAATGGAATCAATCGAGATTGGTAAAAAGCATAATTCGAAAACTGAATTAAATTTGGATGCAGCGAACGATAATGAAAATCTAAATACGAATTTTTGTAGTTGGCATCATCGGCAAATTCTAACAATGATTTACTTTCTGCTAAATAGTTTTCTACTTCGTTGTCATCGTCTTCATTCCAAAAAATTGTTTCGTTTCCAAAATAATTACTTGGTGGCATTTGGTGTTTGTCGCCAGAAATAATTTTTATTTTTCCGCGATATAATGATGTAAAAGTATCTTCAATTCTTAATTGACTTGCTTCATCTAATATTATAACATCGAACAAATCTTTTTGTAACGGTAGGATAGAAGTTGCGACAGTTGGATTTACCATTATTACAGGAAATAAATTGGTAAAGAATGCAATATCGTGATGAATGATTTTTCGCAAAGAATTTTTTGAAGAAAATTGTTTGTTTTTTCGCTGGTTGTATAGGTATTTTATTTCGCTGAGATCTTTTGTTTTTATAGTGTTTTGTGCAACTTCATTCCAAGAGAAATTTATCTTTTCAGATAGTTTTTGTTTAAATAAATTATCTGTTTCTTTTAAATCATCAAATAGTTTTTGCGTATCATCTTTGATGCCATTTTCAATAGCATTTTTTAAAATGGTTTGATTAAAATAATAGATTGTAAAAATAGATAGCCAATCAAAAGTGCCAGTATTTGCTAATGCTTTGACGATATTTTGAGTTTTTAAATCTTGTTGTAAAATGAATTTTTTATAGTTGAAATAATTTTCAAAAGATCTTCATTTGTAATTGTTTGTTCAATAATTCCTTGGATTTTTTTTAAGTTTGGAAGTAATTCTTCTATTTTTTGTATGTTATTTAACGACAAATTTATATTTGCTAATAACTTTGCGCTATACAAATTAGATTTTTGTATAATCAAGATTAGTGTTTTCTTTTTCTTTTTTGTTTTTTGAATTTAGAAGAAATAAATGCGAGTATAGATATAATCCTGCTTTTCCAACCATTTAATGAATTGTAGTTATCATTATATTCAATTAAATTTTTTACTGATTTTATTCTGTAATGCTAATGCTTGCTTGTATTTGATTTTCTACTTCAATAAATTTTTGTAAGAATTATGCTTAGAATTTTTGATTATTTATTTCTTCAAATAGTAAAGAGTTTGGATTCACTTTCAAAACAACTCATTTGCAATTTTTATTTTTTCTAATAGTAAATTATACTCTACAAAATTGAAATTATAATCGTTGTTGCGAACATGTTTGTTTATCGAATTTGCTTTTTCTAAAATAGATGAATCCTTATTTAATTCAATGCTTTTAGTTAATAATTCTAACCAATTGTCATCGCCAAAAATTTCTGTTTTTGTAAAATTGATGCGATGATTTAATTCTTCTTGTAGTGATAAAAATTTTGTTCGCAACAATTCATACTCATTATTTCTAAAACGTATAATAGGATGCTCTGTTAATTCAATTTGTTGACGTACATTTTCTACAATTTTTTTTCTGTCGATATATACATCTTCAATCAATGCACACAAATGATGCAGGTTTTGTAGCTTTAAATTATTGAACAAAACTTCCATAGCGGTTCGTTTTTCACAAACCACTAAAATTTTTTGTTTGTTCAGTAATGCTTGTGTTATCAACGCAGTCAATGTTTGGCTTTTGCCTGTTCCTGGTGGACCTTGAATAATGAGTTTATGGTGTGTTTTTAGTTGTTGTAGCACATTTTCCTGACTTGGATCTAATTCAATAGGAGATAACACTTCGCCTTCAAAAAAGGTTCTTGTATTCGCACTTTCACTTTCACCATCACTTTCACTATTAATCAAATTTTCTACATCTTTTATAATGCTTTGTTTTTGCATTTTATATAAACCAAACACGCCACTCCAGCGAATCCATGCAGTTTCTTTTGTAATGTTTTCAATTGTTTCCTTGTTTGTACAAGGTAAAATAGTTGCAATGTTTTCTGCTGCTTGAAAAGGAATATTTAGTTTTGATAATAATTGTTCGCAAAAAATATTTAGTTGTTTTTCGTTTAAAAAATCATTTTCTATTAATATCTCTAATTCATCTGTTTTTATTTTTTCAATACTTTCAAAATGTGATTTTAATAACTCATTAAAAATTAATGGTTGATCTTCATTTCTACTAATAGTCCATGTATTATTTTTACGCGTATCCTTTTCAATGTTTAAATACCAAATCAATAAAGGTGCTTTTAAAATTTTTCTCTATTATTAGGATCGCGTTTTATTAATAAAGGATAACCAAAACCAAACGAAGTGAAACCATATTCAGCAAATTCTTCTTTTTCTTGATAATCTAAATGATTGAGTCGTTTAATAATTTTCTGAATAATTTTTTTTTGTTCATTTTCTAATTTGCTAAAATCAGTAGGATTTATCGTTATAGAAAATTGAAACGTTTCTTTTGTTAATAACAGTTCTAAAAATTGTAAATGTAAACTTGGAGCTATATTGATTAAATCATAAATATCTAAGCGTGCAAAGTTGGCAGGCAAAGCATTTAAATGAATGCTTCTCGCATCGCCACTTTTTAAGCGTGATAATATTTTATGTAAAAAAGATGTTGTCATTTTTTATTAAACGTACAATTTACGAAGTACATTTTATTTTGAATACGTTAATAATAAAAAAACCTTCGATTACTCGAAGGTTTGTGTATGTTATGATGAAATTAGATTAGTATCTTTTTTTGTAACCACCATCACCGCCGCTTCCGCCGCCGTAACCGCCGCCGCCGCTTTTGTAGCCGCCGCCACCGCCGCCACCTTTGTAGCCGCCACCGCCGCCGCCACCTTTGTAGCCGCCGCCGCCGCCACCGTAACCACCGCCACCAGATTTTTTGTACTCTGTTTTAGGACGTGCTTCGTTTACAGTAAGGTTTCTGCCTTTGATTTCATGGTCATTTAATCCTTCGATTGCTTTTTGCGCTTCATCATCATTAGGCATTTCAACAAACGCATAACCTTTGCTTACGCCAGTGTCTCTGTCTTTGATGATTTTTAATGAAGAGATTTCCCCGAATTCTTGGAAAAGTTCTTGTAAGTCAGCATCTGTTACTGCTCTTTCAATGTTTGCTACGAAAATGTTCATTTAATAAAATAATTTAAAAATTTAAAAAAAACTACCAACTTTTAATAATCAACTACAATGAACATTTTGTAAAAAAAACATTGAAAAGAAGAATTAAAAAGAACAATAGATATACAAATATAAAGATAAAAATTGATTTGTAGTGATTAAATAACTAATTTATTGCACCAATTTAGCATGTTTTCTAAAACTTTTGCTTTTTCTGGTTCATTATGACATTCGTGATATAAACCATCATAGCTAATAAAGGTTACGTTTTTACCAGCATTTGCAACAAATCTTTTTGTTGCATCATACGAAGTTAATTTATCAGCAGTGCCATGAAAAATTAATGTTGGCAATGTCAACTTTGCAGCGTTTTCTATTGCTTCAGCACCAAACTCAATTAACTCAATTCCCATCTTAGAAGAAATACTATCAAAAACCAATGGGTCATTAGAATATTTTTTCACTTCATCTTTATCACGTGAAATGCTATTTACATCTAAACCTGATGGCAACGAAAATGTTGGAACTAAATTACGCATTATTTTTCCTGCAAATAATTTTATGGCTGGTGGCGCAAAACCTGGTTGAAAAAATGGCGAAGATAAAATAACACCAGCAACTGTTGGATTTCTTTTGATGCAAAAATTTGCTACCACTTGAGCACCCATACTATGTCCGTATATTATTTTTGGTAATGTCGGAAAATTTGATTCAGCTTGTTTTAATAAATTTGCTACATCATTTAGAAATTCATCATAACTTGGAAAATGACCTCTTTTCCCTTCTGAGCGACCGTGACCGCGCGCATCGTAGCTTATAACAGCGTATTGGTTATCTGTGAAATACTTTGCCACATGTTCATAGCGAGAACTATGTTCGCCAAAACCATGTACTAAACAAATTACTGCTTTTGCTGCAATTGTTTCATTTTCCCATTTCTGACCAAAAATAGCTAGTCCATCATTTGATTTCCAGTTGAGTATTGTGTTCTTCATAAGTAATTTATTTATCTAAGAAATAAACCCTAAATTTAAGTAAATTTATTTTAAATAATCAGAAATGAAAAAAACGATGATTTTAGTATTAAAAATTATTCTTGGTGCAGGAATTTTATTTGGTTTATATGTAGTTGGTGCTATTTTATATGCGCAACTTACAGATTATAAACCAAAACCAGAAGAACAAGCAGAAGTATTGATTCCGAAAGAGAAATTGCCAGAAATAAACAAAGATACATTTGTGTTTTATGATTGGAATATTGGATATTGCGGTTTAGGTAAAGAATCAGATTTTTTTTATGATGGTGGAAAAATGGTGCGACCAACAAAAGCACTTTCAGAGAAAAATTTTAACGGATTTATTGAAACCATTTCTAAATGGAAAACGGATGCTGATTTTATCAATATTCAGGAGATAGACAGAAATTCTAAACGCAGTTATCAAATTGAACAATTTCAAAAAGCTTTTGAAATATTAGGAAATTTTAAAGCAGTTTTTGGGAAAAATTATGATGTAAAATATGTGCCAATTCCATTCTTAGAACCAATGGGAAAAGTACTTGGTGGTATAGGTACGTTTTATAAATATCAAGATGCTGAAACACCTTTAAAATATGCATTTCCAAGCAATTTCTCATTTCCAAAAGGGTTGTTTTTTTTAGATAGATGTTTTGTTAAACATCGATTTAATTTAAAAAATGGAAAACAATTAATTGTCATCAACACACACAATTCAGCATATGATGGTGGAAAATTAAAAAAACAAGAAATGGCTTATTTTAAAAAGTATATTGTGGATGAATTTACCAAAGGAAATTATGTGGTTGTTGGAGGCGATTGGAACCAAATTCCACCAGGTTACAAACCACTAAAAGAAAAAAGTGATTACGAAGAAATGCCGATACCAACTGATTTTGTTGATAGTTCATGGACATTTGCATTTGATGGAAATACACCAACCAACAGAAAAGTAGATTTTCCGTATGAAGCTGGAAAAACATACACAACCGTTATTGATTTCTTTTTATTATCACCAAATATTGAATTATTAGAAGTAAAAGGACAATCAATGAGTTTTGAGTTTTCCGATCATCAGCCGATTAGAATGGTTTGTAAGTTGAAGTAGTAAGGTAACAGAAATAAGTTATTGGTTATAAGAGTGCAATTTTTTTATTATCCATTTTCTTTTTTGTATTTTTGCAAAAGCTTTAACTATCGTTTTAGTCACAATAAACAGAGTGTAGTTCGTGGTACACGAATCACATATATGAGTATTTTTACAAAACCGTATAACTTATTACAAATAACTTATAACTAATCACACACATGACCATTCATTCAGAAATACAAACACTTAAAAAAGTTATTATACACGAACCAGATTTAGGCATCGAACATATTTCACCAGAAATTGCGGAACAATTATTGTACGATGATATTGTTTTTTTACCAAGAATGATAGAAGAACATTTTGCATTTACAGAAACACTGCGACAATTATTAGGTAAAGAAAATGTGTACGAATTAGATGATTTATTGCGCGAAATTTTAGACAACGAAAGTGTGCGTGATGAAATAATAGAATTTCTATTTGAAAAAGAAGATTTAGGACTTGGACAATATGAAAAATTAAAACAAATTGATCCGAAACAGTTGGCCTCAACTTTGATTTCTGGTTTGCATCCAGAAACGCAGGAAATGATTATTGCGCCATTGCCAAATTTGGTATTTACACGAGATATTGGTTGTGTTATTAATGATCATATTTTAATTTGTAAAGCCAATAAAACTGCACGTATTCGCGAAAATTTTCTAACAAAATTCATTATTCATCATCATCCATTATTTGCATCTTTTAAAGATAAAATCATCGATTTTGTTATCGATGAAAATCTAGAAAAAGATGCAGGAATTTCGATTGAAGGTGGTGATGTGATGTTGATTCATCCAAGACATTTATTGATTGGTGAAAGTGAACGCACTACGTTAGATGCGATTTTTGAATTGAAACAAATTTTATTTGATAAAGATATTGTTGATTTTGTAACAGTAGTGGAAATTCCGAACGAACGCTATTGCATGCATTTAGATACCATTTTTACGTTGTTAGATGAAAATACATGCGTTGGTTTTGCGCCATTGATGTTTGAAAAAAACGATAAGGTTGATATCATCACGTACTCAAAAGATAACAAACGTGCCACATTATATCCAACCTTAAAAGAGTTGATAAAAGAAATTTATCCAAACATGAATTTTGTTTCGTGTGGCAATGGAATTTCGCCATTTGCGCAACGCGAACAATGGACAGATGGTTGTAATTTTGTAACGGTAAAACCTGGCGTTGCTTATACTTACGAACGAAATATTTACACGCTAAAAGCATTGGTAGAAAATGGATTTTCTATCATTACTGCAAGTCAATTATTAGAAGCAAAAACTTCCTTAAACGACTTAGAAAAAACTATTATAACATTGTCATCTGCTGAATTGTCACGCGCTCGTGGTGGTCCACATTGTATGACTTTTCCAATTTGCAGAGCTTAATTTCTTTTCTTATTTACTTGATTCCTTGATTCAAATCAAATAAAATACAAATATCTATTTAATTGATTTTCATCAATCTAAGATTGTTTACTTAATGTTAACTTTGTTTATCATTGAAGCTATAGAAACATAAAAAACCAAAAAAAAGACCAAACATTTGTTTGGTCTTTTACATTTTTATTGGTGTCTATTTCTTAAAATAATCCAAATAATTCAGCATCAATTTTTTCTACTACTTTACTAAAATCTTCAGGTTTATCAGCATAATTTAAATCATCAACATTGATTACTAAAAGTGGACCTTCTTTGTAGTTGTCAATCCAATTATCGTAATATTGATTGAGTTGTTTTAAATAATCTAAGCGTATATTATCTTCATAAGCACGACCACGACGTTCAATTTGTCCAACTAAAGTACCAAGAGATGCTTTCAAATAAATCAACAAATCTGGTGAGTTTACCTTTTTACTGATGGTTCTAAAAAAACTAATATAATTTTCAAAATCACGCGTACTCATTAAACCCATTTCATGCAAATTTGGTGCAAAAATATGAGCATCTTCATAAATCGTTCTGTCTTGAATGACGATTTCGTTTCCTTCTTGAATTTCGACAAGCTGCTGCAAACGACTATTTAAGAAATAAATTTGCAAATTAAATGACCAACGTGGCATATCCTGATAAAAATCATTTAAGTAAGGATTGTTTTCAACATCTTCAAATCGAGCTTCCCAATTATAATGTTTTGCCAATTTTTCTGTCAACGTAGTTTTGCCAGAACCAATGTTTCCAGCCACTGCGATGTGTTTCAATTGTTTTTTTTGCTTTGCCAAAATAGTTATTTTTTAATAGTTTTATTTAGGACAACTAAACTATACATTTTTTTTCATTGAAAATGATAGCAGTAATATTTTTTTTAAAAAAGTGGATAAGTTTTAATTTGAAAATTTTAAAATCAGCCAATGAAAAAATATTCAAACGATTTTTGACTCAATACTCACAATTTTTACAACCAAATTGATTTCAAACCCATAAGTTCTTGCACACCATCTAAAGTAGCACGAGAGCTGATACGTGCTTTTTCGGCGCCATCTTTCGCTATTTTATTGATGTATGAAGGATTGCTTTCTAATTCAATAATTTTTTCTTTAATTGGTTTTGCAAATGCAATAATATCTTCTGCCAATTTCATCTTTAAGAATCCATATTGAATAGTACAATTATTGTATTTTTCTTCAAATTCTTCAATCGTTTCTTTAGAGGAAACTAAACTCATTAACGTAAATAAATTTTGTACAGGTACACTTTTCTCTTGATTTGGAATAGTTGGTGTATCACCTGAAACAGCTTTTTTTAATTTATTCGTAATTGTTTTTTCGTCATCACGAAGATAAATAGCATTTCCTTCACCTTCACTTTTGCCCATTTTTCCGGTACCATCTAAACCAGGAACTTTTATCAATTTTCCACTCATATCATACGCTTGCGGTTCTGGAAAAAAATCTGAGTTATACTTATGATTAAAACGTATGGCAAAATTACGCGTCATTTCTAAATGCTGTTCCTGGTCTTTTCCAACAGGAACAAAATGCGCTCTGTGAATCAAAATATCTGCAGCCATCAACACTGGATAGGTGAGTAGACCAGCATTTATATTTTCATGATGCTTTTTAATTTTTTCTTTGAAAGAAACGCATTTTTCTAGCTCACCTTTATAGGCATGCATGTTTAGCAATGTATATAACTCTGAGATTTCTGGAATATCACTCTGTACATATAATGTGCATTTTTCTGGATCAAGACCACATGCAACATACTCAACTAACGTTGCACGAACGGATTTTTTTAGTAATTCTGGATCTGGATGTGTTGTTAGTGCATGAAGGTTGGCTATAAAGAAATAACTGTCATAATTTTCCTGCATTTCAATAAAATTGCGAATTGCACCAAAATAATTGCCTAAATGTAAATTTCCAGTACTACGTACGCCACTTAAAACCCGTTTTTTCATGCCGTAAAAGTAATAATTTTCTTTGTTTTCACTTTATTATATAAAATGTTTATTTCTTTAAGGAATTATTTTGTTAAATTTTATAAAATGACTATAATAATGTTGATATTTGTATAAGCAACAACTTTGATTTAAATCAATAAATTATGAAAAGACATCTACATTTATTCTTGTTTATTTTATTTTCGATTTTCCATGGAATTATTTTTGCACAAACTGAAAGATTGAAAACTGCTCAAAAGCAAGTAATTCTAACAAATTCAGATAATGCTCAGCTTTCAGTTGATAAATCTAATTCTAAAATTATAACTGAAGAAAAGAAAAAGAAAGCAGATCCACCTCTTAATTCTAAAAAATCAGATTATAATTCTTCAGCAAAAAAGGTTACTTCAAAACAACCAGACCAACAAAGAAAACCAAAGGTAATAGCAGAAGTAATAGAAACCAATAGCTCAGTTGATGACCAAAAACAAGCAACTATTGAAGTTCGTCCAGATGTTAATGTGACATATACAAAAGAAGAACCAATTGCTTCGACAAATAATTCTGTATCTGAAGTTAAGAAAGTTAAAGTTCAGAAATCTATCAATTATCAACCTAAAACTGTAAAAGAAGATATTCATCCAATTACAAATTATACAAATTCAGGTATCTCTTCAAATAAAAAAATCTATTTGCAACAAGAAGCAGATGATTTACAAGCAGAAATCAATCAAAATGCAAATAATCCAGCATATGATTTGATAGCGAAACAAAAACAATTAGACGATATTAAAAAACTTATTCAACAATAAAACTTGTTTATGAATAAACATTTACATTTTATATTCTTTATAACATCCTTTTTTCTTGCAAGCTTCAGTTTTGCTCAATTAAATAATAATTGCGCAAATGCTGTCAATGTTTGTAACAATCAATTAGCCGAACAATTAGATGATGGACCAGGCACTCAGGAATGCCCAACTGGTGGTTGTGGTTGTATGTTGGCTGGCGAAAAAAACACAAGATGGTATAGAATTACGGTTGCAGTTGGTGGTACTTTAGAATTCACCATTCGGCCGTATCAAGGAACTGCTGATTATGATTTTTCTGTATGGAATCAAGGTGTTGGTGGCAGCTGTCCAAGTGGTGCACGTTTAAATGCGCCTGACAGATGTAATTTTGCCTCACCTAAATCACCAACTGGAATTAGAGGAACTGGTGGAAATAATTCTGAACCTGCTTCTGGAAATTTATTCTCCAATAATATGACCGTTACCGCAGGTCAGGTGATTTATATTTTAGTAGATAATTACGATGGTACTCAAGAAGGTTTTTATTTAGACTTTTTTGGAGGTGCTCCAGGTTCAGGTACTGGTACAACGGCTACTTTTTCTTGTTCTTCTGTAAATCAATGTACTACCTGTAATGATGCGGATTGCAAATCCTATTATTTTGCAAGTCCTGATGATTATAGCTATGATGAAACTGCAGCAAATGGTGGTTGTCATTCAAATTTTGGATATGCAAGTGTGAAAACAGCGACAGTATGTGGAACATTTACTGTGCCAACACCATTCACAACAGTAGAATTTCCTACAAATAGAGGTTATGAAATCATAACTACCAATGGTGCTAACTCTACAACTTGTTTAAACTCAGCAGTGATAACTTATCAGGTTTGGGACAATTGTGCATCAGCACCATTAACACCAACATCACCTGGAATTTATAATGGATTGAATAATGTAACAAGCTATAAAGTTTGTAAAACTATTACTGTTTCTGGTGCTGATTGTTGGTTAAATAGAATCTGTTTACCATATTGGACGATGGTTCAAAATGATGTAATATGTAATGCAACACCATTAACTGTAGACGCAGCACCAATAGCAGGAACCAATGCCGGTGCATCTTCCGATTTAGATGCTGGTTGTACAGGTTATCAGGATGTTTATTACAAGTTTACAGCGCCAGCTTCAGGTAGAGTTCAAGTAAATGTAGTTCCTAATGGTACTTCAGATGTTAAAGTAAGTTTAATTGGTCCAATGGCTGGCTTAGATGGTGGTGTTAATGATTGTAATTTGTCATGTACACAACTAGGCGAAAGTAATGTCGTTGCAGGTTGTAATGATGATGCTGGAACAGGTGGAACAGAACGATTATTTTCATTTGTAATTCCTGGACAAACGTATTATGTTTGGATAAGTGGCACACTTTTCAGACAAACAGCTGGTTTTACAGTTCAAGTAAGTCAAACAATCACGAATACAGCAAATCCAACACCTGGTCCAGATATTGTTGGTTCACCGGACGCAATTCCATCAAATGATGCATGTGCAAATGCGATTAATTTAAATCCATGTGTTGCATCTGCAGGAACAAATATAGGTGCGACTGCTGAATGTACAGATCCTGATCCGATTTATGTGGATGCACTAACTTTAGAAAATGATGTTTGGTACAAATGGACTGCACCTGCAAATAATGGAAACAGCGAAGTTACATTAACAGTGACTGGTGTTTCATGTACCTCAGGTCTTGATGGAAGTACTGGAATACAATTTGGTATTTTCAGAGGAACATGTGCATCGTTAACTCCAATTAGTCATGGTACAACTTCAATTACTTTTACACCAATTGCTGGACAAACTTATTATTTTGTAATCGACGGAAATGCTGGTGCACAATGCAATTTTAATATTCAAGTAAAACGACCTATAGTTACGAGTCAAACATGTAATGCAGCATCAACTTGTGCTGGAAGTTCATTAAACGCAACCATGGGAATTACTTATTATGGTTCTAATCCAGGTACTCGTTGGGCATATTGCAAATCAAGCACCTATGGTACTGGTTGTACAATTGATTTAGATAATCCAGCAACTTATTTTGTATACAATCCGGCACAAGGGTTGCCAAGTCCAGGTTGCACACCAGCAACTTTTACATTTGTTGGTTATATCTTAGCTGATAATGGTGCAACAACCATTGCACCAGGTTATCCAACACCACAACCATTAACTACTAATTGTCAACGACAAACAAATGCATGTACATTTAATATTTATCCAGACATTAAAAATACAGTTACAGTTACAAAAACTAATTGTTCTCAAGTAGTAACTTTAAATGGCACTTGCTCACCAGCTGCACCAGTAACACTTACAGGTAATACCAATCAGACTGCTGGCGTAGGAACAAGTGGAACATTTACACCTGTAACAGTAACATGGAATGCACCTTATGCTGCTTCTGCACCAGCACAATGCAGCACATATACAATACAAAATGCATACAATTGTCCTGGACCATCAGGAACAACAACTTGTCCTGGACCTACACTTACTTTAGGTACTCCTATCACATCTAATAACAATGTAGCATTAGATGCTAACGATGATTTTGATCCTTTTTTTGATTGGGTTTGTACTGATAATTATGGATACGGTGTTTGGTTTAATTTTGTGGCACCAACTTCTGGAAACGTAAATATAAATTTGACAGGTGTTGGTACTGGAGATGATTTTTATGCAACTGCCTTCTTATTCAATAGCCGTTTAGCAAGTGATAATGATGACTTTTTATTTGGATGTGACAATTACCTAACACCTGATGATGATCCATTTGAATCAGATATTTGTGCATCTTGTGCTGATATGGCTAATATTTGCCAAAAAGCAGATCAATTGATAGGTTGCGTAAATGCAAGTGCTGCAAATACAAATTTAACCTTACAGCCAAGAAATTTAAATCCAGGTGAAACTTATTATATTATGATTGATGCATACGAGTTTGCAACTACCAATCAATTAAATGGCAATTTTACTATTCAAGTAAATGATGCAGGTGGCGGACCAGTTCGTCCAACGAATGACGCTTGTAGCGGTGCCATTGATATATCAACTCAATGTGCTCCATTTCCTTCAAATAATATAGGTGCTACCTCACCTTGTAGTAATGACTTATTGCTTACAGGAGCATCTACTGAGAATTCTGTTTGGTATACCTATACACCTACAGTAACTGGATCTCATACCATAAAATATCAATATGCAACTGGATATCATTGTTTCATTGGTAATGATCCAGGTATTCAGTTTGGAATTTATACAAGCAGCAATAATTCTTGTACTGGAACATTTTCTCCTTTAGCTGGTGGTGAAGTTTCTACAGGAACAACGGCAGGTTCAGTTACTTTAAATTTAACAGCTGGTCAGAAATATTACATTTTTATTGATGGATTTGCAGGAAATGAATGTAAATTCGAATTCCAGATTTATAATGGTAATACATGTTGTACAGCAGATTTAGGTGTGACAGAAGGTGGTCCAAATATTACATTATGTTATGGTGATCAATCCACTATTGGTGTTACCGCAAATCCAATTGATTTTGGTACAAATGCAGGTGCAAATCCTGTAATTGGCTGGCAATATTCTGCAACTAATCCAACCATTATAAATCCATTTAATCCTGCTAATACAGGTTCGTATTATGTAGGTCAAATTGATACGACAACAGGAGGTTCGGTTACAAAATATTATAAAGACTGGCAAGGATATTATCCAGCAACTGCTCCAACTTATGATGGTTCACAAGCACAGATACCACTTACAGTTGGTGGTTTTCCAGCTGGTTCAACATTTAATTCGGCAACAGATACGATAACTGTCTGTGTTTATGCTGCTGCTGATTATTTCGCTGATATGGATTTGGATTTGATTGCACCAGATGGTTCTGTTTATAGACTATTAAGAGATCAGTGTGGTTCTAATTATGGCTTGTTTAATGTATGTTTCTCCAATGTAGGAACGGCAACAAATGTTACTGCTGCAGCTTGTCCAGGTGCCGGTGGTGAATTAGCTGGAAATCATTTACCATTAGATGCTTGGGCTGGCTTAAACGGTGAAGGTATTAATGGTGCATGGAAATTAAGAGTAGAAGACGATGCTTTTGGATTTGATGATGTTATATTATTTGGATGGAAAATTGAAATCAGAAAAGCTCAAACTATTAAAGCGACACCTATACCAGGTGTTCATCATGGTGATTTAACTATCATTAATAATGATCCTTTTAAATATGGAAGCCAAGTGTTTTGGCTAACACCTGTTACATTTGTCAATTATAATGGAACTACATTAACATCTGATTCTTGCTATAGTTATGGAACACCAGTTAAAGTAACACTATTAGAAAAAGTAACAACACCTTTAGTAACACCAATTTGCGCAGCGCCAGGCGATGGTTCAAATGGAATAACTTTAACTGTTACATCACCAACAGGTGGTATGCCTGGTTTGCCTGCACCAACTGTTGCAGATACTTTTACTATTGTTGGAACTGGTGCTGCAAGTGGAATCAAATTTCCGACTCGTCCTGTTGGTGAAAGCGAAGTTTCTACTTCATTTGCAGTTACAGACGGACAAGCATGGAATGTTCGTTTTGTTGACAACAACGGTTGCAATAGCAGCATTGGCGGCACATACAATCAACCAAATCCAGGTTCTGTTGTATTAGATTCTAATGTGTGTGATGGCGCAACGGTTGCTTTCTCTACATCAAATCCAATTCCTTTATTTTCACAATATCGAGTTATACTAGATTTTGATTCGTATCCACAAGATATATCCTGGTTTATTTATAATGGAAATAATCAAGTGGTTGCATCTGGTGGTGGATATGGTACTACAGTTGGTGCTAATACAACAACAACTGCAGCTACAATCAATCCAAATGATGGACCATTTAGATTTGTTTTATACGATGGATTTGATGATGGTTTGGGTTCTGGTGGAGGCACTACTAATAATGGTGGTTCTTCTATTTTAAATTTTATCAGAATAATAGAAATCCATGCAGATGGTACTGTTGACACACTTTTTAGTCAAAATTATGCATTCTGTTCACCTATTTATTGTGTTGGTCCTGCTGGTTCGCTCTTCGGACAATTAGATGTTAATTTAGGAACGCCAACAGGTACATTTACTACTGGTGTTTCTGTTACTTTAGAAAACAACAGAACATGTACTGGTACAACAGTAACTGGTGCTATAACCACAAATCCAGATGGAACTGGTACAATTAATACGAATGCTGCAGGCGTTAACGGTGGTTCTTCATACTCTTTGCAATATACATTTACAGATCAATTTGGTTGCACCAAAACCATTTGTGGTCCATTAGATGTATTTCCAAACATAACCATTGCACCAACCATAAACTGCAGTGTAACACCACCAGTTGTTTCTGTAAATGCATCTTGTGCTGGTTGTATTGCACCTTATGTGGCTGAATATTCATACAATGGTGGAACTTCTTGGACAACCGCAACAAGCGCTAACTTCCAAGATATATTTACATTCGCACATGTAAAAAATACCGTTACTGGTGTAATTGGTTGTGAAGTAAGCAGCGCTAAATTATTTGATTGTCCAACAGTATTGCCAATAGAATTAATTTACATTAAAGCAACGCCAATTGACAATCAATATATTCAAGTGACTTGGGCAACTGCTTCCGAATTGAATACCAAAACGTTTGAAATTTTACGAAGTACAGATGGAATTAATTTTGTGAAAATAGGTGAGTTGCCTGCTGCAGGAAATTCTAATTCACAAAGAAATTACACTTTTGACGATCCTAATGCAGTTGCAGGAATTTTATACTATTATCAAGTTCGTGAAATTGATTTATTGAACCATACTAATTTAACCAATATGGTGAATGCAAAATTGGAAAAAGAAAATTTTGAATTAGTGAGTATTTATCCAAATCCAACAGTTGATAATACAGTGATTACGATTTATACAAAAGACGTTATTGACGTGAAATTAAAAGTGTTTAACGATATTGGTCAGATTATTAATGATTCTCAAATTACCTTAAAACCAGGCGTCAATAATTGGAATATTGATACTAAAACATGGTCGAAAGGCGTCTATTATTTCATTATCAATAACAACGATAAGCCAATAACCAGACAAGTTATAAAACTTCAATAAATACATACATTCATTAACTAGAGCATGCAATATTTATATTGCATGCTTTTTTTTATGAATTTTAAACGAATATTTTCTAACCTTTTTTAACTCTTTTAAAAAAAAATTAAATAAAAAAAAAGGTTTCTGTTTTTTAATTCATTTTGTTTTTTTTTTTAAAAAAAAAATAAAAAAAAAATTAAAAAAAAAAAAAATTGGGGAGAAAAAAATAAAAGGATTTTCCTTTTTGTTTCGTTTCGCTTTGTTTTTTTGGGAAAAAATATGTAGTTTTTCCGTGAAAAAGGAAAAAAAAAAAAAATTAAAAAAAAAACAAAAAAAAAAAAATTTTAGGCGGTTTTGTTATCATAAATTTTGTTGAATAAATTTCATCATTTTCTCACACCATTCTTGTGGCTTTTCCAACATTGGATAATGACCACAATTATCTATTTTAGTATAAACCGAGTTTGGAATTTCTTTGTGTAATTGTTCTGCTATAGCGCGAACCGCAATTGGATCTTGCTGAGCCCAAAGAATGTGTGTTGGTATATCTATGTTTGGTAAGTTTCCAATCCATCGATGCCAATATTTTACACGTTCATTGTTGTATTGCGATATTTTATGCAATACTTCATTGTTAGAATTTAATTGCAATAAATCATACAATACATTCATTTCGTCAATATTAAAGAGTTGTTTATCAAACCAAATATCTTGCATGGTTTTTATGAAAGTTCGCTTGTTCATCAATGCAACAATATATTTTCCAAACGTTGGATGCTTTAATAATTTTTGCACGAGTTTTAATTTAGCTAACTCGATGTGCATGCTTCCATTACAAAATGTAATCGTTTTTATTTTTACTGGTTCAAACCCTTGTAATTTTCGAACGATAATTTCGTTAGCAACAGAAGTTCCGTAATCATGTGATACTAAATGAATTTCTTTTATGTCTAATTGTTTCCAAAGTTCAATAGCTATTTCAGCTTGTTCTATCAATGAATACGAATAGTTTGATGGTTTAGCTGATAATCCAAAGCCAATTTGGTCATGGATAATGTAAGAGAAACTATTTTCAAGATTTGGTAATACGTTGTAATAATCAAATGAAGCAGATGGATAGCCATGTAAAAATGCAATGGTTGGTTTTTCTGTTTCATGATGAATATGAAATACAGATTTCCCATAAACATCTATGTAATTACCTTTTTGTTTCCATTCTTCTATATTCATTGCATACATTTAAAAAAAAAACTACAACTCAAATTCATCACCTAACTCTGGAATAATTATTTTTTTAAAATTATTATTTTGCAATGCTGTTTTAAATGCTTCTTGTCGTTTTAATTCACCATGTACTAAAAAAATACTTTTCAGTTTTTCTTTATCTTGATTGCTTACAAATTGCAATAATTCTGGTTCGTCTGCGTGTGCACTCATGCTACTCATTACTTCTATCTGTGCTGCAACTTTTTTCTCAATTCCAAAAATTTTAATGGTTTCTGGTTTTTGAATTAAGCGTTGTCCGATTGTTCCATCAGCACAATAACCAACAATTAAAATGGTGTTTTTATCTTGATCTACTTGATGGAAAATATGATGTTTTACACGACCTGCATTTGCCATACCAGAACCAGCAATAATCATACAAGGTTGATTTGATTCGTTTAATGCTTTTGATTCTTCTACTGTTTTTACATACTTCATGTTTTTCCAACCAAACGGATTATCGTCTGTCATTAAAAACTGATGCATTTCTTCATCAAAACATTCAGGATGCATAATAAAAACATCCGTTGCATTTATGGCAAGTGGTGAATCTACAAATACTTTAATATTTTCGAGTCTGCCTTCTGTATATAACTTGTCTAATCGATATAATATTTCCTGTGTTCTACCAATACTAAATGCAGGAATGATTAATTTTCCTTTTTTTGTAAGAATAGTATCTTTAATTATTTGAAGAAATTTTTCATCACTTTCTGGTGTTTCTTCGTGTTTTTTTCCACCATACGTTGATTCACAAATTAAATAATCTAAAGCAGGCATCTGAACTGGATCTTTTAAAACAGGTCGATTATATCTTCCAACATCACCAGAAAAACCAAAGACAGTTTCTTTATTATTTTCTGTAATTTTTAAGGTAACGGTGGCACTTCCTAAAATATGACCTGCATCTAAAAATTGAACTTTTACAAACTCATTAATTGGATGCCAAATATCATATTCAATACTTGTAAAATAGCGTAAACAAATTTTTGAATCTTTTTCTGTGTATAAAGGTTTTATGTTTTTATGTTGACGTTTGCTGTTATGTTTGGCATCGCTTTCCTGTATGTGTGCACTATCCAATAACATAATACTCGATAAATCTCTGGTTGCTGATGTGCAAATAATTTGTCCACGAAAACCATCTTTAACTAATTTAGGAATTCGGCCACAATGATCGATATGTGCATGAGACAACACTAAAACATCTATGTCTGAAGGTTTAAATAACCATCTTGAATTAAAATCTTCTAATTCATCTTCATGACCTTGGTAAAGACCACAGTCTAGTAAAATTTTATAACCATTATCGAGTGTAATAAAATGACAGCTACCTGTTACTGTTTGTGCTGCGCCGCAAATTTGTAATTTCATGTGTGTTAAAGATATTAGTTATTCGTTATAAAGTTATAAAGTTATTTGGATAAACTTCAAAAATCACAACTTATAAATTATTGCTTTTTACAACCAAATAACTTATAACCAATAACCTATAACATTTTACGATTTTAAAAAAAATATCTGAATAACTTATTACCAATAACCTTTAACTTTACTATATTTGATTTATAAAAAAACGAAATTATGTTACAAGATATTTTTAATGATGTTCAAGCAAAAATCCAAAACCAAATTCAGGAAAAATTTGGATTGAGTGCCGATCAAACAACACAAAGCACGAATGTGTTATTAGAAAATTTTAAAAAGTTTTTTTCTGAAGATTTGATGGCTGGTGGAATGAGTGGTATGAAAGATTTGATGAGCAATGGAATCAACGATATTAAAAATAATCCAACGCTGAATAATTTGCGTGATAATGTGTTGAGTGATTTGCAATCTAAAGTTGGTTTAAGCGAAGACACTGCGCAAAAAGTAAGAGATTTTTCGCTAGGTGAGTTGTTTGCATCTTTTAAAGAACAATTTTTTAATGAAGAAGGCAAACCAGACTTTTCAAAAATAATGAGCAAAATAAACATTTCAGATTTTCAAGCACAAGCACAAGAAATGATGGGAAAAATGGGTGTTGATTTGAGCAAATTTTTTGGTAAGTAGTTTTATTTAGTCTGTTAGATAAAATTTCGTAGCTAACTTTTTTACAATACCTTCTGGAAATATTCGCTTATAAACACTACCAGACATCCATCTTATAAATTTCCATTGTTTGCCTTCATAAATAGCGAGCATTGTGTTTAGTTGCCATATTCTAAATTCATCATTTTCTTTATCGTATTTTACGTGACTATCACCGTATACACTTTTTAATAACTTTAGCATGATTCTTATTTGCTGTTTCATGTCTTTAGTATGTTCATCATAATCAATAGATTCATTTTTGATAATTTTTGTTAACACATCTTCATGTCTATCAATTTTCATTTCTAGATAATATTTTATTTTTGAAAATGAATAATTGTCAATATTAAAAATTGGTGACATACTGTGAATTGAAAATGTATCAATGTAGTTTGTTATTACATCATCTTTGAAAGAATTTTTCAATTGTTTAGTAATCTCTTTTTTAGGCACCATTTTAAAAATTCCAGAATACAAATAGTTTACGATAGATTTGTAATCGTTATTTTTAGTGGAAGAAATATAATCTTCTAATGCAATTTGTAGAGAATGTTCATTCATTGTTGTAATTTTAAAATATTACAAAACTTGTTCCAACAACTTCTTATAAATTTTCAAACCATCTTCAATTTCTTGCAAGTAAACAAACTCATCAGCTGTGTGAGAACGCTCTGATTTTCCTGGTCCAATTTTTACACTTGGAATTTTTAGCAACGCTTGGTCAGACAATGTAGAAGAACCAAATAATTCAATGCCTATTTTTTCAGCAGCACGCACAATAGCATGTTCTTTATCAATAGCAGATGGCATCAATCGTGTTGAACGTGGTTTTATTTCTGCTTTCACATTATCGCGAATAATTTCCAGCAATTGATCCGTAGAATATTCAGGAATCGTGCGTACATCAACCGTGTATTTACAACTGTCTGGTATAATATTATGTTGCGTACCAGCTTGTATTAAGCTTACTGTTAGTTTCACTGGACCCAAAACTGGATTTATTTTTTTGAACTGATAATTCTGAAACCATTGTACGTCAACCATCGCTAAATAAATGGCATTGACACCTTCATTGCGCGCCGAATGTCCAGCTTTTCCTTTCACTTCACCATCTAACACCATCAAGCCTTTTTCTGCAATCGCCATTTTCATTTCAGTTGGTTCACCAACAATCGCAAATTCGCAAGCCGTGGTAAGTTCCGTTAATTGATCGATTCCATTTTTACCAGAAATTTCTTCTTCAGCAGAAGCCACAAAAATAAGATTGTATTTCAAATCATCTCTTTCATAAAAATGTAAAAAAGTTCCCAATAAAGAAACCAACGCAGCACCAGCATCGTTGCTGCCTAAACCAATAATTTTATCATCTTCAATGGTTGCGCCAAACGGATTTTTTATCCAACCATCAACTGGTTTTACCGTATCAATATGTGAATTTAAAAGTATGCTTGGTTTTAAAAAATTGAAGTGTTTGTTTTTTATCCAAGTATTATTTAGTTTGGTTTCAAACGGAATTTTTTTTCCTTTTAAAAATTTACGAATCAATTCAGCTGCTTTTTCTTCTTCTTTACTAAACGAAGAAATCGCAATTAATTTTTGTAACAATTCAATGTATGTTGCGCTTATGTTTTCGTTGGTTGCCATTCTAAATCGTAAAGGTTGTTCCAAAAATACTATTTCCATTTAGAATTGAAAGCACATCTTGAACATTACATAAAATAACTTTTTCCACACCGTTTTTTAATGCATGAATAATGTTGTCTATTTTCGGCAACATACCTTGTGTAATGATTTGTTTTTGTTTGAGTTGCTCAATTTCTGAAGTTTTAATATGCTGAATAACGCTTTCATTTTTGTTAATATCTAACAACAAACCTTTTTTATCAAAACAATAAACAAAAGTGACTTTATACATTTTTGAAAATGCAATTGCCATTTCCGAAGCAATAGTATCTGCGTTGGTGTTTAATAAAATTCCGTTTTTGTCGTGTGTAATAGGTGCAAAAACTGGTGTGATATTTTTTTCTAAAATTGATTGAATAAACTCAACATTGATAGCATCAATATCTCCAACAAAACCAAAATCTAATTTATGATTGTTGCGTTTATGTGCAAGAATTGAATTCGCATCAGCACCAGTTAAACCAAGTGCATTGCAATTATTTTTTTGTAATTGCGCAACTATTTTTTTATTAATTAAACCAGCATATACCATCGTTACTACATCCAAAGTTGCTTCGTCAGTAATGCGTCTTCCATCAATTTGTTTAGTTTCGATGTTAAGTTTTTGTGCTAACTCAGTCGCCATTTTTCCACCACTATGAATTAAAATTTTTGGTAAAGTTATGTTAGAAAAATCTACTAAAAAGTTAGATAATGCATGTACATCATCAATACTGTTTCCTCCAATTTTGATTATAATAATTTCCTGCAAGTTGATTATATTTAAACGAAAATAATCAAATGAAATCTAAATTGTTTTTTGTTATTGTTATTCTTACTTCAATTTTTCTTGTAAAAAAGAAACTATCAATGGTAGATATAAAACTGTTTCTCAAATTATAGTTGGTTCTGGACCAGAAGATATTTTATTTGACAAAATAATAATCGCATATTGGTTTCATGCAATGAACGAAGAGACGGCAAGCCAGAACTCGGAGAAATCATACAGATTAATATTGCAACTGATGAAAGTTCTATTTTGACTCGAAATAATTTTCCTGCAATTCCATTCAATCCACATGGTTTTGATTTGCAAACTATAAATGGAATTCCATATTTATTTGTAATCAATCATTATCGCGATGCTGCTAGCACCAATTCTGTAATTCAGTTTAAAATAAATTCATCAAATTTAGAATTTATCAAAGAATATAAAAATGAGTTGTTGATTTCTCCAAATGATTTAACTGTGTTGCCAAATGGTAGTTTTTATTTTTCAAACGATAAAAATTCATCTAATATTTTAGAATTATTAACCAATCCAAATGCTGGTTCTGTAGGTTTTTGTGATGGTCATTCTACATGGAAAAAAGTGGATAGTTTAATTGGTTTTCCGAATGGTTTATACAATGAAAATAACAAATTGTATTTGGCTACATCGCGTAATCATGCATTGTATGCATACGAAATGAATGCTGATGGAACTTTGCAAAACAAATCAACGTTGTCTACTATAAATGGAATGGATAACTTAACAAACTTTGGTGATGAACTATTAGTTTCAGTGCATCCAGATGAAGTAAAATTTGCCTTATTGTCTTATATTCCAACGATTAAATCGCCTTCAATTACCTATGCAATTAATAAACAAACTGGCAAATCAAGAATTGTTTTTAATGACGATGGAAAATTAATTTCCGGTTCGTCAACTGCTTTAATAATTGGAGACGACTTATATTTGGCGCAGGTTTTCGATAATTTTTTATTAAAAGTTCATGATTATTAAATGCGTGTTTTGTGGTATTTGAAATTTGAGAAATAAAATGAAAATTTGATACAATAAAAACATTCTAAATTCGTTACCATTAAAACTAATTTTATGAAGAACTTATTTTTTTTCTTGATTTTTATTTTATCAACTAAAATAAATTTCGCCATTTCAGGGATTTCTGAAACACCTTTTTCCGAATACAAATTTGATGCTAAAGAATGTAAAGTTATTTTGCATCATAAATCACGCATTTTAATTCCATCATATACTTTTTATTTAGACGGAAAATTGTACGAAGGCGAAGTGAATTTAAAATACAGAGAATTTATAGATCAATTGGATATTGTACTAAATAATATTCCAATGAATTACGCTGCCAATGATAAAACGCATGTGCTGGAAAGTGGTGGTATGTTTGAATTGTATGCGTATGGTAATGGTAAATTATTAACATTTGAAGAGGATAAAAAAATAAGCGTTCAATTGGCAACTAAATATGATATTGCTGGTGGTGAAACATTTAAATTGAATACAGCTACAAAAAATTGGGAAAAGAAAACATTGTTTGCAAATGTTGCAGATGCGAATGTTCAATTGCCAACTGATAAAAGAGATATGTGGAACGATAATTTATGGTTAGATAATGATGGACAACGTGATGAAGTATTTATGGATACGTCAAAAGATTTAAGTGGAAAAATGGCAGTCGTGCAAGTTTATAATTCAACTACATATAATGATGAAGAAATACGAGAACAAGCATTTAAAACCATGAACATTGATGAAATGGGAATTTATAATTGCGATAAAATTTTGAATGATGAAACTATTCCATTAGCAGTTGAATTCAAGTTAAACACTTCTAACAAACAATTAAATTCTGTTATTTATGTGGTTTATAAAAATAGAAATGCAGTTTTAACCTATTATCCAGAACAATTAAAAACTGATTTTAAATTATTAGCAAACGAAGAGTTTACTATTTTTTCAGTTGCAAAAGACGGTAAAATTGCAGTAGTTGATAAAACATTTTTAGCACAATTTGATGTTGCAAAATTTAAAAATAAAAAAGTATTGATGCCAATGAAAGTAGTTTTAAAAACACCAACATCTAAACAAGAATTAGCTATGTTGACTGGTTTGTAAAAAGTGAAAGTGATAGTGAAGATGAAAGTGTTGTAAGGAATTGCATGTTCCATTTTAAATTATTTTCGACGTTTTAAAGTTCTCAAATGATAAAATATTTTAACCTAATTATTCTTTTCTTTTTTGTGCAAAAATCATTTTCGCAAAATCTACAAGCAGATACTTTTACGTACACCATCAATTTAGATTTATCACAAAACTTGTATCTAAAAACTGTTCCTGTAGATTTATTGAAAGGTTATTGTGAAGGAAAATGGAATGCGTATTATCCAAAATATGAAATGACGCAATGTATGTTTGGAGATTTTTTACAACGTTTTAATAAGTATCAAATTCAACAAAAATCAGCTGACTTTTGTGCAGATGATTATTGCGCGAGTCCATATTTTACTGATTTTTACAAAGAGTTTGCTCGCAAAATTAAATTTAAAGAAGTAGTGTATTTTGATATGCAACATCAAACAGAAAGAAGAGAGATGGTTTGGATACAAGTTTTTTATTCACGTTTAGAGAATGAAACTTGGGTTCATTATAGTGGTCCAATTTTTTATTTTAAAGAGTTAAATAAAAGTACAACACCTATTCAGGTTTATAATAAAAATATCAGATCCATTTCATGGAGTTTAGATAAAGAATTCTCTACACGTGGATTTATCATAAATGAAAATCCTCAAAAAACTAACAAGAAAAAAGTGATAAAAATAAGTGATGTTGAAGAATTTTAATTGATAATTCTTCTAAGTTTAATAGACCAATCTAAATGCATTTCTACTATAATAGGAAATTCTGCATCGTTTAAATAAGTTATTGAATATCCATCAATATCAGACACAGTTCTGCAATTAAACTCATTTGAATTGTCATTTTTATATTGAAAATTTTGTGTGTGATCATAGCCGTTTCCAAATATCGATTTTTTGTTTTTTTCATTGTCTAAATATATTTCCATAGAACTGTTTTTTTGCCAGTTCTGAAACATTTTATTACTAATTAATATACTGGTTTGATCAACAAGTTCAGCTTTATCTTCTGTGAAAAAGTTAAATAATGTACTTGCATTTTGAGTTGCATTTTTTTGGATATTTATGATACCGTTCTTATTTAATGGTTTGCTGGTATTCCATTCAAAACTAAATTTATTTTCTACTTCCTGAATAGTAATGTCTAATGAATATTGCATGCCATTATAACTAACATCATATATTATTTTAGTGCCTTTTTTTATAATGCTTTTTGGATTCAAATAAGCAAATGATGAGATATGCATAAGCATTGACATCAAAAAAATAGATTTTGTAAAGATAGATGTCATAAGTTAGTAACATTAGTTGGTAATGAAGTTAGCTAATATTATTGACAATTACAATATGATGTGGATGAAATTAAATTGTTTTAAGTATGTTTTTTAATACGATTTGAGCTGCAAATTCTCGATTGGCAGCTTGTTTAATGACTAAAGAATTGTTTGAATCTAACACATCATCAGCAACTTCAATATTTCTGCGTGTTGGCAGGCAATGCATAAATTTAGCATTATTGGTTAATTGCATCATCTTATCAGTAATTTTCCAATCAGTATGATTGCCAATTATTTGACCATAATCTGTATAAGAACTCCAGTTTTTTGCATAAATAAAATCAGCATTTTCAAAAGCTTCTTCTTGATTATAGATAATATTTGCTTTACCAGAAAAATGCTCACTTAATTCATAACCTTCAGGATGCGTAATCACAAATTCAATATCACTTTTATTCATCCATTCTGCAAATGAATTAGAAACACATTGTGGTAAGGGTTTGATATGTGGCGCCCAAGTCAACACTACTTTTGGTTTTGGTTTTGTTGTATGTTCGCGAATCGTCATTAAATCAGTTAATGATTGCAAAGGATGAACCGTAGCTGATTCCATGTTAACAACAGGCACTTTTACATTTTCTAAAAATTTATGTAGCACATATTCTGAGTAGTCTTTTTCTTTATCTATCAACGTAGGAAAGGCGCGAATGCCAATAATATCTGCGTATTCACTGATAACAGCAGCGCCTTCTTTTATGTGTTCAACAGTTGAACCATTCATAATTGCACCATCTTCATATTCCATTTGCCAGCTATCTTGGTTTAGGTTTAAGATGATAGTATTCATTCCTAAATTTTGTGCTGCTTTTTGCGTAGAAATTCTGGTTCGTAAAGATGAATTTAAAAATAGCAAAACCATCGTTTTATTTTCGCCAAGCTGTTTAAAAGCAAAACGATTTTGTTTTAATTCAATCGCTTGTTGTGCCAAAAGCTCAGTATTTACTACGTCTTTGACTGAAAGAAAGTTTTTCATTTAGTAAGTATTTTAGAAATTGCATCTATTAAAATATCAACTTCAGTTTTAGTAATTGTTAAACTTGGTAGTAAACGTAATGTATTTGGTTGGTTAGAATTTCCAACAAAAATATGATGTTCGTAAACCAATTTATCGCGCAATTCTTTTATTGGAAAATCGAATTCAATTCCAATCATCAAACCTTTGCCACGTACTTCTATTACGTTTGATAATTGTTTGCATTGTTCGATTAAATAGTTGCCAACTTTAATAGTGTTTTCAATTAAGTTTTCATTTTCTATTACTTCTAAAACAGCTAAACCTGCAGCACAAGCTAAAGGTGCGCCACCAAATGTAGTGCCTAACATGCCATATTTTGCTGCTATTTTCGGATGAATTAAAATGCCAGCAATTGGAAAACCATTTCCCATACCTTTTGCCATGGTGATTACATCAGGTTGCACATTTGCAAATTGATGTGCGAAAAATTTTCCACTTCTACCATAGCCACATTGGATTTCATCAGCAATAAAAAGTGCATTGTTTTCATTGCATAGTTTTTGAATTAATTGTAAATAATCAACATTTGGTTCGTAAATGCCATTTACACCTTGAATTGGTTCTATAATTACAGCACATATTTCATTTTGTAAAAATGCATTTTGTAAACTTTCTTCATCATTAAAATCTAAGAAAATAACATGTGAATCATCGTTAATTGGTGGTTTTATTTTTGGATTATCTGTAACAGCAACTGCACCTGAAGTTCGTCCATGAAATGCACCTTTGAAAGCTATTACTTTTTTTTTGTTGTTGTAAAACGATGCAACTTTCAATGCATTTTCTACAGCTTCGGCACCACTGTTACATAAAAATAAATTGTAATCATCATATCCTGAAAGTTGACCTAATTTATTGGCTAATTGTTGCTGAATTTCTATTTGAACAGAATTAGAATAAAATGACAATTGATGTAATTGTTCTGTTATTTTTTTTACGTAGTATTGGTGTGCGTGACCAATAGAAATTACTGCGTGACCGCCATAAAAATCTAGGTATTTTACATTTTTATCATCATATACATAGCAACTTTCACCACGTATTAAGTTAATGTTGAATAATGGATATACATCGAATAGTTTCATTTGTTATTGTTTTGTTTCACGCAAAGAACGCAAAGTAGCAAAGGTTTTATAATTTATTTGCAATTCTTTTTATTCCATCTTTTAATAAATACTCATTGAAATTAATTAATAATCCTAATTTTAAGTTTGTGATTTTTAAATAAGTTGTTAGTTGTTTGTAATGAATTGGTGCTAATGCTTCTATTGATTTTATTTCGATAATTACTTTATTTTCTACAATTAAATCTGCTTTGAATCCAACATCCATTATTAACTCTTGCCAAAAAACAGGTATAGCTTTTTGCCTTTTTACTTTTAATCCATAATTTGTTAATTCATAAAATAATATTTCTTCATAAACAGATTCAAATAAACCTGGACCTAAGTTTATATGTATATCAAAAGCGATATCTAAAATTATTTTTGAGATTTCATTTTCTGTCAACATCATTTTATGTTTTTAGATTTATTTCTTTGCTTCTTTGCGCACTTTGCGTGAAACTAATATGCAATAGGTTTCAGTTTCAATCCTTCATTTTCCTCAAACCCAAAAATCAAATTCATATTTTGAACTGCTTGTCCAGACGCACCTTTAATTAAGTTGTCGATGACAGAAATTATCATTAATTTATTATCATGTTTTTCTAAATAAAGCAAGCATTTATTGGTATTGATAACTTGCTTTAAATCGATGTTTTTATCAGATATAAAAACAAATTTAGAATTTACATAATAACGACTAAACATTGCTTTTGCCACTTCCAAACTACTTTCAAATTTTAAATAAATAGTTGCAATAATTCCACGTGTAAAATTACCACGATAAGGAATGAAATTAATAGAATGATTAAATGTAGATTGAATTTGCAAAATACTTTCACCAATTTCAGCCAAATGTTGATGTGTAAATGCTTTATAAACAGATAAATTATTCGTGCGCCAAGTAAAATGTGTAGCATCGTTTTGTAAAATTCCAGCACCAGTGGATCCTGTAATTGCTGAAATATGAATTTCTGATTGTAATAAATTTTGTTGTGCCAATGGCAATAATGCTAATTGAATAGCAGTGGCAAAACAACCAGGATTTGCTATATGTTTGGCTTGTTTTATTTTTTCTTTATTCAATTCAGATAATCCATAAATGAAATCGTTCGCATCTTTTTTTAAACGAAAATCATTTGATAAATCGATAATTTTTGTAGTAGGCAAGAAGCTATTGTTTTCTAAAAATTGTTTGGCTTCGCCATGTGGTAAGCATAGAAAAACAACATCAATGTTTGTGTTAATTTCATTGGTGAAAACTAAATCGGTATCGCCAAATAAATCAGAATGTATATCGTAAATCTTTTTCTTAAATTGACTTCTACTAAAACAAAAACTAATTTCTATTTTTGGATGATTTAATAATATACGAATGAGTTCACCACCAGTATAACCAGCAGCGCCAATAATTGCAGCATTAATTTTTTGATTTGACATTTATATTAAATAGTATGTTCTAAATTAATTTAAATAATCAATGTATTGTTTTATAAAAGGTGATGTTTGTGTTAAGGTATGATTTTTTACATCACTATTTTATTTTAATAAATCTAAAAATTAAGTATTTTGGATATAAAATAAGGTTGCTTTTAGGATAATTTTTTTATACTTTAAATGAACTAGGACATTGCATTTTCAAAATCAGCAATAATATCTTCGATGTTTTCCAAGCCAACAGAAACACGAATTAAGCCATCGGTGATGCCGTTTTGCAAGCGTTGTTCTTTTGGTACATTTACATGGCTGGTAGATGCAGAGTGCGTCACCAACGTATCAGCAGTGCCGAGTGATGCAGTCAACGTACAGAATTGAATATTGCGTTGAAATTGCATGCCTGCTTCCAAACCACCTTTTAATTCAAAACTCAACATACCACCAAAACCAGTCATTTGGTCTTTTGCTAAAATATGATCTGCATGATTTTCTAATCCTAAATAATTTACAAACGAAACTGCTTTATGTTGTTGTAAGAAATGTGCGAGTTGAAGCGCATTTTCTTGATGTTGTTCCATTCTTAACGGTAATGTTTTAACGCCATTGTTTAATAAAAATGCTTCAAATGGTGAACAAATTCCACCAATCATTTTTTGAATTCCATATAGTTTCTGTTGCATAACAGCATCTTTTTTCCCAACTACTACACCAGAAGTTCCAGTGCCATGTCCGTTTAAAAATTTGGTTGATGAATGAACTACGAAATCAATACCATATTTCAAAGGTTGTTGAAAATACGGTGTTGCAAATGTATTATCAACAATAGTTTTTATTCCTTGATTTTGTGCAATAGCAGCTAACGCGTCTAAATCATAACATGCTAATGTTGGATTTGCTGGTGTTTCGATGTATAATAGTTTTATTTTTTCATCGTTGATAATGGCATCTTCCACAAAGTTTAAATCTTTTAAATCAGCATAAACTACTTCAACTCCAAAATCTTTTAAAAAAGAAAATAATAATTCGTTTGTAGTTCCATATAAATTTCCTTGTGTAATCACTTTATCACCAGCTTTAACTGTAGTCATTATGGCAGCAGAAATTGCTGCCATACCTGATCCAAACAACATTCCAAATGCATCATTTTCATTATCACTTTCACTATTGAGTCCAAAGGACTCAAGCATTGCTATTTTTTCTGCAACAAATTGTACCGATGGATTTCCTAATCGCGAATAGGTAAATACATCTTTATTTTTTCCACCACTTTTAAAAAAATCAAAAGCAGCATCTAAATTTTCGTAAGAAAAAGTAGAAGTAGCATAAATTGGTGGAACATGCGCCGACAAGCCATCTATAATTGGATCTTTTACACAAATGGAATGAAATCCTTTTTTATTTGTTGAATTCATAATCACAAAAGTAAGAACAATAAACTATTTAAATAACCGTTTATTTAATCAATATTTCCGTTTAATCAGTTAAAATGCCATTTACTCATTCAGTATTCTTATTAAATTAAAAGATTAGACTTTTACAACAGAAGTAATTATTACTGTAATTATTTCCTAACGAAACCAATCGGTTTGAATTTAGTTTGTATTAAAAGTTACTTTGTAACGAAGGACGACGTGTGTCGTCCTTATTTGTGTTGTACATTTTACATCTTACTTAATTATTATTTACAGAATTCTGTGAATTATTCTTGATTAGAATTATTGCTTCATTTTACCGAATTCTAACTCGTACTTGCCGAATTCTAACTAAAATAAACTATCAAAGATTATCGATATAGATTTGAACTATCATTTAAACAAAAAAAATAAAAACTATGAAAAATTTAAAAATTAAAACAAAACTTACAATTGCAGTGATGTCAATTGCAATGATTTTTTTCAGTTTAAGTAGCTGTAAAAAGAAAGAATCTTTAACTACAAATGAAGGGTATGGAAAAGTTAAATCAGATAATTGGCGCGATTTGATTGACAATGAAGTTACGGTAGAAGGTTATGTTGTTTCAGAAGGTGGGTCGCATCTTGCAAAATTAGTTACACAACCAGAAAAATATTTAGTAGATGCCATTATTCCAGAAACTGATTACATTTTATTAGAGGTAAATTCTGACTTAGCAAATCAAATCGTGTTAGGTGACTACCATGGTAAAAAGGTAAGAATTACTGGAGTTTTAAAGGCAACTTCTGATAGAAGTATGAATGCATCATCACAGTTTTTAGGTGATAAATCTTTAGCACAAGTGAAAATTGACGACCCTTCTAAATTAGTAATTATTGATAATAACATTAAATTTGGAAGACCAACTTACCTTAATTTTTGTGAACGATATCCAATTATTTGTGATTTATCTGTAACAATTAGTAATAAAACAGCTTTATTATATAGTGGTGGTGTTAACGCTTCAAGTGCTTATTACAGATATTGGAATGATTTAAAATTTATGTACAACACTTTAAGAGCAAATGGTTATTCTGCTGCAAATATCAGAGTTGTATACAAAGATGGTACAGGAGAAGATACTGATATTCCGGTTGATTATGCTGCAAATCCTAATGGATTTAATGATGCTGTAGATTATTTAAAAGGCAGAATGAATTCAAATTCTCAATTCTTTTTTATGATGAATAACCATGGCGGACCAACAACTGACGCAAATGGTGATGATAATAGAGGAGGCATAAATGATAATTTAGATGAAAATTACTGTTACTATAATTCATCTGCTATTTTTCTAGATGATACTATTGCAGCAAAAATTAATCGTATGTCAATGAAGACTATGATTGTAGTTTCTAAACCATGTTATTCTGGTGGAATTATTTGGGATTTACGTGGTACAAATCGTGTGATTCTTACATCAGGTACAGAGTTCCAGGTTACGTATCCAAATTTAGCAGGTACGTTTGGTGAGTTGACCTACAATTTCTTATCTGCCATAAATGGTAAATTTCCGGATGCTGCAACTACTGTTGATGCAGATACCAATAATGATGGCAAAGTATCAATGTATGAAGCATACATTTATATCAAGAATACAGAACATAGAAATGAGCAACCACAATTTAGTGACGATGGAACTGGCACGGCTACAACTTCGCCTTCGAGCTCAGGTTTTGGAGCAGGTGTGTTTTTATAAAGACTGGTAGTTATTAATTTAACTGAAGGACGACGTAAGTCGTCCTTTTTTAATTTCATAGACCTTGAAGGTTTTTAAAACCTTCAAGGTCTATGAAAATTATCTGCTAAACAACAAGCGTTGTCCTTTTTTACTTTCATCAAACAAACCATTATTATACACTAAATTTCCATTTACAAAAGTTTGAGTTACTTCACCTTTAAATGTTTTATTTTCAAGCGGACTCCAACCACATTTGTATAAAATATTTTGGTTGGTAATAGTGTATTCTTTCTGAATATCAACAATAGCAATATCTGCAAAATAACCTTCACGCAAATAACCTCGATTTTTTACTTGAAAACAATCAGCAGGTGCATGGCACATTTTTTCAATAATTTTTTCTAAAGATATTTTTTGTTGATGATGAAAATCTAACATCAATTGCAAGCTATGTTGAACCAACGGCAAACCACTTGGTGCTTTAAAATAAGATTGTTGTTTTTCTTGCCAAGTATGTGGTGCATGGTCTGTTGCAATCACATCCAATCTGTCGTCTAATAATGCACGCAACAAAGCATCTTTGTCGCTTTTATATTTTATGGCTGGATTGCATTTTATTTGACTGCCTAATTTTGCATAATCACTTTCATCAAAAAACAAATGATGTACACAAACTTCTGCTGTAATCTTTTTATCTTTTAAAAGAATGGAATTATCAAACAAGTCCAATTCTTTTTCTGTAGAAATATGAAAAACATGCAAACGTGAATTGTATTTTTTGGCTAAATCAATCGCTAGTTTTGTTGAAATATAACAAGCTTCATCATCACGAATAATTGGATGATAATTCATCGGAATATTATCGCCAAATTGTTGTTTGTATTTTTCTGTATTTTTTTTGATGGTTTGTTCATCTTCGCAATGTGTTACTATGATGCCATTCAGGTTCGCAAATATTTTAGATAAAACATGTTCATCATCTACCAGCATATTACCAGTTGACGAACCCATAAAAATTTTCAAAGCACCAACTTTACTGAAATCTGTTTTCATCACTTCATCATAATTATCATTCGACGTGCCCATGAAAAACGTATAATTTGCTAAAGAAGTTTGCGCTGCTATCTCATATTTCTGTTCCAGTAATTCTTGCGTTAATGCAGCTGGATTGGTGTTCGGTTGTTCCATAAACGATGTAACACCACCAGCAACTGCAGCTTTACTTTCTGTGTAAATATTTGCTTTATGTGTTAAACCTGGTTCACGAAAATGCACTTGGTCATCAATTATTCCTGGAATTACATACTTATCTTTCGCATCAATAATGGTTGCTTGTGCATCAGAAATATCTTTGTCGATTTTTATAATGATATTATCTTCTATTAAAATATCTTGCTCAACGATTTTTCCTTCGTTGATTGTTTTTCCATTTTTGATGAGGTACTTCATGTCAAATTATTTTCACGCAAAGAAGCAAAGTAATTTTTAAAATCAGGTTAATCAAAATAATCAAAATAATCAATTTAATCAGCTGTTCAGATAGTTTTTTCTCTTCCAACTTTATGACCAGCCATTGCATAATATAGAATGTATAAATACGCTGGAATCATCATTAAATATGCTGTTTGTGGATTGCCAATTAATGTTGAAATTTTACCATATAATGGTGGCAAGATCGCACCACCAACAATTCCCATAATTAATAATGCAGATCCGATTTTAGTAAATTTACCTAAACCATCAATTGCCAATGGCCAAATTGCTGGCCACATCACTGCGTTTGAAAAACCTAATAACATAAAACAAATTACTGCAACTTTGCCTTTAGTAAAGACAGCAGCAATCACTAAAATCATGCATAAAATTGTTAAACCAAACATGGCTTTTTGTTGCGAAATATATTTTGGTATAAAAACAATATTAAATACATATCCAGCCAAAAGCGAATAGCCAGTATAGGTAGCAAAGTTTTTCGCAACATCTAAAGGATACCCTAAATGTTCACCAAAGCCAGCAAAAGTGTCATAACTGATCACTTCAACACCGACATAAAAAAAGATGGCTAATGCACCTAACAATAAATGTGGAAATTGAAAGATACTTGTTTTTGTTTTTGATAATTCTGAATCAGCATTTGTTTCTTCTTCTTTTACTTCAGGCATATTTACAAAGTAAATAGCAATAGCTAAAACTGCCAATGCAATGGCTAAAAAAGTATAAGGTTTTATAACACGTGCTGCTAAATTATTTAATTCGATTGCTTTATCAGCTGCGTTTAATGTCAGCAATTTTGCTTTAATTCCATCAGCATCTTTCAGTGCAATTGAACCTAACACATAAATAGCGCAAATACCAGCAATTTTATTACAAATTCCCATAATGGAAATACGTTGTGCAGCACTTTCAATGGGTCCTAAAACGGTTACAAATGGATTGGCTGCGGTTTGTAATAATGCCAAACCTGTTCCTATTATAAATAATCCTAATAAAAATAAATTGTAAGTTCTGGTTTGAGCTGCAGGAATAAATAACAATGCACCAATCGCCATCACCAATAAACCTAACGACATACCATTTTTAAAGCCAGTTTTTTTAAGAATGATAGAAGATGGAATTGCCATAATAAAGTACGCAGCAAAAAATGCAGAAGCTACATAATACGATTGTGTACTGGTGAGTTCACAGGCAATTTTTAAATACGGAATGAGTGTGCCATTTGCCCAAGTTATAAAACCAAATATGAAAAACAAAACGCCAATAATGGTGATTTGATAATTTACCGAAACTTTTTTGTCTTCTGTCATATAGTTATTTTTAGTGATGTTTAATCAAAAATACAAAACACAATTACAAGTTGTAGCTAAAGTTATCAAGAATTGGTTTGTAAACTTGATGCTTTAAATGTTTGGTTTTAACTGCATTTCCTTATATTTACCCTTTGTTTTTAACGCACTATTTTATTTTTATGATGAAGAAACATCTTATTACTTTTAGCATTTTATTGGTCACTTTTTTCGCTTCGGCACAAGGAACCTATATTCCAATTGGTTCTGAAACGAATAATTATTTGCAACGTTTGGAAATTAAAACAGGTTTGGTCAATCAATTTCATACATCAAATAAACCTTACGACCGAAAAATGGCCATCGATTATATCAATGGAATTGATTCGCTAAGCGACATGGATTCAGATGATTTAACAGAAATGGACAAAAAAAATATCAGCTACATTTATAAAGATAATTTTGAGTTTGATGATGAACATACGGAGTTACCAGAAAATCCAAAGTTGAAATTTCTATTTACACATCCAGCGCATTTGTTAAGTGTCAAAATACCACATTTTGCAGTGTCTGTAGATCCAGCCATTCAAATTAGATTAGGTGGTTCTTTAGTTAATGAAAAAAATAGTAAATTTAAATATTTAACCTCTAAAGGTTTTGAAGTACGTGGACAAGTAGATGATATTTTTGGTTTTTATGCGTTGTTTTTGTCTGAGCAAGGAACGTTTCCAAATTATGTAGATGATTATACACGTACTTCCAGAACACCACCAGGTGCAGGTTATTGGAAAGATTATAAAAAAGGTGGTTATGATTATTTCTTAGCGAAAGGTTATGTGACAATCACACCATCCAAACATTTTCATGTGCAGTTTGGCTACGATAATAATTTTATTGGTGATGGAATTCGTTCCATGTTTTTGTCTGATTTTGGAGCCAATTATTTATTCTTAAAATTGAATACGAATGTTTGGAAAATTAATTACCAAAATATTTTTGCTGAATTAACTAAGTTCTATCCACATGCTGCAGATGGTTTGTTGACTAAGAAATATATGGCTGCACATCATTTAAGTATAAATATTACAAAAAATGTAAATATTGGTGTTTTTGAAAGTGTAATGTTTAGACGTGAAAATACTTTTGAGTTGCAGTACTTAAATCCTATTATTTTTTACCGTTCTATAGAGCAAGCACTAGGTTCACCAGATAATGCATTATTAGGTTTTGATTTCAAAATTAATATACCAAAACATGTACAAATTTACGGACAGTTTTTATTAGATGAATTTAATTTTAGTAAAGAATTCAAAGCACCACCAGGAAAAGGAAAGTTGTATGGAATTACACATCCTAACCGTTGGTGGGGCAACAAATTCGGTGCGCAATTAGGTATCAAATATATAGATGCGTTTGGTATTGATCATTTAGATTTGCAATTAGAAGGCAATGTTGCACGACCTTATACATACTCGCATTATGATACCGTTTCTTCATGGACGCATTATAATCAGCCGTTGGCGCATCCATTAGGTGCTAATTTTACAGAATTAATTTTTCAGGCAAAATATCAGCCAATCCAAAAATTATTTTTATCAACTCGATTTATATATGCAAAAAAAGGTGAAGATGATAGTTTAAATTATGGCGGAAATCCATTAAAAGATTATGATTTAGGCAAGGCAAGTGAGTTTGGAAACCGCATCGGCCAAGGCGTTACTTCTCGTACTTTTTACTTAGATTTTGTGGCAACTTATGAGCCATGGCACAATATTTTCGTTGATTTTACTTACACTTACAGAAAGAAAAAGAGCGAAGATGTAGTACGAAATATGCAAACACATTTTGTAAATCTAAATTTACGTTGGAGCATTCCATATCGTAGATATGATTTTTAAAAGCTAATAAATTGTTGAGAAAATTGTGTTTGATGAATTACTTTTCAAAACCAAATTCATCGAAAATGAATTCTAATTCTTTGTAGATATGTTCTTTATCAAAGCCATATTCTTCTAATGAATAGGTATGCTTACTTGAATAATTTCTGGATTTATTCGTTTCTGTTTCTAATACTTTTAAAAATTCAGGTGTCATGGTTAATTTCAACTGGTCGTAAATTTTTATCACTGTTTCTTTTGGTTGTGCAATTAAATCAGTGTAAGATATAGTAATAAAATTTTCTTTTTTAAATTTAGATTTTTCTTCGTTGAAGTATTTGTAATAAGAAATACCGAGCTCGCCCCATTCTCTGTATTCTTCCGAAACTTTTGGTACGTTTGGAAATAAAGTTGACCAAGATTCTGCAAACATAGATGTAAAAGATGGAATTGCTTGATATGGATTTCTAATTAAAAAAATAATTTTTACATCAGGAAATATATCATGTAATAATTCTAACCTACCAGAACTCATGACTGATTTACCTAAAAATAGTCTATCATTGCCAAGTGCGTACATCCAACGTTGAGCGGTAGCTTTGTAAAATTTCTTTATATCTACTCTTGTGTGTTCGTCTAAGTTGTCTGGAATATATAATTCACGGAATTCTTTTAATTGTGGTGTTGCTAAGCCAACTGATGCTGATATGCCAGATACAAAATGTAAACCTTCATCTTCTTCTGATTTATTAAAACCTGTTTCATGTATGTCTTCCCAAGCTTCAAAGAAATTCTCGTTTATCCAATCCATCAGTTTATGTAATGGTTTCCCAATTTTATTATCTATAGATGCAAATACTTGGATAATTCTAAACAATGTTATGGATGGCCAAATTGTTTGGTACATTAATGTTGAAACATATTTTTCTTCATCTAAACACATCAATCGATGTAAAAACGTTGTGCCACTTCTAGGATTACTAATAATAAAAATTGGTTGTTTGATTTCTATATGCCTATAATTTGGAAATAATATTTCATCTATTAAACGTGAAATAATATTTGTAAACATTACAATACTCAGCACTAAGAAATAAGAAATGCCTAAAAAAAAATTACGAATACTAAAATTTTTTATACAGTGTAAATACACTACACGTGAATGTGTTTTTAGTCGAACATAAAATAAAGGTGCGCCAATAATATTCATTCTTAATTTTGCAAGAGTGCAAAAGTAACATATTTCATCAAAATTTGTAGAAAGTAGGCTATAATTTGAAAATTCTAATGTATTGTGCAGAATTGTTCACCCAAAATGAAACCTTTGTCATCTATAATTGAAATTATATATTCACCTGGTTCTTCAATCTTTGAATAAGCATAAGCAACTTTATCGCCTTTTTTAACTTTAAATTCTTTATTCACTAATCTTGCAAAAAAATATTCTTCAACTTTTTTTGCGATACTAAGTCTGTAAACAGCATTCACTAAATATTTGTTATCATGATTGTACACAATACATATATTATCTTTGTTGGCTTGCCATTCGATAGTTGAATTTTTTAATGTTGTATTTGCAGTATAAGATTTACAAAGAAAAACTTCGCCAGCAAATAGGTTAGTAAAGAATATGCTGAATAGCATAAGTAATAGAGTTCTCATAAAATGTTTCTTTTTAGGGTTAGGGTTGCACAATATTAAACCTAATAAATGAATTTGTCAATAGTTGATTTTAAAAACAGAATTTTTATTGAATAAATGTAATTTCTATCCAGCAGAATAATGTAAAAAAATTAAATGAAATTGGTTTTTCATAACTCAACTGTGCCACGTAAATGACTCATTTGCCTTAAGATGGAATTCTTACGTTTTGTAATATATGACGATGGTTTTCCAGCATTCCATTTTCTAGGATTTGGCAATACTGCAGCAATAGTTGCAGCTTCTGCAGCTGTTAAATTTTTTGCATCTTTTTTAAAATAAATTTTAGAAGCAGCTTGAGCACCATAAATTCCATTTCCCATTTCAATCACATTTAAATAAACTTCCATGATGCGCTTTTTGCTCCAAAAAATTTCAATTAAAAATGTAAAATACACTTCTAATGCTTTTCTGATATAACTACGTTGCGGAAATAAAAATACATTTTTGGCACATTGCTGACTTATGGTGCTGCCACCTTTTATTGGTTTGCCTTTCTTTTTCAATTTTTCATTTAATTTTGCCACTTTTTCAATTGCCTCAAAATCAAAACCAAAATGTTCTGCAAATTTCTGATCTTCAGATGATATAACTGCTAACACTAAATTAGATGACATATCTTTCATAGGTATCCAATCCTTTTTTAAGATTGGAAATTCACCTGAAAAAACTTGTTCAGTACAACGAATCAACATCAATGGTGTGCATGGAACAGGAATAAAACGAAATAAAATAGTGGAAACAATACTCAAAATAAAAAATCCGACAACTAATCGTTTTGTCCAAAGCCAGCAATTTTGTTTGATTTTTTTTATGTTCATTTAATCTTAAGATAAGCTCAAAAGTCATCAACTAACTGTAACTTTCCAAATAGAAATATCCACTTTATGTTAACGACAAAAAAAATGAACCAATTACCACATCCAAATTCTTGGAGTTTATTGTTTGGTAATTTAACACAGTTGAGAAAAGAACGCATCCAGTTTTTTATTAATCAACAAAAAGAATTAGGTGATATTTTTCAAATTAAAGTGCCAACACGAAAAGTTATAGTTGTTTCAAATCCAGAATGGATAAAATATGTGTTGGTTGATAACAATAAAAATTTTACAAAAAGTTTTGCATACGATTCCATAAAAATATTTTTAGGCAATGGATTGTTAACAAGCGAAGGCGAATATTGGAAACGTCAGCGTAGATTGGCACAACCAGCTTTTCATAAAGAAAAATTGGCACTCATGTTTAATAATATGGTAGAGCAATCGCAAAAATGTATAAACCATATAGATAGTTTTGCTGATACCGATCAATCAATTAATTTAAATAAAGAATTGTATAAACTTACGTTAGATATAGTAAACAGTACTTTGTTTTATAATGAAGTAGATAATACTACTGATAGAATTTATCATCTGGTTTCTAAAGCAAGTGAAATTATTTCTAAGCGAATCGACAGTCCATTTCAATTGCCAGATTGGGTTCCAACTTTAAATAATATCAATCAAAGAATCATTTTGAAAGAAATGGATGAACTCTTTTTTTCTATCATAGATAGAAGAAGACAAAAACAAGAATCGCATGAAGATTTATTATCGATGTTGATGGAAGCAAAAGATGAAGAAACTGGCGAAGGTATGAGCAACCAACAGCTACGCGATGAGATTTTAACCATTTTTGTTGCTGGACATGAAACTACACAAATAGCATTAAGTTGGACATTTTATTTGTTATCTACAAATCCAGAAAAATATAAAATCGTATTAAAAGAGATTGATGAAACACTAAATGGTGAGTTACCAACTGCAATAAATATTCGTGGTTTGCATTATCTAAAACAAGTAATAGATGAATCTATGCGCTGCTTTCCACCAGCTTGGATTATGGGTAGAAAAACGATAGAAAAAGATGTAATTGACGGTTATGAAATTGAAGCTGATACCAATATTATTATGCCTATTTATGTGGTACATCACGATGAAAGAATTTGGGAAAAGCCATACGAATTTAAACCAGAACGTTTTGCCATGGATGAAGTAAAAGAGAAACATAAATATTCCTATTTTCCATTTGGTGGTGGACCAAGATTATGCATCGGCAACAATTTTGCCATACAGGAAATGCAAGTTTGTTTGGCTATGTTATTGCAAAAATATAAAATTGAAATCGATGAAAATTTTGTTCCGGAACTCGATCCGTTAGTTACACTTCGACCAAAAAATACCATGTTTGCAAAACTGTGGAAAAGGAATTAATTTGAAGGTTTGAAAATTTGTAAATTTGAAAAATTAAATCTCATCACTCACGACTAAACCATGGCAGCAACCGAAACAATACGAATTCCACTTGGCTACAAAGCTCCTGATTTTATCCTTTTAGATACCATTTCCGATAAGCAACTTTCACTAAATGAATTGAAAGGCGAAAAAGCAACTGTTGTGATGTTTATTTGTAATCATTGTCCGTACGTAAAACATGTAAATGCGCAATTGGTGAATTTGGCAAACGACTATATAAATAAAGGTGTTTCATTCATTGCAATCAGCTCAAATGATATTGTAAACTATCCGCAAGATGCACCTGATTTGATGAAACAAACTGCAATTGAAGAAAAATATCCGTTTCCATATTTGTACGATGAAACACAAAAAATCGCCAAAGCATATCACGCAGCATGTACACCTGATTTTAGTATTTTTGATAAAGATTTGTTGTGTGTATATCGAGGACAATTAGATGATTCTCGACCAAAAATTGATAGTATTTCTGATGGAAAAGATATTCGAATGGCATTGGATAATATTTTAAATGGAATTCCTGTTTCAGAAATACAAATTCCAAGTTTAGGTTGTAATATTAAATGGAAGAAAGATATAAGTTAATAGTTATTTGTTTTAAATTTTTGCGAAATAAACCATTTTACATTTAACTTTATAACAATAATCGCAATGAGCATCTTCAAAAAAATAACCGAAAATCCAATCATTGAAAGTGCAAAAGCATTCCAGAATGCTACAAAAACGGTCAATAATTTAATTTCGTTGATGTCTGATAGTAATGTTTCTAAATCTGTTAAAGAAATGATTGCAGGTTTGAGAACTGTTATTACAGAACGACCAAATATCACTTCAATCAATCACTATATCAACCATTTTTTATTAAAAATAGATCCAGAAAATCAACCGATAGTAATCAAAGAATTGTTAGAAGTTTTTCATGAACGTTGGAAAAATGTAGATCGCAAAACAGCCGAAATTGCAAACCAACATTTTGATTTTGAAAACAAAACAATGTTGTTACATGGAAATGATATTCATATTCAATCTTTAATTGATTTATTGATTGTTAATAATAAGAAATTCAACATTATACAGTTAATATCTAAACAAGATAAAATAGGTAAGGAGCAAGCAGAAATTTTAGCTAATAAACATGTTTCTGTGAAAGTTATTGATGATGCTGGTGTCGGAAAATTTCTAAAAGAAATTGACGTTATTTTACTTTCTAGTAATATTATTATGCACGATGTTTTTATTTCAAATGCTGGTGCACACGTGTTAGCTGCTGCTGCAAATTCCTACAATATTCCAGTGTTTGTGTTGAGCGATAGCCGAACTATTTTAAATAAAAAATTCTTTCCGCAAAGTGTAATTGATACGTTTGTTGGTAAAGACAATAAACCAAGTGCAGAACTATGGAAAAATGCACCTGAAAATATAGAAGTTATTTATAATCACATGGAAGAAGTGCCTAATAAACTCATCACTACCTTTATTTTGGAAAAAGAAGCACTCACTGCACAGGAATTAAACGATAAAATCGACAAAGTGTTAGTAACAAATTTTTTCTAAATAAAAGTTAATTCGCAATATTGGAACAAACTTTGAGTTATATTTAAAATAGAATTCAATAAATAATGAGTCTAGTATTATTTTTTATTATAAAAACTAATAACTTTTAACAAATAACTTTTCCATGTCAAACGTAGTACAACTTCAACAACGTAAAGCGGATCAGCAATCTACAATTCTTACAGCTGTAATATTGTCGGTTTTGTTTCTTATATTTTGGTTTATAAAAATGCATAATCCAGAAAAACCAATTGAAGATGCTATTTCTGGTGTTGTAATTGATTTTGGTGATAATAAAGACGGACTCGGTGATGATAATTTGAAAGAAGCTGGTGGAAATAGTGCTGCACCAGCTGCTGCAGCACCACAGCCATCTGCGCCACAACCAACACCGCAAGTAACACCTGTTGCTTCAACACCAGTAAAATCTACACCTAACAATCAAGTAATTGCACAAGATCCAAATGCAGTGGCGATTGCTCAACAATTAAAAGAAGAAAAAATTCGTCAGCAAAAAGAATTGCTAGAACAACAAAAAATAGCAGCAGCAATCAAAGCTGCAGAAACTAAAAGATTAGCTGAAGAAGCAGCTATCAAAGCAGCAAAAGATAAAGCACAAGCAGCAATCACTAAAGGAAAAACTGGTACAGGAACAGGTACCGGAAATGCTAACGGAAACGGCAATGGCAATGGTCAAGGCAACACCAAACCTGGCGGAAATCAAGGTGCACAATGGGGCACACCTGGTGGTGATCCAAATGGAACTGGCAATGGAAATAACGGTTCTGGTCCTGGAACTGCATCTGGTGACTTAAATGTTACTGGACGAAAATGGCGCGATAGAAAAGTTCCATTTAATAACACTAACAAAGAAGGAAAAGTAGTGGTTCAAATAAAAGTAGATAAAAATGGAAACATCATTTATGTAAAAGGTGGTGTGGCTGGTTCTACTACAACAGATGCTTATTTAATTAGTCAGGCAGAACAAGCAGCTCGTAATTCAAAATTAACAGAATCAGCTGCAACTGCTGAAGAGCAATTTGGAACTATAACTTACAGATTCAGTAATACACAATAGTTTTGCATTCATTAAGTTTTAATTGTTTGTATAAAATCATGCTTTTAAATGATTTTACTCATGTTTTATTTTCTTGATTTAGTTCAACTTTGTATCAAACAATTAAAATATGCCAGCACAAAAGTATTTAACAGAATTACACCAAGATCACAGAGAATGGTTGAACATCTTATCTTTTTATGAAGAAGATGTAGAAAGCATGAAGAAACGACTGAATGAAGTCGCTTCAAAAAATACAGACAGAGAAATGCACGCTTGGGTCGAACGTTTTCAAAATAAATTTATTATTCAGCAAGAACAAATTGATATTTTAAAACATGATATCAATCACTGCGAATCTAAAATTATACAAAACGTCGAAGAAAATCCAGTAGCAAGCGATCGCAGAAAATCAGATGATCATGTTGAATTGCGCGAAAGAGTAGAAACATTTGAATTCTTATTCAACAAACTTAGAAAAGATTTAAATTCATTTGTAGCAAAATGGATGTAAATATGAATACATTTTAAAAAGAAACGTAACATTCAATTTTAACCTCAGTTTTACTGAGGTTTTTTTTATGCTAACAAATTCATAAAACCATTTTTTTCTTGATTGTTGCTATGTTGTGTATTTTTACATTTTACAAATTATTCTCATTAATTTACGCAACATGCTTTACGACTATAATAAAATTGAAGAAGAAGCTCGAAAAAAATGGAACGATAACAACGTTTATAAAGTTTCAACAAGTTCTATAAAACCAAAATATTATGTGTTGGATATGTTTCCGTATCCAAGTGGTGCCGGATTGCATGTTGGTCATCCATTAGGTTATATTTTCTCGGATATTTATGCACGTTACAAACGCATGAAAGGTTTTAATGTCTTACATCCAATGGGTTTTGATGCTTTTGGTTTGCCTGCAGAACAATATGCAATTCAAACTGGTCAACATCCAGAAAAAACTACAGAAGACAATATCGAAACCTACATCAAACAACTCAATAAAATTGGTTTTTGTTATGATTGGAATCGAAAAGTAACAACATGCAAACCCGAATATTACAAACACACACAATGGATTTTTTTACAACTATTTAATTCATGGTATAACAAAGCAATTGACAAAGCTGACAGTATTTCAAACTTAATAACTGTTTTCAATGAACAAGGCAATACATCCGTAAAAGCAGCTTGTGACGATAAAGTACAGATATTTTCTGCTGATGAATGGAATGGCTTTTCAGCAAAGCAACAGCAAGATATTTTGATGGAATATCGTTTGGCTTTTCAAAAAGAATCGTTTGTAAACTGGTGTCCAGCACTTGGTACGGTTTTAGCAAACGATGAAATAGTAAATGGTGTGTCAGAACGTGGTGGTCATCCAGTTGAAAAGAAAAAAATGTCGCAATGGTTTTTGCGTATCACAGCGTATGCAGAACGTTTATTGAATGGTCTAGATACCTTGGATTGGAATGAAAGTATGAAAGATATGCAACGCAACTGGATTGGAAAATCAATAGGAGCGATGGTGTCTTTTCCATTAAAAAATCATGCAGATAAGATTGATGTTTTTACAACTAGAGTGGACACGATTTTTGGAGTTTCATTTTTAGTAATTGCACCAGAACATGATTTAGTCAATCAAATCACAACACCTGAATTTGTTGGCGCTGTAGAAGAATACAAAAAAATATGCGCATCAAAATCTGATATCGAACGACAAGCAGAAAAACAAGTTACAGGTCAGTTTACAGGTGCGTATGTATTGCATCCGTTTACACAAACAGAAGTACCGGTTTATATTGCAGATTATGTGTTGGCTGGTTATGGAACTGGTGCTGTAATGGCAGTGCCTTCTGGCGATCAGCGTGATTATTTATTTGCAAAGAAATTTGAGTTGCCTATCATTCCAATTTTAGATGCACAGCAAAACATAGAGAACGAAGCAGATGCCACCAAAGAAGGAAAATACATCAATTCTGATTTTATAAATGGCTTGAATTATAAAGAAGCAACAGCTTTGTTAATTCAAAAATTAGAAGAGCAAAAACTCGGCTATGGTAAAGTGAATTTCCGTATGCGTGATGCAGGTTATTCGCGACAAAGATATTGGGGCGAGCCGTTTCCAATTTACTATGATAAAGACGGAATTATTCATACAGTTGCTGAAGATAAATTGCCTGTAATTTTACCAAATGTTGATTCTTACAAACCAACAGGCACCGGCGAAAGTCCGTTGGCAACAGCAACAGAATGGGTAACACAACATGGTGAAGGCACACGCATGGAAACCGATACGATGCCAGGTTATGCTGGTAGTTCGTGGTATTTTTTGCGCTATATGGATCCTGAAAATCCAAACGAATTAGTAAGCAAAGAAGCACAGGAATATTGGCAAAATGTGGATTTTTATGTTGGTGGTTCTGAGCATGCAGTTGGACATTTATTGTACTCGCGTTTCTGGCATAAATTCTTAAAAGATATAGGAAAAGTAAGTACCGAAGAGCCGTTCAAAAAAATGGTCAATCAAGGAATGATTGGTGGAAGAAGTTTATTGACTCAAACAAATCAAATTAAAAATGTTGAAATTCCATTACATATTCCTGTAATGCTTGCTCAAAATGACAAGTTGACGAAAGAAAAATTTTTGATTCTTAAAAAAGATGATAATCGTTTTGAAAATATAGAAATTGATGATGTTAATTGGGAAACTGATAAAGATGGAAATGAATTTATTTCTTTAGATATTCAACTAGAAAAAATGTCTAAAAGATATTTGAATGTAGTAAATCCTGATGATATGGTTTCACAATATGGCGCAGATACTTTTCGTATGTACGAAATGTTCTTAGGTCCAATTGATACAGCAAAACCTTGGGATACCAATGGTATTTCAGGTGTGGCTAATTTTATTCGCAAATTCTGGCGCTTGTTTTATGATGATTTAGGTAACGCTAAAAATATTGATGCAGCACCAACGCAGGAAGAATTAAAAATTCTACACAAAACCATCAAAAAAGTAAATCAAGACATTGAAAATCTTAGTTTCAATACGTGTGTTTCTACATTTATGATTGGTGTAAATGAATTGGCTAAACAAAAAACAATTTCAAAATCTACATTAACAGAATTCGTTAAACTCATCGCACCTTTCGCGCCACATACAGCAGAAATATTGTGGACTGAAACATTAAAAAATGATTCATCTGTTGTAGATGCTGATTTTCCAACACACGATGAGCAATATTTAGTAGAATCAACATTTACCTATCCAATTCAGATCAACGGAAAACACCGAACCAACATCGAATTGCCTGTTGATATGGAAAATGAGGAAATTCAAAACATTGTTTTAGCAGACGAAACCGTGCAAAAATTCACCGAAAACAAAGAACCTAAAAAGTTTATTGTGGTAAAAGGAAGAATTGTAAATGTTGTTGTTTAACATTTTTCATTTATTTTGTAATGTTTATCAACAATAACCTACTTATTTCTTCTTAATCAAGAATTGTTAGTATTTCAAATGTTAAATTATTAACAATATACTTGAAATTAACAAAACTTAATTAAATTTACATATCTAAAGCAATTTAAAAATGAGAAAAAACATTACACTAACTTTAATGTTAGTAGTCATTTCTTTGCTGTCTTATTCTAAAGACTACAAAGATATAGCTATTAAATTTATTAAAGAAAACAAAACCAATCTGCAACTTTCTGATCAAGACATCAAAGACTTAGTTGTGGCAAAACAATATCATGACGATTTCACTGGATTTGATCGTGTGATTTTCCAACAGTCTGTCAACGGACTAAATTTTAAGAATGGATACATTGGTATTCATTTAAAAGATGGTGTTGTGTTCAATAGTACAACTAATGGTGTTTTTGATTTGAAAAAACAAATACCAACTACTTCACCTTCTATTGCAGCAAAAATTGCTTTATCTAAAGCATATTCAGCTGTTTATCCAAATGAAGCGAAAACAGTTGGTCAGTCACGATATAACGCAGAAGAAAAAGCTTATATCTTCGGAAACGAAAATGACTTAGATAATTATGCTGAAGTTCGTTTAATGATTGTTAAAAACGATTATGAAAAAGCATTCTTAGCGTGGGAAGTTAGTTTCGGTAATTCAAAAGGTACTAATGTTTGGCATGTTGAAATCAATGCACTTAACGGTTCTTTAATTGCTAAAAGAGACATGGTTCACCACTGCGAATTTGGAAAAGGTGGTTATTTGAATTCTAACTCAACTGGTACCGCAAATTCAAATAAATTACTATTTGTTGAAGATCAAAACACTAATGGTCCATCAACTTCAGATGACATTCAACAATTAGCGAGTGCTTACAGAGTATATCCATTTACTGTTGAGTCTCCAACTTACGGTTCTCGTGTTTTAATCACAGATCCTGAAGATGCTGTTGCATCACCTTTTGGCTGGCACGACACTAATGGTGCAGCAGGTGCAGAATCAACTTTAACAAGAGGAAATAATGTGAATGCTTATTCTGACAAAGATGCAAATGATGCGGTAAATCCTACAACTGGAGTTGATAGATTTTATGCTGATGGAGGCGCTGCTTTAAATTTCGATTTCCCTATAGATTTCACAAAACAATTAGATACTTTAGAAAATTCTAAGCCAATACAAGTGCAATTATTCTATATGAATAATATGATGCATGATATTATGTATAAGCATGGTTTTACTAAAACGAATTTTAATTTTCAATCAAATAATTATGGTGGAAGTACTGCAACTGACAATGACCCTGTAAATGCTGAAGCACATGATGGCTCAGGATTAAATAATGCAAATTTCTATACTGCTCCAGATGGAACTAACTCAACTTTTAATCGTACTCGAATGCAAATGTTTATGTGGGATGGAACACCACCATCTACATTAAATTACAATGCACCATCTACTATTGCAGAAAATGATGTAGCGCACGGATCGCAAAACGGTTGGGGACCATGTTCTTATAATGTTACTGGTTCAGTTGCAAATGCTACGTCAGCAACTGCTCCTTCTAGTTATGTTTGTGGTGCTGTAAATAATGGTGCACAAATAACAGGTAAAATTGCTTTAATTGATAGAGGTGATTGTAATTTCTCAGAGAAAGTATTAAATGCTCAAAATGCAGGTGCTATTGGTGTTATCATCATTAATAGACAAACTGCAGGAGATTCTATAATTGGCATGGCAGCTGGTACTGCTGCTGGTAGTGTTACTATTCCTGCAATGTTTGTTACTTATGTTTATGGACAAAAATTAAGAGATAATCTTGCAACTGCAAATGTTACAATGACTAGAGTTTCTACTAATAATTGTTTAGAATATGACGGTTCATTAGATAATGGTATAGTATCTCATGAATATGGTCATGGAATTTCTAACAGATTAACTAATGCCGCAGGTGGAAATACATGTTTAAGTAATGGAGAACAAGGAGGTGAAGGTTGGAGTGATTTCTTTGCACTTGTTTTATCTAAAAAACCTGGAGATAACAAAAACACAGAACGTGGAATAGGAAATTATGCTGTTGGACTTCCAGCGACTGGAGAAGGCATTAGAAGATATCCTTACTCTTATGATATGTCTATAAACCCATTAACTTATGCAGATATGGCAGCGAGTACCGAAGTTCATGATATCGGTGAAATTTGGTGCGCAGCACTTTGGGATATGCATTGGTTGTTAGTTGAAAAATATGGCATAAGTACAGATTTCTATTCAGGAAACGGTGGAAATAATATAGCATTAAAACTAGTAATTGAAGGTCTTAAATTGCAAAAATGTAGCCCTGGGTTTTTAGATTCAAGAAATGCTATATTAAAAGCTGATTCTATATTGTATGCTAAAGCAAATACTTGTGAAATATGGACTGCCTTTGCACGTAGAGGAATGGGATTTTCTGCAGTTCAAGGATCTGCTGCACTTGCATCAGATCAAACAGCTGCATTTAACTTGCCAGCTTCTTGCTCAACGACACCTTCAGTAACTGCAAGTTTCACGGCTAGTGATACGGTAGTATGTATCGGAGGCAGTTTAACGTTTACGAGTACATCAACGACAGCCAACGGAGGTGTTTTAGATTCAATAAGATGGACGTTGCCAGGAGGCACACCATCAACTTCAACAAGTAGCTCAGTGAGTCCTGTGTTTAATACAGTAGGCAATTATACTATTAGCTTAGTAGCGTACACACATAATGGAGCGACAGTAATAGCAAGTACAGTAGCTACCAAATCAATCCGAGTACGACCAAATGCGTCGATAACCTTAAGCTCAGCAGCGGGAACGAATGCACAAGTAAAATGTGTAAATACGGCTATTACATCGATTACCTATTCAGTAGGAGGTGGTGGCACAGGTGCAGGGGTAACGGGTTTACCAGCAGGAGTAACAGGTGGTTTTGCAGGTGGAGTGTTTACGATAAGTGGAACACCAACAGCTACAGGAACATTTAACTATACGGTAACGACGACAGGAACTTGTACGCAAGCAACTGCAGTGGGAAGCATAACAGTGAATCCAAATTCTACGATATCGTTAAGCTCAGCAGCGGGTACGAATGCACAAGTAAAATGTGTAAATACGGCTATTACAGCAATTACTTATTCAGTAAGTGGTGGTGGTACAGGCGCAGGCGTAACAGGTTTACCAGCAGGTGTAACAGGAAGCTTTGCAGGAGGAGTGTTCACGATAAGTGGCACACCAACAGCAACAGGCACGTTTAACTATACAGTAACGACTACAGGTGGATCATGTACACAGGCAACTGCAACAGGTACATTGACAATCAATGGAAATTCAACAATAGCATTAAGCTCTGCATCAGGCACAGATGCACAGACTAAATGTAGTGGCACAGCTATCACGAATATTACGTATTCAGTAGGAGGTAGTGGCACAGGCGCAGGTGTAACGGGTCTTCCAGCAGGTGTAACAGGAAGCTTTGCAGGCGGTGTGTTCACGATAAGTGGAACACCAAGTGCCACAGGTACGTTTAACTATACAGTAACTACTACAGGTGGATCATGTACACAAGCAACTGCGACAGGTAGTATTGTGGTAAATCAAGGAGCAACGCTAACATTAAGTTCGTCAGCAGGCACAAACGTACAAAGCAAATGTGTAAACTCATCGATTACTACGATTACGTATGCAGTAGGAGGAAGTGCGACAGGCGCAGGAGTAACGGGTCTTCCAGCAGGTGTAACGGGAAGCTTTGCAGGTGGAGTGTTCACGATAAGTGGAGCACCAACAGCAACAGGTACGTTTAACTATACAGTAACGACTACAGGCGGATCATGTACACAGGCAACAGCAACAGGCACGATAACAGTAACAGCTAATGCATCAATATCATTGACATCATCAGCAGGTACAAGTAGCCAAACGGTGTGTATAGGAACATCGATAAATAATATCACTTATGCAGTAGGAGGAAGTGCGACAGGCGCAGGCGTAACAGGTTTACCATCAGGCGTAACAGGAAACTACTCAGGAGGTGTATTTACGATTAGTGGATCACCAAGTGCAACAGGCACGTTTAACTATACAGTAACGACAACAGGCGGTGGTTGTACACAGGCAAGTTTAACAGGAAGTATCACCGTAAATAGTTGTGGATGTACAAGTCCACCGAGTGTAAGTTTATCAAGCACAAGCGGAACGACATGCAGTAGCAGTGCAGTAACGGTAAGCAGTAATACATTTGGAGGTAGTGCAACGAATGTAAGTATAACAGAGAATGGAGCTGGCTCATTAAATATCAACACCTCAACAAGTTCACCATTTAGCTTTACATATACACCAACAACAGCAGATGCAGGCAATGTAGTAACAATAACAGTAACGACAAATAATCCGAATGGAAGTCCATGTGTAGCAGCAGTAGCAACGTATACGTTAACTGTAAGCGAAAATGCGTCAATATCATTGACATCATCAGCAGGCACAAACGTACAAAGCAAATGCGTAGGAACATCGATAAATACGATTACGTATAGTGTAGGCGGAAGTGCGACAGGCGCAGGCGTAACAGGATTACCATCAGGTGTAACGGGAAGCTTTGCAGGTGGAGTATTTACGATAAGTGGCACACCAACAGCAACAGGCACGTTTAACTATACAGTAACAACGACAGGTGGTTGCGGCACAGCAACAGCAACAGGAACGATAACGGTGAATTCAAATGCAACGATTGCATTAACATCGGCAGCAGGTACCAATGGACAGACGAAATGTACAGGAATATCATTAACATCGATTACTTATGCAGTAGGTGGTAGCGCAACAGGCGCAGGCGTAACAGGTTTACCAGCAGGAGTAACGGGTAGCTACTCAGGAGGAGTATTTACGATAAGTGGATCACCAAGTGCAGCAGGTACGTTTAACTATACAGTAACGACAACTGGAGGCAGTTGTACACAAGCAACGGCAACAGGAAGTGTTACAGTTAATTCAACACCGTCACAATCAACGATTACACAAGGAACTGGATACGATACTATTTTCTCAAGTACGGTAGTAGCAGGTGCGACGTATAACTGGTATTTGAATGGAAGTGCAACACCAACTGCAAGTACAAGTACACCATATTATAAATTTACAACAGTAGGATTATATACAGTTGAAGTAGTAAGTAATGGATGTAATTCACCATTATCAACGAGTTTCAGTACATTGCCTCCATTAGGAGTTAAGACGAGCAATAATTTGAAAGAGTTCACATTATATCCAAATCCTACAGATGGCAGATTGGTATTAAATATTGGCTTATCAAAATTATCGAATGTAGAGCTTAAGATGTATAGTGCAGAAGGCAGAGAGATGTATAGCAAAGTGGTAGGAATGAGTAAAGAAGTGACAGAAGAGTTAAATATTAACTCGTTTGCAAAAGGTGTTTACATTTTGAAAGTTCAAGTAGATAACGAGTTGTTTTACGAGAAAGTAGTGAAACAATAAAGTTTTAATAAGTAGATTCAATAATTCAAACCTCGACTAATTTAGTCGAGGTTTTTTTATTTTAAAAGGATTGGTATCTTTGTGTCATTTGCAAATGTTTTTAAATTAAATCAAAATGCCAGCAGTAAAAATTATAGAATGTCCGAGAGATGCAATGCAAGGTATGAATGCATTTGTACCAACTAAAATAAAGATAGAATACATAAACGCATTATTAAAAGTTGGATTTGATACGTTGGATTGTGGCAGTTTTGTTTCGGAAAAAATGATACCACAAATGGCAGATACCAAATTGATTTTGCCGCATTTAGAATTAGAAAAATCAGACACCAAATTGTCGGTGATTGTTGGTAATAAGCGTGGAGCAGAAGAGGCGTGTGAATTTGATGAAATTAATTATGTTGGTTATCCATTTTCTATTTCAGAAACGTTTCAAATTAGAAATACAAATTGTGATTTAGAAGAATCTTTACAACGCGTTGATGAAATAATGAATATTTGTGAATGTTCAGGTAAAACTTTTGTTTGCTATATTTCAATGGCTTTTGGAAATCCGTATGGTGATTTCTATGATGCCGCTTTAGTAGAGCATTGGGTTGATCGTTTGCTAGAAAACGGCGTCAATAAATTTTCTATTTCAGATACTATTGGAATAGCAACTCCAGAAATTATTACGAATGTATTTTCTATTTTGTCTGAAGATTTTCCTGAAATTGGTTTTGGTGCACATTTTCATACAACACCAACCTCTTGGAAAGAAAAAGTGGAAGCAGCATGGAATGCAGGTTGTACTCGTTTTGATGGTGCAATGAAAGGTTTTGGTGGATGTCCGATGGCAAAAGATGAGTTGACAGGCAATATGCCAACCGAAAATTTACTGGCTTACTTTGATGAAAGAAAAATAGAACACGGTTTAAATAAAGAAGCCTTTATAGATGCAATGGTTCTTGCCAATAAGATTTTTGTTTAAATCTTATTTCAATTCTTACTTTCTTAATAAATATTAAATTAGAATGCATAGATTTGGTAATCACCAAAAACAGTGATATATTGTATCAAAAATACATACATGCGTCTAATTATTTTGATTTTATTTCTACTGTTTTTTACAAAAACAACCTTTTCTGAAGACCAATATTTAGTTAGCTATACACTAGTTAAATCGCACACAAAAAAATCAATTTCTGAACTTTGGAAAAAACATAAAATACCAAAAGTAATTTTACCTGTTAAGAATGATGTTGATATTTATGAAGTGATTTATAAAGCAAAATGGATTGACAGCACTTGGATAACATGTTCAGGAATTTATTATGTTCCAAAAATAAAAAAAGCAGCTCCATACATGATGTTTGGCCATGGTACGCAAATTCAAAAACAACGCGATGTTTCTGACGGTGATGCGCAACAAGGTATTTGTTTAGGTTTTGCAACGGATGGATATATTGCTTGTTATCCAGATTATTATGGAATTGGTAAAGGTGAAGGTCGTCATTTATACCAACATTCTTGGAGTGAAGCAATGTCGTTTGTATATATGTTATATGCTGTTGATGAATTGAACAAAAAAATTAATTTAAAAAATAATGGACAACTTTTTTTAACTGGTTATTCGCAAGGTGGACATGCATCTTTTGCTGCACAAAAATATTTTGAAGCTATTAATGATTCGAGATTTAAAGTGACTGCAACTTCACCAATGAGTGGTGCTTATGATATGACTGGAGAACAAGAAAAATATATGTTTCAGAAATATCCAAAACCATTTTATTTACCTTATCTGTTAACTTCTTATCAGATTGCATACAATGTGTTGCCCGATACGAAAAATATTTACACTATTTTCAAATCACCATTTGATACATTGTTGCCTTATTTTTTTGAAAAGAATTTATCAAGATCTTTTGAAGATTTAGACAAATTAATGCCACCAATTCCTAAAGATATTGTAAAAGATTACTTGGTTGATATGTATCAAAATGATACCACTTTTTTATTTAAAAAAAAATTAGCTGAAAATAATTTAACGAATTGGAAACCTCAAGCACCTGTACAGTTTTGCTACTGTAAAGGCGATAGAGAAGTGAATTATAAAAACTCTGAAGTTGCTTACAATACAATGAAATCAATTGGTGTGACAAAAATAAAATTAAATAATTTAAGTGATCATTTAGACCATAATACTTGTGCAGCATTTGCTGTAATGGCAACTAAATTTTATTTCGATAGATTCAAAAAACATGGTGATAATCCAAAAATGAAAGATGTTCCAAAGTTTAAAAAAGCATTGGCAAATATCATTAAGAAAAAAGAAGAAAAAAAATACAAAGAATCACATCACGATCATGCAAGATTTTAATTTTAATTAAATTGAATTTATAAATTGAATCCTTGAAGGTTTTTAAAACCTTCAGGGATTTTTAATTAGATTTACAACATGAAAATAAAAATCTGTGGAATGAAATATCCTGAAAATATTCAGGAAATTGCTGCTTTGCAACCAGATTATTTAGGTTTTATTTTTTATGATCAATCGAAACGATATGTTCTTGATGAAAACAAAGAAGCGTTTTCTGATTTTATTTTTAAAGGTGATTTGCGTATTCAGAAAGTAGGCGTTTTTGTAAATGATGAAATCAAAAATATCATTCGTATTGCAACTGAATATGATATAAATATTATTCAATTACATGGCGATGAAACTCCAGAGTTTTGTGAAAACTTACAACTCTTAGATTTTAAAATTATCAAAGCTTTTGGAATTAATGAAGATTTTGATTTTTCAGTTTTAGGTGAATATTCAGAAGTTTGTGATTATTTTTTGTTTGATACTAAATCAAAAGAATATGGCGGCACAGGACATCATTTTGATTGGAATTTGTTGAAACAATACAATAATGCAAAACCAATTTTTCTTTCTGGTGGCTTGGAAATACAAGATATTCCAACTATTCACGATTTATTAAAAGATATTAATATTCATGCACTCGATTTTAATAGTAAATTGGAAAAAAATTACGGATTGAAAGATGTAGTAAAATGCAAAGAAGTAATTAAGCAATGTAGCAACGTAGCAATGTAACAATGTAACAATGAAATAATACGTGTACATCTTTCAAAAAAGTTATAATCCTTAAATTGTTTCATTATTACATTATTTAATTAAAATGTCTCAAATCTCAAATTCTAAATATCAAGTTAACGAACATGGCTATTACGGACAATTTGGTGGCGCATACATTCCAGAAATGTTGCACCCAAATATTGAAGAATTACAGCAACGGTATTTAGAAATTATTTATGAAGAAGAATTTCAAAAGAATTTTTAGCGTTGTTAAAAGATTATGTTGGAAGACCAACACCATTATATTTTGCTAAAAGATTATCTGAACATTTCAAAACGCAAATTTATTTAAAACGCGAAGATCTTTGTCATACAGGTGCGCATAAAATCAATAATACAGTTGGACAAATTTTGTTAGCAAAACGCTTAGGAAAAACACGCATTATTGCAGAAACTGGCGCAGGTCAACATGGTGTGGCAACAGCAACGGTTTGTGCGTTGATGAACTTGCCTTGTGTTGTATATATGGGTGAAGTTGATATAGAACGTCAATCTCCAAACGTTAAGCGTATGCAAATGTTAGGCGCAGAAGTTCGTCCTGCAAAATCTGGTTCACGCACGTTAAAAGATGCAACGAATGAAGCCATGCGCGACTGGATAGCAAATCCGGAAGACACACATTATATAATTGGAAGTGTAGTTGGTCCACATCCATTTCCAGATATGGTTGCGCGTTTTCAAAGTGTCATTTCAGAAGAAATAAAAAAACAATTGTTAGAAAAAACTGGAAATGAAAATCCAGATTTTGTAGTGGCTTGTGTTGGTGGTGGAAGCAATGCAGCAGGTGCGTTTTATCATTTTTTAGAAGATGAGAAAGTGCAATTAGTAGCAGTAGAAGCAGCTGGTCATGGTGTAAATTCTGGCATGAGCGCAGCAACTACACAGCTTGGAAAAATTGGCGTTTTGCATAGCTCTAAAACATTATTCATGCAAACCGAAGACGGACAAGTTGTAGAACCACATTCTATTTCTGCTGGATTGGATTATCCTGGAATTGGACCGATTCATGCAAATTTATTTGATACCAAACGCGCATCATTCTTAAGTGCAACAGATAATGAAGCATTACAAGCAGTTCTATTGTTAGCACGATTTGAAGGCATTATTCCTGCATTAGAAAGTGCACATGCGATTGCAGTTTTAGATAGAATAGGTGCGAAGCCAAACGATGTTGTGGTACTAAATTTATCAGGTCGCGGCGATAAAGATTTGGATACTTATATCAGAGAATTGAACTTGTAATTTATAACTATTGACTAATGTCTAATGATCATTGACTTATATGAATCGACTCAACAAACTATTTCAACAAAAAGATAAAAACATACTAAGTGTATTTTGTACTGCTGGTTTTCCTGAATTAAATAGTATTGTTCCAGTTTTAGAAGAATTGCAAAATAATGGTGTGGATTTGGTAGAAATCGGTATGCCATTTTCCGATCCGACTGCTGATGGACCTGTGATTCAATATTCAAATACGATAGCCATCAACAATGGAATGATGTTGAAAGTATTGTTCGAGCAATTGAAAGGCATTAGAGCAAAAGTGCATATTCCATTGGTGTTGATGGGTTATTTCAATCCTGTTTTGCAATATGGAATCGATCATTTTTTGCAAGATGCTCATGCTTGTGGAATTGATGGAATAATCATTCCTGATTTGCCTATGTACGAATATGAAACACTTTATAAAGAAAAATTTGAACAACATGATTTGAAAAATATCTTCTTGGTAACACCACAAACTGCGGAAAACAGAATCAGAAAAATTGATACGTTAACTGATGCTTTTATTTATGTTGTTTCGTCAAATGCTATTACTGGTGGAAATTCAAACATTCAACAAGAACAAGAAAATTATTTTCAACGCATTCAAAATATGCAGTTAAAAAATCCAACATTAATTGGTTTTGGCATAAGAGATAAACAAACTTTTAACACAGCTTGCCAATATGCTAATGGTGCAATTATAGGAACAGCTTTTATCAACGTCATCGATAAATCAAAAAATATTAAACTAGATATTCAGCAATTTATTCAAGATGTAAAATCATGAAAATTAGAATAATAAGATAAATCTGTGGTTTAGATAAAATGAACGTAGTAATAATAAAATACAACGCAGGCAATACCAAAAGTGTAGAAAATGCACTTTTAAGAGTCGGTATTCAGCCAATAATAACGGATGACATAGCGCAAATTCAACAAGCAGATAAAGTGATTTTTCCTGGTGTGGGTCACGCACAACCAACCATGCAATATTTAAATGAAAGAAATTTAGATAAAGTAATAACGAATTTAAAACAACCAGTTTTAGGCATTTGTCTTGGTCAGCAGCTCATGTGTGCAAACAGTGAAGAAGGCAACGTTGATTGTTTGAACATTTTTCCAGTTCAAGTAATGAAATTTCAAACAGAAAATAATGTCTTTAAGATTCCACAAATTGGTTGGAATAATTTAATTGATTTAAAATCAAACCTTTTTAAAAATATTAACGAACAATCTTTTGTCTATTTTGTACACAGTTATTATTGCGAAATGAGCGATTATGCAATTGCCACTTGCGACTATATTTTACCTTTTGCAGCAGCTTTGAAAAAAGACAATTTTTATGCAGTTCAATTTCACCCAGAAAAAAGTGCAGAAATTGGCAATAGAATTATTCAGAATTTTATTAATGAAATTAACTAATGTGCATATATTCAGCGCATTTAATGCATAAATTCCAAAACAAGTAATTGTTTTTTAATATCTTTGGATACTAATAATTAACTTAAATTAAGGATTGCCCAAAATTTATTTTTTATAAATATTTAAAATGGCATAAAACACATCTTATATGAAAAAAATACTTACAATTTTCATGCTTCTACTCTTGATTAGTTTTTCAATTGAAGCTAAACAAGAGCCAACTAATATTCGTAAACAACGTTGTGGCTCTGATGCACCATCAGTAGAATCAGAAATTCAATTTCAACAAAAAATTCAACAGTTTTTAGCGCAACAAAATACTGGTAATCGACAAGAATTAGCTAACTATACTATTCCAATTATAGTGCATGTAGTGTATTACAACGCAGTTGAAAATATTTCAGATGCTCAAGTAAATTCACAAATTGATATCTTGAATGCAGATTATGCTGGTACAGGTTTAAATGTGAATACATGTCCAACAGCATTTCAGCCATTAATTTCTAATACAAATATTTCGTTTTGTAAAGCTACCAAAAAACCAGATGGTTCAACCATGGCTATTGCTGGAATCGATAGAATTAATGCTGTTACTGCTGGATTTTCTAATCCTGGTGTTGGTTCAAATCCAGGATGGTCAAAATCTTATATAGATGGAACAATTAAACCAGCCACTATTTGGGATCCAACAAAATATATGAATGTCTGGGTTTTACCTTTGCAAGATGGATTATTAGGATATGCAACATTTCCAACCGGAACTGGTTTATCTGGAATTACAGGTAATGGTACTGCAACTACCGATGGAGTTGTAATTGGTTATTTATATTATGGAAATACTGGTACATCAACAGGTTCTGCACCATACAACAAAGGTAGAACAGCAACACATGAAGTGGGTCATTGGTTAGGTTTAAGACACATTAGTGGTGACAGTAATTGTGGTGACGATTTTTGTGGTGATACACCAACTCAGTCAGGAAATGCTGGTGATGGACAAGGTTTAAATTATGGTTGTCCAACATTTCCAAGTATAACTTGCAGCAATGGTCCAAATGGAGATTTATTCCAAAATTTTATGGACTATACAGATGATGAATGCATGTTTTTATTCACTCCAAATCAACGCACACGAATTCAAACGGCAATGGCAAATGGAACTTATCGCTTTCCTTTAACAACATCAAATGTTTGTACTGTTACACCAGCAATACCTGTAGCTAATTTTTCTGCCGATAAAGTAAGTGTTTGTCCAGGAACTTCTGTTAAATTTACAGATTTGTCTTCAGGTGTTCCTACATCATGGTCTTGGTCTTTTCCAGGTGGCACACCTTCTACTTCAACTGCACAGAATCCAACTGTTTTATATTCTACAGCAGGAACGTATTCAGTTACTTTAACTGCAACTAATTCGTTAGGTTCTGATCCTGAAACAAAAACAAATTACATTGCTGTTGGAAATCCAACAGTCACTGCTTTGCCAATTATACAAGGATTCGAAACTGCTACATTTCCACCTACTGGTTGGTCTTTAGTTAGTTTATCTGGTTTTAATTGGGAAAGATCAACGCTTGCGGGTGGTTTTGGTTCTTCAACTGCAAGTATGCGTTTTAATAATACAGATAACGATGCTTTAGGTAAAAAAGATGATATCTATTCACCAACAGTAAATTTTCCAACAGGAACAGTAAATCCAAGAATTAAATTTGATGTTGCATATGCACCATATGTAGATGGTTTTGGTCAGATAAATGATACTTTGGAAGTTTTATTGTTTGATGTTTGTGCTCAAACTTCTACAAGTATTTATAAAAAAGGTGGTAATCAATTGTCAACTGCAGCTGCTCAAGGCGGTGCATTTGTACCAACTTCTAACCAATGGAGAAAAGATTCAGTAACTTTATCTGCTTCTGTTCTAAATAAAAATGTGAAATTCATTTTTAGAAATTATGGTTTATATGGTCATGAAATTTTTGTTGATAATGTGAATATTTATGGATCAACAACAACCACAACACCTACAGCTTCTTTTACTGCAAGTGATACTACTGTTTGCGCAGGAAATAATTTATCATTTACCAACACATCAACTTCTGGAAATGCAACCGCTGTAGATTCTGTAAGATGGACAATAAATGGCGGTATTCCATCTACATCAACTTCGCTAACAACAGTAACATCAACATTTAATACAGCAGGAACTTATATAATCAGTTTGAAAGCTTATGAAGGTGGTGTAGCAAGTACGGTTTTTACAAAATCTATACGTGTTAAACCATTACCAACAGTTTCAGCAACAACAGGTTCAACCTCAGTATGTGTTGGATCAACAACAACATTCAGTAATTCAACTGCAGGTGGAGTTTGGTCAAGTAGTGCAACTGGAATTGCAACAGTTGGTACAAATGGAGTTGTAACTGGTGTTTCTGTAGGTACAACTGAAATAATATATACTGTAACCAATAGTGGTTGTTCAAAAAGTGTTGTAAAATTAATTACAGTTAATGCATTACCAACCGTAGCAGCCATCACAGGTGCATCAACAGTTTGTGTTGGTTCAAATACAACGTTTTCATCAACAACACCAGGCGGTGTTTGGTTAAGTGGCGAACCAAACATTGCACCAATTAATGCAAATGGTGTAATTATAGGTGCTAATCCAGGTACTTCTACAATATCATATACAGTTACAATTAATGGATGCTCAAGAACCGTAACAAAATTAATTACCGTAAATGCTTTACCAATAGTTGCAGCAACTACAGGTGCAACTTCAGTATGTGTTGGATCAACAACAACATTCAGTAATACAACTGCAGGTGGTGTTTGGACAAGTAGTGCAACAGGAATTGCTACAGTAAATTCAAGTGGTGTTGTAACAGGTGTATCAAATGGTACTGCTGAAATCAGATATACAGTTACAGCCAATGGTTGTTCAACAACAGCAACAAAATTAATTACTGTAAATGCATTACCTACAGTTGCAGCATTAACTGGAAATACGAGTGTTTGTGTAGGTTCTACTACTACTTTAAGTTCAACAACAGCAGGTGGTGTTTGGACAACGAGTGCACCAGGGATTGCTACAGTAAACAATGGTGTTGTAACTGGCATAGCTCAGGGTACAGCCAATATTTATTACACTGTAACTGCAAATGGCTGTCAAAAATCTGTAGCTGCAACTGTAACTGTAAATCCAATTCCAAATGTTCAAGTGAATTCACCAACTATTTGTCCTAATCAAACTGCAACATTAACGGCAACAGGAGCAACTACTTATTCATGGAATCCAGGTGGCTCAATTAGTAATCCTTTTACAACACCAACATTAGCTTCAAATACATCCTATATTGTAACTGGCACTTCAAATGGTTGTAGTAAAACAGCAACAGCAACAATTACTGTTAATGCTACACCACCAACCGTAATCATAAATCCAAGAAATCCATCAGTTTGTTTAGGTAATCCTGTTACTTTAACAGTTTCAGGTGCAAATACATACATTTGGGTTCCAGGGAATGTTCCAGGTAACTCATTTACATTTACACCAACTGGAACAACAACCATTAAAGTACAAGGTGTTGCAGGTACATGCAGTAATCCAGGTTATGATTCAGTCGTTGTTACAACTAAACTAAAACCATCTGTAACTGCAAGTTCAACCACTATTTGTGCAGGACAAACTGCAACTATTCAAGCAGGTGGCGCATCTACTTATTTATGGAATCCAAGTAACTCAAATAACAATCCTTATACAACAATTGCATTAGCTGGAAATACAATTTATACGGTTACAGGAACTGCTGCAAACGGTTGTACAAATACTGCAACATCAACAGTTACGGTTACACCATTGCCAACAACACCAACTATCACAAGAAGAAATGATACCGTTTTTTGTAATATAACTGGCACACAATATAAATGGTATTTGAATAACGTATTACTTACAACAACAACAACTGCATTTTTAAAAGTAACTCAAAATGGTTCATACAAAGTTGAAGTAGTAAACAATAACTGCACATCGTTGCAATCATCTGCAATAAGTGTAACGCTTACTGGAATAAGAAATAATACAATTAATGTTCAGTTTTCAATTTTACCAAATCCAAATAATGGATTATTTGAAATAAAAATCACTTCTTTACTTAATAAAACTTATCAATTGAAATTATACAACGTAACGGGACAAATAATTTCTGATGAAGAAATAAATGTGAAAGTTGGAGAAAATTCAAGAAATATGAATTTAGTTGGAATAGAAAAAGGTGTTTACTTCTTAAGTATTATAGGTGAAGATGGAGTTGCAACAAAATCAATTTTAGTACAATAATATCTCAATTTTATAATCTAAAGACTGCATGATTTCGTGCAGTCTTTTTTATTTTTACAACATGCTAATTGTTCCTGCTATTGATATTATTGATGGAAAATGTGTTCGTTTAACCAAAGGTGATTACGAAACCAAAAAAATCTACAACGAAAATCCGTTAGAAGTTGCCAAAGAATTTGAAGCAAACGGAATTACACATTTGCATTTGGTTGATTTAGACGGCGCAAAAAATGGTGCAGTTGTTAATTGGAATGTGTTGGAAACTATTACAAAGAATACAATGCTAAAAGTAGATTTTTCTGGTGGAATTAAAACAAAACAAACAGCGCAAAAATGTTTTGATTTAGGTGCAAACCAAATTGCTGTTGGTAGTTTAGCAGTAAAAAATCAAAAAGAATTTGTAGATTGGATTTGGGCTTTTGGCGAAGAAAAATTAATACTTGGTGCAGATGTAATGAATGAAAAAATTGCAATAAATGGCTGGCAAGAAACTTCTACCAAATCTATTTACGATTTTTTAGATTATTATTTTGAAGAAGGTATTGATTATGTTTTGTGTACAGATGTTTCTAAAGACGGAATGTTACAAGGTCCAGCTATACAGTTATATCAGGATATTCTGGAAGAATACGAAGAATTAAATCTGATTGCCAGTGGTGGTGTTTCTTGTGTTGACGATTTAATACAATTAAAAGAAATTGGTTGCTATGCAGCTATCGTAGGAAAAGCATTTTACGAAGGAAAAATTTCTATGAATGATTTAAAACAGTTTGTATGATAAAAATAATTCCAGCAAAAAAACAACATGTATCTGAACTCGTAATCTTATTTGAAGCATATAGAACATTTTATAAGAAAGAAATAAACATTGAAAAATCAACACAATTTTTAGTTGATAGAATTGAAAATAAAGAATCTTTTATTTTTATTGCAATTGAAATTACTTCTGAAAAAATAGTTGGTTTTGTACAATTATATCCAATGTTTTCGTCAACTCGTTTAGATAAAATTTTGATTCTAAATGATCTTTTTGTTGATGTTGCATTTAGAGGAAATGGAATTTCACAATTATTAATTGAAAGATGCAAATTATTTGCGCAAGATTTGAATGCATTAGAATTAGTCTTAGAAACTCAAAAATCAAATGTAATTGGCAATCAGTTGTATCCAAAAGTTGGTTTTGAATTGGATACTGAACATAATTATTATAGTTGGACAAATTCGGATTATCAATTTAAAATGGCACTGACAAAACGAATTATACCATGTTTAGATATTAAAAACGGCGAGACCGTGAAAGGTATCAATTTCGTTGATTTGAGAAGTGCTGGTGATCCTGTAGAATTGGCAAAACAATATGTGTTGCAAGGTGCAGATGAATTGGTTTTTTTAGATATTACTGCAACTATTGAAGCCAGAAAAACACTACTGCATTTAGTAGATAAAGTTGCCAAAGCAATCAATATTCCATTTACAGTTGGTGGTGGAATTTCTACTATTCAAGATGTTGATGCACTTTTAAATGCTGGTGCTGATAAAGTTTCTATCAATTCATCTGCTGTTAAAAATCCAGATTTAATTGATGAGCTAGCTAAACAATTTGGTGTGCAATGTATTGTTGTAGCAATAGATACAAAGTTAGAAGATGACTGGAAAGTATACGTAAAAGGTGGTCGTGAAGCTACAACACTTTATACTAAAAATTGGGCAAAAGAAATTCAAGAACGTGGTGCTGGTGAAATTTTATTAACTTCCATGAATCATGATGGAACAAAAAATGGTTTTGCAATAGATATTACTAGTTGGTGTACTACCAATTTATCTATTCCAATAATTGCTAGTGGTGGCGCAGGAAATCAACAACATTTTGTTGATGTTTTTAAAATTGCAAATGCAGATGCTGCTTTGGCTGCAAGTGTGTTTCATTTCGGTGAAATAAAAATTCCTGATTTGAAAAATTATCTAAAAGAAAATAGGATAGATGTAAGAATTTGATTTTATTTTTTTCTCAATTTTAATTTATTGATTTCGTATCCTTGAACAGGTTCCAGTCTGCCAGATTTTGGATTGTTACTAGGCGCAAATAAGTCGCCTTTTGGTTTAAATAATTGTTTGTCAGCACTTGTATCGGTAGACTTATTTTTTGCGGTAAATAATTCTTTTTTATCTTTTCCAAAAGGAGTTTTTTCTGTTCTAGGAATTAATTGAGTTCTATCTTCAAATAATTTGTGTGATAAAAATAATTCACGTTTAGCAGTTCTTGAAACTAAACCTTCTGTTGGATTGTAAACACCTTCAACACCCTGAAAATCTACTGTTTCCACTTGTGCTAATTTTTGGTCTGCAGGAATCTGATTCTCTGCAGTTAAGTTGACTTTTGTTTCAAATTCAAAATATTTTTTTACAATTCTACGAACATAATTAAATGGTTCTTGTCCACGACAATATCCGTATTTACATACATTGTCGTTATAAAATTTTGGATTCGATTTATACAACATAAAATACTCAACATTGCCGTCCCATTTATCGCTTCTGTATCCATATTTTTCAGCTAATCTTGCAGCATCAGAAACGTGTCCTGGTCCTGCATTATACGATGCTAATATAAATTTTATTCGTTGAGTAAAATCAGCAACATTGCTCCATTGTTTTTCTAATTGTTTTAAATAGTCAGTACCAGCTCTTACGTTTCTATCTGGTTGATATACTTCGGAACCAGAAACACCTAAATCGCGTGCGGTGCCTGGCATTAATTGCATTAATCCTTGTGCACCACACCATGAACGAGCATTTGGATTGAATTTAGATTCTTGATGAATGATAGCAGCTACTAGTCGCCAATCCCAATTTATATTTTTAGCGTATTTTTGAATGATAGCATCAAAATGAGAAATAGTACCTTGCTGATAACTGGCATTTTCTTCATCAAATCCAAATTCAATATTTTTTTGTTGATTGAAATATCGATCATATAAATTAGCGTATAATTTTTCTTTTAATGTTGTCGAAATCCAGCTATTGATATAGGTTAATAATTCTGGTGAATTATTTCGAACGGCCCAACGTAAATTCTCTGGAACACCAGTTGTAACGTTAACATCCAGATTTTCAAAGTAGGATTTGTTAATCATTGCTATATCTTTATTGGCAATGGTATAATCTATTTCATTGTTTGCAATTGCCTCGATAATATCTTCTGTGCCTCTGTCGTCACTTAGAATTCGAACATCTATATTAATACCAAGTGTATTTGAAAGTTCTTTTAATTTATCATAATAAATAGAATTTTCAGCAACATAAACTATTTTATCTGCTAATTCTAAAGTTGAATGTATTGTTGAATCGTTTTTATAAGTACTGTCTGTTGCATTAAAATATTTGCCAGTTTTACGTTGAACAATTACTTGTTCAATATTTCTGTATGGAACTGTAAAGTTTGCTTTTTGCTTTATCTTATCATTGCTTAATAAACCGTTCGCAATTATATCACCTTTTCCTTCATTTAATAAATTAAACTGATCATCAGATGAATGTGCAACTACAATTTCTAGTTTTACACCAATAGATTTTGCAAATTCTTGCATCAATTCATACTCAAAACCAAAACGTTGTCCTCGATAAATGAAATAGGAAATAGAATTGTATTCCATAATAACACGCAAAACACCACGCTCTTTAATTTGCTGAATATCCATTTCTACTTTTGGATCAATATACGTTTTGTCATTACTCTGTTTATTGGCTAACCAATGCACAAAAACAAATGCAATCAACGTAAATAATGATAATAAAATCCAGTTTCGCTTAGTATTCAAAATTAGTTGAGTGTAATAGTGTTAGTTAATGAACATCTTTTAATGCTGTCTTCAACAAATGGATAGCATTTTAAAATTATTTTATTTTTATTGGATATTATTGCACCTGCATTAGAAGACTTCTTTATTTCATTTTCAAATTCATAAGTAGTAGTGTACGAAATTGTTTGAAAAAATCCATCCATATTTAAAGGCATTTTAGTAGCAGTTTCTTTATTTTTAGGTGCATTCTTGTCTTCAAATCCAGCTTTCAAGAATCCTTTTGATGCTGACTCTAATCGTTTAAATTGATTGTCTTTATATGAATAATAGGTGAGAGATTTTGATTGATTTTCTTCCTTGAATAAAATATTTACTGCTTTATTTAATGCATCTATATCTTTAAAATCAAATCCAATATTTACTATAATGTTGATAGTATCTACTCGTTGAGTAATATTACTTATACCTTCAATTTTTTTCAATTCTTGTTTAACTTCATCAAATTTAGAATCGATTTTGTCAGATGGATTCTTACTCTCTTTTGTAGAAGTTTTAATAGTTCCACCATCACCACCAAATATTGTTTTTAATTCACTCATGTCAATTGTAAAAGTATATCTACCTGAACCATCTTTTTTTAAAAAAATATTTTCTTGAATATCTAAACAACCAGTAATTAGAAATACTGAAATAATGATCAATAAAAAAGTAGAAAATCGCTTCATCATAAAAATAATTTTAGAAATTAAGATTGCAAAAATACAATGCAAAATAGCATATTTTATGATAAATAATGTTATTTAAACGGTGTTTTTGTTGATGACTTTGTTCGAAATAAAACAATATAAATGTTTTAGTAATAAAAAAAACTGCCTCAAAAATTGAGACAGTTTATTGTAAAAACCTGACTGAAAAAATTATTTTTTAACAGTTGTTGTTTTTTTAGTTGTTGTTGTAGTTTTCTTAACTGGAGCTTTAGCCGTTGTTTTAGCTTTTGTTGTTGTTTTCTTAGCTGTTGTAGTTGTTGCTGCAGTTTTTGATTTTACTATTGGTGTAGAAGTAGCAGTTGTAGCAGCAGTTGTAGGTGCTGGTGTTGGAATAATAGTTGATGGCTCACTTGCAGTTGGTACTGTAGCTGGTGCTTCAACCGTTCCGCTAATTCTTAAAACTACAGGTGAGTTTTTAGCATTAGAGTTAACTGTTACACTTTTAGAAAAAGGTCCAACACGGTGAGTGTCATAGTGAACTTTAATTTCTGCTTTTTGTCCTGGCATAATTGGTTCTTTTGGATACGTTGGAACTGTACAACCACATGAACCATGTGCTTCGCTAATTACAATTGGAGTTTTACCTTCATTCGTAAATGAAAATACACGATTTCCGTCTGCATCTTGTTTTATAGTGCCATAGTCAATTGCGTCTTTTGCAAAACTCATGGTTGGTGCATTTGGATCAGCAGCTGGAGCTGTGCCATCTTGTGCAAATACGCCAAACGTACCTGCGAACATTGTCATTGCTAATAATAATTTTTTCATGATGTTATTTTTTTTAATTGATAAAGCAAATGTAATGCCTTTTTTTACACATCGTCAATATCATAAAAAAATTTAAGTATAGTTTAACAAATTCTGGTCAATGTTTAAAAAACAAAGGTATATTTGTACTAAATTCAGAATTAGATGCGATTTTATAGCTTTATACTTTTCTCTTTTTTATTAACAACTTCTTCTTTTGCTGAAGTTGGTGTTTTGGCTGGAGCTCGTGCAGGAATGAACATTGCACATCTCAGAAAATTTGAAACGCCAGCTGGATTTAAAAATAGCGTAAATCTTGGCTCAGATATAGCTGCTATGTTAAGAATTGACTTTAATAAATTCATCGGTTTTCAAGCAGAAATTGAGTTTTCCCAAAAAGGACAAGCTTGGAAAGCTTCTGTTGATTCTGCTAAATATTACAATAAACAAGTGTTGAATTATATTCAAATTCCACTTTTAGCTGTTGCTCGATTTGGTAATGATAAAGTAAAAGCAGTTATACAATTAGGTCCATATTTAGCTTATTGGGCTGGTGGTTACACTCAAACTTCTACTCAAGTAGATAAAACTAGCAGAGAATCAACCAATACAAAATACCTTTTTACTAAAAATGATAATCGCTTAGATGTTGGTATCACTTCAGGTTTAGGTGTTAACGTTAAAGTTGGAAAAGGTTGGATAGAAGTGTTGGCTCGTCATAATGCTGGCTTTTTAAGCACCGCTAAAAAAAACAGCGGTTTGCCAAATGCTTACAATTGTAACTTTAGCTTATCACTTGGTTATTTATATACTATTAAATAAGTGATTTTATATTTCTAAATTCTTTCTAATTTTTTGTAGACAATAAAAGAATAAATTATTGGAACAAAAACTGAAATAATTATAAGTGTAATAAACAAAGTTTCATTTGGAAAATTAGCTATGTACAATACAATCAGAATTATTCCTGTAATAAAAAATAACTTTCCAGCCAGATCATGCGTTTTCTTCCATACAAATTCATTCGCAAGTGTCCATGGTGTTTTAATTCCTAAAAAATAATTTTGTGGAATAGTTTGAAAGTAATTACCTAAAACCATAAATAAAAAACCTATTAGCAGCATTATAGAATTTTGCATTCTAAATTGAAGATCGACTGCGCTCTTAAGACTAAACAACGATAAGACTGAAATAAAAAGCAGCATACTAAATTTTAATTTATAATAATTTTTGCTGTTCACATCAAATTTTTTATTTGGATCAATAAAAGGTATCAGATTAAAAAGTAAATAAATACTAATATTGATTCCAATCACAAAATACATAAATAAATTTTTGGTAGTCCAATTAGTAGGTTCACCGCTTATACTAAATTGAATTGGAACCATGTTAGGTATGCTTTTCCAAAAATAAATAAAGTAAATAATTGGTATCAGTACAATTATTAAAACTGGTAACTCTTTTTTCAAAATTATTTTTTTCATTTGTTATTTTTTAATGCAATTAAGAATGTCAACACATCATCTAAAATGGTAGTGTTTATTGAGTATATAATAAATTGACCTTGCTTTTCTATTGAAACTAGATCAGCTTGTTTTAATAAATCTAAATGATGTGAAATACTTGGTTTTGAAATATTAAATGCATCAGCAATTTCACCAGCACTCATATTTTTATTTTTCAAAAGTTGCAAAATCTCGCGCCTTGTTGAATCATTTAAAGCTTTAAATAAAATATCCATTTATGTAGATGTTTATATAATTAGACAAATATCTAAATATTATTTTAATAAATCAAGTTTTTTAAAGAAAATCTATACTTCATTTAAAAAAAACAAATAACTTGATAATCAACGCTAAATTTTTTTATTCAACCATGTGGAAAAATCGATTTAGTTTTCTATTTCTAGAATAATACATTTGCTTGTTGGTGAAGTGCCTATAAAACTTACCACTTTATTTCTTATAACTTATTACTATAACATGGCTGAAGCTCAATATACCGAAGATAATATTCGATCACTCGATTGGAAAGAACACATACGCTTGCGTCCAGGTATGTATATCGGAAAACTTGGCGATGGTACTTCGCCTGATGACGGAATTTATGTTTTGTTGAAAGAAATCATCGATAACTCGATTGATGAATTTGTAATGGGAAACGGCAAACAAATCGACATCGAAATAAAAGATAAAACCGTTACCGTGCGCGATTATGGTCGCGGAATTCCATTGGGTGCTGTAATTGATTGCGTTTCAAAAATTAATACTGGTGGAAAATACGATTCCGTTGCATTCCAAAAATCTGTAGGTTTAAATGGCGTTGGTACCAAAGCAGTAAATGCACTTTCAACGAGTTTTATCGTAGAATCTATTCGCGACGGACAACTTAAACGCGCAGAATTTGATAAAGGCGAATTAATTAAAGATCATAAAATAGAAAAAACAACTGAACGCAACGGAACAAAAATGGTGTTTGTTGCTGATAATTCTATCTTTAAAAATTATACTTATTTATCAGAATTTGTTGACGAGCAATTGTGGAACTATGCTTACTTGAATGCTGGTTTAACCATGAATTACAATGGACAAAAATTTGTTTCTAAAGATGGTTTAAAAGATTTGTTAATCAAAAAAACGAATGAAGCAGAATTGCGTTATCCAATTATTCATTTAAAAGATAAAGATATTGAAATCGCCATCACACACAATAATCAATATGGTGAAGAATATTATTCGTTCGTAAATGGTCAATACACCACACAAGGTGGCACGCATTTAACTGCATTTAAAGAAGCGATTGTAAAAACAGTACGTGAGTTTTATAAAAAACAATTTGAGGCATCAGATATTCGTCAGGCAATTGTTGGCGCAATTTCTGTTCGTGTGCAAGAACCTGTTTTTGAATCGCAAACAAAAACAAAATTAGGTTCGCAAAATATGTGGATGGATGGACCAACGATGAAAGGTTTTATCAACGATTTTATCAAAAATAATTTAGATCCGTTTTTACATAAAAATCCAACAGTTGCTGATGCTTTGTTTAAACGAATTCAACAGTCTGAACGAGAAAGAAAAGATTTATCTGGCATCAGAAAATTAGCAAATGAACGAGCAAAATCGGCAAATTTGCACAACAAAAAACTAAGAGATTGTCGAATACATTATACCGATGAAAAACATCAAAATCATCAGAAAACAACCTTGTTTATTACCGAAGGCGATTCAGCTTCTGGCTCTATCACAAAAGCAAGAAATCCAGAATCGCAGGCAGTTTTTTCATTGCGTGGAAAGCCGTTAAATTGTTATGGTTTGACCAAAAAAATTGTTTATCAAAACGAAGAATTTAATTTATTACAACATGCGTTAGATATTGAAGAAGATGTTGAAAATTTGCGCTACAATAATGTAGTTATAGCAACAGATGCTGACGTTGATGGCATGCACATTCGTTTATTATTGATGACATTTTTCTTGCAATTTTTTCCTGAATTAGTAAAGAAAGGACATTTGTATGTTTTAGAAACACCTTTATTTAGAATTCGCGATAAAAAAGAAACCATTTACTGTTACTCTGAACAAGAAAAATTAGCAGCGATAGAAAAATTAAAAGGCAAACCAGAAATCACACGATTCAAAGGTTTAGGCGAAATTTCACCACACGAATTTGAAGATTTTATTTCTGAAAATATTCGTTTAGCACCAGTATTACTAAAAAGCAGCCAAAGCATCGAACAACTTTTAGAATATTACATGGGAAAAAACACACCAGACAGACAAGTATTTATTATAGATAATTTGAAAGTAGAAAAAGACGAACCAGTTTTAAATGATTAATCTTTATCTGAATAAATTTTAAATAGACAAACAAAAAACAATGTCAGAACAAGAACACGAACACCACGAAAACCATGTAACCATGGTTGATGGTTTATATAAAGAATGGTTTTTAGATTACGCATCGTATGTAATTTTAGAACGCGCAGTGCCAGCAATATATGATGGTTTAAAGCCAGTACAACGCCGAATTTTACATGCATTAAAAGAAATGGACGATGGTCGTTTCAACAAAGTTGCCAATGTAATTGGCAGCACCATGCAATATCATCCACACGGCGACGCAAGTATCAACGAAGCCATTGTAAACATAGGACAAAAAGATTTATTACTCGATTGTCAGGGAAATTGGGGCGACATCAGAACTGGCGACAGTGCTGCAGCACCGCGTTATATTGAAACACGTTTATCAAAATTTGCGTTAGATGTAGTTTTCAATGAAGATACAACAGAATGGCAAGTTTCATACGATGGTAGAAAACGCGAACCAGTAAATTTTCCGGTAAAATTTCCATTGTTATTAGCACAAGGCGCAGAAGGTATTGCTGTTGGTTTATCAACGAAAGTGATGCCGCATAATTTTTGCGAATTAATTGAAGCATCTATAAAATACTTACGAAAAGAAACCTTCGAAATCTTTCCTGATTTTTTAACTGGTGGTTTGGTTGATGTTAAAGAATATAATGACGGCAAGCGTGGTGGCAGAATTCGCGTGCGTGCAAAAATTGAAATCGTAGATAAAAAAACATTGCGTGTTACCGAAATTCCGTTTGGTTCAACCACAACAGATTTAATTGATTCCATTTTAAAAGCTAATGAAAAAGGTAAAATTAAAATTAAAAAAGTTACGGATAATACTGCAAAACATGTTGAAATTTTCATAGAGTTGCAACCAAATATTTCACCAAGCGTAACTGTTGATGCGTTGTATGCTTTTTCTGATTGTGAAATGTCTATTTCACCAAATACTTGTGTCATTATTAAAGATAAACCACATTTTATTGGTGTCACCGAAGCATTAAAGTATTCCACAGATTTAACCGTAAAATTATTACAGCGCGAACTTGAAATAAACTTACAAGAACTCGAAGATAAATGGCATTTTTCTTCTTTAGAAAAAATATTTATCGAACATAAAATCTATCGCGATATTGAAGAAGAAGAAACGTGGCAAGGTGTCATCACTGCAATAGATAAAGGTTTAGAGCCACATAAAAAACTGTTGATGCGTGAAGTAACCACAGAAGATATTGAACGCTTAACAGAAATAAAAATCAAACGCATTTCTAAATTCGATAAAAAGAAAGCTGATGAATTGATTAAAGGTTTGGAAGATGCGATGGAAGAGACAAAGAAAAATCTGAAATCATTAACTAAATATGCTATAAAATACTTTGAAGATTTATTAAAAAAATACGGAAAAGGAAGAGAACGAAAAACAGAAATTGCCATTTTTGATACGGTTGAAATTAAACAAGTTGCAGCCAACAATGAAAAGTTATACGTCAACAGAGTAGAAGGTTTTATTGGCTTTGGCAAAGATTTGAAGAAAGAAGAATTAGTTTCAGAATGTTCAGATATCGATGATATTATTGCCTTTATGAAAGATGGCACGATGAAAGTAGTACGCAATGCAGAAAAAATATTTGTTGGTAAAGATATTATTCACGTTGCTGTTTGGAAAAAAAGCGATGAACGTACAACGTATAATTGTGTATTTAGATGGAAAATCAGGCACCAGTTATGCAAAACGGTTTAATGTAACTTCTATCACACGCGACAAAGAATATCCAATTACACAAGGAAATCCAAAGTCTAAAGTTTTATATTTTTCAGTAAATCCAAATGGTGAAGCAGAAGCATGTAATGTGGTGTTGTCGCCAACTTGCAGTGCACGCAACAAAGTTTTTGAATTTGATTTTTTTAATTTAGATATCAAAGGAAGAAGCTCAAATGGAAATATTGTAACCAAATATCCAGTTAAAAAAGTAGAGCAAAAAACAAAAGGAAGAACAACTCTAGGTGGTGTTGAAATTTGGTTAGATGATACGGTTGGTCGTTTAAATATTGACAAACGTGGAAGATATTTAGGCACTTTCCAAAATGAAGATAAAATTTTAGTGGTGCTGAAAAACGGAGAATATTACTTAACTAATTTTGAATTAAGTAACAGATATGTGATGAATGATGTTGTTGCAATTGATAAATTATATCCAACAACTACCATTTCAGCGGTGCATTATTCAGATGCTAAAAAATGTAATTATGTGAAACGATTCAATATTGAAACCAACACCATAGATACTAAATACAATTTTATTTCTGATGAAAATAATGCAAAACTTGTTTTTGCAACCTTGTTTTCCAATCCAACTATTGAATATAAAATGGATGTAGGAAAAGGAAAAATTGGCGATGCAGAAACCGTAAATCTTGCAGAATTTATTGAAGTAAAAGGTTGGAAAGCAATAGGCAATAAATTGTGTGGTGGAACTATAAAAGAAGTAAAAATGATTGAAACAGCACACGACGACGACGAACAAGCCATCAATTTTGATATCGATTTTGAAATCACGAATCTGAAAGACAAACCAGAACCAGAACAAGGCGAGTTGTTTTAAAATCTGTCTTTGTTTTCTATTTAAAAGTTTTATTAATTCGAATTTTATTTCTTATCTCAAATTCATTTTTTATTTCAATTGTAAACCGTAAATTGTCAGTTGTAAATTTTAAATACAATTATGGCAAATCAACAATTTGATTACGACTATGTAATAATCGGCAGCGGTTTTGGTGGCTCGGTTTCGGCATTGCGTTTATCCGAAAAGGATATAAAGTGTTAGTGATTGAAAAAGGAAAATGGTTTAATAAACCAGAAGATTTTGCCAAATCAAATTGGAATTTACGCAAATGGATGTGGATGCCAAGTCTTGGTTTACAAGGTTTATTTAAACTCACATTTTATCGTCATGTTGCCATCGTGAGTGGTGTTGGTGTTGGTGGTGGCTCATTAGTATACGCAAATACATTACCAATTCCAAAATCAGAATTTTTTAATTCAGGTCATTGGAATGGATTAGAAAATTGGGAAGAAAATCTAAAACCATTTTATGATGTTTCTTTAAAAATGTTAGGTGCTGAGCGTCATCCGTACATGAGCAAAAGTGATAAAGTAATGCAGCAACTAGCCATTAATATTGGTCGACCAGATTCATTCGATAAAACAAATGTTGCAGTTTATTTTGGTAAACCAGATGTAACTGTAAAAGATCCATATTTTGACGGAAAAGGTCCAGATAGAACAGGTTGTAATTTGTGTGGTGGTTGTATGATTGGCTGTCGTTTCAATGCAAAAAACACACTCGATAAAAATTATTTATACTTAGCACAACAACTAGGTGCAGAAATTTTAGCAGAAAAAATAGTCTACGATGTTCAACCATTAAATGCTGACGGAAGCGATGGCTACGAAATTAAATTCAAAGATTCATTGTCGAATTTTTTTCCAAAAAAAGGAAGTGTAAAAGCAAAAGGTGTCATCTTTGCTGGTGGTGTTTTAGGTACAGTTGATTTATTATTGAACTTAAAAGAAACTAGTTTGCCAAATTTATCAGATACAGTTGGGTCTGGTTTGCGTACCAATTCAGAAAGTTTAATTGCAGTTACATCATTTGAAAAAGACACCGTTTTTTCTGAAGGCATCGCAATTGGTTCTATCATCAACATTGATGAAAGCAGACATATTGAACCTGTAAAATATTCTGAAGGTTCTGGATTTTGGAGAATATTTATGGCGCCAATGGTGCAAGGAAAAAATATTTTTATTCGATTTTTTAATATGATGAAAGATTTTGTCATGCATCCAATTGGAAACTTTAAAGCATTTTTTATTGACGATTGGAGCAAACGAAGTCAGATATTATTGTATATGGAAAGTATAGATTCAACTTTGCGTTTTAAACGTGCTCCATTTGGTAGAATGAAAACAAATATGGATAATGGTCCAGCACCAACAGCATTCAATCCAAAAGCACAAGAATTAGCTCATGAAGTAGAAAAGATAGTTAATGGCAAAGCCATGGTCATGAGCACAGAAACATTATTTGGTATTCCAACAACGGCACATATTTTAGGTGGTGCATGTATGGGAAAAGATGCTCAATCTGGTGTGATTGATAAAAACAATAACGTCTTTAACTATAAAAACATGATGGTTTGCGATGGCAGCATGATGTCAGCAAATCCTGGTGTAAATCCGAGTTTAAGTATTACGGCAATTTCAGAAAGAGCCATGAGTTTAATATTAAATAAATCGCAAAATCCAGATTTTAATTAATTCCAATATTCAAAAGCAATAATAATTTTGCGTTCTTTAAAATCATTAGAAGCACCATCAAATATTTTTTTGGTTACATAGCCAATTTTTACTTTTTTATTTTTTATCGAATTTAAGTCTTTGGTAATTTCATCAGCACCACTGAAATAATCTATTAAATAAAAATTCCGAATATCACCAGTGCTTTCTTCCAATCCAATTATAACAATATCCGATTTTGTAACACTACTCACTTTTCCTTCTACAAACTCATAATCTGTACTTTTTGATTCATCGACATCATTTGGAAATTTTTGTGCTAAAGAAATAAATGCAGGACATTTTGCAACTAATTTCATTCCAATTTTTTCACCAACTTTTTCTGCTGCAGCTTCATCAGTTAAGTCTAAATCATGTTCTTTTACTAAACCACTTAAGTTTGAAATAGTTGCTTCTTCAATACATTTGGTTGCTTTTTCTTCCAATATTTTTGGTGAAAGTGTAAGGTCGATTTTTGACATACATTCGCAACTTTGTTTTACAGCTTTGTCCGTATATTTTTGTGCAATTGCAATTGTGAATGAAGTAGATAAAATGATTGTAATAATTAATCTCATTGTTTTTGAATTATAAGTTTAAAATGAAGTAAAGATATTTATTTTTTAGTAAAATCAAATATCTTGCAAAGATTTGTGGTGTCGTTTTCGTTTATATTGTGTTCGTTTAAATTGATTTCCATCTTCAGATATAACACTAATATTTCCATCGACTTCCATGACTGCTAAACTAACATCTTGAATGGCACTCACACCGTGCTCACGAACGGCTGCTAATAATTCATCATCGGTAAGCAATACATCTTTTAAATTTTTGTCTAAAATTTTACCATTATAAATTAAGGTAACTGGCTCTGATTGTATCAAATTCCGAATTGGTTTAAATCGATACATTAAAAAACTAACCACCATATTCAACGCAAATAAAACAACACCTGCGGTCAAGCCACCAATCAAAGATGTATTTTCACCTACCATCGCATTTTGAACAGCATTACTTATTAAAACAACTAATGATAAATCAGTTATAGATAACTGCGAAAGTTCTCGCTTTCCAAAAATCCGAAAAGAAGCAACCATAAAAATATAAACAACAGAACTTCTGAATGCAATGTTTAACAATGAATGATAATCAAAATCCATGCTCGAAGTTAATAAATATTAAATGCAATTTTCTTAACAAAAATTAGATTTTTTAAAATTTAGGTGCTACTCTAATTAAAATAGATTTGTAAAAATAAGTTTCACAAAAAAACAACCATACAAATGATTCAACAACTCAGAAAACACCGACGTTTAGAACTTACATTACTATTAATGGCATCGTGCTTTTTAAGTTTTGGCTTAATTGTGCTTCGTGTGATGGTTACTAAACAAATCGGATTTTTTATTTTTGGTTTGGAATTTATTTTTAGCATTCATTCCATTTTTTATTTCCAGTTGTCTCTATCTTTTTAAACATCGATTTGCAAAAATTACCATGTTGCCATTTGTTGCGTTGTGGTTGTTGTTTTTTCCGAACGCACCATATATCATTACCGATATCATTCATTTACATCCAGACAAAAGCTTTAATTATTGGTACAATTTACTCATCGTTGTTTCAACAGCGTGGAATGCACTTATACTTGGTTTATTATCGTTAAATGATATACAAAATGTAGTTGCTGATAAATTTAATAAGCACATAGCGTGGTTGTTTTCTATAACGTCTTTATTTTTAGGTGCTTTTGGTATTTATTTAGGAAGAATTCTACGCTGGAATAGTTGGGATTTATTTTTCGATACCAAATCTTTATTGTTTGATATTTCAGATCGCATTTTAAATCCATTGCAACACGGCAGAACACTTGGAATCACGTTGTTTTATGGAATTTTCTTCACTATTATTTATCTTTTTTTTAGAGAAATGATGGTAAGAAAAGAAACTGTGTAGTTTTCTCTCAGATTCCACAGATTTTCACAGAATTTTAAATACAATTCATCTTAATCATTTAATCAAATTAATCAGCGGTATTTTTTTATTATTTTACGGCATGAAATATTCATACACTATAATTATAATCGAAAATATGAATATTCCATCTGCACAAAATAAAACAACAAAATAAACAGATGAAAATTTCCTTAAACTGGCTCAAGCAATATATTGATTTCGATTTATCAAATGATGAACTGAACTATTTACTAACCGATATTGGTTTGGAAGTAGAAAGCATCGAGCCATTTGAATCCGTAAAAGGTGGTTTGAAAGGTTTGGTCGTTGGTCATGTGTTGGAAAAAGAAAAACACGCAGACGCAGACAAACTATCGGTTTGCAAAGTAGATGTTGGAACAGAAATTTTGCAAATTGTGTGTGGTGCACCAAATGTGGCTGCTGGACAAAAAGTAATTGTTGCATTAGTTGGCACACAATTATTTCCAACTACAGGCGAACCTTTTGAAATCAAAAAAGCAAAAATTCGTGGCATCGAATCTTCTGGAATGATTTGCGCTGAAGACGAAATTGGTACAGGTACTTCACACGATGGAATTAAAATATTAGACGAAAAAGCAGTTGTTGGTTCATCTGTAGCAGATTTATTTGGTGTAGAAAATGATACAATTATTGAAATTGGATTAACACCAAACCGCACAGATGCCTTTTCGCATATCGGTGTCGCGCGCGATTTAGTAGCAGCCTTGAGTTTCAGAAATAAAACAAATTTTGAATTGAAATTACCAGTTTCAAATCTGGAATCTGAAATCTCATATCTGAAATCTGAATTCTCAGTTGAAGTTGAAAATAAAATAGCAGCACCGAAATATTTAGGTTTAATCATTAATAATATAAAAGTAGAAGAATCACCAAAATGGTTGCAAAACCGCTTAAAAGCAATCGGTCAAAAATCCATCAATAATATTGTTGATATCACGAATTATGTGTTGCACGAATTCGGTCAGCCATTACATGCGTTTGATTTAAGTGCAATCAAAGGCAATAAAATTATCGTAAAAAATCTGCCTGCAAAAACGAAATTCACAGCATTAGATAATTCAGTAATTGAATTGCACGAAGAAGATTTAATGATTTGCGATGGCGAAGGCAATCCAATGTGCATGGCTGGAGTATATGGTGGTTTGCATTCTGGTGTAAAAAATGAAACAACTGCTATTTTTTTAGAATGTGCGTATTTCGATCCAAAACCATAAGAAGAACTTCTACACGTCATGGTTTAAAAACAGATGCAGCTTCGCACTTCGAAAAAGGCATCGATCCAAATACTACAGAAACTGTTTTATTACGCGCAGCACAATTGATAGAAGAAATTGCAAACGGTAAAATTGCTTCTGATATTTTTAAAACAGAAAATAGAGTATTTGAAGATTTTAAGGTTGATTTAGAAATCTCAAATGTAAAACGTTTAACTGGTGCTGATATTTCTTTAGATGATATCAAAAAGATATTGAGTTTGTTAGAAGTAAAAATAGAAAGCGAAACTTCAACAATTTTGCAACTTTTAATTCCACCATACAGAACCGATGTTACGCGCGAAGCTGATGTTATCGAAGATATTTTGCGTATTTATGGTTTCAATAATGTTCCGATTCCAAGTAAATTAAATGCAAGCGTTAATTTTTCAAATGCATTTGACACCGATAAATTATACAATAAAATTGCCGATAATTTGGTGAATATTGGTTTCTATGAAATGATGAACAACAGCATTTCTAAATCAAAATATCAGGAAAATCTAAAAAACAGCAGTTCCGAAAATTGGGTTCGTTTATTGAGTTCTATCAATACTGAACTTGACGTGATGCGCAACAACATATTGATTTCTGGATTAGAAAGTGTGGCACACAACATCAACCACAAAAATGCTAATGTCAAATTGTTTGAGTTTGGAAAAACCTACACAACAGAAAAACACCGATTCTATTCACTCTCCAATTGGAGAAGGAAATGTCGAGCTTGCTCGACAAAGGATGAGGCAATATTCCGAAAAAAATCATTTAGCAATTTTCATTTCTGGAAATAAATCAACGACAAACTGGAACACACCAAATAAAAAGTCAGACTTTTATTTTATCAAATCCATCGTTGATTCAATTTTCAGTAAAATTGGAATCACTGCATTTGATGCTTTCGATAACGAATTATCAGAATTTTTCGATTATTCATTAGTATATAGAAAAGGTGAGAAGCAACTCGCGGAATTCGGAAAAGTAAACGCAGCGTTTTGCAAGCTGTTCGACATCAAGCAGGATTTATTTTTTGCAGATATAAATTGGGATTTGGTGATTGCACAAGCTAAAAAAGTTAAAAGCAACTATCAGGAAATTTCAAAATTTCCATCTGTAAAACGTGATTTAGCGTTATTATTAGATAAAAAAGTGAAATTTGACGAAGTAAAATCCATCGCAACTAAATTTGGAAAGAAAATTTTGCGTAATATTGAGTTGTTTGATATTTACGAAGATGAAAAAATTGGCAACGACAAAAAATCATACGCAGTAAGTTTTACATTCAAAGATGACACTAAAACACTTCAAGATGCTGATATTGATAGTGTTATGAAAAAATTAATGGAAGAATATAATAAACAACTCAACGCAGAAATTAGATAAATGGCGAAGATTGACGAAAATGGGATCGAATTTTTAAAAAATTCAGCTAATTTTAGAAAAAAATAAGAAATTAGAGGAAGCAAATTTGGCATTATCTAAACAAAATGCTGATTTGCACCAACAATTAAATCAATTAATTAATCAACAAGACAATTTAAAAGAACAGATACAACATATAAAAACAGCAAAAGAAGTGCATTTGTCCGAAAAGGAAAGAGCTCAAACGAAGCAACAGTTAAAAGAGTTTATGGTAGAAATTGACGACTGTTTGGCAAAATTGATACAATAATGGCAGAACAATTAAATATAAATTTATTAATCGCAGGCAGACCTTACAAATTAAAAGTATCGTCTGATGAAGAAGGTTATGTTCGCCAGGCCGCTAAAGATATCAACGATAAAATTGCCGAATACCAAAAAACATTACTTACACGCGACCGACAAGATTTTTTGTCGATGATTGCATTGCAGTCAGCAGCTGAAGTTTTGCAAAATAAAAATAAAGCCACCAACGCTAATATCGATTTAAAACTCGATGAACTCGAAGCTATTTTGGATAAAGAACTCGGTTTAACGCTCTTCTAATCAAAGTTATTCTAATGCTGTGTAAAAGATAGAAAATCTGCAAAATTCGTTTTGCTTAATTTCGATTTTAGGTTTTGATCATTTCCTTCAAATGATAGAATGAGCTTCGTACGTCCAATCGTATAAAAGTTTGTGCGAATTCTCAAAAAAAATAAAAGAAACACATAAATTATTTTTTAACACGCTCAATATCAAAAGATAAAGAGTTTAAACACACACTAAGAATGGATCCAATTATTATAACCGTTATTGCAGCAGTCGTTACACTTATTGTAGGATTTTTCATCGGAAAAATGATTTCAAAAGGAAATGTAGATAAGCAAATTGCAGAAGCAAGAATTATTGAAGAAAAAGCAAAATCGCTCGAAGAAACTGCACGCAAAGAAGCAGAAATCATCAGAAAAGAAGCATTTAATACGGCAGAATCTTTGAAAAAAGATAAAATGATGGAAGCGAAAGAATTCTTCTTGAAACAAAAAGAAGAACACAACAAAGAAGCAGAATTACGCAATCGCAAATTATTAGAATCAGAAAATCGCGCTAAACAAATTGAGCAGTCACTAAAAGACAAGTTGGCAAATACCAATAAACAAGAAAAAGAAACAGAAGAATTAAAAAAGAAATTAGCAGATCAAATTGAAATTGCCAATAAAAAACGTGCAGATTTAGACAAAGCAGAAGCTGAACATATTGCAAAATTAGAGCAAGTTGCCAAACTTTCTGCAGAAGACGCAAAAGCACAATTAGTAGAACAACTAAAAGGCAAAGCACAATCAGATGCGATGGCGCATGTGAAAATGGTAATGGACGAAGCGAAACTGAAAGCAAACAAAGAAGCGAAAAAAATCATCATACAATCTATTCAACGTACATCAGCAGAAACAGCGATTGAAAATACAGTTTCGGTTTTCAATTTAACTTCTGATGAACAAAAAGGACAAATTATTGGCCGTGAAGGCAGAAATATTCGTGCGTTGGAAGCAGCAACTGGTGTCGAAATTATTGTGGACGATACACCAGAAGCAATTATTATTTCTGGTTATGATGCGTACAAAAGAGAAATTGCAAGATTATCACTTCAACGTTTAGTTGCAGATGGAAGAATCCATCCAGCTCGAATTGAAGAAGTAGTAGCAAAAACTGAAAAACAACTCGAAGGCCCAATGATGGAAATCGGTGAGCGTACCGTTATTGATTTAGGAATTCACGGTTTGCATCCAGAATTAATTCGTTTGGTAGGCAAGATGCGTTACCGTTCATCATACGGACAAAATTTATTACAACACTCACGCGAAGTAGCCAACTTATGCGCAATTATGGCAAGTGAATTGGGCTTGAATTCGAAAATAGCAAAACGCGCAGGTTTATTGCACGATATAGGTAAAGTTTCTGATGAAGATCCTGAATTATCACATGCATTATTAGGTGCAAAATTATGCGAGAAATTTGGTGAAGCACCAGTAATTGTTAACGCAGTAGGAGCGCACCACGATGAAATGGAAATGTTATTTATCATTTCACCAATCATTCAAGCATGTGACTCAATTTCAGGAGCTCGTCCAGGCGCGCGCCGCGAAATGATGGAAAGCTACATGAAACGAATTGATGAGCTGGAAAAATTAGCAACTTCATATCAAGGTGTACAAAAAAGCATATGCAATACAAGCTGGTCGTGAGTTGCGCGTATTAGTAGAAGCAGAAAAAGTAGATGACAAACAAGTTGAAGAAATTTCGTTCAAAATTGCACAACAAATACAAGACGAAATGACTTATCCAGGACAAATAAAAGTAACCGTAATCCGTGAAACACGTGGTGTTTCAGTTGCTAAATAATAGTGTCACACTGTGTCATGCTGAGCTTGTCGAAGCATCAAAGTATAATAAACAAACAAAAATATTAATGAAGAAAATTAGTTTAGTTCTTGCAGTTTTATGTCTAAGTGTTGTCGGCTTTAGTCAGGATATTGACATTAAAAAAGGCATGGTTTTAATAGATGGAAAAGAATGCTTAAAAGTAAATTCAGATCCAAATAATGTTGCATTTTCAGATTTAGAAGGAAACGAAATCATTTTTCTTAAATTTATACATGACAGCAAGTATGCAAGTTTGTATGTCAAGATTACGTTCCTAAATCAAAAAGCATCTTTTACTTCTAAGTCATATATTTTCACTAAGAAACTTTTACAAAAATTATTAGAAGATGGAACCTTGACTGATTGTAAATTAGTTTCAGAAAAAGTAGAGAAATTCATCATGAAATATGACGAAGAAGTTGATAAATAATCAACCTTTTGAGTCTTGCTGAGCTTGTTGAAGCACTTCAAATAATAAAAACGCATCTTTAAATGGATGCGTTTTTTTATTTTAGGATTTTGGACTCAAATAAGTTCTTTAATCAAGCAATAAATACCCTAAAACCGCAACCATTTTATGGTAAGATATACTATCTTTTTACGTAAATTCGCATTTTATTGCAATTACCATAAATTATAAATAAGATTAATTCCTAAATGAGCAGCGTATTTCTTTTATTATACGATTTTTTGAAGGATAAGAAGAAGCTAGTCTATTTGCTTTTTAGTGTATTAGTGGCTGTGATGTTGTTTTTTACGTTTAAAGTAAATTACATCGAAAATGTTTCGCAAATGTTGCCACAAGGCAAAACTAACGAAGAAGCATTGTCACTTTTGGAAAATTCATCTATTGCCAACAGAATTATTTTTACCATTTCTGCGAAAAAAAATACCTTAGCGAATGAGCCAGATTCACTGATTGCGTTTACAGATGTGTTAGCCGAAAAAATTCAGGAACATTATCAAAAATATATTACTTCGATTGAATACACTGCTAACGATAGTTTGTTTGCTAATATGCTTCAAGTGATTCAAAATAATTTGCCCTTATTTTTAGAAGAAAAAGATTACGAAAAATTAGACAGCATAATTACCAAAAATGCAATCGACCAAAAAGTAAAAAATAATTTTCAAACCTTAACGAGTCCTGCTGGTTTGGCTTTGAAAGATTTTGTTGTAAATGATCCATTAGGATTGAATTATATTGTTTTTAATAAACTCAAAAATTTTCAGCAAGATGATAATATCGAATTGTACGACAATCACTTTATCACAAAAGATAAACAACGTGTACTCTTTTTTCTAACGCTCAAATATCCGTCTTCTGAAACAGTTACCAATACGCAATTCTTTACTTCTTTAGATAATGAAATAAAACAATTATCCAATTCCAATTATTCAGTTTCTTATTTTGGCGAAACAGCAGTTGCTACTGCAAATGCACATCAAATCAGAATAGACAGCATTTACTCAACTATTTTTACGATTGTGTTTTTACTGTTGTTGATTATTGTTTTTTATAGAAACTTAATTGCACCAGTCTTGGTAATTGTTCCAGTTGTTTTTGGTTCGTTGTTTGCGCTGTCGTTTATTTATTTTTTTAAAGGTAGCATTTCCATTATTTCGGTTGGTGCTGGTGCTGTGGTGTTAGGCATTGCCGTAAATTATTCATTACATTTTTTAACACATTATCGTTCTAATTTAAATATTCGAGCTACTATAAAAGACATCGCATTTCCAATGATTATTGGTAGTTTAACTACAATTGGTGGTTTTCTGAGTTTGCAGTTTTTATCGATTCCTGTTTTAAATGATTTAGGATTATTCGCAGGTTTAAGTTTAATTGGTGCTGCTTTTGCTACGCTTGTTTTTTTGCCGCATTTTTCTACCTTAAATTATATTTCAAAAAATAGCAGTGTGTTTGATAGGATTTATCTAACACTCAATAAAATGCATGGCAATAAATGGATTGCTATAGCTTTTGTTGTGCTAACACCTTTCTTGTATCACTTTGCAAAAAATGTGCAGTTTGAAAATGATATGATGAAACTAAACTTTATGACACCACAATTGCAACAAGCAGAAAAAGTGTTCAATGAGTTTAGTTCGTTTTATAATAAATCTGTTTATGTGGTTGCTAAAGGAGCTTCTTTAAACGATGCATTAGATAATAATAAGAAGATATTGCCTGCACTAAATAAAATGCTCGATGCAAAACAAATTAGTGGTTTTACGGATATATCAACTATTTTAGTTTCTGAAAAAGAACAACAAAAACGCATTGAAAATTGGAATTCGTTTTGGACAAGTGAAAAGAAAAATACTACTTATCAATATTTAAAAAATGCTGGAAATAACAATCATTTCAATGAAACTGCATTTTTACCGTTTTTAAATCAAGTAGATAAAAATTATACTGTATTATCAAACCCAGATTTTTTAAGTTTAAAAAATGCGTTGCTAAAAATTTCATAGATGAAAAAGACGGTGTGTATTCTGTTATCAATGTAGTTAAAACCAATCCAGCCGATATTCAAAAAGTGTATGATACTTTTCATCATGAAAAACACATTACGGTATTGGACAAACAATACATTTTAAAGTCTGTCATTAAATCTGTTGGTAACGATTTTCAGTTTATTACTTTCCTAACATCACTCATCGTATTTATTGCATTGTTGTTGGCATATGGTCGAATTGAATTGGCTTTAATAACATTTATTCCAATGGTGATTGCCTGGATTTGGATTTTAGGTTTGATGGCTTTGTTTGGCATTAAATTCAACATCATCAATATTATATTATCTACGTTCGTTTTTGCACTTGGCGATGATTTTTGCATTTTTACCACTGATGGAATGCAAAAAAAATATGCAACTGGAAAAGATAGCAGCAAGTCTTTAGGAACGTCTATTTTATTATCAGCCATCACAACCATTATTGGTTTAGGTATTTTAATTTTTGCAAAACATCCAGCACTCAAATCTATTGCTTTGATTTCTATTATTGGTATTGTTTGTGTTTGGTTGATGTCGCAAACCTTGCAGCCAATTCTATTTAATATCTTAATAAAAAATCCAACCCAAAACAAGCATTTTCCCAATACTTTTAAAGGAATTGTGCAATCTACTATTGCATTTTCCTATTTTGTTTTTGGCGCATTTTTATTAGTAGTTATCGGTGTAGTATTGACGAAGTTGATTCCATTTCAACGCAAAAAGATGAAAGCTGCCTATACTTATATTTTAAGTAAGTTCGTAAAGTCTTTAGTGTATTTGATGGTGAATGTGAAAAAGAAAATCATTAATGTTAACCACGAAAACTTTGAGAAACCTGCAGTTATTATTGCGAATCATCAATCATTCCTAGATATTTTAGTATTAGTGATGTTGCATCCAAAACTAATTATGATGACGAATAAATGGGTTTGGCATTCACCAGTGTTTGGCTATGTAGTGCGGATGGCTGATTATCAATTAGCAGAAAACACGGATAATAAATTAGAATTTATGAAAGAAAAAGTAGCTGATGGTTATTCAATTATTGTTTATCCAGAAGGTACTCGCAATAAAGATGGTATCATTCAGCGTTTTCATAAAGGTGCATTTTATCTAGCAGAAAAATTAAATATCGACATCTTGCCAATTGTGTTACATGGTACAGGTTATTGTATGTCAAAAGGTGAGTTCTTACTGAAAGATGGACAAATGACTATTAAGTTTTTAGATAGAATTAAACCAACAGATACACAGTTTGGTATTGGATATGCTGAACGCACAAAATCAATAGCCACTCATTTTAAAAAGGAATATGCAGATTTAAGTACAGAGATTGAAACACCTTCTTATTATTACGATCAGTTAGTTCATAATTATATTTTTAAAGGTCCAGTGTTGGAATGGTATTCAAAAGTGAAAATTAAACTCGAAAATAATTATGCTATTTTCAATGAAATCATTCCAGCAAAAAATAAGATTTTAGATATCGGTTGTGGTTATGGTTTTTTAGATTACATGCTTATTTTTACTTCTAAAGAAAGAGTAATACATGGAATGGATTATGATGAAGAAAAAATCGAAGTAGCACAAAATGGATTTTTAAGAAGTAATCAACTGAGCTTTTCGCATGGTAATGTGTTGGATTTTAATTTTGAAAATTACGACACAATTATTTTAAGTGATGTATTACATTATCTTCAACCAAATGAACAAACCAATGTATTGCAAAATTGTATTCAACATATTTCAGAAGATGGTATGTTGATTATTAGAGATGGAAATGCAGAGTTAACTGAACGACATAAAGGAACCAAACTCACTGAATGGTTTTCAACAAAATTATTAGGTTTTAATAAAACATCTGAACAAGGTTTATCGTTTATTGCTGCTTCTTTTCTAAAAGATTTTGCTGCTAAAAATAACTTAAGTTTAGAAGAAGTAGACAATACCAAATACACATCGAATATTTTCTATATCATGCGTAAAACCAATAAAATATGAGTACCAAACAAAAAGTAATCATAGTTGGCAGCGGCATTGGTGGTCTGGTGTGTGGTGCAATTTTAGCCAAAGAAGGTTATGATGTTTTAGTATTGGAACGCAATAAACAAATTGGTGGTTGCTTGCAAATTTTTGTTAGAGATAAGTTGATTTTTAATTCATCCGTACATTATATTGGTGGTTTAGAAAAAGGTCAAAACTTATACAAAGTATTTAAGTATTTAGATATCATTGATCAATTAGAAATGCACAAGTTAGACGATGTAGCTTTCGATAAAATTATTTTTAACAACGACGAAAAAGAATATCATTACGCACAAGGTTATGATAATTTTGTTAGCACATTAGTTCAGGATTTTCCAGAAGAAGAACAAGCCATTTTAAAATATGTCGAAGCGATTCAGTTGGCTTGCGAAAGTTTTCCGTTGTATAATTTACAAGAAAGTGATGATTATAATCTAGCATCAGAATTTTCAGAAATAGACACACAAACATTTATTGCTTCATTAACCAATAATATTCGATTGCAGAATGTATTAGCTGGCAATAATATTTTATATGCTGGTATTGGCAATAAAACTCCATTTTCAGTGCATGCATTGGTATTGAATAGTTATATAGAAAGTGCCTGGACTTTTAAAAAAGGAAGTGGACAAATTGCCAAATTATTAGCAAAAGTTATTACCAATAATGGTGGTGAAATTAAAAAAAGATGTGATGTTTTAAAGTTAGTAGATATAGATGGCAAGATACAATACGCAGAAACTAAAGATGGAAAAAAGTACACAGCTGATTTTTTTATTTCCAATGTACATCCATCGCAAACCATGCAAATGGTTGAATCTACAACTATTCGTAATGTATATAAAAACAGATTAAAATCATTAGAAAATTCGGTTTCGGTTTTTGTGTTGTATATTTCACTCAAACCAAATACTTATTTGCATAGTAATTCTAATTACTATTATTTTGAAGAAAATGATGCCTGGAATAGTATTGATTATGAAGAAAGTAAATGGCCATTGTCGTATGGATTATTTTATTCTAAGTGTAATAAGAATCCTAAATATGCGGAAAGTGTTACGATAATGACGTACATGAAATACAGCGAAGTAGAAGAGTGGCAGCATACGTACAACACTGTTACAACTTCGCAAGAACGTGGTGATAGTTATGCGCAATTTAAAGAAAATAAAAAAAATAAATTACTGCAAACGATTTATAAGAAATTTCCTGACATTGAAGATTCTATACAATCGTGTTATATTTCTACACCATTATCTTATCGCGATTATATGGGAACTGATGATGGTTCTATTTATGGTGTTGTAAAAGATTATAAAGATCCAATCAGAACATATATTTCACCAGTGACCAAATTGCCAAATTTATTTTTAACTGGACAAAATATTAAACTTCACGGCATTTTAGGTGTTACTATTAGTTCTATTGTTTGTTGTTCAACATTATTAGGTATTAAAAATTTATTACAAAAAATTGAAGACGCTCAATAAATTAGAATGAAGAAACTGCTTAAATATATTGCATACTTTTTCGGAACATTATTGTTGCTGTTTGCTGTATTTATTACATATATGGTTATTGTTTCTGATATACAACCACCAAAAGTGGATGGAAATGATGCAGGTTTTGTTAGCATACAACGCAAACAAATTGATACAAATTGTTATGTAATTGGAAATAATTGGATACGAAAAAGTAAAAGTGGCATTTGGGAAATGTATGTAGAAGGCAAACCATTTGAACGTGGTGTCATCAATGGAAAGTTGTCGCAAGAATTAGTGCAAAAACAAGAAGAAGCATTTGTCGATCAGATTGCAAAATTAATTCCTTCTAAAAGTTATCAGCATTTCTTAAAATACTTGATTGGTTTTTTTAATAAAAACTTACCAAAGAATTTAACTGAAGAACAGAAACTTGAAATATATGGTGTTTCACAAGCTGCTTCGCATGAATTTGATTTTATTGGCACACCATATCAACGTATTTTAAACTATCACGGAGCGCACGATATTGGACATGCATTGCAAAATTTTGCGTTAGTTGGTTGTTCTTCATTTTCTACGTGGAATGATAAATCTCAAGATAGTACTTTGATTACTGGTCGCAACTTTGATTTTTATGTTGGTGATAAATTTGCTGAAGATAAACTCTTACTATTTTGCAATCCAACCAAAGGTTACAAATTTATGATTGTAACTTGGGGTGGCTTTACTGGTGTCGTTTCTGGTATGAATTTAGAAGGTTTAAGTATTACACTCAACGCATCCAAATCATCAATTCCAACTGGAACAGCCGAACCTGTTTCGTTAATTGCACGCGAGATTTTACAATATGCAAAAAATATTGACGATGCAATAAAAATTGCAAAATCACGCAAATCATTCGTTTCTGAATCGTTTATGATAAGTTCTGCTGCTGATAATAAAACAATAATTATTGAGAAAACACCAGATGTTACTGCAGTTGCTTATCCAACCAATAATGAAATTATTTGTACCAATCATTATCAGAGTAAAGAACTGTTGAATACAGATAAAAACGAAGAACAAATAAAACAAAGTGCATCTGAATATCGTTATCAACGCATCAAAGAATTACTAAATAAAACAGATAAAAATACACCACAAAAAACGGCTTCAATTTTACGAAATCAATTTGGTTTGAATAATCAATTTATTGGTTACGGAAATGAAAAAGCCGTGAATCAATTAATTTGTCATCACTCAATAATTTTTGAACCAAAGAAAAAAATAGTTTGGGTTTCTACGCATCCGTGGCAACTCGGCGAATACATTGCATACGATTTGAATAAAATTTTTGCGATGAAAGGTTTGCAACAAAATCATGAAATTGCAGATGCTGCTTTAACAATTAAAAGCGATGAGTTTTTGCAAACAACAGATTATAAATCATTTATTGAATTTAGAAAGATCAAAGAAAAAATTCTGAATAAAGAAACAATTGATGTCGCAAAATTTATTAAATTGAATCCAGAATATTACGATACTTACGTGTTGGCTGGAAATTATTGGTTTGATAAGAAACGATATAAAATTGCAAAAAAACAATATCAAACTGCATTAACGAAAGAAGTAGCAACCAAATATGAAATAGAAAATATTAAAGAGAAAATTGAAAAATGTAATAAGAAACTGAACTGACCAAAGTAGTAATGAATAATTCAAACCATAAAACGATAAACGAAATACAATCATTTCAGGAAATTGAATTGCAAAAATTATTGCAATATTTAAATCAATATTCTACTTTTTATAAAAATCATTTTGCAAAACATAACATCGATATTAATGCTATTTCATTAGCAACTCTTTCGCAAATACCAACCACAACCAAAGAAGATATTCAACAGTATAATTGGGACTTTTTATGTGTTGACAAATCTAAAATAGCAGAATATTGCACAACGTCTGGAACTTTAGGAAGTGCTGTAACAATTGCACAAACTAAAAACGACCTTTTACGCTTAGCTTATAATGAATATCTTTCTTATTTAAATGCTGGATGTTCAGAATCGGATATTTTTCAATTAATGTTGACATTAGATAGGCAATTTATGGCTGGAATTGCTTATTACAATGGTATTCAAAAATTAGGAGCAAGTGTTATTCGAGTTGGACCTGGTAATTTACGGATACAAATAGATGCAATTTTAAATTATCAACCTACTGTACTTATTGCAGTTCCTTCCTTTATTTTAAAATTGATTGAATTTGCTGAAAATAGTAACGTTTCACTCAATACTACTTCTGTAAAAAAAATTATTTGTATTGGCGAAGCTATTAGAAATGTTGATTTTACTCACAACGTACTCGCATCCAAAATAAAAAACAAATGGAATGTAGAATTATATTCAACGTATGCATCTACAGAAAAACAAACTGCATTCACAGAATGCGCACTTGGTAATGGTACACATGCACATCCAGATTTATTATATTTTGAAATACTGGATGATCAAGACAATGTTTTGCCACCAGGCAACTTCGGAGAATTGACGATTACAACATTTGGCATCGAAGGTATGCCATTATTAAGATATAAAACAGGCGATATTTGTTGTTATTATGATGAACCATGTGCTTGTGGTAGAAATTCATTTAGAATCAGTCCTATTATAGGAAGAAAACAACATTTAATAAAATATAAAGGAACAACAGTTTATCCATCTGCTATTATAAATGCTATAAATAATTTAGAGTATATTGATGATTATTTTATTAAACTAACTACTAACGAATTTAAAACGGATGAGATTGAAATTGATATTGCATTTAAATCAGATTTAAATATTATACCGAACGAATTAATTGAGTATTTTCAAGCAACTTTAAGAGTCTTACCTAAAATAGTACTAAAGTCAAAAACAGATATTTTGAATCAACAAACAAAAACAAATAATCGAAAACTGATAAAAATCATTGATTTAAGAACATAAAATCTTTTATATTATCTTAATTTTGAATAATAATTTTACAACACACACAATTTTTAAATTATGAAAACCGAAAAAGTAGATGTATTAGTTATTGGTGCAGGACCAGCAGGTTCCGTTGCAGCAGCCATCGTCAATAAATATGGATTGAACGTAAAAATGGTGGAAAAATTAAAGTTTCCTCGTTTTGTTATTGGTGAAAGTTTATTGCCAAGATCAATGGATGCGTTCGAAGATGCTGGTTTTTTACCTGCTTTAAAAGCAAAAGGATTTCAAGAGAAATTTGGTGCCAAATTCGTTAGAGGCGAAGAAGTCTGCGATTTCAATTTTTCAGATCAACACACCAAAGGTTGGAATTGGACTTGGCAAGTACCACGTGAAGATTTTGATTTGTTACTTGCTGAAGAAAATATAAAAATGGGTATTCCAGTTGAATTTGAAACTGGTGTTACCGATATTCAATTTAACGGTTCTGATTCGATAACAACAGTAGTTGATAAAGAAGGAAATCAAAAACAAATTGAAGCAAAATTTATTATTGATGCTAGTGGTTATGGAAGAGTAATTCCTAATTTATTTAAATTAGACAGACCTTCAGATTTGCCACCAAGAAAAACATTATTCACACATATTTTAGATACTAAAAGAAATAGCTACGATGAGCCCAATCGAATCATAATAATTGACCATGCTCCAGGTATTTGGATTTGGGTAATTCCTTTTTCTAATGGTTATACATCAGTTGGTTTTGTAGGAAAACCAGAGTTTTTTGAAAAAACAACTGGAACACCTGAAGAACAATTACGACAATTAATTGCAACTGAAAATCATATTGCTGAACGATTTGAAAATGCTGAATTTAGATTTGAACCAAGAACTATTCAATCATGGTCGGTAACTACCGAAAAATTTTACGGTGATGGATTTGTTTTAACTGGAAATGTCACTGAGTTTTTAGATCCTGTATTTTCATCTGGTGTAACTTTAGCGGTTTCGTCTAGTCAGTTAGCAGCGCATTTAGTTGGCCGTCAATTAGCAAAAGGCGAAACGATTGATTGGCAAAAAGAATATTTTGAAACTATGATGCAAGGCGTTGATACGTTTAGAACTTATGTAAATGCATGGTACGACGGAACACTACAAACTATATTCTTTGCACCAACTACAACTCAATCAATTAAAAATCAAATTTGTTCTGTATTAGCTGGTTATGTTTGGGACACGGATAATCCATTTGTGAAAAAACACAGCACTGCTGTTGCTGCATTAGCAAAAGTGATTAGTTACGAAACGGTTGAAAGTTAATAAAATTATGATTATATTTGAATGTAAGTCAATTCTTAATTTCAAAAAAAATCACCATGAAATTATTTCAAAATGCTAAATTCAGAATATCCAATTTGCTGTTGGTATTTGTTTTTACTATAGCTTTTTTTAATCAAAATACTCAACTAACGTCTAACAATCCTTGTGTTAGAAGCAAACAAGATAATAAAATAGTGGTGAGTACTTATCTGAAAAGTAAATGCAATACTTGTCATACCAATGTAATTCCAACTATTGGCATTGCAAATTTAAATGAATGGAAATACTAATTCCTATTCACTTACAATCTTAAAAGTAGTGCGTCTGTTTTTTTGATGTTGTTCTTCGGTGCATTTTTCACAAACACAAGTTTCAACTGGAACCGTTTCACCATAACCTTTTGCAGTTAATCTATTAGCATCAATACCTTTTCCAATTAAATATTTCACGACACTTTCTGCGCGTTTTTGCGAAAGTGTTTCGTTATAGGTGTCTTTTCCGCGACAATCTGTATGCGATGCTAATTCAATTTTTATGGTTGGATTTTTTTCTAACACATCTGTCAATAATTGTAAGCTTTCAGTTGCATCTGCACGAATGTCCCATTTGTCATAATCATAATAAATATTTTCCAACACAATTTCTACATTTTTGTAAATTTTAGAAAGTGTAATCGTTCTGTCAATAATAATCGTGTCGCCATCTTTTGCATCTTGTGTGTTGTATGTATTCACTACATCAGTTTGCGCTAAATAACCGTCTTTATTGATGTTGTACGTTATTTCTTGATTTGCAGGAATTATTTTTTGGATAATTCCATTCACGTCCGTTTTTAATTTATCAATTTTTGGAATAGTTACATTTGCACCTTCAACTGGTTTTTGTCCGAGCAATTTAGAACTTGGATTTTCTGGATTTTGATAATTATTTTCTTGTACTAATGTTCTTAAAACATAAACAACTGGTGGCAACGGATCTTTTGGTGGAATGCGTTTTTCAAAATAATAAATATCGTCTTTACCTTTTCCATTCGGACGATTTGAAACTAAATAACCATTTAAAATCACAGAATCATCTTTTGCTTTAGTTACGATAATGCTTAAATCATCACCACCAGAATTAATTCCATAACCTAAATTCTGCACATTGCTGTAAATTTTTCCTTCTTTGGTTGCTGAATAAATATCTAAACCACCATAACCAATTTTACTGTTCGATGAAAAATACATCGTATTGTCTGAATTAATTACCGGAAATAATTCATCACCTTGTCCATTTATTTTAGAGCCAGCATTGATTGGATTTTCAAAATCACCAGCGATATTTTTTTTCGCAGAATAAATATCGCGACCACCATAACCATCTTTATTATCAGAAGAAAAATACAATTCTTTTTCATCTGGTGTTAGAAAAGCTTGACCTTCGTTAATGGTATCTGCAAAGAACTTGATGCGCTCTGGTGTGCTCCAAGAATCATCGATGTTTTTTATTGTACGATAGATGTGACAATACTCATTTACATTTTTTGCTGTGCTTCCACAACGAGTAAAATAAGCGGTTTTGCCATCTTTAGCTAAAATAAAATTCGCATCGTGAAACTGAGAATTAAACGTTTTATCTAATGCAGTTGATGCAGAAAATTTAGTATCTGTTGTTTTTTGTGTTTGATAAATATCTGCGTAACCTTCAGCCGTCCATTCATCTTTATTGTTTTTATTTACACCTTTTGTAGATGAAAAATACAACATATTATCTTTCAAAAAAGGAGCGAAGTCTATACTTTCAGAATTGATATCTAGATTAGCAACTTTGGTATGTTGTGTTTTTTTAAGTTGTTTCACCAAAATTGCCAGGAAGTCATATTCTTTTTGCAATCTAAATTTCTCGGTTTTGTTTGCTTTCAAAAAATCATCTAACACTTTAAATGCTTCGTCATATTTCTCTACTCGTTTCAATCCATTTACATAATACATAATTGAGTTGTCGATAGCACGCATATCTGCAATTTTTTTGTACCAATCTAATGCATCACTATAACGTAATTGTTTGTCCAGACTTTGAGCAATTAATAAGGCAATTTTAGATTTCTCTTTTACATCTTTCGATTTATTAAAATCTTTTTCAAGCATATCAGAAGCTAAAGAGAATTTTTTTAGTTGATATGCTTCCTGACCATCTTTTACTTTTGATGTTGATTTGCAAGCTGACATCAAGAAAATGGAAATGAATATAAATAGTATGGAAATTATTTTTTGCATGTAGTAAATGTACTAGTTATTGATAATAAATTCTATAACTTTTCTAAAGTTTTTAAACTTTTGAAAACTTTAATCATTGGTATTTTCAGGCAATTCTAATTGTTTAATGGTCATAATTTCCTTGCCACCAATTCCTTTGATAGAACCATATAAACTAATCGTATTGTTGACCACTTTATCGATTTGCGCTTCTCTTTCGCTCCAGATTTTTCTGAAATATTTTTTTTCCTTCTCTAAATCTGTTTTCATATCGGTAAATGATTCAACAATCGCTTCGATGTGTCCGCGAAAATCATTTCCAGTCAAATAATCATACAGCATAGTCACTTTGTCTCCTTTGTTTTCTTGTTGTGCCAGCACATTGTTAATATTTATAATGCTTTCTCGCAACGCAATAGACAAACCTTTAAATTCTTCCAAAGAACAAATCCAAACACCATCTTTAAATTCCATGCGTTCTATATCTTTTGGATAAATTGTGGTCACTAACACTGCAATATCAGATTTTGAAGTGCGTTTGTCTTCTTTTAATTTATCAATCCAATCACCACTAAATGCTTTGGCGCTTTTACATTCATAAATAATTTTTCCGCAATTTTGTTTTTGTGTTGTGTTAATGACTTGTATACAATCTGCTCCACGCATGCCTTTTTGTACTTCTAAAATTTCATCGAAACGGAATTTTTCTTTTAAATAAGATTCTACCTCTAACTCTAAGGTTTCACCTTGAATTTGCATCGAACCTTGTTCCGATTTTCGTTTCAAATCATCGATAATTTTTTTCATCGATTCAATTTGTGTGTCTTTTTCTTTTTGTTTGAGTTCAAATTCAGTATCTTTTTCTTTTTTAATTTGTGATTCTAATTCCAGTTTTAATATTTTTTTTTCTTCTAATAATTTAAGTTCGAAGTTTTTTTCTTTTTCTAATAATGCTTCTTCTTTTTTAAGCAATTCTAATTTTTCATTTTTAACGATTGATTTTCTTCTTTGCGATTATCATTTTCTTCTTTCAATAATTTTAATTCCAGTTCAAATTTTTCTGAAATATTTTTAGATTGTTCTAAAATGATTTTCTGTTTTTCTTCTTCTATTTTCTGATTCAATTTGGTTTGAAAAAGCTCGTTTTCTTTTTTCTTTTTCTCTTCAAATTCCAGTTCTTTTTGTTTTAATAGTTCTTTCTCTTTTTGTAACTCAAGATTGGCAATTTTTTGTTTTTCATTTAATTTTTCTTCTGCTTGATGGAATAGCAATTCATCTACATTTATTTGTGTACCACAATTCGGACATTTTATTTTATTTTCAACCATTATTTTGTATAATTTTTATTTTTAAAATATAGATTCAGTAGCAAATTCAAAATGACATTTTACTCTGATGCGACAAACCAATAATGGTGCAATTTATTACTGTGTTGCCTATCTGTGTCGCTACACTGCGTCGCTGTCATGCCGAATTTATTTCGGCATCTATTTAGACTTATTTTTCATTTTATTTTCATTTTTAAGATCCTGAAACAAGTTCAGGATGACAGCGTTACAGTGCAGCGAAGATGCTCCGCGACGCTGTCATGCCGAATTCATTTCGGCATCTATTTATTACTTATTGTATCTCTTTTGCGTTTATAATATCATGTTCTGTATACCAATTAATAGCCAAATCTGTCATATCATTGTTTTGTGTTTTAATTAGATTTATTTTCCATGTTCTATGCCAATTTTTTAATTGTTTTTCTCTTTCAATTGCTGTGTTTATATTTCCAAACTCTTCAAAATAAAGTAATATTTTACATTTATATTTTGTTGTAAATTGTGAACCTATTTCTGCTTTGTGTTCGAGAATTCTTCGTTCTAAATTATTTGTTACACCAATATAAAATACATTTTTTTTAAAATTACTAACTATATAAACATAATATCTTCTCATTTTCAATTATTAACCGTTTTAAATAGCTCCTGAAACAAGTTCAGGATGACAACGACTCGGTGTTGCGACACGGAAATATATTCCAAGTTACTAACTTGTTCATATCAAATTACAATTTTATTTTCAACCATTATTTTTTTCTATTTTCTCAAAAATACAATAATTCCAATTATCCATATAATGGAAATACAACTGATTTTTGCTAAAAGCTAACATCTTTAATTTTATGTCTTATTAAAAAACATTGCCAGCCATCCGCCAGGAAATCCACCAAACACACATAATATCAATAAATAATTTTCGTGAATTCGCCAACGATGATTTATTGCTTTCCATTTATCTATTGCAAATGCTATGAATGTCAATACGTTAATTAAAATTAGATAGCTTAAAATGGTGTATTTCATTGGAAAAGAATGTTTATAGAATGTTTTAATTTAATTATAAACCAACACAATTTATCTTAAATTTGCAACTCAATTTTTTATTCTTAAAAAAATCTAAAATGGCAGAAAAAATAGATCACGGAATTAGTAAACTTTCAGCTGCAGGTGTACTTATTAGTTTAGGTATTATTTTCGGCGATATTGGTACTTCACCTATTTATGTGTTAAAAGCTATTTTAGGTATGGCACATGAGCAAGTATCTGAGGCATTGGTACTAGGTGGTGTGAGTTGTGTGTTTTGGACATTGACTTTTATTGTTACTATAAAATATGTAATTCTTGCTTTAAATGCAGACAATAACGGTGAAGGTGGAATTTTTGCGTTGTATGCATTAGTAAGAAGATATAAAGCAAAATGGACAATCATACCAGCATTGATTGGTTGTGCATCATTGATGGCAGATGGATTTATAACACCACCAATTTCTATTTCATCAGCCATTGAAGGTTTGACAATTATATATCCAATTTAGAAACTGTTCCAATTGTAATTGCCATATTATTAGGTATATTTTTATTTCAGCAATTTGGAACCAATAAAATTGGTAACTTATTTGGTCCAATTATGACTGTTTGGTTTATAATGATTGCCATATTAGGTGCTCATCAGGCATTTCAATATCCAATGGTTTTTAAGGCACTAAATCCTATGTATGCTTTTAATTTGGTTTTGAATTATCCAGGTGGAATTTGGTTTTTAGGAGCCGTATTTTTATGTTCTACAGGTGGTGAAGCATTGTATTCAGACTTAGGACATTGCGGTAAACAAAACATACGTGTAAGTTGGTCTGTGGTTAAAATTTGTTTGTTGTTGAGCTATTTTGGTCAAGCAGCTTTTATTTTGAATAATCCAACAATAGATTGGAAAAAATTTCTCCATTTTATGCAATAATGCCAGCTTGGTTTTTAAAATAGGAATTGTAATTGCACGTTAGCAACTATTATTGCATCTCAAGCTTTAATTTCTGGTTGTTTTACGTTGGTTAATGAAGCTATGAAATTAAAACTATGGCCAAATCAACGTATTATTTATCCATCTGTTTTGCAAGGACAAATATATATTCCATTTGTGAATTGGTTATTGTTTACTGGTTGTTTAGCAGTGGTTTTAATTTTTAGAGAATCTGGTAAAATGGAAGCTGCCTATGGTTTAGCAATTTCATTAAATATGTTAATGACAACAAGTTTATTGGCATATTATTTATACATAAAAAGAAAACCAGGTTATTTTGTTTTCGGATTTTTATTGTTCTTTACATGGTTAGAAATAACTTATTTAACAGCAAATTTAAGCAAGTTTACACATGGTGGTTGGTTTGCACTTATTATTGCTGTAGGAATATTTATGGTGATGTATTTGTTTTATTTAGGTAAAAAATTACGTAATAAACATATTGAGTTTGTAGAAATTAAAGATTATTTAGATGATTTAGTGGATTTGCAAAATGATACATCCATACCAAAAGAAGCTACGAATTTAGTCTTTATGTGTAATGCAAATGATAAAAAACACATCGACTCAAATATTATCTACTCTACATTCAGAAAGAAACCAAAACGTGCAGATACTTATTGGTTCGTACATGTAGATATTACCAATGAACCTTATGGCGCATCGTATTCTGTTGAAACTATAATTCCACAAAAATGTATTTTTATTCGCTTGAAGTTTGGATTTAAAGTGGAACATAAAGTACATGTCATGTTCTCTAAAATTGTAGAAGATATGGAAAAAGCTGGTGAAATTGATTTGCTCAGTCATTATGCTTCTTTACGTAAACATGGATATCCAGCAGATTTTAAATATGTGGTGATTAATGCATTAGTTTCTATTGATAATAAATTAAATCCGTGGGAACAGTTATTAATCAAATCATATAATTTAGTGAAAGGATTAAGCATTCCAACAGAAGTAGATTTTGGATTAGAAAAAACAAACTGCAGAGTGGAAAGTGTTCCAATTAGAATTGCACAAAAATCGCATATTGAAATACAACGTGAAGATTAGTTTTTAGTGCTATACTATCACAAAAACATTGGTCTTCACCACGATAGGTTTTTATTTTATCTATGATTTTTCCGTCAGAAATTAAATACATTTCTTTGAATCGTTCATTAATTTCACCAGCTTTTGCATGTCTAAAAAGTATGGTATCACCAATATTTAATGGTTCATTTCCTTTGTATTCAAAAGGTGTTTGCACTTCGCCAGTTCCTTCATTTTCTGTTAATTTTACTCCAATTGGTAAATATGGTGTTGGTTGTTTATCAATTCCAATAGTGCCGCTTGCAATATAACCACCACCTAAGCAAGTGTAGAAATCTGGTTTTGGTTTGCGCACAATTTGAAGCGCAAAGCCAACTGCAGGTTGATGTTTGAATTGATTATAATAGTCGAATAGAGCAGGTGAGTAGAAGCCAGAACCTACCGTAATTTCTGTTACCCAATTTTCCAGTTTTGAACTTTCAATACTACCAGTTCCACCAGCATTTACTATGGTTATTGGATGTTTTTTTTGTTTTATGTACTCAACTAATTCTTGTCTTCTTTTTGTGTAATCAACAATTGATTTTTTCTTTAAGAATGGAATTACTAAATTTTTCAATCCGTTTGCAGGATTTTTTTCACCTAAACCAGCAATTTGTGCTTCGTAACCCATGAGTGCAGAAAGTGAAATATTATCATATTTATTAAAACAATCAATTAATTCTTTTCCTTTTTGTACAGTAGTAATTGGTGAACGTAATACACCAAAATGAATTCCAGGAAAATCAGTCGACATATCGATATCAATACATAATGGTTGAACAATATTTTCTTCTTTTGCAATTGAATTAATAAGAAGTAAGTGTTCTTCACTATCCACCATTAAAATAATTTTCTTTCCTGCTTTTGTTTGTTGACAAATTTTTCTAATTTCTTCTTTGTTGACGATTGGATAACCAAGCAACAAATCGTCAAATCCTTTTTCTATTAACCATAATGCTTCATTTCCTGAATAGCACATCAATCCTTTGTAAATTGGATTTGATTTTAAAATATGTTGTAAAACGAAAGTACTGCGAACAGATTTGGTTGCAACACGAATGGTTTTATTTTTTCCTTCCGCACGTTTTGCAATTGCTTGAATATTTTCGTTTAGTAAATCTAAATTGCAATAACAAAGTGGCAATTGTTCGTTCTTAAAAAGTTGGTTGTAGTATTGATAGGTTGGTGTTGTCATGTTATAAATATAAAAAAAAATCCTCACGAAAGGTGAGGATTTGATATGCATATTAAAAGGTAGCTAAAATTCGAGTCGATATTGCATCGTTACACTTCGTGGTGCTTCAATTTTGCCAACGCGCAACCAATATTCAGTATTCAAAATATTATTGACAATTATGCCAAAAGTATGTTTCTTTTTTATTGTGAAGAATGTTCTAGTATTTAAAACAAAATATCCTTTTATGCCAGAAATTCTTTGAAGGTAATCGTTCACACCTGGAATTAAAACAAATATCGCGTCATAGTTTTCCATTCTGCTATAATATCTAGCATCAAAACCAAAAGTAAAAAAGTTATTGTAAGTGTATTCAAAATCAATTGTAAGTAAATGTCTGTTTCTATATTTAAGAATTTGTTGTGCAGTATCATTTCCAAATGGATGTACAGTTTGTTTAAATAAATATTTCAAGTATTTTCCAACTTTATCAAAACCGAAGTTAGTGGTATCATATAATTGTGCTGGTAATGAGTATGTGTAGCCAATATTAAAAGAAAGTGCATGTTTCTTATAATTAACATCATTTTTAAATGAGATGTCCCAACCTGCAATACGTGCACGAGTGATGTTGTTGAATCTTAACTTGATTAATGCATTTGTGGTAGTATCATTAAATACGGTTTCTGTTTCAACTATGTTTTTATATTCTTGCCAAAAGAAAGCTGCATCTAACAAACCTCTATAATGAGGCGTTTTTTTGGGTGTAATTGTTTGTTGAAAACCAATTTCAGAAGTCCAACCATATTCTGGAACCAAAGATGTGTTTGGTAAAATTGCCAATGCTCTTTGTCCACCAATATCACCAACTTGTTCGTTCACAAAACGCTCTGCGAAACTTGGAAAACGGTACGCTTGTCCAATATTAAAACGCATAAATGTTTGTTTGGTTATTTCATAATTTAAACCAGCTCGCCATTGACCTGGAAGATAAAATTTTAGTTTTCCATTTTTATCTCTAAACTGAGCACCAGTAACACCAACCGTTTTTTGATATTGAAATAATTCAAATCGAGCACCACCAGTTAACGTTAATTTTTTATATTTTTTATCTAATTGAAAAAATGCAGAAAAAAGATTACCTGTTTTTTTACCACCTTCAATAAATGCTGGTACGTTAATCCAAAAAAATTGTTCATCAATTCCTGTAGTTAAATTTAGATTTTTTGATGCCCATCTTTTACTAAATTGATAATTAATATTTTCTAATATAGTTTTTGTGCTAAAAGAAGGTCTGTTAAAATAGGTACGTGTTTTAATTTCGTGCTTGTTACCTTTTTTATCAAAAATTGTTAAAAATGGGTCAACAGTTAAACGAATATTTTCAAACCTGTTGTCAGCCGATGCTTTATATGCGCCATCTTTATCGTTTTGCCAATAGAAAAATTCATATTCTCTGTTGTACATCATCATACCTGCAATTCCCCAAGAAATAGTTGGTTTCTTTTTTGAAGTCCATTTTGTTCTATATGTAACGCGTGTTAAATATTCTAACCCCTTTTGGTATGGTAAATTGTTTATGTAAAAGCTACCACCAACTACATATTCAAAATTATCAGTTGGTTTATGAGCACGCATAAACGACGCACCAAAACTTGGAACAGGAAATTCCCACCATTTTGTTTCTTTTCGTTTTGGTGGTGTTAGAAAAGATTGAAATAAAGTGAATTTTGTAACAGGTTTTTTGGTTGGTTTAAAAGATTGTAGGTGAATGGTTCCATTCATTGCAGAAGAACCATATAGAACAGAAGATGCACCTTTTAAAACTTCAATTTGTCCAACGTTTTCAGTAGGTAAAGTTGACCATTTTACATCGCCTCGGTCTGGTGATAGCATGGTTAATCCATCTAGGACAACCATTACACGTGAACCGACACCATATGACCAACCACTACCAGCTCTGATATTTGCTTGTCCATCTGCTACATTTAAGCCAGAGACTCTACGTGCCATTTCATCAATTCGTAAAATATTTGAATTAGCTAATTGTTTTGGTTTTATAAGTTCAATAGAAATTACCTCTTCGCTCGCTCTTTTTTCAAAAAAAGATCCTGTTATAACGACATCATTTCCTAATAAATTTTTCGGCTCAACTTCTAAATTAACATTTAATTCAATTGTTTCGTTATCAACAATGGTAATTGTTTTTTTAATTTCTGAATAACCTAAATATGAATATGTGATGGTGTATGTGCCAGCATCAAGTTGTAAAGAGTAATTTCCTTCTAAATCAGAAGTAGTGCCTTTGCCATTTGTTTCAATGTTTACACCAATTAATGACTCGTGTGCAGATGTGTCAGATATATTTCCTTTTAAAGTACCAGATGCAAAAATTGTTGAAGAAGAGCAAATTAATAAAAGAAGTAGAAATAAGAATTGTTTTATCTTCATAAATATATTTTTCGATATGCAAAGATAGCTGATTATGTGAAACCCAAATTTAAATAATCGCTATTCTTTAAGAATTGGCTGTAAAATATAAAAATCCTGCTTAATAAGCAGGATTTTTATATTATTCATTATCTACAAATGTTAATTAAAAGTCATGTCTATTCTAAATCCAAAACTACGTGGTGGCTCTACCAATGTAGGACGCAATGTGTATTCTCTGTTAGTAATATTTTTTATTACGAATGAGAAATTGATATCTCTATTTTCTCTTAAAAAATGGTAGCCAATACGTGTATCTAAAACAAAATCGCCTTTAAATTTAGGTTTTACATCATTTAAAGAAGAACCTTTCTTCAAATGCGAAGCTCTATATGCATCATAACTTGGTAAAATAAAAGGGAAAATAGCATCAACATTTTCCATGAAGCTGTAAAATTGACCTGTTAAACCAAATGTGAATCCTTTGATATCAACATCCCAAGCTCCAACAAATTGATGGCGAACTCTGTATTTCAATACGTTATATTTTGCAATATCTTTATAATCTGGATTTTCTTCATTATAACCAACGTATTGTGGTACAATATATGTGTATCCTAAGTTTAATGTAGTTGGAAATTTACCACCAATTTTTCCTTCACCACCAATGGATGCTTCTAAGCCATATATTCGTGTACTACCAACATTATTTGCTTTAAAACCTAATCCAGGTTCAGTAACTAAGTTGAATTCCATCATGTTTTTATATTGTGTATAAAATCCAGCCACATCTAAGAAAGCTCTTAAATATTTACCTAATTTAATGCCTTGTTTTATGCCTAATTCAACACTCATTCCAGTTTCTGATGTTAGGTTTCTATTTGGATATATTCCAAAACTAGTTCCTAGTTGAGTTTCAGTAAATTTCTCTGCAATTGTTGGATATCTGTAACCTTGTCCAAATGAAGTTCTGATACAAGTGTATTTTGCAGCTTGAATATTAACACCAACTCTTGAAACTGGTTTAGTTTCCCATTTATCTTTATCAATTCTATTGGTTTCAAAACGGAAACCATATGATAGATTTAAAATTTTAAAGAATTTTTTATCTAATTGAAAATAGCCAGCAATGTTAGTTCCTTGATGGATAGTGTCTCCAAATAATTGAGCTTTAGAGTTAACATATGAACCAACAGCACCACATGTAACTACAAAATTCCATTTGTCCATTCTTCTTTGATATTGATATTCTCCATAATAAAAATCGTTTGAATTATCTTGGTCATTCGAATTGTCAATAGCTGTTCTATTGTATCTTAATAGTATTTTATGGCCATTTCCTTTTGTATCAGCATATCTGAAAAAAGGATCTACACTAACGCGAAAACTTCTTGATTCAGTTGGAATTCCAGTTACAGAACTTGGTATATATTTATCTACACCATTGCCACCCCAAAGAAAGAAGGTTTGACTTTTGGTCATCTGAATGTTCGTGTTTACACCAAAACTCATTTTATCGTTAATTCTATATTTTAAATTAACAGTTACTCTTCCTCTTGTTTCATTCGAGCCCCAATTGTGACCTTGTTTTTTATAAAACATGCCACCTGCAACTACATCTAATTTTCCAATTTTTTCTCTGTAAGCTAAAGAAAAACCAGCATCGTAAGGTCTCTTTGTAAAATCATTTTTTATTGTCGTATCTCTTCCTAATGAACCACCTGGAAGTGTGATACTGTCTTGTTTCCACCATTTTTTATCTACATTGATTTTACCAGTAATAGTTCTAGTTGCTTCATCGTAAATGTAATCTTGTTTGTTAGGATTGTCAGAAACAGAACCAAAAACTGAAAACTTAGCATACGGTTTAGAAGTAGGATATGAAGTACGTACATTAATAATACCATTCATTGCTGATGATCCATATAATGCAGAAGCAGCACCTTTAATAATTTCTATTTGTCCAATATTTTCAACAGGAATACCTGACCAACTTGGGAAACCTGCATCTGCTTGTAAAATAGGTAAGTCGTCTAATAATAATAAAACTCGTGTACCTGCACCATAAGAATATCCAGAGCCACCACGAATATTTGCTTGACCATCAACAACTGTTACACCAGAACTTCTTTGTAACACATCGCTTACATTATTTAGATTTTGTTTTTCTAAAGCAGCAGGTTTTATTATATCTATGGAAACACTTTCTTCACCAATTTTTCGTTCAAATTTGCTGCTAGTTACTACTAATTCATCCAACATACTAGGTGCTTCACCCATAACTATGTCTAAGATATCATTTTTATCTTTTTTTATGTTTATTTTTTTTATGATACTGTCATAGCCAGTGTAGGTGAAAATAATTGTGTAAGCTCCTGGTTCCAAGCTTAGTTCATACTTTCCATCTAAATCAGAAGTAGTTCCAATAGTAGAATTTTGTACGGAAACATTAACACCAATTAATGTTTCATTTTTGGTTATTTCTTTAATAGTTCCTGAAACATTAGATTTTTGAGCGAATAATTGAACAGAACTTGAAATAAATACGATAAATAAGAGTTTCTTCATTTTGCTTTTTTTAGTTTGCTAATTTATGTTAATTAAATGTAAGTAAAAAACTATTCAACTGTTTTTTTTAATATAACGTTAAGAAGCCGTTTCAATAAATGAAACGGCTTCTTATTTTTTAATTCTTGTATTTTTATTAAATACTATGGTTTAGTAAAAGTTCCTCTTAATTCTAAATTTAAAGCAGCTAAATTTGAAAGATCAAAAGGTCCAATTGCGCCTAAGTTTGTTTTCCCTGCTTTAACTTTTAAAGATGTAGTTAAAGTTTTACAATCTAAAGTACCTGTACCACCTGCTCTTAAATCGTAGATTTTTAAAGTGCCATTTGGAGCAATTCCACTTGGAATTCTGATAGTATCACCTGCTCCTAATATTAATGAATCTAAATTTACAATGTTTGAATTAGATGCACTAATTGTTCCTGTTAAGTCAATTGGTAAGATGTCGCTACCAATAGTAACAGTTGAACCAGAAACAGAACCAACAATAACGTCAGCAATTGGTGTTACTAAATTTAATGCAGCTAAATCAGCTGCGCCAATAAATACTTTGTGTGTACCATTGAATGTTCCAGAAAATCCAGTAGGATTTTCACACTCTTTAGTTTTACAACCAACTAAACCAGCAGCTAATGTTGTTGCTCCGATTACGAATAATAAAATTGATTTCTTCATTTTAATTTTTTTTTAGTTTAACGAATGAGTAACAAATATATTGCCAAAATCTGAGAAATAAAAATTTTTATTATTTATTTACTAAAGTTAAGTGACTATACTTATGTTAATAGTTTTATCTAAGTACCTAAATCTAGTTATTTTCATAAAAAATGTTTAATTTAGTACAAATTTTTTACATGCGTACAATTGATGAATGGTTAACGCTTTATGGTCGAGACCACCAAAATCCTACGAATAAATTGATACATTGGATTTGTGTTCCTGTTATTCTATTCACTGTTTTTGGCTTGTTAATGTCCATACGTTTCCATTAGTTTTAAATGGCTGGATTAATTTTGCAACAATAGTATTTGCTTTTGCACTTATTTTCTATTTCAGATTATCAATGCCAATTTTTATCGGAATGTTAGTTATTGGTTATTTAATGTTTTTTGGAAACAGATTAATGGATACTCATATTTTACCAGGAATTGGTTTAAAACTTTGGCAATTTTCACTTATTGTTTTTATAATTGCATGGATTTTTCAATTTATAGGTCATAAAATTGAAGGACAAAAACCTTCGTTTATAGAAGATTTACAATTTCTATTAATTGGTCCAATTTGGCTATTGCATTTTATTTTAAAAAAAAATAGGAATACCGTACAAGTGAAAAGTGAAGGTGATAGTGAAAATAGTACAGTGATACATTATATAATACTTGTAAAAAATAAATTTAAATAACTCAATAATTTAAAAATATGTCAGCAACAATTGAAAGTCAAGTTTATACTGCATTTGATGCAGCAGCAGTTGTACAAAAGCAACGTGATTACTTCGCAACTGGAAAAACAAAAGATGTTGAATTCAGAATTCAGCAACTAAAAAAATTAAGACAGCTTGTTCTCGACAATGAGCAAAATATAATGGATGCTTTAAAGAAAGACTTAAATAAGTCAAAAATGGAAGCATTCGGAACCGAAATTGGTTTTTAATTGCAGATATCGACCATACTTTAAAGTCCATTCGTTCATTTGTTAAACCGCGCAAAGTAAGCACACCTTTGTTTCATCAATTAGGTTCTTCATGGATTCAAGCAGATCCATATGGTGTTACTTACATCATTGCACCTTGGAATTATCCTTTTCAATTAGCATTGTCGCCTGTTGTTGGTGCTGTTGCTGCTGGAAATACTTGTATTATTAAACCATCTGAATTATCTGGAAATACAGCAAATCTTATAGAAAAATTAATTAATGAAAATTTTGAAGAAGGTTTTTTAAAAGTAATTGTAGGTGGTGTGAATGAAAGCAAAGCATTGCTAGATCAGCGTTTTGATTACATCTTTTTTACTGGTGGAACCGAAATCGGCAGATATATTTATCAGCAAGCTGCCAAGTTTTTAACACCAGTTACGTTAGAATTAGGTGGCAAAAGTCCATGTTTTGTTGATGAAACTTTCAATACCAATTGGGGAATTAAACGTATTGTTTGGGGCAAGTTTACCAATGCTGGACAAACGTGTGTAGCACCAGATTATATTTTGGTAGATAAAAAAGCGAAACAAAAATTTGTAGAGTTATTTATTAAAACTACGAAAGAATTTTTTGGTGAAAATCCTCAGCAAAGTCCAGATTATGGTAGAATCATTAATGAAAGACACTTTTTGCGTTTAGCTAGATTACTTGAAAAGGGAAACGTTTTATTAGGTGGACAAACCGATATCAAAGATTTATACATTGCACCAACGTTAATTGATGGTATGTCTGTTGATGATGCTGTGATGCAAGAAGAAATTTTTGGACCAATTTTACCAATTATTGAATACGATAAATTAGAAGATGCCATTAAATTTGTAAATGCGCGAAACAAACCATTAGCATTGTATATTTTCTCAGATGATAAAATGTATCAAGAACGAGTATTAAATGAAACTTCTTCTGGAAATGCTTCAATCAATGAATGTTTAATGCATGTTGCGCAATTTGAATTGCCATTTGGTGGTGTTGGCGAAAGTGGAATTGGTGGCTACCATGGTAAATATAGTTTTGAAACATTCAGTCACATGAAAGGTGTATTAAAAAAATCTACAATAAGCGATTTAAAGCAACGTTTTCCACCTTATACAGAAAGTGGTACCAATTTAATTAAGAAATTAATTAGTTGGTTTTTATAATCGAATATTTACAGTTTTTAAAAGTCCTAAATTTTTTAGGACTTTTTTTGTTGAAATAATTTTCTTCTGTCATTTCCAAAAAATATCATAAGCAAAGCGTAAAATAGTAGCAAATACTACTACTAAGAAAAATACACGTACAAAATTATTTCCTTTCAATAATGCTAATTTTGTTCCAAAAAATGAACCTAAAATATTAAAAAATAGCCATTGGAATGGCAATTTTAAAAACAATGTGATTGGTAGAACCTAAATAAAGTAAACTCGCAAAATTAGTAGCAACATTTAAAATCTTTGCATTTGCACTTGCATGTAAAAAATCTTTTCCTAAAAAAGCTATAAATACTAAAATGAAAAATGTACCAGTTCCTGGACCAATCAGTCCATCATAAAATCCTATTATAAAACCGAAAAAAAATTCCATAAAAAAGTTGCTTCTTTTGAGAAATTAGTTTTTCTTGTTGAACTCCAAAACTTTTTTGTGTATATGTGTAAACGGCAACTAAAATCAAAACGATAAGTACAATTGGTTTTATTGTTTTATTATCGATAAACGTAATGGAATAGGAGCCAAGCAAGGCACCCAAAAAAGCAGCACTTAGCATTTTTATTAAAAATTTCCAATCAAAATTAACTTGTTTTGAATATTTGTAAGCAGCAAAAGATGTTCCTGATATAGCAGGAATTTTAGAAGTTCCAACAATGGTTGCAAATGGTAAGTGTGGAAATAAAATTAATAAAGCTGGCATTTGAAGCAAGCCACCACCACCAACAATGGCGTCCATAAAACCTGCAAAAATGCAACAACACATAGTATCAAGTATTCCAAAATTGTTTAAAATTATTTTCTGCAAAGTTATTTGTTTTTTTAGCTGATTTTAAATAAATTCCTACTAATCAATAAATAAAAATCAAACTGAAATTGATTTTTGACAGTTGTTTATATTGACATTTTTTTTAATCTTTGTACTATGGCTTCTGGATTCCAACATGTCGAATGTAAACACTGTTCTAATCGTTTTAATTCTGTTTTTTGCAAAACAGAACACGATAAAATGGAAGAGATTGAAGCATCGAAAATTTGTTCTACTTTTAAAAAAGGTGAATCAATTTTTAAAGAAGGTTTTTACGCAGCTGGAGTCTTTTGTATTAATGCAGGAAAAATAAAACTTTCCATGTCAGGTGATGAAGGCAAAGAGCAGATTGTGAGAATGGCAAAACCTGGTGATATTATTGGTTATAAAGCATTGTTGTCTGGTGATAGATATAGTGCAACTGCAGTTGCTTTAGAAGATTGTAATGTATGTTTTATTCCAAAAGAAATATTTTTACTTATTTTACAAAAAGATGCTTCATTATCTTTCGAAATGATGAAGTTGTTATCTAATGAATTGAAACGTGCTGAAGAAAAAATTACACACTTGGCACAAAAACCAGTTCGCGAAAGAGTTGCTGAAACCATCTTGTTTTTAAAAGAAACCTATGGTGTAGATAAAGAAAATCAGATTAATGTTGCATTATCACGAGAAGAAATAGCCAATTTAGTTGGAACAGCTACGGAAACAGCTATTCGTTTATTATCTGAATTTAATAAAGACCACATCATTGAATTAAATGGTAAGAAAATTAAAATTTTAGACCAAAACAAATTGGTGAAAACAGCGAATCTCTTCGATTAATTTCTCATTTACAAACATGATAAAAATCATGTTTTTGTTTGATTCGTATCATCTTATAATTTTAGTATCTATTGTAGTTTCGTATCAAAATATCTGATGCAAAATCTGCACGTAATTAATTATAATGATTTTCTTCCAAGTGAGCTTTGCCTTTATTTGGAAGAGCGACATTATGTTCAGATTTTATCAGATTTAGCATCTACTAAGAAATATATTGAGAATTTAATAAGCACAGAAAATATTGAAAACGGCAATCTCATTCAGTCGTTGTTTATTAAGTTAGAAGATGAAATTAAAAATCTATTTGTAAAAGATCGTATTTTATTGTTTCCTCACATCATTAAAAATTACGATGTTCCAATAAATTTAGCTCCAATAAATTTGTTACACCAACGAATTAGCAACATTCTTCAGAAACTTCGTAGTTTGATGAATAACTATATTCAACAACCTAGCTGGTCTAATCAATACAAAATCTGTTGCAATGAATTGTATTCATTAGAAGAAAATATTAGAATGGTTTTATACATCAAAGAAAATTATTTGTGGATTAAACTAAACAGTATTAATTGAAATGAATACGGAAACTCAACATAAAGTTACTTGTTATCATTGCGGTGAAAATTGCGATAATACGTTGATTCATATTCAAGATAAAAAATTTTGTTGTGATGGTTGTAAAATGGTGTACGAAATTTTAAGTCAAAATAATTTATGTACTTATTATGATTTAAACGAAAATCCAGGACTTTCTCAAAAAATAAAATTCAGAGAAAATAAATTTGCCTTTTTAGATGATGAAACTATTCAACAAAAATTAATTCAATTTAAAGATAACAATCAAACAAATGTTACTTTTTATTTGCCACAAATGCACTGCAGTTCTTGTTTGTGGTTACTCGAAAATCTGCATAAAATAAATAAAGGTGTTGTTACTACTAAGGTAAATTTTACTAAAAAAGAAGTTTTTATTGTTTTTAATAATAATGAAACATCGCTTCGAAAAGTGGTGGAAACCTTAACAACTATTGGTTATGAGCCACACATTAGTTTAGAAGAATTTGATTCAAAAAAGGTAAAAGTAATTAACAAAACCAGATTATATAAATTAGGAATTGCAGGTTTCTGTTTTGCCAACATCATGATGATGAGTTTTCCTGAATATTTTTCTCTCAATAGTTATATCGAACAAAATATTCATACTTTTTTGAAATATTTTATTGTATTGTTGTCACTTCCTGTTTTCTTTTTTTGTGCTACCGAGTTTTATTCAATTGCTTGGAAAGGTTTAGTAAATAAACATTTAAATATTGATGCACCAATCGCTTTAGCAATATTTATAACATTTGGAAGAAGTTTGTATGAGATATTTACCAATACAGGTTCTGGTTATTTAGATAGTATGAGTGGAATTGTTTTCTTCATGTTGTTAGGAAGAATTTTGCAAGATAAAACGTATGCTTCTATTTCATTTGATAGAGATTATAAGTCTTTTTTTCCAATTGCTGTAAATGTAATTAAAGAAAACAAAAGTATACCAACTTCAATTGATCAGGTAAAAACTGGTGACGTAATTCAGATTTTCAGCAACGAATTAATTCCGTTAGATGCAATCTTATCTAAAGGAAAAGCAGAAATTGATTATAGTTTTGTTACTGGTGAAAGTATTCCGCAATCAAAAGAAATTGGTGAAATTATTTATGCTGGTGGCAAGCAAATGGGTGGTGTTTTAGAATTAGTAGTGGTTAAAGAAATTTCGCAAAGTTATTTAACCAATCTTTGGAATAAAGATGTATTTAAGCATAAAAAAGAAAATACAGATTCCTTTATACATTTATTGGCTAATAATTTTACGTTTATTGTTTTAACTATTGCTGGTATAGCAGCTGTGTATTGGTATCAACATGCAGAGTATAAATTGATGTGGAATACCTTGACAACAGTACTAATTGTAGCTTGTCCATGTGCATTGTTATTGTCTTCAACTTTTACAAATGGCAATATTTTAAGAATCTTAAGTCAAAATAAATTATACCTGCGTCATCCAGATGTTATCGAAAAAATTTCAAACATCAATCATTTAGTCTTTGACAAAACCGGAACACTCACACAAAACAAAGAAATTCAAGTAAGCTTTTCAAACGAACAATTAACAGAGACACAAAAAATTGAAATTGCTTCTTTACTTACACAATCATCACATCCATTAAGTAAAGCAATTGTAGAATATTTAAATGTTTCATGTCTAACAGAGATTCAAAATTTTAAAACGATAGCAGGAAGTGGTGTAGAAGGTTGGATTGATGATAAGCATTATAAAATTGGATCTAAAGAATTTGTGTATGGTATTCCATCTGTTGATGAAAAAAGTGCTGCAGTTTTTATAAAAATAGATTCAGTTGTTATTGGTGAATTTAAACTAAGAAATTCTTATCGATTCGGCTTCAAACAATTGATGCAACAATTAGTTTCTAAATTCCCTATTTCTGTCATTTCTGGTGATAACGATGCTGAAAAACACTATTTGCAAACTATTTTACAAAATAAATCTGAAGTTATATTCAATCAAAAACCAGATGAAAAACTATCCTACGTGGAGTATTTGCAAAATATTCAACATAAAAAAGTAATGATGATTGGTGATGGTTTAAATGATGCAGGTGCTTTAAAACAAAGTGATGTTGGAATTGCCATAACAGAAAATATCAATAATTTTACGCCTGGCTGTGATGGAATTTTAGATGCAGCTCAATTTCCAAATTTATTTAAATTTATACAATTTGCTAAAAATGGAAAGAAAATAATTTTGGCAACTTTCATGCTTTCTGTGATATACAATATAATTGGATTGTATTTTGCCATTCAAGGAACTTTATCGCCTTTAATTGCGGCTATTTTAATGCCAAGCAGTACAATAACCATTATATTAATCACTTATGGATTAAGTGAACTGTCAGCATGGAAAATAGGATTATTAAAAAATGACAAAAGTCATAAATCACAATGATAGCTATCATATACAAATGATGCTATTAAACGTACTTTTGAAATAAATAAGAAAAGATGAGTGTAATCATAATATTGTTAATAGTAAGTGTCTGCATTGCAGCTGGCTTTTTATTAGCTTTTTTATGGAGCGTGAATGATGGACAATTTGAAGATGAATTTTCTGCAGCAAACAGAATCTTATTTGATGATACAATTTTGAATAATAAACCAACAAAGTAATACATTATGGAATTAGAAAAATTTTCGATTGATAACAAACTGCCAAAATATTTTGCAATTGCAACTATACTTTGGGGTGTTGTAGGTATGTTGGCAGGTGTTTTAATAGCATTTCAACTTGCATTTCCGATTTTAAACTTAGACATGGCTGCTACCACTTTTGGTAGAGTTCGTCCTGTTCACACCAACGCAGTAATTTTTGCTTTTGTTGGAAATGGAATTTTTACTGCAATTTATTATTCACTACCAAGATTACTTAAAACAAAAATGTATAGTAAAGTTTTAGGTAATATTCATTTTTGGGGTTGGCAATTAATCATTGTTGCAGCTGCAGTTACTTTATTAGCAGGTTATACTTCAGGTAAAGAATATGCTGAGTTAGAGTGGCCAATTGATATTGCTATCACGCTTGTTTGGGTGGTGTTTGGAATCAATATGTTTGGAACCATTTTAACTAGAAGAGAAAGACACTTATACGTTGGTATTTGGTTTTTTATTGCATCTTGGGTTACTGTTGCAATGTTACACATTGTTAATTCTATTGAATTACCATTTTCAATTATGAAAAGTTATCCAGTTTATGCTGGTGTTCAAGATGCATTAGTGCAATGGTGGTATGGTCATAATGCAGTTGCATTTTTCTTAACTACACCTTATTTAGGTTTGATGTATTATTTTGTTCCCAAAGCAGCAAACAGACCAGTGTATTCTTATCGATTAAGTATTGTACATTTTTGGTCTTTAATATTCTTATACATTTGGGCTGGCCCTCACCATTTATTATATACTGCATTACCTGAATGGGCTCAGTCATTAGGAACTGCGTTCTCCATCATGTTGATTTTACCAAGTTGGGGTGGTATGTTAAATGGTTTATTTACGCTACGTGGTGCATGGGACAAAGTTCGTGAAGATCCTATTTTGAAATTCTTTGTAGTTGGTGTTACCTGTTATGGTATGTCTACGTTTGAAGGACCCATGTTATCGCTTAAAAATGTGAATGCAATTTCTCACTACAGTGATTGGACTGTGGCTCACGTTCACATAGGTGCTTTAGGTTGGAATGGATTTATGACATTCGGTATGATGTATTGGTTAATACCAAGATTATTTAAAACAGAGTTGTTCTCTAAAAAATTAGCAAGTACTCACTTCTTGATTGGAACATTTGGTATCATGTTGTATGCGATACCAATGTATTGGGCTGCTTTCCGTTCATATTTTATGTTTAAAGCATTTACACCTGAAGGTCAATTACAATATCAATTTATTGACATCGTTCAAACAACAGTACCATTCTATATTATGAGAGCGGTTGGTGGAACTATTTTCTTATTAGGAGTTTTATTAATGGTTTATAATTTAATTAAAACAGCTAAACAAGGCTCATTTGTTGAAAGTGAAGAAGCTGAAGCTGCACCTTTAACAAAACAATACGTTCCAACTGGTAAAAAATTCTGGCACAGTGTTATTGAAAGAAGACCAATGTTGTTATTAGTAATGAGTTTATTGGTTGTTGCTTTAGGTGGTATTTTTGAATTAATTCCTACATTCTTAATAAAATCTAATATTCCAACTATTGCTAGTGTAAAACCATATACACCTTTAGAATTGCAAGGAAGAGACATTTATATTCGTGAAGGATGTTACAATTGTCATTCACAAATGATACGACCTTTCCGTTACGAAGTAATGCGTTATGGTGAATACTCTAAAGCTGGCGAATTTGTTTACGATCATCCGTTCCAATGGGGCAGCAAACGCACTGGTCCAGATTTAGCTCGAATTGGTGGTAAGTATCCGGATAGTTGGCACTTTAACCATATGTTGGATCCAACATCAATGGCACCTGGTTCTGTAATGCCTAAATATCCTTGGTTATTTAGAAGAGATTTAGATATTAGTTCTACAAATTCTAAAATTCATGCGATGCGTAAATTAGGTGTTCCTTATGAAGAAGGTTACGAATCTAGAGCAAATGCAGACCTCGAAACTCAAGCAAAAACTATCGCTCAGGAATTAAAAGTTAGCAAAATTGAAATTAGCGAAAAGAAAGAAATTATAGCATTGATTGCTTACTTACAAAGAATGGGAAAAGATATTAAAGGCGAACAACAAGTTGTAACCGCTGGAAAATAAGTTAACAAAAATAGTTAATTAAATTAAAATTAAAGTATATGAAATTTATAAATTATCTTGAAAATATAACAGGTGTTGGCGTTTATCCTTTAACATCATTATTATTATTTGTTGCATTTTTTGTATTAGTTACAATTTGGGTAATTCGTGCTGATAATGGTTTTATAGACCATATGAAAAATATTCCATTAGATAATAACACGGAACATTAAGTAATAATATTTCCTAGTAATTTGTAATAAGTAAAATAGACCATGTCCGCAATTAAAAACAATAAAAATAAACTCATGAAAAATAATATGCTTAATAGTAAATTAAAATTCTTGTTACTGTCATGCTTAACTGTTTTTTTAGTAACTAATTCTGTCGCTCAAAATGCAACTCCAGTGGCAGCAGCTGCGCAACAAAGTGGAGTATCAATTTCATTAAATGTTGCTTTGTGTGGTATTGCGACTATATTGTTATTTATTATAATTATTTTAGGAAGCACTGTAAATACTGCATTAGATTTTTATAAAAGTAAAAAAGAAGAAGAAACAAACAATAGTTCTTCAACTATAGTTAAAACATTATTTCTTTTTGGTTTTATATTATTATCTCAACTAGCATTTTCTCAATCACAATTAGTACAGCCAGTTAAGGAAATTACAAATCCTTCAAATATGATTTCTTCCATTTATTTCTATGGATTTATTACTATCATTTTTGTTGAAATATTAATAATACTTTTCTTTATAGGCGCAATTCGTTTTCTAACTGGAATTGAAAAACATAAAAAAGCTAAAACTGAAAAAGAAAATTCATCTCTATGGCAAAAAATAAACCAATTTAAACCATTAGAAGAAGAAGATAATATGGATACGGGTCATAATTATGATGGTATCCGAGAGTTAGATAATATTACACCACCGTGGTTTATTGCTGGCTTTGTAGCATCAATAATATTTGCAATTATCTATTTATATAGATATGATGTTTCTCATTCAATGCCAAACCAAATTCAGGAGTTTGAAACAGAAATGAAAGAAGCAAAAACTTTACAAGATTCTTTACTAAAATTAGAAGGCAATAGTTTAGATGAAAACACAGTTACAATGTTAGGAACTGCAGAAATTGAATCTGGGCAAAAATTATATATTGCTAATTGTGTTGCTTGTCATGGTGATAAAGGTCAAGGTGGTGTAGGACCTAATATTACAGATGAATATTGGATACATGGTGGTTCAATTAAAGATGTTTTTAAATCCATAAAATATGGTTGGCAGGATAAAGGTATGCAGCCATGGAAAGATTTCTATAAACCAATACAAATTGCGCAATTGACAAGTTTTATTAAATCTTTAAAAGGTACAAATCCACCAGGTGCTAAAGAAAAACAAGGTGAATTATATGTGGAAGAAGTTGTTGCTTCAATGTCAACTTCCGATTCAACTAAAATAAAATAATCATGGACTTAGACGATCTACAACATTATGTATCATATAGAGATAGAGTAAGTACAGTAGATGAAAAAGGCGGTCGAAATTGGGTTTATGCATTAAAACCTCACGGTGCATTCTACAATAAAAGAATTTTATTAACTATCTTATATTTAATGGTATTTTTTGGTCTTCCGTTTATCAAAGTAAACGGAATGCCATTTATACAATTTAATATTCCTGAAGGTAAATTCATTTTATTCAGTAAAATATTTTGGCCTCAGGATTTCTATATTTTTGCTATCGCAATGATTACGTTTGTAATTTTCATAGCATTATTTACAGTAATTTATGGACGCTTGTTTTGTGGTTGGGTTTGTCCGCAAACTATTTTTATGGAAATGATTTTCAGACCAATTGAATGGTTGATTGAAGGAAATCCAGCTGAACAGAAACAACTAAATAATGGCAAATGGTCGTTTAAAAAATTTGGTAAGAAATCATTAAAACATCTGATTTTTCTATTCATTTCCTTTGTGATAGCAAATACATTTTTAGCTTACATCTTTGGCGTTTCTAAACTCTATAAAATTATTGAAGAGCCAATTTCAAATCATGTTGCTTTGTTTTTTGGTGTAATTGTTTTTACGTTATTATTCTATCTGGTTTTTGCTTTTGTAAGAGAAATCGTCTGTACCACTATTTGTCCATACGGAAGATTACAAGGTGTACTTTTTGACCAAGATACTATGTTAGTTGCTTATGATTATAAACGTGGTGAAGAACGTGGTAAATTTAAGAAAAATGTAGAACGTACTTCAGGTGATTGTATTGATTGTCACCAATGTGTAAACGTTTGTCCAACCGGAATAGATATTCGTAATGGTACTCAATTAGATTGTATTAATTGTACAGCGTGTATTGATGTATGTGATTTTATGATGGAAAAAGTAAATCTGCCAAAAGGATTAATTCGATATGCATCAGAAAATGGAATTGCACAAGGTAAAAAATTATCATTCACACCAAAAATTAAAGCATTCACTGCGTTGTTAGCAATTTTATTATGTGTTTTAACTGCATTGTTAATAACAAGAAAACAAATTGATGCGCATATAACGAGAACTGGTGGACAACTATATCAGGAATTACCTGATAATAAAATCAGCAATTTATACAATGCTAAAATAATTAACAAAACCAATAAAGATATTCCTGTTGAAATGAAATTAGAAGGAATAAACGGCGAAGTTAAATTAATTGGAAAATCTGAATTACATTTGAAAGAAGAAACGGTAAATGAAGTAACATTCTTTATAATTTTAGATAAGAGTATCGTGAAAGAACATAGTAAAAAAATTGTAGTTGGATTGTATAAAAATGGAGAAAAAATTGGTACCGTAAAAACTAAATTTTTAGGACCATTTATTTAAAAAATAGAATATGAATTGGGGTCATAAAATATTAATTGTCTATGCAACTTTTATTATTGCCATGCTGGGAATGGTGTATGTTGCTTCTAAGCAAACTAATGAAATGCAAGATGAGAATTATTACGTCAAAGAATTAAAATATCAAGACGTAATAGACGGCAAAAATAACCTAACTGCTTTAACTGATAAAGTAAGTGTTGTTGATTCAGATGGACTAGTGAAAATTAAAATTCCTGTTGAAACAGCTTCAGAAATCACTGATGGCACTATTTATTTTATGCGTCCTTCTGATGAATCCAAAGATGTTCATCTTAAACTTTTAACCAATACCAATGGTGAACAATTTATTTCTAAAACTAAGTTTGTTAAAGGATTGTACACCATTCAATTAAGCTGGCAGAATAAATCTAAAAAATATTTTTCTGAACAAACCATACATATTCAATAAATATGTGGCAAATTGTGATAGCTGGTTTTACAATTGGAATCTTCGGTAGTTTTCATTGTGTAGGCATGTGCGGTCCAATTGCTTTATCTTTACCAATTTACGACAAAACAAAATGGCAACGATTTTTCTATATTTTGTTGTATAACATTGGAAGAATGTCAGCATGCGCATCCATGGGAATTTTATTTGGAACCGTTGGAAAACAATTCTTTATTGGTGGTTACCAACGCTATCTATCTATTGCACTTGGATTTTTGATGTTGTCGTATGTATTATTTTTTTCTTTTTTTGCAAAAAGCAACAATACATATTTTAGTAAGTTTACTAGTTTTATTAAAAATAACTTAGGTAAATTATTAGCAAGTGACAAAAAATTCTACACCTACATTTTAATAGGATTTTTTAATGGATTCCTTCCATGTGGTTTAGTATACGTTGCCATCGCTGGTGCTGTTGCTACTGGTAGTCCAGTAAACAGTGCTTTGTTCATGGCTGCATTTGGTTTAGGTACTTTTCCAATGATGATTACAGTAACTGTTTTAGGAAAATTCATTTCACTTCAAGTTCGAAATCAGATGCGACGTACAGTACCAGTATTTGTTGGTGTTTTAGCTGTATTATTGATACTTCGTGGATTAAATTTAGGTATTCCATATATCAGTCCAGAAATGAAACAAACTCCAACAGGTACTCATAGTTGTTGCCATAAAGAATAAACTATTTAATCATTTATCTTTTCAGCAAAGGCAATAATATGTCCATCATTATCTGCAAAATAACAAACTCTTTCATTCCAGCTTCTCACTTCAATTTCACTGATTAATGTTGCACCAATATTTAAGGCATGTTGAAATTCATATTCAACATCATCAACATTAAAATAAAGTTCGCATCTAGGAATTCCATTTCCTGTAGTTGGATGTGGTGTTTTATCGGATAATATTTTTGCTATTCCATTATTTGGCATTAAACCTAATTTGCAATTTTCAGACAATCTGAATTCTGTCATTCCTGGTACATGTAAATCTGGAGAAACACGAAATAGTTTCTCATAAAATTGCATACTTTTTTCTTGGTCGCTTACATAAAGTATTATTTCTACTGATATAATTTGTTGCATGTTTATTTTTGAAAATTATTTAAACTCATTCGTTTTCATTTTAGCTTCATCAATCTCTAAAATAATGTTAATTATTAAAAAAATAGTGTAATAAACGAACTAAAAAAGTTTGGTATGCGTTTTGTATATATAACCATAGAAAAAAAATGTTGAGATGTTTGGTTTTAAAATAGTAAGATAGGTTTGGTTGTTTTACACTAAATCTTCAACAATAAAAATTATTAGCGTCAGCTAGTATATTAAGGGTTTTTATGTTTCAAGTCAGCCGTTCTGAGAAATCAGAACGGCGCTTTTTTTATTCTAAAAATTGAATGTTTCTTTTCAAACCTTCATATTTAGTTCGTGTTACAGCAGATTTTTTAAATAGTTCATGAAATACATCTTCTGTTATTTCTTTCCATTCTTTTTTATTCATTGAAAGTAGTTTGTGATTCGGTTCAAATTTTGGTTCGGTATGTGGTTTTGAAAAACGATTCCATGGACAAACATCTTGACAAATATCGCAGCCAAACATCCAATCTTGAAATTGATTTTTATAAGCTGTTGGAATCGCATCTTTCAACTCAATGGTAAAATAAGAAATGCATTTGCTTCCATCAACTACTTTGTTTTCTACAATTGCATCTGTTGGACAAGCATCAATACAAGCAGTACAAGTGCCACAATGATCAGTTGCAAATGGCGCGTCGTAATCGAGTTCAACATCAATAATTAATTCAGCTAAAAAGAAAAATGAACCTTGGTTTTTATTTATCAGTAATGAATGTTTACCAATCCAACCAATTCCAGATTTTGTTGCCCAAGCGCGTTCTAAAACAGGAGCCGAGTCCACAAAACATCTGCCATGTACAGCACCAATTTCTTGTTGTATTTTCTGTAAAAGAATTTTTAATTTTTCTTTCACTACGTGATGATAATCTTCACCAAAAGCATATTTTGAAATCTTAAAACTTTCTTCGTTTTGTTTTTTTTCTGTGTAATAATTATAAGAAAGTGAAACAACAGATTTTGCATTATCTACTAGTTTTCGAGGATCTAAACGCAAGTCAAAATGGTTTTCCATGTAACGCATTTCACCTTGATAATTGCGCTTCAACCATTCTTCTAATTTTGGCGCTTCGTTATCTAAGAATTCAGCTTTTGCAATACCAACATTAGTGAAACCTAATTGCTTCGCAGTTTCTTTAATAAAAGTTGAATATGCAGATTTTTGTATCAATTATTTTTGTTTATCAAAATATAATTCAAACTGTTTTCCGTTGGCGCGCAAATACACTACTAAGTTTTTTTCTGAGCGAAAATTATATTCAATCTGTTGAGGAAAATCATGTGCTTTATTTTCAAAAATAAATTTAGAACTCGTTTGTTTAATCAATTTAAAAGGAACAGGTTCATCATTATTTTGTCCATTAATCAGAACTACATAATACCAATCATTTCCATTTTTCATTAATGACAATTCTTCTTTTTGAATATTCATTGTGAAACTTTTTCCAGAATAAAGTGAGTCATTCACTTTTGTCCATACTTCATAAGATTTTAATTCTGGATTATCCATCGACCAGTTTCCAACAAACATTTCTGGAAATTTTCCAAGATTTTGATTGCATGCATTTAGTAAAAGAAAACAAATTATTAAGTAGGATATTTTTTTCATTTTTTTATTATTTACTTCACTTCTCGTTCATAGAGGTGAAAAAAATGTTAAGGTAATTTTTTTTTTTGTTTGTTTTTTGGCTAATTTTTTTTTTTTTTTTTCTTTTTTTTTTTTTTATTTTTTTTTTTTTCTTAACCAAAAAAAAATTTTATTAAAATTTTTTTGGGTTAAAATTTTTTTTTTTCAAAAAAAATTATCCTTTTTTTTTTTCTTTCTATTTGGGGGTTGGCCAAAAAAATAATTTTTTTTTTTTTATTTTTTCCACAAATTGGAAAGGGTTTTTTTTCTTGCTCTTTGCCCGCCCCCCCCCCCCGGAACGAAAGAAGGATGGTTTTTTTTTATCTGCAGGTTGGTCTCTTTTTAATTTATTTTTTTTTTTTTTTTTTGGAAGGTTTGAGTTGGTTTTAATTTTAGGTTTTGTAAATTGTAAGTTGTTTTTTTTTTAAAAAATAACTTTTTGTTTTCCCCCCCCCCCTTGATTTTTTTTTTTTTTTTTTTGTTAGCCCGTTATCAGTTTTTCACAAACCAATTCATATATTTCCCACTTCCCTCCCTTGGCGGGTTTTGCCCATTATGAATAGGAGGGAAAAGGATTTTTATTGTTTTTCTTTGGGGGGGGTGGGGGGGTGTGGAAAATTTTTTATTTTTGTTTGTTTTTGCCCCCCCCCCCCCCCCCCCCCCCCCGCCCTTTTTTTTTTTCCATCCCCCCCCTACGGTGAATAGGGACCCTTTCTTTTCCCCCCCTCCCCAAAAAAACAAAAGGTGGTTTTCGCCGGGGGTCCGCCATTCTTATAAAAATTTTTGTTCTCAAAAAAATGGTGTTTCCCCCCCCCCCCCCCCCGACAAGTGTTTACCAAAGGGAGATTAGAAGGGGCCAATAAAAATGAAAATTTATTCTACCAAACAATTCCAATTTTTCCCATTGTTTTACGGTCTAACATATCATCGTGTGCCTGATAAATATCTTTCGCTGCATACATCTTTCCAACGTGTGGATCGATTTTTCCTTCATGTAATAATTGAATGACACTTTCCATACAATATTTCAATGTGTCAGGTTTGTAATCAGCAATGCGCAACATATTTACACCAATCATACTTCTACTTTCCATCAATAATTGCGCAGGATGATAGATGCCAAATTGCAAACCCATTTTTGCTTTTGAAAAGATATTAGAAGCATCTGTCATGGCTGCTGCACCATAGCCAATAATCCTTCCACCACGATTTAATAACTTGTAACTTTTTCTGAAATTATCAGCACCAACAGCATCAAAGGCAAAATCAATTGGTTCTTTTATTACTTCAGAAAAATCTTCTTTTGTATAATTTATTACAACGTGTGCACCTTGCTTTCTACAGTATTCTAATTTACTTTCACTTCCAGCAGTTGCATAAATTTTTGCATTTTTTAATTTGCATAATTGAATTAATGCAGTACCAACACCACCAGCACCAGCATGAATTAAAACTGTTTCGTTTGGTAATACATTGGTAGCTACTGAACAGGCATAAAATGCTGTTGAATATTGTGTAGCTAAAGCCAATGCTTTGCCAGCGTCCATATCTTCGCCAATTTTTGCTACAGCAGATTCTTGTTGCGTTACATATTGACTATAACCACCAAATCTGGTGAAAGCTAAAACACGGTCGCCTTTTTTTAAAGTGGTTACATCTTTACCTACTTTTTCAACTCTTCCAACAGCTTCATAGCCAATAATAGTTGGCAATGGCGGACAATCTTGATATTGACCTAAGCGTGCTACTACATCTGCAAAATTAATTCCTGATGCTTCTACAATAACACCAACTTCGTTATCTTTTGGTTCTGTCATTTGAATATCTCTGAATTCAAATGCTTCTTTTGTTTTTCCATTTTTTACTAAATAAATTGCCTGCATAGTTTATTGTTTAATTGTTGAATTATAGAATTTTAGAGTTTAGAACTATTGTATTTATTATATCATCACTTTTATTATCACCTTCACTATCACTATCACTTTATATAATACTAGTAATTTTGTACGATACTTTTTGTTTCACATCATTTCGTTTGAATTGCAAGTTAATGTTTTTTCCTATCCGTTTGTTTAATAAAAAAAGTGCTTCCTCAATAGTTAGATTTTCGCATTTTTGGTTGTCAATTTTTATGATTTCATCTCCAATTTGCAAGCCAGCCAAATAAGGTGCTGATTTTGTTGCAATGCTTTTTACAACAAAACCACCGTTTTTAGTTTTGTTTTCAAGTAGTATAATATTAGATACTGTAAATTCAAATGGTCGATTAGTTTGCTTATTTGATTTGTAATAAATTGCATTTTCAGGATATGCAAAAAAGATATTCAATCGACTTAAAATGTCATTTCCAATATTTCCATCCAATGTGTTTTCGTTTACATCTTTAAAAGTAATTGGTGTTTCATTAAATGCAGCAATTACATTATTAAACTGAATAGTGTCAAAAAATATTTTTTTTATTCTACTCACTTTTGCATACATAGGACCAGACAAACCTTCGCCAATTTCTGCTTCAATGTAATTTGATATATCAATGTCTTCTGGTGATTTATTTTTTATAATTACTGGAATATTTGCACCAGTATCCATTAATAATTCAGATAAAAAGAGTTCATTTTTATTATTCATTACAAAACAAGATAAATAGGCCTTGCTTTTTCGCATTTCAACAGGTAATCTTTTAAAACTCGTATTTATCTTTTTGGGTTTCTTATCATATAATTCAATTATTCTGTTTTTGTAATCTATATGTACATAATATTTCTCAAATATTTCAGCACCAAAAATACCATCTACATCTGTTCCCAAATAACGGTCAATAATCAACGTGTCCTTACTTAAAATAAATATTGGAATATGTTCACCTTTTAAATTTCCAATTTCTAAAGTGCCATCATTAATTTTCATGGTTTCAACTGAATCTTTGTATCCTAATCCTGAGAAATATACCTTTTGTTTGTATGGTATGTCAAATGAATCCAACCATTTTGGATGAATTATGATGGTGCTTTTACATCCAGAATCAAAAATAAATTTCAGCGTCTTTGTCTGATTGATTTGTACATCTACTAATAAAATATTGTTAAACACTTTAAAAGGAAAAGAAACTTTTGATTGTTTTGTTGTAAATGAATACAGTTTACTTTCTGCTTTTGTATGATTGCAAAAGAATGAAAAAAGTATAATAGTCAAAAATGTTAAGAATCTAATCACAACTAAATTTATAATAATTTTATGAAGTAACCTTATTTTTGTTCCATGAATTACATTTCGGTTAATAACCTGTCTAAATATTACGGCGACAAACTCTTATTTGAAAACATCACTTTTTTTATTGATAAAGGACAAAAAGTAGCATTGATTGCTAAAAATGGCTCAGGTAAATCTTCTTTAATCAAGATTATGCAAGGTTTAGAACCACCAGAAACTGGTGATGTAAAAATTCATAAAGATATTCGTGTTGGTTTTTTATCGCAAGAACCAAATTTTGATTTGGAGAAAACCGTGTATCAAACTATTATGCATGCTGATAATCCTGTTTTGAAAGCAAGTTTGGATTATGAAAAAGCACTCGATGGTGAAGGCGATTTGCAAGCTGCGATGGATAAAATGGATGAGCTTGAAGCTTGGGACTACGAGCAGCAAATGAAACTCATTTTATCTAAATTTTTAATTCACGATTTCAATCAGCGTGTAGGTTCTATGTCTGGTGGACAACAGAAACGCTTGTCGCTGGCAATTTTATTGTTACAACAACCAGATTTATTTGTGTTAGATGAGCCAACGAATCATTTAGACATGGATATGATTGAATGGCTCGAAGAATATCTTTCTAAAAATAATATTACGTTGTTGATGATTACGCATGATCGTTATTTTTTAGAAAATATTTGTAACGAAATTTTGGAGTTAGATAATGGAATTTTATACAAACACAAAGGCAATTATTCTAAATATTTAGAGAACAAAGAACTGCGCGAAGAAAACGAACGTGTGAATGTAGAACGTGCACAAAACACCTTTCGCAAAGAGTTGGAATGGATGCGCAGACAACCAAAAGCACGTACAACAAAAGCGCAATCGCGAGTTGATAATTTTGAAAATGTGAAAGCTGCTGCAACTGCAAAAGCACAAGATAAAGCAGTTGAAATTGAAGTGAAAATGGCTCGCTTAGGTGGCAAAATTTTAGAGTTACATAATATTTCAAAAGCGTATAGTGAAAATGTGTTGTTAAATAAGTTTTCACATAAATTTCAACGTGGTGAACGTGTTGGTATTGTTGGTAGAAATGGTTGTGGAAAGTCAACCTTGTTGAATATTATTATGGGTGACTTACATCAAGATGCTGGCAATCGTGTGCTTGGTGAAACCGTAGTTTTTGGATACTATAATCAAAAAGGATTGCAACTAAAACAGGATAAAAAAGTAATTGATGTGATTAAAGATATTGCTGAATTTTTGCCAGTTGGAAAAGGTACTATTTCTGCATCACAATTGTTAGAACGCTTTTTATTTATACCATCACAGCAATATAATTTTGTTTCTACGTTAAGTGGTGGTGAACGAAGACGCTTGTATTTATTGACGATTCTGATGAAGAATCCGAATTTTTTAATTTTAGATGAACCAACCAATGACTTAGATATTTTGACATTACAAGTGCTCGAAGATTTCTTAATGGACTTTAAAGGTTGTTTAGTGATTGTAAGTCACGATAGATATTTTTTAGATAAATTAACCGACCATTTATTTGTATTTGAAGGCAACGGAAAAGTACGTGATTTCTTAGGAAATTATAACGAATATCGTTTGCAATTAAAAGAAGAAGCACGACAACAAAAGAGTGATGAACGAGCTGCAAGTTCTGAAAATAAATCTATAACTATTGATGCTGCGCCAAAAAGAAAACTTTCTTATAAAGAACAAGAAGAGTTTAAAAAACTGGAAATCGATATCGAAAAATTATCGAAAGAAAAAAATGATTTAGCAGATAAATTATCTTCTGGAAGTTTAGAACACCAACAAATACAAACGATTTCATCTATGTTGGAAAAAATTATTGGAAGCTTAGATGAAAAAGAATTACGTTGGTTAGAATTGAGTGAATTTGCTTAAAAATAAATATAACCACATAGAGACATAGCAAATTCTAAGATTAAGTTGGTGATAGCAAAAACATAGAATTCATCTTTGATGAATAACTATGCCAAACTCTTTTTAACTTTAATTCCACTTAATATCAGACTATAAATTCTATGTTTCTATGTGTTTGATTTTTTTGTTTTAATTATTTTATTCTACTCAATAAATACGGTTCAAAATTTCCTGTTTTTACTTTTTGAAAGTCATATTTTTCTGGAGACGAAATCCAAGCTTTTAGTAAAGTGTCATTTTGTGTAAATCTTGAATGTAGAAGTGATGGTGTAACATAAATTATATCAATTTTTGCGCTATCAATATACTTACTAACGACTGTTGAACCACTTTTGAAAAAATCAATACTGTTCGATGTGAAATTCTTTGGAAGCATCGTGTTAATGTCTCCTTCAAAATCAAATACTTTAACAATTTTCGTTGGATATTTTTTTTGTAAATATTGAATTGTTGTTACATTACTCAAAGATTTTTCTTTACGCAATAAATCAAAATAATCAAAATTTGCTGCTGATGGTTTTGCAAAAAACAATACAATTGCAACCAATGTGAAAAGTTTTAAATTTAATTCTAATTTTAAAATTGAATCAATAAATACAACGGTTAAGATTAAGTATAACGGAATTTGAAGAATTAAATAATGGTCTCTTGGATAGGCAATTATTGACGATGCTAAAGTTGGAATGCACCAAATAAATAAAATCTTTAATAAATCATTATTTGGATGGAATGCAGACAAAATTGTTGATTTTTTAAATTGTTGAATAGCAGAATTTTTCACTAAAATTATAATAGTAATACCAACCAGAATTATGGAATGTATAGTTAGTTTTAATTGGAAAATTGGTAAAATAAAAGAGATAATAATTTTTGAAGTGGATTTTATATAATTGCCAATATTAGATAAAATGTGATGTCCAATGGTTGATAAAATTACGCTTGTTGGTTTATGAATAAAATTATCTTGCAAATAGAAAACCCAATCAATCCAAAAAGGTTTGTCTGTGATGTTGTTCCATCTACTATAATTAAGCGCAAAGTGCTGACCAAATGTAATCAGCATTCTACCGTTGCCACCTGTTTTTGTTGGATTTCCGACTAATTTTACTAAAATAAATAAACCTAAAATTCCTGATAAATATAAAGCAATACTTTTTATAGGATATTGGTGTCTATAAATAAATAAATGAATAATGGTGAAGCATGAAAATAATATAAATGCTAAATAAAATTCTGGTCTGATATAACTACATACAATCATTCCAAGAATAATTGTTAGGAATTTTAAATAAACAGAATTTATAAATCGTTTAGAAATAATAAGTGCTATCAAAAAAACAATCAAACACCAATGCGAAACTTTTGGCCAGATTGGCAAGTTGATATAAGAATACAAAAATAAAATACTTACAAAAAATGAAAGCATTGGATTGATATTATTTACCATCAAAAAAATAAATAATAGCAATGGTAACAGTACACAAAGCACCTTTATATTTAAATAATAAAGTTCAATTTTATCTGAAGTAAAATAGGAAAGGAGTTTGTACCAAATATTATAAAATGGACCCCAATCTAAACTTGGTTGTTGCCATAATTGCAATCCTTTTTGCATATACAGACTTTCGTCCCAAAAAAGTATATCTGCATATTTTTGAATATCATAGACAGTGTAGATACCTATTATAATAATAAAAAGGCAACCAAGTATTAAGAATTTATCAGTGAATGGCAAATTACTTTTTTCTTCGTTAAAAGAAAAAAAGGAATAAATTTTATTTATAATAGATTTCAAGCGCGCATTAATTGTTTAAAATAAATCTTGTTATTAAAGATAATAAATGCTTACACTTTTTTATAGATTATTTTTTTTTTAGAATATTTGCTCACAGATTTTTAGAATTAATTACATGCATCACTGCATTCTTTTTTTATTGGATTTACAATGGTTTTTCCAGTAATTGGATTGCCTTCTAAAACGCTAATTGTAAATTGACTGATTAATTCTATCATACCAGACAAACCCCAATTTACTGTTAAATGACCACCGTTGCACACATAATTAAATTTTATTTTATTTTTGGATTTAGTTGCATCATAAATAGCTTGGCTTCCATAAATTATTGGAAACGTAGCATTTTTATCATCACATTTCATGGCAGTACTTGTATTAATATCAATCAATCTATCGCAATTTCCTTGAAATAAACAGATAGGTGTATTGTTCGTTTTATCTAATAATTTTTTATCTGTAATTGCACCAGCCAATGAAATAACACCAGCTACTTTACTATCAAATTGTATATTATCTTTCATTGCATCTAAACTGCCATTGATGTCTTTTAATGGTGTTGCAGGAATATCTTTATCATCTAGAAATACAGTGTTTAAAGCTGTTATGGCACCAGCACTATTTCCAGAAATAAAAATTTTATTCGGATCAATACCTAAGCGTTCTGCATTTGCTTTTATATATCGAATTGCTGAACGCGCATCTTGTGTGGCACGCAAACTTGCTTCATAAAATCCTTTCATAAAATCACCTTGACACAACACAAATAAATTGCCTTCTGGAAATCCTAATCTATAATCAATTAACGCAACTACATAACCTTTTTGCGCCATTCCTTTCCCAATTTCCTGTGAACAATCATCACCTTTGTCAACAAATCCACCACCAAACATAAAAATAATACAAGGTCGTTTTTTGTCAGGATCGTTTTTGGGTGCCACTAAATCCATGACTAAATTTTGTGTGCCACCATTCCATTTCGGTGCATTTTTTTTATAGACTTCCGTAGTAATTCCAAAATCTGAAAATACATAATCTTTATATCGTTTTCCGAAACTATTTACGGTTGTTTGCATTATTTCGCCTGGCGAATAACCACCTACTGGAATTCTGTCTTTATTGTCTGGAAATGTCAATGTATAGGCACGTTTTGGTGCATTGCCTAAATCTTTTTGTATAGTCGTATTTTTTACTTGAGTATCTTTTGCAGCTTGCAAAAGTGCATTACAACTGCTCATTAAAACAGCTGAAAGTAGTAAACATAAAAGTTTAAAATTATTATTTTTCATAACTAAATTATGTGCAAAGATATTCAAAAAATCAAAGCAAAAAATTACTTCTTTTAATTAGTAATTTATGATTAGAAATTACAAGTTAATTAAATATCGTTTTGAATAACAGCAATATCTTCTTTTGTAAGAAATGTTTCACTTCTGTAATATAAATAAGAAAGAAAAATACTAATTGAACAAAGTATATGCCATAATGCATGACCTTGAAAAACACTTGTTGGTGCACATAGTTTATTGGTGATATCTAAAATCCAAATGGTAGCAGCAATTAAGAGTGTTATAAAAGCTGCTTTTAAAAATCCGATGAATGAAATAGTGTTTTTAACTTTATGAATTAGCATAAAATTAGTAAAGAAAAAAGTTAAAGTTAATGCAGGAAATAAAATATTAATTGGTGCTTGCCATAAAAAGAAGTAAAATATCAACTGTAAAATTATTGCAGAAATGATAAAAAATTTATTTGAAATAAAAGTAGTTCCATTAAATTTTAAAATAGGAAATAGTTTGAATAGATTGTAAGCTAAAAATGAAATTAATAAAAAGTACATACCTGTTTGGTCCATTCTTTGAAAAGGTAATGTAAGAGTACCATGATATAAAAAACTGCCAAAACCCATGTATAAAGTTGAAAATCCAATTAAGTATGTGAAGCCAGGAAATTTTGCTAAAAGATTGTCTACACTTACTCGTTCGAAATAGTTGTGGTCATTTTTAGCAATGCTTAAAAAAATCCAACCAACAATTATAAAACCTAAATTTGACCAAGTGTTTGCTGGTTGAACAATTAATTGCTCACGATTCATTTCACAAAAATCGCGTGCATTTCCAGCTGCTTGTTGCCAAGTATTCCAAGGAAAAATGTATTGATTTAATTTGTAAAATACAAATAGGATTGCTCCAAATAATAACGTGCCAAATACTGGCCACGAAAATACTCTTGGACGATGATTGTATAAATTTAAATCATCTTTTATTTTATCGAAATCTAAAACAGGCATTCACTTTTTTTGAACTCCAAATATAACTATCGATATAAATTTATTTAGCTGAATCTTGTTAAATAACGCATAAAAAAAATGGTTTGTAAAATACAAACCATTTTTTATAAGTTTAAATAAATAAATTACTTAAAAAACTCTATTTGTGTTACATCATTTAAGGTAAAACCATCGGTTGAAAAAAATGAAACTTCTGGTTTGCCTTTTTTAATGTCTGTAGTTTTTAAATGAACTTTGTTTCCGTCTTTTGTTTTGTAATCACCTTCTATAACACAACCAGCAACATCAATTCCTGCAGTTTTAAATGGAACAGGTTTGCCTTTCATGCCTGATGTCATATATGCTAATGATTCAGATACATTTATATTAATATCCTTTGTTAGCCAAAATTCGCCAATAGTACTATCGCTTGTTAGAATCGTATATGATTCGCAATTATAACCATCAATTTTTTTCTTCTCACCAGTTTTTGTGATTTTTGCATCAACTGGTTTTTCTAACGAAGAATTTATAATTGTAACTTTTGGCATTCTCATTATCATGCCTTTTTTTGTATTTCTTTTCACATCATTTATCATCATCGTCATTGTATTTTCTTTCACATCAAAAATACTTCGCAACTGAGATTCATTATCTTTTTGAAATGAAGGAATCATTGCCATTTTAAAACCATCAAAAGCATATTTAACTACACCATTTGATTTTTTACCATTTGCATCAACTAAATCATATTTCATCGCATAACTGCCTAAAAATGCAAATGGTTTAGCGTTTGGATTTGCAGCACCTTTCTCAATTTTAACTTCATTGTTTTTTATATTGATTTTTGCAGGTTTTGGCTCAGCTTTTGGTGCAGGTTTTGTTGTAGTTTTGGTAGTTGATTTTGTGGTAGTGGTTGATGTAGTTTTCTGCTTTGTCGTACTGTTTTGTGCAAAAGAAAGGAAACCACAAAATAAAAAGATAGTTATAAATGAAAATATTTTTGTTGACATAAAAAATGTGTTTGTATAAAAGTAGGAAATTTGTAGGACAATTCTAAAAAGTTGCTTTCTTTTTATCATTTTTTAAGATAATCAGAAATGGAATGACGCAAATAAAATCCATCAGATTAATTCGCATTAAAATAAAAGTTGATATGATAAACAAAATTAAAACAAACAATAAAACAGAATCGAATTTTTTGGTGAAAAATCCTACAATAAAAATTAATTCCATTAGAAAAAAACTGTACCAACATATATTTGTCAGAGTGGTGTGCTGAATTAGAAATGTTGAAATTTGATAAATGAAATTTGTTGGATTTAATATGGCTAAATCAACATGTTGGTTTTCTAAAATATGTACCAATTGATTTGGATGGAAAAGTCCACCATTTATAATTTTAAAAATTGCTGCAGAAACCAATACAAACAAGAAATAATACCGAACAGCTTGCCAAACCAAATTAAATAATTTATCGAAACAAAAAGGCAAAATTAACATTGGTAAAAATATACACGACTTTGTGTGCGTGCACGCATACACATTAAATGTAATGATGTGTATAATTGTAATTACGAATAGAATTCTAAAACTCCATTTGTGCTTTGTAATAAAACTGAATATTGTAAACAAAACTAAAAGTGCATCAAAAATTATTGGAAAGCGCATAATAATTTGTGGAATTCGCAATATGCAAAATAGCCAATAGGTATTGTCGATGCCAGTATTTATTAGCGTTGGCTGATGTAATTGAAATAAAAAATGACCTTGATAAAACCAATAAATTAAGTAGAATAAAACTATTCCAAAAGCAATGCTATGATATGATTTTTGATTAAATAGCATCTTCTGATAGTATTAAAATGGAATCTATTTTTGATTTATTTTGAAAATTGTAGGTGTTTTTATAAACTGAAAAATCGATGTTTGATTGAATGCAATATCGATTTAACCAATTGTCAAATTCATAAATTGCTGCTTCGTTATTCGACAAACCATTTTTTATAAATTGATAATTTGTTGTTGAAATTTTATTCTTAAATCGATGTTCAATTAGAGTTTCATAAATTGATTTTGGAAATTCTTTTTTGACAATTGAATAAGTTTGAATAGTATTTAAAATCGTATTTTCTTGTGTGTTTTTAAAAGAAGTGTAATCAACTGATTTTCCATTTGCTTTTATTTCATAAATAGAGAAAGTAGTAGGTTTTTCTATTGGTCTGGAATACATGTCAAAAATAAAAAAAGGAAAATTTTGTATACGTTTCGAAATAAAAAATACTTGAAAAAAAATAAAAATAATTATTCCGATAAAAAGCGCTTTACTTTCTTTCCAGACTTTTATCAGATAAATAGAATGCATTTAAAAGACTGCTTTTGTAAAAAAATGATAACTCATCATTACTACTAAAATTATTTTGATACCACTTGTCAATAGAAAACCAACAAACGAACCAAATCCAGATTTTATGGACGTATTGAAATCTTGACCTGCAATTAATTCGCCAATCATCGCACCTAAAAATGGACAAATAATAATCGAAATTCCACCAAATGGTGACAAAAATATTCCAACCAAAATGCCAATAAAACTTCCACGAATACCAGCTTTTGTGCCACCAAATTTTTTCGTGCCCCAAATTGGAATGAAATTATCTACTATTGCAAAAATACTTACTAAAACACCATAAACTATTAATACAGTTTGTGAAATTTCACCATGGTTTTCCATGCCAAAATAGGTGAGTATTAGTGCGCCATACGCAATGATCGTGCCTGGCAAAGGTGGCAACACGCAACTTACCAAACCAATTACCAATAAAATAATTCCTAACGTTATAACTAAACTTGCTTCCATTTTTTTTATTCTTTTTCTTAAAACCTATAACTTATAACTTATAACTTATAACCTTATCATTATTCAACTCTTTTCCTTCTATAATAATTTTATAACCAGTTCCTTTTGCCATATAAAACAAGAGTTCAAACAATTCATTTTTTTGTTCTTCAGCTTGTTTTATTAGTTCTGTATTCATTGCTTTTTGTCTGATTTTTCTTTTCCAAGTGTATTTAGTTTAGTCAATTCTTGTTCATTAAAATTGGTAAACAAACCACTACTCAAATTTTTAAATTTCACATCACTATCAATGGCAATAATACTTGGTTTTGGCAAATGTGAAATGGTAATTGTTTTTTCTTCTTCATTGGTAGAAATTTTTAAACTATCTAAATTATAACCAATCGAAACTTTTGCATCTACTTGTACAATTGCATCTTTTCTAAAACCTGGTAAATCAACGTAATCAAAATCAGAATAGTTCATTAACTCAGAAAAATTTCCTTCAACCGTTACGAGTTTTAATACTTTTTGTATCTTTTGAACAACTATTGTACTATCAACTTTGCTGTTATCTTTCTTAGAAAATAAATCATTCTTAAAAATAACAAACGCTAAAAGCGCAACAATAAATACTAAAATTCCAATTAAAACGTTTTTCATTTCTTAGTTAGGTATTAAATTTTACTCAAAGTTATAAATATAAAATCTTTTAGGTGAATTATTGTGGTTTTAGGTTGTTAATAAGAAATACAGATAGAATAATCAATTGTCCCAAATTCTATACAATAAAATTAACATGTTAATTTATGAATTCACCACAATCAATCCTTAATTTTGCAACATGAGTAAACCTATGATTTTAGTTACGAATGATGATGGTATTGTTTCGCCAGGCATCAAAGCATTGGTAGAAGCTGTGCAGAAATTTGGTGATGTTGTTGTAGTTGCACCAGATTCACCACAGTCAGGTATGGGTCATGCTATCACCATTCATGAGCCGTTGCGTTTGCAAAAAGTAAATCAATTCGGTGATATTCCTTCGTATCAATGTTCAGGAACACCAGTTGATTGTGTAAAAATTGCAATCGATAAAATTTTACATCGTAAACCAGATTTATGTGTTTCAGGAATTAATCATGGTTCAAATGCTGCGATAAATGTCATTTATTCTGGAACGATGTCTGCTGCGATGGAAGCTGCTATTGATGGAATTCCAGCAGTTGGTTTTTCTTTATTAGATTTTTCATTTGAAGCTGATTTTTCTGCATCGAAATTTTATGTAGAAAAAGTAGTAGAACAAGTTTTAGCGAAAGGAATGCCAGGTGATAGTTTGTTGAATGTAAATATTCCAAAGCTACCATTGAGTGAAATAAAAGGAATGAAAATTTGTCGTCAGTCAAATGCAAAATGGGTCGAAGAATTTGATGAACGCACGGATCCAAACGGCAAAAATTATTATTGGCTTACTGGCAAATTTGTTAATTTCGACCAAGGCGATGACACCGATGTTTGGGCACTGGAAAATGGTTTTGTTTCCATTGTTCCTGTGCAATATGATTTAACACATCATCATGCAATTTCATTTATCAATCAAAACTGGAAATTACACGACTAAATTTAAAAATAATCAAAATTATAAATTCATTTTATGACTGTTGAAAATCAAAAATTTATAGATAAAATCGATCAGACAATCATTGGTTTTGTATTAGGTTTAATCATACCTATGTTGATGTTTGTATTGTACTATGAAGTAAAATATACTTCGTATACTTGGAAAGAATATGTTGATGGTGCGAAACAACTTTCTACGCTTCCGTCATTTATTAAAATAAGTGTTTTTGCAAATTTGCCAGTTTTTTTTCTGTTTAATTTGATACAGAAATTCAATTTATGCAAAGGCATTTTTATTGCATCTATGTTATATATCATTGCCATGTTTGTAGTTAAATATGCTTTATAAATATGACTCACGACTTACAACTCACGACTAAATAAAATATGCAATATTTTATTATAGCAGGCGAAGCATCTGGCGATTTACACGCAGCAAATTTGGTAAATGAAATTATTAAATTGGATCAATCGGCTGTTTTTAAAGGCGTTGGCGGTGAACACATGCAAAAAGCTTCTGTTGATATTTTATTTGGTTTAGATAGATTAGCATTCATGGGTTTTTATGAAGTGCTCAAAAATTTGCGCACAATTAATCAAAATTTTAATGAAGTAAAACAAAGTATTTTAACTTACAAACCTGATGTAATTATATTAATAGATTATCCAGGTTTTAATTTACGCATGGCAAAATGGTGTAAACATCATGGTTTTAAAGTGGTATATTATATCGCACCGCAAATTTGGGCTTGGAATGAAAAACGCGTTGAAATTATTAAAAAAAATGTAGATTTGGTTTTATGCATTTTGCCGTTTGAAGTTGCTTTTTATACCAAACATAATTATACAAATGCACACTTTGTCGGACATCCGTTGTTAGATTGTCAATGGTCAATGGATAATAGTCAATCGTCAACAGAAAATGATTCACAAATCAATATTGCACTTTTACCAGGTAGCCGCAAACAGGAAATCATAAAATTAGTACCTGTTTATATAGAAGTTGCAAAGCTTTATCCAAACGAACAATTTGTTATTGCAGGAATTTCTCGCTTGAAACATCTATATAATTATGAGTTGCCACAAAATGTAATAATCAAATGGAATTTAGTCGATGAAATTTTGCAAGTAGCTAAAGCTGCAGTTGTGTGTAGCGGAACTGCTACATTAGAAACTGCTTTACGAAATGTGCCGCAAGTGGTTTGCTACAAAACTTCGTGGTTAAATTATCAAATTGGAAAACGACTGGCAAAAGTTGATTTTATTTCTTTGCCGAATCTGATTGCCGATAAAAAGATAATTACAGAATTAATTCAACAAGATTGTACGGTTGAAAGTATAAAAACTGAATTAGATAAATTGTTGAATACATCAAACCTGAATTTTTACGAAGCGTTATTTGAAAAAATAGGCGAGAAAGGTGCTTCTGAAAATGCAGCAAAGTTAATAATCAATGAAACTGCAATAAAATAAAAAAAGTCATTCTAATTAAAGAATGACTATATTTTATCAAATAAATTTGATTTAGTTATGCAACGATAGAAACAAACGTTCTTTCTTTGTATCCTTTTTTGAATAGGACTTTTCCGTCAACTAAAGCAAAAATTGTGTGATCTTTACCTAAACCAACGCCAATTCCTGGATGGAACTTTGTTCCGCGTTGACGAATGATAATATTTCCTGAAATTGCAGCTTGTCCACCGTATAACTTAACACCTAAGCGTTTGCTATGTGATTCTCTACCGTTTCTTGAACTACCGACACCTTTTTTGTGAGCCATTTTATACGAATTTTAATTTTTATGAATTACGCTATTGCGTCAATTTTTACTTTAGTGAAAGATGCTCTAAAGCCATTTTTAACTTTATAACCTTTTCTTCTTTTTTTCTTAAAAACGATAACTTTATCGCCTTTTTGGTGCTCCACGATGGTTGCAGAAACTGAAGAACCACTTATTGTTGGTGCGCCAATTTTTGTACCTGCATCACCTGAAAGCATTAAAACTTTATCAAAGTTAACTTTATCACCTGCGTTACCATCTAATTTAAGTACAAAAATCTCTTGATTTTGAACTACTTTAAACTGATGACCACCTATTTCTACTATTGCGTACATAATTTTTATTTTTGGAGTTGCAAAGATAGTGATAAATTCTCTTTTTTCAAGCGTTTTTTGTTGCTTTATTATTAAGTCAACATGTTTTCCACACTGATTTATAGTAAAATTTGTAAGTTATTGATTATAAACTATTTGTATTTTAATTTATTCTTACTTGTAAAAACAATTGCCATTATCTGTATTTTTTATCAAAATTAATTACAGCTACATTTGTAAACTTTCTTACTAAATAATATTTTTCTCAGTTATTTAGTGATTGCATTTAGTTCAAGTGTGAGGTATTCGTATCTCACATTTTTTATTTCAAATCCTTCGCTAAAATTTCGTGTGTCCAGATAGTTTTTCCTTTATTATCTTTTAATTCAAGTACGCATTTTCTATTTTTTGGTTCGCCTTCAATTGAAATTTTTCCATAATTATAAGAAGGAAAATAAGTGCCAGCCACTTTATTCGGATTGTTGTATTCGCTGCTTTTCGTACTTAATTTTATAGGATACATCGTTAAAGGTGAAGTCGTAAAATCGTACAATGGATATAAGTTTGGTTCCTGAATTTTCATCAATTCTCCGTGATGACGATCACCAGAAAGAAATAGAATGCCGGAAATGCGATGTTCTTTTATAAATGCAATTAATTCCTTGTATTCTTTTTCAGTTTTATAAAAACACTCTAAATAACTAACAGGATTTAAAGCTTGCATACCGATACATATAAATTTAAAAGTTGCGTTAGATTGCAATAACGATTCTTTCAACCAATCTAATTGTGTTTTACCTAAAACAGTTTTATCTTTTTCATTATTATATCTGTCATCCAACATGAAAAACTGACAATCTTGCTGATGAAATGTATAGTAATTATGAGTGCCGTTTTTTGGGTTTGACCAAAATTGCTGAAACACATTCAAGGAAGACTCTTTGTGCTTAAAAGTACCATCGCTGTTATCGCTGCCGTAATCGTGGTCGTCCCAAATGGCGTATTGTTGCTTAGAATTTAAGAATGCGCTTATTGGTGTTTTTAATCGCGTTTTTATATTGTGTTTCAATTGTGTTTTATACGAACGATAATCTAACAAGTAGTACAAATTATCGCCGAGCCACAACATGAAATTTGCAGAATCTTTCTTCATGTAATCAAAAATAGCTAAACTAGTGCCTGGCTTCATCATGGCATTGGCACCTGTAGGAACAAAAGCGCACGAGCCAGCCAAAAACGAAAAATTAGAGATAGAATCGTTGTTGGTTTTTGCTGAAATTAATGGAAAGAAATCTATATTGTTAAATGAATATTGAAAGTGATAAGATTGGTTTTCTTGCAACGCATCAAATCTGCAATTTACTGGCAAATAGGATTTATAGCAATTCTCTTTTTTGTAAATAAATGATTTGGTTTGATTGTCTGAATTTTTGATATAAACAGTATCAACATCTTTAAACAAACACCAAATATTGATTTCATTTTTTGTGGTGTGACCAACAAATGGTTGTGATACTAATTGCTGTGCGTTTGCTGTTGTATAATAAAAAAATAGAATCAAACAACAAGACTTAGATGCCGAAACAAGTTCGGCATGACAGCGACACAGCACCGCGACGCCGTCATCCTGAACTTGTTTCAGGAACTTTTTAAATTTGTTAATCATCAATTATTCATCATTAAATTCCGAACTCTTTCCAATAATGGCGGATGCGAATAATGGAAAAACACATACCATTTATTTGGATTCAGATTAGATAAATTATTCGCTGATAATTTGCGCAGCGCAGACACCAAATGTTCGCCAGTTCCAACGTTTTCTTTTGCATAATTGTCTGCTTCAAATTCATTTTTGCGCGATAACATATTCATGAAAATGCCAGTAATCATGGAGATTGGACTATATAATAAACTGAAAGCAATTAAACCTAAATGAAAAACCGGAACATCGGTTTGCAAACCCAATGCTTGCGACAGTTCAGGTTTATTAATAAAAATGGATAAGATAAACAATATCAAACCCATTTGCAAAACACCAATAATCATAGAAGTTTGGATGTGTTTCATTTTATAGTGACCAACTTCATGCGCCAACACGCTAACCAATTCATCATCGCTTTGTTCTTTAATTAATGTATCATAAAGTACAATTGTTTTTTTGCTGCCTAAACCGCTGAAATAGGCGTTGGCTTTCGTGCTGCGTTTCGAGCCATCGATGACAAAAATATTGGTTAACGGAAAATTGACTTTTTGCGCAAATGCTTCAATTTGTTGGCGCAATGTACCATCTTCCAATGGATTTAATTTATTGAAAATCGGTACAATAATAGAAGTATAAAACATCGTAAAAAACAACGTAAACGCACTAAAAATTATCCATACATATATCCAGAAATAAGTTCCAGCAAACGAATAAAACCAAACAAACGCACTGAGCAGCGCGCCGCCAATGATGGCACCCAACACATAACCTTTTATTTTATCAACTACATACGTTTTCCAAGTCATTTTATTAAAGCCAAATTTTTCTTCAATCACAAAGGTGCCGTACAACTCAAAAGGCAAACCAATAATATCTGAAATAACTGCAAAAAAACCAAAAAACACCAATGCTTGAATTATAGGATTTGTTGAAATCATGGTTGTATATAAATGAACGATGGTAAATCCTTTCATAAATAAAAAAGACCATCGTCAGCGTAATACTTAGAATAGAACTGATTCTACCGAGTTTTTTTAATGCTTTGTGATATTGCTGCGCTTTCGCGTATTTTTCATCATCATAAATACCAGCTAATTCTGCCGGAATTGGCTGATTCCAGGTATCATCATTCAAATAATCTAAATACGATTCTAAAATAATTTCAAAAATGATAAACGCAATGATCAACCAAAAAATAAATGTATAACCTGTTGTAAGCATGGTGCAAAAATAGCAGACTTTTTCAACAAAACCATCAAGGTTTTTAAAACCTTGATGGTTTATAGCGGTTCGCATAGCTAAAAGCAACGTGCGCCTACTAAATAGCTAGGCGCGCCTACCAAAACCATAGGCACGCCTACCAAAATTGTAGGCGCGGCTACTAAAAAGGTAGGCGTGCAAACCAAAACCGTAGGCGCGCCTAATATAAAAATAGGCGTGCCTACCAAAAAGGTAAGCGTACCTAATATAAAAATAGGCGCGCCTATCTAAAAGGTAGGCGATGCTAAACTGATTGTTTAGTTTTTAAATTTAATTAAATGAAAATCAGTTGATTGTTGTTTTTCTTCTAAAATTTCCTCTCTTACTTTTTTATGGATGAAAGTAAGCAAAAACTATTTTTATCTAAATACTTTTCGAAAAGCGAACTCTTTTTTGGTTTTTTAGTTTTGTGGCTGGAAACGAACAAAGTCGAGAGAAAGTTGGGAAAATTATTTAAGCCACGGTATCATCATTCGGCTTATTTGAGTTGTTTCTTTTTCAGGTTGATTATTAGCATCACAATTTAAACTGTTACTACTTTTTAAAATAATGAAGTTGTCTTCAATATAAATTGAATCTATACAATTATGTATGCCTGCACAATTTAAATGTGGAACAATGAAAAGACTTTTATTACTCATTTCAAAATCTGATAATACTAATGTGTCCAAACAATTTGAATTATCGTATTTATGGTAGTCATTAAACAAAATTATATGCTTTGAAAAATCAATAAATAAGGGATCGAAATATTTTACACTATCTTTTACATTTAATGGCAAATAAATTGCCATGACTGAATTCATACAATTAGTGATAAGTGATATTGAGTTTTTTGCTGAATAAAAAAAAGCAGGTGTTGCACAATTAATTCCTGGAACTTTCTCTTTAAATATTATAATGCTGTCAAAATTTTTATTTCCATACTTTACATACAAATTCTCATCCATAGTATCCTTATTTACCAGATATTTTATAAAATTTCCATTCGGTAATGCTGTGTCTGGAAGAAAATCAATTTTATAAATTTCTTTATAAGGTTTTAAGTCTAATCTTTCGGAAGAATTTTCTTTACACTTTGTAAGTATCAATATTAATAATATAAAACAACAAGTTCTTACCATTTAATTAAAATTACATAGATTTTTTATGATATCAAAACAAAAATGTTCGCATCATTTAAAACGAAACTAACCTTTAAGCTTTTTAGTTTTGCGTTATTTATTATTCAGCGCTTTCTGTAGTAGGTGATGCGTAAGAAGAGCTGTAGCTGCTGTTAATTGAGTAATTTGTAAATTAGGTTTACCTTTTGAAAATATCGTCTATTTATTTTGATTAATGAAACTAACAATAATTTGATATTCATTATTGAATCAATTTTTTTATCTTCATTGATTATTTAGTAAACAATTCTATCAATTTACATTCAATAAGCAGTTATGTTATATCATACCGACAAGACGATTTTATTTTTTAACGGAGAATTTAAACATGTAAACGATTTTCGTGTAAGTCCATTCAACCAAACTTTGCATTATGGCTACGGTGTTTTTGAAGGTTTGCGTGCGTACAATAATCAACAAAGTCCGCATATTTTTAAAGTAAAACGTCACTTCGAACGATTGGTAAATTCTGCTGAAAAGCTCAATATTCACATGCCGTATTCGGTACAGGAAATGATCAATTTTGCATATGAATTGATTGAACGCAACGAAATGAAAGAAGCATATATACGTCCGTTGATTTTTATGGATAAAAACATGACGCTGAAAGCACAAGATGCTGACAAACCCAATTTTTTAATGACTTGCTGGAAATGGACAAAATACTATCATTCCAATCATTTAAAAATTATGGTGTCGAGCTGGCGCAGACCGCATCCAAAAACAATGCCTGTTGATATTAAAGCAACCGGAAATTACATCAATTCTATTTTGGCATCGCGCGAAGCACACCAAAACGGCTACGATGATGCCTTGTTGTTAGATGTAGAAGGTTACATTGCTTCTGGTCCAGGTGCATCTTTTTTTATGGAAAAAAAAGGACAATTGATTGTGCCGCCATTACATAATATTTTTCCAGGAATCACACGTTCAACGTTGATAGATATTGCTAAACAAATGGGTATTGATGTTGTAGAACGCAACTTTGGAATTGAAGAAGCCATTGAAGCGGATGGCGCATTTTTTACTGGTACTGCTACCGAAGTGGCTGGTATTGAAAGCATCAACGGACACAAACTGAAACTAAATTGGGAAGATACGATTGGTCATTTGTTGCACAATAGATACAAGCGTATTGTTTCCGGAAAAGACACGAACTTTTTAGAGTATTTTTAGATTATTATGTTTAAAAAATTATCACTTACCCTTTTCCTAATTTATAGTATTTCTGTTTTTTCTCAAACTAAATACTTCAATTGTTTAAACACCAATAATACATCACATTGCGACACCAATGCTTATTTGTTGATGCTTTGTAATTACTATATTTTTCCTGATTTAATTGGTGTGAAAAAGTATAATGATGACAGTGCTTTTCGAGCCTCATTTACAGAGAAATTTGCTTCGTATGGAATCCAAAATTTTTCGTTTATCAATAATGATACTACCAGTACCAATTTGGTGGTAATGAGTGATTCTTCTAAAATAATAGTCATATTTCGTGGCTCAGAAACAAATGGTGGTTTTCTGAATACTAAAAAAGATTGGCTGCTAACAGATGCAAAATGTAAAATGACACCAATATCTGCTTTTAAAAATACATACGTGCATTCTGGCTTTTGGAAATCGTATGTAAGTGTAGAAGATACGCTTTTAAAAACAATAAGATTGCATCAAAATAATCAACAAAAAATATTGATAACAGGTCATAGTTTAGGTGGTGCGCTGGCTGTTTTAGCAGCGCTGGATTTTAGCTTGCATCAACTGCAACCATTTGGTGTGTACACCTATGCAAATCCAAGAGTTGGTGGTGAACGTTTTGCTGAATATTATGAGCAACAGCAAATTCCAACTTATAGATACGTCAACAAAAATGATTTGATTCCAATGTTGCCGCCAACACAAAGTTTTCATCGTATGTTTTGTCCAGAAAAAGACAAAGGAATTTGTGGTCGATATCAGCATGTTGGAACAACCTATAACATTACTAAAAGTGATAGTATAATGATTAACGATGTTGAAGTAAATGTTCCTAAAATTTACTATAATTTTGGAAAAGTAAAACGACATGATTTAGCTGAATATTGCAATGCGCTGTATCAGAATTATTTCTTTAAATGTAATAAATCTGATGCAGTTCCAGAGCCACCAAAGCGTAAATAAGTACTGATTATTTTTTCTTTTTAATGCTGATTTTTACTTTATCTGCATCAATTCTTAAAGAATCCATTTTAGTAACACGCAATGGTTGCGTAAAACTTGCTGATGCGTTTAAAGTAGTATTAAAACTCGTTGTAATATTATTATTTTCAGCAGTTACATTGGCATGAAATGGTTTTGTAACTGGCGCATGAATTACTTTTTTTAATGGAATTTGCACCATTTGCGAAACAGGTACTTGCAACGTGCCTTGTATGTGAACCAATTGTTTTATAGGTACTTCTGCTTTTACTGGTATCGTAGTTTTTAATGGAATATTGTAATCTTGCGCATTTAAAATAATCGTATCATTTACTTGTAAAGGTTGATTAATTGGAATATTTACCTTCACTGGAATTTGTGCTTTAACTGGTAATGATAAATTGAAAAAGTGTTTAAAATTGGTTCTGATTTTTGTATCTAAAGGAATAGAAAAATCAACTGCCAATGAATCATTGATATTTAATTTTTTGTTGAATGGAATCACTAAGTTTTGTAAAGGCATTTCCGTTTGGTCGAGCTTAATATCGACTGGTAAATCAAATTCTAAATGCAACACCTGATCCCTAAAACCATCCGTATTTAATGGAACCGTCAAGTTCATCTTTAATGGTACGTCTAGTAATTCATTCATGTCGATTTCTAACGCATCGGTTACATTTATTTTGGTGCGCAATTCATCTTCTAATTTAATTCCTATGGTGCTATCTACTTTAACAGATAATGGCACTTTATCTGTAACAGAAATTGAAACTGGTTTATCAATATTCATGGCAAGTACTGCGTTTTTAATAAACCAAAATGTACCTATTAACAATGCTGCTGTAATTCCACCAACTACACCAGCTAAAATAAATCCTTTTTTCATCTGTTTATTTTTATTGATTTTAATAGAGCAGATGGAATTTATGACAGCTATTCATTTATAATTTTTGTGTCATAGAACCACGTTTCGCAAATAATCATTTCTGTTTGGTATGCGAACTCTCATGCTCATTTCATTGTGTCTTATTTATTTAACAATATAGAAATGTTTCACCACAAATTTGTTTGCATTTGTAAAGTAATTTTAAGAAGTAAACAAATGAGCAAGAGAAAATTGTACAACAAGCGAAATGTTTTGTTGTGAATTCTATCTGCACAACTAAAATAAATAAATCTAATCAGATAAAATACTTTTACAAAATGGCAGTTCGTAAGTTTAATTATGAGTTTGAAGACGTAAACTACTATCGATTTAGTGTTTATCGTTTAGGTAGTAATGTGCAAACGGTTTATGCATTTGTATTAGATGATTTATTGATTGATACTGCACAACGTTTTAATCGTGAAAATATTTTGAAGGTTGCAAAAGAACACGAGATTTCTAAAATTATTTTAACGCATCATCATGAAGACCATTCTGGAAATGTTGCTTTCTTAATGAAAGAATTAAATGTTGATACCTATGCACATCCAGAAACAGTTCGCATTTTAAAAAAAGGTTTCAGTGTTTCTGTGTTAGGAAAACTGATGAATGGTGATGTTGAAAAAGCACATTTAAAACCACTTTTGGAAACAGATTTAATAGAAACAAAAAACTATAGTTTACAACCAATTTTCACACCAGGTCATTGCAATGATCATTATTGTTATTATGAAAAAAACAAAGGTTATTTATTTTCTGGTGATTTGTATGTTGCTGATAAAATAAAATACTTCGCACCATACGAAAGTATTTTTACACAAATAGATTCACTTAAAAAGTTATTGCAATTAGATTTTGATGTGTTGTTTTGTTCTCATAATCCAAAAACAGAAAATGGCAAAAAACGATTACAGAATAAACTGAATTTCTTTGAAGATTTTGTTGGAACTGTCAGTAAATACAAGGAAGAAGGTTATTCTTCATCAGAAATATTGAATAAAATGGGAAACAAAGAAAATACTTTTTATAAAGTCATAACTTTCGGAAATTTCACTGCAGAAAACTTAGTTAAAAGTGCTTTAAAAGATTTGAAAAAAATAAAATAAATTTTCTGATTCGTTTATTCACTCACAATTCTCAGCAAACCATTAGAAGTTCCGATAAATAAATTTTTTCTCGCACCAATCGTGAAATTACTTTTGCTGTTATTTAAATTTATTTTTGAAGATTTATCAAATATTGGCAATAATGAATAACTAATTTTATTGAATTCTGTTGCTTTATTTAATGTAATTGCACTAATTTGCCAGTTTGTTGAATTGTCAACGTTTTGGTAAATAAATGCTTTTTCGTCCGCAGAAGAAATTTTTATAGACGCTGTATTGCAAAGTGTATTTACATTCAATTTATTCCATTCGTAATCTTGTTGCCAAGTTCCGGTTTCGTTGCAGTTAAATCTCATAATTCCTTTTGCTGCATAACCGTTTTCGATATTTCCAAATGTGTTACTTACTAAAATGGTGTTATTGCTGTATGTTACAGCATTTTCACAAGCACTACCAACTGCATACTCAAAAAGTTTAAATTTATTTTTTACGGTTCCAGTTGCTGCATCTAAAATCATTAAATTTTTAACTGGAAATGCATTGTCGCAAAAGACAATTTCATTTTTTTCTGCAATGTAAGTTGGTGTTGTTTGACTGCTTGCCACTTTATTTCCTGTTTCTTTAATAAAGCTGTTTTTATAAGGCAATGCCCATTTTGTTTGAATACTGTTTGATTTTTTATCAAAGATTAATTTATGCAAACCTAAATTTGTGGTGATGTATACAGCACCATCAAGGTCAGTTGTAATATTATTTTGAACTGTTTGAAATTGTTTGATTTTAAATCCAAAATAAGTTACATTTTTGGTTTTCTTTTTTGATGTTGGATCGTCTAATTCTAAATGTACAAACTGATTTAAACTTTCAGCATTTTCAAAATAAGAATTTGAATCCAACTCGTTGTTTTTTTCTCTAAGAATATTTGAATAGTTAGTATATTTTGCGTTTTCTAAATAGGCAGCACTGAAAGCTTGCGGATTTTGAAAGTATCTTTTTTGCAAATTAGTGGTGTCATTTTCATCTGGATTTACAGTTGATTTTAAATCTTCGTACAATAATGTTGAATAATCTTTTTTCATGGCATCATACCAACTGTAATCTTTATTGAAATTGTGTAGTTTAATTTCATTTGTATATTGAGCTTTTTCATTTTTAGAACTATTTTCTAAAACACCAACAATTCCTTGTGAAAAACTCATCCATATATTTCCAATATGATCTGCGTGTGCAGTTTGAATTTTAAAAGTATTTTTGCTTTTTGCTGCTAACTCAGTTGAATAAAAATAGTTTACATGTATAGATGCATTGTTAAAACTCCATTTTTTCTCGTCATTTTTAATTGCGTGAATTATCCAAATTCCAGGAACGGATGTTTTATTTTTTTTCCAGCTTAATTCACCATTTTTTGAGATGTATTCTTTTCCTTTGTTTACAGGTAGCACTATTTGATGTGCATCAGCATCAACATAAAAAAACTCTTTTGTGTTTGAAGAATTTATTTTACAAACAGGCACGTTTATTTTAGCTGTTACATTCATTTGGTTATTGCTGATATCAATAAACAGTAATGTCGCATCTTTTTTATTAAATGAAAGTGTAACAACAGTGTTTGCATCTAAAAATGCAATTTCAGCAAAAGTTTCTTTTCCATTTTTTTTAGTTAGCAATTCATAAACAGTATTTTTAGAAGTAGGTGCTTGGTAATTTGTAGAATTTATTGCTAACGTATTTTCAAATGTAGTCGTTGCTAATTTTCCAGAATCGTTCTCATTTTTTTTATTTCTAATAGAAATTGAACCATTGTTTTTTCCAAATAGTGATATGTATTTTATGCTGTTTGATTTTGTTGAAATCAACTTGTTAGAAACATCTGAAGATAAACTTGAATTTAAATCATCAAAATGTTTTACTTCTAATGTTTCTGATGTATTGGCTTTAAGTGTATTAATTAAAAAAGTAGAAATAAAAAGGAAAAAGCAAATTGCTTTTTTAAAAGAATAATTCATAGCTATAAGTTTTTTAGTTCACCAATATAGATATAAATTATTAATATTACACATTTAGCTACTGCTTATAAGATGATATTTATGTTAAAAATCTGCACTCAGTAAAAGTTCTAAATCGGTAAATTTCAAATCGAATTTTTTTGCAATGAAATCTTTAGTCAACGCACCTTTATATAAATAGGTTCCGTGCAAAATACCATTATCGATTTTAATTAAATTTTCCAAACTTCCAGCATTTGCTGCATTTTTCAAAATAGGTGATAAGATGTTACTTAATGCATAACTTGCAGTACGCGAAACATTAGATGCAATATTTGGCACACAATAATGTATTACACCATGTTTGGTGAAAATTGGTTCATCGTGGTTGGTTACTTGCGATGTTTCAAAACAACCACCATTATCTATACTTACATCAATAATTACAGAATCTTTTTTCATCGAACGCACCATATCTTCGGTAACTACACACGGTGTTTTTCCATTTTTTGGTTTCAATGCGCCAATCACCACATGCGAACGTGCAATATTTTTCGCCAAATTAATTGGATCAATTACTGATGTATAAATTTTGTTTCCTAAATCTTTTTGCAAACGCGATAAACGAAAAATATTATCATCGAAAACCTGAACAGACGCACCTAATGCTAATGCAGATTTTGCAGCAGCTTCGCCAACGGTACCTGCACCCAAAATCAATACTTTTGCTGGTGGTTGGCCAGCAATGCCACCTAATAAAATACCTTTTCCATAGTCATTACTCAAATATTTTGCAGCGACAATGATTGCATAATTTCCTGCAATTTCACTCATCGAACGCATGAATGGATAGGTATTGTAATCGCCTTTTACATATTCAAAAGCAATAGCAGTTACGCGTTTTTCCATCAAACTTTTAAAATTGGATTTCGTTTGATTTGGTAATAAAATAGGTGAGAAGATGGTTTGATTAGTTTGCAATAATCGTATTTCTGCTGGATTAATTGGACCAGATTTTATGATTGTTTCTGCTTTAAAAACATCTTCTTTTGTATAAACAATATCAGCACCAGCTTGAACATATTCTTCGTTTGAGAAATTAGAATTTTCGCCAGCATCTTTTTCTACTACTACACGAAATCCATAATTTACGAGTGCTGCCACAGAGTTTGGTGTTAATGGAACACGTTTTTCCTGATAATCCGTTTCTTTTGGAATGCCAATGTATAAAGACTTCTTTGCGTTTTGTATGTCAGCTAAAACTTCTTTGGTGTATAAAGAATAATCTGTTTTAAATTTTCCAATGATAGATTCCATAAATTGTATTGCGTATTAAGTATTTCGTATTGAGTATCTAAAATGCGATTTATGCGAAATACGCATTACGTTGTACTCAGTACTATTTCTCTGTAATCATCAAATTTAGTAATTTTTATTTTAATATGATTATCAGGAAGAATACTTTCGAAATTATCTGGCCATTCAATAAAACATAAATTATCAGAAAATAAATAATCTTCGATACCAATATTCATGGCTTCTTCAACAGATTTTAGTCGATACAAATCAATGTGATAAATGATTTTGTTATCTGCAGTTTTGTATTCATTAATAATTGGATACGTTGGCGAAGATATAGAATCAATTACTTGTAATTGCTCGCAAATTAATTTTATTAAAGTTGTTTTGCCTGCACCTAAATTTCCATAGAAACAAAATACAGTGTGTGATTTTGATAGTTGTATAATTTCATCAACAATTGGATTTAATTCTGCAATACTTTTAATAGTGAAATTCATTTTATTTTAATCGTTTTTTATACAATATGAATCATCACCAAATAATATTTACTTTGTATTTAGAGAAATTTTCATCTTTGGTAATGATTGTAAAATTTTCTGCAATGGCTTGTGCAATAATTATTCTGTCGAATGGATCTTTGTGATGATGTTCTATTGAATTTAGAATCAACAGATGCTCTGTAGAAATGTTGATTATATTAATATCAGAGGAATGTATTAAATTAAAAAATTCAGCCAGCGAAATGTTTAATTCTAATTTTTTTAAAGAATATTTGACTGCAATTTCCCAAAGAGTAACAATGCTAATAAATTTTGGTGTTGAATTTTCAGATAAAATTGATTTAGCTTGAATGGATAATTTTATATCATCTTCAATAAACCATAATAAAGTATGAGTATCTAATAGAAACATTACATGTATTCTTTAAATTCATCCATTGGTTCATCAAAATCATCTGATAGTTGGATTTTTCCTTTTAAAATTCCACATAAATCACCGAATGGAATTAATTTATCAGAAGGTTGATTTTGGATTTTTGATAAATAGATTTCCAATTCTACTTGTTGTTTAGAAGATAGTTTTTCTATTTTATGTAATATTTCTGGCGAAATGGTCATACACAAATTTACTAAATACTTTTTTAATTCACAATAAGCAAAAATCAGAGCATCATAAAAATCAACTAATTATGTGTTTTTACTTGCTTTCAAAAACTACTACTGGAACTATCATTTCTTCTATAGATACACCACCATGTTGGAACGTATTTCTGTAATAATTTACAAAATGATTGTAATTATTTGGATAGCAAAAATAGTAATCTTCTTTTGCAAAAACATACGATGAACTTAAATTAGATTTTGGTAAAAATGCTTCTTCAGGATTTTTTATAAAGAATACTTCTTTCTCATTAAAATTTAAATTTTTACCAGTTTTATAACGCAAATTCGTTGTCGTTGCTTTGTCTCCAATTATTTTGGATGGATTTTGTACACGCATCGTTCCATGGTCTGATGAAATAATAATGCGTACTTTTTTCTCTTTTAATTTTTGAATAGCATTAAACAAAGGTGAGTGATCGAACCACGACATTGTCAGTGAGCGATACGCAGCTTCATCACTTGCCAGCTCTTTCAAAACTTCCATTTCTGTTCTAGCATGCGACAACATATCGACGAAATTATACACGATTACATTAAACGTATTGTTCATCAAATTCAGAATTGTATCTTCCAAAACTTTGCCAGCTTGATGGTTGGTGATTTTGGTATAACTTGTTTTTAAGTCAATTCCAAAACGTTTAAATTGTTCATTCATGAAAAATTCTTCATGTAAATTTTTACCTGCATTTTCATCATCATAAAACCATTTGTCTGGATATTTTTTGTCTATTTCAGAAGGCATTAAACCAGAAAAAATGGCATTGCGCGAATATTGTGTGGTAGTTGGTAAAATGGCATAAAAATAATCTTCACTTACTTTTCTGAAATCTTCTTTTAGTATACTTTCCATCATGCGATAGTGGTCGTAGCGCAAGTTGTCAATTAGAATAAAAAACGTAGGACAATCACCATCAATATTTGGTATGATTTTGTTTTTGAATAAGGTATGCGATAAGGTTGGTGTGCTTTCTTTTCCTGGCTCTTTCAACCATTTTAAATAATTTTTTGTAACAAATTTAAAGAACTCTTTATTAGCTTCTGCTTTTTGCATATCCAAAATATTTTTCATATCTGGATTGTCAGCTTTTTCTAGTTCCAATTCCCAATAAATTAATTTTTTATAGAGTTCGGCCCACTCAACATGATCATTCACATTGTTCAATTCCATACTGATATTCTGAAATTCTTGTCGATAATTAGTAGAAGTTTTTTCAGAAACGAGTCGTTTGTTTTCGGTCAGTTTTTTAATGGATAATAAAATCTGATTCGGACGAACTGGTTTAATTAAATAATCAGCAATCTGCGAACCAATGGCTTCTTCCATTATATTTTCTTCTTCATTTTTGGTAATCATCACCACAGGCACATCTTTATTGATTGCTTTTATGCGTGCTAATGTTTCCAGACCAGAAATTCCTGGCATGTGTTCATCTAAAAAAATTAAATCGTAATGAATATTCTTAAATTTATCTAAAGCATCATGTCCGTTGCTAACTGGATCAACGGTATATCCTTTTTGTTCTAAAAAAAGAATTTGTGGTTTCAGTAAATCAATTTCATCATCGGCCCAAAGTATTTTTATATCGGTCATAGTGTGTAAGTTATAGGTAAATTGTTTTTAGTTATAAGGTTTTCTTACCTTTGAACTGTAAAGTACGTTTATATCGCAAAATACATTATTTTATTTTATTAAAAAATGTGAATAAAGTTTTTTGATGATAACTTATAACTTACGTCTTTTAACCAATAACGCCAAAAATGAACAAACGAAAAATATTTAACGATCCTGTATATGGTTTTATTTCTATTCCATATGATATTGTTTTTGATGTGATCGAGCATCCATATTTTCAACGTTTAAGACGCATTCAACAGTTAGGTTTAAGTTCGCTCGTTTATCCAGGTGCCACACATTCGCGTTTTCATCATTCGTTAGGTGCCATGCATTTGATGTATAAAAGTTTAGAAGTTTTAAAATCAAAAGGTCACGAAATAACTGAAGAAGAATCGCAGGCAGCAGTGTTGGCAATTTTGATGCACGATGTTGGTCATGGTCCGTTTTCGCATGCATTAGAAAGTATTTTAGTCAACATAGAACATGAACATATTTCCATGTTGCTGATGCAACAGTTACAAAAAGAATTTGGCAAACCGATTGAGTTAGCTATACAGATTTTCACCAATCAATATCCTAAAAAATTCTTGTATCAATTGGTTTCCGGACAATTAGATATGGATAGATTAGACTATTTAAATCGTGATTCATTTTACAGTGGTGTAAGTGAAGGTGTGGTTGGCTACGATAGAATTATCAATATGTTAGACGTACACGATGATAATATTGTCGTAGAAGAAAAAGGTATTTATTCTATTGAAAAGTTTCTCGTAGCGCGCCGATTAATGTATTGGCAAGTGTATTTGCATAAAACATGTTTGGTCGCAGATTTGATGTTGAAGAATGCCATTCTTCGAGCAAAGAAAGTGTATCAAGACATAGGAAAATCTACTTCTATTTCCGAAAATTTATTTTTCTTTTTAACCAATGAAATTACAGAATCAGACTTTGAAAATCATCTAAATAAATTTGTTTTGTTGGATGATACTGATGTGATTCAAGCTTTAAAATTTTGGATGCAAAGCGATGATGATATCTTAAAAACACTTTCCACTGCTATTATAAATCGTAAATTATTTAAGATAGAATTTTTAGAAGAAGCAAAAGTGAACGAAAAATATCTTTCTTTAAAAAATAAATATTCAGAAGACGAAATGCAATTTTTAGTGTTAAAAGGCACGGCACAAAACAATGCCTACAACCTTGAAAAAGATACCATCCATATAAAGTTTAAAGACGATACTATAAAAGAAATTACCGATATCACCGAGCAATGGAATATTCGTTCACTTTCCAATCCTGTGGTGAAACATTATATCGCTTATCCTAAGAAATAAATTTTCAAATATGAACATACAAGATATAGCAACTAAGATCAACGGAAAAGTAATTGGCGATGCGCAACATGCTATTAAATTTCCTGCAAAGATTGAAGACGCACAACAAAACAATATCACTTTCTTAGCCAATATCAAATATCTTGATTTTGTCTATTTAAGCAATGCAGGTTGTATCGTTATCAGCAGCGATGTCTATAATGAAAACATGAAAGGCAATTTTATTTTGGTAGATGATGCTTATTCGGCATTTTCAAAAGTGCTTTCTATTTTTAATGCAGAAGTTACAACAGAAATTTCTGACAAAGCATTTATTCATCCTTCAGCAAAAATTGGCATAAAAGCACATATTTATCCGTTCGTGTATATTGGCGAGCACGTAACTATTGGCGACCATTGTATTATTTATCCGAATGTTACCATCAATGCGCATTGTGTGGTTGGTAATAATTGTATTCTGCATTCAGGCGCAGTCATTGGCAGCGATGGTTTTGGTTTTGCGCCAATTCCAGATGGTTCTTTTCATAAAATTCCACAACTTGGAAATGTAGTGATTGAAGATAATTGCGAAATTGGTGCAAACACTTGTATTGACAGCGCAACCATGGGTTCCACTATCATCAGAAAAGGAGTGAAGCTGGATAATTTAATACAGGTAGCACACAACGTAGAAATTGGCGAACATACCGTAATTGCTGCACAAACTGGAATTTCTGGTTCTACCAAAATTGGTCACCACAATATGATTGGCGGACAAGTTGGTTTTGTTGGACATATTTCCGTGGCGCCATTTACCAAAATAAATGCACAAAGTGCCATCGCGCAAACTATTAAAAAAGAAGGATTGGTGTTGTGCGGAACGCCAGCTTTTGATATGAAACAGTATTTTAAATCTACAATTGTTTTTAAGAGTTTGCCAGAAATGGAAAAACGTATTCGTGATTTAGAATCTACCATAAATCAACTAAAAAACACATAAAGCAACCATAATTCATAAATATTTGTCTTATATTTGGTACTTGTAAATTTTATAATGTAGATTTTTTACATGCTTATACAAAAAACAATCATCAAACCTATTCAGTTTTCTGGCGTAGGTTTGCACACTGGCTTAACAGCAAATGTTACTATTAAACCAGCACCTGAAAATTTTGGTATTCAATTTTGTCGCATCGACATCAATCCTACGTTGTATATTCCAGCAAAAGCTGCTAATGTTTCCAACACGAACAGAAGTACTACTATTCAAAAAAGTAATGCAGAAGTAATTACCATTGAACATTTATTATCGGCTTTTTATGCGTTAGAAATTGATAATGCATTGGTTGAAATTGATAATAAAGAAATTCCTATTTTAGATGGAAGTTCTAAGTTTTTTATCGAAAGTTTGAAAGACAATATTTTAGAATTGAATTTGCACAAACGTCGTTTTACTATTCATGATGTGATTGAATGGAAAGACGAACAAACCGATGCTGAATATATATTTCTACCACACGATAATTTCTCTGTTACTTGCTTAATTGATTTTCCATCTAAATTAATTAAACATCAATATGCAGTTTTGAATGATATTGTTGAATATGTAGATGAAATTGCCACAGCAAAAACATTTTGTTTCTTACATGAAATAGAATTTTTATATAACAACGGTTTAATTAAAGGTGGAAACTTAAATAATGCATTGGTTTTTTCAGAAGCTGCATTAAGTAAAGACAGAATCAATTGGTTGGCAAATACATTTCATCAACCAGCCAATTCTATTCCAGAAATGGGAATTTTAAATCCATTATATCAAACCTTTGATAACGAAGCAGCACGTCATAAAATATTAGATGTAATTGGCGATTTAGCATTAACACAAACGTATTTCAACGGAAAATTGATTTGTTATAAACCAGGTCACACATCAAATGTGAAGTTTGCACAGTTTTTAATGGAAAACTATATTTTAGCTACAACGAAAGCTGCTGTGCATTAATGTTTGCTCACAGATTTCACAGATTTTCTCAGAATTTGATTAAGTGTTATTTTATAATCACTTTCACTATCACCATCACTTTCACTTTAAATCAAAATCACTATATTTACCAAAATATTTTTTGATTGAATAATTACATACATCCAAAAGCACAACTTGGAAAGAACGTGCAAGTAGAACATTTTTCTACGATTTACGAAGATGTAATTATTGGTGATAATTGTATTATTCATCCAAATGTTACTATTTTTCCAGGAACGCGCATTGGTAGCAATTGTACCATATTTCCTGGTGCAGTGCTAGGTGCCATTCCTCAAGATTTAAAGTTTGCAGGTGAATATTCAACTGTTGAAATTGGTAACAATGTTGTAATTCGTGAATGCACTACTGTAAATCGTGGTACTTCAAATTCTGGTACCACTAAAGTTGGCGACAATACCTTACTGATGGCGTATGTACACGTGGCGCACGATTGCGTGATTGGCAAAAACTGTATTTTAGCAAACGCAACCAATTTAGCAGGTCATATTTTGATTGATGATTTCGTGTATTTTGGTGGAATGAGTGGTGCACATCAGTTTACTAAAATCGGCAAACATAGTTTTATTTCTGGTGGTTCTATGATAGGAAAAGATGTACCACCATTTTGTTTGGTGATGCGAAATCCTGCACAATACGCAGGTATCAATGCAGTTGGATTAAAACGTGCTGGTTTTACAAAAGAAGATATTCATACGATACAAGATGTGTATAGATATGTATTTGGAAATGGATTAAATACTACTCAAGCTGTACAAAAAGTAGAAGAAGAAATTCAGCAATCTGCTGTGCGTGATACTATTTTAGATTTTATTAAAAACGCAGAAAGAGGAATTATTAAAGGAATTGACTAGATATAAATAGTTATAAGGAAAATAAGTTATAGGAAAAAAGGAAGAAGTTGTTAGGATAATATATATTATCACTCACGACTCACTACTGTCAACTCACATGAACATACAACTCGAAAATATCAGTAAACGTTATGGTTTTGAATGGATTTTCAAACAAGTAAATTATCAATTTGAAGCTAATAAAAAGTATGCTATTGTTGGTCCGAATGGTAGCGGAAAATCTACATTATTAAAAATAATTTCTGGTGGTTTAGTGCCAACTTCTGGTGAAATTCATTTTTCAATGCTGCATCAACGTACAACAGATTTGGAACAATCATCGAAAGAAATTGCATTTGCTGCACCTTATATTTCTTTACTAGAAGATTTTAGTTTAGAAGAAATGTTTGTATTCCATTCTTCATTTAAAAAAATGAAAGTGGATTCATTGCAACAATTTTTAGAAATTGCTGAACTCGTTCCACATCAAAAAAAATACATCAAAAATTTTTCGTCTGGTATGCGACAACGATTAAAATTAGCATTTGCTTTTTTAACGGAATCTCAAGCGTTATTATTGGATGAGCCAACTTCTAATTTTGATTCTAAAGCAATTGATTGGTATTTGCAGTTAATCGAAAAATATACGTCAGAGAGATTAGTCATTATTGGCTCTAATCAAGAATATGAATATAGTTTCTGCGCTGATAATTTAGCTGTTTCTGATTATAAATAAAAAGAGCCGTTTTTAAAAAACGGCTCATGTGTGTATTTCATTTTTTTGCAATTAATATTCACCAGCTTTCAACGATGCTTCTGGTTTTATATTATAACCAAGTGATCTTAATTTTAATGTTGTTCCATCAGCAGAAACATTTAATTTTAGCCATCCATAATGGTTTTCATCATCAATTACAATTTTAAATGCTACGAAAAAATCTCCAGTGCCAGCATGTCCAAGGTTTGCAGCTACTGATTTATATGAAGTAATGGCTTCTCTTCCAAATTGAAGATGAGGTTTTGGTGGTTTAGGAACAATTACTGTTGAATCAATTAATGCATTTTCTCCAAATGCATATCCAATTTCTGTATCATCTATAACAAATTCTATTGGTGTAAAGGATCTATCTGCCAATAAAATAGTTGATAAACTTCCATTATCGTTTGTTGCAGAAATTCTAAAATCAGAAGATCCATCTTTATTTACATCAATGGATGCTTGTTTACTTGAAGATGCTGTTGGTGTAATTACAGTGCTGTCTAATAAACTAGAATTTACATCTGGATTATCAGGAGTTGTGCTTCTTTTTTTACATCCAAAATTTACAAGTAAAGCTGTTACACTAAATATTAAAATTAATTTTTTCATGACTATGTTTTTTTGATTGTTATTTCGCACCAGTTTTGATTGGTGTAGCAGGTAAAACAGAATAAGCTAAATCTTTTAACACTAATGTTTTTCTATCGGTAGAAAGATTTAATTTTAACCAGCCATTAAATAATTTTAATCCAGTTCTGTGTGCAAATGAAATGTATTTGTCACCTTGTCCACTCAATCCACCAGTTTTTGTTGAATTTTGTATATCAATAGCACCAATATTTTTCCATTTAGATGATGAGTAAATGGATTCAGCAGTAAAACCAGCATTAGCACCATTTACAAATTTTGTACTACCACCAGCAGTTGCTGTATCGCAGTAAATTCCAGTAGAATTATGTAATCCAGCAACTATTGAAACAATACTTGTAGCACTTGAATATATAGCAAAACCAACATCAAAAATACCATCTAAATCAATATCAATAGTGTCAACCACATTGGTTGAAGATGCAATGAATATGGTTTTATTCAAATCTCTGTGAACAATATTTGGATCATCAGCTTCCGTTGCTTCTTTTTTGCAAGCCATTGGTAGCACTGTTGCCGCAGCTAATGCAATTGCTGAATACTGTGCAATTTTTTTGGATTTATTGTTTTTCATTTTTTTATTTTATAAAGCAATTTTACATAATATTTATCATTCAATAGAAATAAAGTTAGTAATCGATACTTTTGAATGAGAATTCGTAAAAAAAAGCTCCAAAGTGCTACTTTCTAAATAAAAACATAAAATTTATTTAGAACCAGTTTTAACTAAAGTTTCTGGTAAAACAGAATATGCTAAATCTTTTATGAGCACTGTTTTATGATCAGCTGAAACATTAACTCGCAACCAGCCATAAAATGGCTTTAATCCATTTTTAAATACAAATGATACATATTTATCACCTTTACCAGCAGCACCTTTTATTAATGAAGGTGAAACAACATTAACATCTAAAACACTGTATTGATTCCATTGTGGTGAAGGCAGAGCCAATGGTGTAAAGCCAGCATCGGAAGCATTTGCTAATTTTAATGATGAAACGGACGTTGTATCACAAAATATAAGACCTTGTCCAGGATTTGCAAGTAAATATGTTATATCAGATGAACCTATACTAACACCAATAAACACTAATTCATTGATGCCATCTAAGTTTACATCAATCGAATCTATTTTTGTTGTTGATGAAAGTGTTAAGGTTTTATTTAAATCGCGATGAATAATATTTGGATCATCTGCTTCTTTTGTTTCTTTTTTACAAGCCATAGGTAATACAGCAGCAGCAGCTAAAGCAATAGCTGAATACTGTGCAATTTTTTTTGTTTTTGTTTTCATAATTATGGTTTTAGTTTTACTATAGAATAAATATAGCAATTATTTTTGTGTTCTGTACATCTTTTTATCAATTACTTGTTGCATATCTTCGGTGTTTAATTTACTATTAAAAAAAGTATTTAATTGTTGAATGACTTCGTTTCCATTTTCAATTGCATCTTTATATTCAACAAATAAAACTTCAATATTTGGTTTGTCGTTTAGCCAATTTTTTATTTTATCATTGGTTTGTCTAAAAGAAACTTCAATAGAATAATGCGCCGTATTTTGTTCCAGTTTACCTAAGTTTTGCAACATTTTACTTTGAGATGTAATTACTTCATCTAAATCACGTTCCATAAAAACAATTTTATACTTATAACGCATTGGTAAATTTGGCAATAAATGCGAAACAACTTTTACTGTTTTTTCAACTGAATTCTTCATCCAGGAATTATCTTTATGGATAATTTTTACGGCTTCGTGTTCGTAATAACCTTTTAAATTATTTTCATCAGCATTGCGCAAACTATCCGTAAATACTGGTAATCCACCAGCTTCTAATAATTGCATCATCATAGATGTACCGCTTCGTGGCAAACCAGATACTATATAAATTGTTTCAGCATTTTTATAAATATCTTCAGAAATTATTTTTTCATACCGTTCAGTATCATGTAAATATTCTTTACAAACTTTTTCTAATTTGGTACGTGCAATTTGCATATTTGGTGCTAGTCGTAACGCCATTTCATACGCTTGCGCAGCTTCGTGATAGAGTCCAATTTCAAAAAAACTTTCTGCTAAATGATAATGTGCACTTGGATTGAAATAAATTAAACCAATTGAATCTAAAAGATAATCAATTGCTTTATCGTAATTATTTAATTTATGATGACAAATTCCTAAACCAAAAAATGCTTGTGAATTATTTGGATCATACACAATTTCATTTTCAAAAATACGAATTGCATCATTGTAACGTTTTGATTGCATGTATGCATTTCCTAAAGCCATACGTGAATACAAAGCATCTTTCGATAATTTATCTGCTTTCTCAAAACAGGCAATAGCTTCTTCGTTTTTATTTTCATTTAATAAAATATTTCCTTCAATCATCAAAATTCCAAACGTGTCTGTTGTTGTTTTTTTTGTTGATTTTGTTTTTTTAAGTTGGTTTGGATTTGTATAATCAATAGCAATTTGTAAATTTTCTTCGTTAATTGATTTTTCAATTTTATCATTTTTAAGTTCGTCTAATATTTCGCGACAACGCTTTGTATTGTTTAAACTTAAATGACATTCCAATAAATAACGAGCAAAACGTTCTTTTACTGGCTTACTACTTGATAAAGCTTCTAAAATTTCTATCGCTTTTGGAAATTCTTTTGCGTTGTAATAAGATCTAGCTAAATAAAATTGATTTTCTTTTATGTTATTATTGAAGTTTTCATCATTATTTGCTTCGTTAGGTGATTCGATATAACCTAAATCAGCTAATTGCTGTAATGCTTTTTCATCGTGTACTTCATAAATATCAGCTTTAAATTCTTTTGGATGCTGTCCACTTTCACCATCCACAAATTCCCAACTTGGAATTACTGTTGGTTTTATTTCCTCTTCAAAAATTTGAACTAATGGTTTGCCATCCATATCTGCACCAACTGGTAATCCAAACATAGTTAGAAGTGTTGGCGTGATGTCTAAAATGCTTGCACCAAAAATGCGTTCATCTTTTTTTATATTTGGACCTCGTGCAACAAAAACGCCATATGGTGCGTGTTCTAAAGCAATTGCTGCAGGTTCTTTTGGTAATAATTTGGGTCTTAAGTAATCAGAATAAAAGCCATGATCGGACAATAAAATAACTGTAGTATCGTCGTCAATTAATTGCAAAGTTCTGTAAAGCATCATGTCGTGAAATTTATAAATTCCATTCACTACATCTTTATACAAATCAAATGATTCCTGTGGAATATGTTCCATTTTTGGAGGATGAAATTTCATAAAACCATGTGAAATCAGATCTGGTGCTTCAAAATAAACACACGTCAAATTCCAATTTTTGTCGTTCTCTAAAATATAAGTCAAAGCATTATGAACCGATGCACATTCGGCCAATTGCTTAGTTAATTGCATTAATGATTTGTCTTTTGTTTGATTTATTTTTGCTGCATCTGGTATAAAAGGTAAAATATGTGCTTCAGTTAATTCTGTTGGATGTACACGCAAATTGGCAAACGTTTCATGCATGTTTTCTGGATGCACACAACCCTTTTTTAAATCCCAATTTTTCCAATCATCTGCAAAATTTGCTGTCTGATAAAAGTTAGAAATCATAGTGCCGTTAATTGGTTCTGCTGGATGTGAAGGCCACCAACCAATTACATTTGATTTCATTTTTTGTTGATTTAAAATATTCCAAATCGCTTTTACTTTACGTGATGTGATATGCGTTTGTCGTAAATTTTTCCCTGAATCATCTGGCTCTAAGAATCCTAAAATTCCATGTTTATGTGGTCGCATGCCTGTTGCAATAGAAGTCCATAACATTGGCGAAAGTGGTGGATCTAATGTAGCAATATTTCCGCAAACGCCATTGTCAATAAGAGATTGTAAAGCTGGCATTTCACCAGCATCCATTAATGGATTGATGATTTTCCAGTCAGCAGAATCCCAGCCGATAACCAATATTTTATTCGCTAATTTTTCCAAAATATAAATTTGAAGAGTTTGTTTCTGAATCAGTTTTTCTTTCTATTGAAATACCTTCATCATTTTCTGTTTCAAAAGCAGCTCGTTTTTCTCGCCATAATTGTAAACCAATATGTCCAATTGCTAATAAGCCAAGCGAACCTTCAATTGGAATTTCGTATTCTTTTTCTTCCATTGTTTTTGATTTTGTGTGTAAATATAAAAAACCGTTTCAGTTAAATGAAACGGCTTTATAATTAAGAGTTGTAAATATTATCTTGCACCAATAGTAATTGGTGTATTTGCTCTGTTGTCGTAAGCAACATCAATTATATTTAAAGATTTACCATCTGTTGAAAGGTTTATTTTCATCCAACCGTAATGAAATTGTGAACCAATTTTGAATTTTACTCCAACGTATTTATCACCTTTTCCTCTAAATTCATTTTGGAAATTGTAAGTAACATCACCATTGTATTTTGCATACAAAGCTGTATAACCAACATAATAAGCAGGCGTTGTGCTTTCCATTATTTGCGAAGTTGTTTTTGCTCTTACCATCGGAATATCACCTGATACAAAATAAGAAGTAACTTTATTTGAAGTGTCTGATGATTCGTCAATTATAGCGCTATATAAATCAATATTATTGGTATCATATTTGTAATAATATACGATTGCTGAGAAATCATTTACACCATTATTGTCAATATCTATAAAGGATTGTGTTGCCGCAGGGCCACTTAATCTTTTTGTAGGATCAACATCTGAAACAGTTAAGTTTAAATTTCTAACAGTAATATTTGGATCATCAGTAGAATTTGTTGGCGTTTTGTCTTTCTTGCAAGCTATTGGTAAGACTGCTGCAACAGCAACTGCTAGTGCTGAGTATTGTGCTATTTTCTTGTTCATATAATGATTTGTTAATTTAAATACAAATTAAATAATAAATTTCTACAATATTAAATATTTTAACAAGAATATCCAAAAAAAAATTTTTTTTGGATTATTTTGCTCCAACTGCAATTGGAGAATTTGCTCTTTTGTCGTAAGCTATATCTTTAATGGTGATAGCTCTGTAATCAGCTGTTAAACTTACTTTCATCCAGCCATAATGAGTGCCATCATTAGCTTTAAACCTAAAGCCAAGGTATTTGTCGCCAGTTCCAGCAAAACCTACTATATTAGCGTTGTATTTATTAGCAAAGTAACAGTATTTTGTGAAATTTAAAGAGCTAGATTCAATAGTATCATTTAGATTTTTTGCTATGGCAACTGGTATTGATAAACCATCAAATAATTGTGGTGATGTTAAAATATTTCCGCTACCGTTTAATTCATCAATATTGCAATTGGCAAATGTTACAGCACCATAAATTCCACCATCTAAAAAGAAATCAAAGTCTGCTTTGCTATCATTATTAATATCTAACGAATCATGAATGGAAAAATCTGTAGGTGTTCCAACAGATGTTATTGTTTTGTTTAAGATAGTATCTTCTATATTATCTTCAATCGATGGATTTTTATCTGGTGTACATGCTAATGGTAAAGTCATAGAAGCAATTGCAGCTAATGCAGAATATTGAGCGATTTTTTTGTTCATTGAATTGTAAGTTTCTTTAAAAATAAACAATAAAACTAATTATAATGACTAAGAACGATATATTTAAACTCTAGTAATCATACTGTCATGAATCTGTGTCATTGTAGTTTTTAAATCGTATTTAAATTCCCAGTTTGGATAATGATTTTTAAATTTATTTACGTCAGAAACATACCAGATATGATCGCCAATTCTATTGGTTTCTACATATTTATAGTTCATTTTATTTCCAGAAATTTCTTCGCATAATGCAATTCCTTCTAACATAGAACAATTGGAAAAGCGCGCACCACCAGCATTGTACGCTTCACCTTGTTTTGGGTTTTTGTAAAAATGCCAGAACATATTTACTAAATCAAAACTGTGAATATTATCGCGAACTTGTTTGCCTTTATAGCCAAAAATATTGTATTGTGTACCAGTAATAGCACATTTCATCAAATAAGATAAAAATCCGTGTAACATGGTACCGCTATGATTCGGACCTGTTAGACAACCACCACGAAAAATACCGATGTTCATGTTGAAGTATTTACCATATTCCTGACACATAATATCTGCAGCAGCTTTAGATGCACCAAAAACTGAATGTTTGGTGTGGTCAATACTCATAAATTCATCGATACCATCTTTAAAATATGGATGATTTTGGTCGATTTCCCAACGAGTTTCTAATTCTACCAAAGGTAAATAATTTGGATTATCACCATAAACTTTATTCGTTGAAGTAAAAATAAACACTGCTTTTTGGCAATGTAAGCGTGTGTATTCCAACATATTAAGTGTTCCGTTTGCATTCACAGTAAAATCGGTAAATGGTTCCTTGGCTGCCCAATCGTGTGATGGTTGCGCTGCAGTGTGAATGATGAGTTTAATATCTTCACCATAATCTTTGAAAATATTTTCTAATGCTTCGTTGTTGCGAATATCAATATTGTAATGTTTATAGTTTTGGTATTTTTCTTCCAATTTAGTTCTGTTCCAAGATGTTGACGCATCTGCGCCAAAAAAATAGGAGCGAAGGTCATTGTCGATTCCAACAATTAAATCAAATTTATCAGCAAAAAAAGCTACTGATTCACTACCAATTAAACCGCCTGAACCAGTTACTACACAAATATTCATTTCATTAAATTTTGTGCAAAGATAAGTAGTTTTTTCCAACTGAAAAAAAACTGTATTAATGAATATTAAAGATTAGAAATTAATATTTTTTGCACGTTATACAAACATCAATAACCATAAAAATAACCACATAAGACACGTAGAAACTTAAGTTTATAATAGAAGAAGATTTCAATAAATAAGAATACAAGAAAGTTTAGTTGCCTTCCGAAGTTTCGGAACTATCTTAGATTATTAACTTGTATTTTTTTATGTATCTTAAGTGGTTTAAAATGTAAACTATTTTAAAATTGTTAAAGGTTTTTATTGAATGTATTGTGTAATTTTTAAAATTTTAGATTTTAAACAAATATTTTTACTCAATATTTGAAAGTGCATCCTTAATTTCAGCTAATTCTTGTTCAGTTAAATTTAAAGCATTAGGATTTTCTGGCAATTTTTTCCAATCAGGTATCTGATCGAAATTATAGATTCCAAAAATAAAAACAGGTGTTCCTTTTTTCAAAATAGTATTTCCATCTTCAGAAATTTTCCATTGATTTGCCCAATCGTAAATCCATTTTGCATTTTCTTCATACATACGAATACATGAATGGCTGGCTGGATATCCAGGCAGTAAAAACTGATGCATGCCAATTCCATCTTTATTTGCAATATTAAAATACCAAGGCATTATCCAGTCGCCATCAACAGTGCTTCTTTTCTTCTTTGATTTATAATTAGTATAGAAAAGACCATTTGGTGTTGGTTTCTTTTTCCTACCTGTACTTACTGGACCAAATTGTGCTAATTTTCCATTTTCGTAAGCAGCAAATAATTGTATACGCTGATTAATTAAAATAAATTTTGTGATAGAATCTGGAATGTTTAATGTGACAGGAAAAGGTGAATATTCAATAAAGTTAGATAGAAGTGTATCTGGAACTACCAATTTCGTTTTCGTTCTAAATCTTGTTGGATCTATTCTGTTGGTTGCAGCAATGATTTTTTGTTCGACAATTGTATATTTATTTTTAAAAACTTTTAAAGAACTGTCATTTGGAATCGAATCAAAATGATAGGTTATATTTAGTTTTTGTTCTACTTTTTCTTCTTTTGAAATAGATTTTATAGTATTTGCAGATGTATTTTTAAGACTATTTTCGCAAGAAAAAAGAAGAATAAACAATAGCAAAGTTGATGGTACAACTTTTAAAAAAGTTAAACTAAAAGTACTTTTAAATTTGGATTTCACGATGTGTTTTTGGTTAAAACAAAAATAGTGCAAAGCCAATTATCTCTCTTACATATTTACACTGTAAACTTACACTATTTACAGATAGTTGATTGCATTCAACTAAAAATGGTAAATTAGATGACTTAGTTGCGTGAGTTAATTAACTTAAGCATGCTTTCACAAAACCACAGAATAATGGATGCGGTTTTAGAATAGTGCTTTTATATTCTGGATGAAACTGCACACCAATAAAGAATTTATGCGAAGGAATTTCTATGATTTCTACCAAACCAGAATCAGGATTGATACCACTTGCAATCATTCCATTGTCTTCAAATTGGCTTAAGTATTTATTGTTAAATTCGTATCTATGTCTATGTCTTTCAGATATTTGTAACTGACCATAAATTTTATGTGCCTGTGTGCCTTCTTTCAACGTACATGCATAGGCACCTAAACGCATCGTGCCACCCATATTTACAATTGTTTTTTGTTCCTGCATCATATCAATCACTGGATTTAAAGCATGTTGCTTCATTTCAGTTGAATTTACATCTTCTAACTTCAATACATTTTTTGCAAACTCAATAACAGCCATTTGCATACCTAAGCAAACACCAAAAAAGGGAACATTATTTTCACGTGCATATTGAATGGCAATAATTTTACCATCAATGCCACGAGTACCAAAACCTGGTGCCACAAAAATACCATCTAAATGACCGAGCATTTCTTTCAAGTTATTTTTGTTGATTTCTTCAGAATGAATACGCTCTACATTTACTTTACATTCATTTTTTGCACCAGCATGTACGAACGATTCGTAAATAGAAATATAAGCATCTTTCAATTCAATATATTTTCCAATCAAGCCAATCGTAATTTCTTTTTTTGGAAATTTGTAACGTTGTAAAAACTCATTCCATTCAGTTAAATCGGTATCTGGAACATCTTTATATCCAAATTTTTCCAAAACAATCTCGTCTAATTTTTCTCGTTTCAAATTTAATGGAACATCATAAATTGTTTCTGCATCTAATGCTTCGATTACACAATTGCGTTCAACATTACAAAATTCAGCAATTTTTCTTTTTCTATCATCACCTAAAGGCATTTCGTACCAAGGTTAAATGAATAACCATGTAATCTTCTTTTGGCAATAACCATTTTAACTGTCGAATACTTTCAACAAATGGTAGCGACTCAATATCACCAACGGTACCACCAACTTCGGTTAAAATAATATCGTATTGATCAGAATTTCCAAGCAACAACATCCTGCGTTTTATTTCATCGGTGATATGTGGAATAACTTGTACTGTTTTACCTAAATAATCGCCACGGCGTTCGCGATTGATGACTTCCTGATAAATTTTTCCAGTAGTTACGTTATTTGCCTGTGATGTGTAAACGCCTAAAAAACGTTCGTAGTGACCTAAATCTAAACCGGTTTCAGCGCCATCTTCTGTTACATAGCATTCGCCATGTTCGTATGGATTCATTGTGCCTGGATCGATATTGATATATGGATCAAACTTTTGAATGGTTACTTTTAAACCACGCGATTGTAATAATTTTGCGAGTGAAGCGGCAAGAATTCCTTTGCCTAAAGATGAAGTAACACCACCGGTTACGAAGATAAATTTTGCCATAATTACAAATGCGATTATGGACTATAAAGGTAAGACGATAAAACGAAATCGGAAATATTTACGGATTTAATTTTAAATTTAGTGTGAAATTTAATATTCAGAATTGGTATTTTAAATAAGGACAAAAATATTATGGAAGCTCATGTTTTTTATTGTAAATAGTTTTTATTAAATTTATTGTAACAATATGAAATCTTATTTTATAAACTGATAAAAAATTAACTTCTAATGAAAACAATTTTATACTTTTTACTTATTTTGAGCGTACATGCTATGTTCGGACAAGACACCATCTATTATGACATCAATAATAAGAAGGTCAAAAAAACTGATAATTGGAATGATTATGACGTTGGCGTAAAAACTGATGCTGGATTTTTAGTAACTGGATACTACAAAAATGGAAATATAAAAGCCATTGCCAATAGCAAAGATAGAGATTGTAGTAAACTTGATGGACATGTTATTTGGTATCTTGAAGATGGTTCGGTAAATACAGATAATTTATACAAAGATGGCGTATATGTACATCCAGTCGTTACTAAAAAAGTTCCGAACCCGAACAAATGTGAAGACTGCTATTTACCCAACACTGAAGATAGTCTTGTGGAATTTTCAGGCGTTGTTACCCATCAAGGAACGGCCGAACGTTTGTTACAAAAAGCAGTCTATGCACTTGCCTTAATCAATACAGAATTTACTCCATATTCAACAGTAACCACCAACAAGGAACAGATGAGTGCTTCTCGATTATATGGATTTGAAATCAGTTATGGATCGTTAGATCCACTCTATGATTTATCAGATGCTAATCCTGAATTAAAATACCGACCACGTGGCATGATTTATTATACACTTACTATTTTCTGCAAAGACAATAGGTATAAGTATAAATTCCACGATTTTTACTTTGTTCCAGATGAGAAACGAAGTGTGACGTACAAACTCAACCAAATGCTTGAATATGTTGTAAATTCTACAAATGCTGGGCAAAGCCTGATCGGCAAAACGCACAATAAGGAACAAGTCATTACACGAATAAACTGTGCAATGAATGGTTCTGTTGAAGTAAATAACAAGAAAATGAAAGGCAAAGAATACATGGGGTTTATTGAGTTTGTAAACCTAAAAATGAACTCAAAATATTCCACTCTCAAAAGTTTGGCAGAGGGCGCAGATTTAAAAGAAAAGAAATCGGAATGGTAGCTTTGTTTTATTATTTTTATTGAAATTTGGTTTCTGATAGAGCATCAATAAGTTGAAAATTAATTCTGTTTAATATCAGGTTCAACAGCAGTTTCATCAGTTTCCTCAGCACTCACGCTAAAATTTTTCTCTTTGATTTGGTAATGAAATTCTTTGCCGTTAATGGTAAAATGAAAAAACAAAGCGTTTTTATCTTGTTTGCTTACTTCATACGCAAATACTTTTCCGCGATAAATTTGTTTCGGTGGCATTTCATCACTCAAGAAATTCTTTAAATAACTTACATCGGTTTCTAAAGAATCGGTTTGCAGCGAATACATTTTCAGTACATACGCAACATTCGCATACGCAAAGGTTGGATCTTCATTCGTTAAATGGCAACTCGATGTAAATTTCTGAATATCAAACGGCGAATTGGAAAAATTATCAACCGATAGATCGATAATATAATAAATAAAACCATCACCAACATTTGAATTCGCATCATCAATAATAGTGTAATTAATTACATTATGGATTTTTACTTCAACTTGTTCTGTTTTGGCATCGAACAACACATTCGCTTTTTTCAGTAAATCTTTTTTATAAGAATAACGTTGCGCTTGCAACACATCTTCACTTACTTCTGCTGGAATATCATCTGCGTTTTCTTTATTGAAAAATTGACAAGAACTAAATAAAATGGAAATATAAAATAGTAAGTATAAATGTGTTTTCATAGATTAATTTTTTATTTCATTACTTTCATTAGCACTTTCACCTTCACCTTCACTTTCATTTTCACTTTTCTTAAAAACACGTTTCGTGCCTTCATACATTTCGTACAAGCAAAAAACGCAATCTAATTTACCATTTATTACTGAAAATTTTCGTTTCGGTTTTAAACCAATAATTTTGATTGCTTCAAAATTACTCGAAATAATTCCGCAAGTGTAGCCAGTAAAATGTTCTTTAAAAGCAGTGCCAATTTGTTTGTACAATAAATCAATCTGAAACGTTTCCATGCGTTCGCCATAAGGTGGATTGATAATTAGAGTGCCATTTCCCAATGGTGGAATCATCTTTTGAATACTCACTTCGCGTATATCAATTAGGTTAGAAAATCCAGCTTTTTTGATATTGTTTTGTGCAATAAAAATGGCTTTTTTGTTATTATCTGAGCCAATAATTTTATACGGAAATTCAACAATTAGTTGTTCCAATTCATCACAAATGTCATTGTATAAAGTGCTATCGTAAGTATTCCAGTTTTTAAAACAAAAATAGGTTCTGTCTAAATTCGGTGCTTTGTTGATTGCCATACTTGTAGCCTCAATTACAAATGTTCCGCTACCACACATAGCATCCACAAAGTGCGATTGACGATTCCAGCCACTCATAATAATTAAACCAGCAGCCAACACTTCATTAATTGGCGCAATATCTTGGTCGATACGGTTGCCGCGTTTATGAAACGAATCGCCAGAACTATCCATCGAAATCGTTACTTTATCTTTGTTGATGTGTAAATTGAAAAGAATATCAGGTTTTTCAGGATTTACATTCGGTCGTTTATCATCATTGTATTTTCTAAATCTGTCGCAAATCGCATCTTTTAATTTTAAAGAAGCAAATTGTGAATGTGTAAAAAATTCAGACTGAATCGTAAAATCAATCGCAAAACTTTGGTCAATCGTAAAATAATCTTCCCAAGGAATTCGAAGTGCAAACGCATATAAATCTTCTGGTGAAGTTGACTCAAAATCAAATAATGGAACTAAAACTTTTAAGCAAGTACGCAATTGAATATTGCATCTGTACAATAATTCCTGGTCAAAATCACAAATAACTGCACGTTTAATGATTTCAATATTCTTTGCCTTTAGCATATTCAATTCTTCTGCTAAAACTGACTCTAAACCTTGAAAGGTTTTACAAATAATTTTGGTTTGATAAATATTCACTCTGTAAAAGTACGATATTGTAAATCATTTTTTATATTTATAACGATGAACGACCACCAGAAAAAGCAAACAGAAATCCAAAAATTAAATCATGTGCTGCAAATTAAAGAAACAGATGATTTTTCTTTTTTAGAAAAGTTGACAAAAGCAGAATTAAATCAACTACGTTTGCAAATTTTAGACGTTTCCCAGTTTACGCAAACCGATATTTGGAAACGACTCACAGGTGTGGCGAAATTCTTTCCAAATTACATGAATGCGAAAATTTCTGAAACCGTAATGGGTCCGTTGATTGCAGCAAACATGAGTTATTACATGCCTGAAAAAGATGCGATTTCCATCATGAAATATATGAGCACCTCATTTTTGGCAACTGTTGCAGAATATATGACACCGGAAAAAGCAAAGCATTTAATCAATCAAATTCCAATGGATATTTTGAAAAAAGTAACCACAGAATTGGTGCATAAAAAGAAATATTTAGTAGCTGCTGGTTTTGTGGATGTTTCTGATATTCCAAGATTAATAGAATTATCAAAAATTATAAATAAAGAAGAAGACCTGATTCATGTTTCCTCTTTTGTAGAAAATAAAGAATATATTGCAAAAATAGTTGAACGATTTTCTGATGAACGTTTGGAGAAAATAATAACTACCGCATATCAACATCAGTTACAAAATGAAGTGTTAACTGTATTTACACATTTGTCCAAAAAAGAAGAATTACGTGTCTTGAAAATCATAAATCTATTACCAACTTCTATAAAATCAACTGTTTTAAAAGATTTTGAACAACGTATAAATTCATAAAATTCTCAAAATCTACCATTCATTAATTCTCTAATTTATTTCATGAAACTTTTCAATCATACAAACAACGACCAACTATTGCAGAACATTATGATGTTATTTGCATTGGCTCTGGTTTAGGTAGTTTAACCACTGCATCACTTTTAGCAAGAAAAGGCAAAAAAGTATTGGTTTGTGAAAAACATACCACACCAGGTGGTTACACGCATGTCTTCACTCGAAACGATTATGAATGGGACGTGGGTTTGCATTATGTTGGTGACATGGACAGAAAAGGTTCGTTGCTGCGTATTGTTTTTGAACATATCACTGATAAGAATTTGAAATGGGCCGACATGGGTGAAGTGTATGATAGAGTGATCATTCAAAACAGAGAATATGAATACCTAAAAGGATTGCAGAACTGGAAAACACGCATGAAAGAATATTTTCCAACCGAAAAAGATGCACGATCAATCGATAAATATGTAGAAGCATTGTTTGAAGTAAACCGTTCGGCAAAAAGCTATTACATGAAAAAAGCTATGCCTAATTTTATGTTGTTTTTTGCAGCACCTTTTATGGGAAATGCTTATGCTCGAATTGCAAAACGAACCACGAAAGAAGTGCTCGATTCGATTTCTGATAATGATGAATTAAAAGCGGTTCTTTCTGCACAATTTGGCGATTATGGAATGCCACCATCTAAAAGTAGTTTTGCCATTCATGCAGCGGTTGCCTTGCATTATATGAATGGTGGATTTTATCCAATTGGTGGCTCTGAAGAAATTTTCAATACTATTGCACCAAGCATTTTAAAAAATGGTGGAAATATATTGATTGGTGCTGGTGTGAAAGAAATTTTAATTGAAGATGGTGTTGCAAAAGGTGTAGTGATGTCAGATGGAAAAATCATTAAAAGTGATATTGTGGTGAGTGGTGCTGGTGTTCATATTACTTATAAAAATCTAATTCCAGAAGCTTCAAAAAAACTCATTCCTCATTTAAATGATGCGCTGGAATTGCCTGCATCTTATGGACATTTGAGTTTGTATATCGGTTTAAAACATACTGCAGAAGAACTGAATTTGCCAAAAGCAAATTATTGGATTTATCCAAATGGAACCGATCATGACAAAGCAATTGAAGAATATTTAGCAGATTATACTAAAGAATTTCCGGTTGTGTATATTTCATTTCCAGCATCAAAAAATCCAAAGTTCTTAGAAAAATATCCAGGAAGATCTACTATTGAAATAATTACAGTTGTAAAATATGATTGGTTTAAAAAATGGGAAGACACGCGCTGGAAAAAAAGAGGTGATGAGTACGATGCATTTAAAGAACTATTTGCACAGCGTTTACTGGAACATTTATTTACATACGAACCACAGCTTAGAGGAAAAATTGATTTGTATGAATTGTCAACGCCAATTACAACAAAACATTTTTGTAATTATTTAAATGGTGAAATTTATGGATTAGATCATCATCCAGAGCGATTTGCCAAAGAATATCTGAAACCACAAACACCAATCAAAAACTTATTTTTAACTGGACAAGATATTGTTACGGTTGGAATTGGTGGTGCGTTGATGAGTGGTGTCTTAACAGCATCTGCTATCACCAAAAAAGACATTACTGCTGAAATAATAAAAATTGCCAAGCAAGATGCTACAAACAATGAGCAAATAACTGTTTAAAACCATTTTATTTTGCTAATATTGCATTCAATATAAACTTATACAAATGAAATTTTTTGTTGACACAGCCAACCTTGAACAAATTAAAGAAGCAGCCGATTTAGGTATTTTAGATGGATGCACAACGAATCCTACATTGATGGCAAAAGAAGGAATTGTTGGTGAAAAAAATGTGTGGAATCACTACAAAAAAATATGCGAAATTGTAGATGGTGATGTGAGTGCTGAAGTTATTTCTACTGATTATAAAGGTATGATTGATGAAGGCAAGAAACTCGCAAAATTGCATAAAAACATTGTAGTAAAAGTACCGATGATTCGTGAAGGTGTAAAAGCCATTAAATATTTTTCAGATCATGGAATTAAAACCAATTGTACCTTGGTTTTTTCTGCTGGACAAGCTATTCTTGCAGCAAAAGCTGGTGCTACGTATTTGAGTCCGTTTGTTGGTCGATTAGATGATATGAGTGTTGATGGTATTGATTTGATTCATCAGATTCGTTTGATTTATGATAATTATGATTTTAAAACACAAATTTTAGCAGCGTCGGTTCGCAATCCTTTGCATATTGTTCGTTGCGCAGAAGCTGGTGCTGATGTGGTAACATGTCCTTTAAATTCAATCGTTGGTTTGTTTTATCATCCATTAACAGATAAAGGTTTGGCGCAATTTTTAGCCGATCATGCAAAAGCGAATAAAAAATAAATTAGATATTAGTTACTAGTAAAAAGTTATACGTAATGAAATGAGCATTAGTGTTCGCACACCATACAGCAATGATTATTTGCGAATTCCATTTGCTCCATTAAAAGCAATAAAAATATTCAGATGAAATTTATTTTTGCATTTTTTCTTTCTGTAATTTTATTTTCTGCTTGTAATCAATCATCATCTAATGATTATAAGAAAGGTTTCCAAGATGGTTATGCTGATGGTTTGAAAGTTGCAACAACAAATAACAATGTTGTTGTAAATCCAAATCCAACAAGTAATAACCAAGATCCAAATTCAAATCCTACTACTCAAAAGAATAGAGATAGAAATGCAGATGGTGTTCCTCAACAAGCGATTACGGTTTTAGAGTATATCAAAAAAAATAATGCTGCACCAGATGGTTTTGTTGGTGGACGACATTTTGGAAACTATGAGCATTTATTGCCGGAACGCGATGCTGCTGGTAATAGAATTAAATACCAAGAATGGGACGTGAATGCAGATAAACCGAATAAAAGTCGCGGTCCGCAACGTTTGGTTACTGGTAGCGATGGAAGAAGTTGGTTTACCAATAATCACTACAAATCGTTTACACAAATCAAATAATCGTTTTAAAAAATAAAATGAATAAGAAAAAATATATACCATTTCTTTTGGCTGTAATCTTTGGAAACGTATTGTATTTTGTAGTGTTTAGCGGTAAACGCGCACCAAAAAATCCAATTGAAAAGACTACATTATTTGATGAACAAAATAATAAAATAGATGCTTCAACTTTCACTGGAAAAGTGTTGATACTATCTTATTTTCAAACTTGGTGTGGTGATTGCAGAAAAGAGCAACCTGAATTGATGGAATTGCAAAAACATTTTGGCGATAAACTGAAAGTTGTAATGATTACAGATGAATCGTTTGATAAAGTAAATTCTATGAAAGCAGTTTTACCATCTGATTTAATTTTTTATAGAAGTGAAAAACCATTAAAAGAAATTGGAATACGTCGTTTTCCAACAACCTATTTAATCAATAAAAAAGGAGAGAAGGTTGAAGCAAAAGTAGAAGGCATTGATTGGTATAACGACGATATGATAAAAGAAATTGATGCTTTGATTATATAATGTAAAAAGTTTTATCAATATAAAATGCCGAATAATTTATTCGGCATTTTTTTTATTCTGATTTAAAAAAGAATTATAGTTTTATAAAAACCTTACTTGCTTCACCTTGATCTGTTGTAATGTGTACAATGTAATTTCCTTTCGCCAATGCCGAAACATCTATGCTTTTATTTGTTTCAACAAAAGTTGTATTCATTAATTCACCAGCTAAATTATAAACCGTAACCTGAATATTCGTATTGTTTTTCAATTCAATAAACAATTTATCATTCATAGGATTTGGATAAATAGATAATTCAATAGCTGATTTTTTATTATTAACACCTAAAATTCTGGTGCCTTTTGAAAACCAAGTTGGCCATTTTGCATCATTAATAATCGCTGTTGCAGATGAAGAAACACCTGTAATTTTATCAGCATTTAAATTAATCAAACCTACCACTTGCTTGCTGTTAGCTGTACTTGTAAATGCAATTTTATTATCTAATGGCGAATATGTTGGAGTTCCTAATTCACCATTATCAAACACAGTTCCGATGTCACCTGTTTCCAAATTTACACCATACATAATATTTTTATTGGTGTTAGAGTTGATGTAATCAAACGAAATAATATACGGTGAATTTTTAGAATATGTTGGATTTCCTATACTTTCACCTGCTTCTAAATTTGAAAATAGTTTAAAAATTGTACCATTTCCTAAAGAGTTTGTTGTGTTGTTCCAAACTTTTATAATACCTAAATCCCAAAAATCTAAATCTGCAGCTGTAGAAGATCGTATTACGTTATACGAATCATATAATACATTCTCACCAGAAAAATCCCATTCTAAAACATCAGCATATCTTGCTCCACCAGAATTTAAACCTTGCGCGGTCGTAGGATTGTATAATCTAAATTTTGTCCAACTGCTGCCACCAAATTTAAATACATAGATTGCTGTATCAATTGAAGTGGAAACAGCTGCTAATTTTGTTCCGTCTTTAGAAATAGCAACATTGTCCCAAAATCCATCAGTAGTTAATTGTGTTTGTGTAAATGGTGATGTTAATGCAACAGCATAAATATTATGGTCTGTAGCACCAACAAAATAAGCAAACGCACCATTATCAGTAACGGTTGCTTTTCTGTTTAATACACGTTGCGATAATGGTTGAAAAGACGTTGCAGCAGAAGTAGTAAGGTATAATGTATTTGCATCTGTATTGTCTGTGTTTACAATTAGCAAACCTTCAGCACCTGTATTAGTTGGTACATTGTTTTGATACGTTCCACCATTACCATCAAAAATTTCAACAGCATCAAAAGATTGTTTAACTACTGTTACTTCGTTTGAACCTGCACCATGAATATCTGTTGCCGCTTTTACAACAGCAATTCTTAAGTCAATAAATTTAGATGATTTTGTCAGGTATGATGAAAGTGCTTTGTAATAAATTTGTTCTGCTTTTGCTTTGGTGATAGAATTTGCGATTAAATAAAATGCTTTATTTGGTATACCACTATTGATATGCACACCGCCATTATCTTGTGTACCTGTATATTTTTCTGATACTTTGGCTGGTTGATAACCTGGACTACTTAATGAAGTTCCACCATTGTGTGGATCTTGCATATCGCGTAATGCGCCTGATGGAAACGCAGAAAGATTCACCACATCAACACCAATCTTATAATTAGTTCTACCTGTTCCATCAATTAAAACACCAAATACATCAGCCATCGATTCGTTGATAGCACCTGATTCACCTTGGTATTCTAAGTTAGCCGTATTTTGTACGACACCATGTGTCATTTCGTGGCCGCCAACATCCAAACCTCTTGCTAATGGTTTAAATGAAGTTTGTCCGTTGCCATAAAACATATATTGTCCGTTCCAAAAAGCATTATCCAAATTGCCGCCATTATCGCCGGCAACATTGATAAAAGAAACCACATCACCACCTTTTCCATCAATAGAATTTCTGTTGAATTTTGTTTTAAAATAATCAAAAGCAATTGATGCATTGTTGTGTGCAGAAACCGCAGTTGGTGTCCAACCTGTGTTTGAAGCAGTTGTGATATCTTCATAAGATGGATTATTCAGATTCGTGTTTTGCAGATCCAATGTTACAATAGTACCTTTGCCTGCAACAGGCAATGTGCTGTTAGACCCAGTAAACATGGACTTCGTAGCGTTTATCAAATAGTATTTGCTGTTTGCATTAAACGTGTTTATGGTTTTAGATACACCTTTCAAATCATTGGCAACAGCAGTAGCAGGACCAACAGCACACGTGTTGTCATACTTGTTTAAAATAGCACCTGTTTTTCCATCTATAAAATATTCCCAATGATGCATAATATTTGGACGAACTGAAATATGCCAAGCTAGTTTTACATCGTTTATATTGTTTGGATTTGGCAATAAGATTTGTTCAGCAACAAAATTTTTGAAACTAAATCTGTTGTCGGTTTGATTATTTGGTTCAACAAAAGTGAATAATTTTTGCAGATCATTTTTTGCAATTTGTTCTGCGTTTGTTTGAGCGATGCTGTACTCAAAGTCAGTTAAAACAGGCGTTGCAACCGTTCTTCCATTAAAAGAAATTTCGCCATTCTTATAAATATGTAGCCATGCTTGTGCGCCATAAACTTCCAAACCATTTTTTTGTTTGTTGAATTTTTATATGTTGATTTTGCTGCGCATCTGTTTCAGAAGTGATTGTTTTAAATTCTGATTTTGCATCTTTTATTTTTAGAGCATCCTGAATTTCAGACAACACTTTTTCTTTAATATCTACCGTATTGGTTTTAGATGCAATGTTTGTAGAAAGTTTAATTCCATCAATTAAAATTGGCAAACCTGTTTCTTTATCTTTTATAACAGACCATTCCGGTTTTGTTACAGATACACTTCCTAAATAGAAATTAGTTGGTGATGAAGAAGTTTGTCCGTTGATGGTTTGATACTGAAAAGATGGTTTTGCAGCAGTTCCTGTTTTTATTTTAGATGAAAATGCATTGTTGTTTTGTGCAACCGAAGTGCCAAGAACAAACATGCTTAAGATAAATAGTAATTTTTTCATGAGTTATAGTTTTATTTTTTTATGATTACTTGCGAAAGTTCTGTATATAATTCTGTAATTTCTTTAGAAGGTTGCACTTGATTATTTCCCCAAATTTGTTTCGTAGCAGCATCTCCTTTTCCGTAGCCAAGTGTATAATAGATGTTTCCCGGATCATTGATGGTAGGTTTCGACCAATCAATTTTTGCTGCTTTTTCAAACAAGATTTTTGCCTGTTTTTTAGAAATGCTGTTAAATTTTGTAGTTGTCATAGTTGCCAAACCAGTTGATACAAATACTTGTCCATTTTCTAAAATAGAATATGTAGTTTCGGTTCCAGCAAAGTCACCACCAGAGCCAAATGAAATAATATTGTTTTTGTAATCATTCAATGAAGCAACTTTTTATTAGTTCTTGCAACTGCAAATAGAAAGTAAAATAGTTAGTAAGTGTAAATATTTTGTCATACTTATGTAATTCTAATTTTCAATAAAGTTAAACATAATTCATATTAAAATTAGAGAATAATTTTGAATTCATAACAACCGAAAAAATGTCTGAACCATGTTTTTTGATTAAATGATTGCATGGTTTTTCTTTTGTCTTCTTATTGTTCCGATACTTTGGAACTTTTCTAGTTCAAATTATAAGTCTTCTTTTATTTCAAACTCTCTTTAATTCTTTTCATTGACTCTTCATAACAAATTTTAGAAATCCAACCCAACTCTGTTCTTGCCTTTTCTGTCGAAACCGTTCTGTTCATTCCTGTTGCCTGCACCGATTTTTTTGCTAATGGTGGATTTTTTCCAAACAAAGGAAACACCGTTTCAGCAATGCTTGCAACAGTATAAGCAACTTTAAAAGGAATAGAACTACCTACGGTTTTATTTTTCATAGCAGCCAAATCTGTAAAATATTGTTTCCACGAAACATGCCAATCATCCATAAAAAAGTAGGTTTGATTGCGCGCAATATCTTTTATCATACACAAAAAAATACCATTCGCTAAATTAGTAGCATCTATTAAACACGCAGGTTGTTTGCCATTGTCAATTAATTTTAAACCTACAGGTGTATCAATTCTTTTCAGTGGCTCCGTTACCCAAACGCTATCTTTTCCAATTACCGCAGACGGACGAATAATCGTATAGAAAATATGGTGTTGAGTGCAGAAATCTTTCACTAAAGTTTCCGTATCAATTTTCGCATCATCGTAGTGAACACCTGTTTTTACTAATGGAGTCGTTTCATCAGGAATGATTTTATTTCTGTCAATTCCACTTGCCACACCAACCGAACTTACATAAATAAAATGTTTCACCTTGTTTTGCAATGCATCTTTCAATAAAAAATGAGTAGCATCATAATGTGCAGTATAGAAATCTTTTTTTGTACCGTAATCAATCACTTTGGCTGCACTATGTACCACAACTTCGCAATCTTTTGTGATGTTTTTAATAGCATTTTTATCGCAAATATCTGCTTGAAAAAGATCAATTCCATTCGATAAATATTCTTCCATATTTCTATTGGTAAAATGATGACCTCGAATATCAGTATATTTATTTTCCAACAAAACATACATCAAATGCTTGCCAATTAAACCTGTTATTCCTGTGATGAGTATTTTCATGTAATTTTATCTTTATTTTATTAATTTCATCGCTTCCTCAACACTTTCAACTGGTAACAAACATGCTTTGTTTTTGCAAACATAAATGAGTGTTTTTTCTTTTACAAATCTGTCTTTAAATAAAGGTAGTTCACTTCTTGTCTCGCTGGCTGCAATTAATACGTTTGGTAAGTAATTTCGTGAAATTTGTTGAAGTAGTTGTCTCGCATCTTTTCCAATAATAATCAATTCTGTTTGTTGGTATAAATTCATATCTAATAAGATTGCCCAATTAGAATAGAAAGGTGGGTTTTTAAGCACATCATCTAACACATTATTCAGCATTGTTGATGCCATTTTTTCGTATTCAGGCATATCAAAGAATTTACTCAGCAATAACAAGTTTTTTGCCATCGCTGAGTTAGAAGACGGAATTACATTGTCGCTACTTTCCATACTTCGTGCTACTAATTTTTCATCAATATCAGAAGTAAAATAAAACATGCCGCTAGTTTTGTCATAAAAATGTGCGATAGCATATTCCATAAAATGTAACGCTTCATTTAGATATTGTTCATTCATCGTAATTGAATACAATGCCATCAAACTATCCATAAAATAAGCATAATCAGGTAAAAATGCGTTGATGTTAGAAATGCCATTTTTATAATTTCTGTTTAAACGATAATCATCTTGTTTGCAGTGTTGCAGAATAAATTCGGTGATAGAAATAGCTTTGTTTAGATAGTTTTCATCACCAATTGCTTGGTAACAATCAGCTAAACCTTTAATAAAAAGTGCATTCCATTCTGTCAAAATCTTATCATCTAAATTCGGACGAATTTTTGCTTTTCTTTTTTCAAATAAAAGCTGATGAATAGTATTTAATTTTTCCTGAAATATTTCATTGGTGATGCCATACTTTTCCATAAAATATTCATGGTCATTCGTACGAAACAATACATTCATTCCATGTTCAAAATTTCCTTCTTTTTCAATGTTATAAAGATCTTTTATAAAGTCAAAATCAGTTCCTAATATTTCTTTTAGTTCGTCATAATGCCAGCAATAAAATTTGCCTTCAACACCTTCGCTATCGGCATCCAAGGATGCATATATTCCACCTTTTTTATCCGTCATTTCTCTGTCAATCCATCCAATCGTTTTTTCAATCACACTCTTATACATCGGTCGTTTCGTAAGTTGATAGCCATGCGCATAAACCGTTAATAATTGAGCATTGTCATAAAGCATCTTCTCAAAATGCGGAACTTTCCAAAATGCATCTACACTATAGCGTGCAAAGCCACCACCAATCACATCATACAAACCACCAAACGCCATTTTTTTGAGTGTTGTTTTTAAATAAGCTGAAATAGAATCATCAGCAATATGTTGCTGTAGACGATATAAAAATTCAAGCGTGTTCGGCATCATAAATTTTGGCGCACCTTTGCGTCCACCAAAATCATAATCGAGTTTATCTTTCCAGTTTTCCCAAATAATTTCTAGATAACGTTTATCAATCGTTCGTTCATTCTGGTTCAATGAAATCAAATCAATTTCCTGCAATCCTTTAGTGATGCGTGTTGCCTGATCAATTATTTTTTGTGGTTCTTTTTTATAAATATCAGCAAAATAAAGCAACGCATTTATCCATTTATCTTTTGGGAAATAAGTGCCTGCAAAAAAAGGTTTACCATCAGGCAAACAAAGAACATTCAAAGGCCAGCACCGTGACCAGTTGTTATCATGGCACAATTCATATAAATCTGGTCAATGTCTGGTCGCTCTTCTCTATCTACTTTAATCGAAACGAAATGCTCATTCATCACTTTTGCCACCGTTTCATCTTCAAAACTTTCATGTTCCATCACATGACACCAATGACAAGCAGCATAACCAACCGAAACTAAAACTAATTTATTTTCATGATGTGCAATTTTAAGTGCTTCTTTACCAAATGGATACCAATCTACGGGATTGTTTTTGTGTTGTAGTAAATAAGGCGATGTTTCGTTTTGCAGCTGATTCATAAAAGGTAATTTTAAACATATTAATTGAATTTTAAATGATGCCTGTATTGCAATTAATTATTCAAAGCTATTTGATAAAGTTGATATTAACGTTATATTTGTATTGAAATATCTTAAAAATGACAAAAAAATTACTCTTATTAGTTCCTTTCTTATTATTAATGATTGGAAATTCATTTTCTGTTGACAAACCAACAAGTAAAGGTTGGTGTGGATCAGAAAAACCAAATGTTGAATGGGAAAATCAAATTCAACGTATTATCCAAATGCAACAAGCACAACATGCAGCAAATGGTAGAGAACAGCAAATTTCTTACACAATTCCAGTTATTGTTCATATTTGTTATTATCAAAATACAACTTCACAAAACATTTCTGCAACGAGAGTACAACAGCAGTTAACTACATTAAATAATGATTACGCTGGTACAGGTTTAAATAGTGGCAGTTTGCCATCTGCATTTGCCGCAGTAAAAGCAAACTCCAATATTACATTTTGCTTGGCAAAATTAGATTTGAATAATAATGTTTTAGCTGAGCCAGGTATTGAACGAATTAACGGAAATACACGTGGCTGGGGAAACCCTGGAACTACTGGTTGGGCAAGAGATTTAATTGATGGTACAATAAAAAAAACAACAATTTGGGATCCAAATTATTACTTAAATATTTGGGTAGTTCCTGGTATTGAAACCACAGGAACAGGTACTATTCTAGGTTATGCAACATTCCCAGGTATGTCAGGTTTAGGTGGAATGCCAACTGGTGCAGGTAACGAATTAAATGATGGTTTTGTTTGCAGAGCAAGTTATTTTGGTAATAATGGTGCAAGTTTAGGAAGAACATCAACACATGAAATTGGTCACTGGTTAGGTTTACGCCATATTTGGGGTGATGATAGTTGTGGAACTGATTATGTTGATGATACTCCAACAGCTTTAGAAGAAAATTATACTTGCTACACTGCACCTCATATTACTTGTGGCAATGCACCAGCTGGTGACATGTTTCAAAATTTTATGGATTACACAGGTGATAACTGTATGGCTTTATTTACAAATGGTCAATCAGCAAGATTTCAGGCAGTTATGCAAAATGCAGATTTTAGAAAAAACTTGCCAAATTCACCTGTTTGTGATACCGTAAAACAAAAACCGGTAGCTAAATTTACATCTTTACTTCAAAATGCTGCTTTATGTGCTACTACAAAAACTTATAACTTTACAGATAAATCTTTATTTGCACCGACATCATGGAGTTGGACATTTCAAGGTGGAACTCCTGCAACATCAAATGTGAAAAATCCAAGCGGTATTTCATTCAATACACCTGGTTTTCATGACGTTACTCTAACTGTTACCAATAACAGAGGTTCACATTCTGTTACTCAACAAATAAATGTTCCATTTATTGGTAATGCTTCTTTTCCTTTCTCAGAAAATTTTGAAAGTGCATATTTTCCACCATTAGGTTGGGATATTTTTAACAGAAACGGAAGTCCAGCAGTTAATTGGGATGTTCGTAATGGATATAGTGGTTATGGCATCGGTAATAGATCTATGATTTTTGACAATACAACATTGGATGGAAAATATAAGAAAGATGATATTATGACTCCAAAGATTAACTTAACTGGTATTACAGAAGCAAAATTGAAATTTGATATTGCTTATGCACCATTCTTTGGAGATGCTGGTGCAGGTGTTGATCAGTTTTTGTGGGATACTTTAGAAGTTTTAATTACAGATAATTGTCAAGGCACTACGCAAAGTATCTATAGAAAAGGAGAAACTAACTTAGCAACTTTTCCTGCTGGTTTAGGTCCAGAATTTTATCCTGCTGCAAATCAATGGAGATCAGATACAGTTGTAATACCTGCAGCATACTTAAACAAACCAAATGTTCAATTAATTTTTAGAAATTATGGTGCTTATGGTCATACAATTTACGTTGATAATATAAACTTATTCTCACCTGTAACCACACCTACAGTAACTTCAAGTTTCACGGCTAGTGACACGGTAGTATGTATCGGAGGAAGTTTAACGTTTACGAGTACATCAACGACAGCCAACGGAGGTGTTTTAGATTCAATAAGATGGACGTTGCCAGGAGGCACACCATCAACTTCAACAAGTAGCTCAGTGAGTCCTGTGTTTAATACAGTAGGCAATTATACTATTAGCTTAGTAGCGTACACACATAATGGAGCGACAGTAATAGCAAGTACAGTAGCTACCAAATCAATCCGAGTACGACCAAATGCGTCGATAACCTTAAGCTCAGCAGCGGGCACGAATGCACAAGTAAAATGTGTAAATACGGCTATTACAGCGATTACCTATTCAGTAGGAGGTGGTGGTACAGGTGCAGGCGTAACGGGTTTACCAGCAGGAGTAACAGGTGGTTTTGCAGGTGGAGTGTTTACGATAAGTGGAACACCAACAGCTACAGGAACATTTAACTATACGGTAACGACGACAGGAACTTGTACGCAAGCAACTGCAGTGGGAAGCATAACAGTGAATCCAAATTCTACGATATCGTTAAGCTCAGCAGCAGGCACGAATGCACAAGTAAAATGTGTAAATACGGCTATTACAGCGATTACCTATTCAGTAGGTGGTAGTGGCACAGGCGCAGGCGTAACAGGTTTACCAGCAGGCGTAACGGGAAGCTTTGCAGGTGGAGTGTTTACGATAAGTGGTGCACCAACGGCAACAGGGACGTTTAACTATACAGTAACGACTACAGGTGGTTCATGTACACAGGCAACTGCAACAGGTACATTGACAATCAATGGAAATTCTACGATAACATTAACCTCTGCATCAGGCACAGACGCACAAACTAAGTGTAGTGGTACAGCAATCACGAATATTACGTATTCAGTAGGAGGTAGTGGCACAGGCGCAGGTGTAACAGGTCTTCCAGCAGGTGTAACAGGAAGCTTTGCAGGCGGTGTGTTCACGATAAGTGGAACACCAAGTGCAACAGGTACGTTTAACTATACAGTAACTACTACAGGCGGATCATGTACACAAGCAACTGCGACAGGTAGTATTGTGGTAAATCAAGGAGCAACGCTAACATTAAGTTCGTCAGCAGGCACAAACGTACAAAGCAAATGTGTAAATTCATCGATTACTACGATTACGTATGCAGTAGGAGGAAGTGCGACAGGCGCAGGAGTAACGGGTCTTCCAGCAGGTGTAACGGGAAGCTTTGCAGGTGGAGTGTTCACGATAAGTGGAGCACCAACAGCAACAGGTACGTTTAACTATACAGTAACGACTACAGGCGGATCATGTACACAGGCAACAGCAACAGGCACGATAACAGTAACAGCTAATGCATCAATATCATTGACATCATCAGCAGGTACAAGTAGCCAAACGGTATGTGTAGGAATATCGATAAATAATATTACTTATGCAGTAGGAGGAAGTGCGACAGGCGCAGGCGTAACAGGTTTACCATCAGGCGTAACAGGAAACTACTCAGGAGGTGTATTTACGATTAGTGGATCACCAAGTGCAACAGGCACGTTTAACTATACAGTAACGACAACAGGCGGTGGTTGTACACAGGCAAGTTTAACAGGAAGTATCACCGTAAATAGTTGTGGATGTACAAGTCCACCAAGTGTAAGTTTATCAAGCACAAGCGGAACAACATGCAGTAGCAGTGCAGTGACGATAAGCGGTAATACATTTGGAGGTAGTGCAACGAATGTAAGTATAACAGAGAATGGAGCTGGCTCATTAAATATCAACACCTCAACAAGTTCACCATTTAGCTTTACATATACACCAACAACAGCAGATGCAGGCAATGTGGTAACAATAACAGTAACGACAAATAATCCGAATGGAAGTCCATGTGTAGCAGCAGTAGCAACGTATACGTTAACTGTAAGCGAAAATGCGTCAATATCATTGACATCATCAGCAGGCACAAACGTACAAAGCAAATGCGTAGGAACATCGATAAATACGATCACGTATAGTGTAGGCGGAAGTGCGACAGGCGCAGGCGTAACAGGCTTACCAGCAGGCGTAACGGGAAGCTTTGCAGGCGGTGTATTCACGATAAGTGGAACACCAACAGCAACAGGCACGTTTAACTATACAGTAACAACGACAGGTGGTTGCGGCTCTGCAACAGCAACAGGAACGATAACGGTGAATTCAAATGCAACGATTGCATTAACATCAGCAGCAGGTACCAATGGACAGACGAAATGTACAGGAATATCATTAACATCGATTACTTATGCAGTAGGTGGTAGCGCAACAGGCGCAGGCGTAACAGGTTTACCAGCAGGAGTAACGGGTAGCTACTCAGGAGGAGTATTTACGATAAGTGGATCACCAAGTGCAGCAGGTACGTTTAACTATACAGTAACGACAACAGGAGGCAGTTGTACACAAGCAACGGCAACAGGAAGTGTTACAGTTAATTCAACACCGTCACAATCAACGATTACACAAGGAAATGATACATTGTATTCGAGTACTATAGTAGCAGGTGCGACGTATAACTGGTATTTGAATGGAAGTGCAACACCAACTGCAAGTACAAGTACACCATATTTTAAATTTACGGTACAAGGAACATATAGAGTTGAATTAGTGAGTAATGGATGTAATTCTGTATTATCGGCATCATTATTAACGACATCATTAGGAGTTAAGACGAGCAATAATTTGAAAGAGTTCACATTATATCCAAATCCTACAGATGGCAGATTGGTATTAAATATTGGCTTATCAAAATTATCGAATGTAGAGCTTAAGATGTATAGTGCAGAAGGCAGAGAGATGTATAGCAAAGTGATAGGAATGAGTAAAGAAGTGACAGAAGAGTTAAATATTAACTCATTCGCAAAAGGTGTTTACATTTTGAAAGTACAAGTAGATAACGAGTTGTTTTACGAGAAAGTAGTGAAACAATAAAGTTTTAATAAGTAGATTCAATAATTCAAACCTCGACTAATTTAGTCGAGGTTTTTTTATTATAAAAGGAAACAAAAAAATACAAAATATAACAGTGTTGTAATGAGTTTAAAGAGAATAAATAGTTGAAACTTTACAAACAACATGGAGAAGTCGGAGACATTCGTAGATACGAATGTGTTTTCTAAACAATTTATTTAGCCACATGTATTAACTACACAATAAATTGATTTTAAAACTCCTAAATACTTTGTATTTTTGTAATCAAATTAAAAATTATTATGGAAGATGTATTTATTGTATCAATGGCACGCACTCCAATTGGCGCATTGAGTGGCGTTTTAGCAAATGTAAACGTTATTGAATTAGGTAAAATTGCTGTTCAAGCTGCTATGCAACGTGCTGGAATCAACGGCGATCAAATAGATGAAGTTTATTTAGGAAATGTGTTGCAGGCAAATGTAGGACAAGCTCCAGCGCAACAAGTATCGATAGCTGCTGGTATCAATACAAAAACGCCTTGTACTACCGTAAATAAAGTATGCGCTTCAGGAATGAAAGCAATTATGTTAGGCGCACAATCTATACAATTAGGTGACAACGATGTAGTGGTAGTTGGCGGAATGGAAAGCATGAGTAATGCACCACATTATTTGCCAACTGGTAGAACTGGAATTCGATATGGTAATGGTGAGATTTTAGACGCAATTGTTCGTGATGGATTACAAGATCCATATAAAAAATACATGATGGGAAATGCTGGTGAAGTATGTGCAAAACATTATTCATTTTCTCGAGAAGATCAAGATGCTTATGCTATTTCATCGTACAAACGTGCGCAAGAAGCGTATGCAAACGGTTATTTTAAAGATGAAATTGTACCTGTTGTGATTGCATCTAAAAAAGGCGATGTTACTATCTCTGAAGATGAAGAATATAAAAAATTTGATGAAGCAAAAGTAAGTGCGTTGAAGCCAGCTTTTGAAAAAGAAGGTACGATAACGGCTATAAATGCATCTAAAATTAATGATGGCGCAAGTGCGATGGTATTGATGAGTGGCAAAAAAGTGAAAGAATTAGGTGTTACACCTTTGGCAAAAATTATTTCATTTGCAGATGCATCACAAGATCCAGAATGGTTTACAACTACACCTTCAAAAGCAATTCCAAAAGCATTACACAAAGCAAATTTAAAGGTAGAAGATGTTGATTTTTTTGAAATTAATGAAGCATTTTCAGTAGTTGCTTTAGCCAACATGAAAGAAATGAATATTTCGCATGATAAAATAAATGTATTTGGCGGTGCAGTTGCATTAGGTCATCCAATTGGAAATTCTGGTTGCAGAATTGTAGCTACTTTAATTTCTATCTTAAAAAATAAAGATGGAAAAATTGGTGCAGCAGGAATTTGTAATGGTGGTGGTGGCGCTAGTGCTATTGTTATTGAGAAAGTGTAATGCATTTCTTTCAAAAAAAATAACTTACTATAACTTAAAATTATGTAATTTCTTTATAGAATTGTGTAAATTTTTGTTTAATCAACTTGTTATTTTTGTACTATAAATTAAACTACATAAAATTATATTGTGGAAAAAATGTGCGTAAATGAGCAAGTGGTCAATTCTACTTATTATTCGGTATATTCACAATGAAATTTTTATTTTAATTTTGTCATATAGATTCAAATACATAAAATTAAAACAATGAAAAAATTAATGAAATTAATGGTAGCAGTAACAATTGTATTGTTCTCTACTAACACATTTGCTGAAGAATTAGGATTAAAATTGTCAAGTTTTGCAGCACCTAAGAAAAGTGCAAAATCGTCTGCTGATAAAGCTTTCGAAGGTAAAGGTTCAAAAACAGTATCTTTAGGTTTAGGAATGTCATCTTATTTAGGCACATTTGGTAGTGGTGGCTATTCTAGCTATTTTGGTGGAAGAGGTTATTATGGTGGCCTTTACGGCGGTTTTTGGTATTCTGGAACATTATCGGTTCAAGCAGAATTTGGTGTTCATGATTATGTTGGCGTAGGTATTGTAACTGGTGTTGGTGGAAGAAACTACAGAGGTGGTGGTGGTGTATTATATGTACCAGTTGGTATTTTCGCTAATTTCCACTTCTTCCAATTAATTGAAGATAAAACAAGCAAAGATATTCATGGAGATAAATTAGACTTGTATGCTGGTTTAAATGTTGGTTCTGGTTTAGCAGTAAGTTTCCCTGCAAGCAGCAGCAACATTGGCGGTATGTTATTTGTTGGACCACAAGTTGGTGTTAAATACTTCTTCAAACCAAAAATTGGCGTTTACGCTGAAGTTGGTTACGGTAAAAGTTTAATGGAAGCTGGTATTTCATTTAAATTATAATAAATAAATAATCAATTTAAATGCCACGATTTTTCGTGGCATTTTTTTATTTAGATAAGTTATTTCAGCATCAATTCTGTAATTTTACATTTTCATTCATAAACAACAATATGTATAAATCATTCAAATCTTTTACTCTAATTATCGTTTTTATAGTATTTTCTTCTCAACTATTTGCCGAAAACCTAAACATCGAAATAGAAAAAAAATCTGAAAATAATTTTAATAAAAGTGAAGTTTCGTTTATTGAAAATGAAAAAGGAACAAAAATATATACACCAGTAAGTGAAGGTGCATCTGCCAAAAAAAACGTTGTCATTCAACCAACTTTAAATGTTGGACATCATTTAGGTTTTGCATCGTTGAACTATGCTGGCACAAAATATGGAACAGGTTTGTTACTTGGTTTTACTTTGAATTTAGATTATAATGTACACGATTATGTAAGCGTTGGTGCATATTATTCAGTTGCATTTAAAAACTATAAATCAACTAATGTTTCCTATTTCGGACAAGCAACTGGTGCGCGTGTTGCGTTGCATTGGTGGCAATTGTTAGATGATAAATTAGATAAAGAGTTGCTTTCTGAAAAACTCGATTTTGATATTCACGGACATATTGGCGCTTATTTTATTTCGTATAAAGATAAAACCTTAGATACTAAAACTAAAAAAATAGGTGTGAACGCTGGTGGTGGTGTTGCTTTGCGCTATTATTTTGTAGAGCATTTTGGCGTTGCCATCGAAGCTGGTTACGAAGAAGCATCGTGGGCAAAAATTGGCTTTGCAATAAAAATTTAAAAATTTTTTTTTTTTTAAAAAAATTTTAAAATATAAAAAATTTTTTGTAATGAAATATAATCTGAAATCAAACTAAAAAATAGTAAAAACTATTTCCTATTATTATTGATTATTCTGAAATGAACAGCGTATCTGTTTTTAATTTCACCATCATTTGTTAACCAGTTCATAGTCATCTTTTCTGGTATATTCACTGTTTCCACTGGAATAAACGTACCAAAAACTCTGTCCCAAAATCGTGTAGTTACACCATGATTCATTTTTGGATTATGAAAATGATGATAAAAATGATGTTTTCTCAAAATTATAAAAGGTGCTACTAATGGATCTTTTGCATGATATCTGAAATGTGCTGCTTCGTACAAAGCATACATGCCAAAAAATCCTATTAAAAAGAAAAGCACTATTAAAACTGGTGCAAACAAATTTCCGAACAAAAAGAAAATCATAAACACTATACTGGCGCTAATTACTTTTTTATAAACAGGCGCGAAGTAATTAAATTTTGCATGATGTTGCACATGTTCTCTTTTAAAGAAATTTCTGCCTTTATGTTCGTGTCCTAAAAAACGATGCAACATATATTCTGCAAAAGTCCACAACAAAACACCTAAAATAAAAGATAAAATTATCATACGTTTAATTTTGAAGCAGTAAATTAAGCAGAATAAATGATAAAAATTTCTTAAAAATTAAACTTACAAATCAAACTTAATTCCTTGCGCCAATGGCAAGTCTTTGCCATAGTTGATCGAGCTGGTTTGTCTACGCATATATGCTTTCCAGGCGTCTGAGCCAGATTCGCGTCCACCACCAGTTTCTTTTTCACCACCAAATGCACCACCAATTTCTGCACCTGAAGTTCCCATATTTACGTTGGCAATTCCACAATCAGAACCAGCAGCCGATAAAAATGCTTCCATTTCGCGCATATTGGTTGTAATTATTGATGATGATAAACCTTGTGGTACTTCATTCTGTAATGCAATAGCATCTTCCAAATGGTCGTATTTCATTAAATATAAAATAGGTGCGAAGGTTTCTGTTTTTACAATTGGTAATTGTGAATCTACTTCGGCAATGCAAGGTTTCACATAGCAACCAGAAGTGTAGCTTGAGCCAGATAATACTTCACCTTCAACCACAAATCGACCACCTTGCACTTTGCATTCTTCAATAGCTTTTGAATATAGTTGCACTGCATGTGTGTCAATCAATGGTCCAACATGAATACCATCTTCTAACGGATTTCCTATTTTTAATTGATTAAATGCACTAACTAATTGCTCTTTAAACTGCTCATAAACAGAAGAATGTATAATCAATCTTCTAGTTGTAGTACAACGTTGACCTGTTGTACCTGTTGCGCCAAATACACTACCAACGATAGCTAATTTTAAATCTGCATTTGGTGTAATTATAATCGCATTGTTGCCACCTAATTCTAATAAACTTCTTCCTAATCGAGCAGCGACCACTTTGCCAACTTCTTTTCCCATTCGTGTTGAACCAGTTGCAGAAATTAATGGTATCCGTTCATCAGCAGCCATCCATTCGCCAACATTGCGGTCGCCATTTATTAAACACGATAAACCTTCCGGCAAATTATTGGCTTTTATAACTTTTTCTACAATTTTTTGACACGCAACGGCTGTTAATGGCGTTTTTTCTGACGGTTTCCACACACAAACGTCGCCGCAAACCCAAGCCAACATAGCATTCCAACCCCAAACTGCAGCCGGAAAATTGAATGCTGTGATGATTCCAACAATTCCAATTGGATGATATTGTTCATACATACGATGATTTGGTCGTTCAGAATGCATGGTTAGACCATATAATTGACGAGAAAGACCTACTGCAAAATCGCAGATATCAATAATTTCTTGCACTTCACCTAAACCTTCTTGTAAACTTTTTCCCATTTCCCAGGAAACCAATCTACCTAAATCATCTTTATGTCTGCGAAATTCTTCACCCATTTGGCGTACAATTTCACCACGTTTTGGTGCTGGCAATAATCGCCAAACTTTAAAAGCATCTTCAGCTTTTTGTAAAACATTTTTGTATGCTTCTTCATCAGTAATTTGTACAGTAGCAATTTTTTTACCATCCACAGGAGAAAAAGAATCTAAATGATTATTGGTAGAAATCCAATTTGTACCTGTTGAAGTACCAGCATTTGTTTCATTAATGTTTAAATTTTTTAAGAATTGCATATCTTTTTATTTTGATAGTTTAAACTTGTAATTTATTTGTCAAAGTTACTAAATTATAGAGTATTATCTTCTTTATGAGTATTGATTATATTTCGTATTATTGCGTTCAATTATTGATATTTAGAAATTATTTTTTTATGATTAACAAGCTAAATCAATTTATATTAAACAACATTTCAAAGGTTGAAATGCTTGGAGTTATAATGCGAATAATTAGTTTTAGTTTAGTAAGTTGGTTGGGTTCTGAAAGTCCATTTTTATTTGTCTGGATTTTTAATACTATTGATGCTATCATATTAAGTTGGTGTGCTATTTTAAGAAAAGATAGAGCATATTCTTTATTAAACAGCTTTTGGATTTTAGTTGGAGTTGTTGGTATATTACGTGCAACAGGTGTTATTTAATTTAACAAGAACATTATTTTGATTATTGTACTTAGATTGATAGATTTGCAATCTAAATTATTAAAATGAATTCTCTTTTATTTTTATTACAAGCAGGTGGTGCAGCAAATCCAATGCAACTGCCAATTATGTTATTGTTGATGGGTGTGGTTTTTTACTTTTTTCTTATAAGACCACAAAACAAAAAACAAAAAGAAGCACAAGCATTTTTAGAAGCCATTAAAGTTGGCGATAAAGTAATTACAACGTCAGGAATTCACGGAAAAATTACTGCTATTAATGACGACAATACAGTTTTAGTTCAAGTTGATGGACCAACTCGATTAAAAATGGAAAAATCTTCTATTAATGCAGAATTGACTAAAGCTGTAAATACTACATCAACAGAAACGAAATAGAAAAAAGAACACGGATTTTAATGATGATTATGATTTTGCAGAGAAATCTTTTTATCTTATAAAATCTATTAAATCAGTGTTCAATAAATCTCTATGTTAAAGATTGGCATTACAGGTGGAATTGGCAGCGGAAAAACTACCGTATGTCAAGATTTTTGCCACGCTCGGTATTCCAATTTACTATGCTGATGTGCGTGCTAAGGAAATTATGGTAACTGATGCCGATGTAATTCATCATATAAAAAAACTATTTGGTTCAGATGCTTATGATGAAAACGGTCAACTCAACCGAAAACAAATCGCTGATAAAGCATTTCAGGATAAAAATTTACTGCAACAACTCAATGCCATTGTGCATCCAGCCGTTTTTAAAGATACAATAGAATGGTATCAAACACATCATTATCAAAATTATACTTTATATGAAGCAGCTATTCTATTTGAAAGTGGTAGCTATAAATTGTTAGATAAAATTATTACTGTTTTTGCACCGATTGAAGATAGAATTGCACGTACAATAAAACGAGATAAGATAAGTAGAAATGAAGTTTTAGAACGTATTGATAAGCAACTTTCTGAAGATGAAAAAATGAAACGTGCTGATTTTGTTATTTATAACGATCATTCTCAACCATTGATAGAACAAGTGTTGACAATTCATCAGCAATTAAGTAATTAAATAACCAATTTTATAGAACTATATTGCATAATATAGTTCTATAGCGTTTGTTTACATTTACCATAATTATGTATCGCTTTATGAATAAGAATTATTACCTATTATCTATTATTATAGTAATTTCGTTATTTTCTTGTAAAAAAGAACCCATTATCAAACAGCCATCAACAATACCATTAAGTAGAATTGATTCTTTGAGACAATTGTTTATTCCTAAAACAAGTTGGAATGGGAAATTGAAAAGCATTTCTATTTATAATAAAAATGGCAATCATTTATCTAATACCGAAATTAAATATTACTATGATATAGATAGAGTTATTGGACAAATTATAACGTATAATAATTCTTCATATTTAATAGATACAGTTTTATATAAATACAATACATTTATGATATCAACACATAGTTTGTACGATACTATAGAACAAAGCTTTGTTTATGGTTCTATTTATGGTAAATATTTTGGAAACCTAGCTTCAAATCACGCATTATTTTTCGATACAATTACAAGTAATTTAAGTTTTATCGAAAAGCCAATGTTTTCACTAGTATTAATAAATAGAGTATATATTGTATATAATTCAAATAATATAGATGCTATAGGATATTATTGGAATGCAGATGGAATTGGAGCAAACACTGAATTTTCAAATCTATCTTATAGTACGGATTCTTTTAATTATCAATCTTATTATGAATCAAACTTTGGTCAAACTTATACAGAACACAATAGTATTAAAAGTTCAAATATTGTAAATACGCAATTATTAGATTTCATGAATTCACTTTTATTTTTAACTCAATATAATGAGAATACATTTGGAAATACTTATTTTTCTTTAGTTTATCCATTTCCAATATTTGGTTATCCTAATTTTCAATTCATAGATAAAATTCCATCTAGTAGTATTGTTTATAATGTTGATACAAATGAAAAAGTTTCAGAAACAAATTTCAGTTATGATGTATCAGGAAATAAAATTAATAAAATAGTTATTCATACTTATAAATATCCACCGATTGATAAATCATATTCTGATTCATTAGTTTTTTCGTACTATTAATCAATTCACAATTACATAATTTCATTCTTTTGGTTTATATTTCTAATTTCATTGCAAATTTTCAATATGTCTGAAATAGAAAAAGTTAATTGCTTAATTATTGGTGCTGGTCCGGCTGGATACACAGCTGCTATTTATGCTGCACGCGCTAACTTGAAACCTGTTTTGTACACTGGTTTACAACCTGGTGGACAATTAATGACTACGACTGATGTAGAAAACTATCCTGGTTATCCAGATGCGGTAACTGGTCCAAAAATGATGGACGATTTTCAAAAACAAGCTGAACGTGTTGGTGCAGATGTGCGTTTTGGCTTAGTTACCAAAGTAGATTTCTCGGAAAAAGTACATAAAGTGTGGATAGATGAAGAAACGGAAATTCATGCAAATTCAATAATAATTGCTACTGGTGCTGAGGCAAAATGGTTAGGCATTCCATCTGAAAAACGATTAAACGGAAGCGGTGTTTCTGCTTGTGCGGTTTGCGATGGTTTTTTGTTTAAAGGAAAAGAAGTAGCGATTGTTGGTGCTGGTGACACTGCTTGTGAAGAAGCTTTGTATTTATCGAATTTGTGTCCGCATGTACACATGATTGTGCGTAGCGACAAGATGCGTGCATCCAAAATTATGCAAGACAGAGTGATAGCAAAAGAGAATATAACCATTTATTGGAACCAGGAAACCGATGAAGTTTTAGGTCAATTTAAAGTAGAAGGTGTTCGACTTAAAAATAGAACAACCAATGAGTTAAGCGAAATAAAGGTAGAAGGTTTTTTCGTTGCTATTGGACACAAACCGAATTCAGATATTTTTAAAGACTATTTAGAAATGGATGAAACTGGTTATTTAATTACAATTCCTGGTTCAACCAAAACTAAGGTTGCTGGTGTGTTTGCAGCAGGCGATGTGCAAGATAAAATTTACCGACAAGCTGTAACATCTGCAGGTTCTGGTTGCATGGCTGCATTAGATGCCGAACGCTATTTAGCTGAGTTTTTTCATTGATTTATTTCACGCAAAGGACGCTAAGAAGCAAAGGAAAAATTATTTAATTAGTTTTAGTAAATGAGATTCTACTAGTTATTCTGATATACTAAAACAACAATTTTAATCTTACCAATCACACAAATCAAATTAATCAGCAATAAAAAACGACGTTAGTTTCCTAACGTCGCATTCTCAATTTAAATTATGGTTTTATAAAAATAGAAACAAATGTTATTGTATTTCAGGTTCTTTGCGTAATGAATCTATAATTGGTTGTTCTTTAGGTAGCATAGGTTCTGGTTTTTGCTCTTCTTGTTGTTTTTCCTTTTGTTTTTTAGTTGTAAATAATTCTTTAAAACTATCAAAATCTTTTTGGAAAGAGATGGCACCACCAGTTCGTATTTTATCTTGATTTAAAATATCATAATTGGCAGTTCTGGCAAATGTTTTTAAACGAATTCTGCCATCTTGCGTCACTAAATATTCTAAAATAAAATCACCAGCAACTGCTGTATTTCTATTGGTTTGTCCAGTTGTTGGCAATCCATTTGTGTTTGTTTCTGTGCCGCCAAAATTTACGTTTCCACCAATCGTTAAGATAATTCGGTTGCCAAATAATTCTTGCTTATAACTAAATCCAAAATTTCTTGATTTACTTTCAATATCGTTTAAGACTAAATCGAGTTGCGCACCAGGTATTAATTGCGATAAACCTTTGGAAATTATATTGGACAATTGACTAAAAACTAAATCAGTAACCGTACTCGAAAAACCAGTTAATTTTTGGTCAGATGCTGTTCCTGTTGGGAAAAAAGTATTGAATAAGAGAAGTGTAGCTGCATTATTATTTACATCATTTTCATTTGCAGAAATTTCTTCTAATTTGCGTTTCAATTCTTCCGTTTGAGCAGAAATAGTTCCTTCGGTTGGTGTAATAACGAAGCCGATTTTTGGTTTTTCTAAGGTATTGGTAATTCTCAAATTTAAATCTACAGGAAACGTTCTGTTACGAAGTGCATTGGTGCTATCAAAAATATTTCGTACAGATGCATTTTTTACATTGTACAAAGCTGTAATGTTTAAATCTGCGTCGGTTGGTTTTCCGTTGAATGTGATTGTACTACCTTTCTTAATTTTAAATGTTTTATTTAACGCACCTTGAAAACTGAAATCATATTTTCCTTCAGAAATATCATACACACCATCAATATTTATTTCACCTTTTTTATTCATGGTTAGCGTTAGATTTCCTAGACCTTTACCAACAATTTTATCATTTGCAGATTGATCAAGAATAATATTAGCCGTTGCGTCTGGTGTTGCTTCAATGTTTAGTGTAATATTTAAGCCATTTAATTTCGATTTATATTCAATCGTTTTTGTAGTTTCTTTCGGATCTACAAACTTTACCCAAGCATAACCTTTATCTGCAGTTTTGCCAGAAACAGGTAAATTAAATTCAGTGTTTTTTAATGTTTTTACGTTTGCATCGATTTTTAAATCGCTAAAATAACCATCTATATCAACATCGCCTTTTGCAAATACTTTTCCATAAAAATCTTGATTATCATCGAATGAAGTATTCATAAAATTATAACCATCTGGTGCATACACATAAGCTTTTGCTTTCCAGTTTTTAAATCCATTATGAAATAATTTTCCAGAAAGTGTAGCCGTATTTCCGTAATTATCATACAAATTCATTTCACCAAAATCAAAACCAGCACTGTTTAATTTTATTTTTTCATCTACCATTTTAAAAGTAGTTCCTAAATATTTTAGTTTTAAAATTGCAGTATCAATAATTTGTGCTTCACCAGTTAATATTGGACTTTTCAAGTTTCCTGAAACATTTATTCGACCTTTAACAAAAGCGCGTGGTACTAATAATTCTTTTTTCAAAATAGTTTCTAAAAAGCTTAAATTCAGTTTGTCTATATCTGCTGTTACATCAAATTTTTCTTTACCTTTTTCTTGCATATCATACGTTCCATCAAAAGCCAATTGATAATCTTTATCGTCTAGTGAACCTGAAACTTCGACCATTTTTTTACCATTTTTACCATAAATTCCACTCAAACCAATAACCTTTACTTTGTAGTCTAATACTTGTAAGTCATTTACTGTAACATCAGCATTTACTTGCATTTTGGTTAAAATATGTTTCAGATTTACGTTACCAGTGAGTCGTCCATTTTTTAATAAATCATTTGTATCTACTAATTGAGTAATGTCTGGCAAGTATATATTTTCAAGATTAATTTTTGCATCTTCTAAAGAATTTCTACCATTTTGAATAGTGATTTTTTGGTCACCTTGCACCAATGAAAAATTATCAGTGATAAAAATACTATCGATAATAGTTACTTGATTTCCTTTTTGTACTTGCCAGATTTTATTGTTTATTTTTAATTTAGAATCTAAAATTTTGGCAACAATACTATCACCTCTAAAATCTAAAGTAGATTGCAAACGTATAGCATTTGCTGACGTATCTTCAGAAACAGAAAGATTTGAAAGTAGTTGTTCTAAAGAAGAATTTGCACCTAAATTGATATTGTTAATGACAGTTTTTCCAGTTTGTAATTTTTTGACATCAGCATTTAAAATAAAATTTTTATCTACAATATTGCCATCAATTTTTATAGTGTTTAAACTGATTTTATTATAAACAGATGAATCTAAATTTGCATCAATATGCAGCAAGTTTGTGTTGGTATTTATGTTTGCTTTAAGATTTAATTCACTGATGTATTGTAGTTTCGGTACAAATACTTTAAACAATCCGAAATCAGATTTTAGCGTAATGTCTGCATCTACTTGTTGCGGTTTTAATTTCTTATAATCTTTTTCTGTTGGATGAATTAATTTGGTATAATTACTCAAAAATATTTTCATGGATGGAACAATAGAAAGCGGATCGAACATACCTTTGATGTTTGCATTAAACTGATCAGAAGTAATAGTATAATTTCTATCGTTTCCATTGTTTTTCATGTTGATACCAACATCAGAAAGTGCTAAAATATCTTTTGAATTTTGTATAATAATGTTGCTAAAAATACCAGTTCCATTGATGTTGTCTAAGCTTTTTCCAGTGCCATGAATTTCTCCATCTAATGAAATCATAATTGAATCTTTGGAAATATTCAGCTTGCGCAAGTCTGCATTTTTGATGCTGGTTTTAAAATCAAATTTTGGAAGTTGATCATTTAAATCTACTACACCATTAAAATCAACTAAGAAACAATTATCATCAAAAAATGCTTTTCCAGAAAACTTCTTTTTGTCTATAAATCCATTTACTTTTATTTTATCAAACACAAATCCATTCAAATAAAAATTTCGAATAGTTCCGGTAATTTTGGTGTTTAATTGTTTTGCGTTAAAACCTTTTCCATCAGCAACAAGATCCAAATCAACAGTTCCAAAAAGTTTGGAATTGCTTGTAATTGCTGCCAAGTTCAAGCCAGTTGCCACCACTTTTCCAGAATAATTTGGTGCTTGTCCTTTTGGAAAACTCATGCGAATATCTGTCACTACATTTCCGTAACCAGTACTGTTTAAAGTTCCTTTTGCCACGAAATCATTAATGAAACCAAAGTAAGTGCCTTTGAACGAAAGATTACCTGCTTTATCTAATTGTGGTGGCAATTTTATGTACGACAAAATTCCTTTTAAATCTGTAGGATTTGTTTTGAGTTCGTTCACTTTTAAATCAAACAAGGTTTGGTTGATGTGTGGTAAACCTTTGATGTTTCCAGTGATATCAATTACTGTATTCTTTCCAGTAGTAACATATAATTTATTGACACGTAAATTGGCTAAATTACCTTTAATGTAACCGCGCATATATAAATCATTTGGAATAAATTTCAATATTTTTGGTGCAAATGTTGCGATATCTTTTGATTTTGCATTGAGTTCAGTAACATCAGCTTTCATAATCACATCGTTCTCAAAATTCTTGAATGAAGTCCAATCGCCAGTCATAAATTGCAGCGATAAGTTGGTTTTAAAAACAGAATTATTGAACGCAATATCAGCGTCATCTAAATAAATTCCACCATTATCTAAAAGGACTTTTGCATTTAATTTTTTTAACAACAAACCATTGTCAGCATTTGCTTCAAGTTTATTCATTTTTACTTGCATTCCAGTCGAATCCCAACGGTATTCAGAAAAATTTAAATTGATGTCGTGAATTTTCATTTGACTTATTAAAAAGAGTCCAGCTTTTTGGTCTTTCTTTTTAAAATCCATAGCGTGTGTGCCATTTACAATCGATAATTTGTCTACAGTTAAATTTAAAATTTTACCTAAACCTTGAACATCGAACATTTTACTTTTTTTGTTCGGATTTTTGGGTGCACTTGGTACTTCATTATAATCAGTCAATTTAAAATACGGTTCTTCTAATTCTAAATTTTTCGCATCAATTTTTAATTTATTTAGAGAAAATTCTCGTAAGTCAACAAATACTTTTTAAATCGAATATCGAAACGTCTATCTTTGTAATGATCATCAAAAACTAAATTTCCATTCGTCAGTTTTAATGTATTTACTTTTAGATCAATTGGATTGCTTGTTTTACTATCTTTTTGTTTTTTTTCTTTCGATGCAAATTTTTGTAAAATGAAACTAAAATTAAACAAGCTATCATTTATGGCTCGGTATCCATTAAATTTAACGCCATCTAATTCCAAATTATCTACATGTATTTTTCCGCCTTTTAAACTGGTAATTTGGTCAATTAATGTTTCGCCTAATAATACATCAACATTCAATTTTTTGACAAATAATATAGTGTCTTTCTTATTTTTATTAGTTGAAACAAATACGTTATGAATTTCTAAAGTTTTGATAAATTTTAGGTTGACAGAATCAATTTTTACTTCGTTGCCTAATTGTTTTGATAAAATATCACTTACTTTGTGTACCAAATAAGTTTGCACCTTTGGCTGTTGAATTAAATAGTACGTTGAAACGAACAATAAAAGCAATAACAAAATGATTGTTAATACTGTTCGAAACGTATATTTGAAGAATTTTTTCAATATGAAGTAAAAAGTGCAAAATTACGAGAAATAAAGCAATTATTATGCCTCAAATTGTCATCTTAGCTATAGAATCTTCGTGTGATGATACATCAGCAGCTATTTGTATTGATGGCAAAGTTGTTTCTAATTTAACAGCTAATCAAAAAATACATGAACAATATGGTGGTGTGGTACCAGAATTGGCGAGTCGTGAACATACAAAAAACATCATACCAGTTGTTGAAGCAGCAATGAAAAAAGCGAATGTCACTAATTCAGATATTTCTGCAATTGCATTTACGCGTGGTCCAGGTTTAATGGGTTCGTTGTTAGTTGGTGGTATGTTTGCCAAATCTATGGCGCAAGCACTTAATGTTCCATTAATTGATGTTCATCACATGCAAGCACATGTTTTGGCTCATTTTATTGATGAACCAATGCCGAAATTTCCATTTTTATGTTTAACAGTTTCTGGTGGACACACGCAAATTGTGTTGGTGAAAGATTATTTAAACATGGAAATAATAGGTGAGACGTTGGATGATGCTGCTGGTGAAGCATTCGATAAAACAGCAAAATTATTGAATTTACCATATCCAGGTGGACCACTGATTGATAAATATGCGCAACTTGGGAATCCGTTGGCTTATAAATTTGCTCAAACCAATGTAGATGGTTTAAATTTCTCATTTAGTGGAATCAAAACAAGTATTTTGTATTTCTTGCAGAAAGAATTAAAATCAAATCCAGATTTTATAAAAGATAATTTGAATGATATTTGTGCTTCTGTTCAACATGCAATTATATCGATTTTAATTAAAAAAATACACAAAGCAGCTACAGAATTGAATATTAATGAAATTGCCATTGCTGGTGGTGTAAGTGCCAATTCTGAATTGAGAAAGCAATTAACGGAAGTTGGTTTAAATAATAATTGGAATACATACATTCCAGATTTTCAATATTGTACAGATAATGCTGGAATGATTGCTATAACTGCATTTCATAAATTTCAAAAAAATATGTTTACTTCATTGAACATTCCGATTGAAGCACGGTTATTGATGTAACAAACTACTTTAAGATTTGACTATTTTACCAAACGTTTGTTTGGTTTTTTCTATTTTTTTCATTATTTTTGATCTGTAAACAATTAATTTTTAGCTATGAAGAAACTATTACTTTCAATTTTATTTTTACTATCGTTGTCATCATTTGCAATTTACAAAGTTGGTTCAACGTCAAAATATGTTTCAAATGGTCCACGAAATATTCCTAACAATGTATATTATCCAGCAACTGTTGATGGAATCAATACTCCAATTATAAATGATGGAAGCAAATTTCCAGTAATTTCATTTGGCCATGGTTTTGTAATGCAACCAACTGCCTATAATTGGTTAGTAAATGCTTTAGTGCCTTATGGTTATATTTTAGCATTTCCAGGAACTGAAACTGGTGTGCCGCCAAGTCACAGTAAATTCGGTAGTGATTTAGCGTTTGTAGCACGTGCAATTAAAGCGTTAGGTGATTCTTCAAATTCTATATTTTTTGGTAAAACTGCTGATTTTAACGCTGTTGGTGGTCATTCCATGGGTGGTGGTTCATCGTTTTTAGCCATGCAAAATGTAAATGATATCACTACATTTTCAACTTTTCTGCAGCAGAAACTTTTAATACAGAATCTGCTATCACAAAAGCAAAAGTTTGTAGAAGACCAGCTTTAGTTTTTACCGGAACAAAGGATTGTGTGGCACCAGCTGCTGGTAATAGCTTTGATATGTATGAAAATTTAACATCAGAATATAAATTTTTCGGCAATATCATAAATGGTTCTCATTGTCAATTTGCTGATCCAAACGAAACACCTTGTGAATTAGGCGAAACATTAGCTTGTGCATCAAACGTTTATATTTCGCGTGCACAACAACAAGCAAGAGTAATTGCATTGTTAAAACCTTGGTTAGATTTTTGGTTAAAAAGAGATTGCGATGCCATCACTACTTTTTATACAAATGCAGCAAACAATTTAGTAAATATCGATACATTGCAAAACAAAATAATTACATGCGCAGCTTTGAGTACTATAACCGCAGTTCGCAATACTAATTCACTAAAAGCAAAAATTTTTCCAAATCCATCAAATGGCTTATTTACAATAGAAATAAATGAAAACTATAAAATGGCAAGTTTAAGTGTTTTGGATTTAACTGGAAAAATAGTTGATTATAAAGAATTTAACAACCAACCATTAATTAATTTAGATTATTCATTCTTAGCAAAAGGTATTTATCAAATTCAAGTAAGAACAGAAAAAGATAATTATTTTTCAAAAATTATTATACAATAAAGATGATGTAAAAGATTTTATTAACTTTTGTTACTAATTTTTTTTATTTTTGTTTTTCCATGATAGAAATTATTCAACAACTTCTTTTAACGAACAACTGCGTTATTATTCCAAATTTTGGCGCAATTATAGCTAATTATCAACCTGCTGAAATTAGATTGTTTGAAAAAAAAGTAGTTCCACCAACAAAAATTTTAGCTTTTAATAAGTCGTTGCAAACCAACGATGGCGTTTTAGTAAATGCAGTAATGCATAAATTTGAAATTTCATATCAAGAAGCAGAAGAAAAAGTAGCTGATTTTTCCAAAGAATGTAAGCATACATTAGAAGCTAACAATAGTTTAATTCTAAAAGAAATTGGCAAAATTTATTTCGACGCTGAAAAACGTGTGCAGTTTCAACCATTGCCAAATAAGAATTTCTTATTAAGTAGTTTTGGTTTAATTGATTTACCAATTTCGCCAATTCAACGTTTAAAGGATGATGAAGCTGAAATAAAAGAGCAATATCAACGCATTTTACATCCTGAATTAATGCAAGATGCTGTTGCACCACGAAAAAAACAATCTAAAGTATATTATGCAATGGCAGCGGTTTTAGCAGTAGCATTTTTAACTTCAACCATAGGCATTAATATTCATAAAAGTGATAAATTAGCAACTAGCTTTTCGTCTATTTTTCCAGTTTCATCTTCAACTATTGCTGATTTTCAAGGCGATTTACAACCAGTGAAAAAAGAGAAAGTTAAAAAAGATATTCCAAAGTTTGTAAAAGTAGGTGATGAGGTTTTTCCATCAGCCATCAAAAAAGAAGAAGAAAAAATTGAACCGAAAAAAGAAGCAGTAGTAAATACTAATGCTGTAAACGAAAATCCAAATTTAACAAAACCAGAAAAAGCAATTATTGTCTCTGCAAAAAAGAAGTATAAAGCATTAATTTTTATCAGTGCTTTTATTGATAAAGCAGCAGCAGAAAAATTGAAATCAAATATTGAAGAACAAAATTATTCATGCAGAATAATAAATGAAAATAGTAGATATAAAGTAACTATTGAGGTAAATGAGGAAGATGTTGAAACTTCATTAGAAACTATAAAATCAGAAATCAATCCACGCGCAAAAGTATATTGCCTTCGACCTGGTAATATTTAATTAGTTCATTTTAGATTAGTAACTATTAATCAAATTCACGTTCACTTTCACTTTTTATTATTATGATTACTTGTAAAAATATTTTCAAATCTTACGATAAATTGCAAGTAGTAAAAGGTGTTTCGTTGGAAATTTCAAAAGGCGATTTAGTTTGTATTGTTGGACCATCTGGCGCTGGAAAATCTACACTTTTACATATTATTGGCACTTTAGATAAAGCTGATAGTGGTTTTGTAAGCATCAACGGGCAAGATATTGCTGCTTTAAAAGACAATAGTTTATCTAAATTCAGAAATGAGTATTTAGGTTTTGTTTTTCAATTTCATCATTTATTGCCTGAGTTTAATGCAATAGAAAATGTATGTATTCCAGCTTATATTGCAAGAAAAAGTGAATCTCAAGCAGAAAAGCGTGCTATGGAATTACTAGATTTTTTAGGTTTAAAAGACAGAATGTATCATAAACCTAATGAACTCTCAGGTGGTGAACAACAACGTGTGTCTGTTGCACGTGCATTGATGAATAATCCTTTAGTAATTCTGGCAGATGAACCAACAGGAAATTTAGATACCGAACGTAGCGAAGAATTGCATCAGTTATTTTTTGACTTAAAGAAAGAATTTAATCAAACTTTTGTTATTGTCACACACAATGAACTTTTAGCGAATCGAGCAGATAAAAAGTTTTCTATGAAAGATGGTTTGATAATTAACAATTAATGATTTTTTGATTGACAATTATATTTTTTAAAAATCAATTTTAATCTTCAATTTTTCATTGCAAAAATGTTAACTATCAAATAACATCATTTTCAAATTTTCAAATTGGGTTATTTTCAAATTATTACTATCTTTGCACCTCAAAATTGCTGGACCTGTAGCTTAACTGGATAGAGCATCGCACTACGGATGCGAAGGTTAGGGGTTCGACTCCCTTCAGGTTCACAAATTTTGATTTTTTAGTAATTAACAATTGTGTGTAAGGAATTTGGAAAGAATAGTATTTTTCCCTATTTTTGCACCTCTTAAAAGAAAAAATTATGGCAAGGTTTTGTGATTTATCAGGTAAAGGTCCAATGTCTGGAAACAGTGTTTCTCACTCAAACATTAAAACGAAACGTAAATTCTATCCGAATTTACAAAAAAAATCGTTTTTTATTCCTGAATTAGACAGATGGATTGATTTGAAAGTATCAACTACTTCAATTCGTACAATCAATAAAAAAGGTATTTATACTTACTTAAAAGAATTAGAGAAAAAAGGCGAAATTCAATTAGGTTTCTAAAAAAACGATCATGGCAAAGAAGAAAGGCAATAGAATTCAGGTAATATTAGAATGTACAGAACACAAAACTTCAGGTTTAGCTGGTGTTTCTCGTTATATTACTACTAAAAACAGAAAAAATACACCTGAAAGAATTGAATTGAAAAAATTCAATCCAATTATGAAAAAAGTAACTGTTCACAAAGAAATAAAATAATAAACAATGGCTAAAGTATCCAAAAACGCGAAAGTAGATAGAGGTAAAAATGTTGGTGAATCTAAAAATATGGTGAAAATCATTAAAGCGGTAAAATCAACAAAATCTGGTGCATATACTTTTAGAGAAAAAGTGGTTCACAAAGATTTACTTCAAGACACGCTTAAAAATTTATAAATTTTTGCTACAATATAAATAGCTTCTCGTTTTTATGAGAAGCTATTTTTGTTTATTTTTAGCTTTCTTTTAATTCAAAATTCACAAATTCTTCAATTCAATAATTATAAAATGGGAATTTTCGATAAAATATTTGGCAAATCTAAATCCGAAGAAGAAATAAAAGTTGACGAACAACAACTCAATGATGGTTTGGAAAAAACCAAGCAAGGTTTCTTTTCAAAAATATCAAAAGCAGTTGCTGGTAAATCTACAGTTGATATTTCTTTTTTAGATGAATTAGAAGAAATTCTAATTTCTTCAGATGTTGGATTACCAACTACTATCAAAATTATTGACAGATTAGAAGCTAGAGTATCAAAAGATAAATACCTCAATACAAATGAGTTAAATAATATACTTAAACAAGAGATTGCACAAATCTTAGCTGAGAATAACACAAAAGATTTACATTCATTTATTCCTGAAACCGTCAAAAAACCATATGTAATTATGGTAGTTGGTGTAAATGGTGTTGGCAAAACTACTACAATTGGCAAATTAGCATATCAATTTAAAAAAGCTGGTAAAGAAGTATTACTTGGTGCTGGTGACACGTTTCGTGCTGCTGCAGTTGACCAGTTAACGATTTGGAGCGAACGAGTTGGCGTGCAAATCGTAAAGCAAGCAATGGGTTCAGATCCAGCTGCAGTTGCCTTTGATGCTGTACAATCTGGTGTAGCAAAAGGTGTTGACATTATAATCCTCGATACTGCTGGTCGTTTGCACAACAAACAAGGTTTAATGGACGAATTATCTAAAATAAAAAAGGTGATGAGCAAAGTTATTCCAGATGCACCACATGAAGTATTATTAGTTTTAGATGCATCAACAGGACAAAATGCATTGGAACAAGCCAAACATTTTTCGGCAGCAACACAAGTTACGGCATTAGCATTAACAAAATTAGATGGTACCGCAAAAGGTGGTGTGGTTTTAAGTATCGCTGATGAATTTAAAATTCCGATAAAATATATTGGCTTAGGCGAAAAAATGGAACAACTGCAAGTCTTTAATCGCGAAGCTTTTATATCTACTTTATTTGAGTAAACTGAAGTCTCAATTTGCAACCTTAAAAAATATTTCTAAAAATTTATGGAATTTAACCATTTCATGTATCTCAATAGTAAAAGATACAAAATGGAATTAGAAATCATCAATCAAAAAATTCACACACTTAGAAATGTAAAAGTAATGTTAGACTATGATTTAGCTGCATTATACGATTCAGAAACTAAAAATTTAAAACGAGCAGTTAACAGAAACATAGAAAGATTTCCAGATGATTTTATGTTTCAATTAACTAAAGTAGAGTTTGATAACTTGAGGTGCAAAAATGGCACCTCAAGTTCAAATTATGGTGGAATCAGATATTTGCCTTATGCATTTACCGAACAAGGTGTTGCCATGTTAAGTAGCGTTTTGAATAGCCAAAAAGCAATTGATGTAAATATTGCCATCATGCGTGCTTTTGTAAAAATGAGACAATACGCATTGAATTACAAAGAGTTGGCTGATAAATTATTAGAACATGATTCTAAATTTATAGATGTGTATGAAGTGCTGGATTATTTAACTACTGAAAAGAAATTAGAATTAGACCAAAAAGAACGACCAAGAATTGGATTTAAAATTTGATATTTGTACGAATAATTAAAATATTTTTATTGAAAAGACACACTTTCATATTATTCTTGTTTTTCCTTTTTGCAAATTCTTTTGCACAAAAAACATCATTAAAACCAACTCAAAAACCAAAAACATCTTTAACTTATTTCAGAACGATAGATTTTTTTGATAAAGAAGACAGTACCAAAAATTATGGAATTGTCTATCATCCAAACGCACCAGCAAAAAGTTTATTGATTTTGTTAACCGCTTTTGGCGAATCACCACCAATGGCTGAAGTGGAATCCAATATTCCAGCAATTGCTGCAACAAAAGGAATGTTGACTGTTATTTTATCGAACAATGAAGGCAATTTATCGTTCCAAATCGATGCAAATGCCATGCATTATTTGGATAGCATGATACCAATTTTGCTCAATAAATACAATATTCCAAATGATAATTTTTATTTAGGTGGTTTTTCACTTGGTGGTTCAAGTGTGGTGAAATATGTGCAGCATTGCAATGTTTTCGATATCAAACAAAAACCAAAAGCAGTTTTTGCCATCGATCCACCTTTGGATTTTAATCGCTTATATCATGTGTATGATAGATGGTTGACTGATACTTCTACTTATTACATGAATAAATTGCAATACAAATTGTTCATTGATAAAATGCAAACGTACTTTCGTGGTGATGTGAGTACAGCTTATCAAAATTATTTAAAATTGTCACCGTATTGTTACGAAGATAAAGATAATATAGGCGCACGGTTGTTTGAAAAAATGCCAATTTCCATTTATTGTGAACCAGATTTTAGTTGGGCAATTTCTGAAAAACATTGGAATGCTTATGATTTAAATGTATTGGATAATATAAGTTTTATTAATGAATTGCAAAAATTGGGCAACAAAAATGCGCAACTGATTTTAACTCAAAACAAAGGGAAACGCAAAATAATTAATCAAAAACATCTACATTCTTGGTCAATAGCTGACGCAAATGAAGTTGTAAATTGGTTGCTGAAGTATTGAAATCAAACTTAAAAAGGTATTATCTTTGCATTCTGAAAATCAAATAACTTTTACTTGAAAACAAAATCACATACAAAAGATAAATACAACGTTATTACTTTAGGTTGTTCCAAAAATTTAGTCGATTCTGAAGTCTTGGTTTCACAATTAAAACACAACGATTTTGAAGTTGAACATCAATCAGAAAAAAAAGATGCGAACATCATCATCGTGAATACTTGTGGTTTTATTGACAGAGCCAAAGAAGAATCCATCAATACGATTTTAGAATATGCCAAACAAAAAGAAAAAGGAAAAATTGAAAAATTGTATGTTACTGGTTGTTTATCGCAACGCTACAAAGACGATTTAGAGCAAGAAATTCCGCAAGTTGATGCTTATTTCGGTACGTTGGAATTGCCTCAATTACTCAAAAAATTAAACGCAGATTACAAGCACGATTTAATTGGTGAACGTTATTTGACAACACCACAGCATTATGCATATTTAAAAATTTCAGAAGGTTGTAATCGTACATGTACGTTTTGTGCGATTCCAATTATGCGTGGAAAACACGTTTCAAAAACCATTGAAGATATTGTTGCAGAAGCTAAAAACCTAGCAAAACAAGGCGTTAAAGAGATTATGTTGATTGCACAAGAATTGACCTATTATGGTTTGGATATTTACAAAGAACGTGCGTTGTCGAAATTATTGTACCAGTTAAATGAAGTAGAAGGCATTGAATGGATTCGTTTGCATTATGCATATCCATCAAAATTTCCGTTAGATATAATTGATGCAATTAAAGCTTGCGACAAGGTTTGTAATTACTTGGATATTCCATTACAACATGCAAACAATAATGTGTTGAAACGCATGCAGCGACAAATTACTCGCGAAGAAACGACTGAATTAATTAATGAAATTCGAACCAGAATTCCTGACATTGCCATTCGTACAACGATGCTGGTTGGTTTTCCTGGTGAAACCGAAGAAGACTTCGAAGATTTATGTAATTTTATTCGTGAAATGGAATTTGAACGTTTAGGTGTTTTTCAATATTCGCATGAAGATGATACGGCTGCGTTTGGTTTTGAAGATGATATTTCTCAAGATACAAAAGAAGAACGTGCGAGTCGTTTAATGCAAATTCAACAGGAAATTTCTTTTCAAAAAAATGAAGAAAAAGTTGGTAAAACTTTTAAAGTTTTGATTGATAGAAAAGAAGGTGGTTATTATATTGGCAGAACCGAATACGATTCACCAGAAGTTGATAATGAAGTATTGATTGATGCGAAGAAAAACTATTGCAGAATTGGAGATTTCTGCGAAGTAAAAATCTACGATGCAACAGACTTTGATTTATATGGTGAAGTGGTTAATTGTATGTCTTGGTAATTTTAAATGTTTACGTCAATAAATTATTTGAATTTGATTTTATCCTAAACGAAATTAAATTAAAAACTAAAATAATGAAATATTTAGACATCATTCAACTCGATAAAAAAAATTACATCACAACATTGCAAGATGTTAATTGGTTTAAATACGCTGATATTGACGAAGTAACTGCTGCTTTAAACGAAACTGAAAACAATTTAATGTTGGTGTATGCATTGGAAGAATTTGTTTTTATTGACGATAATTTTGTAGATGCAAAAAGCTACGAACAATTTTTGTATACTTTCTTAAAAGAATTTCAACTTGATTTCACTTCAACCAATGTTACACAAGATGATAATTTAATTACATTAACAATCGTTACAAAAAATCATACGCATGAATATATAGTAGATTTAGATGTTACAGAAGATTATTTTGATTTGGATTTGATTGACTATTTTTTCAATAAAGAATTTTTAGTCAAAGAAAATATTTTAGAACGCTTTTATTTTTTACCTGAAATTGATGAAAATTTGAGTTTGTATTTCACGCATCCAACTATTCAACATAAAGCAGTAAAAGCAGGTTTGATTCCAACAAAAAATGAATTCTATCAATTGTTAGATAGCATTAAAGAAGACGATGAAGAATTGGATAATTAATTCGTAATCTTTTCCAAAGTTTATAAATTGGAAAAGTTGAAATTGAATCAGTATCTTATTAGATAAAAAACATGAACAACATCAAATCAATTCCTTTTTCTGAAACGCATCTTTTTTCTAAATTGATTTTGGATTATATTTCTAATGATAAAAAAGTAAAACCATTTTCTAATTATGATTTAAGTATTGATGCTATTGAACAAATCATTCAAGATAAAAAGAAAGAAAATATCGATAGAAAAGTTTTAGTTGAAACGATTAATAAGCAATATTATAGAAATTGTGATGCATCAGAAAAAACGCAACAAAACATTCAGTCATTAGAAAAAGATAATACATTTTGCATTGTTACTGCACATCAACTAAATATTTTTGGTGGACCACTTTATTACATTTATAAAATTGCACAAACTATTTCTACTTGCAATCAACTAAAAACAAAATATCCAACTTATAATTTTGTTCCAATTTATTGGCTTGGCAGCGAAGATCATGATTTTGAAGAAATTAATCACATTCATTTATTCAATAAAAAAATAGAATGGAACGATAAACAAGGTGGCGCAACTGGCGAATATTCTACACAAAGTATTTTACCATTAATTGAAGAAATAAAAACGATTTTAGGTGAAAGTGAATATGCAAATCAACTCATAGAAATTTATCAAAAAGCATACACACATCCAACATTAACAGAAGCAACAAGATATTTAGTAAACGCATTATTTGGTGAATATGGTTTAGTTGTTGTTGATGGAAATGATGAATCATTCAAAAATCAATTTTCAGAAATAATTAAAGATGAATTATTAAATCAAAATTCTTTCAAATTAGTAACAGAACAACTTAAGCAATTAGAAGCAAACGACTATAAACAACAGGCATTTCCGCGCGAAATCAATTTGTTTTATTTAAGTAAAAATAGCCGTGAAAGAATAGAATATGATGCACAAACATCTCAATACTCAATACTCAATACTCAATACCATTTTTCTAAAGAAGAAATACTTACTGAACTCGAAAATCATCCAGAATGATTTTCACCAAATGTAATTTTGCGTCCATTGTTTCAGCAAAAAATATTGCCATCATTAGCTTATATTGGTGGTGCTGGTGAATTGAGTTATTGGTTGCAACTTAAACCAATCTTTGAGTTGTATAAAGTTAATTTTCCGCAATTGATTTTGCGAAATTCTGCATTGTTGATTAATGAAAATACATCTAAAAAAATTGATAAATTAGGTTTTCAAATTCAGGATTTTTTTAATGATATTGATACCTTAAAAAAAGAATTTATTGCTAAAAATACAGAAGATGATATTGATGTTTCCATCTATAAAAATGAACTAGAAACTACGTTTAATAAATTACAAGAACTAACTAAAAATATCGACGCCACATTAGTAAACACAGTAGGAGCCGAGTTACAAAAAAAGTTTGCAAAGCATTGATTCTATTCAAAAACGATTGATGAAATCATTGAAGCAAAAAAAACGAAACTGCATGACTACGAAGGACACCTTCTTCAGTGCAACCAAGACTTTTCATTGCAGCTTTGCTTTTCTCATTTTCATTATCAGCTCTAAATTCAACGCGATGCATGTTCATTTGCTCAAAAGCAAATTGCAACAACAAAAATTTACAATGTTTATTTAAACCAGTTCCTTGGAAATTTTTCCCAATCCAGGTATAACCTAATTGCAACATTTGATGTTTTAATTGAATATCATAAAATCGTGTGCTTCCTGCGTATTGTTGTGTTTGCTTATCAAAAATTATAAATGGATATTCTGTTTTGTTTTGCTTATTTTCTAATGCTGTTACAATATATTTTTCAAATTTTCCAATCCATTTGCTTGCTGCATCGAATATTTCCAAAGTTCTGGTTCGTTCATTGAAAAATAGGTGAGATGTTCAATATCTTTAATACTTAATGGACGAAGCAATACGCGTTCGTTTTCTAAAATGTAATCTTTATCAAAACTAAAATTTTCCATGGTTATTATTTTTATCATAAAAAAAAGCTCGAAAAAATTCGAGCTTTTGTAATATCGAATCTACAACTTTTTATTCTTTAATAAATTTATCCGTTGCAGAAAAATCAGCATTCGATAATTTTAATAGGTACATACCTTTTGATAAAACAGAAGTGTTTATTGAATAATCAAAAGTATTTTTTGGAATGATTTGATTGGATACTAATTTTCCAGTGATGTCAAAAATATCAAATACAACATCATTTTTATTGTTGTTATTAAAATGAATAATCATATTTTCATTTACTGGATTTGGAAAAAATGAAATACCAGCTTCTGCTAATTTCTGATTTTTTATCGTTGTAATTACTGTGTTTTCCAATTCACGTTTCGTAATTAAACCTGCACGTCTGGTTAATAAATTAAAACGCATAATATCGGTTTGACCATTTGTAAATAAATTATAGCAAAGATCAGTTGAATAATCCATGTAATCTTCAAACATATCTGGCCAATCTCTACCTAAATATGTTTTGGTACAAGTATTAATTGAAGTGTCGCAAGGATTTGTTGCACCACGAACAATATTATTAGCAAATGCTTGTTCTTCTTCTGGTGTATCTTCAATAAAATCATCAATATTACAACCAGTTCCTGGTAAAATAACGTTGCCCCAAGTATGTTGTAATCCTAAGTAATGACCAACTTCGTGAACTGTAGTTCTACCTTTATAATAAAACTGACGAAATCGTGCAGATGCTGAATCTCGTAAAAACCAATTATTTTGTCCAAAACCACGAAAATCAACAATAACACCATCATTATTTCCTTTATTCATTGCCAAAGGACCCCAATTTACTGCATTTGCTGGTGGTGTGGCAATGCCTAAAAGTGTTCCACAAGTGTCGCAAACATTTAAACAGGTTGGACATTTTCTGCTTTCTTTATTTAAGTCGCAAACCCAAATATTGATGTATTTATTTACATTCCATGCAGTTTTTCCTTTTGAATTTATAATTGGCAAAAAGTCTGTTTTTACTGCTTCGATATTTAAAGCGTATAATGCAATATTACTTATTGGTGACCAACCAGTCAATGAGCCCAGTTCACCTTTTAGTTCTTGTGATGCCATTAGTATTTGCACCTGTTGGCGTTTTTTTAGCTAACTCAAATTTAATTCTTGCATTGCCTTGAAATGGTTTAAAAAATGGACGCAAATTAACGCTATCATCATTTAATAAATTATAATCTCTGTTTAAGGCGTCAATTTGTGATTGAATGATATCGTCTGGAATATTTTCGTATTTATTGTTACCTAGATAAACAATATGGACTACCACTTGAACAGTATACGTGGTATCTGTGTTGACACGCGTAGAATCAATACCTAAAATTTTGTTAGCTTGTTGATTTTGTAAGAAAGTATTGTATTCTTGTTGTAAAGTTGGATTGTTGTAAAACTCGTGTAAAATTTGCTGATCTAAACCACATCGAATAATTTCTTGTGCATTACTTGCAAATAATAATCCGAAAGAAAATACAATGGATAAAATGATTTTAAAAGAATATTTCATTGCTAATTGTTTCCGCAAAAATAAACATTTTAACGTGTTTTAGTAAGTCAGAAATTATTAACAAGTAGTTAGTTACATTAATTCAAAATCGGATCTTCTGGTAAAGCAGCGATTAGTTTGTGTTTTCCACCCATTTTATGCAGTACATCTTGCCACATATATTCGTGCATTCTAAATATTTCTGGAAAATCTTTGCAAATAATCCAACTGTTTTCATTCAGCTCTTCTTTTAATTGTTCTGCGTCCCAACCTGCATAGCCAACAAAAAATTTTATGTTGTGTGGCAATATTTTTTTCTCTTTTATGAGTTTTTTCAAAACTTCATAATCACCATTCCAATATAAATTGTCTTTGATATGAAATGAATTCGGAATAATATCACCATAAGAATGTATGTAATTTAGTCGATCCATTCCAACTGGTCCACCATAAAAAACGGTACTTTGAAATGCTGGAAAATTAGAAACCATTTCGTTTATTTTAAAGATGGATGGTCTGTTCAATACCAAACCCAACGCACCATCTTTAGTGTTTTCGCAAACCAATGTTACCGTTCTTTTGAAAGCTGGATCTTTCATAAACGGTTCTGCTACCATTAAATCGCCTTTATTTAAGTCGTGAGTCATTTGTTGTTGTTTATTTTTTTTATATTTATTGAAGCATTCAATGTGTCATAACTATGTCTTCACTTTCACTGTATCAATATCTATCTTGTATCGAATTTATGTGTTTTACAGCAATTAATCTATCATATCGTTCACCAAAAGGAGTATAATAAATCAAAATGGTATAATCGTTTTCAGTATCAACATAAAATCCTTCTGTCATACTTTGGTCTTTAATTTTTGATGATTCATCTTTGAAAATATAACTATAATTATACAAACCTTGTTTTAGCTGAATAGTTGCTAAATAACTTTGAGTTTCTAAATTATAATACATTTTTGAATTGTCGTCACAAACATAATCGTTAAACGCACCTACAACATAAAAATTGCCATTTTGCAATGGTGATGGATAAGCTAAATTGAAATATACATTGCAATAATCTGCACCGTTAAAATAGCTGGGATTTTCAAATGATTCATTGTAAAAAAGTCCGTTTAAATCTTTATAAAATTGATATTTTGAGGTTTGCTGTGGTATGTCGTAACGTAAATAAAAATTATTTTCAGTAGTTGTAATATTAAACGCTTTTATATTTTCACCACGAAAACGAATGGAACGAATATCGAATTGTCGAAATTCTCTTCCAGTTGGATAGGTAAGCACATCATTAAAATCAAAATTTAATTCATTGTTTCCAACTAATAAAGGTTTGATGTTTGTTTTGGCGTTGTCCCAACGATAATTTTGTAAAACGGTAGCAGAAATTTCCATTTGAGCGTTGTCAATTGGAAAACCTTTATGGTTTACTTTGAAAACAACTTCTTGATATTTGTCGCGATTATACATGCTTCGTGGATAGGCAACACCAGCATCCACGACCACTTTTGGCTCACTAATCATAAAACGACGAACAAATGTTGGATTGTCTTTATTGGTTTCATAAACAATTAACGCATAATTTCCAGATTTTTCAACTTTCATGTCAAAATTTGGAAACTGTAATTTATAATGAACATAGCTAATTTTTGTTCCATTAGAGAATTGATAATCATTAATCGTTGATTCTGTAAAACCATCAATATATTCCATAATGTTTAAACTGCTTGGCTGCCAATCTGCATTACATTGTATAACTGTGTAATAATATGTTTTTGGTTTAGTTGAAAGATCATCGAAATGCAAATCAAGTTTTTCTGAAGAATTTAATTGAATAATTGGCATGGCTAATTCGTAACCAGACGGAAATAATTGAACTGTTTTTATAGTACTTGAATAGATTTTATTTTCATAAACATCAGCATTCAACACTGTGTAGAGCATCCAAAAACAAGATAATAGAATTGCTTTGTATATTCGCATAAAGATTTTATATCAAATTTCTTTCCAAAAATATAAATTAGTACGCAACAAATGGAATTCAGCACTAAAATAACCATTACACCATCATCAAATTTAATTTCACATCAGCATAATTTGTGGTTAATTGGTTCTTGTTTTACTGAAAATATAGGTGATTTGCTTAAGGAATTTCAATTCCAAACGTACCAAAATTCTCATGGAATTATATATAATCCAATTTCTATTTTTAATGCAATTGATGAAGTTTCGAGTTTGAAAATTTATACTGAAAATGATTTATTGAAACAAAATGAGTTATACGTTTCATTAAATCATCATGGAAAATTTTCTGGTTTAGATAAAAATGCTGTTTTGGCTGAAATTAATATTGAAATTGAAAAAGCAAATACTCACTTTAAAAAATCAGATTTTGTTGTTATTACACTTGGAACTTCTTTTGTTTACGAATATGCAGATTCAAAAAAAATAGTTGCCAATTGCCATAAAATTCCGAATACAAAATTCACAAAACGTCTTTTGAAAATTGAAGAAATTGTTGCTACTTTTGATTCAATTCAATCATCATTAAAAGATAAAAAAATAATTTTTACCGTGAGTCCAGTTCGGCATTGGCGCGACGGTGCTGTAGAAAATCAACGCAGCAAAAGTATTTTAATTGAGAGTATTCATCAAATTATTGAACAACATTCGAATTGTTTTTATTTTCCAGCTTATGAAATAATGATGGACGAATTGCGCGATTATCGGTTTTATGAAAAAGATATGTTGCATCCAAATTCGGTTGCTGTTGAATATATTTGGCAACGATTTTCTGAAACATATTTTTCAGCATTTACGCAAACTTTAAATCAACAAATTGCAAAAATAAACTTATTGTTGCAACATCGAATAAAACATGAAAATACCAATGAACAAAAGCAGTTTGAGGCGTTAGTGAAAAATCAATTGAAAAATTTAAAGAAGAAAATCCAGATTTAAAACTTAATTTTTAATCTATTAAAATTGGAATTTCAATATGCATTTTTGCATTAAACGCATTTATAAATTCGATGGTATGTTTTCCATGCAACAAATCAACCACAGAAATAATTGATTGTATTTTATCGTCTTTTCATTGATATATGTACCAGTACATTGCACTCGAATTTGTGCTTCTTTTATCGAACTCAATACATAAACATTAATACTAAGTTGTTCAGCTTTGTGATATGAAAAATAAGTAACTAAATTTTGAACAAAATCATACAAAACACTTTGTGATGCAATTGATATTTTGGCTGGAATATTTAAGTTGTAAGTGAAATTTATTTTAGAATTTATTTTGAAGTTTTCTAGTAAATCTTTTAAAGCAACTAACAAACCAAATTTTTGCAATGTTGGTGGTAAAAATACATGTGATAAATTTCTTATGTTATTGCAAATTTCATCCGTGTTTTTTAAGATTTCTTTTAATTCAATTTCTTCCATTGTGTTTTTTGCTTTAATAGATGAAATCTTCATTTTTGTTGCAGATAACATAATGCCAATTCCATCATGTAATTCCTGACCTACACGTTTACGTTCATTGAGTTGTCCTTCAATTAAAGAAAAATTATTTTGTGCATGCATATTGCTCATGTCTTTCTTTAGTTGTTCATTATTTCGAATAATTTGCAACAAACGATACACTGCACTTACGCTTATAATTGCACCTAAAATAAACGCATTCGAATAAGTGTAAATCTGTCCAATATAAACACCAAACACATCACGTCCAAATTCTGGTTGTGGATAGAAAAGAAAAAACGAAAATGAAACAAAATAAATAAAAGCAAAAAGTATTAAAGAGCGATCGTTGCTATTTAAAAAGGAAATAAGAAATGTAAAAATCATAGTTATAAAACTTATAACCACAAAAATATTTTGAATTATAATAAACGTATGTTGTGCTGAGTTACTTAAAATTCCTACTATAAATGAGATACCAACGAGTACCAAACCAAAGTAAATAAAGTACCGTAATATATTTTGAAGTTGTGGAAGGAAAACTCGTTTTGATAAAAATCCTTTTAAAAAAATAAGTGAAGTTATTAGATAAAGTGATAAGATAATTTTCTTAAAAAATAAATCAATATTTGGATAATTTGGCCATAGCAATTCGTACGCTAAGTTGTTTTTTATAAATAAATAAGCAGCACCAACAAATAAATAAGCACAGTAATAGAGATAGTTTTTTGCGCGAACAAATAAAGTGAGTAACAAACAAATAAAAATGTATAACGCTAAAATTCCATAAAATGCACCACGTGTTAATTCGAGTGCTTGTGTGCGATTAAACTTTGCATCTTTTTTCCAAATTAAAATTTTTAATGATGAGTAGGAATGAAAATCATTATCATGAAATGTGAAAAGTATATTGTTTTGTTGGTGTGCAGCCAACGTAAACGGAAAGGCAACGTTTCTGTCGTAATATAATCGTTTGTCAAAGTTCTTTGAAATGAAATTATAATGTTGTTTTTGAATTCCATTTTCATATTGAGTCACATTTATTTTATCAATTAATTGAATAGGAATTTCAACTAGAATATCTTCGGTTTCATTTTGATTATTTAGTATTGGTAAAACATAAACTAATGAATCAGCTTTGCTTTTTTTTATCAAAAAATCTGTTGCAGGTTGGCAACGCATTTTCTTATCAATAATGAAATTATTAGTTGCTTTTGCTGTATGGCAAACTATCAATAAATACAAAATTATATGCCATGTCCAGCTGTTCATATAATAGCTTTTATAGTTAAGATGATATGAATAATAGTGCCTCTTTTTCGTTCGACAGAAAATAAATATTTCCATTCAAACTGTTTATGCGCGATTCAATATTTAACAATCCAATTCCTTTTTGATTGTGTTCTATAAAACCTTTTCCATTATCAATAAATTTTAAAATTAAATCATGTTGATCTATTTTACTTTGAATAGTTACTTCAGTAGCATTTGCATGTTTAAAAATATTATTGGATAATTCTTGACAAATTCTATAAATATGTGCGTTAGCAATTGCGTTTAACTTAAAATCATCTTTTATAGTATCAAAAACATAGGTGACATTTTTTTCTGCATTTAATTTATCCGTTGAAGTGTGAATTAATTCATAGTAATACATGTTTTGTAAATCAGGTGTTACGTAATTGCTCGTGATGTTTTTTAAATCTTGTAATGTGTTATGTAAGTCTTTTAATACTGTTGGAATTACTTTGTTTTCATTGCTATGCTGTTGAAATTGTTCAATTCTTTTTTCAAGATTTTTAATATCTATTTTTAATGTGTTGTCGATGGAATCAGTAATTTTTTCACGTTCTTCTTCTTGTCCAAGTACAAATGTATTGATGTTTCTTTTTTGCAAATATTCTAAACGTTTATATGTTAAGTTATTTTTTCTGACAAGAAAATGATAATTAAAAACAACAAAAATACAGATGAAAAGTAATTCAACAAGAGTTAAGATCAAGTTGATTTGTGAAACAAAAATGGATGAATTAAACAATTGAAATCCTGAAATTTTATTTAAGATTTCAGAACGTCCATAGATTGTGTTTAAGAAAATAAACCAATTGAAAATATGCAATAACATAGTTACTGCAATCCATAAAATTTCTCTTCTTTTTGATTCATTGAAAGCATAAAATGACAATGAAAATACTGAAATGGTATAAACACAGAATAGTATGCAAATGGTGTCGTAAAACGCGTTAAAGCTAATAAAATAAGGTGTTTTAATGATTTGTAAAATAAGTAATACAGCAGAAAATACTAAACAGATAACAAGTATGGTGTTTAGGATTGTTTGATAGCTTATTTTTTTAAATTGAGAAGTAAAAAAGCTTTTTATAAATAAAATATGAGAATAAAAATATCCAACTATAGCTACAATAATAATATATTTTTGTGCTAAAACAGAAAAACTCCAAATGTATTGATATCCAATTCCTGTGTAAAGAAAGTAAAATATTAAACTAAAAATATTGATAACTGCATACAGAATAAAATAATTACTTCTGCTAAATATATAGAAGCATATTAACAACATTAAAAACATAAAAAAGATACCTAAAAAGAAACCTAAAAATATATTATCGTGATTTGAATGTTTTATAAATGAATTTTCAGTGTCTAATTTTATAGTAAAGGCAAGCGGTTCCCATTGTTTGTGAATTTTTATGTAAAGCTGTCTACTTTCACTGGCATTTAATTCTAATGGAAAAATAAAATTACTGTGTTTGAAAACTCTTTTTTTAAATAAAATAGCATCACCTAAAATGGTACTTTTATTGTTTTCAATAATTTCAATCTTATCAATTGTTGGATTAATAATACTTATATACAGTTGTTTGTTTACTGCAGTTGTATTTTTTATGTCAAATTTGAAAATTGAATCTTGTGTATTGTTTTTATACTTGTTTAAAGTGCTATATATTTCTTGCTGCTTAAAAGAATTGTCAATAACAATATCTTTTCCAAAAATAAAATTGGAAATCAGCATCAAAAGCAAGTATAGAATTGTTTTGTTTGGAATCACTCGCAATTTTTTAGTTCTTCTTGTATTTTTTTAGACATACTTTTTACCACTTGCTCATAAGAATGATCAATCATTTTATAAAATTCTTTTTCAGAAAATTCACCTGTATATTTTACTGTATTCCAATGTTTTTTATTCATATGATAACCTGGTTTTACACTTTCATATTTTTCACGTAATTCAATTGCTAATGCTGGTTCGCATTTTAAATTCACAGAAATTTCTTCATCATTTATATTCGTCAATAAAAATAGTTTACCAAACACTTTAAAAACCAGTGTTTCTTCGTCAAATGGAAAATCTTCTGTTACAACTTTCTTTTTTAAACAATAGTTTCTGATTTCTTCTAATTGCATATCTTTACAATTTTAAATTTATTATGGACAAAGATAAAACGATACACGAAGTTGCTTCTTATATTTGCGAAAAATACGATATTTTATTGGCAACATTCAATGAAATTACTGCGTATGGTAAAGAATATTTTGAACAAAAAAGATTTCACGAACATCATGCACAACAACAAAATAGATACCGATTATACGGTAATTATGTAAAAGATGTGTATGCTAAAACACAGTCTTTACTTCAGGAAAACCTTTATAATGTAGCATATTGGAAAGATATTAAAAATGAATTTTCTCATTTAATTAAAGAAAAACCACATCGTTTAAATTCTGAAACTTTTTATAATTCTATTACCAGAAAAGTTTTTTTTGACAAAAGTTTTAATGCTGATATCGAATATTTCGATTACACAGATTATAAACCAATGCCTAAAATGGATAAAGAAGTTTTTGATGTAATTGATGTTTCACATTTTTCTCCTTTAGTCATCAAACAAATTATTAAACATTTTCAGTTTACTGTTAAATTTGAAGATATTGACCGCGATTGCCAAAAAATTTTCGACGAAGTGGCTCCATCTATAATTCATCAAAAATCAAATTTATTTATTGATAGAGTAGAGATTTTAAAAACAGTTTTTTATCGAAATCGCGGTGCCTTTATTGTTGGTAGAATTTTTTACAAAATTGGTCAATGCCAATTGTAATTCCTTTGTTAAATGAAGAAAATGGTGTTTTTGCAGATGCAGTAATTACGGCACCTGCAGAGATTTCTATCATTTTTTCGTTTACTCGTTCTTCCTTTTTCGCACATACAAAATATCCAGCACAACTAATTGATTATTTAAAATCTATGCTAACACACAAAGCAGTAGGTGAGTTGTACGATTCGATTGGTTATTATCGTCATGGAAAAACTATTTTATATCGCGATTTAATGAATTACATTCATAATCATGATGATAAATTTATTATAGCACCAGGTATCAAAGGTATGGTGATGGCAGTTTTTACTACTCAATATTATAATTTCGTTTTTAAAATTATTCGAGACAAATTTGCGCCACCAAAAAATTGTACTCGAGATTTTGTCATTAAAAAATATGAAGAAGTAGAAATAAATGATAGAGTTGGTAGAATGGCATATGCACATTTATTTGAAAATTTAGAATTTCCACGCAATCTTTTTACATTTGAATTAATTAAAGAATTACAAGATACTTGCGCTGAAAGTGTAGATTTTATTGGTGATAAAGTCGTAATCAAACATGTTTATATAGAACGAAGAATGACGCCTTTAAATATTTATTTACAAAAAGCAAATCCAATTGATGCTTGTCGAGTAATTTTAGATTATGGTTTTTGTATAAAAGAATTAGCTGCTGCCAATATTTTTCCTGGTGATTTATTATTGAAAAATTTTGGTGTAACACGTCATGGTCGAGTAATTTTTTACGATTATGATGAAATTGCAAAAGTAACAGAATGTCGTTTTCGTAGAATTCCTGTTTATAATGATGATGATGATACACGTGGAAATACTGAAATGATTACTGCTGAAGCAAACGATATTTTTCCTGAAGAATTTAAAGCATTTATGGCACCAGATGGACCAATTGGTGAAATATTTTTAGCAGAACACAATGAAATATTTGATCCAAAATATTGGCGCGATATTCAAAAACAAATTGAAGCAGGCGAATATTTACGCTTTTATGCGTACGATAAATTTAAAAGATTTAAAATTTCATGATACAAAACATAGCTAAATCTTGATTCAAGTCAACTTATTATTGTTTTTCATTATATTGAAAATATTTTAACTCGTATGCAACCGTTTATTTTTTTATTACATCTTTATAAAAAAAAAGATGTTTATGAAAGTTTATTTTTCTTTGATAATTGTATTTTTTATCTCAACAGCAAATTTTGCTAAAACAAAAAATACAGCGTTGTATAATAAAAATGGTGTAATGGTATTTCATACCATTTCAAAAGTTTCTTCTTTCTATTGTAATGTATTAAATAGAGAAGTTATTATTTGGAAAAGTGTGGTTGAATTAAAAAATAATAATTCATCTCAATTAGTACTACAATCACCGTGTAAATTAAAATATCTGTATTGTTATATGAATCCGTCTGAAATTGAGCGTGCACAATCTTGTTATGGTGAAAATAAATTATCTGATATTTATAAAAATTTTGCGACTACAAAACCAACTTGTTTAAAACCAAAAGAAACAGTTGTAAATGAAATTTATTTTTCTACGTTTGAAGACATTAATTTAAGAACAGAATTTGCTGATATTGATTTGCAATATATCATGAATTAATAATTTGGTCTGCTACATAGAAACCTAAACTATTGTCGCGCTCATTTTTTTGATGCGTGACATTTTTTTTTTAGTCTATTTAATATTGTTCTTTATCATTCGGAAAGTCTTTGCTTTTTACATCAGCAATATATTGTTGTGTCGCTTTTTTAATTTCATCATATAAATGCAAATATTGTCGCAAGAAACGTGGTTTAAATTCATGCGTAATACCTAACATATCGTGTGTTACTAAAACTTGTCCATCCACATGCGGACCTGCGCCAATTCCAATTACTGGAATTGAAATGCTTTCAGAAACTAGTTTTGCTAACGATGCTGGAATCTTTTCTAACACTAAAGCAAAGCAACCAATACTCTCTAAATATTTTGCATCTTCCACCAAGCGTTCTGCTTCTTCTTCTTCTTTGGCACGAACGGTATAGGTACCGAATTTATAAATGGATTGTGGTGTTAATCCAAGATGACCCATTACTGGAATTCCAGCAGTTAACACACGAATGACTGATTCACCAATTTCTTTTCCACCTTCCATTTTTACACCATGTCCACCAGTTTCTTTCATAATTCTGATAGATGCATTTAATGCTTCAAGCGAATTTCCTTGATAGGAACCAAATGGTAAATCAACTACTACAAAACAACGATTAATAGCGCGCACCACACTTTGCGCATGGTAAATCATTTGATCTAATGTAATTGGTAAAGTCGTTTCGTGTCCAGCCATTACATTCGATGCAGAATCACCAACTAAAATAATATCGATGCCTGCATCGTCTAATATCTTAGCCATAGAATAATCGTAACCTGTCAACATGGAAATTTTTTCTCCACGTTGTTTCATTTCTTTTAATTTATGAGTTGTTACTTTTTTTATTTCGCCTTGTGCTGCTGACATAGTATTGCTTTATCTTAAAACAAAGTTAAGAATTACAAACAAATAAATACCATAATTAATTTGCAGATTGTATTTTTACGATTATTTATGGATTACGAACAAACTGTTTCACACATTTTAGCATCGGTTTTACAAGCTCAAGGTTATAAAGTTGGTTTATATACTTCACCACATTTAAAAGATTTTAGAGAACGTATAAAAATTAATGGTGAACTGTGTTCTGAAGATTTTGTGATTGATTTCACCAAAAAAATACAACCAAAAATTGATGAAATTGAACCATCTTTTTTTGAAATAACTGTTGCCATGGCTTTTGAATATTTTGCTCAACAAGAAGTCGATTTTGCCATTATTGAAACAGGACTTGGTGGAAGATTAGATTCAACAAATGTAATTATGCCTGTTCTTTCTATTATTACGAACATTAGCTTCGACCATCAGAATTTATTAGGAAATACATTGCAAGAAATTGCCACAGAAAAAGCTGGAATTATTAAGCAAAATATTCCTGTTGTTATTGGTAAAAAAAGTATCGAAACAGAAAACGTATTTATTCAAAAAGCAAAATTGGAAAATGCATCCATCTATTTTACAGATGAAATCTATCAATTTAAATCAATTATAAAAAATGAACTTTCTACCTCATTTCAATATTTAAATAAGATAACAAATACTGATTTTATTATTGAGTCAGATTTGCGAGCAAATTATCAACAAGAAAATTTATTAACTGCTTTTTTAGCAATAGAAATATTGAATACAGATTGTAATGTGAAAATTGATTTAAAAAATGAGCAACAAGGATTTTTAAATGTAGTAAAAAACACCAATTTTATTGGTCGCTGGCAACAACTGCAATCACAGCCAACTATTATTGCAGATGTAGGTCACAACGAAGCTGGTGTTCAAAAAATTATGGAGCAACTTCAAACAGAAAAATACAATCAACTGCATATCATTTATGGTGCAGTAAAAGATAAAGACATTCATTCTATTTTAGCGTTGTTACCTAAAAATGCAATTTATTACTTTACAGAACCACCTTTGCCACGCAAACTCGAAGTAGAATTATTAATTGAAATGGCAAATGAACATCAACTTGTTGGTGAAAAATATGTGCATCCAAGATTGGCGTTGGCTGCTGCAAAAGAAGCTGCATCTGTTGATGATTTGATATTAATAACAGGTAGTTTTTTTGTGGTTTCAGAAGTTCTATAAATTTATTTTCAAAAAAAATGAAAATTAATTTGGATATAAGATTTTTTTCTGTTTAATTGTGGCTGAATATGTATTTATGGCAAAGAAAATTCCTTTTACAGTAGAACGAACATTTAAATCTTCGCCTGCTATTTTGTATAACTTTTTAACCACACCATCAGGTTTGGTGCAATGGTTTGCTGATTATGTTGATTTGGATCCAAATGGTGAAGTTTTTACATTTTCATGGAACGGTGAAGAGCAAATTGCAGAAGTGTTGGTGTACGAAGAAGAAGAGTTTATTAAATTACGTTGGGACGACGAAGAAGATGATAAAGCATTTTTTGAATATAGAATTCGTGTAACAGATATTACGAAAGAAACCATTTTAACGGTAACTGATTTTGCTTATAAAGATGAAATTGAATCATCAAAAGAATTATGGAAAAGTCAATTAAATGATTTGGCAAAAGCATTGGGAAACGGATAATCGCAACATCTTATTTCCAATTATCAATTTTTAGTAATCTAAAGAAATCTTCTTCTTCAAATTCTTTGACAGCACCTGCTGGCAAATCTTCTAATTCCAAATCTTCAATAGAAACACGAATGAGTCGTTTGCATCTGTGTTTCATAGCAAATACCATTTTTCGTACTTGATGATATTTTCCTTCTGTGAGTGTAATCAGCAACCAACAATATGGACTGTATTCATGTTTTTCATCAACAACATTATAAATGCTAATATCTTCAACGAGTTCAGCTTCACATGGACTTGTTTTCCAATCTACACCACCATGAATATGAATCGTAACACCAGTTCTGATTTGTTCCAACGTTTCTTCGCTTACATTATACCTGACTTTCACTAAATACCTGCGTTTGTGTGGTACTTTGCTTTTAAATAAAAGTTTGGTTACTTTTTTATTGGTGGTTAGCAACAATAAACCTTCTGATGCACTATCAAGTCGACCAATTGCATGTGTTCCTTCTGGAAAATCAAAATCAACTTCAGTTAATAATCTTGCTTTTTCATTTCCAATAAATTGAGAAACCATATTGTCTGGTTTATGTAAGGCAAAATATCTTTTTTTTAGTTCCATTTAGGCATAAGCAAAAAACTGCTTTTTGGTGCAAATGTACTACAATAGTTGTAAAGATATATCAGCAGAATTAATTGCGTGTAATGGTAAAAAAGATATTTTTTTTACTCTAAAAAGTAACGATGAAATTATTCACTTTTATCTTCTTCCAAATCATCATGTCTGTCACCACCAATACTGTAATAATTATTTTCTTCATCTTCGCTTCCAATTTTCTCTAGTTGGTCATCTAATTCCGAGCCAGGAACATCTAAGTCGTTTTCAAAAATTCCATCTTCATTCTGTTTTAAATCAGTTATATCTTTGTTGTTGGATTTTTGAAAGGAATTGATTTCTGGAATTTTATCTGCTTCATTGATTGATTTGTTGTAAATATCTTCATTTGCTGGATATGAAAATGAACTATCGTTTTTCTCTTCAGTGTCATTTTTCATGATTTTCATAATTGTATTCATAATTCTCTTTTTAATAATTTTTAATCTTTATTTTTTTTGAAAACTGTTATTTACGTTAGATTAAATCATACGTATTAATTTTTGTACTGTTATACTATTGACAAACCCAATTAAATGTGTCATAGAATGATCTTTAAACTTTTTTATTTTTTTTGGAATTGATTTATAGACATGGTTTTTTTCGTCTTTTTTTGCTTCAGCAATATTTTTTGGATTTTCATTTGGATAAAGGTTTATTTCTTTTCCTGTTTCTTTAATAGTTGTTGTGTTTGTCATTTTTGATAGTTTATTGGTAACAGAATTATTACTAATTAAAGGTGTCCTTTTTTTCTTGGAAATACTTACATAATCAAAGAAAGTGATTACAAGTTTCTCACATTATAAATAAAAAAAGAAGCACTATACAATTGCATAGTGCTTCTAAAAAATAGTCAAGATTACTTTAGATAATTCTTAGCATTTACATGAACTATTTTTTACTGCTTGTCTTTGATGCTGATTTGCAAGTGCATGGTGACCATGAGCTTTTACAGTGCTTTCTTCTGCTTTTTCATCATCGCCTTCTTCACGAAATTTTGCTGCATCGTTATGATTCTTTGCTGCTGCTTCATGATGAACTGCTGCTTTTTTTGTGGTTATCAATCACATTTTTTTTTGCATCAGCATTCATGTTCGTTTTAGCATCACCATTCATGTTCGTTTTTACATCACTATTAGTGTTTTTTTTCTCCGCTGTAATTGGAGTAGCTGTTGAATTTGACATCTTATTTATAATTTATTTGTAACAGAATTGTTACATGGTAAAGTTGATAGGTTTATTTAGTTTAAGTGTTATATAACATTAAAATCTGTTTACATAATTATCACTTCTATTTAAATTAATAGTCGTTCATCTTTACAATTTGTTTCCTTCAACACACGTTTTGCTTGTTGAATATGTCTTTCATTTTGATAAATAACAAATCTGAAAGTGTCACCTAATTTTATTTTTATCCATTTATTGATGCTGATTGGAATTCGAGTTTTATTTAAGTTTTTATCTTGTGCTATTGATAACAATTGCAACATTTTTTGTTGCTGTTCAATAAATGCATTTAAAACTTGTTTACTCAATTGACTGTGAATTGGATTCATACTTTTAAAAGTTTTCATTTTATTGAGATGTTCTTTTGGAATCATACTTTCAGCAAAATAATTTCCAAGCCATCCACTTTTAAATTTTTTGTCTGATATTGCTTTAGAAGCCGTTAGTTGTTTTTCAATTTCTGGTAGATAATAATTACCATACAGATTTAAATGTTCTATGCATTCTAGTATACTCCAACTGTCTTGATATAATCGTTGATTTAGTGCATCTTCATTTACATCTTGCAATGAAATAACATAATTCAAATGAGAACGTGTTTGTTCAATAAGGTTCTGTAATAATTGTTCTGATAAAATTTTCATTTTTTATATTTTCTGCAAATTTGCTTCACAGAAATTGAAAAAATCTTGATTGAACTCAAGAGTTTTTTAAACGCGATAATGTTTCAGCACTCATGCGTAAATAATTTGCAATATGCTTGTTAGGTATTTCCTGGAATAATTGTGGACTTCGTTTTAGTACTCGTTCATAACGTTCTTTAGGTGAACTGATTAAGAGGTCTTTTTCGCGTTCTATTTGCTGTAGTACAAGGTCTTCTAATATGGTTAACCATAATTTCATTCTTTCGTTCGAGCTATTTTTAAATTCACTAAACTTTTTCTTTGTTATAACCTGAATTTCTGTTTTTTTTAATGCTTGTATATATAATTCAGATGGTTTGTTATTTAAAAATGAATCAATAGAAACAATTAAATTATTTTTATAACCAAATCGAACAATGCGTTCTTCCGTTTCATCGAGCAAAAATATTTTTAAGCTACCGTTTTCTATATAATAAATATTGGTATCAATGCTGCCTCCAACTTTTAAATATTGATATCGCTCTAAAATAATTGATTTTTCGAACAATTGATGCTCTTTAAATAATTCCACTATTGATGCATTCTTCATAAAGATGTATGTAACGTAAAAAAATTATTGAATTTCAAATGGCATAATAATTGCATTTTTATCCTGTGAACTATTGGCAATCTCCAAATTGTATTTCATTTTTTCAAGTTTAAATGTATGTGTTTGGCTATCAAAATAACTCAATAAATGTATTGGAATTTTTACAAAAACTTTTTGAAGTTCACTTTTTTGTAAAACTACTTTTGTAAATGCTTTTAATAATTTTTTTGGATATTCTGTTTGATTTGAATGCTCAAAATGAACATAAAACTGAATAGTTTCAGCACCATAGACAGTGCCAATATTTTTTACATTTAATTCGATTTCGAGTGTGTCTTTTTCTGTAAAAACAGTTTTATTTAGTTGTGCGTCAGTATATTGAAAAGTTGTATAACTTAATCCGAAACCAAAAGGAAATGCTGGTGTTTCGTTCAATTCGTCTATCAATGTATAACCATGAAAATAACCATATTCTATTGTTTTTGGCAAGGATGGAAATACAGGCAACTGCGATAAATTTGAAGGAATAGTAAATGGTAATTTTCCTGATGGATTTACTTTTCCAAATAAAATATCAAACATTGTTTCAGCACCATTCATTCCATAATAACCAGAAAATAAAATTGCAGGCACTTGGTTTTTAAATTCTTCCATCATGATTGCGCTACCACCAATTAGGTAGCAAATTGTATTTTTATTGATTGCAGCAATTTTAGTTATCAAATCAGTTTCAGTTTTCGGTAAATTTAGTTGATACCTGTCGCCACCTCGACCTAGTTTCTTAAAGATACCTTTTGCTGGTTTTGATGCGTCTTTTCTTTCGGTACCATTCATCGAAATAAATTCGCCTTCCTCAATCTTTTTTGTTCCAGTAATAAAAATTACCACATCTGCCTGTTGTGCATATTGTGTTAGATTTTTGTCGGTTACATTTTCTACAGTAAGTATTTTGATGTTATTTTCTTTCCCAAATTTTTTAAATACATCGATTGGTTTTTGTACCATTGTTTTAACAATACTACTGCCATTATCACCATCATTTTTTTCATGCACCAATCTTCCAACTAATAAAATTGTTTTTATTTTAGTTTTAATTAAAGGCAATGTTTTATTTTCGTTTTTTAATAAAACAGTTCCTTCTTCGCATATTCTTTTTGCTAGCAAATTATGTTGTTCATAATTTGGTTTTGGTCTAGTTTTTTCTTGATTTATAAATTGAAAAAGAAATCGAGTGTATAAAATATCAAATACTAAATCATTTATGGTAGATACTTTGATTTCCTTGTTTGCAATTGCTTCTTTTATTTTTTTTGGTTTATAAAATTTTGGATAAGGCATTTCTACATTCATTTTTGCTAGTAAACTAGATGCAGTACTTCGTACGCCAAAATCCCAATCTGATTGCACAAAACCTTTAAAACCTAGTTGTTTACGCAATGTTGTGGTTAATAAATTTTCATTTTCTGCGCAATACTCACCATTTACTTTATTATATGCAGACATGATGGAAGCAGCACCGACATCAATACATGCTTTAAAATGTGGTAAATATATTTCGTTCAATACCTTTTCTGAAATTTTTACATCAACCGTATATCTTGTATTTTCAATACTGTTTAATGCAAAATGCTTTACACAAGACATAACACCTTGCTCTTGAATACCACGTACTAAAGCAGTTCCAAATTGTGACACTAAATAACTGTCTTCACCATAACTTTCTTGTGCACGACCATTAGCAGGATGCCTTAATAAATTAATGCATGGTGCACCAATTAGATTTGCACCGGCAAACGTTGCTTCTGTTCCCATCGCAATTCCGACTTGCTCTTCCAGAAAAGGATTCCATGTACATGCACGAGTTATTGGTGCTGGAAAATTTGTTTGTGGTTTCGTAACAACACCACGTGGTCCATCTGTAAAAATAAGTGCTGGTAAATGATATTTTTTTGCTGATTTATGGATTGTTGCATTCGGTAAATGTCCTTTAAATATAAATGGAATTCCGGATTTTAATTTAAAAAATTTATCACCAGACAACATTGAAATTTTCTCTTTAAGTGAAATCTCAGCAATCATTTTATTTGCCATGCTATCTGCATAGATTGTTGCAGTTGTATTTAAAACTGGATTTTCATATGCAAATAAATTAGTCTTAAAAACAATAATTATAAATAGCAGAAAGTATGCTTTGAATTGAATATTCAATTGCTTAATAAAGAATTTCATTTTGTAATATTACGGAATGAATTTGAAGCATTGAATTGTTTTTCTGTTTTTTTAATGGAAATGAATATGATTATTTATCTTTATTAAAACAAAACTATGGAAGATATTTTTAAAAAATGTGAAGTTCAAATCAATAAGATTGAAGCTGAACTTAAACGATTAAATGTTTGGTCGTCGAAACCAATAGACGCTGCGAAATTCAATGATATGGGTGCTTTTGGAATAAATACGATGGCATTTACGGAATGGTTGCAATTTGTGTTGATACCAAGAGTACATTCAATATTAGAAACGAATGGTACATTTCCAAAACAAAGCAATGTTGCTGCACATGCTTATCGAGAATTTGATGGTATGGAACAAAAATATGGAAACTTATGTCAGTTGCTAAGTGAGTTTGATGCTTTGTTTAATTGAGTTCAAATTATTATTTATTTATTTCTACTTTTTTTATCCGTTCTTTATGTTCGTCTGGTGACATTCTGAACCATATTTTAAACTATCGTTGATGAATTGGATTCTTTTTAATCTGGTTTTTGAGTAATCTCTTTTATCTTATTTTCTTTAAATAGATACAATAGCGCAATCTCTTTCTTAACATTATTGCAAATCAATTGAATACTGGTGTTTTTATCTTGTAATATTTTTAGCAATTTTCTTAAAGACATATGTAATCGCTTTACCATCACATCATTTATAAGTGGAAAATTATGCAATTTTTTCATCAATATTCTTCTTATCATTTCATGGTATTTATCATCGTTATAAAACTTTTTCAAATGAGTATCTATTTATTTTTTTTTTTAATCTGGCAAATCGTTTTTATTATAATCACAAATTTTTAGTTCTTAAATTTTAAAGGAATATTTGATGACTTAATTGAATATAAATAAATAACTGTTGGATTGTAACAAATGTTACTATCTTTTAATCTAAGTAGATATAGTTTTATAAAAAATTATTAAAGATGAAAAATATTATAAATTCTATCTCATTCATTTTATTAGGTGTTTTAACAATGAGTTGTCAGAAACAAAATATGCACTCAGGAAATTCTATGCAAGAACAGATTGCTTCATTACCGAAAGAGGCGATTAACATTGAAGAACGTAATGGATTAATATTAATGCGCGAAGAGGAAAAAATGGCGCATGATGTATATAGCTTCTTATACGACAAATGGAATATCATGATCTTTAATAATATTGCTAGCAGTGAACAGACGCATACTGATGCTGTTTTGAAATTATTGGATAAATATGATATTGATGATCCAGCATCTGGAAAAAATATTGGTGTGTTTAATGATACATCGCTTCAAAGAATGTATAATCAATTGTTGATAAATGGAAATTACAGTTTGTTGTCTGCACTTACAGTTGGAGCAACCATCGAAGATTTGGATATTTATGATTTAGAGAAACTTATTTTAAAAGCAGATAATCAAGATATTGCCTTCGTTTATAATAACTTACTAAAAGCAAGTAGAAATCACATGCGCGCTTTTTACAGTCAAATTGTCTACAACGGAGGCACTTACCGTGCAAAGTATATTTCACAGCAACAATTGGAAGATATTGTCAATAGTCCGAAAGAAGTAGGTTCATGGAAGAAATCTAAATAATTAAAATAAACCAGTATTAAACAAAGTAGCCAAAGAATTTCAATTGCCATTTTTATATGGAAATTTTAATGATTGAATTTTAAAGATAAATACTAGACTTTAGCATTTCATATTTGCAACAAACAGTATGAATTGGAAATATTGTTTTATGCAGTTAAAATATTGAAATACAAAATTCTTTAAAACCCAAAAGGAATTAAAAAGTAATTTTTTACATTTTAATCCTTAAATTTCAAAAAGTAACAAATGTTACCTTGTAACATTGTTGTATTGTCTAAGTTTGTAAAAATAATTCAGATTCATATGGAAATAGCAGGACTTTTATTAGCAGCATTAGTAGGTATATCACTTGGTCTAATTGGTAGTGGTGGTTCTATACTTACCGTTCCAATTTTAGTGTATGTTATGGGTATTAATCCAGTTTTAGCAACTGCTTATTCTTTATTTATTGTTGGAACAACTGCATTGATAGGTGGCATTCAAAGTGCCATTCAAAAGAAAGTAGATTTCAAGACAGTGCTAATATTTGGTATTCCATCTATTATTGCTGTTTATAGCACACGATTATGGATACTTCCGCTTATACCAAATGAGTTATTTACAATTGGCACATTTGCTGTCACTAAATCAATAGCATTAATGCTCTTATTTGCAATTGTAATGATTCTGGCGTCAATAAGCATGATTCGACCATCAAAAAAATCAACTGATGATGATGAACATGCGTCAATGAAATACAATTATCCAATGATATTATTAGAAGGTGCGGTTGTAGGTATTCTTACTGGATTGGTTGGTGCAGGTGGTGGATTTTTAATTATACCTGCTTTAGTATTAATGGCTCGTATGCCAATGAAACTTGCAGTTGGTACTTCATTATTTATAATTGCCGCAAAATCATTAATCGGATTTATTGGTGATTTACAAGGAAATCAAGTAATTGATTGGGTTTTACTGATAAAATTTACTGCTTCTGCAGCAGTTGGAATTTTTGCAGGAATTTACCTTTCTAAAAAAATTGCTGGTGAAAAACTCAAAACTGCATTTGGTTGGTTTGTATTAATTATGGCTGTATATATCATCGTTAAAGAAACCATTCTTAAAAACTAATTATCGTCTATAAACAATAATTTAGATTGTTTCTTCATAAGTAACTTTTGTTACCAACTCACAGAAAATAAGATAACATCTTTGCATCATCAAAATCATTCATCAAAAATATACAACAATATGAAAGTCGAACAAATTTATACAGGTTGCTTAGCACAAGGAGCTTATTACATTACATCAAACGGCGAAGCTGCTATTATTGATCCATTACGCGAAGTAAAACCATACTTAGAAAGAGCAAAAAAAGATGATGTTAAAATTAAATACATTTTTGAAACACATTTTCACGCAGATTTTGTTTCTGGTCATATCGACTTAAGTAAAGAAACTGGAGCATCAATTGTTTACGGACCAAATGCATCTTGTGAATTTAAATGCATTTCAGCTAAAGATGGTGAAGAATTTAAAATTGGTGATGTTACTATTAAAGTGTTACACACACCTGGTCATACAATGGAAAGTACTACTTATTTATTAAAAGATGAAAATGGAAAAGATTATGCAATATTTTCAGGTGACACCTTATTTTTAGGTGATGTCGGAAGGCCTGACTTAGCTCAAAAAGCAGCTAGCATGACAATGGAAGATTTAGCTGGTTTATTATATGATAGCTTAATGAATAAAATTATGCCATTAGCAGATGATGTAATTGTTTATCCAGCGCATGGTGCAGGCAGTGCTTGCGGTAAAAACATGATGAAAGAAACTGTTGATACATTAGGTAATCAAAAAAGAATGAATTATGCCTTAAATCAACCAGATAAAGATAGTTTCATAAAAGCAGTAACAGATGGATTACTTCCACCACCAGCTTATTTTCCAATGAATGTTGCCATGAATAAAAAAGGCTATGATTCTTTTGAATCTGTCTTAAACAATGGCATGAAAGCATTAACGGTAGAAGAATTTGAAGTAGTTGCAGAATCGATGAATGCACTTGTTTTAGATGCTAGAGATCACAATGTTTTTTACAAAGGATTTATTCCTCAATCCATAAATATTAGCTTAAACGGAGATTTTGCGCCTTGGGTTGGTGCTTTAATTGCTGATGTAAAACAACCTTTACTTTTGGTAACTGATTCAGAAAAAGAAGAAGAAACAGTAACGCGTTTAAGTCGTGTTGGATTTGATAATATTTTGGGTCATCTAAAAGGCGGATTTCAATCTTGGTTAGATTCAGGAAAACAAGTTGATGTTATCGATAGGATTTCACCACAACAATTCGAAAAAGAATTCAAACTCAATGAAACCAAAGTTATTGATGTGAGAAAGGAAAGTGAATATGCTGCAGAACATGTAGAAGATGCTTATAACAGACCACTTGCTTATATTAATGAATGGATTAAAGATGTAAATCCAACAGAACATTTCTTTATGCATTGTGGTGGTGGCTACAGAAGTATGTCAGCAGCTTCCATCTTGCAAGCGAGAGGTTATCGCAATTTCACAGAGATTGGTGGTGGATTTAGCGAAATTTCAAAAACAAGTGTTCCAAAAACAAACTTTGTTTGCCAAAGTAAAATGATGAACGTTTAATAAACAATAAATAATTTCAAGTCAGGTAGTTACTATTAATTACCTGACTTCTTTTTAATAATAAAAATAAAATTATCATGATGAACTTTATAAAAAACTTATTTGGGAACACTAATACAAATAATCTTTCTGAAATTATATCACAAGGTGCATTCTTAGTAGATGTTAGAACAACTCAAGAATTTGCTGAAAGTAAAATCAAAGGTGCTGTAAATATTCCATTAGATAAAATCGCTTTACAAATTGAAAAATTTAAAAACAAAAATAATATTGTTGTTTTTTGTAGAAGTGGAAACAGAAGTGGTCAAGCAAAAGCAATATTAGAAAGAAGCGGAATAATTAACGTAATCAATGGTGGTTCTTTTGGAAATATAAAACAACATGTAAAATAAAAGCAATGAGATTAATGATTTTTATTTTTTCTTTCTTAAGTATAGTGTCTTGTAATTTTTCTCAAAATGAAAATAAAGATTCTATTATAGTTGATGTTAGAACAACTGAAGAATGGCAACAAGATGGACATGCAGATTGCGCTGTAAACTATCCATTAGACCAATTTGAATCAAAAATTGAAGAGCTCAAAGCATATAAAAATGTTGCTTTAGTTTGCCGAAGTGGCAACAGAGCAGAACAAGCGAAATTAATGCTAGAAAATAGTGGCTATCAACATGCTGAAAATAAAGGTGCTTGGCAAAATATAGTATGCGAAAAATAATTTTTAATCAGTAAAAACAAAATATGAACATAATTGAAATCATAAAACAACCATGGCCATGGTATATTGCCGGTCCGTTAATTGGATTAACAGTACCTACTTTATTATTGATTGGAAATAAATCATTTGGTATTAGTTCCTCTTTAAGACATGTTTGTGCTGCGTGTATTCCAGCAAACATACCATTCTTTAAATATGATTGGAAAAAAGAAATTTGGAATTTATTTTTTGTATCAGGAATATTTTTTGGCGGAATGATTGCTGCATATTTATTAGCAAATCCTAATCAAGTTATTGTACATCCAACACTAGCAATAGAACTAGAAAAATATGGTATTACAGATTTTTCTGGCTTAGTTCCTGTTCAACTTTTCAATTGGTCAAACGTACTAACACTAAAAGGTTTTCTGATGTTGGTAGTTGGCGGTTTCATGGTTGGCTTCGGCACACGTTACGCTGGTGGTTGCACAAGCGGTCATGCTATTATGGGTTTGTCAACATTGCAATGGCCATCATTAGTTGCAACATGTTGCTTTATGTTAGGCGGTTTTATTATGGCTAATTTTATTTTACCATTTATTCTTTCACTTTAATTTATTTATGTAATGCAAAATATAGAACAACAAACTATAGAAACAAACACGGACTTTGAAGTACGCTCACTAGATGCTATATGTGTAAATGAAAGTCATTTGGAGCATAAATGGTATCATAATCTCAAATATGTAGCCGTTGGAATAGCATTCGGAATCGTTTTTGTAAAAGCAGAAATCATTAGTTGGTTTCGAATTCAAGAAATGTTTCGTTTGCAATCATTTCACATGTACGGTGTTATTGGCAGCGCAGTCATTGTTGGAATGATATCTGTTTTCTTAATTAAAATATTCAATGTAAAAACCATCTACGGTGAAACGATTGAGTTCCATCCTAAGGCATTCAATAAAGGTCAGATTTATGGTGGTTTACTATTTGGATTAGGTTGGGCAATTACAGGTGCTTGTCCTGGTCCATTATTTGCACAAATTGGCTCTGGTGCTTCCGTAATCATAATTACTTTATTAAGTGCTACACTTGGAACTTGGGTTTATGGTTATATTAGAGAAAAACTTCCTCACTAAAAAAAAATACAATGAACGATAATAATACAGATAAAAAAAAATCTCAAGATAGACTTCTGGATATCATGAATAATTTATTACGTATTATAGCATTATTAGTTGCTGGTATTATTATCTTGCCTCTTATTGTCTTTTATAAAGAAGATGTCTATACTTTCTTTAAAAAAAATGATAAAAATTCTGACAATTTAAGTTTGCAAATTTCAACTGAAACCAAACAAACAACGTCTACAGAAACATTTTGGTCTGCTGCAAACATTGAAAATATTACCGATGAAAAATTAAAAGCAGAAGTAACTTATGGCAAAGAACTAATTATGCATACTGCAAAATATTTAGGTCCAAAAGGTAGTGTACTAAAAATCAGCAATGGTATGAATTGTCAGAATTGTCATTTAGATGCCGGAACAAAAACATTTGGAAATAATTATGGTTCTGTTGCTTCTTTATATCCAAAATTTAGAGCTAGAAGTGGCAAAGAAGAAAATATTTACAAGCGTGTAAATGATTGTTTTGAAAGAAGTTTAAACGGCAAAGCATTAGATACGCTTGGCAAAGAAATGCAGGCAATCAAAGCTTATATTACTTATATCGGAAGCAATGTAAAAAAAGGTGAAAAAGCAAAAGGTGCTGGTTTTAAAGATTTAGCATTCTTAAACAGAGCAGCAAATCCAGGCAATGGAAAAACAGTTTACGTTGCTAAATGTCAAAGTTGTCATCAACCAAATGGTGAAGGAACTTTAAATCCAGAAGGAACTGAATACGCATTTCCACCACTTTGGGGCAAAAATAGTTACAACGATGGTGCTGGTTTATACCGTTTAAGCAATTTCGCAAAGTATGTAAAAAATAATATGCCTTTAGGTGTAACTCATGACAACACACAATTAACTGACGAAGAAGCTTGGGATTTGGCAGCTTTTGTGAATACGCAATCAAGACCACATAAAAATACGCCTAAAGATTGGCCAGATATTGCTAAAAAACCTGTTGACCATCCATTTGGACCTTATGCTGACAAGTTTCCAGAACAACAACACAAATTGGGTCCGTTTCAACCAATAGTTGATTTTCAAAAATCAATGTCAAAAAAATAATGATTCATTTTTAAACAAAGTATCTATGGAAAATAATAGGAGAGACTTCTTAAAAAAATTAGGGACACTAAGTGCTAGCATTGGTTTGTTATCAGCACCAACAGATGCTTTTTCAAAATCATCATCAAAAAATAAAACAAAATCTATTTCTAGCAGTAATAAACCGTTTACCATTTCAATACTTCAAACTACAGATGTGCATTGTCAGGTTCATCCACATGATGAATTATTTTGGGAAAATGAAAAATCTGTATTTCGCAAAACTGGTGGTTATGCACACTTGGCTACTTATTTAGATAAAACACGTAGAAAATACGAAGACAGTTTTTTAATAGACACTGGCGATATGTTCCAAGGCAGCGAACTTTCCGTAAAAACAACTGGTAAAGCGATGTCACCAATCTTAAATGCTTTAGGTTATGATTTATACTTGCCAGGAAATTGGGAAGTTATTTATTATAAAAAAGCTATGCAAACTTTATTAGGTTCTTTAAATGCTCCAAAAGTATGTGCAAATATGTACCACGATTTAGGTGAAGGAAAAAAAGGTGAACTTATTTTTCCAGCTTACCATATCTGGAATACTAATGGTGTGAAAATTGGATTTATTGGTTATACAGATCCGTTAGTTCCAATCAGGCAATCACCAAATTACAGCAAAGGAATTATCTATACCAAACCTGAAGAAAACTTACCACATTACGTAGATGTTTTACGCAATCAAGAGCAATGCGCTTTTGTTATTGTTGTAGCACATTTAGGATTGTCACAACAGTTATATTTAGCTAATCTTCCAGAATGCGAAGGCGTTGATTATATTTTAGGTGGTGATACACATGAACGTGTTCGCGAACCAATTATTTGTAAATATGCAAAAGTAGTGGAACCAGGTGCATTTGGTTCTTTTGTTGGCAGGTTAGACTTAACCATACAAAATGGAAAAGTAATTAAGGATGAATATACTTTAGATGAAATAGATGCATCAAAATACAAACCATCTAATAATATTTCTAAATTAATTGAAGTAAATGAATCTCCTTTTAAAGATGATATTTATAAAATAGTTGGTTACAGCACCATTCCATTATATAGATATTTTGTTGTTGAAAACACCATTGATACTTTAATTTTAGATGCATTAAAATGGAAAATGAATGATGTAGATATTGTGCTTTCCAATGGCTTTCGATTTTGTCCACCACGCTCAACACCAGATGCAACAGGTAATATACCAATAACTAATGGTTTCATATATGATATGCTTCCTGTAGATAGTACAGTTCGTACCGGTACAGTTACCGGAAAACAAATTAAAGAATGGTTAGAAAAAGAATTGAATAATGTATTTGCAGAAAATGCGTCAGAACGTTTTGGTGGTTGGGTCATTAAGTTTAAAGGTATGACTATAACATTCAAAGCATTTGCACCAAAAGGCAAAAGAGTAGAAACTATAATGATTGCTGGACAACCAATAGATGTAGAAAAAAATTACCGCATTTGCGCTTGTGAAAGAGATGGTGACCCTTCTGATATGTTATGCAGAATGAAAGGTGTCGCAGAAGCAAAAAACACACCATACACTCTTCATTCCGTTATGAAAGATTATTTAAAAGCAAACTCACCAGTAACACCATCTTTACCATTATCAGCAAAAATATTAGATGCACCACAAACTTTATTGTCACAAGTACATGGTGTTAAATATCAATTTCGTTAAATAAAAAATAAAATGAAAAAGTTAGTATTTATTGTATTGACGACACTAATAGTGTTCAATATTTCTGCAAAAAGCAGTAAAAGCAAATCAAAAGAAAGTGTACATAAAATTGTATTTCAATTAACAACTAATGATACATTGGCACACAAATCTTTAATGAAACAACTCAACAATATAACATCGGTTGCGCCAACTACTAAAATTGAAGTAGTTTGTCATGGACCAGGTTTAGATATGCTGGTATCTGATAAAACAATAGTTCTTGAAAAAATTAAGCAACTAAAAGCAATTGGTGTTGATTTTGTTGCGTGTGAATTTTCTATCAAAGAACGAAATGTTCCAATCGAAAAAATAATTCCAGAAGCTGGTTTTGTAAAAGCTGGTATTATTGAAATTGTTTCCAAACAAGAACAAGGCTGGAGCTATATTAAATCAGGTTTCTGATGAAGTAAGAAGCAATCATTTATTTAATAAATTTCATTTTCAACTATCATGAAAAAACAGTTTTTTATACTGTTAATGGCTTTGCTATTTTCAAAAACAAGTAAATCACAACATCAGGAAATCTCTGAGAAACCAAGTATTTGGAAAAATATACAAACCAAAACAAAAGACTCTTCTACTTTATTATTTGCCATTAAAAATGGAAAAGTAAATGTGCATCTTCGTTATTTCTTAATGGCTACTGATAATCAAAAAGGATTAACCGATTATTTTGCGAACGCATTAGGTGGTGGCTTACGTTATGAAACAGCACCATTTCACGGCTTCCAAATAGCTGCTAGTGGATTTTTTGTTTTCAATATTGGTTCTTCCAGTTTTACCAAACCAGATTCAACAACCGGACAGCTCAATCGATATGAGGTTGCCTTATTTGATATTGAAGAACCTTCTGAAAAAAAAGATATAGGTAGATTAGAAGAATTATACTTGAAATACAACATCAAAAAATCTCATTTAATTTTTGGACGACAACACATCAACACACCATTTATCAACTTACAAGATGGTAGAATGAGTCCAACTTCTGTGGAAGGTTTATGGACAGAAATCAACGAACTTAAAAATACCAAAATTGAAGCTGGGTTGCTTTATCAAATTTCACCCAGAGCTTCCAACAACTGGTATTTTCCTGGACAAACCATTGGAATTTATCCAACTGGTGTTACTACAACTGGTGCAAAATCAAATTACATCAACCAACTTAACAGTAAAGTAGTTGCTATGATTGGTGTGCAATGGCAACCTGTAAAATATATAAAACTACACGCTTGGGAAATGTTTACACATAATATTTTCAATTCATTTTTATTGCAGACAGATTTGCAATATCCATTTAAAAAAGGTTCAGTACTTTTTGCTTCTGGACAAATGAGAAGACAAGACGCAATAAAAGATGGTGGAAATGCAGATGCAACTAAAACTTATTTTGAAAAGAATGGTAAAGCCATGACGTTTGGTGCAAGACTTGGTTGGAAAACGAAAGAAATAGAAATCAGCATCAACTACAATCGTATTACAAAACACGGTAGATATTTAATGCCAAGAGAATGGGGCCGAGATCCTTTCTTTACATTTTTACCAAGAGAAAGAAATGAAGGATTTGGCGACGTACATGCTGTAATGGGAAAAATAAATTACAATCTATCTAAAATTAATTTGAAATTATCGTTGGGTGCTGGATATTACAAATTACCAGATGTGAAAAATTATCGACTTAACAAATATGGTTTGCCTAGTTACACACAAATTAATGCCGACATCAGGTATACGTTTCCCAAAAAATGGAATGGCTTAGATGTTCAATTATTAATTGCAGGAAAAATAAACAGTGGAGAAAACTATAATAATGCTAAATTTGTTTTTAATAAAACTAACATGGTTCAATATAGTTTTGTATTGAATTATCATTTCTAAATATTATGACAAGTACTGCAAATTTTACTTCAACATTTGAACCCGAATTAGTTAAAGAAATTTTTCAATTCGGCGACATTAAAAGTTTTAAAGAAGGTGACGTAATTATGGATTATGGTAAATATGTTCGCATGATGCCAATCATTACAAAAGGTACCGTAAAAGTTTCTAGAATGGAAGAAAACGGCAAAGAACTCTTGCTCTATTATTTATCTAATAATGAAAGTTGTTCCATGGCTTATAGTTGTTGCATGGAAGCTAAAAAAAGCGAAGTACGAGCCATTGCTGAAGATGATGTTGAATTGATTGCTATACCACATTTAAAACTGGAAGAATGGTTGTGCAAATATCCAAGTTGGAAGAATTATATTTTCCATAGTTTTAATGAACGGTTTATTGAACTACTCAAAACTATAGATGTAATTGCCTTTGAAAATTTAGATGAACGCTTAATCAATTACTTGAAAAAGAAAGCAGAAGTATTTGGCAAAACAGTTTTGCAATTGTCGCACAACCAAATTGCTGAAGAAATGGGAACCAGTCGCGTCGTAATTTCACGTTTGTTAAAACGATTAGAAAATGACCAAAAAATATTATTGTACAGAAACGAAATTAAATTACTAAAAGCTTTTTAACAAAATCAGAAAAGTAAACTACATTGTTTATTTTGATTGACTTTTTTCTATTTCCAGTTTATAAAATAACCAGCCGAACCCAATAATAAAATGTAAAATTATTACCGAAAAAATAATCCACTCTGAATGCATCGTGTTGTTTTTAACTACTCAAAATTAGCACAAAACAAATCTTTAGGTTGTAACAATTGTTACATACAGAACAACTTTTTTTTTATTTTTCAAATGCCATGCTTTTTGCTTTTTCTGAATTCATTTCCAGAGCAGTTTAATAAGCGATATCAACTACTTGGAAAGAGATTTTCGCAGTACGAAAGACTTCTACTGGTTTGGTTGAAAGGTGATATTTATCAACACAGAAATTGTGCTAAGCTTACTAACTCTCATTTAGATTTGTACTGACAAAATAAAATAATATTATCATTTTATTTCCAAATATTTTATTGCGCTTATCGGAGCAATTTTAACAGTGGTTTCATTTTTTACTACATAAAAATAATAGAGACTATTTGTTTCTAACAGACAAATATCTTCGGATTCTCCAGTATTAAAATTTAGTTTATGGTTGAATTTTAATTCGTTATTTTTTATTTTATTTGATGTTATATAACCTTCTGCAGTTCCATATCCTAAAAAGATAGATAGCAGGCCAATTGCAAGAAATTTTATAACTACCATTAAATAATAGTTTTTTAATTCATTTTCAGGTAAATCATCTTTGTTTTTCTTTAACTCAAATACTTTTTGTATCCATTTTTTGTGCCCATTTTTATATAAGATAGATGGAAGATAAAAACAAAAAATAAAAAAGGATAGAATGGTTATAAAAACAATTATATGTGAGAATAAAGTTGCGATTGGACTAATTAAAACATCCATGATGTTGGAGTATTTTAGAATATTTATACCTAATTGGTAAAAGAAAACGGATTCTTTTATTATTCCAACTATTATAAGATACAAATATCCTAAAGGAAGCAGTATCTCAATCTTTTCTATGTATTTCATCATATTGTTTGCATTAATTTATAAGCACTCATAAACATACTAAAACTGTTTTGTTTATGCTTCTATCTAAATTAAATATTCAGAAAATATTTTCAATTTCATTGTTTTAGTTTCTTTTGAATAAGGTGATTTGCAAAAAAAAAAACATAATTAAAGTACTTTAAATTTTATTTATATGATGATTTTGTAACTTATTTAACTGCATTATAAAATAAATAATCACCATTGTCATTTTCATAGCTTTTGATTATCTCTTTTATTTTACCTGATGTTATATCATCTTCTAATAATTTTAAACCACTTTTTAATTCTTGCTTAGAACAAAAGTTAGTAAAACCAGAACTTCCTTTGCGTACTTCAGCATCTAAATATTTTTCTGGCTGAAATTTATAAGAATACAAAAAATGATCTTGAATGTCAGGTTGCACAAAATATTTTTCTGTCTGAATATCTGAGAAACCAGCTTTTGTAAACATTGCAAACATCTCTTTTTCATCAGGTATTATTAATTCACCAGATTGTTTTATCATTTCTGGAAAATATTCTTTCAGCCAATAGCCATTCATTTGTTCGCCTGTAAAACTTAAGAAAACCAAATTGCTGTTTGGTTTCAACACACGATACAATTCATTAAAACCTTGTTGTTTATTTTTCCAATGATGCAAGGTTAGCATGGCAATGGCACCATCAAAGAAATTATCTTCAAAAGGAATTTGTTCTGCTGTTGCTTTTGTAAATGTGCCACCAATATTTTTTGTCTTTGCAATATCCAACATAATATCAGATGGATCCACACCATAAAAAGTGAAACCTTTTTGTGCAATGTAGTGTGTGTAATTTGCAGTGCCGCAGCCAATATCTAAATAAATGCCGTCAGTTGTGGGTTGCAGTTGTGCAATTACTCGTTCAGCAATATATGGATCAGCAGCTCTGTTGTTGTTATAACCAACACCAATTTGATTGTAGATAGGTTCGCTCATTACTTTTCTCAAAAATAATTAATTTTTGTTTGTTATTCAATGAGTCACTCTTAACTAGTGTGTAGGTTAAATCCGTTCTCTGAACAGCTATTGTTTTTTATTTACCAGCCAATGTTTCTAATTTCTTGATCCAGGATGATGGATAAAGAACACTTAGTTTTGTGCGTGTATCTTTGGTAAGTGTATTCCATTTTGTTTGGTCGTCAGTGGTTAGTTTTACCACAGTAATTCCACTTCCACTTAGCAAACGACCATACGCAGCATCGTCCATTTGCTGCACCGTTTTCGGAGTGTTGTGCTCATTGCTTTTTCCGTTTGCAGAATGATTTCTTTATATACATTAGGCATCGTATTCAGTATTTTGCTGGAAAAAACCAGGCCGCCAATATTCATGTAAATTACATCATCACTAACAAAGTTTAATTTGCCTGGTTTAGTATAACCATAATAATCTGCCAGGTAAGCATTAGAATACACTGCGTTCGTTTTATTTAAATCAATATTTGAAATAATTTCAGGAACGGTAGAATTGATTGAAGTAACATTTGGAATCAGTTGGTATAAATACTTCATTGGAAAGTTATAAAGTATTGCTTTGCTGTTTTGTAAATCGGTTGGAAGTTTTACGCCAAATGCTTTCGACATAAAACGTACTTTTCCTGCTGGATAAATATCTACTAATGTAAATTCTTTTAATTTTACTAAAGAATCTAATTGTGGACGCACTGCAGTAAGTGCAGTAGCAAATGTAGTGTAATCATTAAACAAACCAGGCATTTGGAAAGCTAAAATTTGGTCGGATATTTTAGAAAATGCATCATCAGTAATTAAAGCGCCATCTAATTGGTTCAATTTTATCTTTGATAGCATTTGACCTTCGTCGCCAATATTTGTGTTATATATAATCTTCAATTGCAGCAGACCATTAGTTTGCTCATATACATTAGATGACCATCTATTTAGCACTGTTGCAAGTGTGCTACTTGATTTGCAAGATGTACCAATTTTTACAGTTACTATTTGTCCAGGAACAACAGGTATAATAGGCACAACAGGTACAACAGGTACAACCACTGCATTGGTTACCGTTTGGGTCACTGCTTTACTGGCAATAGTTACCGATACATCTGCATATAATTTTGCGTATTCGTCTTTAGACATAGCTGTTTGCAACACCACCATTCTGTTTTTTAATAACTCGTTTACGTTTGTATAACCAATATCTGTCATTACATATCCATAATGTGCCGCAGAATCTAAATAACCGCAACCAGCATCGTTAGGCAAACTGTTAGCAGTAGAATTTGTCCAGCCAGCAAATTGAATACCAGCCGTTGCCATGCGTATAGAAAGCGAAGCATACAAAGCTGCATAACTTTCTCGGCTCAAACAGGTTTTTAGAGCAGCCATTCGGTCGCCGATATAGGTTGGTATGATGCTAACATCAGCTGTAGTTGCTGCATAGTTGTAGTGCGCATTCCAATCAGTAATACCACGTCCTTGGTCGCTTGTTAAAGTAGCATCGCTGCCATTTGTCCAGTTGCATTGCGCGTTGGCAACAGATAAAGAAATTAGGCAGCAAAGTAAAATGTAAACCGTTTTTTTCATAATGTGTTTTTTAAGTCTTAAGTAATGAATTTGAATGCTAATTATACAGTAATTCAATCAATAACCTATTCAATAAAATTACAATATAAAAATAGTTTTTACGAATATCGTGCCAAAAATCTTGGTTACTGATATGTTTTTCTTTTAACGAAGTTGCTTTTTTTAACTATGGTATTTTTTCGGAATAGAAAGTTTAGAAACTTGAGAGATTGTTACGTTGGTTAAACATATGAGTGTGCGCAATGCACATAATCATATGCGCAATACGCATAGGTGGATGTTTAAGTTACATAAGAATATGCGCAGTGCGCACAGCCATATGCGCACTATAAATAGGTACATGTTTGAAGTAACAGACGAGTGTGTGCGATGCGCAAAGTTTAATGCGCGCAGTACCTAGTGGCATGTAGCGATAACATACGAGTGTGCGTATTGCGCAAAGCATTATGCGCTGTGCGCAGAGTATATGTCGCTGGTAACATAAGGGTAAGCGCATCGTTTAAAATGCTCAGAACCAGCTATGATAAGAAATTTCTACATGGTAAATGTGAAAAGTAAGGTGGATAATGATAAATTCCTTGCCTTCGGTACTGTGTTTTCACCTGCCGAATGTCTTGTTGTTTAGTTTTCTTGTGGATTTGGTTTGGTTGAGTGGTTGAAAGGTTTGCCGCTTTAAAAAGATGAAGCTATGCTAAGCTAATCACCATGCCAAAAGGCAAGGGATTTTTTGATAAGCATATTTAAATCCTTTAATATTTCCATGAATTTAGAAACTCGCCATCTTTAAAATGACTTTTCCGGCAAGCAATTCTTCATCTTTTGTATTTAATTTTACGAAAGTAAAATCTGGTTGAATCCAACAGTTATCTAGATCAAAATCATCGTATTTATAAACCGTTTCTTCATTATCTCTGACATATTTTATGTAATGTTCATTTACATAGATTTCATGTGATTTAAAATGTATGAAAGTATTTATCCAGTTAGAAATAGCTTTCTTTAGGCTTTTGATTTTGTTATAACTTGATTATAGCTTTTGTGAAATTATATACTGTACCGATTAAGGATATTACAAATATTGTGTATTCTTCATGATTATTTATAATTGAAATTAAAGATAGGATTGTAGCTATTGAAGTAAAGATGGAATATTTTAAGCTATTAGAAAAATCTTTATGGTTTTCAATATACTCAGTACTTTTGAAACATATATCTTCAATATCTTGTACTCTGACTGTTAAATTAAATCTTACTTCTTGCATGATTATTTATTTTCACAAGTTACGCTTCGCTAAAGTTGTTAGAGCGTGGGTTGTTCATTCAGATCGTAGTTCGAATGAGAAACCAACGAATCTCCAGGCATAGAGCAAGTTTGACTCATCTTGAAGAACAATATTGCTTAATTTTTAAAATAACATCGGTATAACCTAATTTTGAATATTGCTTGATTTAAATCTGAACAACATTTATCTTTATAATTAATAATTCCATATATAACATACACCTATTATAATAAACTATTCCAATTCGATTAATTAAATTCAATCGATTTATTAAAATCTGATAATGAACTATCCAACTTGTTTAAATAATAATATTGAAATGCCTCTATTAAAATATGTCACCAGATGGATAAGGTGAAATTTTATTGCTTTAGAAAAAGAGGAATTGCTTTTTTATCATTTAATTGAGTTTGAAACACCATTTCCTAAATCATTATAATACATTCCCTTTGAACTGTCAAGCAAAATTGATTTAAGAAGATCATTCTTTGCTTTATCATATTCCTTTATTTGAACATAAGCTTCTGCTCTGTGATAGTAAAATGGAAGGACTTAAAGAATCAAATTTGACTTAAATCTGTAAAAACCCAAAATAGCACAATCAATTTTACCTAAGTAGATGTTTGACATACAGACTTCTTTTTCATTAACTTCTACACCTGAATTACCAAAAGTATATTACTTTATACAAATCATTGGAAGCATTTTGATAATCCTTTAATTCATAATAAGACAATCCTCTTAGTTCATATAACTTTATTGCTTCCCTTAAAACTAACTTTTAGTTTTTATCTGACAACCTTATAACTTTTTATAATCTTTGTTGGTATAGGCTATTCTAATTTTTTGTAAATCATTTGAACATAAAAAACAGAAACACAATGATGAATAAAATTTTTGCCCATTCTGATATAGCTTTCTCTTACAAATTCGGAATATCCTTTTTATTGAACTTATACAAATGCTCGCTTTCTTCTTCTTTGTATTTCATTACCTGTGCTAAGGCATCCGGTACTACATCGCTGCAGAATACTAAGAGAGAACCTTTCACCGCATTTTTAATCGCATAATCTATGGCTTCCGGTTCGTTTGGTATTACTGTAATCTTTTTGTTCGGATGGTCTTTGTGTATGCCTTCTTTTAGCATAGCAATAAGTTCTTCTGCGGTTTTGCCTCGTAAGTTTCTGTCTTGTCTGATAATAATTTCATCAAACATTTCTGCTGCAATTTTACCAATTTCGTTATTGTCTTCGCGTCGTCGGTCGCCAATACCTGCAATCATTCCTACTTTTACAGTAGCATCAATATTTTCTACAAACTTCTGCAACGCACGCATACCTGCAGGGTTGTGCGCATAGTCTAACAATAAATCAAAGTTCTTAAAGTTGAACATATTCAAACGTCCTGGTGTTTGTGCCGCAGATGGTATAAATGTTTCTAATGATAACTTTATATCTTGCAAAGAAAAACCACGTAAATAACCAGTCAACACAGCAGGCAATACATTTTGTATCATAAACGTAGCACGACCGCCATACGTGAGTGGCACGTTTACTGCTTTAGTGATACGCATTTTCCATTCGCCTTTGCAAATCGTAATGTAACCATCTTCATAAATAGCAGACAAACCACCGCGTTTCATGTGCGCTTTGATGTGTTTGTTATTTTCATTCATAGAAAAGAAAGCAACATGGCATTTCAAATCTTTACGCATATTATATACCAACTCATCATCGGCATTTAAAATGGCATAACCACTCGGATGCACTGATTCAGGAATGACGCCTTTTGCTTTTGCCAGTTGTTCCATCGTGTGAATACCTTTTAAACCAAGGTGATCGGCAGCTACATTGGTGACAATACCAATATCACAATGGTCGAAAGCCAAACCTGCGCGCAACAAACCACCGCGAGCCGTTTCCAGAACCGCAAAATCTACAGACGGATCGCGTAATACATATTCGGCACTGGCTGGCCCGGTGCAATCGCCTTTTAATACCATCATGTTTTGTATATAAACACCATCACTGGTGGTATAGCCAACACTGTGTCCTTTCATTTTTGCCATGTGCGCAATCAAACGTGTGGTAGTGGTTTTACCATTCGTTCCTGTCACCGCAACAATTGGAATACGTGCTGGTGTTCCAGGTGGAAACAACATATCAATAACGTTGGCAGCCACGTTGCGTGCCAAACCATCAGAAGGAGCGATGTGCATACGGAAACCAGGTGCTGCGTTTACTTCCAGCACCGCACCACCTGTTTCATTGGTTGGTACGGAAATATCTGTCGTCATTAAATCAATACCGCAAATATCCAGTCCAACAATTTTAGAGATACGTTCTGCCATCAGCACATTGTAAGGATGCACGATGTCGGTAACATCAGTTGCCGTTCCACCTGTGCTGAGATTTGCTGTATCTTTTAAATTTAGTTTTTCACCTTTTGGCAATACATCAGACAATTTTAATTTTTTATTTTCCAGAATTTCTTCCGTCATTTTATCGATGTGAATTTGCGTCAACACTTTTTCGTGTCCGTAGCCACGGCGCGGATCTTTGTTCACTTCATCTACCAATTCCTGAATCGTAGAAACGCCATCACCAATCACATGTGCTGGTGAACGTTTCGCTGCAGCCACTAATTTATAATTGATTACCAGCAAACGATAATCATCACCGGTAATATATCGTTCCACAATCACCGAGCGCGAAATTTCTTTGGCTGCTTTAAATGCAAACAATGCTTCGTCCCAGTTTTGTATATTAATAGTGATACCGCGACCATGATTTCCGTTGATTGGTTTTATCACCAACGGATATTTTAAATAATCAATCGCATCTTTCAAACCTTCTTCTGATTTCACGACTTCGCCTTTTGGAATTGGAATTTCCGCTTTGTCGAGCATGTATTTGGTATCTTCTTTATCGCAGGCAATTTCTACACCTATAGAACTTGTTTGACTGGTAACAGTAGCTTGAATTCTTTTTTGATTGGCACCATATCCAATTTGACATAAAGAATATTTGTTTAAACGAAACCAAGGCATTCCGCGCAAAGCAGCTTCTTCTACAATAGATCCTGTACTTGGTCCGAGTCTTTCTTCTTCGCGCATTTCACGCATTTCTTTTATGTCACGATCTAAATTATATGCTTCGTTGTTGGCAATTGCTTCTGCAATGCGCACCGCAGCTTTGGCCGCATAGATACCTACTTTTTCTTCCATATAATCAAACACCACAAAGTACACGCCTTCTTCACCGTAAGTGCGAGTTCGGCCGAAGCCAACATTCATACCAGCGAGTGTTTGTATTTCTAAAGCGATGTGTTCAATGACATGACCCATCCAGGTGCCTTCTTCTACACGTTGAAAAAAACCACCTTCGCATCCAACAGAACAACGATGAGAAAGCATACTTGGAAACATCGTTTTTAATCTGTCTAAAAATCCATCAATAGTATTGGTTGGTTTTTGTTCGTATTCTTGTAAATCGAGTGTCATTACAATTAGCTTGTGTCTTCTGATAGACCAGTAGTTGGGTCCGCGCATAGCTCTGATTTCTCTAATCTTCATATTAAGGTTGGTTGTTTTGCTTGAAAAATACTTTAGTAAAGTAGGAATTTTTTCTAAAATAAGAAAAGTTTAGCTTTCTTTTTTCTTCTGGCACTTTTCAAAATGGCTTTGTGATTTATTTTTGTCGCTGATGTAGAAAAAAAAGACCTGCAAATAAAGTTGGCTCAAAATGTCTGTTTGTTGTCTATTGAAATAAAATACTTTAGTGTAAGTTTGTGCTATTAATTTAAATCAATGGCAACAAAAATTATCTTCCTTATTTTACCGAATACACATTTAATGGATTTGGCCGGACCAGACCAGGTGTTTTTAGAAGCTATAGATTTTGGTGCAGATTTGAAAATTGAATATTGCAGTTATGCTAATAATATAAGTACATCAGCAGGTTTGCCATTTGGTAAGGTGCAGCATTTTTCAAAAGTAAACTATAAAAAAGGCGATTTCCTGTTTATTCCTGGTGCTGATATTGCATTTTTACATTCAGCAGAATTTACCAAACAAAAATTATTATTTAGCTGGATCAAAAAATGTTATGAAGATAAAGTAATTATTTGTTCTGTTTGTACTGGTTCGTTTGTATTGGCTTTATCTGGCATATTAGATGGTAAAAATTGTACGACGCACTGGAAGCGAACAACAGAGCTGCAAAAAATGTATCCGAAGTTACAGGTAATAGAAAATGTTTTATTTACACAGGAAGAAGGAATTTATACAAGTGCAGGTATCGCTTCCGGTTTGGATATGGCATTGCACATTATAGAAGAATTAAAGAATGAATATTTTGCACATAAAGTAGCAAGAGAACTGGTGATTTATAATAGAAGAAAAGGGAATCAGTCGCAACACTCTGTATATACAAATTACAGAAACCATATACATACCGGCATACATGCAGTGCAGGATTGGTTGCAGGAAAATTTACATAAAAAAGTTTCCTTAGTTGAATTGGCTGCAATGGCTTCTATGAGTGATAGAAATTTAACCAGGATATTCAAAAAAGAAACTGGTTTAACAGTGAATGCATACATCAATTTATTGCGAAAAGAAAAAATAAACGAGTTGCTCAATCATCCTGATTTGTCGAGAATTCAAATTGCTAAAAAGGTTGGATTAAAAAGTGAAAGACATGTAAGCAGAATCATTCATCAGTAATATGGCAATTATGAACAGATATACTCAGCGTCCAGTCCGGTTTTTAGAAGTCTTTCAGCAAGATGATTGGCAAATAAAAATTTATTTGATGTCTACAAAAGATACATCAGTTGATGAACAGACGATTCAACTGGCAAAAGCGCAATTGCCAAAATGGTTATTAAATGCCAATAACTATCCGTTAGAAATATACTATATTGCCACATTGATCTTACATCAGGGAAAAGAAGGTTGCTTTGCTATTATCAATTGGTGGATTGATGAAAACATGATGCAGAACCATGTGTATTTAGCAACAAACGAATATCCAACAGAGTTTGTTATATATTCCGACAAAGGCATCATTACATGTGTTTGGGAAATGGCAATATTGTGGTATGAACGAAACATGTGGATTAAGTATGTGTTGAAAAGACCTAAGAAACCTGATTTTAAAATGTATCTGAATAAACATTTAAACTCGTTTGTTTAATAATAAACAAGCATGTATTTGACCGTTTAATAATAATTATATGAACAAATTAAACTCTATTTTTATAATACTTGGTATTATACTGGCTACTCATTTCTCTGTTTTTGCTCAGCAAGACAGTATAAAAAAATTACCTTCAATGCATAAGCAACGTAACAACAATATAGACATAAAACACATTGCTTTAAATCTCCGATTTAATTGGCAAAAAAAGCAAGCAATAGGCATAGCAACCATAACCTTATCGCCAACTATTGCTTCGAATCAAATTGAATTAGATGCAGGAATGCTAACCATAAATTCTATTGTCTTGCAAAATGGTACTGCACTAAAATATAAGTATGATGAAAGTGATAAAGACAATGCTTTGAACATTACATTAGACAGGATTTATAATGCTAATGAAGAAGTTACTATAGTTATAGATTATCATACCAATCAGGTAAACGAAATTGACCCGAATAATTTAAGTGGCAGCAACGGAAAAGGATTGCGCTTTTCTCAACCAACTTCAAACGACCCAATCAAACCTAAAGAAATCTGGTCTATTGGTGAACCACATTCTAATCATTACTGGTTTCCATGTTATGATGCGCCTAATGATTTGCGTACTACAGAATTTATTGCAACGGTAGATAAACAACTGACAGTAATTTCAAATGGCAACCTCGTCGAAACTATAGTAAATACGGATGGTACACGTACTTTTCATTATATAACAGACATACCTTATGCTAATCATTTAACGTCTTTTGTAGTTGGTGAGTTTATAGATGTTCAGCAAGAATATGATGGTATTCAATTGCATAATTATGGTTATAAAAATGAAAAAAAATGGATAGAAGCTAGTACCGTTCGCTTGCCAGATATGATGAAATTCTTTTCAGAATCTATTGGTGTAAAATTTCCTTATCAAAGGTATTCACAGGTTTTTGTGCAAGACATAGGTAGTTTCACTTCAAACAATGCTGTATCTACTATTACAGAAAATATGATAGATGATTTTCCTACACACGCAGACTTCTATTATTTATGGGACATGACTGAAGCTGAAGCACTGGCGCAACAATGGTTTGGAAATTATTTATCCTGTACAGATTGGAGTGATGCTTGGATCAATAAATCGTTTGCTCATTACCTGAATGGAATTTACAATGAACATAAAAATGGAAAAGAAGAGTTTTTATTATGGCAGCATAATTTTGATCAGGGAACTTACTTGAATGATTGGAGTGCAGGGATTAGCCATCCAATAGTTACTAAAAACTATGAAAATGCAGAAACGTTTGTAGCCGATAATTATGCAACTGTTCGAGGTTCGTTGGTATTACACATGCTGCGTAAGCATTTAGGTGATGTTATTTGGTGGAAAGCTATCCACTATTTTGTAATAGATAATAAGAATAAATCAGTTACCACAGCAGATTTTCAAAAAGCAGTAGAAAAGGCGAGTGGTGAGTCAATGGATTGGTTTTTTGATCAATGGATCTTCAAAATGGGTCATCCAGTTTTTGAAGTTACAAAACAATATGATGCAGCAAAAAAGCAATTAACATTATACGTAAAACAAACTCAAAAACCTGATTCAACAAGTGCATATCCGCAAACAATATTTTTTAAAGGAAAACTAGATATTGAAATTGATGGAAAAATTGAAACGGTTTTTGTAGAAGACACAGTTGAAAATACATTTACATTTTCTTTAGCGCATGCACCTAAGTTTATCAACTTTGATTATGAAAATACCTGGATTAAAGAACTTGTCTTCACAAAATCATTTGATGAATATGTTGAAGAGTTTCAATATTCAAAAGATATTTTAGCTCGACAAGCAGCGATGATGGAATTAGTAACTATTGTAAAAAGCGAAGATGCTACAACTGAACAACGAGCAAAAATTGAAACCATATTGCGTAATACTATTTTAAGTAATGCTTATTGGCGTCTGCGTTTAGGTGCAGTATCACAGTTGCAAAATCTTATTTCGCCAATGCAGCCAAATGATGCCACGATAGCTGTTTTATTAAGTGTAATTAAAAATGAAAAATCATGGTTGAAAGCAGGTGCCATTCGGTTTTTAGGTACTACAAAAAATCCAAAATTCACAGCTATTTATTTGCAGGCATTACATGATTCCAGCGATCGTGTTATAAGTGCTGCAGCCGTTTCATTAGGTAAAACGAAAAGTCCTTTAGCATTTAATGCGCTCGCGAAATTAGTCAGTAAACCATCTATGAAAAGTCAAAGTGTATTAAGTGCCTTGGTTGGTTTAAAAGAATTAGGTGATAAACGTGGTTATAAAATTGCTTATAATGCATTGGCAGATTTAAAATTACCACGCTGGCGATTGCCAACACCACCAGTTTGGGATTTTCGAATTACTGCTGCTGAAACGATTGTTTCACTTGGTAAAGCAAGTGCTGTATATCCAATGATTATGAGTCGTTTCAACCAATCGATGAAAGAAAATGATTTAAACGGAATTTTTAATAATCTACTACTTATTTCGATTTTAGGAGACAAACGCGGACAAGCAGCATTTGATATATTAAAAGTAAAATTCAAAAATGACGAAAATGCTATGACAGCAATAAATCAATTTGAAGCACAATTTAGAAATGCCATAAAAAAATAATAATTTTAAAACTGTATTTAAATAATCAACCTAAAAATAGAGAAATGAAAAGATCAGAATTAAATCCAATGCCAGTTTATTTTGACAGATACATAAATTTAGCTGATGATGTAGAATTAATGGATGCCTTGCAAATAAGTTTACAGGAATTGGAAAATGTGCCAATTGAAAAATGGAAAGCATTAGGTGAAAAAGTGTATGAACCAGGCAAATGGACAATTAAAGATTTATTGCAACATGTAATTGATACCGAACGTGTATTTGTTTATCGTGCAACGTCTTTTGCAAGAAAAGACGAACAAAAAATGCTGGGTTATGATGAAGAATTATTTTCAATGAATGCACAAGCCAATCGCAGAATGATTGATGATTTATTGGAAGAACTGATTTTATTGCGCAAATCCACCATACTGATGTTCAGGTCATTTACAGATGAAATGCTTCAAACTTTGGGAAAAAGTTATAACAGCGAATATTCAGCAGCTTCAATTGGTTTTATGTTGTCAGGTCACCAACGTTGGCATTTAAAAGTCTTGGAAGAACGCTACTTTCCATTATTGGACAATTAACAGCTTATTTCTTTCCACATGATGTTGCAAAGATTTCTGTAGTTTCTTTACATTTTATTAAAAATAAGAATAATTTAGCGAATCTTTTTTTGAATTAAAAGTAAAATATGCAAGGAATATTAATACCGATTGGTGGAAATGAAGACAAAGGAATTGGCAAAAATGAAATGTACACCTTAGAATTTATTGGCAAAGGAATTTTGGCAAATGTGGTGAAAGAAAGTGGTGGCACAGATGCAAAAATTGTAGTAATTACAACTGCTTCAAGTATTCCGCAGGAAATTGGACAAAATTATATGGAAGCATTTAATAAACTTGGATGCAGAAATGTAATAATTTTAGATATTCGAGATCGTGAAAAATCAGAAGAACCAGAAATTTTACAAATTATTTTAGATGCTGATTGCGTGTTGTTTTCAGGTGGTGATCAATCTAAGATAGTTGATTTTATTGGTGCTACGAGCTTGCATCAGCTTTTATTTAAGAAATTAGAACAAACACATTTCGTATTGGCTGGAACCAGTGCTGGTGCCATGTGTATGAGTAAAGAAATGATAAAGGGCGGCCATAGTTCAGATGCATTATTTAAAGGTGGTGTGCATATGCGCGATGGAATGGGTTTCTTAGATGATGTCATTATCGATTCGCATTTTATTCAACGTGGTCGTTTTGGAAGATTGACCGAAGCTGTTGCTACGTTTCCACATTTACTTGGAATTGGCTTGGCAGAAGATACTGGCTTAATTATTCGCAATGGAAACGATTGTGAAGTTGTTGGTTCAGGTATGGTGATAATTTTTGATCCAAGTGATTTACAACACAATAATGTAGCTGTGTTGAAACCAGGTTTACCTGTTTCTATTACTAATTTGAAAGTAAATATACTTGCAGATGGTGATAAATATTTCTTAGATGAAAGAAGAGTTGCTGTAATGACGCTGGAAGAATATGACAGAATACAAGCTTAGTGTTTTCTTTCTTTTAAATCGTGAATTAAATCTGCAAAAAACTGATGCGCATTGAATTTTGTGTTTCCAAAAAATTGAGTTAAACCAACCATATCAGCATGGCTCACAGAACTGGCAGTTTCCGATTGTATCAAGCCTCGATAATTTCCCCATTTGCATGATTCGATTCCAACCATACCATCGTTTCTTCCTTCATATTCACGAATAATATACGCCATCGTTTTCCATAACATATTCGGATATTCTTTGTTAACGTGACTCGCGTAACTTTGATAATAAACTTTTGATGAATCATGCACTTCATCATTAAATTGTTTCATCGCATCCGTAGTTACTTGCACTACAGCGCGCAAACTATCTGGTCGTTTGTCGCCAATCAACATAGCATATAAATTCACTAAACGCGCCGTAGCAAATTTTGGCAATGGCAATTTTCCTAAAATTATATCTGCTAAATGTGTTCCCTGATGTGGTGTGCCTAATGTAGTAATACTTGAAATATGATTTTCCATTCCTAGCTTACTTACCACATATCTTGATTCTAAACCACCTTTTGAATGACCAATTAGATTTACTTTATCTTTCTTTGTTTTTTCCATAATATCCAAAATTCTGAATTTTAGTTTTATAGAATTATCTGGAATAGATATAAATGCTTCTTGATTGGCTGTATAAACGTCGCAACCTTTTAGTTTTAATGATTCAGGAATATTTCCCCAATAATTCATAATTCTATTTTGATCATGAAAACCTAAACCACTCACTAATATTATTGGATACTTTGTATTACAGTAGGATAAATCTGACGACTCTTTCATTTATTTAAAGGAATGGAATTATAAAAATGCACGCAAGTATATAATTTGTAATCTAAAAAACAAACAACTTAATATTAAGTTTGTATTTAACTGTGAATTAATATAAAAATAGTTGCATTTTAAAGTAATTCTTTTTTTATTTGTGATGATGAATAACACATTTTTCTACGGCTATTATTTTTTTCGCAACTAAGCGAGACAAAAAATACTGTAAAAAAATAAAAGTATAATAAGTCTCGAAATAATTTCGAGACTTTTTTTATAAAATAAAAAATGTCTTTTAGGATTTAGGTTAAAAATAAACAGATGAAATGAGCATGAGTATTTCACACCAAAATGAAATGATTATTTGTGAATTCCTTCCGAAAAATCGGAATGCTCAATCATAAACAATAAAAATATACAGAAGAAAAATAAAATAGCTATACAAGGATTTGAAGCATCATTTCACGAAATTGCTGCACTGAAATTTTTTGGAAATGATTTTGAAACGGTTGAATGTGCTTCGTTTCCTGTATTGTTTAATGTAATGAAAAAAGATGATGCTAACTTTGCTGTATGTGCTATTGAAAATTCGTTAGCTGGTGCAATTTTGCCAAATTATGCGATGCTTAGAAATTCAGATTTAACAATAGTTGGTGAAGTTTATTTACGTATTGAAATGAATTTAATGGCGTTGCCAAATCAAAAAATTGAAAACATCGAAGAAATACATTCGCATCCAATGGCATTGTTGCAATGCAGAAGTTTTTTTGATAATTATCCAACTATACAATTAGTAGAATCGGATGATACTGCGTTAAGTGCAAAAGAAATTAAACAAAATCATATCAAACATCGAGCTGCTGTTGCAAGTAAGCGTGCAGCAGAAGTTTTTGATTTAGAAATTTTAGCTGAAGATATTCACGATAATAAACGGAATTTTACACGCTTTTTAATTTTACAGAATCGGTCAAAAGTCAGCAATCAACAGTCGACTATCAATAAATCATCAATTTCATTTCGTGCTCAGCATACAGCAGGTAGTTTGGCGAAAGTATTAACCATCATTGGTGAACACAATATCAATCTAACTAAAATACAATCACTACCAGTTGTCGGTGAAGAATGGCAATATTATATGTATGCTGATTTGGAATTTGATGATGTAGATAGTTACAAAAAAATGCTTTTAGAAATTGAACCATTAACAAAAGAATTAAAAATATTAGGTGAATATAAACAAGGTGAAAAACTAATTTGAAAATGTGCTAATTTGAAAATTTGAAAATAACAGAATTTCTATCTGTGTCACTCTGTGAAAAATCTCCGTGTTCTCTGTGATAATAAAAATAAAAAGATGATAATAGAACCAGCAAATAAACTCCAAAACATCAATGAATACTACTTCTCTGCGAAGTTGAAAGAAATTGCACAGCTACGTGCAAGCGGAAAAGATATTATTAATTTAGGTATCGGAAATCCTGATCAGGCACCATCGCAGCAAACAATTGATGCATTTAATACATCAGCATCCAACATAAAAAATCACGGATATCAAAGTTATATTGGTATTCCTGCGTTGCGCAAAGCCATGAGTGATTGGTATAAAGATACGTATGAAGTTGACTTAAATCCAGATTCAGAAATATTACCATTGTTAGGTTCTAAAGAAGGTATCTCTCATATTTCTCAGGCGTTTTTAAATGTTGGCGATAAAGTATTAGTACCCAATCCTGGCTATCCAACCTATTCGTCTGCTACTTATTTAGCTGGTGCTGAGCCAATTTATTATGACTTAGATGAAAGTAATAATTGGGCTCCTGATTTTACTAAAATTGATGAATCGATTTTAAAAGAAGCAAAAATCATTTGGGTTAATTATCCGAACATGCCAACAGGTGCAAAAGGTAATGATGAAATATTTAAATCATTAATTGAAATCGCAAATCATTATAAAATTTTAATCATCAATGACAATCCATATAGCTTGGTTTTGAATGAAGGAAAACCGGTTTCTATTTTTCAAACGGATGGTGCAAAAGAGGTTTGTTTAGAGTTGAATTCATTAAGCAAATCACATAATTTGGCTGGTGCGCGCGTTGGTTTAGTTGCTGGAAAAAAAGAATACATCGACACAATTTTAAAAGTAAAAAGTAATGTCGATTCTGGAATGTATTTGCCATTGCAAGAAGCTGCAATAGCAGCATTATCTAATGATTCGGCTTGGCACGAAGCACGCAACAATGAATATAAAAATCGTCGTGCGTACGCATATCAAATTATGGATGCTTTGGAATGTGTTTATAATAAAGAACAAATCGGTATGTTTTTGTGGGCAAAAATTCCTGACAGTTATAAAGATGTAGAACAATTAACAGAAAAGATTTTACATGAAGCAAATGTGTTTATCACACCAGGTTTTATTTTCGGAAGCAACGGAAACCGTTACATTCGCATTTCATTATGCAGTCCTGAGAAAGATTTGATAAATGCACATGATAGAATAAAAAATTTAATAAATAGGTAAGCAGTAATATGTATGCAGTAAGCACAACTACTGCATACTGTATACTTGCATACTCAATACTTAAAATATGAAGGTAGCAATATTTGGTATAGGTTTAATTGGTGGTTCGGTGGCGAAAGACTTGCGCGCAGCAAATTTCGCAACAGAATTTTTAGGTGTAGGCCGAACACAAAAAAGTAATGACTTAGCATTAGAATTAGGGTTGGTTGATAAAATAGTTTCTAAAGATGATGCTATTGCGCAAGCTGATTTAATTATATTAACTGTTCCTGTAAATTTATTAATCGATGAGTTGTTATATGTGCTGGATAGGGTTGAACCGCATCAAATTATTACCGATATGGGTTCGACGAAAGGACACATTATCGATGCGATAAAAAATCATCCGAACAGAAAGCAATATGTGGCTTCGCATCCAATGGCTGGTACAGAAAACTCAGGTCCAAGTGCTGCCATCAGTAATTTATTTAATGATAAAGTGTGTATTATTTGTGATAAAGAAAACAGTAATTTGGATGCAGTTGAGTTGATTGAAAAAATGTACCAAACGCTTGGAATGCGCATAAAATATATGGATGCGCATCAACACGATATGCACGCTGCGTACATTTCGCACATATCACATATCAGTTCGTTTGTGCTCGCTGCAACAGTTTTAGAAAAAGAAAAAGACGAAGAAGCGATTTTAGAAATGGCAGCAGGTGGTTTTGAAAGTACGGTTCGTTTGGCAAAAAGTTCGCCTGAAATGTGGGCACCAATTTTTCATCAAAACAAAAATTATTTGTTAGAAGTGATGGATACTTACATCGAAAAAATGTATCATTTCAGAAATCTCATCAACAAAAATAAAAATGAAGAACTGAAGCAGTTTATGAAAGATGCGAATGAAATCAGGAAAATATTGAAGTAAGAATTATCGCTTCTGAAAATAAAATCATATAAATTATTATTTCTAACCTATAAATTACTTTTGATTTATTTAGAATATATGCTGTTTTTACTTAAAATTATATGTTGTATAGCTTAAAAATATAAGCTGTTATGTCTAAATATTTATGTTGATATGCATAAATTATTACGTTGTTAACATAAAATATTTGTGCTGTTATAATTAAATTTATATGCTGTTATTTGTAAAATAATATGTTGTTTACTTTAAATTTTTACCTTTTAATGATATATTTACCCATAAAATAACGAAATGACGTACAAATCTAAAAATTCAAGCTTTCCACATTTTGGTAACTGGCTGAAAACTTACCTTAAAAAACATAAAGTTCCGAATGAATTATTGGCAAAAAATATGAACAGGAAACTGCCAACGATTAATGGTTATAAGTCACGCAAATCGGTACAGAGTGCAATTGTATGGGAACTAAGTTTAGCATTAGAGCATAATATTTTTGCAGAATTGGCGGCACAGCTTCCCTCGGATTTTTCTCGTACAGAAAATCAAAATAAAGAATTGGAAGACTTGAAAGCACAAGTGGCGCAATTAACCAACGAACGGAATTTACTGAAAGAGATTTTGATGAACAGAGGATAAATAATTAGCTAATTAAATTACTTCCTTTTTTGTCCGCGCGTTTTTGGCCTTCCGTATTTCTTTTTCATTTTTTCTTCGTGCCTGATTTTTACGTTTACCTTTTGATTCTTTAGTTTCTTTTCATGAAAACTTGCGCCTTTTTCAATAGGTTTTTTCTTTGGAACTTTAGTCGCTAATTTCTTTTCGCTGAGTTCTGGTAATTCTTCTTTTATCAGTTCTTTTACTACTTCAATTTCTTTCGGAACACGTTTGCCTGCAATTTTTTTATTCATTAAAGTTTCAATGCGAACTATTTTTTCAGCATCATCTTTGGTAACAAAACTAATCGCAATACCATCTTTATCAGCGCGACCAGTTCTGCCAATTCTATGAATATAATTTTCAGGTTCGTTTGGAATATCGAAATTAATAACGTGCGAAACTTCAGCAATATCAAGACCTCGCGCAACAATATCCGTTGCTATTAAAATACTACAAGTGCCATCTTCAAATTTATTCACGGCATCAAAACGATGATTTTGTGCTTTACCAGAATGAATGATTCCAGTTTTATCTGCAAAGTTTTCCTGTAATCTTGAATACAAAATATCAGCTAATCTTTTAGTAGAAACGAACACCAACACTTTCGTGAATGTTTCATCTTTCAAAATAGATTGTAAGAAATTTACTTTCGTGTTAAAGTTTAAAATTTTATAAGCTGATTGTTTTATTTTTTCTAGAGGTGTACCAGTTGGTGCAGCTTCAATGCGTTGCGGAAAATTAAAAAAATCATGAATCAACACATCCACATCATCTGTTATCGTAGCTGAAAACAATAGATTTTGTCGCTGTTTTGGCAATAAATCAATAATGCGTATCAATTGCGGACGAAAACCTAAATCCATCATTTCATCTACTTCATCAATTATAAAGCGTTTTATTTTTCGCAATTCCAGCGCGCCATTCAATACTAAGTCTAACAATCTTCCTGGCGTTGCAACAATCACATCAGCGCCTTTTGCAATTTCGGCTGCCTGTGGTTTCATGTTTGCGCCACCATAAACACCAACAGTTTTTACGTTCATGTATTTGGTTAATAATTTGCATTGTTCTGCAACTTGCACCACTAACTCACGCGTTGGAACTATAATTAAAATGGTTGGAATGGCATCTTTTGCATATGACCACATTCTGAGTGAAGGCAACAAATAAGCAAATGTTTTTCCTGTACCGGTTTGCGCAATTCCAACTACATCTTTGCCAGACATAATCGTTGAATATCCTTTTTTCTGAATAGTAGTTGGTATGGTTAAACCAATATCATGCAAAGCATTTAGTAATGGTGTGGTTAATTTTAATTCGTTAAATGCCATAAGTTCTAATTTTTGTTTCGCACTTGTGCCACGATATTCGTGGCACAATTAATTCTGCAATTTGAATTACGATTAAAATTGCAATATCATTCACAAAAGTAATGCTATGCAATTTAAGAACAAGTTATTTTTTATAGTGAATTCTTAAGTTGATATAAAATATCAAAACATGTCTTCAAACATCACCAAACTATTAATAAATATTGATGTTTTTTGCAAACAAAATCTAAATAAATATAAATGAACTATTTTTAGAGTTGAATAGTCAATAGTCGTTTGCTAATTGTCATTGGTCAGTAATGCGTAAATAATGAAAGCCAACCAATTTCTAACAACCAATAACTAATGATTAATGTCAATTAACTAATTAACAAACAAACATGAGCAACTTAACACTAACACCATTAAAAGATTGGGGTTTTAATTTCCAAAAACCAATCATTATATCAGGTCCATGTTCTTGCGAAACAGAAGAACAAATGACAGAAACCGCACAACGCCTTGCCAATAAAGGCATCGACGTATTACGAGCAGGTATCTGGAAACCTCGTACGCGTCCAGGCATGTTTGAAGGCATTGGAAAAGAAGGTTTGGCTTGGCTCGTAAATGCAGGAAAAGAAATCGGTAAACCAACTACAGTTGAAGTAGCCACCGCACAACACGTTCAGGAAGCATTAGAAGCTGGCGTTGATATTCTTTGGATTGGCGCACGCACAACCGTAAATCCGTTTTCAGTTCAGGAAATTGCAGATGTTTTGAAAGGCGTTGATATTCCAGTTTTGGTAAAAAACCCAATCAATCCAGATTTACAATTGTGGTTAGGAAGTATGGAACGTTTAAATGCAGTTGGTATTACTAAATTAGGTGCTATACACCGTGGTTTTTCATCTTATGAAAAATCGAAATACAGAAACAAACCTATGTGGGAACTTCCTGTAGAAATGCGTCGCTTGTATCCAAACATGCCAATCATTGTCGATCCATCACATATTTGTGGTGCACGTGAGTTAATTCCTTCAGTATGTCAAAAAGCACTGGATTTAGATTTCGATGGTTTAATGATAGAATCACATCGTGATCCAGATAATGCTTGGTCTGATGCTGCACAACAAGTAACACCTGAACGTTTAGGTGAAATTATCGCTGCTTTAATTGTTCGTTCATCAAAATTAGATGATTATGCAGAAAATCAATTAGAATCATTACGTGCACAAATTGATAGAATTGATAACTATATGTTGGAAATTATGGGTGAACGTATGGACATTGCTCGCAAGATTGGTGAGTTCAAACGCGACAATGGAATTACCATCTTACAAACCAATCGTTGGGACGAAATTATCAATGATAGAATCAAAAAAGCAGCTAAAAAAGAACTGACTGAAGACTTTGTAAAGGATTTAATGGAAGCAGTTCACCAAGAATCTATCCGTCATCAGACACGAATTATGAACAATATTTTGGCTGAATAAGTCGATTTGAATCTAAGTGCTTGTTTTTTAGTTATTTATGAAAAATTCAAAATGTTAGTATTTTTCATAAAATTTCGATGCTGAACGTAGAAATAGGTATAATATGATATAGTTTATTAAATTTGACTACATTATTTATAATCTAAAAAACAAGTAAAAATGGACACATCTAAAATGATTAAGGCATATTGCCTAAAAACTAAAGAGAAAGACGTTCCGATGCATGATGCAGTAGTTACAAAAACTGCAAGAGGTGGTTATATGGCTACAGGCAATGACGGTAAAGGTAACAAAATGGCAGCTATCATGGGTGAAGCTAAAGCGCTTCAAGCTATTAAAGATGGCGTTGCTAAAAAAGGATTTTAATAGATTTTTTCTATTTAGAAATTCAATAAAAAAGTCAATCATTTATTTGGTTGGCTTTTTTTAATTTTATCAATCAAACACAAATTCTTTTATGCTTTCATTTTGGGAAAATAATTCACTTTCAAAGTACGACTTCGTTGTTGTTGGTGCAGGAATTATGGGTTGCTCTGTTGCGTATGAACTTCGGCAAAAATATCCAACTTCAAGTATTGTTGTATTAGAACGTGGTGTTTTTCCGACTGGCGCATCTACCAAAAATGCTGGCTTTATGTGTTATGGTTCGCCAACCGAAATTTTACACGATATTGATTTATTAGGTGAACAAAAAGCAATTGAAATAGTTTGGCAACGCTTTGAAGGTTTGAAAATATTGACCGAACGTTTCGGTATTGATAAAATGGATGCTACTAATTTTGGTGGAAATGAATTGATTATAGGTGATAAATTACCGATACTTTCGCAGGACAAAATCGATTACTTAAATACGGTTTTGCTGCCTATTTTTAAATTTCCTGTTTTCTCAGATTTTTCTACTAAGGTATCAGAGTATGGTTTTTCAAATGCAGTAAAGCAATTACTTTTTTGTGCGATGGAAAAACAAATAGATTCAGGAAAATTGATGACGCATTATTGGAAATTATTACAAGAAAAAAATATTCAAATTATAACTGGCGCCAACGTTAAAAATATACAAGGAAATATCTTGTATTTAAATAACGATGCGACTGGTGATTTTGTAATTGCAGCAGAAAAAATTGTTTTATGTACCAATGCATTTATAAATGAATTAGTGCCTGAAATGCCTGTAAAACCTGGTCGCGGACAAGTAATCATTACGAATGAAATTGAAAATTTACCATTTAAAGGCAGTTTCCATTTTGATGAAGGTTTTTATTATTTCAGGAATGTTGGAAAACGCGTATTGTTTGGTGGTGCACGTAATTTGGATTTTGAAACTGAACAAACTACTGCATTTGAAGCAAATGCAAAAATTATTAATCACTTGATTGATAAATTAAAAGAAATTATTTTGCCAAATACCAATTTCGAAATAGAACATTACTGGCAAGGAATTATGGGTTTTTCAAATAATAAATTACCGATTGTGATGCCATTAAATAGTTGCACTAAATACGTAATGTCATGCAATGGAATGGGTGTTGCTTTGTCGCCGTTTGTTGCAAAAATTGCTGTAAATGGAATGTAATTAATGTTGGATTATAATCTTTTGGACACTTTCATTTTCACCATCAGAAACTTTCAATAAATAAATTCCATTTGATAAATCATTTGTTGATAATACAATGCTATTTTTTTGATGAAAAATTGATGTAAAAAGAGTTTCTCCAATTACATTAAATAACTGCAAACTAATTTCATTTTTTGTCTGCTGAAATGCTATATTTAATTGGTTATTTGATGGATTTGGATACACTAACACGTCCAGCTTTGGAATTGAATTTGATAGGATAGCTGTTGGTTGAAATGGTGGTGCATCTTGACTGAAAATAATGACACCACCATCAGTGCTGCCTGTTAATAGTTCTAATTTTCCATCACCTGTAATATCATCTAAACAAGCAGATGTTCGGAAACCTAAGTAATCGTTTACAATTGATGACGATGTTGTCATTTTCGTATTCCAGTTTTCTTCTACATTATCATACAATAATAATCCAGATTGATTGGTTCCAAGAATTAAATCTAATTTTCCATCACCATTAACATCAATAATACTTGGTTGCGTATATCCAAATAATGAAATATTACTTCGAATTCTGATTTTACCAATTGAATCTGTTACATAAGAAAATTTTGCACTCGTTAATGAATTTCCTTTGTAAAAATTAATGTTTCCGTTGCGTTCACCAATTATCAAATCGTTTTTACCATCTTTATCTAAGTCAACAATGAAAGGTGTTGCATTCGCACCAATTGAAATTTGGTTATTAGACGAATCTTTTAAAAATGTTCTAAAAAGCAAGTTTGGTGGATTGCCAATTGTTGAAGTATTTTCCCAATAAATAATTTTTCCATCCAACATGCCAACCAATAAATCAGCATCACCGTCGTTATCAATATCACCTGCAGTTGGTGCAATATCTTTAATTCCAAATGTGCTAATATCTAAGAAATCGCTGTTTTGTAAAGTATATTTAGGATAATCAAAAGTGCCAATATTTTTGTAGTATAATAATCTATAGGTAGTTATTGCATTATCTCTAAAGCCACCACTTCCAATAAGCATATCTTTTAAACCATCACCATCTACATCATAATAACATGGTATAGAGTTCTCACCAGCATCAATCATGTTGTCTAATAAAAAATTCTTTTGTTGAAGTTTTAAGTCCAAACTAATGTTTTGCGTATTTTTATAATACCAGATATTATTTACATTAGATGCGCCATTGTCAAACGTTGAAACCAATAAATCTTTTTTTGTATCGTTATCAGCATCAATAAAAACTGGTGAAGCAAATGAACTAGTATTGTATGAAACGTTTGTACTTGGATAATTTACATCTTGATTTAGAATGCTTGCATATGATGTGTTTCCAAAGTTATAAAGCATAGTAATGGTGTTGATGGAAACACTTCCTATTAACACATCGATTGCTCCATTGTTATCTGCATCGATTGCATCTATTGTTGAACCTGTATGTTGAACTTGTTCATTGCCGTTTAATCTGCCAAATTTAAAATTACAAGTGTCGCGAAGAGCATAAATAGAAGAAAAGGAATCGCGTACATTGCCGAAACAGTTATCTGTTTTCTTGAAAAATAAACTATCGCAAGCTAAACTCAATTCTTTTTGCTGGTTTTCATAATAGATAAGTCTTGTTCCAAAAACATCAAACGAAATAATATCTAAATCGCCGTCAAGGTTCACATCTACAATTGCTGGTTTTAATACGTCTGCACAGTACACATTTATCGGTGATCCTGAACCAATATAATAAAAACCATTTTGTTGTAATTTAAAATTTAAAGTATCATTTCTGTAAAAACCAGTAAACACCTTAATGTTTCCTTCATTATTATAAGTGAAAATATCTTCAATTCCATCGCAATTATAATCTTTTACAATCATCCATCCATTTATTCCTGGAAAATGAGTTGCGTAATTAGCATCAAATTTATAGATGGTTGAATTGGCAGATAAGGTAATGAAAATGCAAAATTTTTGATTGGATTTGTCATATACAATTAAATCTTTTTTGCCATCACGGTTTACATCTGCTTTACCAAATTGTACGCTGTTTAATCCACCAGTCCAAGGATATTGCAGCTGATTTCCATTTTCAGAAACTGGTAAATAATCAAACCGTTTAAAATTTTGTGAGAAACTTAAATGATGAAAAAACAAGAAAAGTAATAACCATCCAAAGTTGAATTTGAGAAGTACTACAAAACTTGATATTTTATGAGGTAGTTGCATATTCTATGAGACATCTAAAATTAGTTAAAAGTTGCTAGGTTTTTAAAAAATTAAAACGGATAACCAATCGCAAAATTAAGTCCAACAAAATCTTTTAAAGTAAATTTATATAAACCTGTTACTTGGTTGCCATCAACTTTTCTTGAGGTAAAAAATTTATAATCTTCATTATTAATTTTATCAAATGTCCATCTGTTTCCAGCTGGAAAAGATGGATCGTAAAGTGCTAAACCAACATCAAATCGAACGACAAAGAAGTTTAAATCCATTCGTAAACCAATTCCAGCGTCCCAAGCTAATTCTTTCATAAATCGTTTTGCATTAAAATTTGCCAATGGTCTAAGTGGATCATCTTTTAACATCCAAATATTTCCTAAGTCTGTAAATATGGCACCTTTAAACATCTTGTAAATTCCAAAACGATATTCAACATTTAATTCCAATTTTATATCACCAGTTTGATCTAAAATTAAATAATTATTTGCTTCATCATATAAATTATAACCACCTGGACCAACCTTTCGAAAACCCCAACCACGCAATGAGTTTGGGCCACCAGAAAAGAACTGTTTGATATATGGCATTACTGCTACCTCACGTATGTAAGAAGTATCACGATTCTCTATTTTTTTTTGTTCAATATTGTATCTTGAATTTCCGTATGGAATTCCTATACCACCAAAAAATCGGAAAGCAAGCACTTGTCCTTTTTTAAAATTAAAGAAATAGCGTGGTTCAACTTCTATTCGTACAAATTGTGAGAAAGGAATTTTAGCCAATAAATAAGGTTTTTCTTTATCTTTTTGTATAAGCTTTGTGATTCCATAAATTATATTTCCAGAAGTAAAGAGAGAAGATTTAAATTGAAAGTAATTTTTATATTTTCCAACATTTAAATTCTGATTGTTATAGAAAAACGAATAATCTTGCCCTAAAATAAATTGCTGTTTGAAGCTTTGTGCCAAACGTGCATCATTGTTTAAATTCGTTTGAAATGAATCGGTAATTTTTGTTGGATCCACGAACGTAAAACTTAATGGTGAGAAGATGTGACGTATTTTATCATTATACCATTCATAACCATAATTTACACCAATAGTGTGAATACTATATAAACCAATTCTTCGTTGAAAATTATAGGCAACACTTAAGTATGTTCTTGGTTTATACTTTTGATACGTTTTACATTTATCTCGTTGAAAAGTAGGAAAGAAGCGAGCTAAATTTATTTTTGCTTCTGCATTGATGCTAATCGTATTTATCGGACTATTTTCTAAACGTCTTGCTTTGAGTACCTGAAATTCAACACCACTACTAAAATTGAATTGGAATTTTGCTGCAGAACGAAATAAATTCCTGTTTAAATAAGAACCAGAAAGTGCAAATCCAACGGTACTAGATGCATTCGTGTTTACTTCTATATCTGAATTTACAGAATGGCGTTTGGTTGGTGCACATTTTATGGTTGTTAATAATCCATTTTCTGTTGGTGATAACGAAAGTGGTTCGTGTTCAATATTTACAAATTTAAAAACACCTAACGAATTAAGCGATGAACGTGTTTTGTCTAATTGGTCTTTATTAAATAAATCGTATGGTTTAATATAAATAGAACGTTTCAAAGCACGCGGCAACACCGATGAACGCAACACTTTATAGTTTACATCACAAATGGTATCGGTAATGAAATCATTTTTTTTGAGTTGAAGGTTTTGTTTTTTCTTTTCAAAATCTAAAATCTGAATATCTATTTGTTCATAGGTATATTTTTTATGCATCATCGAATCTGGTTCATTTTTCACCAATAATGTTGCATCTACTTTATGGTTACCAATGGTGCTATCAATATTTAAAAATATGTATTCTGGACTAAAAGTAAAAAAACCTTCATTTTGAACTAATACAGCTAATCGTTGACGTTCTTTGGTCGCAATTTCCATATCAAAAACTTCACCTTTTTTTATTAATCTGTCTTTTGGTTTTCTATTAATTACTTCGGTGATAAAAGAATCTTCAGCAATTAATTTCACACTATTGTAAGTGTATAATTGTCCAGTTAATATTTGATAAGAAACTTTTGTTTTTTTCTTTTTGGTTGAATAGGTTGCATGCACTTCATTATAAAAATAACCATGATAAAACAAGTAGTTTTTCATGCGTTTGATAGATGTTTCTAATGTAGTAGAGTCAAATAAAATAGGTGGTTCACCACCAGAAGTTTCATTTAAAATATTATCAAATTTTTTAGCGCCACTGAGTTTTTTGAATTTAGCTTTTTCTTTTTCAGTAGCAGTTAAGTTGTTCACTTTATCTTCTAGTGCAATTCGTTTTTTAGTCTTTTTTCATTTTTTAAAACAGACATCGTATAAATACCTAATTTCAATCTGAATAAACTGAGAAATTTTTTATTTGGTTGTTGACTGTAGACAACTTGTTTTGCTAATGCTGAATTAAGTGCTGCTTTATCTTCAACTGCTTTACCAGTATATTTTACCTTTACGTTGTTGCTAATCAATAAACTTTGGTCATCTTTTAAAATACGTTTGGTCGCATTGCACGATACTAAAAAAAGTATGCAACATAAATAGACTAAATTTTTTAAACAGTTTGTATATTGCATACGTGTTAAGTCAAAACGATATAAAATATATTAATTCACTCAAAATTAAGAAATACCGAACGAAGTATTCCAATTTTAGTGCCGAAGGTGTCAAAATTATAAAAGAATTAATAGAAGCTGGTTTAGAAGTTGTAAACATGTATGCAATTTCCGCTGATTTACTACAAGATACGCGGTGTAAAGTCATTTCTGAAAAGGATTTGGAAAAAATTACGTCACTTCAACACCATTATGGTTGTTTAGCAGTTTTTAAAATTCCACAACATACATTAGAAATTGCTGATAATGAATGGATTTTGCTGTTAGATGATATTCAAGATCCAGGAAATATGGGTACGATTATCAGAACTTGTGATTGGTTTGGTATTCAAAAAATTATTTGTTCAGATGGTTGTGTAGATGCGTTTAATCCAAAAGTAGTGCAAGCAAGTATGGCTTCGATTGGACGAATACAGCTTTTTGAAGCAGATTTGAATGAAATCATTACTAATTATAACTTACCAGTTTACGGTGCAGTTTTAAATGGCAAAAATTATTACGAGCAGAATTTCGAAAAAAAAGGATTTATTTTAATTGGAAATGAAGGACACGGAATTCGTTCAGAATTGCTGCAAAAAATTACATTTCCAATTACCATACCCAAAAAAGGCAAAGCGGAATCACTGAATGCAGCTATTGCAACTGCGCTGATTCTGGATAAGATTTAGTAGCAACTCATTAAATGTATCAAAAAAATTGAGCCACATACTAATTGATTATTTTTGAACCACAATAGTTCCGAAGTTTCGGAACAAAAGAAAACAAAAAATTTCAAAAAATATTATTTCGGTTTTGGTGCTGGCAATGGTGTATATAACTGCAAACTTTCTTTTTTCTGCACGTTTGGTGCTTCACCATCTTTGCGTTTTTGATAGGTAATATCATTTAAATGCAGCCACTTTCCTTTTTCCAAACAAATCCTTCATAGGTTCCATCAGGAATATAATTGGCATAAACACCTTCCAATGCATCACCATTTGCTGCAACATGATCATAAACAATTTTATTTTCAGCAACATCAAAATTTAAGGTTGCACTAGCTTCATTGGCAAATTCTATAATCACTCGATTTTGTAATTTTCCTTTACCAAAGTCGAAAATAGTAGCACCAAAACGTGGTTTTCCATTTTTAAACCAAAGAGCTTCCAGTATTTTTTTGTTGCTCGTTGCATTATTGCCGTCCCAACCAAACAAGGTGTAAAACGTATTTTTACCACTTTTAACGGTTTTGATTCCATAATACATACAGCCAATCCAATTATTATTGTCAACAACTACTTGTTCTTGATTATCAGTGAAGTCAGAGTAGTCAATTAAAGGAAACATTTTAAGTGTATCAGATTTTAACTGAATCGTTCCATAATATTTATACAAGTCTTCATCGCTACGAGTATACCAAGTAAAAATTTTAAAACTATGATCTTCAGGTTCCAAAATTTTCATTGGCAACAAAGAATCCCAACGATAATAAAATGAGTTTTTAATTTTTAATGCTTTTGTCAACGTTTTTATAATTCTATAACTAGCAATCGTTCTGTTTTCTTTCGTTTCAGAATTAATCAACGTGTCGCCATAAATACGAATCGTATCTTCATACGATTTAATTTTTTGAAAATCATCTGGTGAAATTTGCGCGCTGCAAACGGTTGATATTAAAATAAAATAGAATAGGAAATAATTCTTCATGCTTATTGACTTCAAAATTAGTACCAAAAATAAACGTTATTCTCATTAAAAAAGTATGTTGGTACAAAACTTGCGTAATATTCTTCAAAATTTAGAAAGATTAACTATATTTAGTTTAATTAAAGATTAATTTGTCGCTATGAAGAAGCATTTCTTATTTATTACTTTTTACTTATTACTTACTACTTATCACACTTTTGGACAAGTTCAATGGGCAACCAAGCTCGTTGATTTTTCTTCAGAATTTTCTAAAGATATACCAGAAAATTCTACAAGATACAAAGCATCACAAGTGCTTGGTCCACCAAATACAGCACAATATGGAGAAAGTCCTTTGGCTTGGGCAATTGGTAAAACACAAGCTGGAAAAGAACATATCACGGTTGGTTTTTCAAATCCACAAACAGTACAGCAAGTTATTATTGGTGAGAGTTTAAATGCTGGCTCAATTCGAGAAATTATTTTATATGATAATAATGGGAAAAGTAGTACTGTCTATGAAAATAAAAATACAAGCTATCAACAAAAATATGGTGATTTTTTAACGTACATAAAAATTACTCCAAAATATAACATCAATAAATTAAAATTGATTTTAAATACGAATGTTCCAGGCATGCAACAGATTGATTGCATTGGAATTTCTTCCACAACACAACCATATAATCCAACTATAAATGTAGTTCGTTATTCAGAAAAAATTGGTATGCCTGAAAATTTAGGTGCCAATGTAAATTCTAGTTATTATGATCATTTGCCAATTGTTTCACCAGATGGTAAAACACTTTATTTTGCTCGTAAATTTGCAGAAGATAATGTAGGAAAAGACCATAAAGATGACATCTATTTTAGTAAGTTGACGCCAATAGGAAAATGGAGCAAAGCAGAAAATATTGGTGAACCACTCAATACAGAAATGCATAATTATGTATGTTTTGTAAGTACAGATAACAAGCGTTTGTATTTGGCAAATAAATATAAAAAAGGTGGTGAAGGTGGTGTGTCATTAAGCACTAAAGGAAAAAATGGAATGTGGACGAAACCCAAAGCACTCAATATAAAAAATTACTATAACCAAAATGAATATTCTTGTCATGCATTAAGCTTAGATGAATCAGTGATGTTGATGTGTTTACAACGTGATGACAGTTATGGTGATTTAGATATGTATGTTTCGTTTAAATATGCAGATGGCGATTGGAGCGAACCCATGAATTTAGGACCAAAAGTAAATACTGTTGGCGGTGAAAATAGTGTGTTTTTAGCAGCAGATAATAAAACGATTTATTTTTCATCGGCTGGCCGACAAGGTTTTGGAAGTTATGATATGTATATGTGTAAACGTTTGGATCAAAGCTGGAAAAACTGGAGCGAACCATTGAATTTAGGTGATATTATCAATTCGCCGAAAATTGATATTTATTATACGATTCCACCACAAGGCGATTATATTTATTATAGCAGCGAAGATTCTTATTATGGTTTGAATGATTTATTTAGAATTAAATTACCAAAAGAAGCAAGACCTGAAGCTGTGGACATGGCAAAAATTTTAGCGAATGCACCTTTAAAATCTGAAGTTCCAAATAATGCTTTAGATAAAAAACTAGCACAGTTAAAACAAGATCAAACAAAACCTGCACCAGTTGTAACTCAACCAACGCAACCGAAAACAACAGTACAACCAACTACAACAAATCCAATTGTAACTAAACCAAACGATGCAACGATTGCAATGCAAAAAAAATTAGATGAATTGAATAAACCAGTGCAAGCTCCAACGCAACCAGCAACACAACCTGTTGCAGCTACAACACCTGTAAAACCAGCAGTTACTACACAACCAGCAACGGATGAATTACAAAAAAAATTAGATGCACTGAAACAACAACAAGCACAAGTACCTACACAAACTCCAGCTGTTCAACAACCTATAGTTACTACAACACCAAAACAAGAAGTTACGCAAGCAGCTGTAGTTCCATCAACACCAACTGTAGCTACAACACCAGTAAAACCATCTGTTCCGACACAACCAGCAACGGATGAACTACAAAAAAAATTAGAAGCATTGAAACAACAACAAGCGCAAGTTCCAACGCAAACACCAGTTGTGCAGCAACCAATTGCACAAGTAGTTCAACCAACTGTAGTTTCAACACCAACACAAGTTACAGAGCAACCTGTTGTTCAACAACCAACACAACCAAAAGTAGTGTATAAAAAAGAAGTAGTAAATTCTATTACACCATATCAAGCACCAGAAACAAATAAACCAAAAGTAGAACAAATCAATTCTATCAAACCATATCAACCAGAAGAAAACAAACCGAAAGTTGAACAAATTAATTCTATTACACCATATCAAACGGAAGAAGAAAAGAGACCTAAAGCAGAACAAATCAATACAGTAAAACCATATGAAGCACCTAAACCTGCACCAAAAGTGTTGACACCAGAAGAACGTGCTGCACAGCAACAAGTCAAAAGCAATCCAACATATAATCCTGCTAATGATGACATTGCACGTTTAAAAACAATGCAAAAAGATCCGACTCTTGTTGCACCAACAACAACTGTAACATCAAATCCAGATGCAATTAAATATGATCCAAATAAAACTATTAATGATGGAATTAAAAACATGGATCCGATTGCTTATAAAGTAGAAGAAAAAGAAATTGCTACAACTGCACCAATAACTACCTATAAAACCAATGAAGTAGATCCGAATAAATATGCACAACAACCTTCAACATATAATCAACCATTAAAAAAATCAGATGTAGCAACAGATGAATTGCAACAAAAATTAGATGAGTTGAAAAAACAACAAACTGCACAAACTGCTAAAGTATCAACACCGCAAACTATCAATAATAACAAGCCATACGATCCATATGTGAATAACAAAACATATGAAAATCCAACAGCACCTTTGCCAACAACGAATGCTAAAACTGAATCATTGGATCAGAAATTAGCAGAATTAAAATCACAACAATATCAGCAACCACAAAGTACGCGTATTGATAATCCAAACGTGAACAAACCATATAATGTAACAACGGTTAAAGAGCGACAAGAAGATCCAGCTTCTAAAGATTACGATGAATATCAAAAGAAATTAGATGCATTAAAAGCACAACAAAAAAGTCCAACAGTTACTGCACCTGCGCCAACAACAACTTATGTGCAACCTGTACAAAAAACAGAAACTGTTGCACCTAAAACAACGTATGAAACACCCAAAAATAATGTAACAAACACACCAACATCAACAGCTCCAAATCCAGCAATTGCTAAATATGAAGAGAAGCTACGAAAAATGAAAGAAGAAATGAATGCGATTGGTGCTGCACCAACCACAGCAACTTCAACAAAAATTGAACCTGTAATTTCAAATCAACCAACACAACCTTTAGCAATAAATACAGCACCAGTTGTAACGTCAAATAATAATGCGACAGATGATTTGCAGAAAAAATTAGACGATTTAAAAAGTCAATTAGATAAACCAAAAGTAGTAGAAACAATTGTTGTTGGAACTGTTGAACCAGCAAATACAAATACAACACCGATTACATCAACAGAACAAGAAAAGCCAGTAATTGCTGATGTTCCAGCTGTAACAGCGCAACCAATTGCTACTGCACCTATGATTGATCTATCAGCAGAAAAAGCAAAATTAGATTCGTTGCAAGATGCACAAAAATTAGTATCACAACAGTTAATTGCAACATTGGATAAAATGGTTTTTAATCAAAAAGATTTAGAAAAAGATATTGCAGATTTACAAGTACAACGCGATAAAGTTTCAACAGATAAAGATAAATTGGCTGCTGAAAATTCTGAGTTAATAGGTGAGAAGCAACGATTGGAATTAGAGAAAAAAAAGATGGATGATTTATTAGCACAAATGCAAGCAGAACGTGATAAATTGGCTGCAGAAAAAGCAAGATAAAGCTAAGTTAGACGCATTGAAAAAACAACAAGAGCGCGAAGTTTTATCGATGAAACGTGCCATTGATTCCTTAGCGAAAATTAAACAAACAGCAAGTACAAACGCTGCGTTACAACAAAAATACGATTTATTTAATGTGCCAATTGAAGTTGGTGCAGTTGCTATTGCAGATAAAATTTTCTTTGTTGCGGATGGCGCCTATTTGCAAATTCCATCGTATCCAGAATTGGATAAAGTAGTTGCGTTTTTAAAGAAAAACAATAAACTGAAAATTGAAATTGGTGGTCATACAAATGGTTTATGTGATGATGCATTTTGTAATCAATTATCAAATAATAGAGCCAAAACATGTGTAGATTATTTAATTAGTAAAGGCATTGCAAAAGATAGATTGCAATACAAAGGTTACGGAAAACAATTTTTAATTGCAGCACCAGGTTCTCCGTTAAATCAACGTGTGGAAATTAAAATTTTAAGTGTTGGTTAATTAATTGATTAAATAAAATATGAAAAAATTTCTTTCTCTATATATTTTGACATGTACTTTTATATTCTTTTCTAAAGCTGAAAAAGTTAAAGGATTTTATGTAACTAATAATCACGATACAATTAAAGCATTGTTGAAAATTCCATATAATGCTGCGTTTTCAATCGATTTTAATTTTATAAAAATGCAACAGGAAATGGAATATATTAATGATGCTGGTGAAAAAATCACAATGACACCGAATGATATTTTAGCGTATGGTTTTGAATATTATGATGAAAGAGAAGAAAAAGACGATACGATGGTTTTTGTTTCCAAAAAGAATATTTTTTATAGATCAACAGATTTTTCTGATAACGACTCTACCATTTTTTTAATGCAATTAGTAAAAGGAAAATTGAGTCTGTATAATTATTATTCTATGAGTTCTGTTTCTGGTGGATTTGGTTCTGCATCAAATAATGTTATGCACAGCACACCAGTTTTAGAGTTTTTAAATCAAAAATTATTTACGTACAATACTAATAAGTTTAAATCAGAAATGGCAAAATATTTAGCAGATTGTCCAATTGTTTTGCAGAAAATTGAAGAGAAAAATTATAAAAATAAGCATTTACATATTGTTGTAGAATTGTATAATAGTTTGTGTAGAAAATAGCTTTTTACTCAAAACTTTCAATTACATACTTCAAATTATTCAGTTCAATTTCATCATTTATTTTTGCACCAACTAATTTCAAACCTAATGGCGATTGTGGTGAAAGTGCTATAATTTGTTGGTTTTCTACAGTTATCTTTCCTAAAGCAATACTTAAAAATAAATAACCATGATTCGTTTTTATTAAGCTGCCTTTTATTATTTTTTCAGATTTTAGGTTGATGTCAATACGATCTAATTGTAGTTTCTGTTCTGTTATTTCTTTTAATTTATTTCTAGTATTTTCTTGTTCAATTTGCAACATTGCCAAAGCAGTTTCGTGTTTATCACCAGCAGTACTTTTTGTTTCATTTTTAGCACTGTCATTCAATTCATTTAATATCACTTGTAATGCATTAAACTTTTCATTGATCAATTGTAAATAACGTTCATAAACTTGATGTTTAAAACTCATTTTGTAATTGGTTTTTTGGGTTCCATTTTTCCACGTTTATGAATAATTAAACCATTTAAAAAATTTCGTAAAAGCTGGTCGCCACAAGCTTTGTATCTTGAATCATCTTCATTTCTAAAAATTGCAGTTAGTTCGCTTGGTGTAATTTTAAAATCAACTAACATACAAATTGCTGAAATATCTTCATTTTTCAATTGCAACGCAACGCGTAATTTTTTCATTATATCGTTATTATCCATAAATAAAATTTAGTTCAAAAATAAAGAATTAAAATCTTGTAAGTTGTTGTAAACAAAATATAATGTCATTTTAGGTAACAAATAATTCAAACATTTTATTTTATCTTAGTTGAATGAATCAAGTTTTAGACGAACAAATTCCTGCGTATAAAAAAGTTCCACTAATAAGGAAAATTGCTTTCGCGGCTGGACAAACTGGTTGGAGTTTAGCAGTGTTTGGTTTTACTGAGCTTATTTATCAATTTTATTTACCACCAGATGATGGCAAACCTATGTTTAAAGCGTTTGTGTATCAAGGTGCAGTTTTAAAAGTATTTACAATTGTTGGAATTTTATCTGCTGTTGGTTATTTTATCAGTGCATTTATGGAACCAATTGTTGGAAGTTTAAGTGATAGAAGCACCTTTAAATTTGGCAAACGCAAAACATTTATGGCAGCTTCTGTTATTCCATTTGCTGTTTTATCAGCTGCTGTTTTTTTTCCTTTAAAAGATGGTGTGCATGCAATCAATGCAGTTTGGTTGTCAGTTACCGTTATTGCAGCGTTTATAATTAAGTGTTTTTATACAACACCATATAATGCATTGATTAATGAAATAGCAAAAGAAGAAAAAGAACGCTTGCATATAATAATGATGATTTCGATTGCTTATGCACTTGGAATTGGCATTGGTCAGACCATCAATATTATTTTGAGTGTTTATAAAGATACGATGCCAAACGAATCGATTTTTCAACTAAGCGTATTGGTTTACGCAGTGGTGGCAATGGTTTTAATGTTGATGCCTGTATTATTTGTGGAAGATAATTCTGGTAAAAATATTACACAAGCAGAACTTCAATTTGATGCAAAACACAAAAATATTTTTGATAATATGCGAGAAGTCTGGAATGATAAAAATTTCAGAGTGCTAGTAATTGTTGAATTAATTTACTGGTTTCCGCAAAAAATATTTGTGGTGGCTGTGCCTTATATTGTTGCTGCTTTGCTTAAAATTGATAATGTTTATACAGCCATTATTTTGTATTGTGTAGGTATTGCATCAATGTTTATGTATCCGATAATTGATAAATTAGTGGATGCTTATGGCAAGAAAAAAGTAATGCAATCTGCTTTATTGTGTTTGATTATTAGTTTTAGTTTTACGGCAACTATTGGTTTGTACAAAGTGCCAACCTTGTTTTTTATTATCGTCTATGTTTTGCTAAATACCTATCCAACTGCAGTTTTAGGTATTTTACCGATGGCTTTGGCTGGTGATAATGCAGAAAATGATTTCAAAAAAACAGGCATTGCCAAGAATGCATCTTACTTTGGATTGAAAACATTTATGATGAAGATTGGTGTTGCCATCACGAGTTTAATTTTTCCATCATTATTATTATTAGGTAAAACACCTGACAATCCGTTTGGTATTCGCATGGTTGCAGTTACATGTGTGCTGTCTAGTATTTTAGCGTTTTTAGTGATGCGAAAATATAAGGATGTTTGATTAGTAATTAGTCATTTGTGATTTGCCATTGAGAATAAACATGAAAAATAAAATTAGTATTAACAAATGACTAATGACCAATAAACTAACCTTTCTTACTCATCTTCAAAATCTCATCAAACTCTTCTTTTGTAACAGCAGAAACGGATAATCTGCTTTGTTTAATGAGTTGCATGTCTGCTAAATTTGGATTTGCTTTTATCGCTGCTAAAGTAACAGGATTTTTTAGTTTTCTTTTGGTGCTACGTCTACGCAAACCCACGCAATTTCATCTGTTGTTGGATCCTGATAGGCCTCTTTTACAATGGTTATAATTCCAATTACAGCTTTGCCAATATTGCTATGATAAAATAATGCTTTGTCGCCTTTTTTCATAGCTCGCATATTATTTCGTGCTGTGTAATTTCGAACGCCGTCCCAATGTTCGCTGCCTTTTTTTACCAAATCATCATACGAAAAAACATCTGGCTCAGATTTCATTAACCAATAATTCATGATAAGTATTTAGTATGCAAGGTAAGCAGTAGGCAGTAAAAACCAAAAACATTTTTCTTTTTCTTTACTAATTTCTATTGACCATTCACTAATGTCTAATACCTACTCTCTATTCTGAATCTTTTTCTTAAATCCATCTCTAATATCTTTAATATTCCATTTTTGATTGACTAAAACATCATTCATTGCAATCAATTTAAAATAATAGACATCGTCAGTGTAAACACCTGAATCAAATTCAAAATTAAAAGAGTGTTGTCCTGGTGGAACATTTTTCTGATTAAATAATTCGCGTACTAAAATTCCATTCTTGTCAAACATCGCAATTTGAACATCTTGACTTTTAGAGAAATTATATTCATATTTTCCGCCAACTTTTTCTTTTGGTGGTTCGTAATAATTATAGCGATAATTCTTGTTCACTAACTCAAATGTTTTACCTGTTAGCGAAGCCATGTATTTTTTCAATTCTTTTTCTTCAGTTGAATCAGATGAATAAATGGAATTCAAATCGCTGTTGTTCATTAAACTCCAAACTGCATATTGTGCAGCAGAAGTCTGATATTTTTTTGTCTGAATAAACTCGCTTAGTTTTTTTAAATTTTGATTATTATTTTTTTGAAGTTTATAAAATGTTTCGTTAGTTCCTGCACCATCTTTTTGTTCAGTACACATACCTTTTATTTTCAACGTCTTTTTTTCTAAAGGTTTTAAAACAAAAATTTCCTGATTGGTCACTACAATATTTTGTTTGTTGGTGTCTGTTGGAATAAATAAATCGCCATCATTTATTTGCAGCGTTAAAGGTTCACTCGTAACATTGGTAACGGTTGCAATAATAGGTTCTAAGTAATGCGTGCTTTCGCTGTTTCCACGAACCACACATTTTACACTATTGTTTTTTATGGCATCTACTAAATTCTGGTTGGAATTGATAGACGTTTTTGCCATTGCAATTGAACAACTCAAAAATAAAATAACATTGGTGAATAATTTTTTCATGGTTATTGTTTGATTTATAAACGATTACCCATAAATTTATTGTAAATACTTGTCTTTATTTAATAATTTTAAGAAAAATTAACTATGAAACGCATAATAACCATACTCACACTTATTTTATTTTTTTCTGTAAATAATTTTTCTCAAAATGCTTGCAACAAAAGAATTGAACGCCACTTACGATTAGCTGGTGATAGTTGGGCACATTTTCCGGTTCTGTATTTAGCATACGATTCCGCTTTGGCAAAATATGGCTTTGCTGATTATGTTTCTACTGGTGCAGGTAGTGCTTTAATTAGTATGACAGCAGAAACTTGGTGGCAGTTTCCTTTAACGCGTCATGCACTTGAAAGCGCAATATATTCTGATCGTGGCCATCCTGTATCTGTGGTGATGGTTTCGCTTGGTGGCAATGATGTTGCTTTTGGAATTCGCAAAGGTGATTCTTTAAACGTGTTAGATAACGATTTGTACCTGGCAAAATTATTTATGGATAGTATTTTTGATTATATACATACCACTCTGCCAAATGCACAAATAATTTGGCAAAGCTACGATTACACAAATTTCAACGATCCTTGTTTAGATTTTCCGTGGGATCCGTATTGCGATTTATGGAGTGGAAGAGGTTATGCTTCACCTTATGAAATTAATCGATTTATGGGTTACATTACTGCCTATCAGGATTCGGTGGTATTGGCTTACAATAAACCTTACATTCATTCATTTAGTGCAAATGGATTGATGCAATGGTGCTTTGGTCAAACAACACCTTTGCGATATCCACCATACGGAACCTATCCACCGCGTTCTGTGCCTTTTCCAGGTGGTAACATAAATTATCCATCACCACATGCAGCCATGGGTTTGTTAGGTGTTGATACGTATCATTTGAGTCCATTAGGTTATACTTATTTAGCAGAATACTATATGCGTGTTTTTATCAATAATTATTTGCGAAGAAATCGTGATACATCGTTTTACTCTGTTGGACAAACAGAAGATGGTTTTGTGAAACAGAACGGAACAGTTGGAACTGGCGAAATACAAGTTGCCAATTCTACCATCAGCAAAACAAAAGGAATTATTTCGTTCAATACAGAATCTATTCCTGACAATAAAAAAATAAAAAAGCGTCGTTATTTTTGCGCAATACATTTATACAACGTGCGTATTCTTTCTATGGTTCTAAATTTCCTGAATACTTTAAATTAGATATTAAACAAGGAACTTTTGGCAGCAACCAAGTTGAAGCAAGCGATTTCAACGAAGCAGCTTCACTTGCTGATGTTGCTTGTGTTGCCGGAAATTTGCGCGGAAAAGATTACTCACTACGTTTTGATTTGCATGACGATGCCTTAAAATTCATCAACAAAACTGGTACTACACAGTTTCGTTTAGAAATCTTAGACACCAATTTTATTAAATTTTATAACGGCGATACTATGGCGTTGGAAAGTCCATATTTAGATATTCAGTATGATACTACGAATATTATTTTAGGTGTGAAGAATATTTCTAAAGTTGAAAAATTGTCTATTTATCCAAATCCATCATCATCATATATTACGATTGAAATTCCTAAAAACATTAGTAATGAAAATAATGCATTATACATTTATGATATAAAAGGAGCGTTGGTGAAAACAGTTCAATTAGATAAAAGTAAAACTCAATTGGAAATTAATATTGTGGATTTAGCAGCAAATGAGTATTTCATCAAACTTTCAAACAATTCTTCTGATTGGATTGGCAGTTTTATAAAGAATTAGTGTACAATTTTAACAAGCTTTTTATTTTGGAATAGATTATCTTTGTTCTTCATGTTAATTTTATGAAGAAACTTTTACTTGCCGTTGTGATTTTTATCTCTTTCCAAATTACAAATGCTGACCCAGGAACTTACTACAACGGTGTTGATAGTAATAAAGCGTGTGCTGCTTTAAAAACTGAGCTGTTTAACAAAATCTCGGCGAATACAATTTCCTTAAGTTATAGCTCAATGGATGATTATTATTTTAAAACAGATTCTAAACCTGCAGAATCTGGTGGTGGCTCTGTAATCGTTGATAGATATGCTTCTGAGCGACCAAATGGATTAGACTCTTGCAATTTTAGATTTATTACTAATTTTTGTGGAGCTGGTGGAACTGCTACATTTCAATGTTCTTGTTATGTAAAAGAACATTCATTTCCTTCTTCTTGGTTTGCTGATCAATTGCCAATGCGTTCAGATATGAATTTTGTTTTTCCAGCAGATAATTATACCAATAATGAGAAGTCAAATTATCCGTTAGGTTATGTGCAAACACCAAGTTCAACTAGTTATAATGGTACAAAAGTAGGAACATCAAACACAACTTTAAATTATGGTTTTAATGCAACAAAAGTTTTTGAACCTGCTGATTCTTTTAAAGGCGATTTTGCTCGTGCCTATTTATATGTGGTTACCAGATATGAAACACTTGCAACAACTTGGACTTCTAATAGTAGTGCAAATGACGTATTGGCTGGAAATACATTTCCATCTTTAGATTCCTGGATTTTGAAACTTTGTGTAAAATGGCATAAACTAGATCCGCCAAGTGCATTTGAACGCAAACGTAACGACTCCATTTTTTCCATTCAAAATAACAGAAATCCATATATAGATTTTCCAAGTTTGGTTGAAAAGGCGTTTGGTGTAGATGGAAGTGCCATTTGTGTTCCTTTAGGCGTAAAACAAAAAAGCAATACGTTGAATTTTTCTGTTTTCCCAAATCCAATTAAAGATGGAATGCTAACTATTGATATAGAAAGAAACGTAACCAACAATGCTTCGCTAGAAGTAATTGATATTGTAGGAAGAAAATTGATTGAACAAAAAATTGCTACCAACAATAAGCAACTCACCATTGATGTTTCATCATTGGCAAAAGGCACCTATTTGCTGAATATCATTGATGATGGAAATAATTCTATCCAGAAATTTATAAAAGAGTAATCGCTTAGCAACTTTTCTAAAGTTTAAAACTTTAGAAAAGTTATCGACTCATTCCTCAACCTCGCTTGCCTCGTCTTCATGCTTGCCGCTAGGTGTTTTATAAATAATATAATCATTATAACGTGCTTCGCTTTTTGAAAACCACTGGCTTTTCGCCGAGCGACAATATTTTTTCAGTTGATCAAACAGCGCGTTGCCCATCAGCACGCGGTCTTCCTGCGCAATGCTTCGGTCGGCAATCTTGTCGTTATGGTCAATTAGTAATAATTTAAATTCTTCGCACAAGGCCGTCAGTGCGTCCAGTTCCGCAACGGTCAATCCTTGCGCGGACAAATCAGCGAGGTACAAAGTAGCACGCTTCACCACACGCAACGCACCAATATGCAGGTTTGCATCGTCGCGGTTCACTAGATTTTTGGTAGCGAAACTCTTGTAACGCGCCGAGCCGTGTCCAAACTTATTTTGCACGCGCAGCATTATCGGCGCAATCGCTTCTTTTATAGCATTCGCCTTCGCGTTCTTGCGCTCGGTCACATCCATTTGCTCGCCTTCCAGTTCAATATCTGTCGGAAACGCTTCAAAATCATCGATTTGTGCATCCAACGCATCCAGTTCAACTGATGAGATGCCGAACTGTGTCAGTTCAGCCAAGTCTCGGCGCATGAAAGCAACTTTAGCTTTTGAAATAGTAATGAGTTCGGCATCATCTAATTTGTATAAACGGTTTATTACTTTTTTGATATTCATAATTGCAGCGTTTTATATCCAATTTAGCTATTTTTTTAATAAATACACCATTTACACATACTTTTTAAGTATTTTTAATAATTAGAATGAAGACAGCTTCAATTAGAATAAGGATGAAGTAAATTAGAATGAAAGTAGTTTTAATTAGAATGAAGATAATATCAATTAGAATAAAGAGAATGTTAATTAGAATAGGATTAACTTTAATTAGAACGTAAATAATTTAAATTAGAACGAAGATAAAATTAATTAGAATGAGAATAACTTCAATTAGAATGAAGATAAATTGAATTAGAATGAGAGTAAAGTTCAAAATTTAATACTTTTCTTATGTCGTTTTGTCGTTTTACTGCCAACTTTTCTAAAGTTTTAAAGATTAAAAAAGTTAGCAAAAGTAGGTTTATGATTTATAGGCGAGTTTGGTTATATTTGGTGTAGATATAGAGCCACTTTATTGCATAAAGCCAACCATTTTTGGTAGTATTTATCTCATTTTATGGCTTATATAAATAAGTTACCTGCCATTTTAGTGAGACACACAAATCGAAATGAATAGACTGAAAAAAATATTGACACTTTTACTTTTAAGTTTGACATTAGTTTCTTGTTGGCAATCAAAAACTAAACAGAAAAGTGATAAAATCGAACAACACAACAAAGATTTACACAAATACACAAAAATAATTTCTGACCCAACAAACAAACTAACCGATAAAATTGAAAATTTAGAAATTGAATATACAGTTTGGGGTTGTGCTTGTCCAAATTGGATTCAAACAAAAGACAATAAAGACAACGACACAACGAAGAATTATTTAAGATTTCATTTTTTATATTGAACCTGCTGACAACAGTTTAGAACTTCCGATATATTTTGACGCTTTTAGACACAAGGTAAAAATTACAGGACAATTTTACGAAAGAGAAGACTACCCAAAAGGTACAATTGAAATGGAAGAACCAATGCCAAAAGCAAAAGTATTTAGATATACAAAAGTTGAGGTTATAGACAAGCCGGATTTCAAACCTGAAAGCAAAGTTGAAACAATGAAACTAGTATATAATGGAATTGCTTGTACTTGTGCTCAATGGAGTGAAACACGTTTTAAGAATGCCACAAATGAAATTCCACATTATTGGTTAGAACCTGCAAATGAAAAATTAATAAATGCAGACAATCTATTTAATGGTAATAATATTCCAATTATTGTTAAAGTCACAGGACAAGTCGTTACAGAAAATGGATTTCCAAAAAGAGAGTTGGCAAAAGTTGTACGAGACGAAGCAGGTATAGTTTTTAGATACACGAAAATTGAAGTAATACAAAATGGAGAGAAAAAATACGGCACATAACAAAAAAATTGGCAATAGTTGTGGTAGATTTGGAAAAGTAAGTTTTGTGTATTATATTTAATTCGTAAATAAGTTTCGGTTTGTGCTAAACACGCAAAACCGTCACTAATTTTCAACCGTTAGTGGCAATTTTTCCGAACCGACAGTAAACAGACAGATAACAAAATAATAATTGATATAATGAATATAATGACAATATTACTTATGACAATCTTGACAACATTTTTAGCTTGTAACAAAAGTGAAGAACAAATGCCGACAACAACGGAAATTCTTTACACAATGCCAGAAGAAAGCGAAGACCACGAAGGAACTTGGTTGCAATGGCCTCACCAATATCAATATGGTGTTGCATATAGAAACAGTTTAGACCCAACTTGGGTATCTATGACAAAAGCATTGGTAACAAGTGAAAAAGTTCACATAATTGCATACAACCAAATTGAAAAAGACAGAATTATTTCTTTGTTGAATACTGCAAGTGTTCCTTTGACAAACGTAGATTTTAAAATTTATCAAACAGACGATGTTTGGGTAAGAGATAATGGACCAATTTATGTAAAAGACAAAAATGGGAATTTAGTTATTCAAGATTGGGGTTTTAATGGTTGGGGCAATAAAATTGACGACCAAACAGGACTTTTAATCCAGTTTGCAAACTGCAATTTAATTCCGTCAAAAATTGCAACAGACCAAGGCAAAACAATTATTGACATAAATTCAATAATGACAAATGAAGGCGGAAGTGTAGTAATGGACGGAAACGGAACATTAATGGCTTGTAAAAGTTCTATTCTGAACAACAATAGAAATCCAGGAATGACACAAGCACAAGCCGAAGCAATTTTTACTAAATATTTAGGACAAACAAATTTTATTTGGCTTGACGGACAAGCAGGACTTGAAGTAACCGACCAACATATAGACGGATTTGCAATCTTTGGAGACCAAAATACAATTGTAACAATGGAACAAAACGATTTATTAGATTATGATGTAAAACAGTCAGATATTAATAAACTCTATGCAGCAAAAAAGAAAGACGGAACGGCTTACACTTTTATAAAAGTTCCTTTGACACAGAATAATGTAGTAACTACAAGTGGAACAAATTTAGGTTACAAAGGTTCATACATAAACTATTACATTGCAAACAACAAAGTTTTAGTACCAAACTACAACGACCCAAATGATGCAGTTGCAAATGGAATTATCCAAACACTTTATCCGACAAGAACGGTTGTTGGAATAGACGTAAGAAACTTATACGAAAATGGCGGAATGGTGCATTGTGTAACGCAACAACAACCTCTGTAGATTAATAAAAAACTGCCACAAACAAAAAGATGACAATAGTTGTGGTAGATTATTTAATTTTACTTTTGTACATTATATTAATCCAAAGATAAGCGTTGGTTTGTGTAAACACGCTCAACCATTGCCAATTTTCAACTGTTAGCAAACATTATACAATGAGTAATAAGTACATTCTTACGATACTTGCAATTGCTGTTTGCATGACTGCAATTGCTCAAGAGGAATTAAAACTCAAATTGGACTCTATTGCAAAGACTGGATTAGAGAAAGGAATACCAGGAATACAAGTTTTAATATCGGATAATAAAGGCTTTACGACTTACAATTATGGACATCATGATATTCAAAGAACAACGGAAGTAAATGATTCTACAAACTGGCGTTATGGCAGCATTACTAAACTATTTACAGCAATTCTAATACTTCAATTAGAATCAGAAGGGAAATTATCAATTGATGATTCTGTATCTAAATACATAAATCTAAAACAACACAATGACGCCGGCATAACTATAAAACACCTTCTAAACCATACCTCAGGTTTATATAACTATACTTCTTCAAATCAGTTAAAATGGGAAGACACCACAAATCAATGTCTCGAATACAGTTTAAAAAGTAACCTGAATTTTACACCTGGAAGTAAATATAATTATTGCAACACTGGTTATCTATTATTAGGTTTAATCATAGAAAAAATAACAGAACAATCCTATCAACAGAATATTACAAAAAGAATATTTGAGACATGTGGATTAGAAAGTATGCTATATTGTAGTGATGAAAAATTCCTTCTAATACGGCAAGAGGTTATAAATTGAATAACAAAAAATACAAAGATTTTACTGATATTAATCATAGTTGGGCAAACGCTGCTGGAGCGGTTTTAGGAAATCTAACCGATTTGAATAAATTTGTTAATTGTTTGTTTAAAGGGAATTTAATTGATAGCCAACAATTAAAAAGATGATTAGTCCAACCAAAATTTACCGAGATTTAAATGCTGATGGAATGGAATGGTTCTATAATGCAGTCGGACTTTGTTGGGATTTGAATCTTGACAAAACCGAAAACCCAATTTATGTTTCTCATGGTGGTAACACGCATGGCTATAATTGTGACATACATTATAATACTCAAAGTAACTTATCAATAATAATTGGAATGAATTTATTTCCAAGCGGAAAATATGAACCAGTTTTTAGCACTCAAAATAATATGATAAATGCAATTCATGAATATTATAAACAGCATAAATAACGTTTGCTAACATAAAATTAGTTACAGTTTTGGTAGTTTTGGAAAAGTAAGTTTTTGTATTAATTTCATTTTGTAACTAATTTTTGGTTTGTGCTAAACACGCACAACCATTGCCAATTTTCAACCGTTATGCCTCATGCTAAATGGACATTTATAAAATAAAATATGAACATATTTAGTGTAGTTATAAAACTTTTGACTTTCAAATTGTCAAGAGAAGAAATGTTGAAATTTAATAAAACAAATTTTATTGTTGGACTTTTTGGTACTTGGGTTGTAGGTATTGGGCGATATTGGGACGATAGCGGTGCAAGTTTATTGCAACACTTGGGTTTAGGTTCTGTAATTTATATTTTTGTTTTAGCAATCTTTATTTGGCTTATCTTAAAACCATTTAAAGTTGATAATTGGAATTACTTTATTGTTTTGACTTTTATCAGTCTGACTTCTTTTCCAGCAATATTTTATGCAATTCCAGTAGAACAATTTTTTACAATACAAATGTCTAACAGAATAAATGTTTGGTTTCTTGCTATTGTTGCATCATGGAGACTAGGATTACTATTTTATTTCTTAAAACAATTTACAAGACTGAGTATATTGAATATCTTGACTGTAACATTAATGCCAATTTGTTTAATTATCTCAATTCTAACCATTTTAAATCTTCATAGAGTAGTTTTTAATATCATGGGTGGTGTAAGGAATCCAACACCTCATGACTCTTCATATATAATTCTTATGTTTCTTACAGGAATTTCAATGGTACTAATTTTCCCATTATTAATATCATATGGATTTGGAATTTATAAAAGCAGACAAAATAGTAAATTATAGAAAGACAATACTCGCCTTTGTTGGTTTCCAACTAACAAACCTTTATCCTTAACTTATTCGCTTTCAGTAGCTACATTGTTGGTTGAAAACCAAAAATGGCTAAAGGTTTCTGATAATCTATTATTTTACTTCTTTCAGTAAAGTAATATAAGTAGGAAAGTGGTCGCTGTAACCAGAATTATAGATGGCAAAATCCCAAGTACGTTTTGGATAACCTTTATATTTTCCGGTTGTGGTAATCATAAAATCTCGTGTAAATATGTTTGCTTTTTTATAAAAGTAACCAGTTTGGTTAGTGTTCAACCATGCTTTTGAAACCACAATTTGATCAAACAAACCCCAAGCATCGTTATGTGCTAATGTACCTAATCCTTTTTTATAATAATCAACCCAAGGATTATAAAAATTATTTGTTTTACATTTTTCTTTTTTATCGACACTTCCTAAGTGTTTTACTAAACTTGGGTCGTCTGGATTGTCATTTAAATCACCCATTACAAGTGTCTTGGTATTTATGTTTATACTAATTAATGAATCAGTAATTTGCTTTATTGTTTTTGCAACATAATTTCGCATTGGTGCTGTTAATTCTTCACCACCACGTCGTGAAGGCCAATGACCAACAAAAACGTTTATTGTGTCGATATTATTTAGTATTCCTTGGACCCAAAGTACGTCTCGTGTTGGTTTGCCTTCTTTAACTGCTTTACTCAAATCAATAGGTATTGATTTACTGTAAATTACTTTAAAATATTTTGGATTATACACAAAGCCGCAATCAATACCACGTGGATCGCCTCCATTATAATGCACAATTTGATAATTTCTATTTTTTAACTTTGGCATGTTTACCAAGTCTTGTACTACCTGTGCATTTTCAATTTCAGCAGTACCCCAAAATGCCATACCATCTGGCGAAACATCTGTTCCAATTAAAGCAACTACATCTTCTAAATGGTCAAGTTTATCCAAATAAATTTCTGGACTATAATGGTTTGTACCATTAGGTGTAAAGTCATCGTCGCCCCAACCTTTGGCATCAATGGTATCAAACAAATTTTCTAGATTATAAAAACCAGCTACAACAACATTATATTTTTTTTGCTGTCCAAAAAGCAGGGTCACTATAAATAGTGAAATTATTAGAAATACTGTCTTATTCATGCGTCAAAATAAGGATTAATTGTTATTAATTATTGTAAATAATGTGAATTATAGTTGCTTGTAATTAAGATTATTATCTTTACATTTACACCGTTTAAATTTCTATGTATCAAATACAATACCACATTTATGCTTAAAAAAATATTGTTTTTCTCTCTAATTTTTCTCTTATCACTTTCAACTTTTGCAAAAAATAATTTAAACAAGCAAGATACGATTAGTGTTTCAAGTTCTAATGATGAAGAAATAATTAATTCGGATTCTATTTTGAATGCTAAAATGGATGATGTAATACCAACAGTTACTTTAGAAGACATAGAAAGTGAAGATGAAGGTGGCTCTGATCAAGGAATTTCTCCAATTTTAAATGCAGGAAGAGATGTTTTTTACAAGCTTCTTCTTTTAATTGGAGTATTGCACGTTTTAGAATTCGTGGATATGAAAATGATTATTTTGATACCTATATGAATGGTATTCCTACGGAATATATTGATAATGGTTTTTCTGCATTCAATCTTTGGGCAAACTTAAATGATGTAACACGTAATCGTGATCAATCTTTAGGTTTACGTCCATCAACTATTGGTTTCGGTTCTATTGGTGCAATTTATTCAATAGATTCACGTGCTGCTAAACAACGAAAGCAAATCAATATTACTATTGGAACATCTAATAGAACATATGATTTGCGTGGTGGTATAACGTATGGTACTGGAATTACTAAAAAGGTTGGAGTGTTTGTGCTTCTTTATTTGGTCGTTGGGCAAAGCAAGGTTATGTAAAAGGAACATCCATGCAGAGCATCTCTTATTTCTTGTCTGTTCAAAAAATGTTTAAAAAACATAATTTAGCATTAACTGTTTTTGGTGCACCAACTAAACAAGGTAAAGCTAGTGCAGCAACTAAAGAAGCGTATGATTTGGCTGGTTCTAATTATTACAATCCAAATTGGGGTTATCAAAATGGGAAAGTAAGAAATTCAAGAGTTGAATACAGACATCAACCAACTATAATACTTACACACGAAGCTAAACCAAAAGAGAACATGAATTTAACTACTGCAGTTGGATATTCTTTTGGTGAACGTAGTGTTTCTAGTATTGACAGAAATACAAATGTTGAAGACCCGAGACCAGATTATTATAAGAATTTACCAAGTTATTTCAATGATTCCAATGATGTAGAACGATATAATAATGTTTTAAATCAATTCCAAAATAATCCACAAATGTTGCAATTTGATTGGAATAAACTATATGAAAGAAATTTTAATTCTGATGATTCTACTGTAAATAATGTTGATGGTATTGCAGGAAAAACGGTAACTGGTAAAAATGCGGTTTATATTGTTGGCGATAATACTCAGTATTATCATCGTTTTAATTTCAATGCAGTTTATAATGTTGCAGTTAAAAAATTTGATATTTCTGCTGGTTTAACCTATCAATTTCAGAAAGTTAATAATTATAAACGAGTAAAAGATTTGTTAGGTGCTGATTATTATTTAGATATAAATTCTTTTTCTGACGATTCTGCTCAAACGAATACAGATTTTACACAACCTAATTTAAACCAACCCAATCATGTTGTTTATGTAGGAGACAAGTATGGATACAATTATGCATCAGTAGTACATAAAACGTCATTTTGGGGACAGGTAAATCATCATTTAAAACATATTGATTGGTTTGCTGCTTTTGAGTTCTCTAATACATTACAATATCGTGTTGGATATTACAAAAATGGTTTCACTCCAAACGAATCAGAAGGAAAATCTAAAACCTATTCATATAATAATTTTGCTGTAAAAGCTGGATTAACCTACAAAATTACAGGACGTCACTATGTATATGTTAATGGTTCTTATCAAACTAAAGCACCATTTTGGGACAATCTTTTTATTTCGCCAAGAACACGCCATTTAGCAAATAATGTGGTTAGTGAAAAAATTGGCTCTTTTGAAGGTGGTTATGTTTTAAATGCACCTAAATTTAAAGCTAGAGTTACAGGTTATTATACAGATTTTAAAGATGGCTCTAATGTTTTAGTTTATTTTGATGATGATTTCTTTGGTTTAGCTAGTTATACATTAACCAATATCGACAGAGTTCATTATGGTGGCGAATTAGGCTTTAGTGCAGATATTTATAAAGGGTTAAGTTTAAGTTTAGCAGCATCAGTTGGTAAATTTTATTATACAAGTCGACAAAATAGCCAACTAACTATAGATAATCAGCCAAATGTAAATTTACAAGAAGTTGTATATTCTAAAGATTTTTATGTACCAAATATTCCTCAGCAAGCTTATTCTTTAGGGTTGTTTTATCGTTCTAAAAAATACTGGTATTTAGGTGCAACAGTTAATTTCTTCGATCGCTTTTACACTGAAATGGCGCCAACTCATAGAACCGAACGTGCAACTGATCAAGTGCCATATCAATCTCAACAATGGAATAATATTATTCAACAAGAACGATATAATAAAAAAGGTCAATGGACTCTAGATATGAGTGGTGGTTATTCATGGCGTTTACAATCTACCTTCAAAAAAATGAATGGTAAATATGCTCGAAATGCATACTTAGTTATAAATGCTGGAATTTCTAATCTTACCAATAATACAAAATTTATTGTAAGTGGTCGTGAACAATTGCGCTTCGATTATTTAGAAAAAGATGCTAATAAATTTCCAACAAAATACAGCTATGCTTTCGGCATCAACTTTTTTGCTAACTTAACATTCAGATTCTAATACTCGTTTAAAATAAAATAAATCCAAATAAAATGATAACATTTCAAAAATTAATTATTGCAATATTAGCTGTCTTTTCGCTAACATTTACAGCATGCAAAAAAGATAAATTCGATGAACCACCTCATGAAACTGTAGATCCAAATTTACCAGTTACACACACTATCAGACAATTAAAAAATTTATATAGTGGCACTAATTTTAAATTAACAGACGACATAACTATTGCTGGAATTGTTGTTGCAAATGACAAAGGTGGAAACATCTTTAATCAAATTATTATTGATGACGGTACAGCTGGTATATCTGTAGCGATTGACCAAAATGCCTTGTTTGGTGAATTTCCTGTTGGAAGAAAAGTATATGTAAAATGTACCGGACTCTATTTAGTTGCTGATAATAACTTATTAGGATTACAAGGTGCAATTGATTTGGCTGGAAATCCAGTCGAAATTCCATCTAATCTGATAACAAAATACATTGTTAAAGCAAATACAGGTAACGCAGTTGTTCCAATTGAAATAGATAACATAAATCGTTTAAATGATTCGTTTCAAAATAGATTAATAAAATTAAATGATGCTGAATTCACTCCAGAAGACACATCTGAATTTTATGCTGATGCAATAAATAAATCTTCATTAAGTAGAGTTTTAAGAGATTGTAACGAAGGCGTAATGGAAGTAAGAACAAGTGGTTATGCAGATTTTGCAAATCAAAAAACTCCTGGTGGAAAAGGTTCAATTACAGGAATTTACACTGTATATAGAACTGATAAACAAATTATACTTAGAAATACTTCTGATGTAAATTTAAACGATAGAACAAGATATGGAGTTTGTCCTGTTGTTATAGTTGATACTTTATTGTTTGAAAACTTTGAATCAACATCTGGTTCTGGTGTTATTGCTTTAGCTAATTGGACAAATTTTGCATCAGCTGGAACAAAAAATTGGACAAGTACTGGAACTACAAATAAAAATGCAAGATTTTCAGCATTTAGTTCTAACGTTGCTTTCCAACAACCTTCTAACGTAGGCTGGTTAATAACACCTGCTTTAAATCTTGATTTAACACTAACAAAAAACTTATTTATGGCGCAGAAAGTTGGTTTTGTAACTGGAACTATAAAATTAGAAGTTTTATATTCAACAAATTATGCAGGTAGTGGAGATCCAACAAGTGCTTCATGGAACTTATTAGTAGATGATGCTACACTTGCAACAACCAGCTTTTCAAATTCATCACCTATCTCTTTAAATTCAATTGCTGGAACAAGTGTTTATATTGCATTCAAATACACTGGTGGATTCACGTAATAATACACCAGAAAGTACAACACAATATTAATTTCTAGATTTTAAATTATTTCAAATTAAAAATAAATGGTATTTAAATAATGCCTTTTTTAGTGTTATGTATTTTATTATTCTATAAACATCACTCAATACATGTTGAATTGTTCTCGAAATGTAATTTTAAATAAATCGTACATTGCACATCGTTAATCATTATTATTTTGGCTGTAACACTCGAAACCATCTGGAAAAATTTACAAACTAAAAAGTTTGAACCGATTTATTTTTTATGTGGTGAAGAGTCTTATTATATTGATTTAATTGAAAATTTTATTGAAGAAAATGCTTTGCAGCCACATGAAAAAGATTTTAATTTTTCGTTGTTTTATGGAAAAGATACTGAACCTATTCAAATATTAAATGATGCAAAACAATATCCAACTTTTGCAGATAAACGTTTAATCATTGTACGTGAAGCGCAAGACTTTAAAGCAAAAGATTGGGAAAGCTTTGAAAAATATTTTGAAAATCCTGTCGATAGTACGATTTTGGTTTTTTCGCATAAAAATAAAACGTTGGATAAACGTAGTAAGATTTCAAAATTGATTGAAAAAAAATCGGTTTATTTCGAATCTTCTAAAAAAACAGACGAACAATTACCAGCTTGGATTGCTGGTTATGTGAAAAAGAAAAATTTCAAAATATCTTCTGGAGTTTCACAATTATTAGCTGAAAATTTAGGTAATGATTTATCTCGAATTGCCAATGAAATAGATAAATTGTCTGTAATGCTTTTAGAAGGTGCTGATATTACTGAAGATGTAATTGAAAATATATTGGCATTTCAAAAGAGTATAATATCACGGAATTTAACAACGCAATTATTAAGCGCGATTTCTCCAAAGCGATGAAGATGGTTTTGTATTTTGAAAAAATCCGAAAGCTGGACCGATTATCGCAATTTTGGCATATATGTACAACCATTTTAGTAAATTGTTTGCGCTGCATTATATAAAAGATGTGAAAGCAGCAAGTGCTGTAATGGGTTGGATGCACGCAGATGTAAGTAATGGTTTGCGATATTATTCGCCAAAAAACGCAGAAATTTTACATATACTTTGTGAATACGATGCGAAAGCGAAAGGTTTATACGCAACCAATAATTCTTCCAATTCAGATTTAATGAAGGAATTGGTGTATAAAGTGATGCATTAATTTTTTTTAAACGCAAAGTACGCTAAGCTTAAAACGCAAAGTACGCTAAGGTTTTAATTAAGAATTTTAAGCAAAAAAAAAGAATAAAAGTTATTAGTTCAATTTTATACTCATTTTCTTTAATTCTTCATTTTAACTTGTTTTTTCTTTGCGAAAAACTTGGAGTTCTTTGCGTTAAAATTTCGAATTCTTTGTGTTAAAAATTATAAGAAATGAGATGTTATTTCGTTGAATTATTTAGTCATAGCTTTATCAAAATATTGCTCAAAAAAGTGCGGATAGTTTTGTTTCAATAATAGCACAAACATATCGTGTGGTATATCGTGGAAAGTGCCGTATTCTTTCAAATATTCCATAAACACTTCACCTTTATCATCGTATTGTTGAAAAACAGAATCGGTAACACCATCAAATTCTAAAGGTTCTACACCTAAATATTTACAAAGCTTCATTGAAAGCTGGTGTAGCTTTTATCCAATTATCATTTAAATAAATATCTACACATGCATGAAAAACCAACACATCTGTTTTCAAAAGTTCTACTAATTTCTCTACACCAATATGATTTTTTACATCAAAAAAACAAAAACGCGCTGGAATATTGGCTGCGCGCAAACAAGCCACCAGCAAACATGCTTTTTCTATACAATAACCACTTTTATTTTCACGGTTAAACAAAGAACTTGCTTTTAATGCGGTATGTTTTAAATCAATATTATAAGGATTGTAGCGCCAGCCATCACGCACTGCATTGTATAATTTAATAGCGTTTTTTGTTTTGTCGATTTCGTTGCCAATAGTGTTTTTTACAAATCGAACAATATCAGGTTGCGTACTATCCACAAAAAAAGTTGGTTCTAAATATATTTCAATGCCAAGTGGTGCGTTATTCATGGTGTGAAGTTAGAAATTATAGCCGAAAAGTATTACGACAATATGTTATGATAAAATGAATAGCAAATTTAAATCACACATCTGTTAATAACGATTAAAATTAAGTAAATAAAAATTCTTAAATTCACACATGTCTGAAAACTTAGAACAAAAAAACACCAAAAAAGTATAAACCGTCTTACATCTTTGCGGTAATAAGCATTGCTATGATATTATTTTTGGTTTAGTTTATTTGCTTTACAGTACCTTATTTGTTCAACGTGAAATGAATAAAATAAAAGAAAGTGTACAAGTTGATATTAATTTAAAAGAAGACATTACAGATGCACAAAAAACGGCTATTTCTGCTTATTTAAAAAAGCAAAAATTTATATCAAAAATTGAATATGTTAGCAAAGAAGTTGCAGCGGAAAAATTTTCACGAGAATTAGGTCAGAATTTCAATGAAACATTAGGATACAATCCATTGTATGATGCATATTGGGTAAGTTTAAAAGCAGATTATTCAAATCCAGAATTTATTAAAGATGCCAAATCTGCATTTTTAAGTTTAGCTGGCGTTCAAGAAGTGAGTTATTCTGAATTAGCTATTAAAACAGTTGGTGGAACTTTGCAGCCAATAACAATTGGAATTTCAATTCTTAGCATAGTATTATTAGTGATTGCTTTCTTTATTATTGATAATACCATACGATTAATGATGTATTCACAACGATTTTCCATTAGAAGTATGCAATTAATTGGAGCTGATAACTGGTTCATAATCAAACCATTTATACAAAAATCAGTAATTGTAGGTGTAATTAGCGCTTTTATTGCAATTATTGCTTTAGCAGTGCTTATTTATTTAACAAATTATAAATTTTCAATAGAAATTTTGTATCAAGATTTTGTAAATTTGTCTTTTCTTTCAATAGGATTAATTTTATTCGGAATTATCATTTCTATTATCAGTACGTATTTAGCTGTAAATAAATACCTAAAAATTAAATTAGACGAATTATATTAAACATAACCAATGGCAAAGAATCAACCTAAAAGTATACCAGCTACAAAATCAACTGTAAAACCAATCGCAGGTTCAGTAAAATCAACTGTAAAATCAACAGAAAACAGCAGTTGGTTAAAATTACCAGGTAGTCAAAATGGACAATTGTTATTTGATAAAACAAATTACATGCTGATGGCTGTATCTGCACTATTAATTATTATTGGTTTTGCATTAATGAGTGGTGGCAATACCGATCCAAAAATCTTTAACGAAGCAGAAATTTATTCTTTCAGAAGAATTACCTTAGCACCAATTACTATTATCATCGGATTTTTAGTAATGGTTTTAGCTATTCTGAAAAAACCAACTACTGAGATTACTCAAGCTTAATCTAATTTTTAAAAAGTTATTTGTTACATGTTATGATTTATTAGTAATATCATATCATATAACTTTTTACTTATAACCTAAATCTACTGTCAATGTATATAATACACGCAATCTTATTAGCAATTATTGAAGGTTAACAGAGTTTTTACCAATTTCTTCTACAGCACACATGAAAATGGTTGATTTTTTAATTGGAATTCCTGAAACACCATTTCGCAATATGTATGAAGTAGTGATTCAATTTGCAGCTATTTTGGCAGTTGTTTTGTTGTATTGGAAAAAGTTTTTCGATTTTAAAAATATAAATTTTTACGTCAAATTATTGATTGCTGTAATTCCAGCATTGGTATTTGGTGCCATTTTAAAAAAACACATCGATGCAGCTTTGAGTAACTTAATGTTTATTGCTATTGTCATGATAGTTGGTGGAATTATTTTATTGTTTGTAGATAAATTATTTACCAAAAATAAAATTCAAAACGAACAACAAATTGATATTACAACTGCATTTAAAATTGGATGTTTTCAAGTATTAAGTATTATTTTTCCAGGTTTAAGCAGAAGTGCAGCAACCATAGTAGGTGGTATGTCAATTGGTTTAACACGCAAAGCAGCAGCCGAATTTTCTTTCTTTTTAGCAGTGCCAACCATGTTTGCAGCAAGCGCAAAAAGTATGTTAGATGTTTTTCAAGAAGGTGAATATGCATTTGTTTCAGCTGATCTTGTTACGTTGTTAGTTGGTTGTGTAATATCATTTATCGTAGCGTTTTTAGCTGTAAAATTCTTTATTGAAATCTTACAAAAATTTGGGTTTAAATTCTTCGGTTTTTATAGAATTATTTTAGGTTCAATAATTTTAATTTTATTGTTGATACACAAATAAATACTTCGCAAAAATGGAAAATTACAATTTTGTGGAAGGCGAAGTTATCTTAATTGATAAACCTTTAGATTGGACAAGTTTTGATGTGGTGAATAAAATTAAATTTGCATTGAAACGTAAATTTGGTGCCATAAAAATTGGACATGCTGGTACGTTAGATCCGAAAGCAACTGGCTTGCTGATTTTATGTACAGGAAAAAAAACTAAAGAAATTCAGCAAATACAAGATGCTGAAAAAACATACACAGGAACTTTTTTTTTAGGTGCAACTACAGAATGTTTTGATACTGAAAAAGAAGTTAATCAAACCTTTGATATTGCTGGAATTACGAACGATGCAATTGTACAATGTGCAACTACATTTGTTGGCGAACAACAACAATTTCCACCAATATTTTCAGCAGTAAAAATTGATGGAAAACGTGCGTATGATTTAGCGCGTGCTGGCAAAGATGGGAAGTAAAATCTAAATCAATTACCATTAATAAATTTGAAATTATTAAAATTGAATTGCCACTGATTGATTTTTATGTTGAATGCACGAAAGGAACTTACATCAGAAGTTTAGCAAATGATTTTGGTGCAAAATTGAATAATGGTGCTTATTTGTATGCATTGCGACGAACAAAAATTGGAAATTATGATGTGAAAAATGCTTTTACAGTAGATAATTTTTTAAAAACAATAGAATAAATAAAAATTTAAAACACATAGTATCATAGCAAATTCTAAGATTAAGATGGTGTTAGAAAATAGAGAAATTCATCTTTGATGAATTACTATGCTAATCTATAATAAACTCAATTAGCACATAACATCAGTCCATAAAAACTATGATTCTATGTGTTTTATTATAATTTTGTATCATGCAAATTCATTACGGTTTAGATAAATTACCATCATTTAAAAATGCAGTGCTAACTATTGGCACTTATGATGGTGTGCATTTTGGTCATCAGCAAATTATAAAACGATTGAACGATATTGCGCAAGAAATTGATGGTGAAAGTATTTTATTGACGTTTGATCCGCATCCAAGATTGGTGCTGCATCCAAATGATGACAAACTTAAACTGATTTCTACTATTGATGAAAAAGAAGAATTACTCGAAACATTTGGATTGAATCATTTAGTAATTGCTGAATTCTCGAAAGATTTTGCATCAATGGAAGCGAGCGAATATGTAGATAAAATTCTTATCCAAAATTTCCATCCAACAAAAATAGTAATTGGTTACGATCATCATTTTGGAAAAGACAGAAAAGGAAATATTGATTTATTGCGACAACTTTCTACCAAATATAACTATGAAGTAGAAGAAATTTCGGCGCAAACTTTAGATGAAATAAAAGTGAGTTCAACCAAAGTTCGTAACTTTTTGTTAGATGGAAATATTAAAGAAGCCAATAAATTATTAGCGCATCCATTTTTAATAAAAGGCAAGGTAATTCATGGTGATAAAATTGGAAGAGTGCTTGGTTTTCCAACAGCAAATATAGAAATATCAAATCCGCATAAATTAATTCCAGCATCTGGTGTATATGCTGTGAAAATAAAAATCCAACATCAGTTTTACAAAGGAGCACTCAGTATTGGTTATCGTGAAACGGTGTTTGACAATAGCAAATTAACAATAGAAGTGTTTGTGCTGGATTTTGATAGCGATTTATACAACCAATCATTAGACATAGTATTTGTCGATTACCTTCGACCACAAATAAAATATGAAAATTGGGATTTGTTGAAAGTGCAGATTGAAAAGATGTAGGCTGTACGAAATGCAATTCTTTTGTTGTAATTTCATATTGCAAAAACCATTAATATGCTATCTATTCAACGTTCAGTAACTTGTCCGTGGTGTAAATCTTATTATGCATCAGCACCATTAGTGCCGAATTGTGTCAATTGTGGTGGACCATTACCCAAAGCTGGTCCTGATAAAGGTGAAAAACCTGACGAACCACCAAGAATTTTACCGAAAAAATTTGTGCGGCAAGTAATGTTTTGGCGCAATACTCATACAATAATTGGTGTTATTTTTATGACAATCGGTATTCCAACAATTGCAGCTATGGGTTTTGGTTTAATCTTCGTTGCTGTTGGTTATTTTTTATTTAGACATGGTAAAAAAGTTGGTCAGGAAAAAATATTGGCATTAGAAAAAGGAATTGCAGTGGATGGAAATATTACAGATATTCATCAAGACACCACACAATCAATTAATGGCAGACATCCATACATAATTCAATATTCATTTACAACAAAAGAAGGTGTTGAGCAGATTGATTCGGTAACAAGTTGGGACGACAATAATGTTTTAAGAAACCATGGTGATAGTATTTGGATCGTTTATATTCCAGAAAATCCTTCTATAAGTTCTCCGTGGCCACCAATTGTTTAATTTTGTAACATGATAACTTATATCGCAATTCTTCGTGGCATTAATGTTAGTGGAAAAAACAAGATTTTAATGCAGGATTTGATAGCATTGTTTGAATCGTTGAATTTCAAAAATGTTAAATCATACATTCAAAGTGGAAATGTTGTTTTCGAATCAAAATCATTGAAAAATTTAGAAACATTAATTCAGCAAAAAATAAAAGAACAATTTGGTTTTGATGTTCCAGTGATTATTAGAACCGTTGATGAAATCACAAACATTCTAAAACATAATCCATATCTTAAACAAAAGAATATTGAACTTGATAAATTGCATATTACGTTTTTATCAGAAACGCCAATTAAAGAAAACCTAACAAAAATACATACTTACAACTTTGCACCAGATGTGTTTGAAATTATAGGAAACGAAGTGTATTTGCATTGTCCGAATGGTTATGGCAACACCAAACTCAGTAATACTTTTTTTGAGAATAAATTAAAAGTAACAGCTACCACGCGCAACTGGAAAACGGTGAATGAAATTGCTAAGTTGTGCGAGAAATAGATTGCTATAAAATAATTCTAAGATTATGTAGTAAGTTCAACAATTACCAATAATCAAATTACCAATGACTAATGACTAATAGCTATTGACCAAACACCATCGCAATATGTGGAATATCATCTTCCATGTATTCATCGGAAACTCTAACAAAACCAAAGCTTTCGTAGAATTTTTGCAAGTATGCTTGAGCAGAAATCTTAATTGGTAAATGCGAAAAAATCTGTGTCATTTTTTGCATCGCTTGTTCCATTAATTGTTTGCCAAAACCATCTTTTCTATAAATTGGTTTACTTACTACTCGACCAATTGACGCATAACCATCATAAGAAATTCCTGCTGGAACTAAACGACAATACGCAACCAATTCTTGTTCTTTATACAACATTAAATGAAAACATTTTTTGTCTTTATCATCAATATCTTTGTAAATGCAATTCTGCTCAATCTGAAAAACTTCTTCACGTAATTGTAGAATATCGTACAATTCAGGAATCGTTAAATCATCAAAATATTTTAAAATGGTTTGTAGCATTTTTTTGTATCACAGAGTTACACAAAGATTCACTGAGTTCACAAAGTTTTAATCCTATATCAAAGTTCTAAGCAATATTCTCAGTGAAACTCTGTAAAAAAAAACTTAGTGTTCTTTGTGATATTTTTTTTATTCACCAAAATACTCAGCGTAAATATTTTCAGTTTCTTGTAGTTTAATAGAATGTAATTTGCAACCTTCAATATGTGGTGCTAATTCATTCCAAATAATTCGAACTAAGTTTTCTGTAGTTGGATGAATATCTTTTGGAATAAACGATTCATCTAAATTTAAGTTACTATGGTCAAGTTTATCAACAATTACTTCTTTAATAATCTTGCTTAAATCTTTTACATTGATGATAAAACCTGTTTCAGGATCTGGTTCACCTTTTACCGTAACAAACAAAATATAATTATGTCCATGCCAGTTACGATTAGCACATTTACCGAAAACGGTATCATTCTGTTCTTCAGACCAATGGTTATTGTATAACCGATGCGCTGCATTAAAGGTCTCACGTCTTGTTAAATAAATCACGAGGCAAAGATAGTACAGCGTATTGAGTATTTAGTATTACGATAAAAATTTTAATTAAAAATTTATATTTGCATTATGTCATCGCAATACGAAATACGCAATACTAACATCAAAATTACTATTGTTGCTGCCACAAAACTAGAATTAAACCCTTTATTTGATGAATTTCAACCAAAACAAGCTGAATTTATTGGTTTATATATTGTAAACGAAAATTTACATTTTTTAATTACAGGAATGGGTATGCTTAATACAGCAGCGCATTTGGCTTTATATTCGGCAAAATACAATCGCGATTTTTTTATCGATGCTGGTGTTTGTGGTGCATTTAACAGAAACCTAAAAATTGGTGAAGTAGTGCAAGTAATCTCAGAAACGTATGGCGACTTTGGTGTAGAAAATGATGAAGAATTCCAGGATTTTTTTGATTTAGGTTTTATTGATAAAAAGGAAGATGCATTTCAGTATGGTTTGTGCGAACCAATTTTATCAGATTTTCACACAAAAATAAATTTACCAAAGGCAACGTCTATTACAGTAAACAAAGTACACGGCAATGAAAAAACAATAAAAATTATTGAAGAAAAATACCAAGCAGATACTGAAAATATGGAAGGTTTGGCATTTTATTATGTATTGAAATTAATACAAAAACCAGGAATTGAAATTCGTGCGGTTTCCAATTATGTAGAAAAACGAAACAAAGAAAATTGGAATTTGAAATTGTCAATTCAAAATTTAAATAAAGAACTTGAAACTATTATCAAACATTTAAAATAAATACGATGCTTAATTTATTATTAGCTGATTTCTTTGAAAGAGATATGTTGAAATTAAAAGAAGAAATAAGTTTGTACAAAGATGAAACCAATCTTTGGAAAGTAGAAAATACAATCTCTAATTCTGCTGGAAATTTATGTTTACATTTAATTGGCAATCTAAATCATTTTATTGGTGCAACGCTCGGAAATACTGGATATGTGCGTCAACGTGAATTGGAATTTTCTTCTAAAAATATTCCAAGAAATGAACTGCTTTCTGAAGTTGATAAACTTATTCCAATAGTAGTAAATACACTGAAAAATTTAAACGATGCAGATTTTGAAGCAAATTTTCCGTTAGAAAAACATGGTCAAATTGTCAAAACAGATTACATGTTGTTCCACTTGTTAACGCATTTAAATTACCACATCGGACAAATTAATTATCATCGTAGATTGTTGGAATAATATGACACTATCACTTTCACTATCACTTTCACTTTTTCCATCACTTAAATTATTTTTTCTATCTTTGTAACAATGCAAATTTATAGCAACATACTCGAAACAATTGGAAACACGCCAATCGTAAAACTAAATAAAATTACAGCACATATTCCTGCAACTATTTGCGTTAAAGTTGAATATGGAAATCCAGGAAATTCCATCAAAGATAGAATGGCATTGAAAATGGTGGAAGATGCAGAAAAAGATGGTAGATTAAAACCAGGTGGAACAATTATTGAATGTACTTCTGGCAATACAGGAATGGGTTTGGCAATTGTTGCTTGCGTAAAAGGTTACAAATGTATTTTTACTTCAACTGATAAACAATCACCAGAAAAGTTCGATATTTTGCGTGCCATGGGTGCCGAAGTTATTGTGTGTCCAACTGCTGTTGAATCAGCAGATCCACGTTCATATTATTCAGTGGCTGAAAGATTGTCAAAAGAAATTCCAAATTCTGTTTGGATGAACCAATACGATAATTTATCAAATAGACAAGCTCATTACGAAAGTACTGGTCCGGAAATTTGGCGACAAACAGATGGCAAAATCACACATTTTGTTACTGGAATTGGAACAGGTGGAACCATTACAGGAACTACCAAATTCTTGAAAGAACAAAATCCAGCTATAAAATCATACGGAATTGATACTTTCGGTTCTATTTTAAAACAATTTCATGAAACTGGTACATTTAATCCAGCTGAAATTCATTCTTATATAACAGAAGGAATTGGAGAAGATATTATTCCAAAAAATTACGATTTTTCATTGATTGATTTTGTAGAAAAAGTTACTGACAAAGAAGCAGCATTAATGCAACGTCGATTAGCAAAAGAAGAAGGTTTGTTCTTAGGAAATTCTGCAGGTTCTGCCGTTCAAGGTGTGTTGCAAATTCATGAAAAATTTCCTTTTACAAAAGATGATTTGGTAATTATTGCCACACACGATCATGGTTCGCGCTATATTGGCAAATTCTTTAACGATAAATGGATGAAAGAAAAAGGTTTTATTGATTGAAATCAGCCAATCTAATTCACCAATTATTTTTTATCAACATCTATTTAAAAAAATATTTTTACACATGTATAAGAAATCTGCAATTTTAATTCTACTTTTCGGAACTGTTTCTAAAATGTTAAATGCACAAACAATTTCAGCAGCTGATACCTTAGCAAAAAGCAATAAATTATATGCTGTAGTAACTGTTTTAGCTGTAATCTTAGTTGGCATTTTCATTTATCTTTTTTCATTAGAAAGAAAAATTAAGAAACTCGAAAAAGAAATATCCTCTAATAAAAAATAATAAATGTATTATCAGGATATTCCATCTGCTTAAAAATTAAAAATAGAAACATCAGAGGAATTAAAAAATTAAATTAAAATGAGCGACATTAAATTTTTTCAAAACGTACAAACCTACGTAGATCAGGCAGCTGCCTTCACAAATTTTCCAAAAGGACTTATCGACCAAATTAAAGCATGTAATGCAGTTTACCAAATCAATTTTCCTGTTAAAATTGGTGATAGGATAGAAGTTATTGAAGCGTACCGTGTGCAACATTCACATCATAAATTACCAACCAAAGGTGGTATTCGCTACAGTGATATGGTAAATCAAGATGAAGTAATGGCATTGGCTGCACTAATGACGTATAAATGCTCAGTTGTTGATGTACCATTTGGTGGTGCAAAAGGTGGTATCAAAATCAATCCTAAAAATTATACAGTTGAACAACTCGAAAAAATAACACGACGTTATACATTTGAGTTGATTAAAAAAGGTTTCATCGGACCATCTTTAGATGTTCCTGCTCCAGATTATGGTACTGGTGAGCGCGAAATGAGTTGGATTGTAGATACTTATATTCAATTCAATCCATCACAGATTGATGCTGCTGGTTGCGTAACAGGAAAACCAATCTCTCAAGGTGGTGTGCATGGAAGAACAGAAGCAACTGGCCGTGGTGTTTTTTATGGCTTACGACAAGCTTGCAGCCATGCTGAAGACATGAAAAAATTAGGTTTAACGGTTGGAATAGAAGGAAAAAAAGTAATAGTTCAAGGTTTTGGAAATGTTGGTTATTATACTTCAAAAGTAATGCAGGAAAACGGTGCAATTATTGTTGGAATTGCAGAATTTGAAGGTGGTTTATATAATGCAAAAGGCATTGATATTGAAGATTTAAAAAAATATCAACTTGAAAATAAAACCATACGCGATTATCCAAAAGCTAAGTTTATTAAACATTCTAACTTGTTAATGGAACATGAATGTGATATTTTGGTACCAGCTGCTTTGGAAAATCAAATTACCAAAGAGAATGCACCTAGGATAAAAGCAAAAATTATTGGTGAAGGTGCAAATGGACCAATTACGCCTGAAGCAGAAAGCATTTTACTTAAAAAAGGCACTTTAATTGTACCTGATTTATATTTAAATGCTGGTGGTGTTACTGTTTCTTATTTTGAATGGTTGAAAAATTTATCGCACGTTAGTTTTGGTCGCTTAGATCATCGTTTTCAAGAGTCTTCTTTCAATCAGTTAATGAATATGATTGAAAAAAACACTGGCAAAAAAATATCGAAATCTGAACGTGATGTTATACATGGTGCCAGCGAATTAGATTTGGTACGCTCAGGTTTAGAAGATACCATGATACATTCTTATGAAAATATTCATGAAATCTGGAAAAAACATAAAAAAATCAGTTTCAGAACAGCTGCTTATGTAAATGCACTTAATAAAATTGGTGCTTCTTATATGGAATTAGGCGTGTTTCCGTGATGCATGTATTTATGTATTTTTTCATGGTAAACATTCCAAGCATCGTTTTTCCTTTGAATAAATAAAGTAGCTTTTTCTTTACTTTGTAATTCTTTGCGTTTTGCAGCATAAATAGAAATTCTGGTTCGTTAGAATGTTTTCTGCACGCGTTTTTGGTAACCTCAATATTTGAGAAAGCTATGCTTTTTTCGTCTTTTGAAAATGTACCACTAAACGTATTACAACTTGTACTACCAGAAATTTTATTTTCAGTGGAAATAAATTCTAAATTTTCTTTCGCAATTGAAAATGTTTTGATTTCGTTCTTCGTTTTTAATTTATATAAAATCCAGCGTGAATTATCTGGAATTAAATTAGTTGATTTCTCTTTTATAACTAACTGATTAACAGTCTTTAGTTTAATTTCATTCAATACATACTTTATCTTAGTTGAGTCAAACGGTATAGTTGGCTCAGATACACCAGGCGTTTGTATTTCTAATAATATGCAATATTCTGTGCCTTCTTCATATACAAATCCTTCAATTGTATGATTGAAAATTTCCCATTTATCAGTTGGATTATCTCGAACCAAATAACATTTTTTTGTTGAATCATTTACACAATTAACTCGATTCGCTGCAATGTATAGCACTTTTAAGTAAACAGCCGAAAATGTTTTGAAAGAACAAAAAATAAGTAGAAATAAAACAGACTTTTTCATAAAGCAAATAAAGTGAATAAATTTCATACCTTTTAACCGATTTTATCATTTTGAAACGAACTTTTTTAAAAAAAATGTCGTTCTTTTGTTTATTCTATTTTCTTAAATGTAATATTAATCTATGATTCTAGTCGAAAATCTGAACTATGAATATCCAGAAAAACGAGCTTTAACTGATGTTTCTTTTGAAATTGAAGATGGTGCAATCACTGCTTTGGTTGGACCAAATGGTGCTGGAAAAACGACCTTACTGCGAAGTATTGCAGCTTTATCAAAACCTATAAGTGGTAATGTGATGATTAATGGTTTTAATGCAAGCACACAACCGCGCGAAGTGCATGCACAAGTTGGTTATTTACAGGATTTATTTGGTTTGTATGATGATCTAACTGTTTTGCAGTCTGTGCAATTTATGGCACATAGTCGTTTGCATACAGACAGCGATTTTGATGCTGCAGTAGATTTGGCTATCCATCGTGCTGGTGCTTTTGATTTTGCTGATAAGAAAGTCGGTACACTTTCACGTGGTATGCGCCAACGTGTAGGTATTGCACAAGCTATTATTCATGAGCCAAAAGTATTATTGTTGGATGAACCAGCATCAGGACTTGATCCGGAAGCACGTTATGCTTTGTCAGCATTATTGCTAGAATTACAGCAAATAGGAATGACTATCATTGTTTCATCTCATATTTTAGCTGAATTGGAAGATTATTCGTCGGAAATGTTGGTGATTCAGGATGGAAGAATGATTGAACATCGTTCTTTATCAAAAGACAAAGCAGTTTCAAATCTTCTGGCGTTGGAAATTGGATTTACGAAATTATAAGAATCACATTTTAATACCATTGCTCAAATAGAAGGTGTTTCTGATATTTCTTTTTCAGGAAATAAAATTCAATTGAAATTAGATACTGAAAAATTGACAAAACAAACCTTATTAAAACAACTGATTGCAAACGATATGCCTGTTGATGATATTACAGAAACAAAGGTAAACCTGCAAGACGAATACATTAAAACAGTTGAAAACTATAAAAACAATAAAGCATGATAAACATGAATAAACTTTTAAGATGGAATGCTGAATTTGCGAAAAATGTTTGGTTGGAAATTTCCACACAACGTTTACTAGCCATGCCAGCAATTATATTTTTAATAATCCTGTTGATTTTTATGAACGTAAGTTCCACAACAGACGCAAATAGTACATTAAAATATGTTTCCATCGGTGGATTTGTTTTTTTAGGTATGCTTTGGGGAATTAAATCGGCATCAAATTCCATTTTAGATGAATACAACGAAAAAACCTGGGATTGGCAAAAGATGAGCATCATCGGTGCATGGAAATTGACGGTTGGTAAATTATTCGGAAGCACCATCTATAACTGGTACAGTGCGTTAATTTGTTTAGTCATTTATTTATTTACGTGTTTACAAGATGGTACTTTAGATCAAGGTTTACCAAATGCAGCTTTGTTAATTCTTTCCATGATTTCATTGCACGGAATTATAATTTTAATGGCGTTACAATTGATCAGAAAATCAGACGGACGCATAAAAGTAAAAAGCAACCGTGTATTTATTATTGCATTTTTATTATTTGGCTCTGTTTCCAGACTTATATTTTTTGGCATTTTTAGTGCATTTTCGTTTACGCAAATTTCTTTAAAATGGTATGGAATTCCTTTTAATACAGTAATCATTTCGTTGTTAAGCAGTTTATTTTATTGTTCTTGGATTGTGGCTGCAGTTTATAGAAGCATGCGTGCAGAATTACAATACTCAGATAAACCAACTTGGTGGTTGCTTTTTATTGCGACTAATTTTTTATTTCAATTCGGATTTTTTATTGGTTATGAAGGAATGTCATTTAAAATCAGTTTATTAGTTGCAATAGCATCTTATTTTGCACAGTTAGTATTTATTACATATATTTTAGCATTAACCGAACCAAAAGATGTGGTGAATTTTAGAACCTTGCAAAATGCATGGCTTCAAAAGAAAAAAGATTTATTTCTACAAAATGCACCTCTTTGGATGGTCACTTTGCCAATTTCATTTTTGTTTGGTTTATTAACGGTAATATTAGTTATTGTTTTAGGACAAAAAGAAATCACACAAAATATTCAGGAAAAATTTGATTTCGAATTAACGAGTGTCAGCGTTGCATTCCTTATTTCTATTTTTGGTTTTATCATTAGAGATTTAAGTGCATTGTTGTTATTTCATTTTTCATCGAATGCAAAACGCGCCAATGTTGCCATGTATTTCTATTTTTTCTTAGTGTATTTTGTTTTACCAATGCTATTTTCAGGAAACGACAACTTAACGGCTGCATTTTTTCCAAGTCCGAAATCATCTACAATATTAATGGTTGCCTTTCCGTTAATTGAAGCTGTAGTTGTTGGTTGGTTTTTATTAAAAAGATGGAAAGAAATGAGTAGTAAGGTTATGGCGTGATTTCTTAAAAATCTCTTACAACCAAATAGTCAACTAAACTTTTAAGTACGTCTTTTTTTGTGTTGTCTAAGTTTATTTTAGCCAATGCTTTCACCGATTTTTCTACGTAAGAATTACGTTGTTGAACTGCAAATTCTTTTATTTTGTATTGATCAAAAATTTTCAAAACGGAATTTATTTTTTGATGATTTTCGATGTGTTTATCTGTAATAATTTGTGTGAGCTGGTTGTCATTATTTGTTTTACTTCTTTCCAATGCTTCAATCAATAATAACGTTTTTTTATTTTGGATGATGTCGCCACCAGGTTGTTTTCCAACTAATTTTTCATCGCCAAAACAATCTAAAATATCATCCTGAATTTGAAAAGCAATACCTAAATTTTCTGCATACTCATACATCAAATCAGCATCTTCATTATTCGCATTTCCAATAATTGCGCCTATTTTCATACTTGCAGCCAATAAAACCGATGTTTTCAAACGAATCATTTCAATATAATCAACATGTGTAACGTTTTGCTTGCTTTCAAAATCAATATCATATTGTTGTCCATCACAAACTTCAATTGCCGTTTTTGTAAAAATATCAAAACAGGTTCTGAAATATTTATCGTCTAATTTTCCTAAATATTCGCACGCTTTCACCATCAACACATCACCACTCAAAATAGCAGTATTCAAATTGTATTTTTGATGGATGGTTTCAAAATTTCTGCGCAAAGGTGCATCATCCATCACATCATCGTGTATTAACGTGAAATTATGAAAAAACTCAATTGCCAATGCAGCGTTCATTGCATCAGTCACATTTCCACCAAAAATTTCAGTACTTAAAAGTAACAAAACTGGTCGCAAACGTTTGCCACCAATTCCTAAAAAATAATTATTTGGTTCGTATAAATTCTTTGGCTCACTCGTAAAACGTGCGTTTTGTAAGTGTTGTAAAAAAATATCGCGTAATTCATCAATGCTGTGCATGCTTAACAATTTGTAACAAAAATAATTGATTTATTAAAACTAAATTTGATTTGTTGCATTATTATTGATATAAATCTTTTATGGAAAAAAATATTACATCTCAATCTTTTAATACTGTTTTAGAAAATACGTTGCAAACCTGCAACAATGATGAACAATATCAACAATATTCGTCTAGAGAAAAAATGCTGGCATTTATGTTTACTTTTTTGCAACAGTTAAACGAAAGTGATGCAATTTACATACAACAAAATAGATTGGCTTTTATAAAATCAATTAAAGTTGAATTGTCTGTATATTTTGATGAATTAATTTTTAATGCAACCAATTCAGGTGAAATTCAAGCGCGACCATTTATCGCGAATTATTATCAATCTATTTTAAATACTGCATTTTTATCTGTATTAAATTTTTGGTCGAATGACAAGAGTGATTTTAAACAAAATACGGATGTGATGGTAGAAAAAACAGTGCATTTTGCATTCGATTTATTAGCACCAAATGCAATAGATTCTGGATTTGATTTGGTACAGAGTTTGTTTAAATTAAGTAAGTAAAAAAAAAATTTAAAAAAATTAAAATGTCAGAACAAAATAAAATTCCAACTTCAAAAGTAGCGCGTGCAAGTCAGGTGTTTCGTACCAGCATGAAAGTTGGTGCAAACTATATCAAACATTCAGCGCAAAAGGCAATAAATAAAGATGTTTCAGAAGATGTGTTGAATGATAAAAACGCGGAAGAATTATTTAAATTGATGAGTCAATTAAAAGGTAGTGCGTTAAAAATTGCGCAGTTAGTAAGTATGGATAATGGTTTGTTGCCGAAACAATTTGCTGAAAAATTTGCAAAAGCACAAAATAGTGCGATGGCGTTGAGTACACCATTAGTCATTAATACCTTTAAAAAATATGTTGGAAAACATCCAAATGAATTGTTTGATAGCTTTAATTTAAATGCAGTTCATGCTGCATCTATTGGTCAAGTGCATGAAGCAACAAAAGATGGAAAAAAATTGGCTGTGAAACTGCAATATCCAGGAGTTGCTGATAGCATCCATTCAGATTTGAATATGGTGAAACCAATTTTTTTACGATTTATTGGTGTGAAAGAAAACGCTGTGAAGCACTATTTTGATGAGTTTGAAGAACGATTAGTAGAAGAATGTGATTATGATTTAGAATTAAAAAATGCGATAGAAATTTCAGAATTTACGAAGCATATTCCAAATTTAATTATTCCAAAATACTATAAAAATTTATCTGGGAAAAAGATTTTGACAATGGATTGGATAGATGGAATTTCATTGTCAACGTATATTGAAACAGAAAAAAATCAAGACAAAAAAATCAATTGGCGCAAACATTAATAGATTTTTTATTTTGTCAGATTCACGAACATCAATGTTTTCATGCTGATCCACATCCTGGAAATTTTTTAGTTACAAAGAACAATGAATTAGTTGTTTTAGATTTTGGTTGTGTAAAACGAATTCCTAAAGATTTTTATACGAACTATTTTTTGTTATCCAAAAAAGAAGTTAGAAATGATAAATCAAAATTTATAGATGTTTTGAAAAACTTAGATATTTTGCGTGATGGTGATTCTGAAGTTGAATATAAATTGTTTTATGAAACAGCATTAAATGCTGTCGAGTTGATTTCATATCCAACGCAGTTTGATAGTTTTTATTATGGTGATAAAGCTTATAATCAGAAATTACAAACTCAAGGTGAAGCTATTTTTAATAATAAAGAATTTAGAAAACCAAATTCTATTCGCGGTTCCAAACATGCAATTTATTTGCATCGTGCATTTTTTGGTGTGTTTTCTATTTTACATAGATTAGATGCAACTGTAAAAATGGATAATAGTTTTATGGAAAAATTGAAGTTTCAGTAAGTAGCTTTTTTTTCTGATTTTTAAACGCTATTTTAGTAAATCAGAAAAGTATATGAACCATTATAAATTTTTTATTTGTTGCATTTGTTGTTTTGCTTTTTATTTTACAAAAGCACAATCAGTTTTTTCTGAAAAGTTTGACGATACTTTATTTTTGCGAAGTTGGAATTTGACTTCAAAAATTGAACATGCTTATTTCTTAGGAACCAATAATTCAAGGTATGTTCGATTTCATCCAAAATTTCAAAATGAATTTATACAAACACCAATTATAAATTTAGCTACCGGAAATTATAAACTGTTTTTTGATTGGAATGAATCAGAAAACTCAAATCCAGATTCAGTTCAAATTCAACTTAGTATAAATGCAGGTTCTTCTTGGCAAACATTAAAATCAATCACTGGTGGAAACAATAGAATTTGGCAAAAAGATTCTGTTGATTTAGGAAATAAAACTGGAACAATTATTATCCGTTGGAAATATTTTTCTTCAACTACTTTTCCTTCACAGTATTTTAATTTAGATAATGTAAGTATCAATCAATATACAGTTACAGCTTTAAAACAAAATAAAAATGTTTTAAATTTTGCAGCTTTTCCAAATCCAGCAACTGATAAATTTACGTTGCAATTAAATAATTTATTACAAAAATCTGCCAATTTAAAAATTATAGATATCAACGGAACGCTTGTAAAATATATGAGTTTGAATAGCTCTTTCAATTTTACATCAGAAATTGATATTTCAAATTTTGCAAAAGGTGCTTATATTATTTCTGTAGAAACAGATGAAAATATTTTTACTCAACCTTTAATAATTCAATGATAAAATTTATGCGTAAATACTGGTTCATTTTTTTTATTCCATTGCTTATATTTCCATTTTTGGGTAAAAGTGCTGCAGTTGGTGTTTTCTATGATATGAATTTAGAATTTAATCCAACAGTTCCACCTTCAACAAATTACACAATTGGAAATTTTAAAATTGATTGGAATAATAGTGTTGGACAAATTAGCATTTCACATCTTGATGAACCAACAAAAATAATTTGGCAATCTATTATAAACAAAGCATTTTGTGGTGCAGCAAAAGGCAACGAAACTATTACCGAAAAAGCTGGTTCTTTTACAATTGTTGATAGTAAAACAGCTATCACACAAAAACAAAAAATTGATAATATTACTTCAAATGGAACAACTGTAATTATTTCTGGAAGTTTTATTTCTGGTGCAAATTCTGTAAATTATACACTTACTTTTTCAGTAAAATCTGATAAACAATTGCATCTTTCTTTAACCACAAATGATGCATCATATAACAGATTATATCTAACGTATTTTACATCTTCACAAGAGCAATTTTTTGGCTTAGGTGAACAACCATCGTATTTTAATCACAAAGGAAAACGGGTTCCTATTTTAATTCAGGAACAAGGAATTGGCCGTGGTGATATCACCAATCCATTAATAAAATTAGTACTTGGCGCATCTGTTGGTGATGAATATACTTCTTATAAATCGATACCACATTATATTTCATCTTCTTCAAATTCATTGTATTTAGAAAATTATGAATACTCAGAATTCGATTTCACCAAAACAGATAAAGTCCAGGTTGAAGTGTTTACCAATAAACTCGAAGCTAATATTATTTATGCAAAAAATCCATTAGATGCTATTGAAGAATACACCACATATAGCGGTAGAATGCGTGCTTTGCCAAATTGGATTCAAGAAGGTGCTGTTATTGGTATGCAAGGCGGAACTGATAAAGCATATCGAGTTTGGAAAACATTAAAAGATGCTGGCACACCAATCTCTGCGTTTTGGCTACAAGATTGGATTGGACAACGCACAACTTTAGTTGGCAAACAATTATGGTGGAATTGGGAATTAGATAATCAGCAATATCCAAAATGGAATACATTAGTTGACAGTTTAAAATCAAATGGAATAAACATGTTAGGTTATGTAAATCCATTTATTGTTCCTGTTGCAGGCAATAAAACTAATTTCAGAAGAGATATGTATAAAGAAGCAAAAGACAATAATTTTTTGGTTTTAAATCCAGAAGGAAGTCCTTATTTGATTCAAAATACATCGTTTAGTTCAGCTATTTTAGATTTGAGTGACACGAATTGTGTTCGTTGGATAAAAGATATTATTAAAGATGAATTAATTGCACGTGGACAAAGTGGTTGGATGGCTGATTTTGCAGAAGCAATGCCTTTTGATGTGACCTTAAAAAATGGTGAATCACCAATGATTTATCACAATAAATATCCTGAAGAATGGGCAAAAATAAATAGAGAAGCCATTGAAGAAGCTGGTTTCGGTGATAGTATTGTATTCTTTTGCAGAAGTGGTTCGGTAAAAAGTCCAACCTATGCAACACTATTTTGGCAAGGTGATCAATTGGTAGATTGGACAAAAAATGATGGTTTTAAGTCAGCTGTAACTAGTTTGTTATCTTCTGGATTATCTGGTTTTAGTATCAATCATAGTGATATTGGTGGTTATACTTCAATTGGATTTTTAGGAATTTCACTTTTAAGCAGAAGTAAAGAATTATTATATAGATGGATGGAAATGTCAGCATTTACACCAGTTTTCAGAACACATGAAGGTCTTGGACCTGATAAAAATTATCAGGTTTATCAAGATACAGCAACTGCAAAACATTTCGCTCGAAATGCTAAAATTTATAAAGCATGGAACTTTTATAGAAAACAATTGATTCAAGAAGCAACAACAAAAGGTTGGCCTGTTTGCAGACATTTATTTTTACAATTTCCAAACGATGCGAATACGTATAATTTATCGTTTGAAGAATTTATGGTTGGAAATGAATTATTGGTAGCACCAGTTATGAATCCAAATACAACTTCAATTTCTGTTTATTTGCCAGCCGGAAAATGGGAAAATTTATGGACTGGAAATGTTATTAATTCAACTGGACAAACTTTTCAGATAAATGGTTTAAACAATAAGGCAGCTGTGTTTTTTCAACAAGGTTCAGCAGTTGGAAATCAGTTTAAGCAAAATCTAATTGATGCTGGTATTTTTTAATTACGATAACAAATTGTAACATTTTTCTAAATCATTCTTTAAAATTTCGGTATAATATTTGCGTTATTTAGAACATGAAACAAATTCTTATCATATTAACTTCTGTTTTTTTAACTGCATTTACGTTGCCACCACGCAGCGCACCAGAATATAAAACCTTTTATTTTTGGAATGAAAATCAAAAATTAAAATGGTCTGATTTTCAAGGAAAATCTTATCCAAATGCTCCAGAAATGGCAATGACAGCTTCATCTGTCGAATATTCTTATTCAGCAACAGGTTCTAAATTTAAATATGAAGTTCTATGTAAATTTTTTCCAAAATTATCGTGGAAACAAGATGTAGAATTGAATGATTATATGTTGCAACACGAACAAACGCACTTTGATATTACTGAATTGTACGCACGTTTAATGCGCAAACGTTTGTCTGAAGAAATAAAAGTTTCAAAAGATATTTCAAAAATTTCTACAATTGGAAAAGAAATAACAATTCAATGGAAACAAGAACAAAATACCTATGATTCAGAAACTGAACATAGTATTGATACTGAAAAACAAGTTGAATGGAATGCAAATGTGCAAGAACGTTTGTTAGCATTAAAAGCATTCGCAAGCAAGTAATTTTTTTGCAAATAGAAACCTATGTTTTTTTTCTTTGCTTCTTATGGTTCTTTGCGTGATATTATTCCACAAAAATAGGCTCATATAATTCAGGAATAATCTTATTTTCTTGTGCAATTTTATACAACGTATTTACTGCAAATTCACCATCAAAACCTAAGTCTAAGCTATATTTATTAACGTATAAATTGATGTGTTGCTGACAAACTTCAGCACTCATTTCCTGTGAGTATTGCGCAACAAAATCTTTGGAAGAATCAGGATTTTCAAACGCAAATTCAATGCTTCGTTTAATGATGCGTTCAACTGCTAATTGCGTTTCGATTTCTATGTTGCGTTTAATAGCAATGCCACCTAATGGAATCGAAACGTTATAGGTTTGTTCCCAAAATTCTCCTAAATCAATTATTTTCTTCAAACCATGTTGTTCATACGTAAATCTATTTTCATGAATAATCACACCAGCATCAAATTCATCATTCAACACTTTATTTTCAATTTCAGAAAAAATAATAAATTCTTTGTTTTCTGCATTTGGATATTTTAGTGAAAATAACAAATTGGCTGTGGTATATTTTCCAGGTATACAAATGTTACTTGTTTCAACTTCTGTTTCATTTAATATTTTTTTACTGATTAAAAGTGGACCACAATTATTGCCTAAAGCACTTCCAGAATGCAATAAAATATAATGTTCAGACACATACGCATATGCATGATAACTCAATTTTGTAATATCAAATTTTTGCTGAAATGCAGATTGATTGAGTTGTTCAACATCAGCAAAACACACATCAAATTCCAAACCTTCAGTATCTATTTTATGATGAATCATCGCATCAAAAATAAACGTATCATTTGGACAAGGCGAGAAGGCAAGCGTCAGTTTTTTCATTTTGTAAAATTACAGCATATAATTAATAAAAAAAATCTTTGTGTTCTTTGCTTCTTTGCGTACTTTGCGTAAAATAATTCGTGGCACAAAATAAAAACATATATCTTCTTGGAATTGTTTTAGCAATTGTAGTTAATGTATTTTCGTGGCACTTGCCATTTTTTTGGGACACGATTTTAACTTCAACCATCACACAGCATTTTTATGAATATGGTTTTGGTAATTTTATTTCACCAAGTCAATATGATGCTGGTCATCCACCATTTTTTTATATTTATGTAACAGGTTTTTATCACATTTTTGGCAAGAATTTATTTGCTGCACATTTATCGATTTTACCATTTACTATTTTAGGAATTGTTTCTTTTATTCAACTTTTACAACATTTTTCATTCACTAAAAAACAACAAATTTTTGGCGTTGTTTTATATTTTTCTATTCCAGCAATTATTACGCAAAATATTTTAGTGAGTTACGATGCAGTTTTGTTGAGCTTGTATTTGACAGCATTAGTTGTATTTCTCAAAGACAAAAAAATATTGTTTTCTTTACTTTTAATTGTAATAGTTGGTATTAGTTTGCGTGGTTTATTTTGTTTAATCAGTTTATCAATAACTATTTATTTTTTATTAAAAAAAGACATTAAAAGCTGGATGAACTGGAGTTTTTATTTCGTTCCATCAATACTAATCATTTCAATTTGGTATGTCTATCATTACACTCAAACTGGCTGGTTTCTATCAACAAATGCTGAAGGTTGGAGCAATCAGCGTGGTTTGGTAAATACAGTTGGATTTTTAAAAAACAGTTTATCTATTGCAAGATGTTTTTTTGATTTAGGTATAATTATTTTGTCATTACTAAGCTTGTTTTATTTCGTTCAAAAAAGGAAAATTGACAATTTTATTTTACTTGCATTCGTTCCTGCAATTATATTTTCGATTTCATTTTTACCATTCTCAAATCCAATTAATCATCGTTATTTTTTAATTGTGTATGTGTTGATGATTCCAATTGTCATTCAATTTTTATCGAATAAAAAATTGATTCTTTCTGTTTTAACTATATTAGTTTTATGGTTTGGAAATCTGCAAATCTATCCTGTTCCAATTTCCAACGGTTGGGATTGCACACTGCAATGCGTCAACTATAATTCTTGCATGCAAGATTTTTATTTTATGAATAACAGAGAAAAATCTGTTGACAGAACTAAAATTGGTTCAGTGTTTCCAATGATTGCAAGCGTATATCAAACAGAAATGTTAGACGATACTTTAAGATTGATAAATGTAAATACTAAATCTATCGACTCAATTTCATCTATTTTGTATTCAAATGTAGGTAATGATTTTTCAGATGAACAAATAAAGCAATTAAAGAAATGGAATACTTATGCAACGTTCAAACATGGATTGGTTGAAATAATATTATTATATCAAAATCCTAAAAATAATTCAAAATAATTCATAATTCATAATTCATAATTCGTAATTTCACAACGTGGAAATATCTGTAGTAATACCAATTTTTAATGAAGAAGCCAATATTCATTTATTGCATGAACGCTTGGTAAATGCTGTTACTGCTGTTACCAATGATTATGAATTAATTTTTGTAAACGATGGTAGCAAAGACAAATCTTTACCAATTATTAAAGAATTGTCTGCAAAATTTTCTCAAGTAAAATTTATTGATTTTAGTAAAAATTTTGGTCATCAAATTGCTGTTTTTGCTGGTTTGGAACATGCACAAGGAAATACAATTGTTATCATCGATGCTGATTTGCAAGATCCACCAGAATTGATTAAAGATCTGTACACAAAACTACAGCAAGGATATGATGTAGTTTTTGCTCAACGCGAACAACGTGTTGGTGAAAGTTGGCATAAACTACTAACAGCAAAATTATATTATAGAGTTTTAAATCGTTTATCTGAAGTAGAAATACCTTTAGACACAGGCGATTTCAGGATTATTACCAAAAAAGTAAAAGACATAATTGTGTCGATGCCTGAACACAATAAGTTTTTGCGTGGACAAATTGCGTGGACTGGTTTCAACCAAACTTCTATTTTATATAAAAGAGAAGAGCGCCACGCTGGAAACACGAATTATCCATATTCAAAAATGCTTAAGTTTGCCTTTGATGGTATTACTTCTTTTTCAAACATTCCGTTGCGATTGGCTACTTACTTAGGTTTTATGGTTTCATTTGTTGCTTTTTTGGTAATTGTATATACATTATACCAAAAATATTTTAAGCACGATGTAGTACAAGGTTGGTCATCGCTAATGGTCAGTATTTTATTTATTGGTGGTGTACAGTTGATTTGTTTAGGTATAATAGGTGAGTACCTTGGACGAATCATGGACAATGTAAAAAAACGACCATTGTATATCGTGAAAGATTCTAATTGCAAATAGTTGATTATTATTTAATTAGTATAATTTTATTACTAAATACTATTTACAAATACCAAAATTTGTATTGCATATTTTTTATTTATTCTAGTAATTTTGTTTGAAATAAATCATTAAAATGAAAAAGACGTTTAATTTTTTAATCATTTTTTTTACTGTATTTTTTATCATTAATTGTAAAAAAGAATCAAACAAAACAAATGAGAATTCTTCTGTTTCTCAATTTCCTAAAACAATTAAATGGTTTTCAATTGATACAAACAATATTGAAAGTTTATTATTGCAAGGCAACTATTATTTAAATAATGCAAACTTTGGAATGATAGTCCGCTAGGACAGTTTTGAATGGTGATTCATTAAGATCTGGTATAGCATTTTTAGACACGCTTACATATTTTATCATTTTAATTATAGCTACAATGTTAGTACAAATCAATACTTACTATTCAGTTATTATACCACAAGTTCTCTTTCATATTCATTTTATCCTGATACTACTGAATATAATTTAATAGGAATTGATAAGAATGAATATCCGTCAATCTATAGCTGGAATTACAGAAATCCCATTTCAATTTGATCTTTACTCATCAATCTTTATAGGTCTACTAATACTTTCTTGCAAAGAAATAAAGGTTTCCGTTGCGTGTAATATCTTCAATTTTTTGAATTTTATCCATTAATATCTGGCGAAGATGGTCTGTATCTTTACAAATTATTTTTATAAACATCGAGTAATTTCCGGTAGTGTAATGCACATCTACTACTTCAGGAATGGCTTCTAAAGCATTTGCCACTACATCATATTGTGAACTTTTATTCAGATAAATGCCAAGAAATGCAGTAATATCATAACCTAATTTATGATAATTGAGTTGCAAATTAAAACTTTTAATGATACCCATTTCTTCCATTTTTTTCATGCGCACATGCACCGTACCACTTGATACAAATAATTGCTTTGCAATATCTGTATAAGGTGTTTTCGCGTCTTTCATTAAGATAGACAGAATTTTTAAATCAATATCGTCGAGTGTTGTAGTCATTGGTTATTGGTCATTAGTCAATAGTCATTAGTCAATAGTCATTGTCATTTGTATTATTTTAGAAAAATCACTTTCACTATCACTTTCACTTATTGAAAATCTCTTTTAAGAATAAAACAAAAATATACAAATCATCGTAAAAATAGCGTTTAAATGTACGTTTGGGTTCTGATAAAAATCGATGCAGCCATTCTAAACCAATAGTTTGCATCCATTTTGGTGCACGATTTTTTAAACCTGTATAAAATTCATAAGATGCGCCAAGGTTAAAGAACAAAGGCATTTTAGCATTTTCATTTTTCAATTTATCATGCAAATTAATAATCAGCATTTCCTGTTTTGGGTAACGCAAACCTAAGAAAACATAATCAGGTTGATGTGATAAAAGCATCGGCAAAATTTTCTGTGCTTCCGTTTCTACATCATTTTCTGTTGCATCAAAAAATGGTGGAATATAAAATTGCGCTGGTGAATATTCTTGTGCTAATGCTGATTTTACTGCTTCATTTGGAATAATTAAAAACACACTTTTATGATTTGCAATAATTGCTTTCCAAACTAACGGAAATAAATCGCTGCCAGCCAAACGTTTTTTTAATGGACGATTTAAGATTTTTGAAAACCAGATAATCGGTGCGCCATCTGGTAAAATAAAACGTGCACGTTGAAAACGATTTAAAATCTGTAAATTTTTATTTAAGTGAACGGTCAAATCTACATTTGGCGTGATGACAACTGGAAATGAGTTTTCGTCAAAAGGTTGTTCAATAATTGATTGAATAATCGCATCAAAATTATCGTCAGCGACAAAATCTAAGTTGAATAGGTGTTGTTTGATAAAAGTCTGCATTAACTCATTCTTCGTTTCAATGTTTCAAAAATATTTTTCATTCTGTTTAAATTCAGTAGTAAAGCCATTCCAATTTTCACAGGAAAACTCAATAAATAATAGAATAAAAATGCAATATTTGGTTGAATTGTTTCTATTTCGTACTTATTTCTATTCAAATTATTTCTACACATTTTTTGCGAAATCCATTTTTCTGTATTGTTCAAACCACCATTTTTCCAATTGCTTGCGCGTTCTTTCTTAAAACCAATTTCTTTTGAATCTTTTTCAATCGAGGAACTTTCTTGTGTAATATTCAACATGTTCGTATCAAATTCAACTTCAATATGTTTGCAAATAGTTTGCAAGGTTTGTTCTGGTTGATTCAATAAATCTTCAAATCGAACGGAAATTAATCGTACATCATTTTTAAATAAATTGGAAGCATTTATTGCAGCATTCCATAATTTACTTAATGTAATTGGATGATAATTAATACGCAAACGAAACGCTTCTTTTTTCGTCATGTAATCAGCACCTAAATTTCTGCGATTCCATTTATTTTTTTGCGATAACAATATTGCACGTGGATCACGCACCATATTGATGACTTTTGCATTTGGAAACAACTCGAAAATTTCTTTTAAGTAAAAAACATTTTGTGGTGTCTTTTCGCACACAATACTTTTTCCATTTAGCGCAACTTCATGCTTCATCATTTCAGAAAATACATATTCAGCTGTAATGTTAGTTGTATGCAATGATGCAATAAACTCTTTAGATTCATTATCAAACTGGTGATGATTTTGATCGTGCGTTTGATAGCCAATTCGTTGAGTTAAAAGTAATTTAGAATTTAAATCAATGGCATCTTCAACGTTTATAGCTTTTCCTTTATCTTCAGTTGACCATAATTGTTCAAAGAAATGCAATTCATTTAACACCATCAATTTTGGATGATTATTGAAACAACGTAGCAACATCGTGGTTCCACTGCGCGAATTACCGACTATAAAAATTATTTTATCCTGAAACGACAAATTTTGTAGATTTATGCAAAAGTAAGCATTCGTAATAAGTTGTAAGCGATAAGTGATAAGAATTTTTATAGAATAGTTTGACTTAGTTAAACAAATAAATATGCATTGTAATACCGAAATGAATAGAACAGTCCGAGTTTCTCCTCTTAAGAGGAGATTAAAAGATGTGTTGTGTCTGGTGATTATACTTCTGAATTTCAATTCATTTTCACAAACAATTATTGCCGGACCAATTGTTGGTGCTGTGACTTCAACAACGGCTCAAATGAAATTTATTTCAGATAAACCAATTGAAGGTTTTGTGAAAGTTTCTAATCAACCAATTTTAAATAAAAATGGAAAAATAAACGAGCAAGTAAATACAGAAAATTCGATTTTAATTCGTTTTTTTCCTATCGATTCTTTGGATAAAGTAACTGTTTTTAACTTTGATAAATTAAATTCAAACACTGTTTACTTTTATTATATAAGTTATGGAAACTCAGAAATAACAGGTTCTTTCAAAACATTTCCAAAACCAAATACGCTTTCCAACTTCACTTTTACATTTGGTTCTTGTACTGAAAATTTCAAGAACGATTCGGTTTTTGTTGCGATGCAAAAAGTGAATCCTGATTTTTTTGTGCATTTAGGTGATTGGACTTATCCAGATCATGAAGCATATCCTGAAATTCCTACAAATAACGCGCACCGTTTTTTTGTAGCTGATCCAAAAGAAGTTGAAGAATCGTTCATTATTCGTTATAATTTACCTAATCTAAAAAAGTTGTTGCAAACTACACCAGTTGATTATGTATTTGATGATGAAGATGGTGTTTGGGACGATTTCTCTAAACGTACTTACTGTGATTTGCATTTAAAAAATGGAATAACGACTATCAATGAAATACCATTTCCTGATTCGTTGCGCACCAATTTATTGGAATCATATCATCAATATTTTCCTGCTTATATAAATCCAGAACAACCAAAAGAAGCGTATCATTCTTTCATGTATGGAAATACTGAATTCTTTTTTATCGATACACGCAGCACACGTTCGCCAAATTCTGAAAGTTTTTTTCCAGCTAAAAAAAACAAGTGGAAATATAAAGTTTCCAAAGGTCATAACATTTTAGACAGTGTGCAACTAGATTGGTTGTTAACGAGTTTAAAAAACTCAAAAGCAGATTGGAAAATTATTTTAAGTGGAACTTCTTTCAATAAATCTTACAAAAAAATCTTAGATGTTTGTTTATTAAAAGCAGTACAAAATCGCAAATTGCCAAATGGAATGACTGGTGCTTATGTGGCAGCGTCAATGAGTTCGATGTGGTTTTCATTTCCTGAAACTCAAGGAAAATTGATTAATTTTTGCAGAGAAAATAAAATTAAAAATGTAATGATTTGCAGTGGTGATGTACATACTTCTGGAATTGATAATGGCAAAAATGCTGGATTTCCTGAATTGATGAGTGCCAATTTAGCACAGGAAAATACAAAATTGGCAAGCATCGTTACAAATGATTTAAAAATAAAATTATGGAATGAAGGTGGACAAGGAATTCACAATAACAACTTCAAGGATGCATTTGGTAAAGTAGAAGTTTTTGGAAAAGATTCTATTCGAATGTCCTGTATTGATAAAGATGAAAAACTAATTTGTAGTTATACCTTGAAAGATGGTTTTCTTCCAAAAAAATATAACATTAAACGACATTCGAAAATTACATTTGGCAATAAAATTAGAGCTTTCTTTAAATTATTAAGAATAGGATTTAGCAGATTATAATGCAAAAAGTATAAGGTATAATTAACTATAAACAATTTAAAATTCTTTATTTTTATTGATAGAAATAAATCTTAAATCTCAAAAATGATAACACACGAATACATTGAAGTCAATGGAATAAAATTGCACATTGCAAAACAAGGCAACGGAAAAAAACTAGTGATTTTATTACATGGCTGGCCAGAATTTTGGTATACTTGGCGTTATCAAATTCCTGTTTTGGCAGAACATTTTACAGTAGTTGCACCAGATTTGCGCGGTTTTAATTTGAGCGATAAACCAATTGGAATTGAAAATTATAAAACCGATATAGTTGCAAGTGATATTGCAGAACTAATTCCAAAGTTAGGATTTGAAAAAGCATATATTGTTGGCCACGATTGGGGTGGCGCTATTGCCTGGAGCTTTGCCGCTTTGTATCCAGATTTGACAGAAAAATTAGTGGTGTTGAATTGTCCGCATCCAAAAGAAATGCTGAAAAGTTTCAAAAAAAATCCATCACAATTATTAAAAAGCTGGTACATGTTTATGCATCAAATTCCTGTGTTGCCAGAATTTGTGATGAGTAATTTTTTAGCGTATTTCTTTAAACAATTTGTACGTGGCTGGATGTATAACAAACAAAATTTCACAGATGCTGATTTGGATGAATTTGTAAAAGCGTATCGACAAAATGGCGCATTAACTGGTTCAATTAATTATTACAGAGCGATGCTACAAACCAAACCAAACAAAAGTGTTTTCAAAAATAAAATTACTGCACCAACCTTATTAATTTGGGGCACAGGCGACAAAGCACTTGGCAAAGAACTCACTTACAATACGCAAGAGTACATCGATGCAACCTACGAAGTTAAATACATATCTAATTGTTCACACTGGACGCAGAATGATTGTCCTGATGAAGTAAACAACTATTTAATTGACTTTTTGAAATTAATTACTATAAATTACGGTTGAAAACCCAATGCTATACGCTTCACCAATAATTAAAACACCGAAGTGGCTTTATACAAAGCACTTGCAAACGATTGTACCAAATCTTTATCGTAAAGTTGAAGGTGTTGTCTATAATCGAGAGCGCATTGAAACTTGGGACGATGATTTTTTAGATTTAGATTGGAGTAAAATTGGCAGCAAAAAACTTATTGTTATTTCACATGGCTTTGAAGGAAGTTCGCAACGTGTGTACGCAAAAGGTTTGGTGAAAATTTTAAATGCGAATGGTTTTGATGTTTGTGTATGGAATTTTCGTGGTTGCAGTGGTGAAGATAATCGTCAGTTTTTTGGTTATCATTCTGGGAAAACAGAAGATTTGAATTTTGTTTTGGAACATATTCAAGAACAAAATCAATATGAAGAATATCATTTAATTGGCATTTCTATGGGTGGCAATTTAACATTGAAATTTTTAGGTGAAGAAAAATGGAATACGGTTCATAAAATTGAATCTGCTGTTGCTGTTTCTGTACCAACTCATTATGAAACATCATTTCCACATTTATGCAGTGGCTGGAATAAAATTTATGAAAGACGTTTTACCAAACAAGTAAAAGAAAAAGTGTTGTTGAAACAAAAACGTTTTCCAAATGAAATGAACTATAAACATATTGCTGAAGCGAAAAATCTTTGGGAATTTACGGCACGTTGCACCGTTCCAATGCACGGTTTTAAAGACATACATGATTACAATGTAAAAGTACAAGCTTCCTCTTTCATTAAAAAAATTAAAACGAATACACTGCTAATTAATACAGATAACGATCCGTTATTAACCAAAGAATGTTATCCAATTCAATTTGCTAAAAAATCGAAAAATTTTCATTTAGAAATTCCAATTGGTGGTGGCCACGTTGGTTTTTGCGAAGATATTAAAGCCGAACACAATTGGCTGGAAAAACGACTCGCCAATTATTTTTCAAAAGGCGCATAAGTATTTACGATATACAATTTACAATGTACGATTTTATTTAATTAAATCAAATTTTTACTTTTTTATACGATGCATTTATTGCATAGCATCACTTTCACTTAATCGGCAAAATAACAACTTTATTTAAAGTCATTAAAGGCGCAAATATTTGATTCGTTTTTTTGTCAAAAAATATATCAGCACAACCACTCAATTCTGGTGATTCCATTTCAGTTATTTTTCGAGTTTTAAAGTTGAATTTTTTAATTTTGGATGACATTTTCTTTTTATCTGAATCAGACCAATCAGAAAATAAATATCATCATTTAACTGAAAAATTCCATCTAAATAGCCAATATCATACACAAGTCGATTGTAAATAATTCTTCCATCTTTAAATTCAATCAACGCCAAACCACCGTGAATACTATCGTTTCCAAGTTCTGCAATGTATAATGTATCGTTTCGGAAATCTAAACCATTTGGACCATTTAATTCTTTTCGAAAATCTAATGGATAAATTGATTTTGTAGAAAGATTGATTTTAAAAATTTCATTTATATCTGTTGCTGAAACAAAAATATTTCCGCTATCGTCTTTGCAAATATCATTTAAAAATTGTGTTTTGTATGCTGATAAATCTAGTTCAAATACTTTTTGTTTTGTAATAATATTATATCCAAGCAGTTTGTCGATATCTGTAAAATATAAATTATTTTTTATAATGCATAAACCTTTTGGTGAGTCTAAACCACCAATAAATAAAGTATCATAAACTTTTCCATTTTTGTATAATTTGGTAATATATCCATTGCTATCTTTTTTATCATAGCTGCCATTTACATTTGCTACATACATAAATGCTTCCGTTGTAACGATACTTTCTGGTTCTTTAAAATTTAGAATTTCATGTTTACATGCAGTGAAAAATGATGCAAAAAAAGTGCAAACAGCAATAAAGATTTTTGATTGAAATTTCATGTATTTATTTTATTGTTTTTATTTTGGATATGTAAAATTTGTAATCAATTTATTTTTGGTTTTGATGAGTTCTTAAGAGTTTTATTTTTTTCATCGATTTCATTTTCAATACTACAATTTTTCCAGGGACAATTTATGCAATTATTTCCACAACAATGTCCACGTTTTAAATGATACTCTTTTGTAAATACCATTCTACCTAAATCGTCTAAATTGTAATCAATATTTTCTCTTAAATTATTTTCCATAACGATTTTCTTTTTCAGAAACATAATATCTAAAAAGAAAATACAATGCAAGTGCATCTAAAATATGCCAAACTGCATGACCTTGTATTAATGAATATTCGTAACAAAGTATATTTCCTGTTTTAGAAAAATGCCAAATAACTGCAGCAATAACAAATGTAATCGTTGACAATAACATCCATTTTTTTATAAATATAGTCTGTTTTTTAAAGATTACTAAGTATTCTAATAGTGTTGCAAATACTATAAAAATACCAAAAATAGACATTCTGTCTAACCAGAAAAATAAATTACCAAAATAAAAATACACTAAATTACAAATAACGATAACCGCTAAAAATGAGATGAAAAATGTAGGTTCACTTAAATTAAATAACCTAATAAATGCATAAGCGAACATAAATGCTGCTAGCAAATACATAGACAAAACATCAAAATAACTTCCAATAATACTTGTAGATGCATGCATAGCCATAGAACCTGGACCCATTAATACGCACAATGTTGCAAAAAATGTTGGATAAAATAGGGTCGTAGTTAATCTGTTTTTTGAGAAAGTATATTTTTCGTTCATCATTTGCCATGCAATGATTAAACCAACTAACATAAAACCAATGTTTGAGAAAGTATTTGCTGGTTGTTTTATAATGGCATTTCTTGAATGTTCACAGAAAATCAAACCTCTTTGTCCAGGTTCTCCAAACCAACTGTTTTTTAAAGCAATAAAAAATAAAATTAATGAAACAATTAATGCAATTAACGGTGTTATAAAGATTATTTTTTTGTTCATTTAAGTTGTTTCCCTTTTAATACTGATAAATTTGTACACAAGATGGATTCTTTAAAACTACATTATTTTGCTTAATCTTTTTTAATAAACCAGTCTTTTTATTTCGTTTAAATACGACCATGTTTCCACTTTTTTGATTGGCAACAATTAGAAATTTTCCATTCTTATTCATTGCAAAATTTCTCGGAATAGTACCAAATGTTGATTGGTGTCCAATAGATTTTAATGTGCCATTTTCTTGAATTTGATAAATAGCAATATTGTTTTCAATATTACGATTAGATGCATACAGATATTTACCATCTGGTGAAATATGAATATCAGCACTACTTAAAACAGAATCATATTTTTTAGAATGTGTGCTAATTCTTTGCAAACTATCTAATTTTCCGTTTTTATAATTATACGCTGAAACAGTTCCTGAAAGTTCTTCGATACAATATGCAAATTTTCCATTTGGATGAAATGTAAAATGTCTTGGACCACTACCTGATATTGTTTTTGTATATGGAAATTGAGTTTCAATTAAAGGTTGATTCTTACTACTATCAAATTCAAAACATCTTATTTTATCAGCACCTAAATCTGGTAAAAAAAGAAAATCTTCCTTTGGTGAAAAAATAGTTGAATGTATATGAGATGAACTTTGACGCTCTTTATTTATACTGCTATCTTTGAATGAAATAAATTGATTTATTGGATGAATGCTTCCGTTTTCGTTTAAAGAAAACACAGAAACGCTGCCATCATTGTAATTTGCAGTAGTCAGCCATTTTTCATTTTTATTTACTGATAAATAAACTGGATTTTCGCCATTTGTTTTTTGACTATTTATGAAAGTCAATTTTTTCGTTGATGGATTAAATTCATAACTACTTACACTTCCAGCATTTGGCGTTTTGGTATCAGTGCATGCGTATAGAAATTTTCCATTTTGTGATAAGGTTAGAAAAGAAGGATTCAACACATTCTTTACAGAAGTTATTTGATTTAACTGTCCGTTTTTTTCATTCAATTCAAAAACAAATATACCAGCAGTATCTTCACTTTTACTAAAATTATAGGAGCCAATAAATACATAAGTATGTTGAGCATTTGCAATGAAAATACTATAAAATAAAATGAGTAATAAAACAAGAAATTTATTTTTCAAGATAATTTATTTTTGTTCTTTATGCAATAAATACGCTTTAAAAAATCCATTTAAATCGCCATTTAAAACAGCATCTGGATTGGTAACTTTATAACCACTACGCAAATCTTTGACCCAACGATCATCCAGCACATAACTTCTGATTTGCGAGCCCCATTCGTTTTTCATTTTTTGTGCTTCCACTGCATCACGTGCTTCTAATTTTTTCTGCATTTCCAGTTCATACAATTTTGATTTCAACATTTTCATAGCAGTCTCACGGTTTTGTATTTGTGATCGTTGTTGTTGACATTCCACTATAGTATTAGTTGGCACATGCGTAACACGCACTGCAGATTCTGTTTTGTTTACATGTTGTCCACCAGCACCTTGCGCTCTAAACGTGTCCCACTCTAAATCAGCAGGATTGATGATAATTTCAATAGAATCATCTACAATTGGATGCACGAAAACCGAACAAAATGATGTCATTCGTTTTCCTTGTGAATTGAAAGGTGACACACGCACCAAACGATGCACACCATTTTCACCTTTTAACATACCAAAAGCAAAATCGCCTTCAATTTCTAAAATCACCGATTTAATTCCTGCAACTTCACCAGCTTGGTAGTCTATTTCATTGACTTTATAACCATTTTTATTGGCCCACATGGTATACATACGCAACAACATCGAGCCCCAATCGCAGCTTTCCGTTCCACCAGCACCAGCATTAATTTCTAGAATTGCACTCAGTGAATCTTCTTCATTTTTTAGCGTTGATTTAAATTCATTTTCATCTAATTCATCAACAATTATTTGATATTGCTGATCAACTTCTTCCTCAGATGCTTCTCCAATTTCATTAAATTCTTTTAGAATAGTAAGATCCTCAAATTTTTTATGAACGCTATTATACAATCCAACCCAATGCTTGTTTTGTTTAATTTCTTTCATCAAAGCTTGCGCTTTGAGTTGGTCGTTCCAAAAATCTGGTGCTAACGTTTTAGCTTCGTCGTCTTTAATTTGTTCAATCTTGTTAGCGACGTCAAAGATAGCTCCTGAAAGCATTGACTCTTTCAAGGAGTGTTTTATATTGTTCGTTTGTCATGTTGCAAAAATAATTAAATTAATATAAACGAAATGCTTTTCTTTTAATTGCTTAAAATATCTCTTTATATTGTGCGTTTATTTTTAATAATTTTTATATGAACTATTGTAAAAGAATTTTTTCATTGGTATGTCTTTTATTTTTGACACTCTCTATAAGTGCACAATCTGCAAAAAAATATCCAAGTAGATTTTGGGAAATAACTGGAAATGGTCTAACAAAACCATCTTATTTGTATGGAACCATGCATGTAAGTAAGAAATTGGCTTATTATTTACCAGATACATTTTTTATTGCCTTAAAAAATGTTGATATAGTTGCGCTTGAAACAAATATTGATAAATCATTAGATGAAATGATAAATTCAGATTTGTTTAAAATTGCCAATAAAACGTATGCAAGTTATGGTGGTGGCAATTTTTATAAAAATGCATTTCAAGTTACCATTCCAATTCGAGAAGATTATGCACAATTATTAGCTGCTGATCCAGATTTGGTGAATGAAATGATGTATAGATTTAATGATATGTTAGGTCGTGGTGATTTTGAAGAAAGCACTTATTTGGATTTATTTATTTATCAATGTGGCAAACGATTGAATAAAAAAACTACAGGATTAGAAACATTTGATGGTGCTATGAAGTATTATTTAAAAGCAATAAATCCAGAGAATGCAAAAATTGAAAAGAAAGAAAAAGAGAATGATTCCACTAAAGTTAATGAAGAAGAAATAGAAGATTATACATCTCAAAATAATACTTATAAGCTTATTGAAGACGCATACAGAGCTGGCGATTTAGATTTATTAGATTCATTGGACAAAAAATCTTATCCTACAAAATTATATGGCAAATATTTGATTGATGACAGAAATTTGGTGATGTTACACAATATGGATTCAATAATGAAAAAAGAATCTTTATTTACTGGTGTAGGAGCAGGCCATTTACCAGGAAAAGATGGTTTAATTGAATTGTTACGAAAAAATGGATATACGGTTCGACCAATTTCATTAGAAAAAATGAAAACAGCTGGTGCCGCAAAAGATAAGTTAGAAGCAATCAGAATACCATTAACATTTAATACGTTTACTACTGATGATAATATTTTTTCGGTTGATGTTCCTAATAAAATGTATGAAGTGTATGTGTTTGATGAATTGAAACAGTATTTATGTGTAGATGCTGCAAATTCATCTTATTATACTGTTTACAGAATTAAATCGCATAACGAATTTGGTGGTTATGATGTGGCAATAAACAAAAAACGATTGGATAGTTTATTCTATGAATTTATTCCAGGAAAAATTTTATCTAAAAAAGAAATTACTAAAAATGGTTTTGAAGGTTTTGATATTACTACAAAAACTCAACGTGGTGATGTTCGCAGATATGTGGTACTAATAACACCATTAGAAATTCTGATTTTTAAAGCAGCAGGTAGTGGAAATTATTTTTTGAATAAAGAAAATGAACAGTTTTTCAATTCTATTAAACTAAATATTGTTACAGATAAATGGAAATTGTATCAGCCAGAATATGGTGGTTATGAAGCACAATTACCTGCTTATACTATTTTTGATAAAAAAATTAAGAATATTAAAAATACCAAAAAATATGAAAAAACATTTGCGTATGATGTTTATGGAAACTACTATCATTTAATGCGTGCTGATTATAATGATTATAGTTATATAGAAGAAGATACTTTCGAACTTGCTTATTTAACTGAGGTCTTTAACAACGACTTGAAATATGAAATTTTAAACAGAAAATTTGGAATACAAGATCAACATCCATCTTTTGAAACTACACTTAAAACAGATAAAGGCAAATTTGTTTTTCTAAAAACTGTTATAAATGGACCACATTATTATATGCAAGGTGTTGTAACTGATAAAAATGTGTATCCAACTACTTTTTTTAATTCATTGAAGTTTACAAAAAATAAATACCAAAATCCTTTCTTTACTTATACTGATACAGGTTTCCATTATACAGTTACAACCTGTGTGAAACCATTTGAAGATGAAGTGGTTAATTACGCAAGTTATAATTCTTTAGAGCAAAATAATTATTATAAAGAAGAAAAGAAACCTTTTGAATCTTTTGTAAATCACAAAACCTATCAGAATTCTTATACTTTAGAAGAAATCTATGTAGGTTACGAAAAATTCCATGATTATTTAAGTGTGAAAAATGTAGATAGTTTTTGGAATGCTGAGATTGAATCCTTTACCAAAACAAGAAATTTACATTTGTCAAAACTTAATAAATCAACCTTAAAAGATCAAACTACTTATGATTTATTATTAACGGATACAAACAGTACACGTGGTATAATGGTGAAAATTATCGTGAAATTCGGCAGAATGTATTACATAGATGCAACTATTGACACCATTAGCGGTCCAAGTGAATTTACGCAAAAATTCTTCTCAACTTTTAAACCAACTGATACGTTAATTGGCTTGGATCCTTTTGTTAGTAAATCAGAAAAATTCTTTGCAAACTTAGAATCAGCAGATTCATCTAAACAAAAAGAAGCTATAAAAGTATTGAACTACATGCATTTTAATGATAAAGACGATGCCGCTCGATTTATAAAATTCTTTAAAAGTTCAAACTATTACAATTATAATGTTGATGATAGAATTGATATTATTGATGCGTTTGCAAGCACAAAAGATAAAAAAGCACTTCCATTTTTAGTGGAATTGTATAATAAATCTGGTGATACAAGCAACTTGCAATTCAGTATATTAAACGATATCGCAGAACAAAAAAATGCATCAGCAGCAAAAATAATTGATAGCATTTTAACAAACAATGCGCCAATTCCTTCCTCAGAATATGAAGTTTCAAAAATATTTTATCCTTTTTATGATACATTGAAATTAGCTGTAAATCTATTTCCAAATTTATTGAAACTTACTAAATATGATGAATACAAAGACAAAGTTTATACTTTATTTACTACGCTTGTTGATAGTAATTTAATGCCTTCTAAAAAATATATCGAAAACAAAAACGATTTAGTACGTGAAGCAAATGAAACTTTAAAACGCTATAATTCTAAAGAACAGAAAAATGAAATCGCTAAAAAAAATAAAGATGATGATGATAATAAATACAGTTATAATAGTGATGTAAGTACTTATGATGAAAGAATGACATTATCAAATTTCTTACATATTTTGATGCCGTTTTATAATGAACCAACCGTAAAAACATTTTATGATAAATTAGCCAAAGTGAAAGATGATAATTTGTTGATGGATTTATATTCTGAAATGTTACTTAGGAAAATTACAGTGAACGATACAATTTGGATGCACTTTGCTAAAGATGCATCTACCAGATTTCCTATTTATACTATTTTGAAAAAAATTGATAGGTTAGATGTATTTCCAAAAATGTATAATAATCAAGAATCAATAGCACAGTCGCTTTTAAAATTAGATGGTTATTCTGAAGACAAAGACACTTTAACTTATGTTGAAAAACGACGCGTAAATTCTAAAAACGATTCTGGTTATGTTTATTTTTACAGATGTTACTTCAGCAAAGAAAAAAGATATGTATTAGATTATGTTGGTTTGATGCCTTTAGATACCACTAAAATTAAAACAGATTTTAATTCTGCAGATTATGATGGTGAATATAGCGCTCGACCTTATCATAGCCAAGGTGTTCGCTGGAAAGACGCAAAATTAGAAGAGTTAAAAAATGATATTTTAAAAAAATACAGACTAGAAGGTAGAGAACGTGTGCAAAATTACGACAACACTAAAGAAGAGTCTATTCAAGGTGTAGAAGATGATTACTAATAAAACGCATCTTCAAAGTGCGTAATATCTTTATTGTTTTCAATTGCTATAATATCAAAACGTAGTTCACCTTGCCAATCAAATTGCACGATGTACGCTTCGGCTGCTTCGTGCATTTTTTTAATCTTATGTTTTGTTACAAATTCTTCAGGATTTCCATATTGATTGTTTTTTCTGGATTTTACTTCAACAAAAACAATCATTTTACCATCTTGCGCAATAATGTCAATTTCTGAATGTTTGTATCGCCAATTCATAAATAAAATCGTGTAATTCTTAGCAATCAAAAAATCTTTTGCCAGATTTTCACCTTTTTTACCTATTTCTGTCGTCTTTTGCATAAAATTAACGTCTATAAAGATAAATGATTTTTAGGATTGATGATTTTTTCGCATTTTTACATCGCAATTAAGAAATATTTTAAAACAATAGTAAACACAAATGTACAATTAGTGTTTAAATAGTATTTACTAATACATAAAATCGAAATTAAAAAATGAAGATGAACGATTTAATACAAGCTTTTACAGCACAATTAAAAAGAGCCATAGAAATTGGCGAAGCAGCAAAATTAGGAAAAATAAATTTCCAATTCGTAATGTTGTTATTTCTGGTTTAGGTGGCTCTGGAATTGGTGGCACTATTTTATCTAACGTTTTACGTGATGACCTTTCTGTTCCAATTATTGTAAACAAAGAATATCAAATTCCAGCTTTTGTTAATGAAAACTCTTTAGTTATCATTTCATCGTATTCTGGAAACACCGAAGAAACATTGTCAGCATTAATGCAAGCATTCAAAAAAAATGCACAAATTGTATGTATCACATCAGGTGGTTTAATTCAGGAATATGCGGAAACAAATGATATCGATTATGTGTTAATAGATGGTGGTTCACCACCACGTGCAGCATTTGGTCAATCTTTTGTTCAATTATTATACATTTTGTTTCACTTAAGTTTATTGGAAGCTGGCTTTAAAAAATATCTTCAAGATACTATTGCTTTGTTAGATTCAGAACAAGAAAACATACAAAAATCAGCTAAAGAAATTGCGCAAAAATTAAACGGCAAAATTCCTGTTATTTATTCTGATGCAAAATTTGAAGGTGTTTCTATTCGTTTCCGTCAACAAATTAATGAAAATGCTAAAATGCTTTGCTGGCATCATGTAGTTCCTGAAATGAATCACAATGAATTAGTTGGATGGCGCGAACGTAATGAAAATATGGCTGTTGTCTTTTTACGAAACAATAAAGATTATGAGCGTAATCAGGAACGAATGGAATTTACCAAAGAAGTAGTTAGTCAATATACAAATGATGTATTTGAAATCTATTCAAAAGGCGACCACGATGTTGTACGCAGTTTATATCTAATTCATATCACAGACTGGATTTCTTATTTCTTAGCTGAAATTAAAGGCGTTGATGCTGTTGAAGTTGATGTAATTGGAAGATTAAAAAATAAATTAGCGGAAAGTCCTTTTTAGTAATAAGTAATAAGGTGAAAGTAATAAGTAAAAATTACATGTAATAACTATACTTATACCTTACTACTTAACACTTATTACTCTTGTATGCAAAAAATTACTGTTCAAGATTTAGGTATCATCAAATATGCTGATGCTTTAGATGTTCAAACAAAAAAATTTAATCAATTAATAGATAATAAAATTAATGAGCGCTCTAATTCAGACGCTCATTTTATATTTTTATGTGAACATGAACCAGTAATCACTTTAGGAAAAGCTGCGAATGAAAAAAATATTTTGTTTTCAGTAGGTTTTTTAAAAGAAAAAAAAGGAATTGATGTTTTTCATATTAATCGTGGTGGTGATGTAACATTGCACGGTATCGGACAAATTACTGGTTATCCAATTTTAGACTTAGAATTTTTTTCTTCTGATATAAAAAAATATATGCGCGATCTGGAAGAAGTGATGATTCAAACCATCGCAGAATATGGAATTATTGGCTATAGAATAGAAAACGAAACTGGTGTTTGGATAGATAATAAAACAAATGGAACTACCAATAAAATAGCAGCTTTTGGCGTAAAAACATCGCGTTGGATTACCATGCATGGATTTGCATTAAATGTAGATATCAATCTCAATCAGTATAATTATATCAATCCTTGTGGCTTTACGGAGAAAGGTGTAACATCCATTTCAAATGAATTAAATATTGATGTTGATATAAATGAAGTAAAGCGGATTTTATTGGATAAATTTGCAGCAGTATTTAACGTGCAGTTGATTAATAACATAATTGAAAACAAAGAAAACATTGATAAAAGAAATCAATTAATTTTAAATCCGTTTACGTATAAAGTTACAAAAGAAAATAAAATATTAATTTATAGAAATAGCAAATTGATTAAAGTAATTTCAGATAAATCTAATGCTGATTTCTTAAAATTAATTGCAGCCAAAAAAGATGAACAAACAATTCAACTTGCTTTAGCAAAGCTTACTGGTAATTATAAACATGGAAATGAATAACTAAAAAAAACAATCATTTTATTTAATTATTCAGCGATTAATGATTCTCAAGAAATAATGAAATCCAAAATATAAACAAACGATAGCATGGTTCGTGTTCACACGAACCACTTTGCCAAATTAAAGTCGAAAATAAACAAACAACATGAGCCAAACAGAAGAAATACAAAACGTAGAAGAAAACGAAGATGAACTCTTCGAACATCATCGCTTTGTAATTGATAAAGGACAGGAAAAATACAGAATCGATAAATATTTAACCGAACGTATTCCATCTATTTCACGCAACAGAGTACAAAATGCAGCTGATGCGCAAAGTATTTTAGTAAATGGAAAACCAGTAAAATCTAACTATAAAGTTCGCGGAAACGATGTAATCACAGTTGTGTTGCCAAATCCAGTTTGGGACTATACTGTAGAGCCAGAAGATATTCCATTAGATATTATTTATGAAGATGACGATGTACTTTTAGTAAATAAAAAAGCTGGCATGGTATGTCATCCAGGACACGGAAATTTTCACGGAACGCTGGTGCATGCGTTGCTTTGGCATTGCAAAGATTTGCCGCAAATCTCTGGTGCAACGCGACCAGGTTTGGTACATCGCTTGGATAAAAATACGTCTGGAATTATTATTATTGGTAAAACAGAACATGCACTAACACATCTTTCCAAACAGTTTTTCGATAGAACAATCAAACGTCATTATATTGCATTAGTATGGAATGACATTGAAAAAAAATCAGGAAGAATTGAATGTAACGTTGCACGAAATCCAAATAACAGAAAAATATTTATGGCTGTAGAAGATGGTAGCATCGGAAAATATGCAGCAACCAATTACGAAGTACTAAAACGTTACGGCTACACAACATTAGTGAAATGCAAATTAGAAACTGGTCGCACACATCAGATACGCGTACACATGAAATACATTGGACACACGCTATTTGGCGATTACAGTTATGGTGGCGATCAAATATTAGCAGGAACCGTTTATGGAAAATATAAAATGTTTATAGAAAACTGTTTTAAGTTGATGCCATATCACGCGCTACATGCACAAAGCTTAGGTTTTATTCATCCAAGAACGAATGAAGAAATGTATTTTGAAATGCCATTACCAGAAAATTTTCAAGCTGTAATTGACAAATGGGAAACCTATACAAAAGGATTTCAGTTATAATAATTTCAGATGATGCAGTTCTCTTTAATAAAAACAATCCTATAATAATTTATACTCATTCTAAATTTAGTTGTTACAACAACTTTTTTTAAAATAAATTTGAAAGTATGAAAACAATTGATTTATCTTTGCACAGCAAAATAAAAATTAGAATGCGTAGAACATTTTTTAACAACAGTCACGAATCAATAGGAGCAAAGTATCCTGTTTATTCTTTGTGTCGAAGTCATCTCTTTAGTTAATTCAAACATCAACTATATATGAAGCTCGACACCACATGTCGGGCTTTTTTATTATAAAAATTTCCGACAATCTTTAAACAAATACACAAGTAAAATAATGTGTATTAAAATCAAAAATGCGATATAAATCGCAATGGAAAAGTATTGTGAAAAAGTAAAAAAATAACTAAAATGGAATTTATACAAAATATAAATAAACTGGACATCAATGAAATATTGAACAGCCACAGTTATCTGAACGCAAAGCAATTGTTCTTTACATTAAATGGTAAGTTACCATTGCACTTTAATATTCATCCGTTCGATTTTGAAAAAGGATTAAATTATCTAACGTCAGTAAGAAAAGATGAGTTGGCTCATGTGTTTACCAGTAGTCTAATGGAAAACAATAAAAAGAATTCAAAGTATGTATTTGAGTACGCTATTGTCGTGATGAATGATAAATCAGTCTTGCATTTAGGTGATAGTTTCTGCACAATATATGCATTGCCTGAAAACGTGGATGCTATTCAAACTTTATCTGCTAAATTAAAAACGTTTAAAAGACGCGAGCGCAAAAAAGAATTTGAGTTGAATTTAATATCGTTTGAAGGAAATTGTTTTTCGTTGAAAGAAATTGAAGTGAAGAAAACAAAGCTTGATTTGAAATTGTATTATGAAGACGAATTTATGCAGATTGACAGTATTATTCAGCAACGCTTAAATAAAAAAAACGACAAAGGTATTGTGTTGTTACACGGCTTGCCTGGTACAGGAAAAACAACGTATCTGCGTTATTTAATTGGTAAAGTAAAGAAACGTGTGTTGTTCGTGCCACCAAGTGTGGCTGCAAACATCACCAATCCGGAATTCATGAATTTGTTGCTAGATTATCCGAATTCTGTATTGATTATTGAAGATGCGGAAAACATTATCATGGATCGTCAAATAACAGGAAGTTCAGCGGTTTCTAACTTATTGAATATTTCAGATGGCTTATTAGGCGATTGTTTGAACACGCAAATTATCTGTACGTTCAATATGCCGATCTCGAAAATTGACAGTGCTTTAATGCGTAAAGGAAGATTGATTGCTAAATATAATTTTGGAAAACTAAGTGTTGAGAAAGCACAACAATTAGCTGATAAAATGAAGCTGGATATCAACGTTACCGAACCAATGACTGTTGCAGAAATCTTCAATAAAGATGAAAAAACATTCGACGATAAACGCATCAATGTAGTTGGTTTCAGAAGCGAAGCAATGATAAAATATCCATATGAAGGATCTTTATCCTAACAACAGATATTTAATGGATATTCTACCTGCATAATATAAAACAATAAAAGTAACAGATAAATTAAAAAATAATTGTATGTAGTTTGTGAAAGGAAATTTGACAGTAATCAATAAAGCTGTCAAATCTCTGACACAAACAAAAAATTAAAAAATAAAAAAATGGCAAAGACCTTAGAAAAATAAATTATCTGACTCCTATCGTAATTTATGTCATTTTTAAACATGACATCAACATTCAATAGAACATTCATTACAAATTTTTCAAAAAATTATACAAAATCAATTTGAGTTTACCGAAAGCCAACTATTGTCTAAAATTGGAAACATATTGTTTAGACGAAGCGTTGCAAGCAAACAAAGATATTCGTGAAGTGATGAAAGCACAAACCGATTTAGTAGATATCCTCTGTACATTCTATCCTAAAATTGTTAAGATGGATCAGTAAAAAATAAGTCGAAGTGAATTTTACTTCGGCTTATTTATTTTTATTTGACAAATTACCAAAAATAATAAATTTACTAGAAAATAAACTTGTTTTAAATTATATCAACATGAGTTGAAAAATATTTGTAAACATTTTTATGTTTATAAAAAATTAAAATACAGTATTTCAATTAGTTATAAATTTTACCGTGAAACTTTACTAAAATTAGGTATTGTATAACTGTTTTAAATGAGTAATTTTGTGGTCCGCTAAAATTGAAAAATTACCATAAAATGCAAACTTCAGACACCATAACAGACAAAATAACTTACACGCAAGAAGACGCAATAAGCGCTTCTCTAAAATACTTCAACGGCGATGATTTAGCTGCAAGAGTTTGGCTCAACAAGTATGCGTTGAAAGACTCTTTAGGTAATATTTTTGAAAAAACACCAGACGATATGCACCACAGAATCGCTGGTGAAATTGCTCGAATTGAATTGAATTATCCGAATCCGTTGTCAGAAGAAACAATTTTCGATTTGATAAAGAATTTCAAATATATCATTCCTCAAGGCAGTCCTATGACTGGAATCGGTAATCCTTATCAAATTGCCTCTTTATCCAATTGCTTTGTGATTGGAAACGATGGCGCTTCTGATTCTTATGGTGGTATCATGAAAATCGATGAAGAACAAGTGCAGCTGATGAAACGTCGCGGTGGTGTTGGCCACGATTTATCGCATATTCGTCCAAAAGGTTCACCGGTAAAAAATTCAGCATTGACCTCTACCGGTTTAGTGCCGTTTATGGAACGTTATTCTAATTCAACTCGCGAAGTAGCACAAGATGGAAGACGAGGTGCGCTCATGTTGTCCGTTTCTATTGCGCATCCTGATGCTGTTGATTTCATTGATGCTAAATTAGAACAAGGAAAAGTAACAGGCGCCAATATTTCTGTTCGTATAAATGACAAATTTATGCAAGCTGTCGAACAACAAAAATCGTTTACACAGCAATTTCCAGTAGACAGTAAAACACCTTCTACACAAAAAGAAGTGGACGCATTAGCTATCTGGAAAAAAATCGTACACAATGCCTGGAAATCTGCTGAACCTGGTATTTTATTTTGGGACACCATTATTCGAGAATCCTTACCTGATTGTTATGCTGATTTAGGATTTAAAACAGTTTCTACCAATCCGTGCGGTGAAATTCCGTTGTGTCCTTATGATTCCTGTCGCTTACTTGCCATCAATTTATATTCTTATGTAGAAAATCCGTTCACCAAGCACGCTACCTTCAACTGGGAATTATTCAAACAACACATCGCCTATGCGCAACGTATCATGGATGATATCATCGATTTAGAATTAGAAAAAATTGATACGATTTTAGACAAGCTGAATAAAGATCCTGAAACAGAAGACATAAAACACACGGAAATTAATTTATGGAATAAGATTCGCAACATGGCTGTCTTAGGTCGTCGTACCGGTGTTGGCATCACGGCAGAAGGAGATATGCTGGCAGGATTAGGGTTGAGATACGGCAGCGATGAAGGAATTGAATTTGCAGTTAATATTCATAAAACAGTCGCATTGGAAGCATACAGAGCCTCTGTACATTTGGCCAAAGATCGCGGTGCATTCGAAATATTTGATGCGGAAAGAGAGAAAAATAATCCGTTTATGCTGCGATTGAAAGATGCAGATGCTCAGTTGTATTATGAAATGCTGGAACATGGAAGAAGAAATATTGCGTTGCTGACCATCGCACCAACAGGCACCACAAGTTTAATGTCGCAAACCAGTTCAGGTATCGAACCAGTTTTTTTGCCAGTCTATAAAAGACGAAGAAAAGTAAATCCGAATGATAAAAATGTACGCATTGATTTTGTAGATGAAGTAGGAGATAGCTGGGAAGAATATGTGGTGTTTCATCATCGTTTCAAAGAATGGATGGAAGTGAATGGTTATAATACGAACAGAAATTTCTCGCAGGAAGAATTAGAAGAATTAGTAAAAAAATCACCGTATTATAAAGCTACTTCGAATGATGTAGATTACCTGAAAAAAGTACAAATGCAGGGTGCTATTCAGAAATGGGTAGACCATTCTATCAGCGTTACGATTAATATGCCGAACGATGTGACAGAAGAAATTGTATCACAATGTTATATGGAAGCGTGGAAATCTGGTTGCAAAGGTGTTACGGTATATCGAGATGGTTCGCGTTCTGGTGTATTGATTAGCAACGACGAGAAAAACAAAGAAGAAACTATAGAAGGAACTGCACATTTTCCACTTACACGACCAGCTTCGTTAAAAGCTGATGTAGTGCGTTTTCAAAATAACAAAGATAAGTGGATTGCTTTCATCGGTTTAATGGATAACAAACCTTACGAAATTTTTACGGGTTTGAATGATGATGAAGATGGTATTTTATTACCACGTTGGGTGAATGAAGGTGTAATTATTAAAAATAAGGAAGCAGATGGCACCTCGCGTTATGATTTCCAGTATAAAAACCAACGTGGTTATAAGACAACGATTGAAGGTTTATCACACAAATTCAATCCAGAATACTGGAACTATGCAAAATTGATTTCCGGTACCTTAAGACATGGTATGCCAATTGAAAATGTGGTGGATTTAATTACAAGTTTGCAATTAGATGAAGCTATCAACACCTGGAAAAATGGTGTGGTGCGTGCATTGAAACGCTATGTGCCTGATGGAACGATGGCGCAGAAATCGAAATGCCCAAATTGTGGTTCTGTGAACCAGCAATATTTGGAAGGTTGTTTAACCTGCAAAGATTGTGGAACTTCGAGGTGCGGATAGAATTAAAAATATAGAGACAAAAAAAGACCGCAATACTATGTTGCGGTCTTTTTTTTTAATTCGCTCTCAATTTAGACGGTTTCTTTCCGAAAACCATGTGGTAAATCGTTTTAATTAAAACTATCCATGGACTCAGATTAATGTCAGGAGCTTTACCTTTTCCTATGATTTTTAGTTGCGCACTATACCAAGCTGTTTCCATCAAACCCATTTTATCTATCATACCTAAACCAGTTTTTATAGGTTTGACAACTAGAATAGTTTTACCTGAAATTATTTTATTAGGTGCATCGGTTTCAATTGCTAACAGCCTCGCAAGGCCAACAAAATCAACTGCTCCAGAAGAAATTGCCTGTGCCATACCATCTGCAGAACGGAAACCACCAGTGACTGCTAATGCTGTTGTACAAACTTTTCTGGCTTTTTCTGCAAAGTCCAGAAAGTAAGCTTCGCGTTGTATTGTGCTTTCTTTTACTGGTTGTTTAGATGATTTAACACCAGTCATTACAGGTGCTTCATATGTTCCACCAGAAATTTCAATTAAGTCCATTCCAACTTCTGACAATACTCGAATTAAATCCAGTGATTCTTCTTCGGTAAATCCACCACGCTGAAAATCTGCAGAATTTAATTTTATGCTTATAGGAAAAGAAGTACCTACTTTTTCACGCATCGCTTTATAGATTTCCATCACAAATCGTCTTCTGTTTTCAGGATTGCCTCCATATTGATCGGTTCTGATGTTATGATGTGGTGATAAAAACTGACTCACTAAATAACCATGAGCGCCATGAATCTGAACACCACTGAAACCTGCTTTTTGTACGATAGCTGCAGCATTGGCAAAACGTTGAATAAGATCCTTAACTTCTGTTTCTGATAAAGCTCTAGGTGTAGGAAAAAAGGTCTGCATATCTTTGCGAAACGGAATAGCAGATGGTGAAACGGTTTCTTTGTTTAATCCTTTAGGTGCTTGTTTTCCAGGATGGTTGAGTTGCACCCAGCATTGCGTATTATTTTGTGTAGCTGCTTGCGCCCATTTTTGCAAGGCAGCCATATTGCTTTCATCTTCGATAATCACGTTGCCGGGTTCACCTAAAGCACGATGGTCAATCATTACATTTCCGGTAATACAAATACCAATTCCACCAGTTGCCCAGGCGCCGTAAAGTGTTGCTAAATCAGGTTTTGGCGCGCCATTCGCTTCACCTAACGCTTCACTCATAGCAGATTTTAAAAGTCTGTTTTTTATGACTGTTCCATTTTTGAGTGTATAGGTTTGTGCGATGATTGTTTGTGATGACATTTTTTTTCTTTTCACAAAAATACATTCTTAAATCTATAAAACGGAAAGATTAAAAATACAAACAGATTGATTTGATTTTTTAAGGATGTATAAAAACCGTTCTTTTATCCTGAAAAAAAGAAATTAATGTTATCTGAGAAGAATTACTTTCTTTAATAATAGAATCACCGGATTGAATGTATGGAATAAATTCAGATGGAACATCTATTAATGTTCCATCGTTTAATTTGGCTGAGCGTTGTAAAGGTCTGCCTCTTACAGTATAGATTTCTTTTACGCTGTCTTTGATGGATATTTTGTAAAATGCCAGTTTATCTGTTTTGAATAATTTTAAAATGAAAGCAGCATAGATTACGGTAATTGTACAAAAGCCAATGATGATAAGTTTTGCAAATTTCATTAAAGTGCTTTAATAAAATCTTTTAAAAGCTGTTCCATTTTTGTAAAATCTTTTACGCTATGGCTGAAAAATCTGAAATGATCTGCACTACTATTTGAGTATAGCGAATAAAAACATTTATTTTCACCTTTACAAGAAATTTTAACTTCATCAACAACAGATGAACCTACTGATTTTCCAATTGTAATTATGGTGTTGTTCTTAAGTTCGCTGATGTCAATGGAAGAATTATATTTTGCACCATAAACAAAAAATGCAAAATATACTTTACTATCTTTTACTTCAACATCACGATAGGTTTCTGCATTGAATGTTTTAAGATACTCGTTCAGTTTTTTTAATGGTTCTGTGTAATTTTTATTACTTGATGTTGATGAAGTATTTTCATTAGCAGTAACTTCTTTTATTCTTATTTTTTTAAATTTAAATAGTATTCCATCAAAATAAATATCGCCATAAAACGTAAGATTATCATCATTTGGTATTATATATGTTTTTGTTTTTCCTTTTTTGCCAATGTATTTTTTTGCTTTATCAAAATTTGGATCTGAGTTGTCAATATCTGTTAAAATAATTTCTTTATCATAAAGAATCGCACGTAATGTACCTGTGGATTCTTTTACTTCTTTGGTTGAATTATTTAATTTTGCAGCAGTTTTTTCGAGTGCGTCCCAATCTTCGTCGAAATCATCATCATTGTTTTTTGATGAAGTTTGTTGTCGTTGTTTTGATTTTTGTTCTCTATCTATTTTAGTTGTCGTGTTTGATGAATTATTCTGAGTAGAATTTAAACTATTTCCATTTACACTAGCCATAAAATCGTTTAATAAAGTTGTAATTTTTGTTAAGTTACTAGTACCATTTTGAAAATTGAAATAACTGTGATTTGAACCTGTAATAGTTGAATAGACACAATCTCCACTTTTACAATCTAATCGCACATAATTATACTCAGTATTTATGGATGCTTTACCCAAATCGGAAAGCTTTGCTTTTGAGTAATTTCCATTGCTATAATTACTATATAAATATCCATCTTTTACTTCCATTCCTTTATATCTATTATCGAAAGTAATAACATATTCGTTTAGTTTTTTAAGTGCTGTTTGATAATTGGTATTTGTATTATTTGATTTTACTTCTTGTTCTTTTGTATTATTATTTGATACAATTAATTGAGGCCATATATCATTAAATTCTACTACTTTATTGTCGTTATCTATTTTTATTGTTCCGATATAAGTGTTCTCAAAATCATCGAATTCTAAATTGATAACAGTACCTGTTGCTCCATCGTACTCGCTTTTTTTGCCCATTTGGTAATGGTCATCCATGCTATTAATTTCAATCACAACTCTATCACCTTTTTTAAAATTTAATGGTTGATTTTTTGCTATTGTGTAATTCGTATTTTTTTGTGTAGGTTGTTGTTTTATATTTTCTTTTTCATCTTTATTTTTATTTGTAGAAACTGTTGAATTATTAGTTGATGTTTGTTTTTTGCCTAAATAGGCATCTCTGAAATTGTTTAATAAATCTGCCAGTTCCTGATAGTTATAAGAACCGCTTTTGGTAAACTGTGTATATTCTTCTTTACCATTTTCTTTCCAGTCTGTTGAAATACAATTTCCTGATTTGCATTTAAAAATAACACGGCTGTACTGTTCTTGTATGACAGCACCTTCTATATCTTCCATTTTAAATTTGTTGTATTTGCCAGCTTTAAAACGATCGAAGATATAACCATCTTTTACTTCAAAATAACCATAGAAACCATTGTCGAATGTTGCTAAATAATCGTTTAGTTTTTTGAGTGCCGTTTGATAATTTCCTGTTGAAGAATTAGTTGAAGTAGATTTAGTAGAATAGTTTGAAGTACTGTTGTTAGAATTATTTGTACTTGTTTTTAAAACTACTGCTTCATTTCCATTATTAGGTGTATTTGTTTTATTGTTTTTTAATGTTGATATCAAATCATTTATGAGTTGAGTAAATTCTTCAGTGTCAAAACTTTTATCTTGATACATTTTTAAACCTGTAGTCTTACCTTTAGTGTATGTTGCAGTCATACAATTTTCTCCACCAAGACATCTGAGTTCAATTTTTTTATTATCTTCTACAACATAAGCTTTATCTAAATCACTTATTAATGCACTACAATAGGTACCTGCTTTTAATCGAATAAAAACTTCATTATTAATAACCTCAAAATATCCGTAATAACCATTGTCAAATGTTTTTAAATAATCATTCAGTTTTTTAAGTGCGGATTGATAATTACTATTATTAGATGATGTTGATGTTTTATTGTCAATTAAAGCAACATCATTTTTGTTGTTTCCGGCACTTTTTTTATAAGTAGCAATTAAATTATCTAGTAAGGTAATCAGCTCAGAAGTATTAAAACTATAAGTCTGCGAAAATCCAATACTTCCATGATAAGAATCCGTATAAGTTGAGAAAACACATTCTCTTCCGTCAATGCAATTAATACTTACTTTTTTACCGTGATCTTCTTCATAGGCTTTACCTAAGTATTTTATTTCCGATTTACTGTATTTTCCGGAAGCAAATCTGTCATATAAATAACCGTCTTTGATTTCCAGATAACCATAATAACCGTTATCAAACGTTTTCAGGAAGTCGTTTACTTTCTTAAGTTCTTCTTTATAAGATTGACTGAAGATGTTGTAAAATAAAGAGATGAAGAGGATTGTTGCTGTTGTTTTTTTCATAAAATGGATGTTTATGGTATTATTTTTACGGTTACTTTTTCAAAGCTAATCACATTAAAATCAAACGTAAATTCTATCATGCCGGAATAGGAGCCATCACCATTCGGTTTTAATGCGGTTTTTGTGGTGCCTTTTTTGCCGGCATAATCTTTTAATTCATTGTATTTTTTATCTGTATTGTCGATAGAAATAACTTCTACATACGTATCTCTTGGAATTTCTTTTTTAGGAGCGGACAACACATTTGTCATGGTTTTTTTTACTTGTTCAATTTTTTCAGATGAATTACTTTCCGCCATTTCTTTGTAAAGCTTGTCTCTTTCCTGCTGATTCTTTTCCAGTTCGGCATCAATTTTCTTCAACTGATCTGCATCTGATTTAGAGATTCTTACCGGAATCGTGTAGGAATAATTAGTATTGATAGAAAATCGATCATAGCCTTTTACTTCCGTCAGATATTTTATAGCCTGTGCTTCGTTCATGTTTTCATTAAAATTTGAATTCTTTAGTTTCCAGGTACTTGATTGATATTTATCCTCAAGAATCATTCTGTCTGCTTCCGTAAAAATCTGGTTACTGGTCCGAAAACACTTACTACACGAATCAATTCATCATCATTCGTAGCGTAATTTGAAAAATTGCCATCGTACTGCAAAAAGGAAGACACCTTTAAATTTATTTTTCGCACTCCATTCTGCTTTTTCTGCAAATAATTTTTGTTGTTCCTGTTCTCTCTTTTTATCTTCTTCTGCAGCTTTTAAAATTGCCAGTTTGCTTTCAAATGAATAGTAGTCGCCGAAATTGGCTTCTGTTGCAGGTATGCAGAAATATAAACCGTCTGCCACATCAAATTTAACGCCTTCAGGTAGCCAACTGTTGTAGGCAGTTGGTAAATAGATGATGTAATAAATTTCATTATCTGCACTATAAATTTGTGCTACAAAATAAGCTTCGTAAGGTTTGTCTTTTTGATTTTGTTCAATAATAGTTTTAATTTTTGCCGGTGTATTAAGATGTGTTGGCTTGTATTTCATATCACATAATGCAAATAACTTATCAATTTCTGCTTCGGTAAGTTTGTATTTGCTCATTACTTTCTGTTTCTCTGCATCCGTTACTTCTACCATTTTGGATTTAAATTCCTTTTTAGGATGGTGCAGATAAATTCTTTCTGATGCAACTCTGAATCGCTCATTTGCAAAACCAATTGAAATTTCATCATAATATTTATCCTCTTTCCAGATACCTTTCTTTTGGGTGCCATCTGCAAAAGTAAGTACACCATTGCCTTCTTTTTTCCCATTTACATAATTGCCTTCATAACTATTGCCGCTGCTAAACTTTTCTTTACCTAAGCCGTGAAAAACATAAGCGTAGTTATTGAATATGCTGCTTAATTTTTTAACTTGTCCTTCATAAAATACAAATCCATCTTCTGTGGCGAATTTTGCATTGCCAATTATATTTCCATCTTTGCAATTGCCTTTAATAGTATAACCATTGATGCTTTCAATGATGCATTCACCATTGTCGCAGGTAGAAGAAATACAAACAAACTCTAGCGTTTTTGAATTTACTTTATCTGCTGTAACGGTAAGCATACTATTGTAGCGCAAGATTTTAAATGTATTATTGTTAAACGCACTTTCTTTAAAAATTTTTTGCTGCTTCAGGTCTTGATTTGTATCTGATGTTTTGTCCGTTGTATTCTGTAATAATATCATTGATTTTTAAACCGGCTTTTTCCGCAGGACTTGATTTTATTACTTTCAGAACGACTAACGAATCAGCACCTTTTGCGCCAAATATAAATCCGAATGAATAATTCTCATTTTTTAAAGAAACACTTGGTTTGTAATAGTCAGCAGCTAATGGTGTGGTAGAAACGGATTCTTTTCTGGTTATCTGAAAAAAGCCTTTTCCGTTTTCCGCTAATTTATCTGATGGCAAATGTGAGTTCAAATCGTTGGGTACATACATCAAATATAAAATATCATCTGCTCTGTCATATTTAAAATTACCGTTTTTAAATCCATTCAGTTCGCAAATTTTATACATTATATAAGCTACATCTGTATTTTTTTTGTTTTTTGGATGATTGTAAAAACTAGTGCTCGTTATTATTTTTTCTGCTTCGTCTGTTTTAATATTCAGTGCTTTTGCAATTACTTTTAATTGCTTGTCTTCTAATAAACTCCAGCCATTTGAAGAATAATTATTAAAGTTCTCGATGTCATTTACGTAATATTTGGTTTTGTCTTTTATTTCCTGGGAAAAGAGTGAATTCACTATAAGCAAAAATATAAATAGTAGATTTAGTCGTATCATTTTAAAAAAAGTTGATATAAAATTAGTATATTTTCTTAATTAGAAAATACCATAAAACACGTAAAAACAAAAAAAATGCCAATCAATAGATTAGCATTTTTTTAAGTTTACTATATTGATGTTAAATAGTCGCCAAATCTATCACAAACCTGTATTTTACATCGCTTTTAATTACACGTTCATAAGCTTCGTTGATGTAGTTGATATTGATGACTTCTACATCAGAAACGATATTGTGTACTGCGCAAAAATCCAGCATTTCTTGTGTTTCCGGAATTCCACCAATCGAAGATGCAGAAATACTTCTTCCATTTGACAATAAAGAAAACGCACTAAAATTTATTGGTGTAGTTGGAATACCAACCAACACTTGAACGCCATTTGCAGCCAGCATTTTCAAATACATATCGTAGTTGTGTTCAGCAGAAACAGTATCGATTATAAAATTAAAATAGTTCGTGTATTCTTTTACTTGTGTTGCATCTTTGGTGTTGCAAAAATTATGTGCACCTAATTTTAATGCATCTGTTTCTTTATTTGGTGAAGTACTTAATACTGTAACTTCAGCACCAAATGCTACTGCAAACTTCACAGCCATGTGTCCAAGTCCACCAAGTCCTAATACAGCAACTTTATGGCCTTTTCCAATATTCCATTTGCGAAGTGGTGAATAGGTAGTGATACCAGCGCAAAGCAATGGTGCCACACCATCTAACGGTAACTTATCGGAAACATGCAACACAAAGTTTTGATGTGTTACAATCTTGTTTGAATAACCACCATAGGTTGGTGTTTTGCCATCTTTTTCAAAACCGTTATACGTAAAAACAGTTTTGCCAACTTCACAAAATTGTTCATATCCTTTTTTGCAGTTATTACATTCTTGACAAGAATCTACCATACATCCAATTCCAGCTAAATCGCCTTCTTTGAATTTAGTTACATTGCTGCCTACTTTTGTAATGCGTCCAACTATTTCATGTCCTGGAACCATTGGATATATACTTGGAAACCATTCGCTTCGTACTTGATGTATGTCTGAATGACAAACACCACAATATAAGATGTCAATTAAAACATCATCGGCACCTAATTCTTTTCTTTCAAAATTCCAAGGTGCTAATTTATCCTTTGAGTTCTGTACTGCGTAACTTTTTGCTGCTATCATTTTTGTTTATTTGTTTAATTAAGTAGTAATGATACGATTTAAGAATTATTTTTTTTAAATAATTATTCTATATTCAGTTTGCTGATTTTAATGCATTGTTTTGTAACAAAGCTTTCAGAAAAATCTAAATATATAACATTTGGAATTCTTCCTTTTCTTATTTCATTCACAGCAATTAACGAATCTAAAACAGGTGCGATGCGAACATTAGCACTATCTGCTGTTTTATGAATACTTGGCGCATTTGGATTGATGGCACAATTAATAGCTTGTAATTCATTTTGTGTGATTTGCCAACTAAATTGAAATAAATGTTCACCATCATTTGAAAAATTACTGTATTCATTGAGCTGTGCTTGAATCATATCTTTTAAATAATGACTGTTTGTCCATCTTCCTTCTTTTGGTAAAAGAAACGAACCATTAAATAAACCATTTGCTCTGTTCGTAGATGTATTTGCTACACCATCAAAGATTAAAATTATTTTGCCAGAAGTGCCATTTCCAATTATATCTTTTATTGGTTGATGAATAAATGGCGTTGTTATCGGATTGGTTTCTTTATAAATTTTATTGCCTAAAATACGATTGAATAAATTCAATAATGCAGTATCTGATGTTGATATATGACAAAAATGACTGATTTCAAAAAACACTAATTCTGCATGATTATCTAGAAATTTATTCACATCATTTAAAATGGTAGACAATGCAGCACCTCTACAACCTAAACCATCACAATCTGTAGCATGATACGTATAAAAAGTATTGTTATAAAAAGTTGGACGAACATCAAACATACGGATGCCTTGTATCAGTTGTTCGTTAAAATTTAATAGCTGCGTTTCTGTATTGCATGCATTTGCTCCAAAAGTGCAACTGGTTAATTGATAAATTCCAGCATCGTGTGCAGCTGGTAGCATGATGTCTAAAAGTGTAATATTTTTGGATGGATATTTTGTAATTAAATCATGCATCCAACTTTCTGGTTTTATTTCAATGGTTGGTGCTGCCTGCCTTGCGTTGTTTGGTGTTTCTTTCTTACAGGAAAATAGAAAGACAGACAGAAAAAGTAATGTGAAAAATTTGTATTCCATGATGTGTTTTTATTGTGTAAGTTGAAGTTACATATAATTCAACAAAAAAAGTTCGGAACTTTATAAGAGTTCCGAACTTTATTTAATCTAAGTAATAAAAGTTTATTCTATCGAATCAGTACTTTCATACCATTTTATTTTTCTCGATAAATACATTACCACACACAACACAATAAACAATCCGATGCTTCCGATTAATAAAGCGTAGTCTTCTGAGCGTAATATCACAAACAAAAATCCGTATAAAATTATTAAAATACCTGCGAGCAATGCCATTAATTTGTTCTCGCTAAATATTGTTTTTGAATACAACGAAATTAAAATGATAACTGCACCACTCGATAAAATATATGCTTTTGTAAAACCAATTTGTTCAGAAATGGAAAGTAATAAAACATAGAAAATGATAATCGCTAATCCAACCAATAAATATTGAACAGGATGAATTTTGAAACCATTTAAAATTTCAGTAAATAAGAAAACTAAGAACGTCAACACAATAAACATAATCGCATATTTTGCAGAACGCATACTTTTTTGATAATGATCTACAGGAATTAAAAGATTAACACCAAAAGCAGCTTCGTTGATATTGTATGAACTATTCGTCCATTCTTGCGGAAAGTTTCTATTTAAGTTCAATACTTTCCAATTTGCTTTAAAACCTTTATCATTAACTACGTTTGTATCTGTTATAAATGCACCATCAAAACTTGGTGTTTTATATGCTGATGAAAGTGAAACATTGGTTTCTTTTCCAATTGGAATAAAATATAAAGACGAACTACCATTCAAATCTAGTGTAAAATCAAAATCAATTTTTGCTGCATCTTTTACATCTACTTTTGCACTCAAACCTGAAGAACCATTTGCTGAAACACCATTTACAGGAACCGCCATTGCAACATCTCTGTATTCACCATTGTTGTATGTTGGATTGTATTTGTTAGTATTTAATACAATATCATTATCGTCAATTCCTGGATTTAATTCTAAAGGTTGGTTGTTCCAGTTTATAGAAACACGTTTATTAATACCACGCAAATCTGGAATATGCAAAGAAACATATGCTTTTTCCCAAAGTACATTTTCTGGTGCAATACCTAATTTAGCAATGTCTATCTTACTAAAACTACCTTTTATTTTTAAATTAGTTGCATACACAACAGCATCGTAAATACTTCTGTGTTTGAGTTCTGTTTTTACATCACCATCAATATCTAATTGTTCTGGTAAAAAATGTAAAGTACCAACTGTGTTAGTGTAAATTGTTTGTCCTTTTTCATTTTGAGAAGCCACTACTTCTTTAAACGGAATATTAATAATAGGTCCAGCAATGGTTTGTTGGTTTCCCCATTTTCCGCTAATTTCATTAATTACGTTTTGGCTTTGCATTTGCCGTTCAGAAATTAAATTCTGAATCATGTAGGTTGGTATTAAAAGTACTAATACCAGAATGCCGACTGCAATAAATTTTACAGTGTGCGATGTTTTAATCCAATTGGAAAAATTGCTCATATTATTTTATTTTGATACAAATTTAGCTTGTTAAAACTTTGTTAAACGTTAGATTGTGTTACAAACTAAAAAACAATAGTGAAGAATTCTTAATTTCTTTAATTTTAAATGATAAAAGTAAGTAGATTTGAATTACAATATAAAATACACATGAAAAATATAGCAGTCTTTACATCAGGTGGTGATTCGCCAGGCATGAATGCATGCATAAGAGCAGTGGTTAGAACAAGTGTGCAAAAAGATATAAAGGTTTATGGTATTTTACATGGTTATGAAGGTATGATAAATGGTGAGTTTATTGATTTAGATTCACGTTCAGTTGGCAATATTATTCATCGTGGTGGCACTATTCTAAAATCTTCCAGAAGCAAAAGATTTATGACAGATGAAGGTAGGAAAGAAGCTTACAATCAATTAAAACAACGAAATATTGATGGTGTTGTTGCTATTGGTGGTGATGGTACATTTAAAGGTGCTTTAGAATTTTCTAAAGAATACAACATTCCATTTATTGGATTGCCAGGAACTATTGACAATGATTTATTTGGTACAGATTTTACCATTGGATATGATACAGCAGTAAATACAGCTGTAGAAGCCATTGATAAAGTTCGTGACACTGCAACGTCGCATGGTAGAATATTTTTTATTGAAGTAATGGGTCGCGATGTTGGATATATTGCATTAGCAAGTGGAATTGCTGGTGGTGCAGAAGATATTTTTATACCAGAAACTCATACAGATTTAAATGCAGTTTCTGATAAACTTAAAAAAATGTGCGCATAAAGAATCCTATATTATTGTAGTTTCTGAAGGTGATGACGCAGGAAATGTGCATGAAATAGCATCTAAATTCAAAACGATGCATCCAGAATATGATATTAAGTATTTGGTGCTCGGACATTTATTGCGCGGTGGAAATCCGTCTGCTAACGACCGAATTTTAGCCAGTCGTTTAGGAATTGCCGCTGTAAATGCTTTAATCGATGGAAAATCCAATCAGATGATTGGCTGGAAAAATAATAAACTCAATTTTATTCCGTTGGAACAAGCCACAAAACATCATATAGAAATTGATAAAGAACTCAATGAAATTTTACAACTATTAAGTTATTAAAGTTTAGGAAAATAGTCTAATACATTATTGTCCAGGAAATTCATCTTGGATGCGAATAGGTTTTAATTGGTTAAAATTTAAATTTTCATAGTAACATTTAAATGCAAATAGAAATACAAATAATATGAAGTGCAATATAGCTGAGATAGAAATATTTTGTAGTTTGTTGTAGGATTAATTTTAGTATTTTTGATTATTAAAATTTCAATTACAAATGTATATTTTTTCCAAAACAAAATTATATCTGTTATGCTAACAGAACAAATTATATACTTAAAATTCGCTTTAAATATAAGTATTGTATAGTATACGTCTTATAATCCCACCTTATTATAATTTGTTTCAGTATCTTTCTTTCAGATTTATTTAGAATACCTTGCCAAATATAATGCCTCCTCAACCAAAAAATAAACTGTTAAGAAATTACTATTTATCAAATCAAAATCAACTCTATTTTTTTATCAAACTCTATTTTAGTAGATTTGTAATGAATTGTATTTTCTACATGTATGGCTGATTCAACTAAAACACAAATTTCTGGTGCAGAGGCACTCATCAAATCACTAATTGCCGAAGGTATTGATGTCATTTATGGCTATCCAGGTGGTGCCATCATGCCAATTTACGATGCACTTTGGCATTACCAAGATAAAATTAATCATGTACTTACGCGTCACGAGCAAGGTGCCACACATGCAGCCGAAGGTTGGGCACGTGTAAAAGGCAAAGCTGGTGTATGTTTTGCTACTTCTGGTCCAGGTGCCACTAACTTAATAACTGGTATCGCAGATGCCATCATGGATTCAACGCCAATGGTCTGTATCACCGGACAAGTTCCAAAACATTTATTAGGCACAGATGCGTTTCAAGAAACCGATGTAGTTGGTATCACGATGCCAATTACCAAATGGAATTATCAAGTAACAAGTGCAGCCGAAATTCCAGCTGTTATTGCAAAAGCATTTTATATTGCCAATACAGGAAAACCAGGTCCGGTTTTAATTGATATTACCAAAAATGCGCAATTTGAATTAATGGAATGGAATGGCTACCAACCTTGCGAACACGTTCGTGGTTACCAGCCAAAATTAATTCCTGCACAAGATAAATTAGAACAAGCTGCTTCTATCATTAATTCAGCTAAAAAACCATTAATTATTGCTGGTCAAGGTATTATAATATCTAAAGCAAGAGAAGCGTTAGAAGCATTTTCAGCTAAAACAGGTATTCCAGTAACAACTACGATGCAAGGTTTAGGTGGTTTTCATCCAGAACATGCAAACTATGTAGGCATTCCTGGTATGCACGGAAACTATTCGGTAAACATTAAAATGAACGAATGTGATGTGATGATTGCAGTTGGTATGCGTTTCGATGATCGTGTTACTGGTGATGTTTCTAAATTTGGCAAACAAGCAAAAATTATTCATATAGAAATTGATCCAGTTGAAATTGATAAAGTAGTAAAAACTGAAGTTGGTATTTGTGCAGATGCAAAAGAAGCATTAGAAGCATTGATTCCTTTGGTTAATGAAAGTACACATCAGGATTGGATTCAAACATTTAAAGAATTAGATAAAGAAGAAGAAGCAATTGTTATACAAAATGCGATTCATCCAACATCTGGTGGTATTAAAATGGGTGAAATCATGCATCTTATCGACCAAAAAACAAAAGGTGAAGCCATTATTATTCCAGATGTTGGTCAGCACCAAATGTATGCGATGCGCTATTATACTTACAAAAAACCAAACTCTTGGGTTTCCAGTGGTGGTTTAGGTACGATGGGTTTTTCTATTCCAGCGGCAATTGGCGCACAAATGGCAGCACCAGATCGTACAGTAGTAGTAATAGTAGGTGATGGCTGTTTTCAAATGACGGTTCAAGAACTCGGTACCATTTGGCAAAATGATTTAAATGTGAAAATTGTAATCTTTAACAATAACTATTTAGGCATGGTTCGCCAATGGCAACAATTGTTTTTTGATAACAGATATTCATCAGTAGAATTAAAAAATCCTGATTTTGTAACCATTGCTAAAGGTTTTAGATTAGAAAGTGCTAAAGTAGAAAACCGCGAAGAACTATCTGCTGCTTTAGATACGATGTTTGCACACAAAGGTGGCTATGTTTTAGAAGTAGTAGTAGAAAAAGAAGAAAACTTATTTCCAATGGTGCCAAGTGGCATGGCTTGCAGCGATGTAATTTTAGAACCAGCTAAATCGTAAGAATCATATGAAACCACACAAAATACAATTCATTTCCTATAATCAACCAATTTTAATTGGTCGATTTATGTTGATTTTTTCCAGAAGAAGAGTAGACGTTACGAATTTCTCTTTTCGTAAAATAGATGATAATGACGGCGAATTTACCATTGAATTTAATGCTGAAGATTGGGCAGCCGAAAATTTATTAAAGCAAATTCAAAAACAAATCGATATTTTTGAAGCGAAATTGATACAATTAATCTAAAATCCAAAATCTTAAATCTAAAAATTAGAATAACATGGCAGTAATGAACTTTGGCGGAACAGAAGAAAACGTAGTAACACGTGACGAATTTCCGTTAGCAAAAGCAAAAGAAGTATTAGCAAACGAAACCATCGCAATTATTGGTTATGGTGTACAAGGACCTGGACAAGCATTAAACTTACGTGATAATGGTTTCAACGTAATTATCGGTCAACGTAAACCATCTAAATCTTGGGACAAAGCAGAAAAAGATGGCTTTGTTGCTGGAACCACTTTATTTGAACCAGAAGCTGCGATGGAAAAAGCAACTATCATCATGTATTTGCTTTCTGATGCAGCACAAATTGAAATGTGGCCAACCGTAAAAAAACACTTAACTGCAGGAAAAGCATTATACTTTTCTCATGGTTTTGGTATCACGTATAAAGAACGCACAGGAATTATTCCACCAGCTGATGTAGATGTAATTTTAACAGCACCAAAAGGATCTGGAACATCATTACGTCGTTTATTTTTAGAAGGAAAAGGATTGAATTCATCGTATGCTATTTTCCAAGATGCAACAGGCAGAGCGCACGACAGAACGATTGCATTAGGTATTGGTATCGGTTCTGGTTATTTATTTGAAACAACTTTCCAAAAAGAAGTATATTCTGACTTAACTGGTGAACGTGGTGTGTTAATGGGTGCCTTAGCTGGAATTATGGAAGCACAATACAGTGTTTTACGCGAAAACGGTCACTCACCATCAGAAGCATTCAACGAAACAGTGGAGGAATTAACTGAATCATTAATCAAATTAGTATCAGAAAATGGTATGGATTGGATGTATGGTAACTGTTCAACAACTGCGCAACGTGGTGCATTAGATTGGAAAGGACCATTCCGTGAAGCAGTTTTACCAGTATTTAAAGATTTATATGCAAAAGTGGCTGCTGGTGAAGAAGCACAACGTTCTATCGATACCAATTCTCAAACAGATTACAGAGAAAAATTAGAAGTAGAATTAGCTGAAATCAGAGATTCTGAAATGTGGCAAGCTGGTAAAGCAGTAAGAAGCTTGAGACCAGGAAAATAAAATTGAAATAAATATTATTGTTAGTTTACAAAGCAATATGTTTAAATTGTTTAAAAGATGCCATTGCTTTGCGATGGCATCTTTCATTGAAACTAAATTAGAAATACTATTGTTACTATATTTATAATGGAAATTACACTCACCACACCAGCAATTTTATTCTCAACAGTATCATTATTATATGTTGCTTACACAACGCGCTTCGTGGCAATCTCTAACCTAATACGAACCTTAAAAACACGCTTCGAATTAGATCACGAACAGCAAGTATTACAGCAAATTGCAAACTTACGTACTCGTGTGTTACTAATCAGAAACATGCAATTGGCTGGTATTATTTCCTTAATTCTTAGTTCAATTTCGATGGTTTTTATTTATATAGGAAATCAAAACGCAGGTTTCATCGTTTTTGGATTAAGCTTATTGTTTCTGATTTATTCAATGCTATTAGCTGCGCGCGAAATTTGGATTTCTGTTGAATCACTGAATATTGAACTCAATTCTATTCAGGAATTAAGTAAAGATAACATTGATGATGGCTTACTTATCACACACAATATCAAAAAGATAACTAAAAAAACAAAAGAAATATTTGATGATAGTCATTAGTTATTTGTCAATGGTCAATAGCGGGGAAGGTTAATAGTCATTTGTCATTAGAAAATAGTTATTAGAAAATAGTCAATCACCAATGACTAATCTCTATTGTCCAATGACCAAAATCCATCCACATTCGTTTATAATCAACTCTTTTCAGTTAAAATAAATATTTCAACTTTACGTTGGAATAATTTTTGATTAATTCCGTTATCATTCATAATTAAACACACTTTATGCGTAAGATATTTCTTATTATACTTATAACTTATAACGTTTCTCAATTAACATTTGCACAAACTACTTTCAAACAAATAGATATTCTCAAATCATACAAAGAAGCAGAAGAATTAGTGAATTTAGGTAAATATGCTATTGCACAACCTTTTCTTACTGATTTCATCCAAAAATATGATAACAAAACCTTAGATAAATCGAATCTCATTTATGCAGATGCGATTTATTACAAAGCAGTTTGCGAAAAAGAAACTGGTTCACCAGAAGCTGAAAGAGATTTAATCTTTTTTGCAGAAAATTTTAAAGGACATCCGAAAACTAATGGCGCTTATTTTCATTTAGGTGATTTAGCATACATTGCAAACAACTATAAAGATGCATTAGAATGGTTTGATAAAGTAGATGAAGATGCATTAACTGGAAAAGATGTAACAGAGTTTCAGTTCAAACGTGCATTTGCAAATTTCGCTTTAAAAAAATTCCAGCAAGCAAGAATGTATTTTAATCAAATTGCTTCTAAAAAAAATCATCCATATAACGAAGAAGGTTACTATTATTCTGGACTTTCCAGTTATTATTTAAAAGATTACAATGGTGCTTATAAAAGCTTTCAACCTTTAGAAACATCCAAAAAATATGGCAAAATAGTTCCGTATTATTTAACATCCATTAAATTCATCAACAAAGATTATAAAGGTGTTATTGCTTATGCAGTTCCAAAATTAAAAGAAGGCGTTTCGTATATCAATGAAATGAAACATTTAATCGGAAACTCTTATTATGAATTAAAAGATTACGATAATGCTTTATCGTATTTAGAAGATTATGTACAAAATGCATCTAAAGTAACACCAGAAGATTACTACACTTGGTTATGTGCAAGCACAAAAAGGACAATGCGATAAAGCTATCAATAATTTAGTACAATTGTCACCGTTAGAAACTGCACTTGGACAAAATGCTATGTTTTTATTAGGACAATGCTATGAGAAAACTGGTAAGAAAAACGATGCTCGTACTGCATTTTTACAAGCAGCACGAATGAATTTCGATAAAGCAATTCAAGAAGAAGCTTGGTTTCAATATGCAAAATTATCGTATGAATTAGGACAAACCAATGATGCTTTGGTTTCTTTGAAAAACTTTATTACAGCATATCCAAATTCAAAATATACATTAGAAGCAAACGAACTATTAGCTGATTTATTCTTGATGACACGCAACTACGAAGAAGCTATGTCTATCATCGATAATTTGCCAACAAAATCAGAAAAACTAAAAGAAGCATATCAAAAAATGGCTTACTATCGTGCAGTTGAAAATTACAATGATTATAAGTTTGAAAATGCTGAAACATTTTTTGATAAATCATTAAAATATACCAATTCAAAAAGTTTTGAAGCATTGGCCTATTACTGGAAAGCAGACATGGCAACGCAACGTGGCGAATATGACAAATCGATTGGTATTTTAAATAAGTTTTTTCCTTTAGCTGCAAACATTCAAAAAGAACATTCAGATAAAGTGGACATTGGCACTGGAAATTATTTACAAGGTTATAATTTCTACAGAAAAAAAGATTACGGAAATGCTGATGCATATTTCTTAAAAGCAGTTCAAACCTTAAAAAATGCAACAAATATCACGCAAAAACAAAACATTTATCCAGATGCTGTGATTCGTTTGGCTGATTGTTATTTCATGCAAAAACAATATAAATCTTCAGCGCAATACTACGATGAAATCATCAAAACAAACGCGCAAGGTGCTGATTATGCATTGTACCAAAAATCAATTATTGATGGTTTAGGTGGAAATGTTCAAAATAAAATTATTGGTATGAAAGCATTGGTGGCGCGCTTTCCAAACTCAGCTTTTGTAGATGATGCCATCATTCAGACTGGTAATGCTTTCTTGTCTTTAGATAAAGATGAAGATGCGATTACAACGTTTAAATCGTTGCTGACAACCAAACCAAATTCCGATCAAATTCCAGATGCGTATTTGAAATTAGGTTTGATTTATACGAGTCAAAGTAAATATGATGATGCACTAAGTTGGTATCAAAAAGTAGTGAAACAATATCCTGCAACACCTGCATCTAACGAAGCGATGCTAGCGATAAAAGATATTTATATTGCTAAAGGCGATCCAAACGGTTACATCACGTTTGCCAATCAAAATCCAGGTTCAAAAGTTACCGTGTCTGAGCAAGATTCTATTATCTATTTAGCTGCGGAAAATCAATTTTTTAAAGGAAATATTGATAATGCTTTAAGTGGTTTTAATAATTACACAACTCAATTTCCAAACGGATTTTTTGCTTTGCCTGCTAACTTTTACAAATCAGAATGTTTGTTCACCAAACAAGATTTTTCAGCAGCATTAAAAGGATATGATTTTGTTGTCAGTCAATCTCAAAATAGATTTACTGAACGTTCAGTGGCAAGAGCTGCAAACATTAATTATTTCGACGTGAAAAATTATCAGCGTTCGTATGATTTATACATCAAACTACAAACAATTGCTACGTTAGATGAAAACAAACGCGAGACACAAATAGGATTGATGCGTACATCATTCTTCTTGAAAAAATACCAAGAATGTTTGGATAATATTGTGAAAGTAGCTGCATTGCCAAATCTTCCAGAATTTTATAAAGCAGAAATGGCTTACTATAAAGGTATGAGTTTATTTAATCTGAATAATAAAGACGACAAAGCACAAAAAGAATTGGAATATGTTGTGAAAAATGCCAACAATGAACAGGCAGCTGAATCGAAATATACGATTGCAAAAATCAACTATTTAAAAGGAAATAAAAAACAAGCTGAAAAAGATTGCGATGATTATTTAGATAAATTTCCTTCTTATGAATATTATTTAGGTAAGACATTTATTTTGTTGAGTGATATTTATACAGACGATAAAAAATTATTACAGGCAAAAGCAACACTGCAAACGATGTTAGATAATTATTCGCAAGAAGACGAAGTAAAAGCAGAAGCAAAACAAAAATTAGATGCCATTATTCAGAAAGAATTAGATGGTGGAAAATTAAAATTACAAGACAACGGAACTCAAATGAATTTTGAAAACGGCAAATAGAACAATGAATTTGCAGATTATTATGATTTATACGATTAATCTTTGCGTTTAAAAAACGGTAACAAAATTTTAAAATACAAAATAAAAAAAATGAAAAATATAATTTTCAAATTATTGATAACTTTTAACTTTTCACTGATAACGTATAACGTTTCTATTGCTCAGACAAAAGCAGATACTTTACCAACTTTAGATGAAGTAGATATCATAAAAGCATACGAACCAATATTAATATCATCCAATAAAGTACCGTTTTCGCCGAGTTTGCCAGATATTGCAAAAGCAAAACCAGATCCACAAACGTATTCTTATAATGATGTAAAAGGAAAAATTGCCTATCAACCTGAAGACATTAGACCCATTCGCGTTGGACAAAAAAAAGCAGAAAAGAATCAGTTTATTTATGCAAAAATTGGATTCGGTTATCCGTTGGCTGCGTTGGCAAAAATCATTATCACCAATCCAATTCAAACAAAATACAAAGCTGGTTTAGACGCAGATTTTTTATTTTCTAAAAACAATAAACCAAAATTCCAACAGTTCACTGATTTAAAAATTAAAGGTTTTGGTGAAGCATACATCAAAAAAATGGCTGCAGTAGGTGGTGAGTTGTATTATCAACTTGGTCAGTATAATTATTATGGTTATTCAGATGTTATTTTAAACCGCGATTCACTGAAAACAAATTTCAATCGCTTTGGCGGAAAAGTAAATATTCGCAACATCAATGATGCTGATTACATGTACAAACTTGATGTTGATTTTGCATCAGTAATCAATAAAAATGTATATCACAAACCAAAAGAATTAACGATTGCTGTCAACGCTGAATTTAATTATAATTTCAAGAAAAATTATTGGGCTGGCGCGAAGTTAAATGTAACCAACGTTTCTTACAATGATAATTATAAAGACACTATTAATACTGCACTCAACAAGCAAAATCATTTATCGTTAAACGTTACACCGTACTTTCAAATAAAGTATAAAATTTGGAAATTAATGCTCGGACCCAACATCGTAATCACGAATAGAAACGTTTATATTTTACCAGAATTTCACAACGTGTTAAGCATTTACAAAGATTATTTTGTGATGTATAATGAATGGACAAACCAAGTGAAAATAAATAGTTTGAATAATTTATCTATTGAAAATCCATTTGTAAATACAAGAAATTACACAAATTCATTAGATGAGAAACGCACATTCATTGGTTTGCGTGGTAGCGTAAAAGGTTTTGGGTATGATGTCAACTTTAGTCAATTAGTGTCGCATTCAAACTCGCAATTCGTTACCAATTATGATTCTACAACATTAGTAAACGAACCTATGTTTGATGTACACACCATTTATAAATTAAAAGCATGGAATCCACACATTACCTTATCTTATAATAAAGGCAGCCAGTTTGGAGCCAAAGTATGGTTCGATTATTTTGTGTATAATAAAAATACTGCAGTTGAATTATCATACATTCCAAGTTTCAAAGCTGGTTTTTCTGCATTTTATAATTGGAAAGATAAATTGTTAGTGAATATAGATATTGAAGGTAGAAGCAAAGTTAATGCAGTGCAAAATCAAACTGGTGCTGTGATACCGTTTGTTCGTTCTGTGGTTCCAATTAAAGGTTTAATCGATATAAATTTATCTGCTAATTATTTTATTACCAAAAACATCGGTGTATTTGTTGATGTAAATAATGTTGCATTTCAAAAATGGCAACGCTATTACAACTATCCAACGTATCAGTTCCAGGTAATTGCTGGTGCTAAATTGTCGTTTTAAAAATTTCAACTTTAATAAAAATATCACAGAGTTACACAGAGAAAACACAGAGTTGATTTTTTTAATATAGATTTTATAAACTCTGTGAAAACTCAGTGCAAGCCATGGTTCGTGTCTCACGAACCATAACACTACAACCAAAACTATGGAACGCGTTCAAATAAACATACCAGAAAAAATACTTTATCAACAGCACTTTAAAATAGTTGAAGCAGACATTAACGACGTAAACCACATGGGAAACGAGCGTGTGCTGGTCTTCGTCAATTCAATCAAAGAAGGATTTTTTCGTGAACTAAAATTAACTGCAAATGCACCAACTGAAGGTATCATCTTTGCCAATCATTCCATCAATTACAAAAACGAAGGGTTCTTAGGCGATGAAATAGTTTGTCACGTTGGCGTCAACAACATCACAGAATGTAGTTTTGACTTAATTTCACATTTCATAAAAAGTAATTCTACTACATTAGCAATCGTAAGAACAGGTATTGTCTATTACGATTATGAAAAACGAAAAATCAAACCACTACCACAAAGTTTTATTACTGCTTTTACTAAGTAATTTTTTTCTATCGATTGCATGTAAACAATCAACTAAAAATCTACGTCAAGACATTGCAAACGAAGTGAAGCAATCTTCAAAAGATACTATATCAATTGCCATTCAACCATTAACTTTTTCGGATACTTCTACACTAAATTGGATAAAACAAAACATCGAAAATTATTATCATTTTAACGTAAGTATTTTACCTGAAATAGCAATTCCTAAACATGCTTTTTATAAACCAAGAAACCGTTATCGTGCAGATACAATCATTCGATTTTTAAAAAATTATAAACCAAATCAGTTTCAATATATTGTTGGATTTACGGACAAAGACATTTCAACTACAAAAGAAAAGTTTCCTGATTTTGGAATTATGGGTTTAGGTTTCGTGCCTGGTCCAAGTTGCGTAGTTTCAACTTTTCGTTTAAAAACAACGGATAAAAAACTATTAAAAGAAAGAATTGCAAAAGTCGTACTTCATGAAATTGGTCATAATTTGGGTTTGCCACATTGTAAGAATCATTGTTTCATGCATGCAGCTGATGCGAGTATCAAGCAAGTAGATTCCGAACCATTAGATATGTGCGATGATTGTAAGATGCGTTTAAAAAAAAGAAATGGTATTTTAAATGAAATACTTTATAAAATGAAAAAGTAAACTGACAAGATGATTGCTTAAAAACTTTTTAACGTATCTTCATTATATGAAGTATAAAATTTTTAGTGAATTAACTTATGAAGTAATTGAACCAACTACTTATATATTCAATATTCAAGTTGCAAAAACACTGAATCAAATAATTGTAAATGAGTCTATTTCCATTTCACCAGATTTAAAATTTGAAGAATTTTCTTTAACAAATTCAGAAAACAGATTTCTAAAATTACAAATCAACTACGGCACGTTTACGATTTCATATAATGCAATCGTAGAAGTTGTAGAAAAACCAATCAACCAAGATTTATTTGAATTTGATACTTCAATCATTGAATTAGATAATGACGTTTTACCGTTTATATCATCAAGAAGACATTGCGAATCGGATAAATTATTGCATTTTGCAAAAAAAGAATTTGGACAGTTACCAAATGTTTATTCAAAAGTAAAAGCTATAAATGATTGGGTTTTTAATTCTATAGAATACATTTCAGATTCAACAAATTCAAGCACTTCAGCTTGCGATACATTAATAAGCAGATTTGGTGTTTGCAAAGATTTTGCACATTTATGTATTGCATTTTGTCGAGCGCTAGATATTCCAGCGCGTTATTTTACTGGATATGCAGCCAATTTAATTCCACCTGATATTCATGCATGTTTTGAAGCATATATTTGCGGTCAATGGATAATTTTTGATCCAACAAAATTAACAAACACAAAGAATCTGGTTAAAATAGCTAATGGAAAAGATGCATCTGAAGTAGCTGTTGCGTCTTATCATGGAAATACCATTTGCACAAAAATGATTGTGCAATGCGAAGAAATTATTGTTTAGGTATTTAAAATTATTTATTCTTCCTTAAATCACAAAAACCAATCTTTTGTTCCTTTTTGTGATTCGAATTTTCTCTTTTGCATTCGTTTTATTAAACAATAACTGTCTATAATTTATCAATCTTTTAACGTATTGCTATCCAACTAAAAACAACATTATTCTATCTTTATATCAAATTCAAAGTAAAAATTATATGCCATTTTCTGCACGCAAACGAACACAATACATTCAACAACTACAAGCTGAACCATTTGATTTACTAGTAGTTGGTGGTGGCATCACTGGTGCAGGTATTGCACTCGATGCGATTACGCGTGGTTTAAAAGTTTGCCTGATTGAAAAATCTGATTTTGCTTCAGGTACTAGTTCTCGATCTACCAAATTAATTCATGGTGGTTTGCGTTACTTAAAACAATTAGAATTTGGCATTGTGCGCGAAGTAGGACAGGAGCGTGCTATTCTATATAAAAACGCACCACATATTGTTATTCCAGAACGTATGTTGTTGCCAATTGTTGAAGGTGGTTCACTCGGAAAATATTCAACTTCACTTGGTTTATATGTTTACGATAGATTGGCTGGTGTTGAAAAAGAAGAACGTAGAAACATGTTATCGAAAGAAGCAACTTTAGAAAAAGAACCTTTGTTAAACACCGAAATTTTAAAAGGTGGTGGAATGTATGTTGAATACAGAAGTGACGATGCACGTTTAACTATAGAAGTACTAAAATCAGCCGTTGAACGCGGTGCGTTGTGTATAAATTATGTAGAATTTTCTTCTTTCTTGTTAGATGCTAACAACAAAATAAATGGTGCAGTTGCCAAAGATGTTTTTACTGGTGAGACGATAAAAATTGCTGCAAAAAAAATCATCAATGCTTGTGGACCTTGGGTCGATGATTTGCGCAAAACAGATAATTCGTTAAAGAAGAAAAGATTGCATTTAACGAAAGGTATTCACATCGTCATTAAAAAAGAACGCTTGCCTTTGAAACAAGCTGTCTATTTTGATGTGAAAGATGGCCGAATGATTTTTGCCATTCCAAGAGGCAAAAAAGTATATATCGGCACCACAGATACCAATTATAAAGACGATACAAATTTTCCTTTTGCAACCAAGCAAGATGTGCAATACACCTTAGATGCAGCCAATAATATGTTTCCGTCTGCTAACTTAATCATGGATGATGTAGAATCAACATGGTCTGGTTTGCGACCTTTGATACATGAAGATGGAAAATCGCCTTCAGATTTATCTCGCAAAGATGAAATCTTTATTTCTGATTCAGGATTAATTTCTATTGCAGGTGGAAAATTGACTGGCTTTAGAAAGATGGCTGAACGCAGCGTAAATGTGGTGTGCAAGCAATTAAAGATTGAAGAACAAAGAGAATTCAATAAATGCTCGACAGAACACATTAAATTATCAGGTGGCAACTTAGATAAATCGCCTGCTGATTATGCGCGCGATTTACAAGATGATTTCAAACAATTTTATGTAGATGATGTGTTGAATTTAGTATTGAAATATGGCAGCAACACACAATATATTTTAGCAGCAGCTCAAACTAATTTTAAAGATGATTTGTTACTTGCCGAAGCCGAATATTGTTTAGAAAACGAAATGACGAACAACCTTTCCGATTTTATTATTCGCAGATCTGGTCGTTTATATTTTGAAAGACCAACCATTAGCAACACCATGCAGCTATTGGATGATTATTACAATCAGCAATTGAATTATACTGCAGAACTAATTTCCAGCAACCATCAACTTTTTGATAAAGAATATCATGATGTGGTTGCGTTTAGGAATTAAGTTTTGATTTAGTAGTTTTATAATTCTACAATGTTTCTTATATTTGATAAGAATTATACGACATGCCTAAATTTATACAAACCATTTTATTGTTAGTGTGTTTTACTTTTGCTACAAATACACAAGCACAGATTATTAATATTCCTGATGCGAATTTTAAGAACTATTTAGTTTTATCAAACTCATCTAATCATATTGCTAAAGATTCAAATGATGTATATATTAAAATAGATAGAAATAACAATAATGAAATAGAAGTAAGTGAAGCATTGAGAGTTCGTAATTTAACTTTAAATTCTAATATCACTAGCTATATAGGTTCAATCGAAGGAATAAATTATTTTTCAAATTTACAATCTTTAGACATTGGTCCTCAACAAATTCAAAATATTAATATTCATGGATTAGCTGGGTTACAATATATTTCTATTAACAATTGTTCTAGTTTAATAACAGCAAATATTAGAGGATTACCTGCATTGCAAAATATGTCCATTGTAAAAAATAGATTGTCTACATTAATATTGGATAGCTTACCACAATTAACTTCTTTACATATTTTTAAAAATAAACTTACCTCTTTTGATGCTACAAGTTTAAAAAAATTACGTGATTTAGACTGTTCTGATAACCTATTAACTTCTTTAAATGTCAAAGGACTAAATAATTTAAGTTCTTTAGATTGTAATAATAATCAGTTAGTCAATTTAGACGCAAGTAATTTAAGTAGTTTAAGTGGACTAACTTGTAGTTATAATCAGTTGAATAATCTGAATATGAGTGGTTCAAATATCTTATCGTATTTAAGCTGTAATAATAATAAATTAACTACGTTAGATGTAAGTGGTTTTAATGCATTAAATAGTCTGCAATGTAGTTATAATAAGTTGTCAGACATATTTATGAAAAACAATACTAGCATGAACTCTTCAACAAGTTTAAATTTTTATAATAACCCATATCTTAAATATGTCTGTGTAGATAATTCAGATATCATAACCGTTAAAGAAAATCTATATCAGGATTATGTATATGGTGTTGTTGTTAATTCTCTTTGTAGTTCAACTTTAGATGGGACATGTTATTCAGTAAATTGCAATATAAGATATGATAATAATAATGATGGATGTTCATTAAACGACTCATTTTTTTCAAATATAAAAGTCGTAATTAATAGTAATATCGATACTGGATATTTATTTTCAGATTTACTTGGTAATTTTACTGTTGATTTAGATACAGGAATATACACATTAACGCCACAAATGCCAAATAATTATTTCATATGCACACCAAGTTCTACAAACATTACTTTTCCGGAAGATACCATATTACAACAATTTTGCATTACAACAAACGGCATACATCACGATGTATCTGTAACTGTAATTCCAATTCGTGCTGCACGTCCTGGTTTTTCTGATGCAACCTATAAAATAGTATTAAAAAATAAAGGCAATCAAATAGAAAGTGGTACTATCTTATTTAAATACGATGAAAATAAACAGGATTTTATTTCAGCTTCATCAACACCAACAACAATTGCAAATGGTGAACTAAGTTTTGCATTTAATTTACTTCTATTTGAAACAAAAGAAATTACATTAACAATGCGTACCAATGCACCAACCGATAATCCTGCTGTAAATGCTGGTGATGTTCTAAATGTACAAGTTGGTGCTACTTTAGATAATGGTGTACGTGATGAATACATTAAGGATAATTTCAAAAATATAAAACAAACAGTTGTTGGCTCAATCGATCCAAACGATAAAACATGTTTAGAAGGAAAAATTGCAACACCTGATGTTATTGGCGATTTTGTAAATTACTTAATTCGGTTTGAAAACACTGGAACTGCCAATGCAGAAAATGTTGTTGTTACTGATTTTATTGATTTAGCAAAATTTGATATTTCCAGCTTAGAATTAACGTCAACTTCGCATTCTTGTAAAACCGTAATAAGCAATGGAAATAAAGTACAGTTTGTATTTGATAACATCAACTTACCATATACTGATCCAAACAAATATGGTTATGTTGTTTTCAAAATTAAAACAAAATCGAATTTAGTAATAGGTGATAGTTTGAAAAACACAGCAGATATTTATTTTGATTATAATTTACCGATAAAAACAAACACAGCTGCAACACGAATCGACAATATCATTTTAAGCACCAAAAATGCAACCAATAAAGAAGGTAGTTTAAGTGTTTATCCAAATCCAAGCACAGGAAATTTTATTATCAATTTTGAGTCAAAAGGAAACTTTCCAATTACAATAAAAATGATGGATTTGAAAGGAAGCGTAGTATTGGAGAAAAATATAAATCACACAGAAAAAAGCACACTAACCATCGATGATAAAAACATATCAAATGGAATATATTTAATCAACATACATACTGAAAAAGAAAACTGGTTGCAAAAGTTGATGATTGTAAAATAATTTTTTCTTACTTAATAAACTAACTCTAAAAACCGAACGCTTTTTGAGAAGGAATACAATGATGTGGTTGCGTTTAGGAATTAACAACCTTTAAATTTTTTTTTACAAAAAATATGATTTTATGACAAAAGTCATTTATTGTTTATGGTTTAATTTATTGTTAAACAAGTAGTTAATATAGTTTTGAGTTAAATTTATTAAAAAATATCTACCTGAATTTTATGACATTGATTAAAATTTATATCAGAATTTAAAATTATAGTTACTTAATTTTGTTATAAATAATAAATAATGAAAAAGATAACAAACGTATTTCTGACTCTTGTATTGTTAATTTTGAGCTATTATACAAAAGCGCAAGTTATTTCTATTCCTGATTCAAATTTTAAAGCTAAGTTACTATCTGCAAACAATAATAATGGAATTGCATACGACGCATTAAATAGAAGTATAAAAATTGATATTAATGGAGATAGTGAAATACAAACATCAGAAGCTTTAAGAGTTTATTGGTTAAGTGTTAGAGGATCTTCTATTAATTCATTGAGTGGAATTTCATCTTTTACAAATATTAAATATTTAGACTGTTCAATAAATCAACTATCAACTTTAGATGTAAGTAATTTAAGTAATTTAAATGAATTGGAATGTAGAAATAACCAAATTGTTGATTTGAATATTAATAACCTAATTAATCTAAAGAGTATAGTTTGTGCTGGAAACAAACTTACAAATTTAAATTTATCTAGTCTTGCCAATTTGGAAGGAATTTATTGTTCTTACAATTTAATTGCTTCTATGAATTTAAATGGATTAACTAAATTACAATATATAGATTGTGCTGGAAATAATTTTACACAATTAGAAATTAAGGATTTACCCAAATTACAAAATTTGTTCTGCGCTGATAATAAGCAACTTCAAAGCTTACAATTAAGCAATCTACCTGTTCTTGGAAATCTATATTGTCATTTGTGTAGCCAATTGATTGAATTGAGCATGACTAATTTACCCAAATTATCAAATTTAGATTGTTTTAATTGTAGTCTACAAACTCTTAACCTTTCGAATTTAATTGCTATTGAAAGAATAAATTGCTCAAACAATCAAATTTCTGATATTGATCTCAGCAGTTTATTAAATTTGCAAGATTTCAATTGTTCTAACAATCAGTTGAGTACTTTGAATGTTTCAAATTTAATAAAATTGACGAGTTTAAGATGTTCTGATAATTTGTTAACTTCTTTAGACGTACATAACTTAAAGGATTTAATAACATTATATTGTCCAAATAATTTGTTAAGTACAATAAATGTAACTGGTTTGAATATATTAGAAAATCTTTATTTTGCTAATAATCAAATGACAAATATAGACCTTAGTAGTTTAAGTAATTTACTTAAATTAAGCTGTAGTTCAAATCAATTCACTACATTAAATACAAATGGTTTAAATAATTTACAAGAGTTAGATTGTTCTCATAATCAACTGACTCATTTAAATGTAACAGGTTTAACTAATTTAAATAAATTAACTTGCAACCATAATAATTTAAATCAATTAATAACAGGCAATTTACAAAAATTATATTATATATATTGCAATAATAATAATCTAGAATCCTTTGATATAAATACAACGAATAATTTATCTGAAATTGTATGTTCTGAAAATAAATTATCCGAATTAAATGTTAGTAGTCTTAGTTATTTAATAGGATTGGATTGCAATAATAACGATTTAATTAGTTTAGATGTTTCCAATTTAAATAGATTAAGTCGTTTAAATTGCTCTAATAATAAATTAAATAGTATATATATTATTAATACGTACTTAGATGTATCCAATTTCGATTTTAATACCAATCCTAATTTAAGATTTATCTGCGCTGACGATTATAAAATTTCAGCATTAAAACAAAAAAGTAATACATATGGCTATAGTGAAATCATTATAAATTCACTTTGCAGTACAACATTGTATGGAACACATTACTCATTAAATGGAAACATTAAGTTAGATATAGATAATAATGGCTGTTCATCATCAGATCCAATATTTCCAAACACAAAAATAAGTATTGTTAATGGCATAGATAGTGGATATGCTATTGCAGATACTGCTGGTAATTTTGCAATGGATTTAGATAGCGGCTCTTATGTCATCACTCCAAAATTTAATAATAATTATTTTGTTTGTTCACCTATTTCAAGAGCAGTTAATTTTCCAGAAGACACTATCTCTCAACAATTTTGCATCACACCAAACGGCACACACCACGATGTATCTGTTACTTTAATTCCAATTCTAGATGCACGTCCTGGTTTCTCAGATGCAACTTATTTAATTGTTTTAACAAACAAAGGAAATCAATTGGAAAATGCTACAATTAGTTTTAATTATAATGAAAGTGTACAAGATTATATAAGCGCTGTTCCAAGCCCTTTTTCTGAATTAGCTGGTCAAATTTCATTCTCAATTAGCAATTTACAACTTTTTGAAACAAGAGAAATTTTAGTCACCATGCGTACCAATGCACCAACCGATGTTCCTTCAGTAAATGTTGGTGATGTTTTAGTATTATCAGCGAGTGTAAATATAAATGCAGATGAGAATTTAGATGATAATACGCAACAAATAAAACAAACCGTACTTGGATCTATAGATCCAAACGATAAAACTTGCTTAGAAGGCAACATTGCAACACCAGATATTATTGGCGATTTTGTAAACTATTTAATTCGGTTTGAAAACACTGGAACAGCCAATGCAGAAAATGTAGTGGTTACTGATTTTATTGATTTAGCAAAATTTGATATTTCCAGCTTAGAATTAACTTCAACTTCGCATTCTTGCAAAACTCTAAATTCAAATGGTAACAAAGTACAGTTTGTATTTGATAATATTAATTTGCCATATACTGATCCAAATAAATACGGTTATGTTGCTTTCAAAATTAAAACTAAACCGAATTTAGTAATAGGTGATAGTTTAAAAAATTCAGCAGATATTTATTTCGATTATAACTTACCTATAAAAACAAACACAGCTGCCACACGAATCGATAATATCATTTTAAGTACCAAAAATGCAACCAATAAAGAAGGTAGTTTAAGTGTTTATCCAAATCCAAGCACTGGAAATTTCACTATTAATTTTGAAGCAAAAGGTATCTTTCCTTTGAATGTTAAAATCGTTGATTTGAAAGGCAGTACCGTATTTGAAAAAAATGTAAATCACGCTGAAAAAAGTAACATTATTGTTGATGCGAACAATTTGCCAAATGGTGTTTATCTTATCAACATGAATTCTGAAAAAGAAAACTGGATACAGAAGCTGATGATTGTAAAATAATATTTACTTACTTATAATAATGTCGAAGCGGTCTTTTGATTTCTTCGACATTTTTTTTTAGATAATACTTGCCACAACAACCAAATTATTTTAAACTAAAAAATTGTAACTTTGTTTTTTATAATGAGTCTAAAAATCTCATGTCTTACATCTAAAAATCTACTTTATGTCAAATAAAATTGCACCCATTCCAACACCACACAACGAACCAATTTTAGGTTATTTGCCAAACAGCAACGAACGCATCGCACTAAAAGCCGAACTAAAACGCAGAAAAGAAACCGTGTATGATATTCCAATGTTTATCAACGGAAAAGAAATACGCACCAATGATATCGTAGATGTTTTTCCACCACATGAATTAGCGCACAAAATTGCACATTATCACAAAGGAAACACCGAACATATACACCAGGCAATTGATGCAGCTCTAAGTGCACGCGAACAATGGGCAAATTTACATTGGGAAGATCGTGCCGCTATTTTCTTAAAAGCAGCCGATTTAATTGCCGGTCCATATCGCGCAGCTATCAATGCGGCAACCATGCTTGGACAATCAAAAAATGCATACCAGGCAGAAATTGATGCTGCTTGTGAATTGGCAGATTTCTTGCGTTTCAATGTACATTTTGCTTCTGAAATTTATAAAGAACAACCTGTTTCTGCACCAAATATTCGCAACACTATAGAGTATCGCGCACTCGAAGGTTTCATTTATGCAATCACACCGTTCAACTTTACAGCAATTGCCGGAAATTTGTCGGTTTCGCCAGCTTTAATGGGAAATGTGGTAGTTTGGAAACCATCAAATACGCAAGTGTATTCGGCTTGGACCATTATGGAAATTTTCCGAGAAGCTGGCTTGCCTGCAGGTGTAATCAACATGATTTTCTGTGATGCTATTCAAACAACCAACATTATTTTAGAACATCCTGAATTTGCTGGTGTTCATTTTACAGGTTCAACAACTGTATTCAATTCTATTTGGGAAACTATAGGAAAAAATCTGCATTTATACAAAAGCTATCCACGTTTGGTTGGCGAAACTGGTGGCAAAGATTATATTTTAGCACACAACAGCGCAGATGTAGATGTATTGGCAACGGCTTTGTTGCGTGGTGCTTTTGAGTATCAGGGACAAAAATGTTCGGCGTGCTCACGTGCTTATATTCCAAAATCAATTTGGGACGCCACTTGGGAAAAAATGTATCAAGCTTTGAAAACATTTAAAGTTGGAAACATTGAAGATTTCTCTGTAATTATGGGCGCGGTGATCAATGAAACGGCTTATAAACGCATCACTAAATATATAGATCATGCAAAAGCTGATCCGAACAATATCATTATGTATGGTGGTGGACACGACAAGAAAAAAGGATATTTCGTTGAACCAACGGTTATCTTAACCAAAGATCCAAAATCGGTGACGATGGTAGAAGAGATTTTTGGACCGGTTTTAACGATTTATGTATATGATGATGCAGAAATGTCTTTAGATGAAATTCTGCATTTGGTAGATACTACTTCAGAATATGCACTAACTGGTGCTATTATTGCTCAAGATACGTATGCGATTCAGCAAATGAGAGACAAGCTTACTAACAGTGCAGGTAATTTTTATATCAATGATAAATGCACTGGTGCCGTGGTTGGACAACAACCGTTTGGTGGCGCGCGCAAATCTGGTACGAACGATAAAGCTGGCAGCAAATGGAACTTGTTGCGCTGGGTTTCACCACGAACCATAAAAGAAAACTATGTGCCTGCAAAATCGTATTTGTATCCTTATATGAGTGAAGAATAGGCGTTATGTTGAAAACTAAGCATTGGTTCTTAACATATAATCAAACAAAAAGGTATAAATTGCTTCCAATAAAAAACAAAAATTATGCACTTTAACATGTTACTTACATCAGCTATGGCTGGCTTAATTCCGCTTTTAGTCGGTTTCATTTGGTACAATCCAAAAGTATTTGGAACTGCTTGGATGAATGTAAATGGTTTTACAGATCCAGAAAAAATGAAAGAAGGTTTTAATTTTCCATTAATAGCTGGACTCACCTTTATCTTCGGTTTCTTTATTGCATTTGGTTTAACACCAGCTGTTATACATCAATTTGGTTTTATGGGTATGTTACAACAAAAATTAGCAATCAATGACGCTGAAGGATTAAAATTTTTTACGGATGGTTTTAATGCTTATGGAAATGAATTCAGAACATTTAAACACGGAACTTTACATGGTACTATTGCTGGTGTTTGTTTAGCATTGCCAGTTGTAGCCATCAGTGCATTGTTTGAACGTCGCGGATTTAAATACATTGCCATTAATGCAGGTTTTTGGATTCTATGTTTTTGTTTAATTGGTGGATTTGTATGCCAATTTGCAGATGTAACATTAGAGACTTTCAAATAAAAAAATACTATTAAATATATTAAAGTCGCCATTTGGCGACTTTTTTAGTTTATAAATAATTTAATACTTCTTTCTTTTTTATGACAATTGTGCTTTTTTATATCCTAATAAAATAAAACATCTTGTTTAATATTTAGCAAAAAAATCAAGGTATATTTTCCTGATTTTTATGACAATGGCAAAAATTTATAACAAAATATTTATTTTTTGATGTATAATATTGTGTAATCAATCACCATAAAAAAATCAACATGAAAACAACGATTCAAATTCAAAAGTTTTACTAAATAGTAAGCTAAAAATCACTCTCAATTTGCGCCAATCGTTTTATTATTTTTAGTGAAAATCATGCACGCCATTACCAACTGCGGTCCGGTGAGTGCAAATGTAAAACTATACAAAACATAATGTACTGATGATGCATTAAAATCCTTGGTTTGTTGCCAGTTCAGAACCATTAGATTTTGATTTTGATTCAGATGGTATAATTGACTTTAGTTTATCTAGTAACGGTATTGGCGCTATTTCTAAAAACTTTTACTACAGAAATGATATTGCAAGATTTCTGAATTGATGCTGCAAATAAAACAAAATTTTAATCTTGTTCTAGTCTATAAATAATCAAGCTATATGGAACACAAACTGTTATTTTTAAGTAACGATAATGTTTTGCGAATAATGAACCAACCAAGCGGTTTTTATGTTATTGGATAGCATTAGGTATTTAACAATGGCAATTTTTATTTTTAGGATAAAATTATAAACTAAATACTCAATGGCAAAATCATGCATTCAATTACAACAAAACCAACCAATTTTAGCTGGTAAAAAATAAACAATTATTCAAAAATAAAAATAAATCATCATGAAATCAACGATTCACAAACTCAAAATTTTACTTCAAAAATAGTAAGTAAAAAATCACTCTTAATTCTACCAAGTATCGTATTACTATTTTTAGTAAATGCATGCACACCATTGCCAACAGGTGGTCCGGTGAGTACAAACGTTATTTACAAAGTATTTAATAAACATTTCACTGCTAATAACCCAGATATGACTGCGTGTGGTGGCGATATTGACCATATAATATGGATATTAATAACGATAATCTAAATGATATTACAATTACCAGCACTTGCTCAAATGTAACGATGACAAACATTAGTAATATAGATTTTTGTGTATCACCTACAACCAATAAAATAAAATCATTTTCAGTAAGCGAAAGCATCAATAATTCTTTAAATTTTACTTCTCAAAGTTTTACTGTATATAATGCTTATGGATGGTTTTCTAGTGAAATTGGATCTGGAATTGAAACATCACCTATACCTAATAATGCAAATACGCACTATATAGCAATTAGATATAAAGTTGGAAATGATTATCATTATGGCTGGATGAATATCAATATCAATGTAATAAATATTGCTATTGGAGCAGAAATATATATTGTTGAATCTGCTTATAACAACTTACCTAACCAAGCTATTTTGGCTGGTAAAAAATAAAACAATGGATAAATTGTAAAAAAAAACATTTCCAACAGAAGGCGATTTTTTATAAACGTTCATCATACATCGTTCATCGTTAATCATTAACTTTGTTCTATGTTACTCGAAATCTTTCCACACAATATTGACCTGCGCAAAATGAAGCAGGTGGTAGATTGTTTGAAAAAAGGTGGTTTAGTCATTTATCCAACTGATACAGTATATGGTTTAGGTTGCGATATTTTTAATAAAGAAGCAGTCGAAAAAATTTGTCGCATTAAAAAAGTAAAAATCGAAAAGATAAATTTCTCTTTTATTTGTAATGATTTATCACACATTTCAGATTATACGATGAACGTTGATAACGCAACCTACAAACTCATGAAACGTTGTTTGCCTGGACCTTTTACGTTTATTTTAAAAGCCAATAATGCGATTCCAAAATTGTTTAAAAACAATAAAAAAACAATTGGAATTCGTGTGCCTGATAATGATATTGCGCGCATGATCGTTGCTGAATTGGGCAATCCTATTATCACTACTTCTGTACATCACGAAGATGATATTATTGATTACATCACCGATGCGAATGCTATTTATGAACGCTACGAAAATTTGGTGGATATTGTTATTGATGGTGGAATTGGTGGCTACAAACCATCAACCGTTATTGATTGCACAGAAGACGAACCATTTATTGTTCGACAAGGAATAGGTGTGGTTGATGATTATTAAATCTTTTATTTCTTAAAGTACTTTGTATCTGAATTTTAGTATATTTATATACTTCAAAATTTAGCAATGAAATGAGCATGAGTGTTCGCACACTATACAAGAATGATTATTTGCGAATTCCATGTGCACTATTAAATACAATAAAATAAACACATGAAATTACTCTACACATTTATTTTTACATTTTTTTTTAGCACCATTCTTTCTGCACAAACTATAACTACTTCTATAATAAAACCACCAGCGCAGTTGCGTTGCAATGAAGTTCCTGCAAAATTAAATAATGTGGTATTTGGTGCTGTTCCGCCAAATTCAGCAGATAAACCAGTTGTAGTTTATGTACATGGTTGGTTTGATAATGGTTTTGCTTGGTTTATGGCAAAAAATAAATGGTATGAAAACTCATACAATCAAGGTTATCGAACTGCATTTTTCTTTCATTCTGTAAGTGATGAATTTGAAGCAAATGGAAAAGTAATAGCCGAAATGATTCGTAAAACTTGCCAACATTACAATACCAGAAGTGTTATTGCAGTTTGTCATAGCAAAGGTGGTTACGACATGGATTATGCCTTGTATAACGAAAATATTTGGGACAGCGTGCAAGGTGTTATTACACTTTCTACACCATATTACGGCGCGCCGATTGCCGATTTAATTGCATTTCCATTGTTTAGATCTGTGTTAGAAATTATTCCAATTGTTGGTCCAATTTTTCAAGGAAAAGGAACTTACCAAATGCAAACTGCTTATATGGCTGGTGTGGTTCGACCAATGATAGATAACCATCCGAATAACAATCCTGCGAAGTTTCATTGCTTTGCTGCACACGGTTCTGAACATCCAACAGTGTTGCCTTCTGCCATTTCAGATGATATTTTGAAAGTAGTGTTTCCAGATTATCGTCCAGCGTGTATTGATATTCCTGGTTTTGGCAATTTTGCAAGCAGTTTAATGAGCACATTTATGAATATAACAGGTGTTATTTCAAAAGTGGTTCAAGTGCAAGACAAATATAATAATCCTTCAAAAAATACTAATTTTTCTGATGGTTTAGCACCATACTATTCTAGTTTACGACCAGGTTCTACGGTTATTTCGCAGCCACCACCAGCGCAGCAATCTTACTTAAATCATATTGATGTGTTGTTGTCAAGTTATACATGGAATATTGTTCAGCCAGAAATTGAATACTTTAAAAACAATCCAACTTTTAGAACAACAAATCCAATAAAACCAATAGAAAAAGTAGAGCAATATCAGCCAGTTTCAGATATTCAATTAATTCAAGATAAAACCATACAAATTAATACGGATGCTCAAAATAAATTATTCATAATAGGTGAGTACCAAAACGAAACGATAAAAGTTTTAGATGAACAAAACAATTTAGTGCAAACCATTCTATTGAATTATTCAGTGAAAATGATGTATGAAATTTTTCATGAGATAGATTTATCATCTTTATCGCCTAATAAAAAATACACACTGCAAAGTTCAAAATTATTGACAGGATTTTTACAAGATGGAAAAAATTGTTCCATACAATTAGAAACAAATGCCAATAAAACCTACTATTCTAGCGATGCTTTGGGTTTTGAAGTACAATTAAATAATTGGACTGAATCCATTTCAACAACGGTTGTAAAAGGAATGCTAAGTAGAAATATGGATGAAAAAGGAAATGTATTACATGATAAAATGATTCCAATTACATTTAAATACGATGCACAAAAAAACGCGTATGTTTGCAATGATAAATTAAATATTGCGAATGGTATTTACAACATCGCCGTTTTTGCTGAAGGAAATTCTATGAAGCGTTTTGCTACTACAAGCATTCTATTGAAGCAAGATGAATCCAATCCAAATCAACAGGAAATTAAGATGTCTGTTTATCCGAATCCTGCGAAAGATATAGTAAACATTGAGTTCGCCACTACAACAACTGCAAAATATGCTCTAGAATTATTTGATATAGTAGGAAAGAAGTTGATGGAAAAACAGCTTGGTAATTTAAACATTGGCAACCAGCAAATTCAACTTTCTACTAATCAATTAAATTTGCCAAGTGGTTCGTATTTAATTTCATTAACACAAAATGGCGAACGCAAAAACAGCAAAGTTTTTGTGGTGAATTAAACAGAAAATCAGAACGCTTCGATAAACTCAGCGTGACACATAACAAGACTGCGCGATGCTGTCAAGCTTAGATTATCGAAGCATCTACTATAAAAAATGCCATCATTAAAAACGATGGCATTTATATTTTCACTAAAACAAAATCAATTCATTGCAACTTTGCTATCATCTGTTTTCTGATACATTTTTATAAGAAGTTCCAAATTTTTAACAGCTTTTCTCAAACGACGTTCAATATCTAATTTCTCGCGCTCAGTGCCTTTGTAAACCATACGTGTACCCATTACATAGTCCCAAAGTGGAAAGGTAACGCACCAGTTTTTATCTTGGTCTGGTGCCATATGATGATCGTAATGCCAAGGTAAGAATTTGTAGCCCCAAGCTGGATCTAAATGCGATTTTTTATGAACTCTGTAATAGTTATATTGCGATAACCACATAGCAGCCGTAAAGCCAGGTGCAATTGGAAATAATGGTGCAACAGCTGCAGCAGCCACTACTAATGATGCTACCTCATGCGTTTGTCCATTAAATTCATCAAAAATATTTTTTTGATAATCAGAGTCTTCATAGTTCTCTTCTAAAACTTTTCGGTGATGTGTGTGCCAATGATAGCTCCATTTACTACTTTTATTTTACCACGTTCATGTAACCAATATTTGTGAATATACCATTCACTAGCGTTTGCTGTAATTAATCCTGCAATAAATCCTAACATACTAATTTGTTTAATTATCAAGATACAAAATTTTCTTTTAAAATTAACCAAAACTAAAATAACTTATCAAACGTTTAGTATTTTTGCCAAGCAAATGCATTTAATAGAAAAAAAAATAAACAATACTTTACAGCTTAGAATTTATTCTTCTTTAATTGAAATTGACGAACATAGTTGGAATGCTATCCATCCAACTATTCCATTTTATCAGTCTTATGCATTTTTATCAATGATTCAAAATATACAACCTACTTTAGAGTTTCGGTATGTATTAGTGTATAAAAAGGAACAATTGGTAGCTGCATTGTATTTTCAGTTATTAGATTTTTCTTTTAAAAACTTAGTTAATTATTCTTCTGAAAATCAACAAAAAACATGGTGTTAAAACATCTATTAAAAATACGTCCAAAAAAGATACAAAATTACTCAACTTAGGAAATGTTTTTTTTACAGGTGATAATGGAATTATTGCAAACAACGATGCTGAAATTATTGAGTTTTTACCTGACTTTTTTGATGCTGTTTCAGCTACATTTACTCAAAAAAAACCAACAGCTTCATTGCTGGCAAATATTTATTTAAAAGACGAAGATAAATGTATTCGCTTTTGTGATCATGCTTTTCATCCGTTTATTACTGAGCCAGATATGTTTATGCAAGTGGATGAAAATTGGCATTCAATGGTTGATTATATGCAATCACTTTCGTCAAAATATCGGGTACGTACTAAGAAAATTATATCAACGTCAGCTGCAATTGTCAAGAAAGAATTTACACAAGAAGAAATTTACATTTATAAAAATGAAATTTATGCCTTGTATGATAATGTAGTGAATAATGTGGCATTCAACATGGCAATGTTAGATATTAGTTTCTTTGAAAATGTAAAAAAGATTTATGGTGATAAATGTGTGGTTTCTGGTTATTTTTTAGATGGTGTTTTGGTTGGATTTTCATGTTTGTTTCATGTTGAAATTGCTACTCTTCATGTACATTATATTGGATTAAATTACGATGTAAATAAAGAATATAAACTTTACAATCGAATGTTGTTGGATTTTGTTGAATTTGCAATCGACCATAAAATAAAAAATATTCATTTTGGACGAACTGCTACTGAAATAAAAACTACTATTGGCGCAAAACCAACACCTTTACATGCTTATTTAAAGATGCACAATAGATTGTTTAATATGGTGCTGCCATCTTTTCTTAAAAGAATAAAACCACCTGAATATGAAGTGAGAAATCCGTTTAGAGAATAGTAAATTAAAAAGGAAAAATAAACGCAAAGTTTTAAAAAGCGTTTAAAGTTGAATAATTCTTTGCTATTTCATTAAATCTTTTTGATAAAATCATCAAAGGTTTTTCGGTTATCGATATTTTTTTGATGCTCTAGTTCCATCTCTAGATGTTTTTTGTCTTTATCTACATTTTTAAACAAATAGGCGAGTACTGCACCTGTAATGCCACCAAACAAATGAGATTCCCAAGATACACCAGGTTGAATAGGTAAAATTCCCCAAATCATACCACCATAAAAAATAGCGACACCACTGGCAATGGCAATGGCTTTTATATCAAACCTAAAAAAACCAGAAAAAAATAAAAAAGAAGCAACACCATAAACAACACCACTTGCACCAATATGAAAAGTGCCACCTCGAGCAAATAGCCAAACTAATATACCAGTAAAAATGTGAATTAAAATCCATATTAAATATCCAATTCTATTATATGAAACAAATAAAATAGTACCTAAAATAAATATTGGGAGCGAATTGGAAATTAAATGCTCAAAACTACCATGTACAATTGGTGTAGCAATAATTCCAATTAATGAACTTGTTTCTCGAGGAAAAATACCAAAAATTGCAAAATCTAGAGGCAAAAAAACATCTAAAAAATATACAATCCACATTACAATAACAAAAAACAAAGGAATCAGGATGGTGGTGTGTATTAATTTCATTCAGTAAAATTTATAATTGAATTTAAAAGAATTATTTAAATATTTAAGTACTTCTACCCAAATGTGATGTACATATCAATAATTTAAAGGTAAATATATGCATACATTCAATTTTACCATAATTTAAAGTTTTAAAATTTAGTATAAAATATCTATTCTTAAACTTAATTTCGGTAAAATTTTTATATTGATGATAATTGCCGTTCCTAAAGAAACAAAATTTAAAGAAAACAGAGTTTCCATTACACCATTAATTGCCAAAGATTTAATAGCCAAAGGTTTTACCGTAAATATAGAGGAAGGTGCCGGTCTAAATTCATTTTTTAGTGATGATAATTATAGAGATGCAGGTGCGTCCATTTTACCTCAAAAAAATATACTTTACGAAGGCGCTGATATTATCTTAAAAGTAAATGCACCTTCACCAGAAGAAATTTCATTAATGAAAAAAGGAGCGGTGCTTATCTCATTTATGTGGGCAGCTACCAATCCTGAATTGGTAGAAGCATGTGCAAAATCAGGAATTTCTGCCTATTCAATGGATGCGGTTCCTCGTATTTCTAGAGCACAAAAAATGGATGCATTATCTTCACAAGCAAATTTAGCTGGTTATAAAGCTGTATTGATTTGTGCAGATACTTTAGGTAAAATTTTTCCAATGATGACCACTGCAGCAGGAACCATTAAGCCAGCAAAAGTGGTAATTTTTGGTGCAGGTGTGGCTGGTTTACAGGCAATTGCAACCGCAAAACGATTAGGAGCCATTGTTGAAGTGTCAGATATTCGACCAGAAACAAAAGAACAAGTTGAATCTTTAGGTGGTAAATTTATTGTGGTGAAAGGCGATGATACCATCAAAATGGAAGGTGGTTATGTAAAAGGTGTATCTGATGAATTTTTGAAATTACAACAAGAATTGGTTGCCAAACATGTAGCAGAAGCTGATATAGTAATTACGACTGCCTTAATTCCAGGTAGAAAAGCACCAGTTTTGGTCACTGACGAAATGGTAAAATCGATGAAATTTGGTTCTGTTATTTTAGATATGGCAGTTGAACAAGGTGGAAATGTGATAGGAAGCAAGCTGAATGAAAATGTGAACATTAATGGTGTTACTATTATAGGCGAAGGCAATATTCCATCGTTATTACCTATGAATGCCAGCGACTTATACGCAAAGAATATACAAACACTTTTATATCATTTAGCAACTAAAGATGGCTTTAAATGGGAAATGGATGAAGAAATTACTAAAGGTAGTTTAATTGTTCATGAAGGAAAAAAATTAATAAATTAAACAATGAAATAATGTAGTAATTGAAAAATGGCTAATATCTTATCTTTGCATTATTTCATTATTGTATTATTTCATTAATAAATTCAACTTATGGAAATATTCGATTTTTTTGTTCAAAACCGCGAAATGATTTATTTTATCATTTTAGCTGTATTTGTTGGTATTGAAGTTATCGGTGGTGTACCAACTGTTTTGCACACACCATTAATGTCTGGCGCAAACGCTATTCACGGTGTGGTTATAGTTGGTGCCATAATCGTTATGTTAGATACAGATCCATCCAATATATTTGGACTAATTTTAGGTTTCTTAGCTGTAATTCTAGGAACATTGAATGTTGTCGGTGGGTTTGTAGTAACGGATAGAATGCTGGAAATGTTTAAGAAAAAATAAATTCAATTAAATAATGAAGTAATTTATTAATGAAACAATTTAAAAATCATTACTAAATTATTGAATTACTCAATTATCAAATTATAATAATGAAAGGACTTTTAGAAATATGTTATTTGATTGGTTCGGTGACGTTTATCATCGGATTAAAAATGATGGGAAATGCGAAAACTGCACGAAAAGGAAATTTAATCGGTGCATTTGGTATGACGATTGCCATTTTAGGTACCATTTTTTTATTTAGAACTGATCATACCACCGTAAATACATTAAAATTTGTTTTAATTTTTGGTGCAATTGGCATTGGTTCGGCAATTGGTTGGTTAACTGCTAAAAAAGTTGAAATGACAAAAATGCCAGAATTGGTTTCTATGTTCAACGGAATGGGTGGCGCTTGTGCTGCACTAATTGGCTTAACAGAATATGAACACAATAGAGGAAATATTGCTGCACTATCATTCATTGTTGCAGGTATGGTAATTGGTACTATTTCATTTTCTGGATCTATAATCGCTTACTTAAAATTATCAGGCAAAATGGACAAACCTGTACGTTTGCCAAACTATAATTCATTGAACAATATAGTTTTATTACTAGTTGTTATAGCATCAGTTTATGTAGTTCTTCAAAGTCTTGCATTACCAGTATTTGTAATCTGGATCTTATTTGTTGTTGCAATTATCTACGGTATCTTGTTTACAGTGCCAATTGGTGGTGCCGATATGCCTGTCGTAATTTCGCTGTTAAATTCATTTACAGGTTTAGCTGCAGCATTTGGTGGCTTCTTATACGATAACAAACCAATGCTCACAGGTGGAATTTTAGTTGGCTCAGCTGGAACTTTATTGACTTTAGCGAGGTGTAAAGCCATGAACAGACCATTAAGCAACGTAATTTTTGGTGCATTTGGTGGTGGAAGTGGAGCAGCAGCTGGAGAAGCTTCAGAAAAAGGAACAGTAAAAGACATCCAAGTTTCTGATTTAGCTGTTTTATTGAATTATTCAAAAAAGGTAGTAATTGTACCTGGATATGGTTTGGCTGTCGCACAAGCTCAGCATGTTATTCATGAATTAGAAAAATTATTAGAAGAACGTGGTGTAGAAGTAAAATATGCCATTCATCCAGTTGCAGGTCGTATGCCTGGACATATGAACGTTTTATTAGCAGAATCAAACGTTGAATACGAAAAGTTGGTTGAAATGGAAGATATAAATCCAGAATTTCCTCAAACTGATGTGGTTTTGGTAGTTGGTGCAAATGATGTAGTGAATCCAGCAGCAAAAACAGATCCAAGTTCTCCAATTTATGGAATGCCAATCTTAGATGTTGAAAACGCTAAAAATATCATTATCAATAAACGTTCTATGAGTGCAGGTTACGCAGGAATTGATAATTTACTTTTCTACAATTCAAAAACATCTATGTTTTTTGGTGATGCTAAAAAAGCACTCACAGAATTGGTAGCAGAAATCAAACAACTTTAAAAGTTATAATAATTCATTAACAAGATGATAGTCTTTAAATGTCTTTAATTCTATTTAACATAATATAAATTATAGGACAAATATAATGCTAAATTGTATAGAAAACATTTGAATTGCCAGTTATTAATAATTGAAAGAATTTTATAAAATTAAAATAAAGAAAATACAAACGAATTAAAAAATATAGGAAACAGAGAAACTAAAACTTCATTAATTTATAGTTTTGCCTTATCTTTATGGATTTAAAAAAGTTAATTTAATCATACATGTATTTATACACAAATTGGGCCGCCACAATACCTATGGCCAATGAAGAACAAGATTTTGCACCTTTCGTAGATTTGCTCAAACGTGTAATGGATGTAATTGGCACAGGAAAAATATATTTTGTCATTGACAATGCGTCAAAAGATAAAACGCTTGAATTAGCTCAAGAATTATCAAAAAATGATCCAAGATTTGAAGTAGTTTGGGCTCCAGACAATAAAAATGTGGTAGATGCGTACTTAACTGGTTTCAAAGTTGCTTATGCAAATGGGCACGATATTATTATTGAAATGGATGCAGGTTTAAGTCATGACCCAAGAGCAATTCCTATGTTTTTACGTGTTTTAAACGAAGGAAATGAATGTGCTTTCGGTTCACGTTTTATAAAAGATGGTTCAATGGGTGACTCACCTTTTAACAGAAGAATGTTAAGTAAAACTGGAACTATATTAGCTAACTTATTGTTAGGCACAAAGTTATACGACATGACATCTGGATTTCAAGGTTTCCACAGAGATGTGATTGGAAAATTGTTACAATATCCATTAAAATCAAAAGCACATTTTTATCAAACCGAAGTAAAATATTTATTGCGCAAACACAGAATTGCTGAAGTACCAATTCATTATCAAGCACCATCACCACGTGTTTCACCATCTGCAGTAAAAAATGCACGCCAAACTTTAATGTATTATTTCTTTGAAAGATTGAAAGGAAATACACCAGTTATCTAATTTTAATAACATTAACTATCTAAAAACAAACAACTTATAATATGTCAGTTAAATCATTAGTTATAACATCAATTGCACCAGATACTTTAGAAGTGCTTCATACATACGCAAAAGAATGTACTGCACGAAATATTCACTTCATAATGATTGGCGATACAAAAAATCCTGAAAATTTCCATATCGATGGCTGCGATTTTTGGTCCGTAAAACGTCAATTAGAGCTTGACTCAAAATTTGCAAAACTTTGTCCAACAAGACATTATGCAAGAAAAAATATTGGTTATATCATCGCATTACAAAATGGAACAGAAGAATTAGTTGAAACTGATGATGATAATTTACCAAGAGAAGAGTTTTGGAATCCAACAACCAAAATTATAAAAGCAGTAGATGTTAAAGAAACAGGTTGGATAAATGTATATAAATACTTCAGCAACAAATTTGTATGGCCAAGAGGTTTGCCGTTAGAAGAATTGCAAAAGGAGACTCCTAACCTATCCAATTTTGAAACAAAAGAAATTATCTGTCCAATTCAACAAGGTTTAGCAGACGAAAATCCAGATGTAGATGCAGTTTTCCGACTCACCTATCCATTGCCAATGGATTTTGAAAAAACTGGCGTAAATGTAGCTTTAGGCAATAATGCTTGGAGTCCATTTAACAGTCAAAATACGTATTGGTATAAAGAAGCATTTCCTTTGTTATATTTGCCTGCGTATTGCAGCTTTAGAATGACTGATATTTGGCGCAGTTATGTGGCCCAACGTATTTCTTGGGCAAATGGCTGGTCAGTTCTGTTTCACGATGCGACGGTTTGGCAAGAGCGCAACCAGCATAATTTATTGAAAGATTTTGAAGACGAAATTCCTGGTTATTTAAATAACTACAAGATTTGCAGCGAATTATCAAACTTAAATATCAAAGGTGGCAAAGAAAATATGCTGGATGATTTATTGACATGTTACGATATGCTAACTGGAAAAGGTTTTGTTGGCAAAGAAGAAGACGAATTAGTTCGTGCTTGGTGCGATGATATAAGTAAAGTATGGTAAAATACTATTTATCAACACAATATGTAATTACTTCTCTTTCAAAATAGCAATAATATCGTTTTGCATTTTGTGTGCAATTGCATTGGCAGTTTGTTCTGTGTTGCTTTCTGCATAAATACGAATAATTGGCTCTGTGTTAGAACGTCGTAAATGAACCCAATCCTGGTCAATATCGATGCGTAAACCATCAATAGTATTTTGTGGATATTGTTTATATTTGATTTTAATTTTATCCATAATAGCATCCAAATCCATTCCTTCGTCTAATTGAATTTTGTTTTTAGAAATCACATAATTTGGATATTTCGCTCTTAACGAATGCATACTTTTATTGGATGTTGCCAAATGTGTTAAAAATAAAGCAATACCCATGAGTGCATCGCGTCCATAGTGCAAAGCTGGATAAATAATTCCACCATTTCCTTCACCACCGATTACCGCATTTGTCGCTTTCATCATTTCAACTACATTCACTTCACCAACTGCAGAAGCTGTGTATTCGCCACCATGCATTAAAGTGATATCTTTTAATGCTTTGGTTGATGAAAGATTGGAAACTGTATTTCCTTTTCTGAATTTCAATACATAATCTGCAACGGCAACTAACGTGTATTCTTCGCCAAATGGAACGCCTTTTTCATCAATCAGCGCCAATCGGTCTACATCAGGATCGACAGCAATACCGATATCTGCTTTTTGTTGTTTTACTTCAGAACAAAGCATTGATAAATTTTCAGGCAGTGGTTCTGGATTGTGCGCAAATTTTCCGTTTGGCTCACAATATAATTCAACAATATCTTTTACACCAAGTGCTTTTAATAGTTTTGGAACAGCAATGCCACCAACACTATTGACTGCATCAACCACAATTTTAAATTTCTTTGCAGTAATCGCTTCAACATCTACCAAAACATCCTTAAGGATTTGTTCGATATGATAATCTAAGTAATCTTTTGTTGTAACTTGTCCTAATTTATCGACATCCACAAATTCAAACTTTCCAGAATTTGCTTTTTTCAAAACATCTTGTCCAATTTTTTCAGAAATAAATTCACCATCACTATTCAATAATTTCATTGCATTCCATTGTTTTGGATTGTGCGATGCAGTGATAATAATTCCACCATCAGCATGTTCTGCTTTCACAGCTATTTCAACGGTTGGTGTAGTTGCCAAACCTAGATCAATAACATCAATTCCAATACTTAATAAATTTCCAATAATAATATTGTGTACCATTTCGCCGGAAATACGTGCATCGCGACCAACCACAATTTTTGCAGTGCCATCTTTTGGTTTTAAAATAGTACCATATGCAAGTGTAAATTTAGCAATATCAATAGGTGTTAGTGCCTCGCCTGATTTTCCACCAATGGTTCCTCTGATTCCTGAAATAGATTTAATTAATGACAATTTTTAATAGTTTTTAGGTTGGCAAATGTATGCAATTCTATGTTAGTTTCTACCGTTTTATTTTCTAACATTTGTTAAGATAATAGTTTGGAAATCTATTTTTTTTAATACTCCATTGTTAATGACTACATTAAACAAAAAAAGATTTCTTAATTAGAAATCTTTTTATAAATTTTTATTCTTTAGATAATATTATTTTATTGTTGAAGGTGTTAGTTTGATAATTGTTAAATTTTTTATCACATTGAATACAACAAAAAATAAGAGTGTATAAACTACATCGCCCAAAAATGTGTTTTTGTAAAATGGAATTGCCATTTCAAAACAATTAACTAAACCAGCTAAATTTCTTTCGTATAAAGTACCAACTATCCAAACACCAAAGTTTGAGATAATAAAAAATAAAAGAGACGATAGCATTGCAAATCCACCAACTTTTAAATAGTTAACTTTTTCACTTCGCAATTTCCAACCTAAAAAAGCAATAATAATATAGGAAATATAAACAAAGAAAATGGTATTATGAAAAAATGGATAATTATTTTTGTAACCTAATAAAATATCGCTAATGAATCAAGATGCTACAGGAATTATAATAGACCATCTCTTATCTAATGAATAGGCACCACCTAATAATGCTATGGCTGTTACAGGTGAAAAATTAGGAATTAATTCTAATAACCGTAAAACAACACCTAAAAGTATTAAAATAATTGCAAGTAATGTTTGTTTGCTTTTCGCATTCATATATTTAGAAATTTGTATGACAAAGATAGAAAAAGTATGAAAATAAGTGAAATAATTTATACTTCTGGAAATGATGCTAAATAGGTTTTGAAATTACCCGATTTCCTGTCTTCAAAATATTTTTTAATTGTAAATGTTGAAGAAGTAAACGCCATTTCTTTCCAAGGAATTTCTTCTTCTGTAAATAATTTTGTTTCTAAACTTTCAACACCATTGGTAATAGTTCCATCAATTAATTTTGCTAAAAAATGAATATACACTTGGTTGGCTTGTGGAATATTATAGACAACTAAAGGCTGAATAATTTCAATTACAGCACCAGCTTCTTCCATAGTTTCTCGAATGGCACCGTCTTCTGCTTTTTCAAAATCTTCTAAATAACCAGCTGGTAAATTCCAAAATCCTTTTCGTGGCTCAATAGCACGTTTACACAAAAGTATTTTATTTTCCCAAAATGACATCGCTCCTACTACTATTTTTGGATTTGTGTAATGTATGATATTGCAATGTTCGCAAACAAATCTATCTTTTCCTTCAGTAAAAATAAATACGACTTCTTTTCCGCATTGATTGCAATATTTTTGATGTTGATACATATCGTAAAACTAAAAAATATTTTTCAAAGTATTAAAACTTTGAAAAAGTTAATCGACAATTTATTGATTAAAAACCGCACCATTTGGTCCAATTCCAACTTTTAATGAATCAATTAAACTTCCAGATGATGCATATCTGAAAACATAACCACTTGACGTAAAATTAGGTGCTTGCAATGCCCAAATTTGATTGCTAAATGGTGATGCTGCTAAACCATAAAAATTTCTTCCAGAAATTAATGCCGTAATTGGCAAACTACCTGATGTAATATCAAGTGCATAAATTCTGTCGCTTACACTATAATATAATGTTCGACCGTTGTTGCCAATTGCCAATTGCACAACATAGCTCGGTGCACCAGCATTTATTAGTGTAAAGCTACGATCAACGGTATTTGTTGTTGTATTAATTCTAACTAATTTTGATGGTGATAATTTATTGATAATTGGATAATTCGAATAATCAGATTGACCAGCACACAAAACCCAAACATTGTTTTGTGCATCACGAACAATTTTTTGTGGAATATCACCAACGTTAATAGTTGATGTAACCACATCAGTTGTTGTATTGATAATTGACACTGTGCTATCTACATCAAAACCACCACTGTTACACACATAAACATTGTTATCAACCATTACTAATTGTTCAGGACCTTTGCCAACATTGATACTTTTGGTAATTGTGTTTGTGGATAGATTTATAACTTCTACTTCACCAGCAAAATTACCATTTGTTACGTATGCTTTATTATCATCGATGCCAAGTGCGTAACGAACATAACTAGTGTTTTGAGTTGCTGTAGTATCAACAATTGTTGCCAAATGTTTGAATGTACGTGCATCAACAATTTCTATTTTAAAAGAATTATTCACACAAATAATTCCTTTATTTCCAACTCGTGTATAAGACTGAATTACATCACCTAAATTAATTCCACTGTTTGCATTTTCGTAAATATAATTCGTTACTAAACCATTTCTATCAACAAATGATACAGAACCATTATTGCTTCCGTAATTGCCTTCATTTACTACAATTGCAGATCCACTTTCAGCATATGTTCCGATGGTATTATTTTGATTATCTTCTTTTTTACAAGAAATAATACTTGCGCAAACAAACAGCAAGAACATGATTTTTTTAAACGTGTTTTTCATTTTAGTTTTGATTTATAATTAAGAATTAGTGAAAGGTTATAATTTCTTAGTGGTTGAGCATAACTTCTTAAACTTTCATACTGTGTATTAAAAAGATTATTTAGTTTGAAGGCAAATTCTGCGTGAATATTTTTGAAATTTCCTTTGTAAGCAATAAACAAGTCAACTAAACTATATGGTTTTAATTGAAATACTTTTATGTTTTCATCATCTGTAAAACGTTGGCCAACGAATAAATAATTAAATCCAAGATTAAAATACTTGTCTTCAAAAATTAAATATGATTTGATGGTGTGTTGAGGTTTATACCGTATAAAATTTCCATTCAACTCAATGTTTGATTCATCATTTATTATAGTTGAATTATTATAGTTATAATTTACAGAAATTTTTAAAGCATTTGTTTTATTAAATGAAATGATATTTTCTAACTTCGATTCAATGCCGTAATGCCTTGTTTTCTTGATGTTTTGAGGTGAATACAAACCAGAGACAATTGGTGTCCAAACGATATTGTTTTTGATAATTGAAAAATAAATTGAGTTACTAAAAGTAAATTGATATTTAGCTGTTTTTTTTATAGGTTTTACTGCAAAATTATATTCAACCGTTAAACCACTTTCTGGTTTTAGATTTTTATTTCCACCTGGTTGCCAATACAAATCATTAAAATCTGGTAATCTAAATTTATCTGCATAACTTATGGATGTAGAAAAAATATCTTTTCTGTCTGTGTAGGAAATATTAATACCAAACTGTGGTCGAATGTATTTTGCTTTTAAAATTTCTTGTCGCATCGTTGCATTCAATACAATGTTTTTTATTGAGTATTTTACACCAAAAAATGCAGCAGCTCGATGTCGCAAAATATTACTTTTGTATTCTTCAACTTTTGCAATTTCTGCGTTATAATCTATACCAACATCTAAGACAATTTGGTATTTAAAGAAATGACGGTAATTAGCACTATTTTGAGATTGATGAATAAAATAAGGTGCGTTAATTTTATTCACGCTGTCATTATACAACATATAATCATAAACATAGCCACTTCTAAAATAAAATTGTGAATGCTTTAATATCTTCTGATATTTGATAAAAACTTTAGTCGTAAAATCATTTTGGAATTTTTTACTGACTTGATACGAACCCATATTTGCTGGAATATTATGTTGTTTTTGCAACGTATAATTTCCAAAATCGAGTTGCTGATTTTTATTCAATTTTAAATTTAATTCATTAATAGTTGCCCATTGATTAGTTTCATTATTTTCATTTAAAACCGTTGGACTATTAAATTTATATTTATCAAAAAACGGAAAATTATTTTTAGCTGTTTGGTAGAATGACGATGTTGAAAACTGCACTTTTTCATTTCCAACTTTCAAAGAAAAATTGGTTCTGAAGTTTTTAAAAGAAGAAAAATCCTGTCTGATTGAAACATCAATAGCTTTTTGAAAAATTGGATTATTATTTAACAAAATAGCACCACCAAAATTTCCACTACCTAAAACTGCGCTCGATGCATTCGTTACAATTTGGATGGAATTAGCAGCATTTATTGGTATCAGCGAAATATCTGTTGAACCTAAAGTAAGTGAATTAATTTTCAAACCATTCCAAAAAACAGAAGTTTGATCATCGGCTGTTCCACGCAATCTCAAGGTAGAAGCACCACCAAATCCGTAACTATTTATTTGTGTTGGTGTAAAATTTTGCAAAATATCAGCGATAGAATTTTGTCCATAATAATGTGTTTGAAAGCTGTCTATTTTATAGTTGAAGTTTGAAGTTGAATAGAAATTTTCTCTGGAAGATTGAATCATGACTTCAGGAATGGAAACAGGAATACTGTCTGCAAAAGTGGTGTTTGCAAATTCTATTTGAAATAAAACAAATAGCGTAATCAGAGAAAATGATTTACTGTTCATATTACTTGAAATGTTTCCTCAGAACATTTTTTAGTTGACGAACTTTGGCAGGTCTTCTGACTTACACTTTACTGAAACCTTCCCGATTTGATAGACAAAACAGTGGTTGTAGAATTCAGTACCATTCAAATTGTCATTCTGAACTCGTTTCAGAATCTTCTCTTGTCAAGAATTTTAGATGCTGAAATAAATTCAGCATGACAAATTGTGGTGTGCTTACAGCAACTGGGATTGTACAAGCATTTCACTTGTTTCCCTTTTAATTTCGGTGGTGAGACCGAAAACCAAAACTCTGTGGTAAAGATATGTAGTTGAAAATGAAATTCAAAATTAATTTTTTGAATGTATTATTCTTTTAAAGCAGCAGTTTTCATTTCCTTCGCTAAATCATGTCCAAGATATTTTTCTATCCAATTATGAACGATATAAATTACTGGCGTTAACACAACAGCAACAATAAATTTATAAATGTAATTTCCTATACAAATAGACATAACCACATTGAAAGCCCAAGGTTTTCCATTTGCATCACTAATGTATTTTGGATACAAATAGAATGCAATAAATAAAACTACAAAACTATCTATCAACTGCGAAACCAGTGTAGAACCAGTACTTCTGAGCCAAATATATTTTTCACCACTCCATTTCTTTATTTTATGAAAGATCACCACATCTACTACTTGTCCAATTAAAAATGCAATCAATGAACCTAAAATGATGGCAATGCCTTGTCCAAATACCTGAGCATAAGCTAACTGCATATTTGGAACACCTTGATCTGTTTTAGATGTTGGCCACCAACCTGCTGGAACTAATTTTATCCCTAAATAATACATCAAAAATGCATACGCCAATAAAACAACTGTAAGATAAGACAAAAACTTTACACCTTTTTCACCATAATATTCATTGATGATATCAGTCATAATAAAAACAACTGGCCACAACAAAACACCAGCTGTTAGGTTGAAGGAAAAATCGGTTCCAAATAACGGAATTTTGAATGGTGTAATTCCAATCGTATTTTCTAAAGAAAATATTTTAACACCAATAACTTCTGCGATAAATGCATTGGCAATAAAAAATCCACCTAAAAAAATAAATAGTTTGGTTGATTTGTTGTTGATGATGTTGGTGATCATGTGATAGCTTTATAGACTTGAGTCGTAAGTAATCTAAAATAAAAAAAAATGAAATTTCTATTTAGATAAATACGAATTTAGAGCTTTTTGTTCAATTTCTTTTATCAGTTCATTTTTTGCATCGTTGTATTCATTTCCATCTTTCCATTCTTGTTTAGATAATTCAAGTTTTAAATTGCTATATCTAATTTTATCGTCTTCATGATTTTGCAAGTAATTTCTAAAAGCTACATGTCGATTCCAAAAGTCATTTTTATGGATGGTACAATGAATATGTACTAGATGTTTTTCCAATAAAAACAAATTTCTTTCTTCGTCAGTAGTAAAGACAGTTTGACTAATTGGATTTTTATATTTCACAAAAAATCTTCGGAAAGGCATTTCTTCATCATACAATTTATAATAAACATATTGATGTTGAGTCATTATAGAAACAATTGAATTTAAATCTTTTTCCGATCTAAAACCAATTAAAATATCTATGATTGGTTTTGCAGCACAATTTTCTATTGAAGTGCTGCCAATATGTTCAATTATTGGTTGATAGTTAATTAATAATTCACTTACTATTTTGCATTCAAATTCAAATTGATTTTTCCAACTTGGATTATATGGTTCAACATTAATTTTCAATTCAATTTTGCGTTCTTTAGTATTACTAAATTCATTGAATTCTTTGTTAAACCAGAAACATTTTTATGTGAGAAACGCGTCAACTCATCATAAAACAAAGGTACAACAGGTGCTTCTTCAATAATAATTTTATCTAATTGATGATACAATGCTGTTGCTTTTTCTGCATTTGTTTCTTTAATTGCTTGCTCGTAAATTTTATCGTATTGTGTGTTTTTGAAATAGGTATAATTTGGTGGTGCGCCATTTTTACTATAAAATAATGCTAAATAATTTTCACCATCTGGATAATCACCAATCCAGGAAGCACGGAAAAAACCTACTTCATTTTTGCGCATAGCTTCACGCAAGAATGTTGCAGGTGTGTTTTCAATTTTACAAACAATTCCTATAGATGCCAATTCATTTGCAATATTTGTAATCAAATCACTATAAGTTGGATTTGAGTAAATTTTAATTTCAGAAATACCTTTTCCATTTGGATAACCAGCTTCAATCAATAATTTTTTGGCTTTTTCTACATCATATGTATAACCTTTTACATTAGCATCAAAACATGGCAAACCATTCGGAATCATTCCGTTTTCCGCAGCAACACCTACACCATTCCTTAGATAGGAAATCATCTTTTTTCTATCAATTGCGTAATTAATTGCTTGTCGAACTTTTTTATTTTTCAATGCTTCGCAATCTTGTTTTGCCATTGATATTCCTAAGTATTCTGTATTCAAAAATGGCATTTTTTCAAAGTTGATTTTGCTTTTCCATTCTGGTTGAAGTTCTCCTGTTGTGGTTAATAATTTATCTTTATATGAAATATCCAAACCAGTCATAAAATCTAACTTGCCTTGTGAAAATTCCAAAAATTCAGCACCACGATCAGCAATAAAACTAATGCGAACACCATCTAAATAAGGTAATTTATTTCCTTGTGCATCTGTTTCAAAATAGTTGTCATTTTTTTTCAACACCAACACATTATTTTCTTCCCAACGAACTAATTTAAAAGGTCCAGTTCCAACAGGATTGGAACGAAAATCTTTACCATAAAAATCAACAATTTCTTTTGGAACTACCGAGCAATATTGCAAGGTCAGCAAACCTAACATTGGTTTAAATGGATTTTGTAAATGAATAATAAATGTGGTATCATTCGTAGCTTCAAAAGGATTTTCCTTAGCTACTTTTCCATTAAACAACCAACCACCTGTTGATGCAACAGTTGAATCAATCAATCTATTTAACGAATAGACAAAATCTTGAGCAACTACTTTCCTACCCTTGCCATTAGTAAATTTCTCATGATCGTGAAAAAAAACATCATTTCTTAAATTAAATTCATAGGTCAAACCATCATTCGTAATTTTCCAGTTTTTTGCAATACACGGAATTACATTCATATTTGAATCAATTTGCACCAAACCATTAAATAATTGAACGTCGGCCCACATGGTTCCTTGGTCTTTTGCAAATGCTGGATCCATAGAACTCAATCCGAAATTGAAATTCATTCTGAATACATTTCGTTTTTTATTGGATGTATTATTGTTGCAAGAAACAATAAAAACAAGTATTAATAGTGGAAAAAGTAAACCAAAATATTTTTTTTGTTGCATACTGAAATTTTAAAATTCCATGAATAAATCAATTTGCTGTTCGATGAGTTTCATCATTTCCGGATTGTTGAGTTTGCCACTTTCGTCCAACATCAAGTGAACTTGAGAAATTGGAATTTTAAGATGCAATACATTCATTTTTAAATGATTGAAAATATTTGTCAAATGTTCCATACCGCGTAAGTTTCCAGCGCGTCCTTCTGCAACACCAGTTAAACATGCTTTTTTATTATGGAAGCATTTTTTTACGTCAGATGCATCAATGAAACCTTTCAACATACCTGGAAAGCTGCCATTGTATTCAGGAACAATGAAAATATACTTACTTGTTGGCGCCAAAATATGCGTTTCAATACTTTCTAATTGCGCATTTTTTGGATTGTAGAATGTTTTATTAAAGATTTCTGCTTCTACATTTTCAAGTGTAAAAAACTGATGTGGAATATTTTTTCTACCTAACAATTCATCGTAAAAATTTGCAATTTTACGCGAGTTACTGTCGACTCGTGCAGTTCCATGAAATATTGTAAGCATTTTTTGGTAAGTTTATTTTTATAAAAGTAGAATGTAAAAAAGTCTCAATTTTTACAAATTATCCACAACGCGTGCGGTTTGACTATAAAACTTTGAAAAGGTCTTTATTGTTGAAATTCAAGTTTTTCTAAAGTTGAAGGATTTTTTTCGAGTTCTTGTGCAACTATAGATGCTGTTTCTCGACCACTACGCAAAGCAGTTTCCATGCTACCAATGCTTAAACTATCACCACAACAATAAATAGTATCTGATACTTTTTTGAAGAATCTAACTTCATCTAAAATTGGCTTAAACGGCATTGCATATTTGATGTAATATGTTTTCAGGTGTTTCCAGTCCATTACAGATAAACCAAACCAATCTGATAATTCCGTTAAGCATTTTATTTCTAATTCTTCGTCGTCTAAATCGTGTTCTTTTACTACATTAACAGCAATCAAATGCTTGCCTTTTGGTGCGTATTCTTTGTGTAAATTAGTTGGAACAAATACATGATTAACCAAACCACTTTCATTTCCATTTAAAATAACTACTGCTTTTGAAACTGGTGCTTTATCAGCAGAAAAATATAAGGTAGTTACATGCGAACATTCTGCAGAAAGTACTTCTCTGTGTAATACACCATTTGCGTCGATTGCATTAGTTGCAACTATTACAAATTTAGATTCTATAAATTCACCATTCATCAACTCAACACCATTATCAACTACTTTTTTTACTTTCGTTTTAAAAGAAATAGTATTTGGTTCTAATTTATTGGCAATTGTTTTACTTATTTTTCCAATTCCATCTTTTGGTAAAGCCACATGATCTTGAAATAGTGATTTTAAATAAATTTTAGAAAAACGAGAAGACGATTGTAAATTATAATCGAAAATATTGGCAGCCAACATTGGTCTAAACAAAGAATCAATTAATTTTTTACTAAAACCATTTTTTGAAAAGTACTCAAATGTTGACGATTCGTTTTCTTTTACTAATTTATTGTATGGCAATGTTTTCAATTTCACATATAAACCAAATAAACGCATTTTATCTGTAAAAGTAGCATTCTGTGAAAGTGCTGTTGACAACGAATCGAAAGTCTGATAAACAGGATTGGTGAAAAGATTAAATGTATTTTGATAACGAAGTAAATAACCTGGATAGGTATTTTTTAATTCTAGTTCGTTAATGTTGATTATCTTTTTGAGTTCTGTAGTTGAGTGATGATAAAAATGTAAACCTCTATCTAAAGTATAACCATCCATTTTATCACTTCTTGCACGACCACCTGATTGAGATGAAACTTCGAGAACTTTAACCTTGAAACCAGCTTGTTGTAAATAGTAAGCTGCCGATAAACCGGAAAAGCCACTGCCTACAATTATTACATCAAAAGATTTCATACGGATTGCAAAAATAGAGCAAATAGTATGCTACAATCGGTATTTGTTGATTAAGTAAGCATTAACGGAAGTTTATTTTACTGCGTGAAACTATCTTTTTTTAATGATTATTTCAGGAGTAATAATGGTATTGCTTTTGTGTCTTGCTCTATCTGTTATGTATATTGAGTAGGTAAAAGTATCAGAAGTTTTACCTTTGAGATCAAAAAGTGCCTGATAACTTGCTTCTTGTAGAAAAGACGTCAACTTAACAGCTATTGTTCCATCTATTGCAACTGTAGTTCCTTTATATGGTATTTTAGGAATTTCATTTAAGGTATCTAACAAGGTGGTTTCTTTTAGATTATAGATGTACAATTTTGAAGAATGAGATGAATCACTATTAGTCGCTAAACCTAAATCACCATCACCATCTGTAAATTTTATGTACATCCAACCACTGTCGCCAAGCGTATAAATATCATTATCTTTTTCAAATCCACCAAAGGTAATGGCTGGTTCAACTGGATACGACGGCGTTTTGTAACAACCAGCAATTGTTAAAATGATTATTGAAAAAGGTATAAAAAATTTAAAGTTCATTTTAATAATTAAATTTGCGCAGTGCAAGATGCAACTACAATATTAGCAAACATTTTTAATACAGACAATTTTCAGTTCGATGAAGTTGCTTTATCTGTATTTCAGTTCCAATATACAAACAATTTAGTATATAAAAAGTTTGTTGATTATTTAAAAATCGATCCAACCACAATTGATTCGATTGAAAAAATTCCATTTTTACCTATCGAGTTTTATAAAAACCATTCCATTATTATTGAAAACGCTGTAACTGAAAAAATATTTGAAAGCAGCGGTACCACTGGACAAATTACCAGCAAGCATTTGGTGCATGATTTAAACCTTTATGAAAAAAGTTTTCGTTTATGTTTTGAACAATTTTATGGAAACATTGACGACTATACTATTTTAGCATTGCTTCCATCCTATTTGGAACGTGATACTTCTTCGTTGGTTTATATGGTTGATGATTTGATAAAAAAATCGAACAATAAAAATTCTGGTTTTTATTTAAATAATTTAGAAGAACTTGCTATTTTCACGTAAAAACTGTTCATTCAGAATATGGAATGACTGAATTATTATCGCAAGCATATTCAAAAGGAAACGGAATTTTTGAAACTCCAAAATGGATGAAAATTTTGAAACGTGATATTTACAATCCATTGAAAGTATCAGCAAATGCTGGTCGTGGTGGCTTAAATGTAATTGATTTAGCTAATATTTATTCTTGCAGTTTTATTGCAACGCAAGATTTGGTAAACATTATTTCCGAAATAGAATTTGAAGTTTTAGGTAGAATAGATAACGCTGATATTCGTGGTTGCAATTTGATGGTTGCGATGTAAGAATTAGATTTATTTCCAATCTCTAAATTCTTCCAACACCAACCGCAGTGGTTCGTGTCTCACGAAACACTTTTTGTTTTGGTTCGTGAGACACGAACCATGGCTATAGAGTAAACAAAATAGATTATTTCCAACCTTTTATTTCTTTCAGCACACGTTGTATTGGCAAACCCATTACGTTTTGAAATTCGCCTTCTAATTTATCAACGCCAATATATTCCTGAATATTGTATGCACCAGCTTTATCTAATGGTGAAAAATTATCTACATAATGTCTGATTTCTGCATCACTTAATTCTTTAAAATACACTATTGCATGTTCTGAAAAAGAAATTTGTTTTTTATTTTTTCGTATCGAAACACCTGTAATTACTTCGTGTGCTTTGCCATTCATCGCTTTTAAAGTTTTAAAAGCAATATCTAAATTTTTAGGTTTTCCTACGAGTTTTTCTCAAATAATACAACGGTATCTGCGCAAATAATATAATCTGAATCGTCACCGACAAACGAATAAATATCATGCATTTTTAATTTTGAAAGATATTCTGGCACTTTTGAATAAGCTAAATCAAACGGAAATCGTTCTTCTACTTTTGGTTTAATGACTTCAATTTCAAAACCAGCATCAGCTAAAATTTCATATCGTCGCGGTGATTGCGATCCCAAAATAATTTTAGTTGGTTTGTTCATTTTTTGTTAGAATAATTGCTTCAAAAAAGCAACATAGTTGATTAATATTGGACTTAATCCTTGACTAAAGTACAACATCGAAGCTATACCAAGCACCATGTAAATCTTTATTAAATTGCTAACAATATGCATTTGTTTTACAGTTTTTGCAATAAATAGATAACTAATTATCAAAACCAAAGGCAAAATCAACAATAAAATTATAAAAAGCGGAACTTTTTCTATATCCATTTTAATAAAAAAGAACACAAAAGTAAGTAACATAGAAACAATAATGAACGCAAAAACCAAGCAAACTATTTTTGCAGTTAAATCGCCAAATTGTATTGGAATGGTTTTGCAATCGTATTGCTCATCACCTGCTTTGTCTTCAATATCTTTTACAATTTCTCGAATAAATGTGGTTAAGAATGCAAATAAACTATATACTAATGCACCAATAAAAATACTACTTCTGTAAGCTGTTTCGTTTGGACCCATTAAATAATTGCCACCACTTTCAAACAAAGAAATTAATAAAATAGTAAATGCACTGCAAAATGCAACGGTTAAGTTTCCTAAAATCAATTGTTTTTTAAACATCGATGCATAGAAAAACAGCACCACCATGATAATAATTGGAAAAGTAGAAAGTCGATATTCTTTAGTTAAATATGCCAAAGTTAATGTTGCAATTACGCTTATCAGACAAGTTATTTTATAAAAATTATATGCAGTTGTTTCACTAATTTTTTGTCCAACAATTACGCGATTAGGTCTGTTAAATGTATCAATATCAGTATCGTAAATATCATTGATAATATAACCACCAGCTGCAATACAAACGGTAGAAAATACCAGTAAAAAGAACTGGAAATTTGTCATTAAAGGAAACAAACGAAAAATTTTATAACCGTTTGCTACTAAAAAAGAATACCAAAACAAACACATAGTACCTATTATTACTAATAAATTGATTGGTCGGATTAATTTTAAATAGTTCATTTGAATTTTATTTTGAAACGGCAAATATAACAAAATCAATTGGCACAATAATTGACTCAACAATAATGATAACGAATACTTTAATTATCTATTGTATTTTAGTTTTTTATTAATTGATGTTCATTTTTATTAAATTATTCAACAACTCTAAAATAATTGCACAAAAACGTTAAATTTGCATTCATAAGTAAAACGATTTTGTTGTTTCACAACAAGATTATGGCTTTAAAATATAGTTTCATAAATCCTTTATTTAATTAATAAAAAAACTACTATGAAACTATTTGTTTACGCTTTTCTAATTTTAATTACATTACCAACATTTGCTACTTCTAAATTTGCAATGTGCGCTTACATTGATGATAGTGATAAAGCAATTGGTTTTTACGAAACGTTTGCTACTGAAAATACAGGAAATGATATCTATATTTACTATAAACAAGATGCTACTATAAATCAAACATATAAAGTGAAAATTGAACGGATGGCAAACAGAATAGATTCTGCATATGAAATAGTGGATACGATTACGATGAAAGCAAAAAATGAAACTCAAAATTACTGCTATAATAGTTATTCATTTTCGTTACCAGGTTTTTATAAATTTACGTTGTTAGATAGCAATGCAACGAATATTTTTGAAACATACAAAACATCAATTCGCTATTTAGATAATTACTACAAAGATGATTCTACTTTAGATACTTGGTATTATAAAAACACAAAAATTGTTTTTTGTGATAGTGTTTTAAGCGAAATTTTTATTGGCAAAAAAAATAAATTTCCATTTAACGAAGTTGGAAGTACCATTGTTACTTATATTTCGCACGATGAAAAAAAATTAAGAACTGAAAAAATTATTGCAAAAATTTATGCAATTAATGATTCAAATAATTTAATTGAAACGCTAACAATTGATTTAAAACCAACTCAACGCTGGACTTCATTTCCGATTACAATAAAAAACAAAGGAAAATATAGCGTAGAATTATTCAGTGATAAAGATATTTTTATTCAGAAAAAATCAGTAGAAGTTGAATAATTATTTTATATTTCAATTACATAAATTTTTTCAACGGTGAAACAAATAATCATCTTTTTTTTATTCTGTTGCTCTATAAATACAATAGACGCATCAACTATTTTTACTGTTTGTGCCGATTACGATAATACTGGAAATCCTATAAACAGTTACAATATTTGGAGTGTAAAACGTGCTGGAAATTTCATGTATATTTTTTTAAAATCAGATCAATTATTGACAAAAAAATATCATGTTAGAATTGAAAAGCAATATAACAGAAACGACACTTCCTTTTTATTATTTGATAGATTTGATTTAAAAAATGATGGAACCCAAAATTGGATTGCTAATAAATATACGTTTTTGAAAAGTGGTATTTATAAATTTCTATTGTTTGAAGATGAGATTGAAACGCCAATAAATACATACTACACAACAATTTTATATACTGAAGATACCTATGTTGAAGATGGTTTTGTAGACACTTGGTATTACAGAAATACTGATTTTAGGTTTTGTGATAGCATTCAAAATGAGAAATTATTTGGCGTTAAAGATGTGTTTAAAGCGCAACCAAATGAAACAAAAATTACCATCTATATTTCTCAATACGATAAATTATGGTTAAAAACTGATAGAATGTTGGCGAAGATTTACAAAATAGAAAAACGAAAAAGTTTTTTATTTACAGATGTTTTCTTTACGCAATACAACTGGAAATGGACTTTCTTAGATCTTTATTTGCAGAAAAAGGAAAATACTTAATTGAATTATACAACGAAGAAGATGTATTTATAAATAGTAGAAATTTAGAATTAGAATAAATAATTACATAACAATCGTGTTAAATACCATAAAAATGGTATGTTTGGCATAGTTTTTTGTACTAATTTTGAAATAAATAAAACACATTAAAATTCACTTAAATGAAAAAATTAATCTTATCATTTGTATTCTTATTGCCTTTAATACTTTTTGCTCAAACTGGAGTTGGTGGCAAAGTACAATTTTGCGAAACTTATGAAGCCGAAACTGGTGAAACTTCTGGATACTATGATTCCTGGGACATTAAACCAGCTGGTGGATATATTTACATCGTTTATACTCAAGATGCACTTATAAAAGAACCTTTATTGTTAGAAATTCAAAAAAAAGAAGATGGTGTATTTACATTTTTTGCATCACGTAATTTTTTAAATGATGTAACTTCAAAAAAACGTTATGCAATGTATGATTTGGAATTTAAAGAAGCTGGAACGTATAAAGTAATTGTAAAAACTAAAAATGGTAAATTTTTAGCTGAAGCAACTACAAAAATAAATGTTGTTAGTGATGAAGATAAACCAGCATCTACTATAACTTCAGATTATTATGAAGATTCTAAAATTCAATTCGGTACTTCGGTTGGTGACAACGCAGAAATTAAAGGTGAGTCGTCTTCTTTTTATTTAAAAATGGAGAAGTTAGTGTAGCAATATTAATTACAAAGGAAAAGTTTTTAAAACAGAAAAATAAAACTTTCTGTTTACAAAAAATCACTAAGAATGGAAAAGAAGATACAAAATTGGTGCAAACAATTCCTGTAACTGGTATTGGCGAAGATTGGGATTGGGTTTATGCAACTATTGATTTTACTGAAAAAGGTGAATATAGTTGATGTTTGGAATGAAAATGAATTATTTATTAATACAGGTTATGTTACCATAAAATAGATTTATTTATAAAATTGAATTACAAAAAAACAGCATATTTTATGCTGTTTTTTTTCGAACCTAAACAAATGAGTTCAGATTACTTATACAAATTAAGCAATAATTTATTATATTCGAGATATCATATAAGATCAATTTAAAACAAAACTAATCACCAAAAAAACTAAACTATGCCAACTCCATTAGAAACCAGAATCATCAACATTCAAAAAAAAATTAAAATTACTGCAACTGGTATTTTTGATTTAGCAACATGTATTGAAATTGAAAAATTAAAAGGTATATCATTATCATCAACATCTACACTATTTGAACATAAAAAAGAAATACAAAAAAGTTTAGGATTTGTTGGAAAAGAGATTGATGGAATTGTTGGACCTGCAACCATTTCTAGAATTGAAGATTTCGTGTCAAAAATATTACCTTCAATTCCTGTTGGCGCAACCATGATAGTATCTAAGAAAAGTTTAGATATCATTATAAACTCAGAAATATCATCTAAAAGCGCTTATCAAACCAAATATAAATTTCCAATTTGGCCAGAAGGTGACAGTGGTATAACCATTGGTATTGGTTATGATTTAGGATATGTGAGTTTGACTCAATTTACGAATGATTGGAAAAATGTTTTGTCAACGATAGACTTTAACAAACTTAGCACCACAATTGGAAAAAAAGGTGATAATGCAAAGATGCACTTTCTAATTCTATAAAAAACATAGTTATTACTTGGAACAGGCACTCGAGGTTTTTTATACCAAGTCAATGCCGAAGTATGCAAAATCAACACGAAATATTTATCCAGGAATTGAAAAATTGCCACCTGATGCACAAGGTGCTATTTTATCATTGGTTTATAATCGTGGTGAAAGTTTAGCAAATACAGATCGTCGCAAAGAAATGAGAAATTTAGTTGGATTAATTGCTAATGGAAATTTGAAAAAAATTGCAAATGAAATTAGAGCCATGAAACGATTATGGACAAGTGCACAAAGAGGTTTATGGATACGCAGAGATGCAGAAGCTGACTTAGTTGAAAATGCAACTTATTTTATGCAAACTGATGAATTAATTTTTGTTTAATTAATCAGAATAAAACAATTTACCACTAAAGACAAATAAGAAACAGACGATTTAATAAAAGAAAAAAAGACACCAAGAAAACTAAGTTTTCTTGGTGTCTTAAAATAATTATCTATAAATTTTTCTTTACTTCTTAAGTGTCTTTAGTGGTTTAAAATTAAACTAAAGTATTAAAGATTTTTATGCATTTGGTTGCACATCATCATTTGGCAATGGATTGCTATCTTCTTTCTTTTTACCAGTAATCATCGACCAAATTTTTCCAAAAAAAGCAATAGCAGCAATTCCAATAATTTTTATGTATTTCAATAAGAACACAAAAACACCAGCTTTTGCCAACACTTTTCCAGCAACTAAACCACCAATTCCATATGCTGCCACTTTATCTATACTTGGATTGAAATCGCTGTATTTTTCGCCACTTTTAAATTCAACACTTTGCATAATATTTGGAATATTCTGTTTTACCAAATCCAATTGATTGACACTCGCAATTGCATTTACAACTAACACACCTTTTCTGCATAAATAACGAATGTTGTAATTCAACGTATTTATAGAATCATCGCCAAATTTGATTTCTTTTGCCCAATGTAATACGTTTTTATCTTTATCATAAAACGGTTTTGAGGCCCAGCCAATCAAAACAGCTTTGCCATAACCCATTTCAACTCGCGTTTTATTTTCATCAATATTGTCTTTTTTCATGTCTTTCATGATGTCGTCATAATCCATTTTTGTGCGTCCTTATCTTTTACGTAACCCATTTCATCCATAGAAATTTCAAATGCCCAACTATTATCGGTAAAAGCACCAGCATCTTCTGGAAACAACATGCCTAACGTTTTTTGTGAACTTGGTGGATTTTGCCACAAATCTTCCAATACATATCTAGATTGTGCAGAATCCAAATATTTAAATCCTTTTGGAATTGTTAAAGTACAATTTCCTAAATCTACTGAACCTGATTTAGTGTATTTTATGTTGGATTCAATTTGATCCATCAAAAGTTGTGTAGAATCTACTTCTTTTGCAAACAAGGAAAATGTAGCACAAAATGACACTACAAAAAATAGTAATTTTTTTTTCATTTTTATTTGGTTGGTTGAAAACAAAAATAATAAATTATATTTTAAAATAAAAATGAAAGATTATTTAATCTTCTTTAATGGTTTAATTTTTTTGGAATGTCTTCCACCATATATTACGCCTAAAATAACAATCTCAATTCCTTTAATTTTAAAAATAATTAACCAACTTTTATAAAGTACTTGTCTGTAAATTTTAGTAATTGTTTTTAGTTCGGCACATTCTTTATAGACGAAAGGATTTAATTGAATTAAATCTATAGTATCAAAAATACCATCTACAACCATAATTGCGTTTTGTGGTTGATGGTTAATAAATGCTATAAATTCCGCAATATCATCTATATTTTGATATGCGTTTTCAGAAATTCTTAATGAATAAGTGCTTGAAGTTTTTTCTTCTTGTTTGCCCATCTTTTTTTAGCTTCGTTTAAAGAAATAGTTTCAACATTTTCTGCATCTTTTATCCATTTCTTAAAAGCAGTAATGCTTATTGGCTTACCAGGCAACGACAAAGATTCGAAGTTTGGATTTACAATTTTTATCAATTTTTTGATTGCATAGATTGCAACTCGTTCATTGCTAAATCATTTGAAACTTCAACAAAATTGTTTGCATAGTATTTGTTTTACTTAGTAAAAATAATCAATAAAAAATAAAATGCATTTTAAATATGTCGTTCTGCGTGATACGATGAACGCACCATAGGACCACTTTCGATATATGGAATACCTTTTGCCAAGCCAATTTCTTTAATGGCTGCAAACTTTGTTGGATGAATAAACTCAGCAACTTCTAAATGCATTTTGGTTGGTTGTAAATATTGACCAAATGTAATGACATCACATTTATGCTGATGCAAATCATCCATAATTTCTTCTACTTCTTCATCTGTTTCGCCAATACCTAGCATGATGCCACTTTTGGTGCGTTTGCCATATTCTTTCGTGCGTAAAATCTGTTCTAAACTGCGTTCATATTTTGCTTGTGGTCGAACTTTTCTATACAAACGTTTTACGGTTTCCATATTGTGAGAAACCACTTCTTGTCCAGCAGATATAATTAATTCCAATGCTTTCCAGTCGCCTTTTACATCAGGAATTAAGGTTTCAATAGTTGTGTTAGGTGAAGTTTCTTTTATTGCACGAACCGTTTCATACCAAATTTGTGCGCCTTTATCTGGTAATTCATCTCTGTTTACAGAAGTTAAAACTGCATGTTTTACTTGCATTAATTTTATGGCTTCAGCAACGCGCTTCGGTTCATCTGTATCTAAAAATTTTGGTCTACCAGTTGCTACTGCACAAAACGAACATGAACGCGTACAAACATTTCCTAAAATCATAAATGTAGCAGTACCTTCGCCCCAACATTCACCCATATTTGGACAATTGCCACTTTCGCAAATAGTATGTAGCTTGTAAGTATCTACTAAATTTCTAACTTTTTTGTAGTTCTCACCAATTGGAATTTTTACTTTCAACCAATCTGGTTTTCTCGGTCGAGTTTTTATAATTTCAAGTTCAGGCATTTTATACGATTTGTTGAAAAACTAAATTTTTAATTTAAAATCCCATTTGGTTCCACTTCCAAGTCCACCCAATTTATTCTGAATACGAACAGAATCATTATAAAAATTATAAAAGAGAGTAGCTCCTGATGAACCATAATAATTCGTTCTATAAAATAATTCATTTGGAATATAGAAATTATTATATTCCAATAATCTATCTATATTTTCATCCGTATATAAAATGTATTTTATTACCTTCTTTGTATAAACCAATAGTATCATCGAATGAGATTAAATTTGAGATTCCTTGTGTCATTTCCCAATTATATTTAGAAATAGAAGCGACAAAAAGTCCATTCATATTTCCTATTACATTTTTAATTTGAAATGTTGACTTTGCGGTATCAGAATCTTGAATTACGCGCCAAAAATATTTTTTTTCAGGTTGAAAATTAAATTTTGAAAAATAATTTTTAGCGTATAAAATTGTATCAAAAAGAATTGTATCAAATCTGCTATTTTGTGAAATTGTAAATCTATAATTTGAAGAATCATTGTTACTTTTCCATTTAAATGAATTACAACATGGCAATAATAATGTATCATTTATTGGAGAAATCAAGATTAATTGTGAATCTTGTATTGTATCAATCTTTTTATCATCTATTTTAACAACTTTCTTATCATTATTTTTTTTGCATGAAATGAAAATTAATATTATTAGTAAAGTAGAAGAAATTTTATTCATGATGTTTATCGTTCTTTTCGTTTACCTAATTGTATACCAACATAAACACTTGGATATAAAAACTTATTACTTTGTACCATAACAGGTACTTTCTTAAAATAAAAATCAGAAGCAACACCAATTTCTAATGCTTTTACAAAACTTTCATTTTTTCCAAAATCAAACTCCATTCCTACTTCAACATGTATTCCAGGTTGCGCTTTTAATTTCCATCCTTTTCCAAAACCAGATGCACCGACTATGTAATCTTTTTCTAAAAACAAACTATTCGGATTATCAGGTTCGTAACCTAATGTAACTGTATTTGAAAAAGTATTTCCAACAATTGAAGTTGTATCGACTACTTCCACTAAATATGGTTTTAAAATTCCTAAAGTAAAACCACCAGCATATTTAAAGAAAAGCTGTACACCGTGGTTTCTGCCTTTTTCTGCTAGTAAAAACTTTTGTCCGGCACCGAGATATAAAGTAAACAATGAATTTTGTTTTTCCAAAACAAAAGGTTTAAAACCATCAGAGCCAAACAAACCACCACCACCATATTGCGATTGTTGTTTTACTTGTTTTGGATGCCAAAAATAGGAAAATTGTGTTTGTATCAACCAACTGCGTTTGAAGCGTTTACTTCTAGTAATTTCTGCACCAAGTGCAAAACCATCGCTACGCAAGCGAATGCCAGCCGACCATGATTTTTTATATAGCACAGAATCTCTGTTTAAAGTAGATTCTTCTGCTTTACTTTTTTGAATAGAAACTATAAAAAAAAGAATAAATATTAGGATGAATTTTCGTTGCACTATTTTAAAAACGTTTATTTTGCTAAATTAGTTTAAAAGTTTGTAAAAATGATAATATCAAAAGTAATTTATTTAGGTGAATTAAGAACAGAAATGACACATCTACAAAGTGGAACCGTAATTTTTTACAGATGCGCCTAAAGATAATCATGGAAAAGGTGAAGCTTTTTCGCCAACAGATTTAGTAGCTTCGGCATTAGGTTCGTGTATGATTAGTATTGTCGGAATTAAATTATTAGAAACCAATAAAAATATAAATGGTGCAACTGTTGAAGTAACAAAAGTAATGTACAGCGAACCGCGACGCATTGGCGAAATTCGTGTACATATTAAAATTCCTGATGATAATTTTACAGAAAAGGAAAAACAAATTCTAATAAATGCAGCACATGCTTGTCCAGTTGCAAAAAGTTTGCATACAGATATTAAACAGGAAATAAAGATTGAGTTTGTTTAACAAAACTTCTACGAAACCAGTTAAAATATCATCAATGACTATTCCATTATGATCTGTACTACAAATAGGCAGTCCATTTTGAAAACAATAATTGTGGAGATTGATGTTCAATCTCAGATTTTTTAGCTATTAAATTAGAAATTGCCTGTAATTGAGTAAATCTAATAAAAATTGGAAAATCCAGATTCCATTCTCTTTCAACTCTATTTTTAGCCATTGTAGAAATAGTAACGTGTACTGTGTTTAAAACAGCAAATTGCTTCTTTTCTAATAAATCCAAAAATTGCTGCTCAATCTAAGATTTTCCAGTTCTAATTTAAACCGCTTTTTTTAGCTGTTTGTGTCTGATTAGTTTTTCTCAAATTGGGCAACCTGTAGCATTTCTTCTTGCGCATGACAAAGAAACTAAAATAATACATGCAGAAATTAATGCGATTGTTGATTTTTGAAATTGTTCAAATTGTTTACGTTTGTATTTACAATGCAAAAGTAGATTAAATATTGCATTGTTGCCATCTTTTTCATGCTTTTAACTGTTATTAAAAACCAAAATAAACGTAATTATAGTGCTTACAAACCAAAAAAATATGTGTATTTGTGTATAAAATTAGATTGGAAACAATGAATTCATCGTTAAATTTGGCAACATGCAAATATTTTCATTTTATCGCAATTGGCGGTGCTGTGATGCACCAATTAGCTTCTCATCTAAAAATCAAGAAACAAAATTACCGGTTCTGATGATGCTATTTACGAACCTGCAAAATCAAATTTCGAAAAATTAGGCTTGATGCCAGCACAAGTTGGTTGTTTCCAGAAAAATCACCACTGATATTGATGCAATTATTTTAGGAATGCATGCAAAAGCGGACAACCCTGAATTAGTAAAAGTGCAAGGATGGGGTTTAAAAATTTATTCGTTTCCCAGAATTTGTTTTTGA
>JADJSS010000046.1 GCA_016711605.1 Saprospirales bacterium
AGATTAAATTTGAGATTCCTGTGTCATTTCCCAATTATATTTAGAAATAGAAGGACAAAGTCCATTCATATTTCCTATTACATTTTTAATTTGAAATGTTGACTTTGCGGTATCAGAATTTGAATTACGCGCCAAAATATTTTTTCAGGTTGAAAATTAAATTTTGAAAATAATTTTAGCGTATAAAATTGTATCAAAAAGAATTGTATCAAATCTGCTATTTTTGTGAAATTGTAAATCTATAATTTGAAGAATCATTGTTACTTTTCCATTTAAATGAATTACAACATGGCAATAATAATGAATCATTTATTGGAGAAATCAAGATTAATTGTGAATCTTGTATTGTATCAATCTTTTATCATCTATTTTAACAACTTTCTTATCATTATTTTTGCATGAAATGAAAATTAACATTATTAGTAAAGTAGAAGAAATTTTATTCATGATGTTTATCGTTCTTTTCGTTTACCTAATTGTATACCAACATAAACACTGATATAAAATGTACCGTTACTTTGTACTGATAACAGGAACTTTCTTAAAATAAAAATCAGAAGCAACACCAATTTCTAATGCTTTATAAAACTTTCATTTTTCCAAAATCAAACCCATTCCTACTTCAACATGTATTCCAGGTTGCGCTTTTATTTCCATCCTTTCCAAAACCAGATGCACCGACTATGTAATCTTTTTCTCAAAACAAACTATTCGGATTATCAGGTTGTAACCTAATGTAACTGTATTTGAAAAAAGTATTTCCAACAATTGAAGTTGGATCGACTACTTCCACTAAATATGGTTTTAAAATTCCTAAAGTAAAACCACCAGCATATTTAAAGAAAAGCTGCACACCGTGGTTTCTGCCTTTTTGCCAGTAAAAACTTTTGGTCCGGCACCGAGATATAAAGTAAACAATGAATTTTGTTTTCCAAAACAAAAGGTTTAAACCATCAGAGCCAAACAAACCACCACCACCATATTGCGATTGTTGTTTTACTTGTTTTGGATGCCAAAATAGGAAAATTGTGTTTGTATCAACCAACTGCGTTTGAAGCGTTTACTTTAGTAATTTCTGCACCAAGTGCAAAACCATCGCTACGCAAGCGAATGCCAGCCGACCATGATTTTTTATATAGCACAGAATCTCTGTTTAAAGTAGATTCTTCTGCTTTACTTTTGAATAGAAACTATAAAAAAAGAATAAATATTAGGATGAATTTTCGTTGCACTATTTTAAAACGTTTATTTTGCTAAATTAGTTTAAAAGTTTGTAAAATGATAACATCAAAAGTAATTTATTTAGGTGAATTAAGAACAGAAATGACACATCTACAAAGTGGAACCGTAATTTTTACAGATGCGCCTAAAGATAATCATGGAAAGGTGAAGCTTTTCGCCAACAGATTTAGTAGCTTTGGCATTAGGTTCGTGTATGATTAGTATTGTCGGAATTAAATTATTAGAAACCAATAAAATATAAAGGTGCAACTGTTGAAGTAACAAAAGTAATGTACAGTGAACCGCGACGCATTAGGAAATTATGTACATATTAAAATTCCTGATGATAATTTTACAGAAAAGGAAAACAAATTTAATAAATGCAGCACATGCTTGTCCAGTTGCCAAAAGTTTGCATACCGATATTAAACAAGAAATAAAGATTGAGTTTGTTTAACAAAACTTCTACGAAACCAAAAATATCATCAATGACTATTCCATTATGACTTGCATCAATAAATAGGTAGTCCATTTGAAAAACAATCAATTGTGGAGATTGATGTTCAATTCCAGATTTTTTAGCTATTAAATTAGAAATTGCTCTGTAATTGAGTAAATCTGAATGAAAATTGGAAAATCCAGATTCCATTCTCTTTCAACTCTATTTTTAGCCATTGTAGAAATAGAACAACGTGTACTGTGTTTAAAACAGCAAAATTGCTTTTCTAATAAACCAAAAATTGTTGCTCGGAATCTAAGATTTTCCAGTTCATAATTCTAAACGCTTTTTTTAGCTGTTTGTGTCGATTAGTTTTTCCCCAAATTGAGCAACCTGTAGCATTTCTTCTTGCGCATGATGAAGTTGAAACTAAAATAATACATGCAGAAATTAATGTGATTGTTGATTTTGAAATTGTTCATATTGTTTACGTTTGTATTTACAATGCAAAAGTAGATTAAATATTGCATTGCTGCTACCCTTTTCACGTTTTTTAACTGTTATTAAAAACCAAAATAAACGTAATTATAGTGCTTACAAACCGTTAAAATATGTGTATTTGTGTATAAAAATTAGATTGAAACAATGAATTCATCGTTAAATTTGGCACATGCAACATTTTCATTTTATCGCAATTGGCGGTGCTGTGATGCACCAATTAGCTTCTCATCTTAAAATCAAGGAAAACAAAATTACCGGTTCTGATGATGCTATTTACGAACCTGCAAAATCAAATTTAGAAAATTAGGGCTTGATGCCAGCACAAGTTGGTTGGTTTCCAGAAAAAATCACCACTGATATTGATGCAATTATTTTAGGAATGCATGCAAAAGCGGACAATCCTGAATTAGTAAAGCGCAAGCATTAGGTTTAAAAATTTATTCGTTTCCAGAATTTGTTTTTGAGCAATGTAAAAACAAAACACGCATTGCTGTTGCCGGCAGCCACGGCAAAACGTCAATTACATCAATGATTATGCACATGCTTCGTATCAACAATAAAGAGTTTGATTAATGAAGTTGGTGAAAATTAGATGGTTTTGATTTTATGGTAAAAAACGTCAGAAACTGCGCCGTTAATGGTAATTGAAGCTGATGAATATTTGACTTCGCCTTTAGATTTACGCAGTAAATTTTTGCACTATCATCCACATATTGCTATTATTTCAGGCATTGCCTGGGATCATATCAACGTGTTTCCTACTTATGAAGAATACCTGGAAACGTTTCGAAAATTTATTAAAAGTATACAGCCAAATGGTTCCTTAATTTATAATGCTGGCGATTTTGCACATGCGCCAAGTAAAGTGAAAGCTACCGTAAAAGCAGTGCGCGAACGATATCCAGCCAGAAAAATTATTGCAGTGTTTGAATTGCATACGTATAGTTCTTTACAGGAAAATTTTATTGAACAATATGCGCATTCGTTAGATTTTGCTGATGTGAAGTATTTATTTTTAGATGAACATGCTTTAAAAATAAAAGGCAAACAAGACTTAGATGAAAACTGGTTGAAAGATCAATTTGCTGATGAAAGTATTGTTGTTTTTAAAGATGCTGATAAATTGAAAGAAAATATACAACATCATTTTTTAGATAATAAGCGTAGTATTGTTATGAGTTCAGGTAATTTTGCAGGTTTGAGTTTGGATAACTAAATTTTAAAAGATGGAAAAAACAAAAGAATGGTTTGGCGTTAAAAGCGTTATTCGGCACAAAAAGGATGATATTAAATATCTTGCTTATGAAGAAAGAGTTGTATTGTTCTTAGCTACTGATTTTGACAAAGCTATTGAACAAGCAGAAAAAGAAGCCAATCAATATTGTTTAAATGATGATACAGTTACAAATTGCAAATTTTATGAAGCATATAAAATTTTTGATGAAGAAATTTTAGAACGAACTGAAGTTTACTCAAAAATCACAGATAGCAAACTAGATATAAAACATTATTTAGATTTACATTATCCTGGATAATTTTTCCAAATCCGTGTTCTATTTCTTTCTTCAATCAATAAATCATTAAAAAGCGTTAACTCATTAACATTTTAACTAAGTTTCTTCTTACTTTTGTCGAAGCGAATGAAAGATTGCATCATCATTATACCAACCTACAACGAAAAGGAAAATATTGCTAAAATAATTCCTTATACATTGAATCTTTCTGATAGATTTGAAATATTAGTAATTGAAGATGGCTCACCTGATGGAACAGCTGATGTCGTAAAAGGTTTGATGCAACAATTTCCTGAACGTGTACACATCATCGAACGTACAGGAAAACAAGGACTTGGCACTGCTTATATTACAGGTTTCAAATGGTCTTTAGAAAAAAACTATTCTTACATTTTTGAAATGGATGCTGACTTTTCGCATCCACCAGAAAAATTATTAGAACTTTTAGACGCATGTGAAAATAAAGGCGCTTACTTAGCTGTTGGCTCACGATATGTGAAAGGTGGCAGCGTGGTAAACTGGCCAAAAGACAGATTGTTCTTATCTTATTTTGCATCAAAATATGTGCGCATTGTAACAGGCATGCGTGTGAAAGACACCACAGCTGGTTTTGTTTGTTATCGCAAAGAAACTTTACAAACCATACAACTGGAAAAAATAAAATTCTTAGGTTATGCATTTCAGATAGAAATGAAATTTGCAGTTTGGCTTTCTGGTTTAAAAATTATCGAAGTTCCAATTGTATTTAAAGACAGAGAAGTTGGTGTTTCCAAAATGAGTGGCAGCATTATACAAGAAGCTGTCCTTGGTGTTTTATCTATGAAAATACAAAGTTTAAAAGACAAGTATTTTTTAAAAAGGAAACAGAAGTAATTTAAAGTAATCCAGCTTGTGATGCTTTTTTTATTAGCAAAGCAACATTGTTCACATCAAATTTTATAAATAAATTCTTACGATGACTATCTACAGTATGTGAACTTAAAAATATTTTTTTAGCTATCTCATTATTCGTTAAACCATCCGCAATTAATATTAAAATTTCTTTTTCGCGTCGTGTCAATAATGGTGCTTCTTTATCATTAAATAATGTTTCAACAGTTGAAATATTGAAAAATAATTTTCCATGAAGTACAGTTGTTATTGCTTCTTCAATTTCTTCCTTGGTTGCACTTTTAATAAATATCCAGATGCGCCATTCTGCATCATTTGAGCAATATAACTTCGCTGACTGAATGTACTCAGGCCAATAATATAAATTTGCGGAAATTCTTTTTTTATTTTCAGGCACAAATCAATTCCACTGATATCCGGCAAATTAATATCTAAGAAACAAAGTTGAATATTATGTTGCTTCAATGCATCCATTGCTTCAAATGCATTGTTTGCAGTTGCCTTTACCTGCACAGAAGGAATTAATTGAAGTATTGCTTTCATACCTTCTATCACCATTGCATGATCGTCAATTAATAAAATTGAAATTTGCTTTTCCATAATTATACAGGTATTGTAATGTAAAATGAACTACCTACATTCTTTTTAGAATCTATTTCTACATATCCTTTTAAAAATCAATTCTTGATTGAATATTTGACAGACCAACTCCTTTAATTTTTGAATATTATTAATATTAAATCCAACTCCGTTATCTTCGACTGTTAAAGTAAGTTGATTTTCATTACGCACTAAATGAATCATAATTTCTGTTGCTGCAGCATGTTTTATAGCATTGTTTACTAATTCCTGAATTACTCTGTATAACGTAATTTCTATGGAGCTATCTAAGCGTTGCTCTAATCCATGATGATAAAAATTTAACTGAACTGTCTTACTTTCATTAATATCGTAACAAAAATCTTCAATAGCTTGTGCCAGACCAAAACGCAATAACGATTCCGGCATCATGCTGTGTGCCACTCGTCTCATTTCTGAAATTGCATTATCCAGTTGATTTAAAACACGCTTAAATACCGTTGCATGTTGCTCAGAAACAACCACATTACCTGTTATACTATTCAATGATAATTTTACACCAGATAATAAACCACCTAATCCGTCGTGTAAATCTTTTGCTACCCGGCTACGTTCATCTTCTATTAGTTTCTGGTTTTGCCTGAGTGAAATTACCAGCATTTTATCCAATTCTACAGCTTTTAGCGTTAAACCATAAGACTGAATGAATAAATGAATAATTAATCCAATTTGGACAGGTATAAATAAATTAAAATAAAATCCGAGGTGCATTTTCTTTTCTAATAATGTCAATAAAAAAGTAACTAAACTACCCAATACCATAAAAGTTGTGCCGAACAACACAACCTTTGAATAATTGGTATCTGTTACCAAAAATTTGTAAATAGTAACAATAACAATTGGAAATAAAATCAGTACCGTATAATCATAAACGGCCTGATAATTAAAATTAAGTATTGTAAATAATATGCAAAGAAAAACCGCAGTTGAATTAATAAAGATATTTACGATTAATAATTTATAAAGATTTGAATTTCCTTTTTTACATTTAAATAATGCATAATGAAAAATGCATAAAAACATTTGCTAAAATTGTAATGGCTTTTCTATATACACAAACCATTGTTTGGTTGTTTCGCTCAATGGAATATCTGCAACTTTTGGAAGAATAAACGTACAATAAAAAATATTAAGACTAAGCAAGAAAAGTGTATAATACAAAAACTCCATACGTTTAAATGCATAATATTGTATCAGGAAGAACAATATGTGGTAAATCATTATTCCCTGAAAGAGACAATTAAAAATAAAATTGAAGCTTTGCATGCTATCTATTTTAGAATACAATAAATATACAAATCTCAGTTTGGAATTTCAATAAAAACAGAAGTGCCTTTATTTAGTTCTGAGTCAACAGTTAAGTTTCCTTTTAAATAATCAACACGAGATTGAATATTAGTTAGACCAAAACCTTTAAGTTTATCAAATTTATTTATATCAAAACCATTTCCATCGTCTTCAACGGTAAGTGTAATGTTTGCAGAGTTTTTCACCAATTGTATAACGGTATTTTGGCCTGTGCATGTTTAATACTGTTATTCACCAACTCTTGGATAATTCTGTATAAAACAATTTCGACAGAACTTTCTAAGCGCTCATTCAATCCAAAATCTTTAAATGTAAGCTGCACAATTTTGCTTTCATTTATACTTTCGCAATAATCATGTATGGCCTGAATTAACCCAAATTTCAATAAAGATTCCGGCATCATATTATGCGCTACGCGTCGCATTTCCGAAATTGCATTGTCTAACTGTTCAATAGATTTTGCAAATAAGCCGCATCCTGCTGCTGTAAAATTACGTTTCCTTTCATAGCTGATAAATTTAATTTTATTCCACTTAGCATACTGCCTAAACCATCGTGCAAGTCTTTAGCCATGCGAACTCGCTCTTCTTCCTGAACTTTTAATATGATTTTGGTTGCTTCTAATTCTTTTTCTTGTAATTGTCGTTTTAATTGCTGTTCAGTAATTATTTTCTTTTGATTCAAAAATCTATAAATAAAGAAGCCAATGATACTACCTGTTATAAGAACAAACAATAATCCATAAATCCAAAAATTACGCGCTTGTTTTTGTTTTTCTAACGCAACAATTTGAGCTTGTTTTTTTTGTGTTTCATACTTAGCTTCCAAATCCATAGTGTTGTTTCTGATTTCATCATTCACATATATCTGTTGAATAGAATCAGCAATTGTACGTAAAGAATCTGCTGCTGAAAAATCATGTTGCGCTATAGCAATATCTGCCAACAAAATATATTCTTCATGGAAATCATTGGATATTTTATTATCAATACTATAATTCAATTCTTGTTGAATGGTTGCTTTTGCTTTTTCATATTGCTCATTAAAATACTGTGCAGAAGCTAAAGATTTTAGTGCATATTGTATGTTCTCAGGACTCTCAAATTCAACAGCCAAAGCATAGGTTTTATTGGCTAACTCAAGCATTTTTGTATATTTTTTTTCATAACTATAACAAACAACAAGATTGCTCATTATACCTAAATTACTATACAGATTATTGATTTTTATACCTTCTTCAATACTTTGTTTATAATATTGTTCTGCTTGCTTATAATCATGTTGTTCAAGTGCTATATTACCTAATTTTCCTAATACATTACACACCAAACTTTGGTTATATAGCTTTGCATATTGCAGAGCTTGTTCACCAGTTGCTTTTGCTTTTTCATAATTTTTTAAAACGAAATATTCATTACTTAAATTAGTAATCGCAACAGTAAACTTTGTGTAATTTTTAGCTTCTTCAAATAGATTTTTTGCATTTAAATAATAAAAAACAGCAGAATCGTGATTGGAAATTAATTTAAAATAATTTCCGCGTTGATTAAAAGTGCGTCCAAGCAAAACTTTATCACCATATTTCTTTGCGTATTGAATTCCTTGTCGTGTAATCGAATCAATTCGTTGAGATGAAATTTTCTCAGAATTAATAGCACTCATATAAATACAATATTCTGTCTGACCTTTTAAATAATGAAATTTGTCCGAAATATTTTTTGCTTCATTTAAAATAATTTCACTTGTATCAGATTTAGAATTTACCAATTGTGAAGCTAAAGCAATAAGAGATGCCACTCTTGTTGTATCTTGTTTTTTATTTTTATTTAAAAGATTTATTATACTATCAATTTGAGGTGTTTGACAGAATCCATTTGTATAGAGAATCAATACAAAAAAGAGAATTATATAAATCCTATTCATTAAGTAAATGTATTGCAATTTTTTAAGATTTGTAATACATAGCTAAAAAATCACTTGTTTACATTAATTAAAAAATCACTTGTTTACGTGCTTTTATCCTCGAAATAATTAAGTATATTTATATAGCCAAAAACTATTTAATCATGAAAAAAATAATTATACCAATTATTTTTAGCTTCATCAGCTTTATAGCTATAAGCCAAAATGTAGGAATTAATTCCACAGGTGCAGCACCAAATACTTCTGCTATTTTAGATGTAGATGCAACCAACAAAGGGTTATTGGTGCCTCGCGTTAATTTATTAACGACTGCAGATATTGCTACTATTGCATCACCAGCAACCAGTTTATTAGTTTATAATACAAATACAACTATTAGCGGTGTTGGTGCTAATGGTGTTGGTTATTACTATTATGATGGCACGAAATGGATAAAATTAATATCAAACAATAATACAAGTACTGCATGGTTAACAACTGGTAACAGTGGAACCTTAGATGGCACTAATTTTATTGGAACCACAGATAATATTCCACTTAATTTTAGAATTAATAACAATAAAGCAGGCAGAATCGATTCCACAAATGCGAATGTATTTTTTGGAAGTTTAGCAGGCAGTAACACAACAGCACAACGTAATGTAGCTCTTGGTCATTTTGCTTTAAGATTTAATTCAACAGGTCAAAATAACACAGCTGTAGGGAACGAAACTCTATTAAGTTCATATGGTAATAACAATACTGCAATTGGATACCAGGCATTATATTCTGCGCCTTCTGTTTCATCAGATAATATTTCAATAGGATACCAAGCAATGAAAAATTATAATGGAAATAATAATATTGCCATTGGAACAGACGCTTTGTCAAATTATACTAATTGTTCAGGCAACATTGGTATTGGACAACAAGCATTATCCAAAAGTTCAGGTTCACCAAATATAGCTATTGGGCAACAAAGCTTAATAAACAACACTTTTGGTGGATATAATGTTGGAATTGGATATCATACTTTATTCTCCAATACTACTGGCAACAGCAATGTTGCTTTAGGTACTTCAGCTTTATTATATAATACAATAGGAAATTTTAATACCGCTGGTGGAGTTAATGCTTTGAATAATAATAGTATCGGAAATCACAATACAGCAAATGGATTTGCTGCTTTGTATTATAATAGTACAGGAATTCAAAATACAGCGGTAGGTAGTAATGCTTTATACAATAATACAATAGCTACAAATAATGTTGCTATTGGATATAATACATTGTACTTTTCCAATAAAGGATCTTATAATACAGCTATTGGAAATTTTGCTTTATATACAGATAGCATCGGAAATTACAATACAGCGATTGGATTCAGAAGTTTGTATAGCAACAGGACAGGTATTAGTAATACTGTAAATGGAAGTAATGCAATGTATAGCAACACTTCAGGCAGTTACAATACGGCGATAGGAGAATTATCATTATATTCTTTAAATACAGGTAATTTTAACACTTCTGTTGGTTGTTCTACTTTTGGTCTTGTTGCTTCTTCCGATTACTGCACAAGCATAGGTTCCAGCTCTACCGTTTCTAATGGTTTAACCAATGCTACGGCCATTGGAGCTTATGCAAAAGCAGAGCAAAATAATTCATTAATTTTAGGCAGCATTAATGGAATTAATGGTGCAACTGCTAATACTAATGTTGGTATTGGTATCACTACGCCAAATGCACCTTTACAATTTGGTAGTTCTTTCGCAAATAGAAAAATAGCATTGTTTGATGTATTTAATAATGATCATAATTTTCACGGTTTTGGAGTTAGCTCTGAAGGGCTTCGATATCAGATTATAAGCAATTCTTTTAGTCATATTTTTTATGCAGGCACAAGTGCTACTACCTCTAAAGAATTAATGCGCATCCATGGAAATGGAAATGTAGGTATTAATCAAAGTAACCCGACAACTGCTAAATTAGTAATTAGCGGCACATCTGGGCAAGAAGGATTAGACTTATCATCTACTGACCAATATGCAAATCTAAGAGTTATTAGAAATAGTTTAGGTTCCGATAAAGATATGTTTATCGGATTTCAGAGTGGTGCAACAAGTACGCTGCATTTGTACTCAGACAATACAGAAACCATGACTATCAAAGGAAATAATGCTGGTATCGGAATTACAGCACCTTTAGCAAAACTACATGTTGCAGGTGCTTTTTTAGCAGATGGTGCACAAACATCACATCCACAAGGAGCCTGGTTAGAATGGAATAAAAATAGTGGTGATGGCAAAACCTATTTGCTAAATCAAAAAGGATTAGGTGCCGGTGGTTTTGTAATTGGTGAAGTAGATGGTGCAAATGCTATTACACAAAGAATAGTAATAGACAATGCAGGTAATGTAGGTATAGGGACTACCTTACCTACTTCAAAAATTAACGGTAATTGGAAATGGTGTTTTTCAGGCACTGTCAAAGCAAGTTGAGGCGGTTTAGTTTGTTCAGACATTAGATACAAAAAAGAGATTCAACCATTGCAAAATACCTTAAGCAAAGTAATTCAACTAAAAGGCGTTTCTTATTTTTTCAACAAAGAAGATTTTAAGGACAAAAATTTTAATGATAATAAACAAGTTGGTTTAATTGCACAGGAAGTTGAAAAAATATATCCTGAATTAGTACAAACAGATGAACAAGGTTTTAAAAGTATTGATTATGCAAAGCTCACACCCATTTTAGTAGAAGCAATAAAAGAATTGAAAATGCAAAACGATATTTTAAAAGAAGATAATATTCAATTAAAAACATCAGTTCAAAATTAGATATTAAAATAGAAAAATATTGCAGACATTATTGCCAATCTCTCAAATAGGAAATAAAAAAGCAATATCAAATGTTTGATATTGCTTTTTTATAATTCTAAATTATATTATTCACTCACCACGAACTCGTAATATTCCATTACCTGATTGTGCAACAACTTTTTACAAGCTTCATCTACCTTTGCAATTGCTTCTTCTTTGGATGCAGCTTCAATTTTAAACGTCATATGTTTGCCAATACGAACATTGGAAGCATCAAAACCTAAATTGTGTAAACCATGTTCCACTGCCTTTCCTTGTGGATCTAATAATTCTTTTAAAGGCATCACATTTATTTCTACTGAATATTGCATGGCACTAAGTTAAAAATTATCTGCTATAAATAAAAACAATGCATAAAATTCACACATTTTTAATTCATTTTAATATTGTATTAATTCTACTGCTAAAAAAAAAAAAAACAATACATTTACAATTTCAGTATCAATTGAAAATTTAGATTGAAAGCAACAACATTATTAATAACACCACCATTTACACAACTGAATACACCGTATCCAGCAACAGCTTATTTAAAAGGATTTTTGAATACTAAAAATATTTCATCGTATCAATGTGATGTAGGAATTGAAGTAATCCTAAGCGTATTTTCAAAAAATGGACTGACAAAATTATTTCAACTAATTGAAACAAATCAACCACCAAAATCAGAAAATGCAACAAGAATAATTGCCTTACAACAAGAGTATATAAACACCATTGATGCAGTTATCTTATTTCTTCAGGGAAAAAATGCAACACTATCAAATTTAATTTGTCAGGATAATTTCTTACCAACTGCATCCAGGTTTAATCAAACAGATGATTTAGATTGGGCTTTTGGTAACATGGGAAATCAGGATAAAGCCAAACATTTAGCAACACTTTATTTAGAAGATTTATCCGATTTAATTATTGAATGTGTAGATGAACATTTTGGTTTTAGCAGATACGCAGAACGATTGGGAAGATCAGCCAATTCATTCGATGAACTATATACTTATCTGCAAAAAGAATACACTTTCTTTGATAAACTTTTAATTGAAATTCTTTCAGAAAAGATAAAAACCATTCAACCAAAATTGGTTGCCATTTCCATACCATTTCCTGGAAATTTATACAGTGCATTCAGGTGTGCACAATGGATTAAAAAAAATCATCCAACTATAAAAATTGCATTTGGTGGTGGATTTCCAAATACAGAATTGCGTTCTATTTCTGATACACGTGTCTTCGAATTCATTGATTTTATTACGTTAGACGATGGTGAATTGCCAATCGAACTTTTAATAAATAATATTGAAGTAGAAAATCCAACAGAATTTAAAAGAACATTTTTATTGGAAAACAATAGAGTTATTTATAAAAATAATTCTCTGAAAAATGATTACAAACAAAACGAAGTCGGAACACCAGATTATGCTGATTTATTATTAGATAAATATATTTCCGTAATAGAAATTGCCAATCCAATGCATAAAATGTGGAGCGATGGACGATGGAATAAATTAACCATGGCGCACGGTTGTTATTGGGCAAAATGTACGTTCTGCGATATTTCTTTAGATTATATAAAAGTGTATGAACCCATTGCTGCCAAGTTAATGTGCGATAGAATGGAAACTATCATTACACAAACTGGTGAATCTGGTTTTCATTTTGTAGATGAAGCAGCACCACCTGCGTTGATGCGTGCGTTGGCTATTGAAATCATCAAACGGAAATTAGTGGTTTCGTGGTGGACCAATATTCGCTTTGAAAAAAGCTTCACAAAAGATTTATGCGTATTATTAAAAGCATCTGGTTGCATTGCAGTTTCAGGTGGTTTGGAAGTTGCATCAGACAGATTATTAGCATTAATTGACAAAGGTGTAACCGTTGAACAAGTGGCAAAAGTTAATCGAAATTTTACGGAAGCTGGAATTATGGTTCACTCCTATTTGATGTATGGCTATCCAACGCAAACCATTCAGGAAACGATAGACTCTTTAGAAATGGTTCGACAACTATTTGAATTAGGCATTTTACAATCTGGTTTTTGGCATCAATTTGCCATGACAGCACACAGTCCAATTGGTTTGCATCCTGAAAAATTTGGTGTAAAAAAACAAACCGAAACTATCGGAACATTTGCCAATAACGATATTTTCTTTTTTGATGAAACTGGTATCGACCACGATCAATTTAGTTTTGGTTTGAAAAAATCCTTGCTCAATTATATGCATGGAATTGGATTTGAACTACCATTACAAAGTTGGTTCGATTTTAAAATTCCTAAAACCAAAATTGCACCACATTATATTACAACTATTTTAAACAAAGAAGAAATAAATACTTACCAACCAACAACCAAAATTATTTGGTTAGGTTCGTTACCAATTGTAGACTTTTATACTAAAACAAAAAAAGCAAATAGTTATGAAATGGCTAAATTAACCTTTCATACAAAAGCTGCCACACACGAAATTTCTATCAGCAAAACACATGCAATTTGGTTATTGGAAATACTCGCTCTTATTTCTGTAAACAACAATAAAATATACACTTTACAGGAAATCAAGCAGCATTACGAACAACATAATTTAGAAGATTTTGAACTCTTTTGGTTTAACAAACCAATGAATACGTTGCCAGAATTTGGTTTGATAAAATTTTAATTTTAAGATGCATCCAACCATAATTATTTATACAGATGGAAGTTGTCACACACAACAGCAAATTGGTGCCTGGTCTTCCATTATTTTAGTCGATGATGAGAAAATTAGTTTATCAGGAATTGAAACAAACACCACACATCAACGCATGGAATTATTAGCTGTAATTAATGCAATAGAATATATTCAAAATCATTTTAAAACCACAACAAACATTCAATTAAATTCCGATAGTCAATATGTAATTGGCTTACTTGCAAGAGCAGAAAAATTAGCAGCAAAAAATTATCAAACCAAAAAAGGCAATGATATTGCGAATGAAGATTTAGTAAAAAAATGGTTGTATTTAAATTCTATTTTTACGATTGAATGCATTAAAATAAAAGCACATCAACCATTATCTGAAGCTACAAAATACAATATTGAAGTTGATAAATTATCCAGAAAATTAGTTCGTGATGAAATTAGTAAATTACAATAACACAAAATAATAGCATGAATTTAGCTTTGTGTTCATCTTATTTTCAAGCTGAGATTTAATCTCTATTTATGTGTTTAAAATGAATTGTATAACACAAAAACATGAAAATGTGTTCATCTTAAAACCGAATAAAATATAAATATTTGACCAACAATAAATGCTAATAAAACATTTTATCGACCCTTAAAAAAGGTGCAAACCTAAGCGTTGGTTTATTAAATGGAATTGTTGGTGATTTTTTAGATAAGGACAATAATGGATTGGCTGTACAAATGCAATTTTATGCAAATGAAAAACCTTTCACTATTTCTAAAGAAAACATTGAAACAGTACACAAAAAAATTTCTTCTAAAGTCTGTATTTTAATTCATGGTTTAACAAACGACGAAACTATCTGGAATTTCGCAAATACAGATAAGCAAAATTACGGAACATATTTACAAAACGATTTTGACTACACTCCTTTTTATATTCGTTACAATACCGGTTTGCATATTTCGGAAAACGGAAAACAATTTTCTCAATTAATAGAAAATTTGGTTCAGAATTATCCTGTTGAAATAGATGAAATCGTAATTATTGCGCATAGTATGGGCGGCCTTGTTACGCGTAGTGCTTGTTATTATGCGCCTTTGCAAAATGCGCATTGGACAGAAAAAATTAGTAAATTATTTTTTATCGGAACACCACATTTAGGTGCACCACTAGAAAAATTTGGAAATGCATTAACGCATTTATTAAAAACAATTCCTGTTTCATATACCAAAATTGCTGGCGATGTGATTAATTTACGCAGTGCAGGCATTAAAGATTTACGCTATGGTTATTTAACCGATGAAGACTGGAAAGAACAGCATCCTGACGAATTATTAAAGAACAATAAAAAAGTAATTCCTTTATTGGATGATGTTGATTATTATTTAATCACAGGCACTTTAACTGCAGATTCAGATCATTTAATCAGTGAATGGTTTGGCGATGCGTTAGTGCGAAAAAAGAGTGCAATTGGCAAATCAAGAACAAAACATCATCTTCCTTTCGATTTAAATAATCACAAAGAATTTGCTGGTTTAGCACACCTCAAACTTGTAGATTCTATGGATGTTTACGAACAGATTAAAGTTTGGATAGCACAAAAATCAAGCATTAAAAAATCCAGCCATACAAAAACAATAATTCCATACAACGAAATCTATTTCCCGAAAGAAAACATGCACTCAAAAAACAAATTGAACAGTGTTTTAGATCTTACCAGAACTGGTTTAATTGGCAGCATTTACAAATTAGAAACTATCCAGAAAAGTAACCTAACGTATAAAATTTTAAATCAAATTCCAATTATAAATGTATTTAGTAAAGAAATTGAAAACATTCACAACAGTATTAGTAAAACCGTATTAAAATCTTCTAAAACCGTTCTAAAAAAAATATAGAAACTTCCAAATCAACTACTATACAATTTGTAGTTATCTTACTACGAGACACCAATCTTATGAAATATTATTCTGTGCTCAAATTTGTCCTTTATATCTTGGGTCAAAATCTACCATCCATTCAACTCCATATTTATCTCTAAACATACCAAAATACGAATTCCAAGGACTATCGCCAATAGGCATTTCAATTTGTCCACCAGCTGAAAGTCCGTTAAATAATGTATCAGCTTCTTCTTTACTTTCCGCACTGATAGAAATTTTACTTCTATTTTCGTTCTCGTTTGTTCTTCCCAAAATTTCGGGAACATCATTTGCCATTAAAACATTTTTACCAATAGGCAAAGCAATATGCATAATTTTATTTTCTTCTTTTTCAGATACCGGAAATCCAGCGATTGCCAGGTCTTTGAAACGAATTACTTTCGCAAACTCGCCACCAAATACTGATTTGTAAAATGTAAATGCTTCTTCCGCATTTCCGTTGAAGTTAATGTGAGGATTGATTAGTGCCATAATTTTTATTATTAAAGTTGTTTTTTTTATGTAGTTATGAAGTTGAAAAATTAATAAAAATTATTGGATTAGAGATGAATAATATCAATAAAATAGGATTTCGAAATTATGATTTTTTACTATCTTTTTCATATTTAATTTCAGAATCAAATTCTATGTTATTACTTGCAGCCTCCCCTCCTTGGAGAGAAATTGACAAGCATCTTTTTCTCTTCGACCTAAATAAAATCACTACCAAAAGATTCTCCTCAGAATAGAGTTACATAAATTCGAAATCATTTCTTCTTAAAAAAAAATCAAAACCAAAAAGATTTGCACGAACAATCTCCCCTCCTTGGAGGGGATCAAGGGGTGGGTAAATAGAGTTACATAAATTCGAAATCATATCTTCTTAAAAATAAAAATCACTAACCGAAAAGATTTGCACGAACGATCTCCGAGGGGGGTGGGTTTCGAAAGTTCTAATATTTTAATCGTTTCATCAATTTCTTCTAATACCCAATTAATTTGTTTAAATATAAAACTATCATCAAACCTTAAAATTGTAACTCCTAATGAGCGTAATCTATCTTCTCTTTTTGCATCTTTCTCTGCTGAATTTTCGTAAGTATGTGTGATGCCATCTAATTCAATTGCTAAACATAAATCACAACAATAAAAATCGACTATATAATTATCTATAGGTTTCTGACGATGAAAATCATAACCTAAACGTTGCTTACCTTTTAAATAAAACCACAATCTAATTTCACTTTTTGTGGAGTTGTTTCTAAGTTGCTTTGCAAATTCTTTTAGTACTGGATTATATGGAATAATTTTTCTCATACTATTTAGATACATGAATAGTTCAGATTCCATAAATTTTTGAAAATTTATTTTTACCCACCCCTAGCCCCTCCAAGGAGGGGAAATTTAGACCTTGCAATTCTTTATGTGAATACAAAATAATATCGGCTTAAAATGATAGCACTATCCGAAATGTTTCGCACTTGCGGTCTCCCCTCCTTGGAGGGGATTAAGGTGTGGGTTTTATATCTATTACCCACCCCTAGCCCCTCCAAGGAGGGGAAATTTGGACCGTGCAATTCATTAAGTGATTACAAAATAATTCCAGCTTCTACTAATAGCACTAACCGAAAAGATTTGCACGAACGCTTTCCCCTCCTTGGAGGGGACCAAGGGGTGGGTAAATAGAGTTACATGAATTCAAAATCATACTTGGAGGAAATCGAAGATTCAATGACACCAATAGAAAACTAAATAAATTTCATTAAACTATGGGGTGGGTTTGTAACTATCAAGCCCTAATAAGTTTACCATTTTAGTTATTTTAAAATTTAATGGCGCAATAATTATAAAATCCTGCGCCAGAATTAGTCGTAAGAAAGAGCAACATCAAAGTTGATAACCACACCTTAACTAAAACTAAACCGAAGCTGCACACTTTCGGTAATTGTTGGACTGTCTGCCTGCCATTCCTGCGATGTTTGGCTGATGGTGAATACTTCCGTTTCGTTGTAGCGCGAAGCCACTATAATGTTGGTTGTTCCTGCATGCTTTCTAAACAAATCCTCTACCAGCTTCGGACAGTTATTATGCTTAGATAAATGCGATAACAATAAATGACTCATAAACTGCGGTCTGTGCTTCAAGAAAAGCTCCAGCGCCTGCGCATTGGAAATGTGTCCATGGCCACCGCGAATACGGTTCTTCAAAAATATTGGATAGCCACCTTCTTCCAGCATTTTTTCATCATAATTGGCTTCCAGAAAGCAAGCGTGGCATTGGCGGAAATGATGCACCACACGTTCGCAAACGTTGCCAATATCGGTAATCACGCCGATGCTGATGCCGTTGTAGGGGTAAAGGTTTGTTGTAAGCTTTTCTCTATATGCATACCACCATTGCGCAGTGTAGCTGGTGTGATGTACACAGGCATTTTGTATTTCCTCGACAGCACCGATGCGCCGCGTATATGGTCGGTGTGCTCATGCGAAATAAACAATGCTTTCACGCGCGACATTGGTAAGCCAAGGTTGCCCATGCGCTTTTCTATTTCTTTGCAAGATATACCTGCATCTACCAGCACTGCATCGTGCTCATTTCCGACATAATAGCAATTGCCATTGCTGCCAGAATTGAGTGAAGTGATATAGAGAGACATGTTACAAAGAACGTAATTTTTTTTGTCTGAACCACGGATTAAGCTGATAAAAAGATTTCGCTGATGGTTTTTTAATTAGCGAATTAGGGAATGGGTTAATTAGCTGATTAAATCAGTACACACTTGTAATCCTTTGGAACACTACCGCGAGTTTGTGAGTTTGAGACCTTTTTTTTTAGTTGTACAACTTATAATAGTTCTCCTTTATGCAGCTGTTTATAAAATTTACAGAGAATTACTAGTTGATGTGAATATACAGAAGAGATGCCTTGGCTATTCGTAACTTGTAAAGAGATAATATACGTACCGTGTACAGGATAATAAGCCGTTGGATTTCGTTCTGTTGAGGCAGTACCATTTCCAAAATCCCATAAAAATTTGCAATCTTCAGCAGCAGTATTTGTAAAATGCAACGGCACAAATTCCTCTAGAGTATCACCTGGTATATCCATACTAAAAGAAGGGTGCTCGGCTACCTTAACAGTTTCTTTCTTACACGCAGTAGAAAACAAGGTAAAGCTAACTACTAAAACGGATACACTTTTTATCACTCTTTTATTGAATTGCATGCGTGAAAGTAGCACTATTAGAAACACCTGTATCTTTGATTTCAAGCATTTCACCAACGATTCACGATGCGTACAAATAATATAGTTCCCTGCCTTCAATCCTCACTAATTATGCTACGCTAAAACTGAGAGTGCAATGCTTGCAAGATATTCTTGCCACAAAGTTTCACGCGAGACTCCAGTCTCGTGTGCCAGAGTTGGAGACCTGCACAAGAGTTGGTATGTTTCTTACCCACCACTAGCCCATACTTGGAGGGGAAATTTAGACCTTGCAATTATTTATATGATTACAAAATATTAATAACCTAAAATAATAGCACTATCCGAAATGTTTCGCACTTGCAGTCTCCCCACCTTGGAGGGGATTAAGTAAGGTTTTTATATCTATTACCCACCCCTGACCCCTACAAGGAGGGGAAATTTAGACCTTGCAATTCTTTATATGATTACAAAATATTAATAACCTAAAATAATAGCACTATCCGAAATGTTTCGCACTTGCAGGTCTCCCCTCCTTGAAGGGGATCAAGGGGTGGGTTTTTATATCTATTACCCACCCTAACCCCTCCAAGGAGGGGAAATCGGATAGTTGGATTGTTCACTATTTTTTCTTCAGTATACTTGGTATCGGCGTTGCCAATAATGGAATATCCATGCTGTGCTCGAAATTGATACCATCCAGCCATAGTTTTTCCTGTTCTGGTTTAAGCATTAATAGCATGCGGTCGTCATCAATGTGATTGTGTATTTCCTGAAAGGTTGGATTTGCGACCGTTGTTACAATGGTGTAAGTAAATAGCTTTTTGTTTGTTTCCGGATGTATCCAGGATGAATAAAGTCCGGCAAAGGCGAATAGCTGGTTTTGTGGCTGCGTAATAAAATAACATTGTTTGTCTTTACTACCTTTTACATCCTGCCAATCATATATACCATCTGCGATAACCAGACAGCGATTGTTTACTGAATTTCTGAAAGATGGTTTCTCACTTAAGGTTTCGCATCTTGCATTTAAGGTATTGCTTCTTTTAAAATCTTTATTTGCCCAATGCGGTACCAAACCCCAATTGAATAGTTGAATACTATCTCTGTCCGTATTCGTTATAACAGGTGTTTCAGGATAGTTGAACCCATTGACATGAACGACAGGTTCATACTCCTGATTTTCAAATTCAGCATGAAACCTTTCTTCGATTTCAGGCACGCTGTGTCGCTGGCTGGTATGGTAACACATTATTTTACCTTTTTTAGCAAGGCATCTTCGCCAAGCGTTAATATTTCAAGTAGTCTGGTTGAATAACGCGGCGATCGGATTTCTGCTTTGCTTTCCCAGTGTTTACGGTTGAAGCCACACGATGCGATACGAATCGTGTTTTCTTCATATTTGAAATTGAGTTTGTCTATTACTTTTTGCAGCATTGGTTTCTTAGGATTTGGTTGTTCAAATAAATTTCCCTGAACATTATTGTTCGGAAATAATCCAATTAAGGAAACACTAATTCGTTTATATTTAAGTCCGTTTTTAAAAATCCTGTCTAAACCATCGCAGGCATGTTTAATTAATATGCTACTGTCGTTGGTAGGTATTGGCAACGTAACAATAGTATGATTGAAATACTGTTCGTCTTGCGTTCGGAAACTGTTTGTTTGTACATTAATCAGTATTGCAGATGCTACGGATTTTTGTCGGCGCAGTTTTCCGGCGCAATACTCTGTGTAGCTGCTACAAGCTTCACGAATCAAATTATAATCAGACAACATACTGCCAAAAGCTTTAGCTGTGCCAATTTCTTTTTGGGTTCTGTAACTTCATTTAAATCAAGGCAGGAAATACCCAATAACTCTTGTTTTAAGCGCAAACCCACAACTGACATGTGTTTACGAACCCAACTGTCAGGTAACGTTAAAACTCATAAGCATTCTTTACATTCACATGTATCAATCGGTTTGCATGTTGCCTGCCGATTCCCCAAACGTCTCCTATTTTCAGCCATTTTAATGCTTTTATTCTTTTTCTTCCGTATCAATAGCATAGACGCCATTGGTTCTATCGATGAATTTTTTAGCTATTCTGCTGGCTACCTTACAGAGTGCTTTGGTAGGTGCAATACCAATACCAACAGGCAAATCTAAATTTTTCAGCAAGGTGCAACGCATGTTTTGACCGTAGGCCGTTAAGTCAATATCTTTTATATTTAAATCCAGAAATGCCTCGTCGATAGAATACATTTCCACTCTGTCTGAAAAGTGTGACAATTCTTTGATAAAACGTCTGCTGATATCTACATATAGTTCAAAATTCGGACTGAAGCGTAACACGTTGTATCTGTTTAAAATTTCATCCATCTGGAAAGCTGGTGAATACATTTCAAATCCTGGAAGATTCTTTGCTATTTTATTAGCTGCAATTATGCAGCCATCACCATTCGACAAAACCACCGCAGGTTTATTTCTGTCTGCTGGTCGGAAAATCATTTCCATTGCTACGAAAGCACCGTTAATATCTACTAATGCATACATCATACTTCTTTATGCAATATCCATGTAATAACACCAAAAAAGATGTCATTTTCAGTTAATAAATACGGTTTTAATTTGTCGTTGGCTGGTATTAGCCACATATTGCCATCTTCTTTTCTTGCTAATGTTTTTACCGTCCATCCTTTTTCATCATCAATCCAAACGACTACTTTTTTGCCATCTGCATATTGTAAGGATTTATCGACTACTACAATATCGCCATCCTGTAATCGTTCGTCTTTCATGCTGTCGCCGCTAACACGACAAAAGAAAGTGCTGGAAGGTCTTTTAATCAATTCAACACTTAAATCTATCCACTCTATGGCTACATCACTAAACAATCCGCTAAATGTAGCATTCAGGCCGTTTGAATAATACGGAACCAGTATTTTCTTTTCAGGGTCTAAAACCTGACAGAATTGTAAATTAGAGATTGCCATACTCTAAATATAAAAGCATTTTTGTTTTATAAGGTGTTAAGTTTTATGCGAAAAGCATTGGATGTTTACAGCTTGTTGAAAGACAATAATTTGTCGTACGAATTAATTTATACACTTATTATAATTAACAATTTTCGTTCGACTGAAACTCTGAAAAAAAGGTACTTTTTGAAAGCAAGATTCAGCTTTATTATTAACAGGTAACAAGACTTGTTGAAGGTAAGACACTAGACATCCTTAGGAAGTCTAACGCCAGATTTTAATATGATTGGAAAAATAGTAGAAATGCATTTTCATAAAAAATCCGGTCGTGAGACCGGCAGTATCAACAGACACTAGACGTCCTTCGGAAGTCTAGCGCCAGAGTTTAATTAAAAATAGTAAATGCTTTTCATAAAAATCCGGTCGTGAGACCGGCAGTATCAATAGACACTAGACGTCCTTCGGAAGTCTAGCGCCATATTTTAACTTTAGAAAAGTTCAAAGTAATTGTAGAATAAAAAAAACGCAGAAAGTGTTTGAATGCTTTCTGCGTCGAGTTGTTTACTTCCGGACTTTTATATTTTTAATGACCGCCTAAATCGTCTTTGTTTAGTTTGTATGTTTTGGCAAATAATACCAATGGAATAGAAATCAAAATAAAGACAGTTAAGTAATGAAAGATATCGATATAGCTTAAGATGGCTGCTTGTTTGTTGATGCTATAATCTAAAAATGCGAGTGCCTGCTGCGCTGCTTTGTCGGCAACTGCGGTGGCACTCATTAAACCTGCTTTCATAGCGTTTAGTCGTTCGCTAACCAATGGATTGTCTGGTGTTACATGGTCTAAAATATTGGCTCTGTGCTCTGCGCTTCTGGTTTCATTCAATACACCAATAATTGCCACACTCATAGAGCCGCCAATTTGCCGAATCATGTTGGAGATACCACTCGCCTGTCCTACATCTTTTCCATTTAAACCACCTAAAGTTAAACCAGATAGAGGCACAAACAAAAATGCCATACCTAAACCGCGCACCAACAAAGGCCAATACATGGCTTCGGTTCCTGTATTCGTAGTAAAAATAAAAGAGGACCAAAAAACAAATATGGCTGTCACTAAAAAGCCACCAATAATCATAAATTTTGGCGGTGTTCCTTTCGATAACATACCACCAACAATTGGCATCAACATACCACTGAGCAATGCACCAGGAATAAACATGGCACCAGACATTTGTGCAGTGAAACCTAAAAAGCGTTGCATATAAATTGGATAAATAAATACGCTTCCAAACAAAATAAATCCTAATACAAAATTCATCACGGTTGCAATGGCTACGTTTCCTTTTAGCAAAACGCGTAAGTCAACAATTGGGTTTTTGGCAGTCAATTCTCTATATATAAATCCTACAATTCCACCAACTGCTAACAAGGTAAACGTAATAATATATTGCGATTCGAACCAATCATTGCGTTCGCCTTGTTCTAACACTAATTGCAACGAACCGATACCAATAATCAATAAAATAATGCCGAGCCAATCGATTCCAGATTCCTGTTTTTTATCAAATGGATTATCGCGAATGTAAGTAAGTGTCAGAAAAATAGCGATAATTCCGATTGGAATGTTTACATAAAAAATAACTGGCCAAGAATAATTATACACTAAGTAACCACCGAGAAATGGTCCGATGGTGGGTCCTAAAATAACACCCATACCAAACATCGCCATTGCCATTCCTATTTTTTCTGGTGGATAGATTTCTTTTAAAATAGTTTGTGAAGTAGCAAACAAAGCACCACCACCAATGCCTTGCACAAATCGCCAAAATACAAGAGTCCAAATGGAACCTGACAAACCGCACATGAGTGAAGCAAAAGTAAAAATGGCAACAGAACCTGCGAAATAATATTTTCGACCAAAGAAAGAAGAAAGAAAACCGCTCATAGGAACTACAATTACATTGGCAATTGCATACGCTGCAATTACCCAACTAACTTCAGAAATGGTGGCGCCTAAATTTCCCATTAAGGTGCTGGTCGCAACATTTACAACGGTTGTATCTATTAGTTCTAATAATGTACACAACACTACAGTTATCGTGATGATGTATCTGCGCGCGCCATGTTCTATTAAACTATTGGTTTGATCTTGTGTCATAAACTATTAATGATGTATGAATTGCTATTCACCTTTGAATCCTAATGTTTCAATTTTTTCCAGCCAGTTTTTTCTGTAGCTATCTTTAGACAAACGTATAGGTCCAATAGTTGTTACTTTTACAGGTTTAATTCCACAAAATTCCAGCGTTAGTTTTTTCATTGCATTTGTACTTGGTTGTCTGTATACTAACCAATAATACCAAGATGGCTGATCGAGTGTAGATATAATTCTTGCAGATTTATTCGTTAATAATTTGTCCCACCAAACTGAATTTTCTCTTTTCGCAAAGGCAAAACCAGGTAAAAAAGTTCTGTCTAAAAATCCTTTCATTATAGCTGGATACGAGGCCCACCAAACCGGATATACCCAAACCAGATGATTTGCCCATTTTATCATATCCTGTGCATCCAGTAAATCCTGTTCCAAATCAGTTCTTTTCTGATAACCATATTGCAAATTAGGATTAAAATTAAGATCACGGATATTGATTACTTTAATCTCTGTTCCTGATGCCTTTGCTCCTTTTATATAAGCTTCTGCAATAGCAAAACAAAAACTATTTTTATCAGGGTGCCCATTTATTAAAAGTATTTTTTTAGTTTCCATGTATTATTTTTTTTAAAGTATTTTAGTGTCAATTTCTAATTACTTCACTTTCACGGCAACACTCACATTCATGCCTGCGCGTAAGTAAAAATTATCTTTTTTATCATCAAACAAAGAAATACGAACTGGAATACGCTGTACCACTTTTACGAAATTTCCTGTTGCATTATCAGCAGGTAACAATGAAAACTTAGAACCAGTTGCTGCTTGCACAGATTCAATTTTTCCTTTGAATTTTTGCTTTGGATAGGCATCAACAATAATATTTACATCTTGTCCAACTTTCATGTTTTCAATTTGTGTTTCTTTAAAGTTTGCCGTGATCCAAAGAGAATTTTCATCAACGATGCTCATCACAATTTGTCCAGGATTGATAAGCTGACCAACTTGTACATTTTTCTTAGAAATATAGCCATCGCAAGGTGCAATTAAATAGCAATATGACAACTGCAATTGTGCAAATTCAATATCTGCCTGGCGCTGTTGAATACCTACTTCTGCTAAGCTTACTTGCGAACCAACGCCATCGGCTTGTGTACGTGATGCAGATGCTTGTTGTTGTGCTGCTTTTAATTGTGCCAATGCCACTAAAACTTGTTTTTCCGTAATAGTTACTTGTCGTTCTGCTGATTGTTTTTCCGTTAATGCTTGGTCGTATTGTGCTTGTGTTGCAGAAGTTTGATTGAATAATTGTTCATAACGTTTAAAATTTTCGGTTGTATTCCACACTCTAACTTTTGCTGCTTCTACATTTGCTTTAGCGGTTTCTATACCAGCTTGTGCAGTTGCGATAGAAGAAGAAACAGCACTTGCAGAAGCATCTGCAGAGGATACATTGCTTTTAATAACGCTTACATTTGCACCAGCACTTTTTGCATTGATAATGGCTTGCTGCAAACGAATTTTTAAATCTCTGTCGTCTAATTTTAAGATGGTGTCGCCTTTGTGTATTTGCTGATTTTCTACAACATAAACTTCCTCTACATAACCGGAAATGCGAGCAGCAACGGGCACAATATTACATTCTATTTGAGAGTTTTCAGTGTCTTCATTATGCTGTGCATACGATATTTTTGTGTATGCAAAATAGGCAGCGCATCCTAAAATCAGTATACCAATTATTGGCTTAATAAATTTATTAGGTGATTTTTTCTCTTCGATTGTCGATTCCATATTTACGTAGTTAATTAAATTTATAATCTTGATTTATTATTTTTCCATCTTGCATTTCGATTGTTCTATCAGAAGCTTTTGCAAAATCATTATCGTGTGTAACTGCAATAATGGTTTGTCCAAATTCTTGTGTTAACTCTTTAAAAATGGAGAATATATTTTGTGTATTTACACTGTCTAAATTTCCTGTTGGCTCATCACCCATTATTATTAACGGATCGTTTATCAATGCGCGCGCAATAGCAACACGTTGCTGTTGTCCACCAGAAAGTTTAGAAGATGGTTTTAATGCTTGGTCTTTTAATCCTAATAATTCTAATTTTTGGTATGCTTTTTCTTCAATAACATCGTGTGGTAATTTTCCCAAACGCAGCGCTGGAATCATTACATTTCTTAAGCAAGAAAATTCTGCTAATAAATAATGAAATTGAAAAACAAAACCAATTTTTTCATTTCTGATGGTTGCTAATTTATCTTGTTTCCATCTCGAAACATTTTGATTGTCGATGAACAGTTCACCTTCAAATTCAGTATCCATCGTAGATAAAATATACAACAAGGTAGATTTACCACAACCAGATTTTCCAATAACTGTTAAAAATTCTCCTTTATAAACATCGAAAGAAATATCATCCAACACTTTAAATTCTACAGGTTCGTAGAAGTGTTTGGTAATGGATTTTGTTTGTAAAATGATTTCTTTCATAACATTAATTATTTTCTAAAAATGGAAACTGGATCAACGTTTGCAGCTTTGCGTGCTGGAATGAAACCTGCTAAAAAAGTGACACCGAAACCAAACGCTACACCTTTAATGAAATTGCTGAGTTTAAAATAAATTGGAAAATAACCAATGTCGCCGCCAACATAATAACTTTGTAAACTGGCAACCATAACAGAAGCGAACAACACACCAAAAACAATACCAATTAAACCAATAATTAATGCTTGAGAAACGAAAATAGTGACTACATCAAATCCATTAAAGCCAATAGCTTTTAAGATGGCGATGTCGTTTATTTTCTGCATGACCGTCATGTTTAAGATATTATAAATTCCAAAACCTGCCACTAAAAGAATAGAAATGGAAACAAAGCGAATAATGATAGCACGCATTTTTGTTGCAGCCATATAGGTTTCATTGGCAGTTTCCCAATCTTCTGCTTTGTAGTTAGTTAATTGCGCCAAATTAACTGCATACGCTTTTGCTTTCGTGTAATCTTTTATATTGACATTTATATCCGTAATGTAAGAAGCATTTTTTTTCAATAGTTGTTGTGCAAATGCAATATTGATGTATGCAGTAGTTTTATCGACTACTGAATTATTTGTTTGAAAAACACCAATTACTTTCATCACTTTTGTCATTCCAATAGATGAAGTAATACTGATGTTGTCGCCTTCTTTTACATTCATTTTTGATGCCACACCAGCACCTAACAAAATACCATTGATGTTGTTTTTCAGATTGTTGACGTTACCTTCCACTACATACGATTCCATATTAAACATTTGATTGGCTTCTTCTGGAAGAATTCCAATTGCTCGACCACTTATTTGTGTTTTGGCATTGTTATAAAAAACACCAACTGTTAATTGTGGTGTAACAAATGCAACATCTGATTGATTTTTTAAAAGTTGAATTACTTGTTTAGGATTAATAATAGTGTTGTTAGCAGGCACCACTTTTGGATTGATGATAACTGGAATATTTTGAGAAATTTGATGGTCGATTGGTTTTGAAATTTCATCGTCTTTATATATTCGAATGTGTGGAATAGATTTAAAAAATGCTTCTGATGATGATTTATCAAAACCAGCCAACATAGAATTCATAAAGATAAAAACAGCAATACCTAATGTAACACCTAAAGCCGCAACCATCGTTAAGCGTTTATTGCTAACAATGTATGTGTAAGCAACTTCTGTGTTAATTGGATATTTTTTTTTAGACATTATTTTTTAGGTTTTACTGGAATTAAAATATCATTTTCTGATAATCCGTTTAAAATTTCTACATATTCAGTAGATACAATTCCAGTTTCAACAGTTTTTAAATCTTTTGCATCTTTTAGTTGAACTTTATTTCCAAACGACAAATAATTCCTTGGAATCAGTAAGGCATTCTTCTTCTCGCCTATTAAAATATTTGCTTCTAATTGTGTGCCGTTTACTGTAAAATCTGGCTTCTCAACAAACTGTACTTTTACAATAAATGATTGAGATGGTTCATCAAAAACAGGTAATATTTCGCTAATTATTGCCGAATATTTTTTTGATTTCTGCGTATTTAATTGAATCGTTACGGTTTGTCCAACTTTTATTTTGTCGATAGCACTTTCATCTACATTTAATTTTGCATACAATAAATTTTCGTTCGCAATAATTGCAATGACATCACCACGACGCACATAATCACCGACTTGTTTTACTTTTTTATATACTTTTCCAGCAGAAACAATTTTTACAATATTATTTTCCTGATTCACCACATTTGATTTTACTGCATTTGCCTGTGTAATATATTGTTGTTGATTTTGTTGTTGAACAGATTTGTATTGTTGCTGTAATGCAGCTAAATTCGCTTTAGAAGTTTTAGTGCTCAATTGCATTTTTTCTAACTCTACTTTTGTAACACTGCTTTGATTGTACAATTCCTGGTATCGTTTTTCCTGAATTACATCCTGGCTTAGTTTTTCTTTGGCAGCTTCGATGTTTGCATTAATTTGTTGCAGCAATGGTGCATTATCAGTAGTGTTGTATTTTGTAATTTTTAATTGTTCTGTTGCGTTGTTTGTGTTGATAATATTTTGCTTATTATCTATAGTTGCTACAATTTGATTGATAGAAACATTGGTACCTTCTACCAAATTTAGTTTGATAATATTGCCATCCGTTTGTGCGGTTAAATTGTATTTGTTATCAGATTCTAAACTTCCTGATGCAAATACAATTTCAGAAATATCTTTCCGAACTGGTTTTACTTCGTCGCTTGTTTCATTTTTACAAGCTGTAAAAAATAGAGCGATGAATAAAATGATAGTATCTAATTTCATGTTTTTTATTTTATGGTTTATTTAACTAACCAAAACTTCCAATTATTTAATGGTTCCTAAACTTCTTTGTAGTTTATAATTTGCAATGGCAGCATCTGCTTGTGCGTTTAATAAATTAGTTTGCGCTTGCAATAATAATTGATCGGCTTCTAACACATCCGTTAATAAGGCAACTTGCGCACCAAATCGATTATCTAAAATTCGTTTGTTTTCTGTTGCTTGGTCGATTGCTTTTTGTGCCAATTCAATTTTCAGTAATGCCACTTTTAAGGTTTCATAAGCTGCATTTACTTCCATAGAAATACCGTCTTTTATTTGTTGTGTTGCTTGAGTTAATTGTGCTTTCTGGTTTTTTGCATCATTCACCACTGCACGTGCAGTATACAATTGCATGATGTTCCAATTGAAACTTACACCAACGTCCCAAGTTGCTTTAAACTTTGCTTCTTGTGGAAAAATACGTTGATTCGGATTGTTATAATAACCATTTCCTAAAGCACTAATGGTAGGCATATATGCACTTTTAGATGCTTTAATCTGATAGTCTGCAGCTTTGCTTCTGTACTCTTGCGCTTTTAATTCGGCTCTTCCAGCATAAGATGATGACACCAAAGATTGTAAAGTTTCATTTGCATCATTTACCACTTCTGGATTGAGCACTTCAATTTTAGTATCAAAATTTAAACCTAATAATATACACATATTGAAGTTGGCAATATTAATGGCGCTTTCTATATCAGCTTTAGATACTTGCAAATTTGTTTTTTGTAACTCAGCGCGCATCACATCATTATTAAGTGCCAAACCAGCATTTTTAAATTTAGCAATATCATTGACACGCACTTGTGTTTGAGCAATATTGGAATCTAAAACTGATTTGGTTTGCTGTAATTTATACAGATTAAAATAATTTTGAAGCACTGTCAGTTTGATATCTTGTTGATCTTTTTCAGTATCTAAATTAGTAGCTAATTTTTGTTGTTTGATTGCTTTTAACGTATTCCAGTTTTTTAAACCTTGAAAAATAGGTTGTTGTAAGGAAACTCGGTTGTTGTATTGATTGAGTATTTGAGGATTTAAAGTAAAGGTTTGTCCACTGAATGGAATTTGAAATGGTTCAATATTATTACTCAATCTGGTATAACTTGAATTAATGTTTACAGCAGGCAACATTGCATTTTGAGTTTGTTTTTTCTTAATATCCAAGGATTGCATTTTTAAGCTATCCAGTTGTAATTGTTTGCTGTTTTGAGTGGCTAATTGAAATGCTTCTGATAGAGATAATTTCAATGTTTCTTGTGCTTGTATGGTTTGCAAACATAAAATTGTAAGAAGAATAATTACTATTTTTTGCGTATTCATTTTTATAGATTATGTGTATGTATTTTATAATTTTATCTCTAAGTGAGTAACCAATAATTCTTTTAAATGTTTTTTTAGTCTTTTCTTGTATTTATCATCATAAACTTTTTCTGGATCATCAATTTTCAAAACTCTACAAGCAATTGAGCAAGAAGTAGTATATGTTTTCACAACACCGATGATAGTCATCACCGTTAATTCAACATCTACTTTTTTAAATTCTTTGTGTTTGATACCATTTTCAATAACATCTTGAATAACAGAAAAATTTTGGTGTAATCGATTGGTAATTAATTCAGCCATACCTGTACGCTGATTCATTGCCATTTCTCTAAATATGATATTTTGAAAATCTCTACGTTCAAAAAATTTATTAATAAACATATCTACAATGGCAAATAGTTTATTTGTATAAGTTTCATGTTGTTCAATATACTTGATAATCATTTCCGAAGAAATTAATTTACGATTCACTACTTCTTCATATAATTTTTCTTTAGAACCAAAATAGTAGGATACCATCGCGATATTAATTTCCGCAGCTTTAGAAATTTCACGAATACTGATGGCTTCAAAACCTTTTTCAGAAAACAGTTTTTCAGCAACATCTAAAATGTCGTCGCGTTTATCTTGCGTTTTACTATCTACCATCTTAATTAAACGTTTGTTTAGTTTTTGTGTTGCAAATTTAATTAAACGTTTGTTTAATTTGCAAGTTAAATTATTGTAAACAGGTTCAATTTGATTTACATCAACTCATTTAAATAGCATTTACATAAAATAGCAATTAAAATACGATGACTATATTTGCATTTCAATATTTTATATGTCAAGAGAAACAGAAATAAAATTTAAAATAAAATTAGACGATCAAAATTTACCTGAAAAAATCACTTGGACGGCAACCGATGGACCGCAAGGTGATGGTGATGAATGCAAAAGCATTATGATTGGTATGTGGGACGGCAACGAAAAAAACACCATGCGTTTTGATTTGTGGACGAAAGATATGCAAGTGGACGAAATGCATACGCACTTTTTTCAGTTGTTATTAAGTTTAGGTGACACCTACAATCGTGCAACACAAAATCCATTTGTGCAGGAAGACATCAAACAATTCTGCATGGATTTGGCTGATAAAACCAGAAATTGGGAAGAAGGAAAAGAAATTAAATAATAAAATAATGAAGTAATAAAATAATCTATCGTTTGTAATTATTTAATTATTTCATTTCTAAATTACTACATTCAAAAATGTTACAAGCAACTAACTTATCTATCATATTCGGCAGTCGTATTTTGTTCGACAATGTTACTTTTACTATTCAACCAAGAGATAGAATTGGATTGGTTGGAAGAAATGGTGTCGGAAAATCTACTTTATTAAAAGCAATTAATGGTGAAATTTCTGCACAAGAAGGCAATATTTCTAAACCAGGTGGTTATACAATTGGTTTTTTGAAACAAGAAATTCGCGATCAAAACGAACCAACAGTTTGGCTAGAAGCACAAACTGCTTTTAAAGAAATCAATATTTTACAAGAAGAACTTGATAAAATTCAACACCAATTAGAAACGCGTACAGATTACGAAACGGATGACTATATGAATTTATCACAATTATTTTGTGATATCAATGACAGATTAGTTCATTTAGATATTGATGATAAAGACAAAAAAACTGAACTCGTTTTATTAGGTTTAGGTTATCAGCGCGAAGATTTTGAAAAAGCACCTTCTACGTTTTCTGGTGGCTGGGCAATGCGTTTAGAACTTTCTAAATTATTATTACAAAATCCAGATTTATTAATGCTCGATGAGCCAACGAATCACTTGGATATTGAATCGATTATTTGGTTAGAAGAATTTTTTCAAAAATATGAAGGTGCCATTATTTTGGTTTCGCATGATAAAACTTTCTTGGATAATGTTTGTAATAAAACGATTGAATTAGAACTTGGTAAAATGTATGAATACAAAGCCAACTATTCTAAATATTGTATTTTAAAAGAAGAGCGCCGTGAAAAACAATTAGCGACTTTTGAAAATCAACAAGATCAGATAAAACAAATTGAACGAAATATTGAACGATTTAAAGCAAAAGCAAGTAAAGCAAAATTTGCACAAAGTTTAGTAAAGAAGTTAGATAAAATGGATATTGTTGAAGTAGAACAAGATGATGTTCGTTCGATGCGTTTTCAATTTCCGATGAGTCAGCAAAGTGGAAAGGTAGTAGTAACTGCAAAAAACTTAGCCAAAAATTATGGAGAAAAACAAGTTTTTCATGATGTGAATTTAGAAATTGAACGTGGTGATAAAGTTGCATTCATTGGTAAAAACGGAATGGGAAAAACGACGATGGCAAAAATTATTGCAAAAGAATTAGATGCAACTTCTGGTGATTTAACCATTGGACATAATGTTAGTACTGCATTTTTTGCGCAACATCACGCAGAACATTTACCAAAAGAATTGACCATTTTGCAATACATGGAAGACACGGCTCCGAATGAAGTGCGTGCGCAAGTGCGCAATATTTTAGGTTCGTTTATGTTTTCTGGCGATGATGCTACGAAGAAGATTTCGGTGTTAAGTGGTGGTGAGCGCGCTCGTGTTTGTTTGGCGCATTTGTTATTAAATCCAAGCAATGTATTGATTTTGGATGAACCAACGAATCACTTGGATTTGCGTGCAAAAGATGTATTAAAAGATGCCATTTCAAAATATCCAGGAACGGTGATTGTAGTTTCGCATGATAGAGATTTTTTAGTTGGATTAACAGAAAAAACATTTGAATTTAAAGATGGCGTAGTAAAAGAACACGTTGGTGATGTAAATGCATTCTTTGAAGAAAGACGCGTTGCCAATTTTAGAGAAGTTGAGTTAAGTCCGCAAAATAGTCAACAGTCAATAGTCAATGGTCAACAGAAAAAAGTGACAACTGCACCAATAAACAAAGTTGATGATAAAGAAGCAAAACAATTAAAAATCAGATTTCTAAAATTGAAGAAGAAATTGGCATCAAAGAATTTGATATCAAGAAACTAGAAGAAAAAATAGAAGCACTTTCTGAAGATGGAAAATACGATGAACAAGTAGTTTTACAACTTGGAACAGAAAAAAAAGCATTAGAAAAACTAATGCAAGATTGGGAAAATCTGCAATGCTAAAAATATACTGAAATTAAAGAAAAAATGTCAACCAGCAGGTTGGCATTTTTTTTTATTATTACGTGTTCTATGGTATGTAAAATGCTGAAATTTTGGTTTACTTTTAACTATTAAAAAACAACGATGAAAAAAACTATCTTTTTAACTATCCTATTTTTGAGTATTTTCTTTCTTCCAACAATTTCTAAAGCAGCCGAAACTGTTGACATTACATTTAAATTTAAAGCAACAAACACTAAAGAAGGATTCGACCATCTTTCAAAATTAGTAGTGTATTGTGATAATAAAAAAATTGGCGAAAGTGAGAAAAAGTTACAATCAAAATCAAACTCAATAACGGTAAAAGTGCCAACTGGAAATCATACATTGAAAGCAGTTTTAAATGCAATAAATGATGCTGGAAATTGGGAAGAACGTACTATTGCAAATGATTATAGTTTGGATTTTGTTTATGAAAAAAAAGATAATTGGAAAACAAACAAAACCATCAATCTAACTTTTGATATTGCTGAAGAAGAAGTATATATTGATGAAAAAAATAACAATACAACTTCAACTACAACTACAAACACAGAATTTACAAAAGGAACTAATTACACTGCAACACTAAAAAAAATAAACGATTTCCTAAAGACATTTGACGACGGTTATTATGGTTATTTAGAAATTAAAAATGGTGTGTTGTATGATCGATATAAGTCTGGAAAGTATAGTAAAATCAGCATGTCTGACTTTTCAACTGTAACAGAAGAGTCTTCCAAAAAAGTGGTAATAAATTGTAAGAATGGAAAAGAATGTGTGTATTCTACTTACACAGATTCCTATCATACAACTTTATCTTTTTCACAAACTGACGAATTTAATACATCTAAACTTATTGGTTATTTTTATGAATTAAAAGATGCCTATAATGGAACTGGTTCTGATTCAGAAAGCATAAAAAACAATAGAGACAAAGCTGCAAATGCACGAAAAGCAAAATAGTACACAGATTTAGTTTATTTATGACATATGTCTAATACTAAACTAAGTCAAACAAATTGTTTACACCAATATTTCTTTCAACCGTAAAACCTTCACCATAATCAGCATTTATGGATCTACCAAATTCTTTGGCTCTTCCTAAAATAAAATCTAAAAAATCTGGCTTAGAAATTGGTGTCTGCGGTTCTGTAGAATTAGCATCATAAAATTGTGATTTAAATGCTTTTATTGCTTCCAATTTTTTCAAATCAAATCCAGTAATATCAACAATAACATCTGGTTTCACATAATTATCTTGTATATAACGATATATAGTTTTGGCGCGCCAAGCTGGTTGCTCATCTTCTATTTTCATCAAACCACTTAAAAAATTTGCTCTTGAAATTAAATCTCCAGCGCGTTTGTGATCTGGATGTCTGTCTGAACTTGCATTTGATAAAATTATTTCTGGTTTGTATTTTCTAATAATCGAAACAACTTTTAATAAATGTGATTCATCAATTTCAAAAAATCCATCTCGAAAACCTAAATTTTCACGCACATGAATACCTAAAATTTCTGATGCAACTTTTGATTCTTCAGCACGAATTGCTGCAGAACCACGTGTGCCTAATTCACCTTTGGTTAAATCCACAATTCCAACTTTGTAACCTAAACTTATGTGTTTCAAAACAGTGCCACTACAAGCCAATTCTACATCATCTGGATGCGCTGCAAATACTAAGATGTCGAGTTTATTCATAACACAAAGATAAATGATTTAACACATAGGCACATAGAATATTCTATAAAAATCACAGATTTTCTATGTCTTTTCTATTTTTATTTTACAGAAATATTTTAAAAATTCAGAAAGAAAAACAGAGAAAAGAATAAATTCTTTTATAGCAAAAACTATGTTCCTATGTGTTAAAAAATCAACTCTGTTTGATAAATGTATGTTTTACCAAGTTGTCCACCAATCCAGATTTTACTTCTTTTATGTATGTCTGATGAATAATTCAACAAGTAAAAAGTAGAATCATTTTTTGGTGCAATGGCTGGAAAAGCCGTGTCGCCTGTACTTGGAAAATCCATCACCAATTCAATTTCCATTCTTTCTTTATTGATTTTGAAAAGCGATGTCACTTTCTTAGAAAATGAATAACGAATCAAATTTTTGCGACGTTGTTTTTTAGTTGGAAACTCAACTTCAGTGGCATTTCCTTTCAAATGTCTGCGCGAAACCAAATAAATATCATCGTCTTTCGCGAACATCAGCGCGCTGTCGTATTTCAATTTTGAGAATTTGGTTTTCCATTTATCCAACGAATCTTTAGATGCAAAACAAAGCAACGAACCACTTCCTTCTAAACGAACAGTTGACCAAATATTTCCTTGTTTATCGAAAATAAATTCACCTTCTTCAGCACCTTGTTCGGTAATTTGTGGTTCTTTTGAAATTGGCGAAAAATTAATTCCATCTTCAGATGTGAATAAACGCAAATTGGCGTGATGTTCGTTGTTGTATAAATTGACACCATAATACGCTGAAAAATACAATTTATCATTGTGTGTTCGAAAGCGCCAATCGACAAAACCATCTAAATTGGTTTTAATTTTTGTGCACCAACCAGTATTCGACAAAATACTTGTCCAAATATGTTTTGGTTCAAATTTGAACATTTTGGTTCCGCCTTCGAAAAAATAAAAAAACAATTTATCCTTGAAAATAGAAAACCGCGGTTCACGCATATCAGCATTTACAAAAAATTCTGTTTCATATTTCCACGTTTTAAAATCAGCTGAACTAACAATAAATATCTTCGTTTTTTTAGATGCAAAATGTGTTGGCGCAGTTCGGAAAGCACAGTAATATCTGCCTTTGAACAGCACTAAGTCAATATTATTGTTTGAGTTTTTACATTTTATTTCAGATGGAATTTGAGCAGATGGAATGAATTTTTTCCATTCTGTTGTAGAAATTTTCTGAGCAAATAAATGTGTGAAACCAAGAAATAAAAGTAATCCGAAAAGTAGTTTTTTCATAAAGCTAAAGCTACATAATTTCAGTAACAGATATCACAGAGAACACAAAGAAAAAGGAGTTTTCTCTGTGAAAACTCCGTGCAATTCCGTGATATTTTTATTTCACCAACAATTCCTTAATTTCTTTTTTGATTTTGTCAGCATCTGGTTCTGTAGTTGGAATAAAATAATCAACTACTTTTCCGTCTTTATCAATTAAGTATTTTTGGAAATTCCATTTTGGATGTGTCAACATTTTTAAACCTGGCGCATTATCACCTAAAAATTTAAAAACTTCATTTTGGTTGTCGCCTTTTTTCACATGAATTTTATCCATAATTGGAAACGTCACGCCATAATTTATTTGACAAAACTCTTCAGCTTTATCTGAAGATAATGGTTCTTGTCCAGCAAAATCGTTGCTCGGAAAACCAATGATTTCAAAACCTTCATCTTTAAATTCTTTGTATAGTTTTTCGAGTTTGTCTAATTGTGGTGTTAAACCACATTTGGATGCTGTGTTTACGACTAACACAACTTTACCTTTGTAATCAGAAAGATTAACTTCTTTGCCTCTAGCGTTTTTGACCTGGAATTGGTGTAATGAATTGTTCATTTTCTATTAAATATTTAGTACCGTCTATTCTATAAATTTCTTCTAATCTAACAATAAAATTCTCCGTTTGTTTATCTTTTCCTTGCGGATCGTATTTTGCTTTCATGTCTAAATCGAAAAATTTGCCTAAAAAATTCCACCATTTTGCTTTAAATCCACTTCTATATTCTTTTAATAAATCAAAAACTGTTTGACCTGTTTCTCTGTTTATTAATAAAATCAAATATTGACCTTGAATTCTAGTCAAATTTTTTAAAGTAGATTCAAAATTCTTGCGCAATAATTTTTCGCTTTCGTTTAAATATTTTGTGCGTTCGCGTTTTTTATCAATTTTAGCTAAATCGTCACTCACTTTTTTATTTAATCTTGCCACGCGCAATGCGTAAGGATACACTATCATTAAGTAGCGTTTTCGCCAATCTTCTAACGTTACTTTTTCTAATTTAGTAGCTTTTACTTCAATAGGTTCCAGTGTAATTTCTGGCAAGGTATCGTCGCCAATTATAATTTGAGGCAATTTGATGGTATCATACTGTTCTTGTGCAAAAGAATAGGCACTTGCTGATAGAAATAATATAAAAAATAGTTTTTGCATGTATTATATTATAAATATAACAATGTTGATGCCAAAAAAGGTTGCAAGATGGATTTAATTTATGTTAAAACTGATTTTATTATTTATTTCTTGCCTTGGTTCGTGTCTAACAAACCATTTATATTTATGTTTCTCGTGCTTGGGGGCTCAGGTTTGGGGCTGGCAAACGGGACACGAACCATGTCAAAGAATTTATTTCACTGCTCTAAAACTATGAAAAAACAATCTGCGCCAATTTGCATGGTTTACAATTTCCACATTTTTAAAACCTTTCTTTTCTAATAAAGATTTCACTTCATTTGGTTGTAAAAATTTCAGTACGCTTTTTATTAAATACGTGTAAATAGTAGAAGAACCAGAAACAACTGTACAAAATGGAACGATAAAACCATAACCTAAAATAAACCATAATGGTTTTGAAATTGGATGGTTACTCAATGAATAATCGTGAATAACCAATTGTCCGTTTGGTTTTAAAATACTGAATAAATTTTCGATGCATTTCTCATAATCAGGCATATTACGCAAGCCATAGGCCATGAAAATTGCATCGACAGAATTTGGTGCAAAGTTTAAATTCATCGCATCTTGTAACGAAATTTCAATTTTTCCTTGCTTAATTTCGTCGGCAAATTTTTCAGAAGCCACAGCTAACATACCTTCTGAATTGTCGACACAAATAATTTTTCCTGTGGTGATTTTATCTTTAAAAGCTACTGTTGATTTTCCTGTACCACAACATAAATCAACCACCAACTCATCACCTTTCAATTGTAATAATGAACCACTTTTATTCAAATCATCTTGATAACCGTGACTCATTGCTGTGGCAAAATCATATTTGGAAGCTATTTTGTTGAATTCTTTCGGAACAATTTTTTTGTTGTTGAATAAAATAGAAGTAGTTGTTGACATATTATTTTTATTGTTGAGCAAAATTAATAGAATATCTAACAAACTATAAGCAAAAATGTTGAAATAATTGGTCGGACAACATTATATTGAAATAATTGGTCGGACGACTTGGAGTTGTGTGACCAATTGTGCAGTAGCCAGACAGCAAGAGCCATCGAATTATTTTTACGCATACCATAAAACACGTAGTTAAAATACACAATAATACGTATGTAGATATAAAATAATTTGATATAGATTTGTGTATTCAATTAAATTAAAAATACACTATTATGAAATCTACAAACAAAATTAAATCATTCATCTTAATGATGATTGCATGTTCAGCTATTTTAATTAGTTGCAAAAAAACAGATCCTAATCCAAGTGCTTCAAGTCTTGATCCAGGGAAAATCACAAATTTCTTGTACTGTAGCTGGTGCTGTTTCTTCTTCTTTCAGTACTTCAACATTGGTAAGTTCTGCAACAAAAAATGCTACATTAATGAACATTTCAGGAAGCAATACATCTTTACCTATTCAATTAATGTTATTTATCATTCCAACAAACATTACTGTTGGCACACACAATTTGTCAACAGCTGAAGATTTTACGGTGTCTTATACAAATGATACAAAAGGTTGGGCAGCTGGAAATGTTGGTGACAACTTTACATTAGTTGTAACTAAAAATGATGGAACTCTTTTTGAAGGAACTTTTAGCGGTACTTTAACGAATGATGATGGTACTAGTGTAACTATTACCAATGGAAAAATTGCAGCTAAATTTTAATAATTCTCAAAAACCATAATTTAGATTGAGATGCGACGTTAGGAAACTAACGTCGTTTTTTTTATTTTCTTATTTCATTTATTTACAGTTTTATTTTACAATTTAGCAGGTTTTACTCAATGATATTATGAATTTACTCAACTTCTATGCTATTTAAATCTTCTGCTATCAGTTATCTGGATGATATTGATATTATCGACTATGTTTTAATAAAGATTAACATACTGAATTGAAACAGAAATCATAAAATAATGCATAAAAAAGGTTAGCATTGCTGCCAACCTTTTAAATGTTAAATCTTTCTAGAAGATTATTTTGTTGATTGATTTGAAGTAAATCCTGGAGGTGGTGGTGGTGGTGCGCAATCACCTAATTGACCTACTACATAAGTTGCCCAGTTTTTAGTTGATGTAAATCTAGGACCTGCAGCCCAAGCAGTTTCTTTTGTAACTACATCACCATCAGTATCAACTCTAAGTACTGATGAATGTGCAGCAATAATAAAACCTGATGCTGGCACATTTGATAATGGAATAGTGTAAGTAACAGATTGTGCTAATGTGCTAGAAGTAAATGTAGATTTTATTGGGAATTTTCCTGGTACTGCTGTACCACCACCAGATTTTGGTGTTCCTGCTAATGTACCTACATATAAATGAATTTCAGACATATACCAGTCTGGATTCGTAGTGTAAGTTATGTACAAATTATCTGCATCATTTGCATATGTGAGTGTACCCATTAAAATATTTTGTCCTGCTAACATGTTAACAGTTTTAATGCCACCACAATACAATTCTTCACCACCTAAGCTTGAAGTTGCACCTTGTGTAGATGTGCTTTTGTAGCTACCAGCTAAAGCATTTAAATCTAGAAACCAACCGATGCCATCATTAGCACCAAAGCTGTTATTTGTAATGTTTGGATATGGATATCCATCTTTTAAAAAAGTAATACCTGGGATTTGACTAGTAGTTACTACTCCAGATTTTACAGGATTTTTAGCATCTTTTACTGAAGACACTTCTTTTTGGCAAGCTACAAAAAATGCAACCACTGCCAGTACGACTAATGTTAATTTTTTCATTTTAGTTTGTTTTTATTATAGGGTTTTACAAAATTGTATTTGTAAAGTTAATGTAAATAAATCAATACCTGATTGATATAAAGCAATTAATTATTGAAAAAAAAGGTTGGCATTGCTGCCAACCTTGTATTTGAGTTTAAACTTAATAAAATTAGTTTGCAACCACTGAACCTGGAGCAAATCCTGGTGGTGGTGGTGGTGGTGGTGGTGTGTTCGTTTTGCATAACTCTGAATAGTATCCTGCGAAATTACATCTTGAAGCAAAAGGAGTTCCTTGAGCCCAAGCAAATTCTGGATCAGATGAGCAACGATTTTGTTTAACCACTGTTGCACGAGCAGCTACGATAAAGCAGTCATCAATGTCAGCTGTTGGGAAAACAAATGTGTAAGAACTAACCAATGTTCTTTTAAAAGTAACTTTGTTTGGAAAATGATTTGGTTTTGGCTCACCGTGAACATTGTCAGGAATATTTTCTTCTAATCCAATGTACATGTGAACCTGTGACAGTTTCCATTGTGAGTTTGTAATTTGATAAGTTACATAAACATAGTCATCATCATTTGCAACAATTACGTTACCAATGTTGATTGTGTGGTGATGGTAACCTGCATATAAAGGTAACGTTGCAATTACATCATAGTTTGCACCAAAATTGCTGGTACCAGTTGTTGGTAAAAATACACCAGCATAGCCAGCAAAACCACCTTCATTAGTACTAAGAGCTTCTTCTTTAATGTTTAAGTCCTTTTTGGAAATACTACCTTTCGAAGTACCATTTGAACCAGTAATAACATCCGAAGTGTTCGTGTTTTTCTGACAGGCAGCAAAAAATGCTAACACTGTCATCATAATTAATGTTAATTTTTTCATTTAGTTTGTTTAAAAAAGTTAAAAAAAATAATTCGAATGCTAAACTATCAAAAAAAAATAAAAATCAACTTTTTAATATTATTCACATATTTTGGTAACTTTTATTTAAAGGAAAATATAAATTGTAATTAATAGTATAATATATTAGTAGTTAACTATAAGTCAATTAAATCAAAAAATAGTTATATTGTAAAAATAATTCATATTACACTGATTAGCATAAAATTACAAAGCAGTTCCATTTATTAACTTTATTTTTACAAATAATTATCAGCAATATTAAAAAAGAGAATTAATTGGTATAAACATCTGAAAAAAAATAAGAGTGTACTTATTGATAGGTTTTTTAACATATTTTTAACAAATTTTACTCTGTATTTGAAAATAAAACGAGCGATGTATTAAAATAATGTATAATATTGTAACAACATAAACCCTAATTTAATGTTAACCTTATCCTACTCATTAGTATTTTTAATACTATCTATTTTAATCAGTATATGTATTGATTGGAATACCCACTCAAAGTCGATGCAAAAGCATGATTTGAAAAATTCACAAAATCATTTAGTTTTAAAACCAAGCATTCTGCTTTGTAAACCAACATCTGTATTTTCTGCATTACAGAAATACAAGAAACAACCAATTTCATAATTAAATCAGCTGTTATATGTAAACAAATTTTCTAAAACATTTAAACCCTATTTTATGAAAAAATCCTTACACTATTTAATACTAAGTACGTTTATACTGTATTTTAGTATAAATACAAAAGCACAATGCATCACTTCTGATACCTTAAATTGGGACTGGCAATATTTTAATCCAAATGCATTACCTACCTCAGGAGTAAACTTTATGATGGGTGTTTCCAGTATGCGCTTGTCGTGGACTACTACAGTGGGAAATACCAATACACTCATAAGTACCAATGGTGTACCGAACACAACTGGTGTGATTGCACCACGTCATACTGGTGAAGCAGCAAGTTTTGGTTTTGGGAACGATTTACAATTTAATGTAAGTGCTGGTGCAGATACGTTTATATTTGCTGATACCGTGCGAAATGTAAAATTCAGTATTTATGATATAGACCAAAGACAAGCTGTTACAATTACTGCAAGAAATCAAAGTGGTGGAGCTGTACCTATAACAACTTTAGCAAAAACTAATATTGCAAGCACTTTAGTAATTGCAGGTTCTGGTTCTAACTCAGCTTCTGCTACTTTTGGTGCCACTACCAATATTGCCAACAATTCTAACTTAGCAGCAGTTAACGTTACTATTGCTGGTCCAGTACAAACTGTGATATTAACTTTTACTAAAACAATACTACTCCAGACTCCATTTGGATTTCTGATATTTCTGCGAATGTAGTCGGTTGCTGGCCGAATGGTTATCAGGCAGTTTCTACGCCTGAAGCTGGTCAACATAATTATGTATTAACAGCTATTGGTGATTCTGTGATGGTTGTTAATTTAACCAATAATACATCTAGTTTCTTATTTGAAGATAATTCCATTTATACTCCTATTTTCGGTACAACAGCTGGAAATAAACGTATCAACTCATTGGCATATGATCCATACAAACAAATTGTTTATTATTGTGATAATGATACTTCATTACCTGCAACTAATCCAAATGTATTAAAAGTATTTAAATACGATGTAAAAACAGGTGTAAAATCCACTTTTATAAATAATATTACTACTTTAGGTGTAGTGTTAGAAGGTGGAAGATTGGGTTCTGGTGGTGCCTGCTTTTATAATGGCAGTTTATTTTTAGGCGTAGATGCAAATTTTAGAGCTCAGGAAGCATCGAATGTCTGGCGAATTGATATCAATAGCAGTGGTGTTGCTACTAAAGCTAGCAGAATGTGGGGCAAACAAGGTACAAGAACACCTTTTACAGGAAATTTTGCCTATTTGTATAATATGGGTGACTTTGTTATAAATAATGGTATCTTTTATAATTTTAATCAGGGAAGTGCGTCAGGTAGAAACGTAACTAGTGTACAGCATATAAGCTTAGATAAACAATTTGCGCTTGCCAGTTGGGCAGATACTTTACCATCAGGCGCAGTTATACCTAATCAAACGTCTATAGATTATAATGGAAACATATACAACATGTTAACTGGCTTTACTGCAACTTATGATAAAGCAGGAAATTTTGGTTCAAATGTTGCTTATACTGGTACTTATGGTGCTGGCTCTGGTCAAATGGATGCAGCTGAATCTTTTAAATATCCTTATGATTTTGGAGATGCACCATTAGGTTATGGTGTTGCATTCCATTTATATAGAACATCACCCAATTTAAAAATCGGAACTGTAGTAGATTTTGAAGTAAACGATACTATTACACCTACTGCTGGTGGCGATGATTTAATAATAGGAGCATCAGGTGCAATTGATGATGAAGAAGGCGTTACTTCATTTCCAGCATTAACTGTTGCAAATGCTTCTTATGCTGTTTCAGTAGACGTAACCAATTCAACTGGTTCCAATGCAACACTTTATGGTTATCTTGATTTTAACAGAGATGGTGATTTTACAGATGCTGGCGAACGTTCTAGTGCTTCAACCGTTCTTAATGGTGGAACTACAGCAAGTGTAACCTGGACAGGTTTAACAGGTGGTGTTGTGGGTGCAAGTTTTGTTCGTTTTCGTTTTGCATCTTCAAGTTCTGAATCTGGAAATGCATTCGGTTATGCTGGAACTGGAGAAGTAGAAGATTATCCAATTGCGATTGGTGCTTCATTTTTACCAGTTGAATTAACTAATTTTAAAGGTGAAAATATAGAAAATAGTTCAACTCTATTAACTTGGGAAACAGCATCAGAAAAAAATAATGATTACTTTAATATTGAACATTCTGACGATGCGAATAATTGGGAAATCATAGGTAAAGTTAGTGGACACGGAACCAGTAATCAAGTTAATGCATATAAATTTGTGGATGAAAAACCATTTGGTGGAATCAACTACTACCGTTTAAATCAAGTTGATTTTGATGCAACATCAACGTATACGCCTATAATATCAGTTGCATTTAGTACAGTTGTAAATGAGGAACAAGATAAAATTACGGTTTATCCAAATCCAACAAAAAATATAATATGGATTGCTTCAGAAAAAGATTTGACAAAACCACTAAATATAGATATTTACAATGCATTTGGTGAACAAGTAATTTCTTTGGATATGGCTGAAAAAACTAAGCAAATTGATTTAAGCAATTTACAAGCAGGATGTTATTTTATTAAAATAGATAATAAAATATACAAATCTATAAAGTACTGATAAACACTTATAAACGCATGTTGAAAAATATTCAAGCGGAATATCAACCATAGGTATAAATTTAAAATTCGAAACATAACTTAAATCCTAGCAATGAAAATAATTTCAGCATTACTCTTTAGTATTTTGTTCTTGAATAATTCATGCTTTTCTCAAGAAATTGAACAAAAGAATATACCAAAATCAATAGCTGTTTTACTAAATTTTAAAGGAGATGGCAACATAATAAATGATATTAATATTGAGTTGATAAAAGTATATGAAGGAAGAGCCAAAATGTTAAACGAAAGAGGTTCTGTTCGTTCAGAATTCCCAATACGCATAAAAATTTTAGATGAAACGCTACAACAAATTTTTGAAGGTTTTTTTGAAAGTCCGTTATTAGAAGAACGAGAAGTTTTTGAGGAAAATGGTCAAAATCCAGAAAACTTTAAATTCAAACATAACGATGGAATACTTAGCGTTCGTTTTCCAATTTCTGAAAATAATACGAAATCATTTACAATGTTCTGTTATCAAGTTGATGGCGAAACACATGAAACCTTAATTAAAACCCTAACGTTGTACCCAAACATAAAAAACTAGAACATGAAGAGAGCCCTACTTTCCTTGACCCTATTTTTTTTCTTTGTATTATTTTTTTTTACTTCAAATGCACAAGTAATAAAAGTAGATACACTTATTTATAATGGAAATCCAAGTAATAGAATCAATTTGTTAATTATTGGTGATGGATACAGATCTACACAAATGGCAAAATTTGTTTCTGATGCGATGATAAATGCAAATTATTTGTTAACTATTTCACCTTTTGATGAGTATGCTGATTTTTTTAACGTTTTTGCTTTAGAAGTCGCATCTGTTGATACCTCAATAGATCATCCTGGAAATGGTTCTGATGAAGCAACTTGGATGGGTTATCCAATTGGACCTGTACAAACAAAGACTACTTTTCTAAATTGTACTTTTGATTATTTAGCATCTGTGCATAGATTAATCGCATCTACTACTTCTGCAAACATAACAACCATAGCAACCGCTAATTTTCCGCAATACGATTATATAACAGTAATTGCAAACACAGTTTATTATGGTGGTTCTGGTGGAACAATTTCGTTTGCGAGTATGCATGCAGCTGCTGCTGAGATTTTTATTCATGAATTTGGACATTCATTTGGTTTATTGCAAGATGAATACGGTGGTTCTGCTAGTTGTGTAGCTACTGGTGTTCAGAAAATAAACACAAGCGGTGTTGGCGATTCAAACGTAGTATGGAAAAATTGGTTACCAAGGCCATTGGCAACGTTTCCAACACCAGCTGCAACGAGCTGCAGTACAATTGGTGTGTATGTTGGTGGCGATCTTTGCAATACAAACAGATATCACCCAAAATGCGATTGCAAAATGCGAATATTAGGTGTTCCGTTTTGTGAAGTATGTAAAGAGCAATTAATATACAGAATTGATACATCTGTTAATTATATTAATTCTACAATACCTTCAGCCACATCATTAACTGTTTGCAGAAACACTACACATCCATTTTCAGTTACTTTACTTAATAATAATTCAGGAACTGTTCGAGCACAATGGTTTGTAAATGGAACATTAATAAAAAACAATGGCACTACTTTTAGTTTAAATACCACCACTTATGGCGTTGGTACTCATACGGTTAGACTTGTTACTCAAGATACTTCAACATTATCAAAAAAACGATTGGCCGTTTATACAAGAACATGGACAGTTACAGTTACAAGTACAAATCCAGTGGTTGCTGGTGCTGGTGCTTCAACCCATAGTGTATGTGCAGGTGCTGGTATTAATTTAACTGGAAGTGGCGCTACTACTTATAATTGGGTTTATCCAAATGGCTCAACTACATCAACTCAAAATCCAACTATTAGTAATGCTACATTAGCAGATAGTGGAATTTACACATTAAATGGCTCTGGAACTTGTTTATCTAGCGATACCATAAAAATATCAATGAAATCTTTGCCTTCGATTACCATTGGCAGCAACTCACCTGTTATGCTATCTGATACTATAAAACTAACTTCTTCAGGTGGTTCTAGTTATGCTTGGACTGGTCCAAACAGCTATTCTTCGGCTATTCAAAATGCTAAAAGAACGAGTTTAACTCTTGCTGATTCTGGATTTTATAGAGTAGTAGTTACAAATAATGGTTGCTCTAGAATTGATTCTGTAAAAGTGCGTTTGTTAGCATCTTTTTTACCTGTCGAATTGATTGATTTTAATGGTAAAACGGAAGATGCAATTAATATTCTTTCGTGGTCAACAGCATCAGAATTGAATAATGATTATTTTGAAGTTCAACGATCAATAGATGCAACATCTTGGAATACGATCGGAACTGTATTAGGACACGGTACGAGTAATGTTATAAATTCTTATCAGTTTAATGATGAAAGTCCTGAAAATGGCATCAATTATTATCAATTAAAACAGGTTGATTATGATAAAAAATTCGTTCATTCTCATATAATCGCATTAAATAATACTTCATCACCTGAAACTAGAGAAACAAAAAATATTATCGTTTATCCAAATCCAGCTAAGAATGAAATCTGGTTAAAATCAGATTTGGATATTGACTTTAATAAAACAGTAAAAATTCAATTATTAAACTATTTAGGTGAGAAAATAGTTGACACTACACTTAAAGAAAATTTACAAAAAATAGATTTAAGCGAGTATTCAAGTGGTTTGTATTTCTTACAAATTAATCATAAAACCTATAAGATAATTAAAGAATGACCTAATTGTATTTTCTTACAGATTCAAAAATTATTGTGAATCTTCATTCATCAATTCGTGACCCATTTTATCGCGCTTTGTTTTTAAATAGGTTTCATTATGAATATTTGGAATGGTTTGAATTGGAATATTTTCTACAATTTCTAAACCGTAACCATCTAAAGCAGCTCTTTTCTTTGGATTATTGGTAATTAATTTCATTTTAGAAATATTCAAATCCAACAAAATTTGCGCTCCAATACCAAAATCGCGTTGATCTGCTTTAAATCCTAATGCAATATTTGCATCAACGGTGTCCATACCTTCTTCTTGTAGTTTGTATGCTTTTAATTTATTCATAAAACCAATACCACGACCTTCCTGCATCATATACAAAATCACACCTTTTCCAGCTTTTTCTACCATTTTCATCGCATTATGCAATTGGTCACCGCAATCGCAGCGCATCGAACCTAAAATATCACCAGTAATACATGATGAATGTACACGTACTAACACAGGTTCGTCCTTTTGCCACTCACCTTTTACTAACGCAAAATGCTCTTCACTGGTTGATAATTGTTTAAACGCAATCAACTTGAAATCACCATATTTTGTTGGCATATTCACTTCGACTTGTCGTTCCACCAATCGATCATGTTTCAATCTGTATTGCACTAAATCTTTGATGGAAATAATTGGCATTCCAAATTTTTCAGCTACTGGAAACAAATCATCCAATCGAGCACATTCACCATCTTCTTTTAAGATTTCTACCAATAAACCAGCTGGTTCAAAACCTGCCAAACGCGCCAAATCTATTGCAGCTTCTGTGTGACCAGTTCTGCGTAAAACGCCTTCTTTTTTTGCTTTTAAAGGAAAAATATGACCTGGTTTTCCAAGTGATTCAGGTCTGGTGTTTTTATCAACTAATGCTTGTACGGTTTTCGATCTGTCAGTAGCGGAAATGCCTGTGGTGCAGCCATTTCCAATTAAATCAACAGAAATGGTAAATGGTGTTTCATAATGTGATGAATTAGAATTGACCATCAAATCTAATTGCAATTCAGCACAACGATCTTCTACTAATGGAACACAAATTAAACCGCGTCCATGTGTAGCCATAAAGTTTATAATTTCAGGTGTTGCATTGCGTGCTGCAGTAATGAAATCACCTTCATTTTCTCGGTCTTCATCATCTACTACAATAACTAGTTTGCCATTTTTTATAGCTTCAATAGCTGATTCAATAGTATCTAATTTGGTGTTAGTTGCGTGTTGTGGGTTGCCAGACATTTGTTTTTACTCCTTTTAAAAATTTAAAAAATCCGATGAATACGGCGATGTTCATGACTATAAAATAGTGAAACCGTCGTAAAGGTTTAAATTCGATGTTAAAAATAAATAAAAAGAAATCAATAATTGGTAAAAACAAGGTTACGATTAGAATAAACAATGTGCATTTCAGTAAAAATATGTAATAAATTATCAATAAAATGAAAGGTGTTTTCCAGCGCAAAATTTTATGCGACATGAATACAAATCCAATCGTAGAAAAAGGATTCAATGCCTGTTTTTTAAAATGCCAAAGGTTTTGAAAATTACCAGTTGCGATACGAATTTTACGATAGAATTCTTGTTTCCAATTGGTATTTACTTCTTCAAAACAAATAGCGTTTTTGTTTAAAATGGTATTGAATTTTTTGGTGACAATCGTAAATCCAATAAAGAAATCATCGACTAAAAAATTAGATGGAATTGCAGTAAATAACTGTTTGCGAATTGCATAACAACCACCACTTGCACCAGGAATAATTCCATAAACTATGCTTTCATTTTGTTTGATTTCGGTTTCGTAATTCCAGTAATCTTTTTCGTTTTGGTTGCTGCTGTTTTTTGTCTGAATGTTTACATCGACTAAACCAATTTTATCATCTTTAAAATATTTTATAGATTCAAAAATAGTGGTTTCTGTAAAAATAATATTTGCATCAGTTAAGATTAAAATAGCGTTTTCATTGGTAATTTTTTGCTGAATGATTTGATTCAAAACATTAGGTTTTCCTTGTCGTTCGGCAAATTCTACAACCTGAATAGTTGGAAAATTAAATTTTGAGTTAATAATAGATTTCGTGGCATCTGTGCAATTATCTAAACCAATTAAAATGGAAATTTTTTCTTTTGGATAAGTAGTATTTAAAATACTGTTGAGCTTCTCTTCTATTACTTTTTCTTCGTTACAAACTGGAATTATAATGATTACTTCTGGTAATTCATCTTGCAAAGAATAAGATTGAAAATGAATAGATTTACCAACCGCTTTTTTACTCAAAAGAATTGGATAAAAGATGTATGCGTACATCAATATTACTAAAGCAATTGTAAAAATTATCCAAATCAAGCAAATTGGTTTGAAACAAAAATACAAAAAATGGTGTAGAAAGTAATTAGTATGTTAATGGTTCTTGATGTGTGCTTCTTACTTGTAAAATTCGGATTTTGGTTTTGTAGATTCGAAATGCTATTCTATAACTGTATAATTCAAAATATCTATAACTACCATCATTATTGTTTTTATATCTATCTAATCCAAATCGGTCTGGATTTATATCTAATTTTTCTGTCGCATCTAATATTTCTTCTATTACTTTTTTTGCGTTTTGTACTGATTCTTTTTCTATGTAGTTATATATCTTCTTTACTTGTTTTCTTGCAATAGCATTCCAAAGTACTTCGTATTGTTGTACTACCATTGTCTAATTTCTTTTTTAAACGCTGATTGTGTAATAAAATTTCCTTCTTCATATTCTTTTTCTGATGCATCTATTTCATTATTATATTGCTCAATACTTATGCGATTTTGTTCTTTTAAATTCATAAAAGATTCTATTACGTTTAGTAATGTTTGTTTTTCTTGTTTATCTAATAGTGGTAAAAAATCTGTTATTTGTTTATCTATTACTTGTGCCATTTTGATTTATTTTATAACCAAATTTAATCTTTTTCAATTAATTAAACCACAGCTTTTTTATTTCTAAAAGAAAGAAATTTATTTTTGATTGCTCTGAAAATATTCAAATACCATTCGCCTCTGAAAATAACGGAATCTTTGTTGGCTTTGTAAGTTAAAAACAACGCTAACGGCAACAACACCAAGCTCGACAACCACATGCCTGCAAACGTAGGAATTACTAAACTTTTGCTAATTTTTCTCCAATTACATTTAACACATGGAACACCACAAAATATAAAACTGCAACCAAAATTGGCATTCCAAAACCACCTTTTCGAATAATGGCACCCATTGCACAACCAACAAACAACAACACAATACACGCAAATGACAAACTAAATTTGCGGTACCATTCGCACATTAATTGTACATAATTTGATTCTTTGTATTCTAAATCTTGTGCAGATGACTCGCTGAAACTTTTGAGTGATTGTACATTACTTCTGGCATTTGAAATACAGGTTACTGTAATATTTTTATTAAAAACATCTTGTATTTTTAGCTTTTTAGCAAATGTGTCAGATATCATTACATCACTTTCGAACAAATTAGTATCAATAGCTTGTTTTATAGTTGCAAAATAATTGGAATTATTAATCACTATTTCATCGAGTCGTTTGTTAATTTCTTTTTGAGTTGAATCTGCTTCTTTCATTAATTGCGAAGCATTCAACATAATGTAATTCGATTTAAATAAACTTTGATCGGTGCGCGACATTTTAAACTCTCTTAAATCAAACACTTTGCGCCATTGCTTGAATTCCATGATACTCTGTTCTGGTTGTTGTTTATCAGTAGGTGTACTTTCGCTTTTCTTCTTTATATCTTGATATTGTTTGCCGTTGTATAAGGTTAAAATTAAATGATCTCCAGTATTGCTTAAGCCAATTTCGCCTTTGTCAGCCAATACTACATTGTCATTGCCTTTTCCTTGAGTATGGTCGTACACCATAATATTGTAGAGTGTTTTATTATCGGCATCTTTATGTTTTATTTTTAAGGCAAAACCCGAAATTCCTCTGTAAAAAACACCTTCTTTTATATCTAACGCAGGTTTTTGTTTACGAATATCATACAACAACGAATAAAAACGAAGATGTACATTTGGAAGAATAGTGTTTGAAAAATAAAATGCAAATCCAGCTAAAAAAATTGTAAAAACAATTAAGCTACCCATAATTCTAAGCAACGATAAACCACCAGTTTTGTAAGCAGTGAGTTCGTTGTTTTCGCCTAAATTTCCAATAACCATGGTAGATGCTAACAATATAGCGAGTGGCAATGCCATTGGAACAATAGTTAATGTGAAGAGTCCAATTAACTTTAACAATAAACTTGTTTCTAAACCTTTTCCAACAATATCATCGATGTATTTCCAGAGAAATTGCATCATAAATATAAACGAAGTCAACCCAAAAGTGATGATTAATGGCACTATAAAACTACCTAAAACTACTCTGTCTACTCGTTTAAACATAATTAAATCAATAGTGCGAAAATAGGTATTATAATGCAAAAGATTTACTTTCAGCTATTGCATACGATTAAAATTTTATTGTTTAATTTATTTATGCATTCTCGCTTCTTATAGAATGAAATTGAAAAAAATTCACTGATTCTCTTGCTTCATCTTTTTTAGCCATAAATAAAGCGACCAAACAACTGTAGCAATAAATACAATTCCAATAATAATTAAATACTGCTGAAATAAATCATGGAAATACGTTCCAATCATCAAATATGCAGAACCAATAGCAAGTTTTAATGGAATGAATTCTGCATTTGTCCAAGTTGTTTTACGTTTGAATAGATTCATGTTTTAATCTTTTAATACTTAAAGTTAAGCAAAATCAACTTTTTGTTTAATGATATGAATCAGTAACTAAGTTGACGTTCATCATAAAATCTTTTTATTTCCATGAAAACCATGAATTTTTATAACAATGGTTTTCAAGGAAGAAAATCATTTGGTTTGTTCGCAATTTTACTTTATAAATAACACTTAAAAAGTAAGAAAAATGAAATCAACACAAAACAAAAAAGTCAGGCACTTTTTTTTCAAGTAAAAGTTTTTTCAATTATGTTATTCGTTTTAATAATGTGTAGTCTTAGTTCTTGTAAAAAAGATAGTATTTCACTAACACCAACGCCACCAGCTGTAGTAGAAAACAAAGACAGGGTTCCAGATCAACCAAATATAAAACATACAGATTTGCATCAATTAGTTGCAATTGGTGCTGCTGATGGCACGCAAGAAACTAAGATTGATATAAATGGTGATGGTACATATGATGTATCTGCACAGATTTATAGAAGTGCTGGTTCCTTAAATTTATATTTTGTTTCGAATACAGGAAATAAAGTTTCCACTGGTTTAAATTATTTAGTTCGCGGTTATGGTGCAGAAACCTTGATAAGTCAATCTACTCAAAATTGGGAAGGTTATGGATATATGCAGAGTTGGATTTGCATTACAAAATGCCAAGTACTAACTACTTCAATAACACCTGACTTGAATTCATTTAGGTGTAAAAATAATGAAAGATAACAAAGATTATTATGCTTGGATACGATTCAAATTTATTGTTTACACAGGTGCTGCCAATGCAGCGATAATTGAAATAAAAGATTGTGCCTATGAGAAAACACAAGGATTTGGAATTAAAACAGGAAATACATTTTAAACTATTAATATATAGAACCAAATATATTCTAGTCAGCTTTTTTGTCGTATTTTCATTTTTCATAAATTGTAATTATTTTATTTTCCAAAAGGTTTACTTTTAAGCTAATGTTAAAATATTGACAATCACCTAAAAATTTACTACTTTTTGCACTCTTTTTAAAATTATCTAACTTAAAATAAACTATGCGTCAGCTTAAGATAACCAAATCCATCACCAACCGCGAAAGCCAATCCTTAGAAAAATATTTACAAGAAATCGGAAAAGTTGACCTTTTAACTGCTGACGAAGAAGTAGATTTAGCACAACGCATTCGTGCAGGCGACCAACGCGCGTTGGAACGTTTGACAAAAGCGAATTTGCGTTTCGTGGTTTCGGTAGCAAAACAATACCAAAACCAAGGTTTGACTTTAAGTGATTTAATCAACGAAGGAAATTTAGGTTTGATAAAAGCTGCTCAACGTTTTGATGAAACACGAGGTTTTAAATTCATATCATATGCTGTTTGGTGGATTCGTCAATCCATTTTGCAAGCATTGGCTGAACAATCTCGTATCGTTCGTTTACCGTTAAATAAAGTTGGTTCATTAAATAAAATCAACAAAGCATTCTCCAACTTAGAACAAGAATTTGAACGCGAACCATCTGCTGATGAATTAGCTGAAATATTGGAAATTACTCGTGAAGAAGTTGAAACAACTTTAGGTGTTGCTGCACGTCACGTATCGGTTGATGCACCTTTCCAGGAAGGCGAAGAAAACTCATTATTAGATGTATTAGAAAACACGAGCGCACCACGCACCGATTTACAGTTAGAATACATCGAATCATTAAGAAAAGAAATTGAACGTTCTTTGTCAACCTTAACAGACAGACAAAAAGACGTATTAAAATATTACTTCGGAATTGGTGTTGAGCATCCAATGTCATTAGAAGATATAGGCGAAAAATTTGGCTTAACACGCGAGCGCGTTCGTCAAATAAAAGACAAAGCTATCAATAAATTACGTGCTACATCAAGAAGCAAATTATTGAAAAACTATTTAGGTGGATAGGAAGTAGTTACAAGTTATTAGTTATAGGTTATATCTTTAATGAAATCTTTAACTTAATAGCTTAAAAAAAACGAATAATATATAACTTTTATAACTAATAACTTTAACAAAAAATGAGCAACTGGAATTCTAAAAAAAAAAAGCATTAGAACTAATCAACATCGCAGGCACACTTTTGGTTAGATAAAAATGTAGAACTGATAATTTTAAGAAGACCAATCGTCGATTCAAGATATTCAGAAGTTTTAAACAATAAAGAATTTGCAAAAAAATACTTGAATTTACCTTTATCTATTGAGCTTTTGGTAGAATTAGCTACGTCAATTGCAAAATTAGATATAGCGCCAACACGTATTGATTTGGCTACTTTAGCTACAGAATGGTTAAATGAAAAACCAGAAAATACAGATGCATTTGTTGCAGAAAAATTAAAAGACTATTCTAAAGATAAAAGAGTTATCGAACCGATAGATGTTGTTTTATTTGGTTTTGGTAGAATTGGAAGACTAGCAGCACGCGAATTGATTCAACAACATGGAAACGGTGAACAATTACGCTTGCGTGCCATCGTTACACGAGGAAAAAAATACGGATGAAGAAATCAAAAAACGTTCTTCTTTATTGCGAAAAGATTCTGTACATGGAAAATTTCGTGGTGTCATTACTGAAGATTATGCAAACAAAGCATTAATCGCAAAATGGCAACACGGTTCACATGATTGTTTCTGACAATCCAGCAGAAATTGATTATACAGCTTTTGGCATCAAAGATGCTTTGTTGATAGATAATTCTGGTATATTTAGAGATGCTGAAAAATTAGGTACGCATTTACAAGCAAAAGGCATTGCGAAAGTGTTGTTAACTGCACCAGGAAAAGGCACATTGCCAAATATTGTTTATGGTGTAAATCATTTAGAATACAATCCAGACAGTACCAATATTTTCACGGCTGCATCTTGCACTACCAATGCTATTTCGCCAATTATTAAAGTAATCGGTGAAAAATTAGGCATCGAAAGTGGTCATATTGAAACAGTTCACTCTTATACAAACGATCAGAATTTATTAGATAATTATCATAAAAGTTATCGTCGTGGTCGTTCAGCACCGATGAATATGGTGATTACAGAAACTGGTGCTGCAGTGCTATTACAAAAGTAATGCCTTTTATGGCTGGTAAATTTACTGGAAATGCAGTCGTGTACCAACACCAGATGTCTCTTTAGCGATCTTAAATTTGAATTTATCTACAGAAGTTGAATCAACTGAGGCAGTAAATGCAATTATCAGAGATGCAGCAACTTATGGTACTTTAGTTGAACAAATAGATTACTCAACTTCGCAAGAATTAGTATCTTCAGATTGTGTTGGAAACTCACATGCTTCTATTTTAGATTCACATGCAACGCTTATTTCACCAAGTAAAAAATCGATTGTTTTATACGTTTGGTATGATAACGAATATGGTTACACAAGACAAGTGATACGTTTGGCGAAATATTTGGGCAAGGTTCAGAGACTTACTTATTATTAATCTTTACCACAGATTTATCTGATTAAAATGATTTTTATGATTTTAAACTAGGTCGAAAATAAATATTTATGACAAAAAATGAATATAAATATTCAGATATAACTGGTAAGATAATTGGTTGTGCAATGGAAGTTCATAAAATTTTAGGTAATGGTTTTCAAGAAGTAATTTATCAGCGAGCATTGGCAAATGAAATGAGATTACAAAATTTGAATTTTGGTAGAGAAATTGAAATGCAAATTTTTTATAAAGGCGAAGAAATTGGAACAAGAAGAGTTGATTTTTTTATTGAAAATGTAATATGCCTTGAAATAAAAGCAATTGCTGCTTTAGATAATAATCACTTAAATCAAGCAATAAATTATTTAGAAGCATTTAATTTAGAAGTTGGTTTATGAATAAATTTTGGTAGTACAAGTTTAGAATTTAAAAGAGTAGTTAACTCTAAATTTAATAATATAATTAGTTCATGATTCAAGATTTATAAAGATCATTTTAATCAAAAAAATCAGATAAATCTGCGGTAAAGACAAAAAACATGTTTGAAAACTTACAGGACAAGCTCGAAGGTGCGTTTAAGAATTTAAAAGGGCAAGGCAAACTCACCGAATTAAATATTGCAGCAACCATAAAAGATATTCGCCGTGCGTTGGTGGACGCCGATGTGAATTATAAAATTGCGAAAGAATTTACAGATACTATTAAAGACAAAGCACTTGGTCAGAATGTATTGACTGCTGTTGCGCCAGGTCAATTAATGGTTAAAATCGTCAGCGATGAATTAACACAATTAATGGGTGGCAATGTTGCTGAATTGAATTTAAAAACAAATCCAACCGTTATATTAATTGCTGGCTTGCAAGGTTCTGGTAAAACTACTTTTTCAGGAAAATTAGCCAATCATATTAAAAAACTAAACAAAACACCTTTGTTAGTTGCTTGTGATGTATACAGACCTGCTGCGATTGAACAATTACGCGTGTTAGGTGAGCAAATTGGTGTCGAAGTTTATTCAGAAATTGAAAATAAAAATCCTGTAGCAATTGCACAAAATGCAATCGCATACGCTAAATCAAAAGGACAAAACGTAATCATAGTCGATACTGCAGGTCGTTTGGCTGTTGATGAAGCGATGATGATTGAAATAGCTGATGTAAAAAAAGCCATTCAACCACAAGAAACCTTGTTTGTGGTTGATGCCATGACAGGACAAGATGCAGTAAATACGGCTAAAGCATTCAACGATAGAATTAATTTTGATGGTGTTGTATTAACTAAATTAGATGGTGATACACGTGGTGGTGCTGCTTTATCAATTAAATATACCGTTGAAAAACCAATCAAATTTGTATCGCGCGGCGAGAAATTAGATACGTTGGATATCTTTTATCCAGAACGTATGTCGCAACGAATTTTAGGAATGGGTGACATTGTTTCTTTCGTGGAAAAAGCACAGGAACAATTTGATGAAAAAGAAGCACAACGATTACAAAAAAGAATTTCAAAAAATCAATTTGACTTTGAAGATTTCTTGCAGCAAATCAATCAGATTCGCAAAATGGGAAATATCAAAGATTTACTTGGAATGATTCCTGGTGTTGGCAAAGCAGTGAAAGATATTGATATTGATGATAATGCATTCAAAAAAATTGAAGCGATTATTTTTTCTATGACTGTTGAAGAACGCAGAAATCCAGATTTAATTAATGGAAAACGCAGAGAACGTTTAGCAAAAGGTTCAGGAAATACTATACAAGACGTGAATCAATTCATCAAACAATTTGACCAAATGAAAGTGATGATGAAACGCATGCAAGGAATGGGTATGGGTAAGAAATAAGAACTTTCAATTTAAAAAAATAAAAAATGTCGAGTTGGTATCAACTCGACATTTTTTTATTATATAAGGAATTATTTCAATGATTTCATTGTTAATTATTTTAATAAATTTAATGCATGAAAACAGAACCACATGAAAATTTTGAAATCATTACGCAATTAAATCAAGAAGAAATTTTAGAAAAGTTAGACACAATAATTGAGACTGATTATTCTAAATATCACAAAATCAAAAGAATTGATAAACTATTTCTTGGTCACTATACATTAGACAGTTTTTACGCACTTACAGCACAAACATATTTTGCTAGCAATAGACAAAAAATAGAAATTAAAGGAAGCATTAGTCAAGAGCCAAACCGTAGTTGTTTAATTAAAGTATCTATTAATAGTGAAACTAATTTTAAGGTTTCATTGATTACATCTATCCTTTTTGCAATAATTGGCTCTTATTTTATTTACAAAATAAATGCTAAAGATTTTTTTATTATAGCACTTCCATATATTTTTATTACTTTGCATTTTATAAGCTATTTCATGGTAAAGAGAGAAATTTCTGAGACAAAAACCATGATGAGAAATTATTAAGTAAAATCTAAAATAACAACTTAATACAAACATTATTTTTTATCTTTTTATAATTTACAGTAAATTATAGACTCATTTTTAAAGATCAATAATTACATCATTACTTTTTTTTCTTTCAACAATTCAAAATCAATTGTTTTCTTTTCTATATCAACACTCGTAAGCGTTACTTCAACTCTATCACCAAGCTGATACGTTTTGTTGGTTCGTTTACCAAGCATACGCATCTTACGTTCATCAAACACAAAGGTATCTTCTCGCATCGTTTCAACGCGTACTAAACCTTCACAGTTATATTCAGGCAATTCAACATAAATTCCCCAATTTTTCACACCAGAAACAACACCTGAAAAATGTTCGCCAATACGATCCAACATAAACTCAGCCATTTTGTATTTTACAGATGAACGCTCTGCAACTGCTGCTGCACGTTCTCGTTCGCTGCTGTGTTTACATTGATATTCTAAATCACCGTGTGATGGCAATTTTTTGTCGTGTAAAATTTTATCTAATAAACGATGCACCATCACATCTGGATAGCGACGAATTGGCGAAGTAAAGTGTGTATAATATTCAAAACCTAAACCGTAATGACCAATGTTTTCAGTAGTATACACTGCTTTTGCCATACAACGAATTGCCAATTGTTGCAAAACTGCTTGCTCTGGTTTGCCTTCAATTTCGAACATTAAACGATTTAACTCACGTGCAATTTGTTTTGGATTATCAAACTGAATTTTATAACCAAACTTACTGGCAAACAATTGAAAATCGATTAATTTTTCTTCATTTGGTAAATCATGTACACGATATACAAAAGGTGTTTTGCCATTTTTATTTTTCTCTTTTCCAATGAATGTTGCCACAGCTTTATTGGCCAACAACATAAAGTCTTCAATTAATAAATGTGCATCTTTTCGTTCCTTCACAAACACACCAATTGGTTTTCCAGTTTCATCTAATTGAAATTTTGTTTCTGGTGCATCAAATCCAATTGAACCATTTTTAAAACGATGATCTCTTAAAATATAAGCTAGTTTATTTAATTGCAACAATTCATCTTTAAACACACCATCTTTTCCTTCTAAAATTTCCTGCGCTTCATCATACGTAAAACGTTTTTGCGAATGAATAACTGTTCGTCCAAACCATACATCTTTTACATTTGCTTTTTCGGCCATTTGGAAAACAGTTGCATAACATAATTTATCTTCGTTTGGTCGAAGTGAGCAAATTATATTCGACAATCTTTCCGGAAACATCGGTGCGACTCTATCAACTAAATACACAGATGTTGCACGCTTGAATGCTTCTTTTTCCATCGCGCAATGTTCGTTTACATAATGCGAAACATCAGCGATATGTACACCAACTTCAAACAAACCATTTTCTAATTTTCTGAACGATAACGCATCGTCAAAATCTTTGGCATCGGTTGGATCTATAGTAAACGTTGGTATTTTGGAGAAATCTTTGCGTTTCTTTTTTTCTTCATCAGAAACTTTTTCTGGTAATTCATCGGCTTCTTTCAACACTTCATTTGGAAACGACGTAAAGAAACCATTCTCAATTAAAATAGATTTCATTTCAATATCATTACCACCAGCTTGTCCAAGTATTTCGGTAATATGACCAATCGGATTTTTATCTTTTGGTCGCCAATCAGCCATTTCCACCACCACTTTATCGTGTTGTTTGGCTTTCATAGAATGAATTTCAGGAACATAGAAATCGACTTTTACACCAGTATCATCAGGCACTACAAAACAAGTATCGTTTGCGCGCGAAACCACACCAATGAAATGCGTGCGTTTACGTTCTAGTACTTCTGTAATAATTCCTTCAGGACGCGAGCCACCACCAGGTTTGTGCAAGCGCATCAGTTTTACTTTGTCGCCATCAAATGCTTTGTTGATATTTTTTCTATGAATGTAAAAATCTTTGTCTTTTCCATCAATGGAAACAAACGCATCACCACTGCGAGCGATATCAATTACACCAACTAACTCATCACCTACTACAAATGTTTCATGATCTTTTTTAGTTGATTTTTTTTCTCGTTTAATTTTATCTGTTGAATGAGATTTATTTATTTTTTTCTTTTTTGACATATGCAAAGATAAGAAAAGTAAAATAAATGAGTTGATAAGCAAAACGCAGAAAAAGAGTACATCTTTTTCTGCGTTTTTTTTCAAGACCAACAAGGTTTTAAAACCTTGTTGGTCTTGTTTTAATCTTTAAAACTTAAACAAATCGCCGTATTGGTTGGTTTGTCCTGCTGTTTTGCTGGAAGTTAATGGCGCATCTAAATCTACTTTGTTGGTGGCAGTATCGCTAACTAATAAATCTTTGTCTTTGCCTAGTAATAAGGAAACGCCTTCTTTTTCCCATTTATCCAACATTTTCAAACCTTCTTCTTCAAACACACCGTTTTGTAAATCAATAGAATCCATGAAGTTAGAAGACAAATCCATGAAGCGTTCCATTTCACCAATTTTCATGCTTACATCATCCGCGATGGCTTCCATTGCTTGGTCAAACAAATAACGTTTATCAGAATTGCCACTCAAAATATTCATGGCAGATTTCATCGCAGAATGTGATGCACGAATGGCTTCTCGTTCTTGTTTTTTCACTTGCACTTGGTCAATCACATCTTCTAATAATATCTCAGAGCTATCAAACATTTTACCTAATACTCTGTACAAAATTTCCATCTTTTTATACAAATCTTCTAAGCGCATATTCGATTCCTGCAAGCGACCTGCTTTACGAGTTTTCAAAATCATCATCGCATCTTTTTCTGTTTGCTTTGCTTGATTGGCTAATGAAATATTGTTTTTTATTTCGCGTTGATTTTGATCGATGATATCTTTTAATTTTCGCATTTGTCCACGCAACAAACCAATTTGCTTATCCATTTTCGCTAAGTTGGTACGCAACTCTCCGATATACGTTTCTAAAATTCCAATTGGATCAATTTGCACAAATAAACCTGTAATCCAGCGCATCACTGACTTGTACATATAGAATACTAAGTTGCGTACTTTAGGATCTAAAATCATATAGATTAAAGCACCTAAAGCCATTAGTAAACCAGCTAAATACAAGGTGTTTGACGCAATTGCAATTAAAAAAGGTAGAATTTTATACAAACCAAATCCAAGTGCGCCTAATGCTCCTGCTGCAAATAAAAATCCTGTTTTTCCTTCAGGTTTTTCCCAAAATGATTTTGGTTTTAATTCATTTAATGTATCCATGTGTATGTTAATTGTTGAATTTTAAAATTATTGAATTGTAGAATTTATTATTGAAAAACTTTCACTTTCATGCTCACTTTTACTTTACTGTATGTATTGTTTTATTTTTTCAATATCAGTACTGATTTCTGAGTTGATGGTATTAAATGAAGCATTAAAATTCTTGGATGTTTCAGCAATTTTGTTTTCTGCTTGTAATACAAAAGCATTCAATTCATTTATTTTTGTTTGAGCAGCAGAAATTTCATCAGTCAATTTTCTAATTTGTTCAGATTTATCAGCAATGGATTTCGTTGTTAATTCAATTTCTTTCTTTTTTGCATCCACAGCACCACCACCTTGCGAACGTGCTGCCTCATCAAATTTTTCTTTTTCTTTGGCTAAAACTTTTACATAAAAATTAGCCGTTTCCAGTAATTTATCTTTAGTAATTCCCATTGTTGCAGCGGTTGCAAATGCTGACTTGAAAGCTGTTTGTTCATCGAGCATACCACGCAAGGTTTTTAACGACTGCTTGTATTCAAAATAATCAAAACCTTGTAAATTATTTCCGGTTAGCGATTTAAACAACGTATCAAGAATTGATTGATCAACATTACCTTGAATAACTGGTTGTACCGTTTTATTCTCCGTAGAAGAAGTTTCGTCTTTGTTTTCTGTTTGCTCGGTTTGTTTAGTATCATCTACAATAAACAGCGATTTCAATTTACTTAAGTCAATAGCCATAGTTCTTTCGTTTGTGTAAAAATAATTTTAATATCTTACTAAATTACATTTTTTGATAAAAAGTTCCAAATCAACATCAGAAACCAATAATTAAAAAACAAAAACTTTTGAAATGGTTTCTTTTGCTTCTGGAATATCACTTACTTCTAACGACATTAAAATTTCTTTAGTGATGTCTTTTACCAAAACCATTCTGTTGGCTTGTATGGCAATCACTTGTTCAAAAATATTCCGAACAACGCGCGCATTTCCAAATGTAGAATTTCGTTTTTCATACAAACCATCAAAAATTAATTGTAGTTTTTTTTCTGCATCTGGTGTTAAAATAAAATCTGCTTTTTTAGCGATGCCTTTGAAAATATCCATCATTTCTTGTGGTGTGTAATGTTCAAATTTAAAGTAACGATTGAAGCGCGATTGCAATCCTGGATTAGATTGAATAAATGTTTTCATTTCATCTGGATAGCCAGCAGCAATTACAGCCAAATCATCGCGATGGTCTTCCATGCGTTTCAATAAAGTTTCAATCGCTTCGTTTCCAAAATCTTTTCCTGAATCATCTTTTGATAATGCATATGCTTCATCAATAAACAGCACACCATTGATGGCAGCTTTCACTACTTCATCTACTTTCAACGCCGTTTGTCCAACATAACCAGCTACCAAACCAGCGCGATCTGTTTCTACAATATGACCAGATGATAAATAACCTAAATGCTTATAAATTCTACCAAGCAAACGCGCAATGGTTGTTTTTCCAGTTCCTGGTGGACCCATAAAAACAGAATGCAACATTCGTTCTGTTGCTTTTAGTCCTTGTGTTTCTCGTATCTTTTGAACTTTTAAAAAATTGACCAAATCCTGAATATCTGTTTTGATATTTTTTAATCCAACCAATTCATTTATTTCTAACATTACTTTATCTAAAGTATCATCTTCAGGTACTGAACTTTGTTTTACATTGGTTAGATTTTTCTTTGGATGAAAACACAACTGTTGAATACGTTCCAATGTTTTTTGCTCAGCATCAGAAACGGAATTATCAGTATTTGCAAGTATTATAGCTAATTGATTATACACTGCTGCTAAAGTATCAAACTGTTTGTGTTGTACACGAAACAAAATAGATGGTAAAATAAATTGTTCTTTGTATTCATCAGATGGTGCCAAAAATTTTGCATTTTTTACTTTTTCAACACTTTCTAAAAACTTAGGATTAGCTACCATTTCATTGATACGTTCCAAAGATAAATTTTCTGCAAAATCATTTCCTTGTAATCGTTCAAATAAATATGCTAATGCAAATTTACCTTTGATATTTTCTTGTTCTGGAAGATTAAAAATTTGATTGTAAATTTCAATGGCATCTTGCAAAACCACATGATGTGTTTTGAACTCATCTTTCAGAACATCTGATTTTGTTAATGATTTCTGAAGTACATCTAAAAAATCTTTATCTGCATTTAATTGCTCAATAATAGAAAATAATTTAAAACCTTCTACTTGTAAAATATCTAAATAAGCAGAAGGAATTTCAAAATTAGTTTCATCCACTTCATTAGTTATTTCATTTTTTTCTGTTGATTTCGTCGTAGATTTTTTATCAAAGTTGCCAATTGAAATATCATTTAATAATTGAAATAATGGAGTTGCTACTATTTTGAAATCAGCACCTAAAATTTGTTCAATTGTTTTAACATCTATTTTTTTATTCAATTCAGTTATTGGAATTACATTCGGTTTTTCTGTAACAAAATGAAAGTTTTTATCGGTTAATACAAATCCTTTAAAGTTATTTAATTCTCTTCTATCAAAGCAAAATAATATTTCTTCTTTAGCTAAATTTAAAGCAGGCAATGCATTGCTGATGCTTAAAATTTTTAATGGAGAAATAGATGCTGCTTTATAAAATGGTTTTTGAAGCTTGTTAATTTCTATAAAATCTTCTATTAATTTTTCAATCGCTCTCAATAATCCTGTGCTCATAAATGTGATATTATTTTTTATTTTAAATGTAGGGAACTTTATGAAATCAAAATATTGTTTGGTATGGAAAGTTATTTAACTAATTCCTTTATTTGTGCATAAATAAGGAATATTTTCAACACTATATAAAGTATTTTTGTAAATTAGAATTAAAATTAAACCAAAACAAATGAACAAACTAACAACTTTCGGAAAAATAGCTGTAACCGTAGCAATTATTGGTGCTCTTGTAGGCGCAAAATGGCTGATAATGGATAGCGGACTAATCATGAAGAAAAAAGTAAAACAATCTGAAGAAATTGGCAAGATTGATTTACCAACGGCTCCTGCTAATGCTTCTTCAACAGTAAGTGCTGTAGAAATGCCTTCAGACAATCCAGCAAATATCAACTCTAAAGAAGTACGAGCACTTATTTGGGCTTGGAATTCTCAAATGGGTTTAATGTTTGCAAATGGTGGTGCCAATACAACAGAAGGTTCTTTAATGGCTAAACAAGGTGTAAACTTACATCTAACTCGTCAAGATGATGTATCACAAATGCAGGCATCATTAATAAAATTTGCTAAAGAATATAAAGACAATCCTGACACTAAAGAAGGTGCTCAATTCGTTGCTATTATGGGTGATGGTTCGGCTGCTTTCTTAGCTGGTGTAAATCCTGAATTGGAAAAATTAGGAAAAGACTATAGAGCTCAAGTAATATATTCTTGTGGAAAATCACAAGGTGAAGATAAATTGATGGGTCCACCATCTTGGAAATTAAATCCACAAAATGCAAAAGGCAGTACGGTAACTGCTTACTTACGCGATGGTGACTGGAATATTGCTGTTAAATGGTGTGCAGATAATGGTATCAAAGTAAATCCTGATGAAAAAACATACGATCCAGATGCGATGAACTTCATCAATCCAGAATCTTATATCGATGCTTCACAAAAATATATTAGTGGTTACACTGAAGAAAGAGTTGTGGTAAAAAATGGTAAAGCAACTGGCGAAAAGAAAACAGTACGTGTAGATGGTGTGGCAACATGGACACCTGGTGACGTTATGATTGCAGAGAAAAAAGGTGGCTTAGTTTCTATTGTTTCTACAAAAGAATATCGTTCGCAAATGCCAAACGTTTTAATTGGTATTAAAAAATTCTGTGAAGACAACAGAGATGTAATTGAAAAAATGATTACAGCCATTGGACAAGGTGGCGACCAAGTAAAATCATACTCTACTGCATTAAACAAAGCTGGTGAAATTTCAGCTAAGGTTTATGGTGAAGAAGATGGTGCATATTGGGTAAAATATTATAATGGAACAGTTCAAAAAGATATACTAGGAAATGATGTAGAATTAGGTGGTTCAGCAGTAAGTAATTTGGCAGATAATGCAGAATTATTTGGATTAACACCAGGCAGCACCAACGTATTTGGAATCGTTTATACTACATTCGGAAATATCGTAAAAAAATTATATCCTGAATTGATGCCTACTTATCCTGCAGTTGATGACATCTTAGATTTAAGTTATGTAAAAAATGTTATTGCACGTTCTGGAGATTTAGCTGCTGCTGATAAAACAACATTTACAGAAGGTGATATCAAAGAAAAAGTAGCAGAAAAATCTTGGAATATTGAGTTTGAAAGCGGTAGTGCAAAATTAACTCCTAAAGCTGCAAAAGATTTAGAATTATTATTTAATGACCTTATCGTTGCGAATAACTTGAAAGTAGAAATTCACGGACATACTGATAATGCTGGTGATCCTGCAAAAAACATGACGCTTTCTGAGCAACGTGCGTTTGCAGTAAAACAATGGTTAGAAGCTAAATCACCAAACAATTTCCCTGATGGTAGAGTTTCCATTCTTGCTCATGGACAAACAAATCCTGTAGTACCAAATGATACGCCAGAAGGCAAAGCAAAAAATCGTCGCGTTACGATTGTAATGGGAAAATAAAAAATAATCTCTTATCGAATCCAAAGTGTAAAAACTTTGGATTCGTTTTTTTTAAGTAAAAGTAAAACCATGAACGAACTCAAAAATATTTTTCTTCCAAATAAAGTATTAAGCAAAACCACGTTTGGTATTATGGTTTTAGTGCAAGCCGTAATTGTATTATTAGTTTGGTTTCTTTCCAACTCTGTATTTTTGCCAACACCAGTAAACATTTTCAAAGCTCTTGGAAATTTAATTAATCAGGAAAGTTTATTTTTTGAATTAATGACCAGCACCATGTTGTGTTTGCAATCGATGTTATATGCAATTATCATTTCATTGATCATTTCTTATTTAACGGTAATTCCATTTTTCAGACCCATCGCATTTATCATTTCTAAATTTAGATTTTTAACTTTAGTTGGTTTATCGTTTTATTTCGCTTTGATGACACACAGTGGCCATCAGCTAAAAGCTTCGTTAATGACATTTGGTATCACGGTATTTTTTGTAACATCTTTAGTAAGCGTCATCAACGCCACTACACGCAACGAACTCAACCACGCGCGTACCTTGCGCATGAGCGAATGGCAAGTAGTTTGGGAAGTTATTATACTTGGAAAAATAGATTTAGTATTTGAAATTATTCGTCAAAACTTTGCTATTGCCTGGATGATGTTAACGATGGTTGAAGGCATTTCACGTTCAGAAGGTGGAATTGGAACTCTCCTTTTAAATCAAAATAAGCACTTGCGTTTAGACTCTGTTTTTGCTATTCAATTAGTAATTTTAGCAATGGGAATTTTAATGGATTATTTGATTGGTTTATTAAAAAACATTTTCTGTCCGTATGCAACATTGACAACTTCAACAAAAAATAAGTGAAAGTGAAAGTGATAGTGAAAGTGACAAATTCTATAACTCTACAATTCAACAATTAACAACATGGAACAATACGCATTTGCAAGCACACTTTTAAAAGCAGAAAATGTATCGCTGAATATTGGAGGAAATCAGATTTTAAAAGATGTAAACGTTGAAATAAAAGACATTATCAGACCTGGTTATAAAATGGGACAAGTGGTAGGTTTTCTAGGACCATCAGGTATTGGTAAAACAAAATTATTTGAAGTTTTGGCTGGTTTGTTAGAACCAACATCTGGAAAAGTAACCATCAACAATCCTGCAATACCTGTAAAAGCTGGTCTTGTTGGTGTGGTGCAACAAAATTATCCGTTGTTTAATCATCGTACTGTGTATGGAAATTTAGATGTAGCTGCAAAAAAAACATGTAAAGATGCTGCAGAACGAAAAAAGAAAATAGATGATATTTTAAATCGATTTAAATTAAGTGATAAAGGCACTTTATATCCAGCGCAATTATCTGGTGGACAAAAACAACGTGTAGCCATTGCACAACAATTATTATGCTCTGAGAATTTTTTATTATTAGATGAACCATTTTCTGGTTTAGATCCATTGATGGTAGAAGAAGTTGGAAATATGCTTTCAGAAATTGCACATTCTAACGAGTTAATTACCATTATCATTGTTAGCCATGATATTGTTTCAACGGCTTCTATTGCGGATACGTTATGGTTAATGGGTCGCGACAGAGATGCTAAAGGCAACATCATTCCTGGTTCTAAAATAAAACATACCTATAACTTAATTGACAAAGGATTGGCGTGGCAAAAAGACATCGATACCAAACCAGAATTCTTAGATTTTGTGCGTGAAGTAAAAGGAATGTTTTCGAGTTTATAAATAATATTGTATTAGCAACCAGCATCTAGATTTTATACATGAAGCATCAGAAGTCGCAAATATTAATTCCTTTCATAATTATTTCCAACCTTTTTCCGTTATATGGTGTCATTAAGTATAATTGGACTATTTTTCTGTGGTCTATATTTTCTGGCTAGAAATGCTCATTGTTTCTACGTTTCTTTTGCTAAAAATACTATTTTCTCAAGGCGATTCAAATGCAACTTTTGCCAGTAAACTAATTTTAGCTACCAAATTTTTTGTTTTCCGGACTGGTATCTTTTTCTTCTATCTTTTATTTATTGTGGTCTTTTTAGGTTTCTTAGTTACTGGAAAAGAAGATTTTAAAAATGCAGGAATTTTTCAAACGATGACTTTACAAGATCCATTTTATAAAATTACATTGTTGAATTTTGTAGCTTTTAATTTACTTGAGTTTTTAGTACAATTTCTCGCTATTGGTGATTATAAAAAATCAAAACCAATTGACAATTTTGTTATTGTAGATGAACGCATGATAGTAGTACATGTAGTAGTAGTGTTAGGTTCTTTTCTTTATCAATTTGTATTAGAGAAAATAAAAGTAAACCATCATACTGCAATGTTGATTTGTGTAAGTTTATTTGTAGTAGTTAAAATTTTGGTTGAAATTGGAAAGCAACGCATAAATAACAATGTTGCTAATGAAACCGAAACTGTACCTTATATCTAATTTGCATTAAATAATTCTTGACCTTTTAGGATTACAACCAACATACTAATACATATTATTCAGTTGCTTTTTCTTTTGGAAATTTTGAAATATCCATATAGAAAATTTCCCAGGTATGTCCGTCAAAATCTTCAATCGAACGTTGTTGCATAAAACCATAATCTCTCGCTTCGTGCGGTTCAATTCCACCAGCTTGAAGTCCGTTAGTCATCATTGAATTTAGTTCGTCTACACTTTCAACAGATAAGGAAAAAAGCGCTGCTAAGGATGATTTTGTATCTGCAATCGGTTTGGTAGCAAACGATGCAAACTTTTCGTGTGACAACAGCATAACAAAAATACTTTCGCTCCAAACCATACATTTTCCTGTATTGTCTGAAAATTGAGGATTGTTCGTAAAACCCAAAGCCGAATAAAAATCCATCGATTTTTGAAGGTCTTTTACTGCTAAATTGATAAATACTTGTTTTGCCATTTCTATAATTTAAGATATTGTATTGCAAGATTTATGCATCTGGAATATTCGGTTCTACTAAACGCTTTAATTTTTCTAACGATTCTTGCCAACCTAAATAACACATTTCAGTTGGTATTGCATCTGGAATGCCTTCTTGTGTAGCCACGATTTCAGTACCACACAAAACCTTACGCAATTCAATGGTCGTTATCATTTGTCCAGGCAAATTTGGGTCGTCAAATTGGTCAGTATATTTTAAACGTTCATTGGGAACAATTTCTAAATACTCACCACCAAATGTATGACTGCTACCAGTTGTAAAATTGGTAAACGACATTTTGTATTGACCACCAACTTGCACATCCATACTATGAATTTTGCAGACAAAACCATAAGGTGGAATCCACGATGCCATAGCATCTGCATCTATAAATGCTTTATATACTTTTTCTGGACTTGCTGTAAAAACGCGATGCAGTGTAACTTTGTTTGTAGCCATAGAATTGTTTTTTTATGGTTTCAAATGTAATATTTTGGTTTAAATAAATCTAGTTTGCTGAAAATTATTGTTTATCAGAAGACAGCCATAAACGCTAGACATTTTTCAAAAACTGCATAAGAATTTAGGAAAGAAACGGACTGCAAATCTTTACGGTGTGAGTTCATTGGTTACAACGAACAAAACAAAGGCAAAGAAATTTGGTGCGTAATTAAATAAGTAGCCTGCGAGAATAAGCTAGCTCTCAGCCAATTCCGTAGCGTATTCGTGGACAAGGTTAATGAGGTAATCTTTATCAGCTCTTCTAATCATGAAATTTGAATTTAAAACAATAGCATAATTTGGATTTGTTTCTGAATAAAGTATTTCTAAATCTTTAATAATATCAGTTTTAGAATGAGTATGTCCAATTATAGCATGACTTATTTTGTTTGCATCTAAATATTGATATGTAAAATTATATGTATCTTCTTCAGTAGCTTCATTATAGTATTGAAACACACCATTGGTAATTATACCATTTCTCATTAATGCAACAATTTTTCTATTCAACCTTTCAGATTTATAAATTTCATAGCTTCCAAGTAAAAAAGGAAGAATTGATAAAAAATAAATCCAAAGTGGTGTTTCATAAGCATCTAAAAATTCTGCTTTAGAAATAGAATAATCTTTCTTATAATAACTGTTACACTATCAAACACATTATAAATATAAGGTCGTTTTGAAAATCCAGTGTTAGTATAAAGTGAGCCTTCAACTTTATATGAAAACTTATACAAATAAAGTGTATCGTTATCTGAGATTTTTTAAATCTATATATTCAATAATTCCTTTTGTATTATTATCAAATATAGTAAAGTTAGCAAAATCTTGTTTTGAAATACTTCCTATGGTATCAATAATCAAAAATAAACCTGGAATAAAAAATATCAAGCCAAACCATAATTCTAGATTTGTAATTCTGATATAGAATGTTGGAATTGACTCTTCAGGAACTTGAACTTTGTAAAAAACTCTTTTAAAACTTTCTTCTCCAACATTCATTACTTCAAAATTAAACTAGATAGATTGCATTGTCAATTAAACGTTTTAAAAATATGTGCTAATTCACAGAAAATACACATTTGGAATAGTATATTTCTTAAAAAGACGCAATAAAAAGCTAATTAAAGATAAAAAATCAAACTAAACTTTCAACATACAACTCTTCTACTTTTTTTCGAGCCCAAGGTGTTCGTCGTAAAAATTTTAAACTGGATTGAATACTAGGATTTTCGTTAAAACACTTTATGTTAATTAGCTGACCGAGTTTTTCAAATCCATAATAATCAACCAAGCTTTCTACTATAAAAGCTAATGTTTTACCATGCAACGGATTATTTTGTTGGTCGGTCATTGTATCTTATTTTTTTACGCCAATAATTTTTAAGACATCCCAAATATTATCGTAATAGAATTTCCATTTATTGTGTGCTGCCTGTTTTTCTTCACGTTCCCAAAAATGCAAATTAGAAACAGGATATAAATATCCGAAATTATATACCGTTTTACTTTTCTTTTTGCGGCAATAGATGCAGTTGGATAGCGAGAATTTTTCTCTTGCTCTTCAATCAACTTTAGTGTACTTAATCTTATATCTTTTGCTTTTTTTAAATATAGCTGAATAGAGTCTTTTGCCCTGTTAATTTTATTCAATCGATATGTAATTAAATATGATAACGTATTTTTACGATGCGCTGCTCGTAATGATGTAACGAGTAAACTTGTTAAAATTTCTTTTTCCAACTTATCATTTTCCGTCAGCATTTTGTAGTCCAATTTTAATGTAGAATATTGAAGAATAAAACTATCCAACACATTTACATATTTCTGTTGAATAAAATCTAACTCAGCTTTTGTTGCTTTATTCATGATATACTTATACGAATATTCTGGTCGTGGATGAAATTCTAAATTCAGCTTACCACCTATTTCATCGGTGATGGTTTGTGCAGTTAATACTTTAATTAGTTGCTTATCTTTTATATAGTGTTGCTGCAATACAGATGCGTTTTCTACAAAATTTATGGTGTTTGAATCAGTTATTACTTTCTTTAAATACATCAGCGGATCGGAAACTTTCTCAGCTTGTTGCTCTTTCCAGCACCAACGAGCAATGCTCCAATCTATCAGCCAATGATTCCATTCCCAGCCAGAAGTAAATGTTAGATGACCATCAATACCTAATGAATCGCAATATAAAATATCTTGCAAGCGTGCATCCAAATATGGTGTTAAAAACATCGGTACCGAATTATCAAACGTAATCCAATATGCAGACTCAGGAAAATACCAGGTATCGCGATACTCTTTACTTTCTATCAATAAATTTCGTAAATGCGAAAAATCTTTGTTTCGGTAAACTGGCGTAGCAGTATCTAACAAACCATAAAACATCACCGTGTGCACAAACAACGCGTATGCACTGTCCATATCCGTGCGTTTTGTTTTTATGGATTTGGTATTGGAAATTAAATTTTCATCTTTCACCACATGCTTTCTGCTGGTAAGTTTCACATTGTATTTGGACAAATTATCGTAAAGAAACTTTTGTTGTTCGTGTAGTTTATCTTGGTCTTTGTGTGTAAACTCAGTAGTCGCAAACTCGACATTCCAGACGTCCCAATTTATTTGCATGAGTTGCTCAATATTTTGTAAAATTTGTTTTTCTTTTGTTTTAAACGATGCAGGAAATTTTTTATACAATTGAAACGCACGCTGCTGTATCATGTGAAAAGACATATCGGCACCGCAAATAATGCCACGCTGATGTGCATAATCGACAATAGATTTCATATAAGGAATCCATGTTTTTAGCTGGATGCTGCGCAATAAATTAAACTCAAAATAATTCTGTCCATTGCGGCACAACCAATCAATATAAGTCTTTACTTCTTCTGTTCCGTTTGGTGTATTTTCATTTAGCAACGCTTCGGTAATTTCCAACGGATGCATCGCATGAATATGAAAACCAATCTTATCAAAACGCGGTGTAATGGTTTCCGTAAACGTATCTAATACATAATTAGTCAAATCAGGAATGATAGTTTCTTTAGGATGATAAAACTGAAAACCTAAATGGTTTTGCAAGAAATAATAGATACCGTTGGATAAACCTTTTGCTGATAATGAATGAATAAAACTGATGTATATTATTTTTTTGCTGATTCAATCGTAAATGCTTGGTTTCCTTTGTGTTTGTGATATAATGTCTCAAGTTTCTTTGTTAATATCAAATGAAAACAGAATTTCCAGTTTACTTTTGTCTGATAATCGGCATCATTACATTGCTTTGGTTTAATAATGCTTTAGCATCTTCGACCGAATAATTCAATATCTCATTACTAGGTGTGTACGAACGATCAAAGTAAATTGTGTTTACAGCAAAGGATGTATTCACAAAAGCGAACAACATCATTATAGATATGCTGATTGTTTTCAGCATTGTTATTTAGCAGCTGTGGCAAATAATTCTGCTAGCTTTTGTTCTAACTCTTCACCACGTAAATTCTTAGCGATGATTTTTCCTTTTTTATCTAATAAAAAAGTTGCTGGAATCGATGAAACTTTATAAGTAGTAGCAACAACTGATTGCCAGCCACCAAAATCGCAACCATGATTTTCCCAGCTTAAATCATCTTGTTTAATTGCATTTATCCAACGTTCTTTTTTATCATCTAACGAAACAGAAAATATTTCCAATCCTTGAAAATGATATTTTTCATAAATTCTTACCACATTCGGATTTTCCATTCTGCATGGCTGGCACCAACTTGCCCAGAAATCTAACAACACATATTTTCCTAATAAATTCTTTAACTGTATCGTATCGCCTTTTGGATTTTGCAACACAATATTTGGTGCTTGTGTGTTGACAGCTAAACCATTTTCCTGTTCTTTCATCAATCCGGTTTTGTATTCCTGCATTTGCTTGTACCAACTATCTATTTGTTTAGATGTTGGTGAAGATGCATGTAATTTCTCTGTAATTTCTGTTAAGTATGGAACTTCATTATCTAACATTGGACCTAATAGATTCAAGGCAAAACACGCTACTTCATCATTTTTTTGTTTGTCTATAAATGTTTTGATAAAATCTACTTGTTCTTGTTTGGTTGCTTTAAAAAGAACAGAAAGTGAGTCTGCTTGTTTCGCAGTTGAACTTTTTAATTTAGCATAAGCCGTATCAATTTTAATAAAATTTTTATTCGATGTTTGGATTAATTCCATCATATCAACTGTTTCCTGATTGCCTTTTGCCTGATACTTTGTTGGATTTTTTAAATCAACATCTACTTTAATTGAAGCATTCTTATCTAAAAAAATAAAGATGGCATTGTTGATATCATTTCCAAAACGCAAGCGATAAATTCCACTTGAAGTGTTGCTGTTAAGCTTAAATTTATTTTTTTGAATGGTTGCCGTATCAATAACAATAGCACTGGTTTGTAAAACATCTTCTAAAAAAACTTTTACATTTTCTCCATTTTTTATGTTGCCTTCAATTTTATAACCGTTACCTGTTTTACAGTTGGTAAATACTGCTAATATGGTGATTAGAATGCTTATTTTGAAAATTTTTATCATAAAATGATTTAAGTAATTAGTTGTTAAGAATGGATACTAATGCTTGTGTAGTATCTTTTGGATTGGCTGCACCGCGCGAAAGTTTCATTACTTCGCCAACAAACAAATTTAAGTTTCCTTTTTTTCCTTTTTTATATTCAGCAACTTTTTCTGGATATTTTGCCAACACATTTTCAATCCAAGTTGCCAGTTCATCTTTATCAGAAGATTGAATTAAATTCAATTCCTCAGCCAATGCTACAGCAGATTTAGTATTGCCTTCTGTGTAAACTTTAAAGATAGATTTTGCACCAGAAGAGCTGATTATATTATCATCTAGCAACTGAATAATTTCTGCAAGTTGTTTTGGTTGTACATTAAAATCTTGCAATAAAATTCCATTTTCATTGATGAAAGATTTCACTTCGTTAATCATCCAATTAGCTGCAGCTTTATAATTTTTTGTATGGTTGATGAGTTGAAAATAATAATCCGCAATTTCTTTTTCATCAGTTATAATATGTGCATCATATGTTGATAAATGATACGTAGCTGTCAATTTCTCTTGCAATTCTTTTGGCAAAGCAGGCATCGATTTTTTTATATCATCAATGGTTTGTTGCGTAACCAAAACTGGCGGCAAATCTGGTTCTGGAAAGTAGCGGTAGTCATGTGCATTTTCTTTACTGCGCAACGGAAAAGAAGTAGCATCAGCTGGATTGAAACCACGCGTTTCCTGATCAATGGTTCCGCCGTTTTCGTAAATATCTATTTGTCGTTTTACTTCTACATCAATAGCACGTTTTACATTGCGAATAGAATTCATATTTTTCACTTCAACCCTATTTCTAAAATTGGTTTCGCCGATTAAACGCACGGAAACATTGGCATCGCAGCGCATAGAACCTTCTTCCATATTGCCATCACAAACATCTAAATAACGAACGAGTTTTCTAATTTCTGTAAGGAACTGATAAGCCTCATCGCTGCTGTGAATCACAGGTTCAGTTACAATTTCTAACAAAGGAACACCAGCACGATTTAAGTCTACTAAGGAATAATTTTCATCTAACTCGTGGTTATTTTTTCCAGCATCTTCTTCTATGTGGATACGATTTAAAATGACTTGCTTCGTAACATTATCAGTAGTTATTTCGACGAAACCATTTTTACAAATTGGAGTTTTATCTTGAGAAATTTGATAACCTTTCGGCAAATCTGCATAGAAATAATTCTTTCTATCAAAATGATTTTCACGAGTGATGTCGCATTCTAAAGCCAATCCTAATTTTATTGCTTTTTCAAAAACATTTTTATTGAGTTTTGGCAAAACACCAGGCAAACCAGCCGTAATTGCTGATACTTGAGTGTTAGGTGCAGCACCAAAAGTAGTTTCATCAGCAGCAAATACTTTTGTTTTAGTATTGAGTTGCGCATGCACTTCCAATCCGATTACTATTTGGTATTTGTCGTAAGCTTGCATTAATTTAGTTTGTTTGTACCAAAAATAATTCTTCGGCTTGTTTTAAAACGGTTTCAATTCCAGAAACATCTGTTCCACCTGCAGTTGCGTAAAATGGTTGTCCACCACCACCACCTTTGATGGCTTTTGCTAATTCTTTTACTAAATTTCCTGCGTGTAGTTTTTTATCTTTTACTATGTTTTCGGAAAGAATAACTGAAATCAATGGTTTACCATTGGAGATAGTTGCTGCAACAAAATACAAATTATCGAATTCATTTTTTAAATCGAATTGTATTTTTTTCAAACCATCTGCATTTACTTCTTCTACTTTTTCTATCAACACATGTACATCATTTTGGTTGCGTATTTTAGTACGTAAACTTTGTTTGATGATTTCTACTTTTTCGTTTTGGAATTTCTCAATTTCTTTTTTAAGAGAATTATTTTCTTCTATAAAAGATTGAATTGCTTTAACGCTATCTTTCGGATTTTTCAATTCAGTATTTACATTCGCTAATTGGCTAATTTTCTCATTAACGAATTGCAATGCCAACTCACCGCACACTGCTTCTACACGTCGAACTCCAGCTGCTACTGCACTTTCAGATGTTATTTTAAACAAACCTAATTCACCTGTAGAGCCAACGTGTGTGCCACCGCACAATTCAATGCTATATTTTTCGTCCATGATTACCACACGAACTACATCACCATATTTTTCTCCAAACAACGCCATTGCACCCAATTTCACAGCATCATCTTTGGACATTTCTTTGATGACAACTGGAATGTTTTGACGAATTTTTTTGTTCACTAAATTTTCTACTTGTTCAATTTCATCGTCTGTCATTTTTGCGAAATGAGAGAAATCGAAACGCATATATTCGCTATTGTTTAACGAACCTTTTTGTGCGATGTGCTTACCTAAAACGTGTTGCAAAGCTGCTTGTAATAAATGTGTTGATGAATGATGTATCGTAGTTTTTTTACGAACAACAGCATCAACGGTTGCAATAACATCACCATGAAGATCTGCAGGAATTTCATCTATAAAATGAACAATTAAATCATTTTCTTTTTTGGTGTCTGTAATTCTGAAATCCGAATTCTGAATTCTTAAATTTCCTACATCACCAACTTGTCCACCACTTTCTGCATAGAACGGTGTTTTATCTAATACAATCTGATATTGTTCTTTACCTTTCGATTTTATTTTTCTGTATTTTAAAACTTTCGCTTTTTCTTCTAAAGAATCATAACCAACAAATACTGACTTTCCATCTTGCAACGTAATCCAATCATCTACATCTTGTTCAGATGCTGCACGACTGCGAGTTTTTTGTTTTTGCAATTCTTCTTCAAATTCAATTTCATCAACAGATAAACCTTTTTCTGACGCAATCAAATTAGTTAAATCGATTGGAAAACCAAAGGTATCTAACAATTCAAATGCAGATTTACCATTGATGATTTTATCTGAATCTTTAATGATGGTATCTAATCTTTTCAAACCATTATCTAATGTTTTTAAGAAAGATGTTTCTTCTTCTAAAATTACTTTTGCAACAAAATCTTGTTGTGCTTTTAAATCTGGAAACACATTTGCAAATTGCTCAGCTAAAACTGGAACTAACAAATGCAACAATGGTTCTTTTCTGTCTAAATAAGAAAAATAGTAACGAACTGCACGACGCAAAATTCTACGAATTACATAACCAGCACCTGTGTTGCTAGGTAATTGTCCGTCAGAAATCGTAAAAGCAACTGCTCGAATATGATCTGACAATACACGGAAAGCAATGGCTTCTTTGCTGTCGCTTCTATCATATTTTTTATTAACGATTTTTTCTATAGCTTCAATGGTTCCAGAGAAAACATCTGTATCGTAGTTCGATGTTTTTTGTTGAATCACACGCACTAAGCGTTCAAAACCCATTCCGGTATCTACGTGTTTCGCTGGTAATAATTCTAAAGAATTATCTTTTTTGCGGTTGAATTGAATAAAAACATTATTCCAAATTTCTATTACTTGCGGATGATCGTTGTTCACTAAAGTTGCTCCATCTACAGCTTTTCTTTCTTCTTCTGTTCGGCAATCTACATGAATTTCGGTGCAAGGTCCACAAGGTCCAGTGTCACCCATTTCCCAGAAATTATCTTTTTTATTGCCTAATAAAATGCGGTCTTCTGCAATTACTTTTTTCCATTCTTGAAATGCTTCTTCATCTTTTGGAATATTTTCCGCTTCGTTACCTTCAAAGATAGTAACGTATAATCTATCTTTATCTAATTTTAAAACCTGTGTTAAAAATTCCCAGCTCCAAGCAATCGCTTCTTTTTTAAAATAATCGCCAAAACTCCAATTTCCGAGCATTTCAAATAGCGTATGATGGTAAGTATCCACACCAACTTCTTCTAAATCATTATGTTTTCCAGAAACACGCAAACATTTTTGTGTATCGGCAATTCTGGGATTGGAAGGCTTTCCGATTCCTAAAAAGAAATCTTTAAATGGTGCCATACCTGAATTAATAAACATTAAAGTTGGGTCATTTTTCACCACTAACGGCGCAGATGGCACAATTTGGTGGCCTTTACTTTTAAAAAAATCTAAAAATGCCTGTCGAATTTCGGCTGCTGATAACGTATTCATAAGACAAAGATAAAAATTTGAAGTGCAATATAAAATAAGTATGTTTTAAGGAAAAGAGATATTTTACTAATTATCAATAATTTTAGAGTACATTCGTTCGATCTCTGACAAAGTGTTGCTTTTAAATTCTTAAATCAACATTTTGCAAACAACTTTCAATGATATAGTGGAAGATTTTATATCCAATAAAATTGGCATTTCAGCAAATTTTTTGAGCATCGATTTAGCAAAGAAGCTTAAAGGCAATTTAAACGATTTGTTGAATCATCAAAAATTAAAAAATGCTGGAATTGGTAATCTTGTTGATTTTCAAAATGATAAATTAATCAGAAATGATAGCATCTATTGGCTAGATCGTTCGCATAATAATAAGTTTGAAAATGAATTTTTAGATTTGATTGACACATTTGTAACGTTTTTAAATGAAACGTGTTACACAGGAATTACATCGTATGAATTTCATTACGCACTTTTTCCAATTGGAAGTTTTTATCGTAAACATATTGATCAATTTAAAAATGACGACAGCAGACAGTTTTCGATGATTTTTTATTTAAATGCTGATTGGAATATTGGTGATGGTGGTGAATTGAATGTGTTTCATGAATCATGCACTCAATCTATTACTCCAACTAATTGCAAAGCTGTATTTTTTAAAAGTAATGAATTAGCACATGAAGTATTGGAAACACTGGTGCCAAGAATGAGTATTACTGGTTGGTTGAAACGAAATTAATAATTTTAACCACTTTGGCGTGTTCCGAGGCTCCGGATTTAAGGGTTTTTTAAAAATTCCCCCCCGGGGGAAACTTTCTTTTTTTGTAACTTCATTTTAACTTGCTTCAAGTGCCTTAAGTGGTTATTTTTTTCAAAAATTACGATTCTTCTTTGTAATAAATTTTGTAAAACTTGCGTCCATCATCATCAACACCTTGTTCAATTAATTCACTTGCACCGTGAATATAGATATGAAAATTCTTATCTAATTTTAAAACACTTTTAAAAACACGCGCCTGTTTTTTTACTGCTGGAATAGATATATCAAAAGTTTCGGTTAGTTCAATTTCATTTTCTTGTCTGTAATTAGAATCATATTTTCTAAACGATTCAATTAATTCATCGTTTTGAAAAACTTTTTTCTCAAAATCTTCCTTTTCAAAACTTTCATTTGATTTAAAATATTCAACCGAACGATTCAATAAGTCAATTTGGTCTGCTTTAGTTGCTTCGTATTCAGTTGCAAATTGATGCGTAACAAAATTCTTAGTGATTCCTAAAAACTGATTCGTTAAATGATAATCGTCACACACTTGTTTCACTTGTAAAAAATCATCGACCCAATATTGTGTGTCAACGGCTCTGTTTGTAGCATCAACAACCAAAACACGATAGCCATCTTCTTGTTCTGTATTAAAAATGACACAACCTTTATCCATTCCTTTTAATTCAAAACCATAATCGTGATGGATATTGAATTTAAATTTCTGATTTTTCATTTTCAAATAAGCAACATCTGTTTCCGATTTAAAAATTCCGATAGCATCGACTGTTTCGTTTTCAAAAACAATATTTGAAAAATAAGCTACATTTAATTCGCCTTCTTTAATTTTTGGATGCGTAGAATATTCGTACAGTAATTTTGCTATATTTTGTGATTCGGAAATAAACAATTTTGGATTAGAAAAGATAGATTTTGCCAATGTATAAATATCATTTTGTTCCAGTTTAACAGTATGCGTGAACGAAAAAAACTCTTCTGGTTTTACAGGTGCTAAAAAATATTTCAATAAAAACTCGCTGGTATCTTTTTCAATCGTAGTCAACTCACTTGATAGTATAATTCTTTCATCTTTTGATTTATTGCCAACATGATGCGTAATAAGTTGCTGTAATTCTACTTCGGTGAAATCTACAATGGTCATGGAAAAAATATTTTGAAGAACACGAATTTAGGAATTTATAATGATGTGATTTAATAAAATTATTTAATCCGATTCACGAAAATAAAATAGTCAAAAAAATTAAACCACTGTATGCACAAAAGTTCCGAATTTTCGTAGCAAAGAAAAGATAAAAGATAATAATCTGAGTTAGTTCCAAAACTTCGGAAGAAAGCTAAACTATCATTCTATTGATTTCTTGAATTCTTCTAAATAAAACTTCAGTTCCTAAAGCACCTTAATAATAAGCGTTTCATTTAACTTGATTTTCAGTATTTTATTACAGTTTTGGAAAAGTATTAGATTAATACTAAATTTGAGCAGTTTAAAATTTTATGCAAAAGGAAAAATACTATTACAATCCTAATACGCTGAAATACGAAAAATACAAGATCACGCTTGGTCAACGTATTTTGCCTATTGCTGGATTTTTTACTTCTGCATTCTTTTTCGGATTTTTGGCAATGGTTTTAGGTTATAACGCATTTGACAAACCAAACGTTAAATCTGAAAAGATAGAGTTTAAAAAAATGCAAGAAAAGTATGAAATTTTAGATAAACGAACCGATGCTTTAAACAAAATATTACAAGATTTAAGTGATAGAGATGACAATGTTTATCGTGTAATTTTCGAATCAGATCCTTTACCTGATGAACTACGAACTGGTGGAATTAATAAGTCTAAAATTTATGCTGAAATTAAAAACTTACCTGAAAGTGAAATTATTTCAAAAACATTATCAAAATTAGAAACGTTAGAAAAGAAGGCATATGTGCAGTCGAAATCGTATGATGAATTGGCAACTCTTATTAAAAACAAAGAAAAAATGTTGGCAAGTATTCCTGCTATTCAGCCAGTTTCCAATAAAGATTTAAAACGTTTAGCATCAGGTTTTGGTTACAGAATTGACCCAGTGTATAAGACTACGCGATTTCATGCAGGACTTGATTTTAGTGCGGAAACAGGAACACCAGTTTATGCGACTGGTGATGGTGTTGTGGAAATTGCTGGTTCACAAGGTGACGGTTATGGTAACAAAGTAGTGATTAATAATGGTTATGGTTACCATACATTATTTGGACATAATAGTAAAGTATTGGTGAGTGCTGGTGAAAAAGTGAAGCGCGGACAAACCATTGCTTTAGTTGGTAGTACAGGAAAATCTACCGGACCGCATTGTCATTATGAAGTTTGGAAAAATGGAAATAAAATTGATCCAGTGAATTATTTTTTCAACGATATTTCACCAGAACAATATGAATTAGTATTAAAATTATCAGAACAAGGAAATCAATCATTTGATTAAATTAAACAATATAATAATGAAATAATGTAATAATGAAACTTAACATAACAATATAAATTAAGAAGACACTTTTTTAATTATTTTCAAATTTTCAAATTAACTAATTTTCAAATTTAAAATATGCCATACAAAGATAAAGAAATAGAAAAAATGTATTTTTCAATTAGCGAAGTAGCTAAGCAGTTTAATGTTGCTGCATCGTTGATTCGATTTTGGGAAACTGAATTTGAAATTTTAAAACCGAAGAAAACCACGAAAGGTAATCGCTTGTATTCTAAAAAAGATATTGAAAATTTCCGACTGATTCATCATTTAGTAAAGGAAAAAGGTTATACATTAGACGGTGCGAAGAAAAAACTAAAAGAAGGTGGCATCGACAAAACTGATGCAAATGCAGAAATCATCACGCGTTTAAAGAAAATAAGAAGTTTTTTAGAATCGATGTATAATGAGTTGTAGAAAGTGAAAGTGAAAATGATAGTGAAGGTGAAAATGAAAATAATGATGCGTTGAATGCATCTTGAAAAGTAAAAAAATAAGAGAAAAATAAAATGCGAAAAGATAATTTAATAAATTCTGTCCTGATTCTTGGTTCTTGTATCTTGATTCTTACATCTTGCAAGCACGATAAATACGCAAAAGAAATTAAAGATGCATCACCGTATTTTACTAATTTTTTTACTGGAACCGATGAAGATATTTTAAGAAATGTAAATTTTAATGTATCACTAGATGAAGTAAAAAAAATAGAGCAAGCTAAATTATATGAAACTACTGCAGATCATCTTTTTTATGAATTTATTTATCCAAAAGACAGTTCTGCATTTTCAGAATATGCGAATGTTCAATATTTTTTCAATGAAAACAATCAATTAGATATTATCACTACTGATATCTATTTAAATGATTCTGCACAAGTTGCACAAACAAAAAAATCATTTGAACAATATTATACAAAGCGATATGGAAAATCTGAAAGAGATGAAAAAGGATATGATATTTGGAATGGTGAATTTACAGATACAAAAACTAAAAAAGATTTTAATTACAGCGTTGCATTAACTGAATTAGAAGAAGAAGTTGGCATAAAAATTGAATATCTTAAAGAATAGTTCCAAATGAATCGTTTAAAATTATTTATAATTCTACTTCTTTTTTTAAGTAGTCGTCAATCATTTTGTCAATCAAGTGATTTTAATGAAATTATAGAACACGGAATTGAATCTTATGATAAAGGCGATTATAAAGAAGCATTAAGACTTTACAATCTTGCAAAAAAAATTGACACCGTATCTGGTGTTTTAAATTATGAAATTGCATCGACTTACCTGGCGCTAAAAGATACTGTTAAAGCATTAGCATACTGCGAAAAATCAATTAAATCTACCGATAAACTTAATGAACTAGCATTTGTCTTATACGGAACAATTTTAGATGGACAAAATAAAAGTGATGCAGCAATAGAAAAATTTACTGAAGGACTTAAAATTTATCCTAATAGCAGTATTCTACACTACAACTTAGCGCTCACTTATTTCAATAACTATAAAGATAAAGAAGCTGAAGAAAATGCAAAAAAAGCAATTGCAATAAATCCGCAATATGCAAGCAGTCATTTAATTTTGGCTTATACAATGCTTGCTCAAAAGAAACGAATTCCATGCATTTTTGCGCTTTACAACTTTTTATTATTAGAACCAAAAGGAAAAAGAGCAGAAAAAGCTTACAAAGAACTCAATAAACAACTTTCAAGTGGTGTAACTCAAAACGATAGCTCAAAAACTACCATAAATTTAACAGGAAACAATACCAATGAATTTAGTTCTCTAGAAATTTTACTTGGAATTATTGAAGCAAGTAAAAATACTGTAGAAAATAAAAAGAAAATGGAATAAATTTTATTTTATGAAAACACCAAAGATTTCTTTGCTATTCTAGCTGATTTACCAAAAATAAAAACAACCTTTTGGACAAAATATTACATTGATTATTTTGGAGCGATGTATAAAAACAATTTAGTAGAACCGTTTTGTTATTATATCAGTCAAACAAAATATGATGAAGATGTTTCTATTTGGCTGAAAAATCATACGCAGAAAATTGCCGATTTAAAAACCTGGAATGCAACATTTTACGATAGTGCTTTCAACTTATTTAAAATTCTGCACTACATCAATAAAATATTTCGCTTTTTCAAAATCAACATCTGGATACACACCATGACCTAAATTGCAAATATATTTTTGCGAACCAAATGCACGTAGCATTTTTTCTGCTTCTGATTTTATAGTTGATTTATCAGCATATAACACACATGGATCTAAGTTACCTTGTAAACATTTTGAAGGTGCTTCGCTTCTCGCCTTTTGAGGTTCAATGGTCCAATCTAATCCAATTACAGAACAATTCGTTGCAGCAAATTCTTCTAGAATATAATGCGCATCTTTCGCGAATAAAATCACTGGAACTTCTGTAATTGCAGTCGAAATTTTTTGCATGTACGGTAACGCAAACTCTATATATTGTTGTTTACTCAGTACACCAGCCCAACTATCAAACACTTGTACAATGTCTGCACCGCTTTTAATCTGTTCTTTCAAATATGCAATAGTTGAAGTTGTAATTTTATCTAATAATTGATGTGATAAAACAGGATTTGTATACAACATTTTTTTTGCCTGAGAAAAAGTTTTGCTTCCTTTTCCTTCAATCATGTACGAAAAAATGGTCCAAGGTGCACCAGCAAAACCAATCAACGGCACACGATTATTCAACGCACTTTTGGTTAATTTTATTGAATCAAAAACATATTGCAAATTCGGAACAACATCTGTTGTTAAATTTGTTACATCGCTTTCATTTTTAATAGTTTCGGGAAAAAACGGACCTTTACTTTCTATCATTTCATAATTCAAACCCATGGCTTCAGGAATTACCAAAATATCAGAGAAAATAATCGCAGCATCAACACCTAATATATCAACTGGTTGAATGGTAACTTCGCAAATCAATTCCGGATTTTTTACTAATTCTTTAAAACCATTTACACTGCTTCGTACAGCACGATATTCTGGTAAAATTCTACCTGCTTGACGCATCAACCATACAGGAATTCTTTCTACATGTTCGCCTTTGGCAGCTCTTAAAATCAAATCGTTTGTTAACATAATGGGCAAAAATACGGATAAATTTGATTTTATTTTTGTTGTACTTTTGTAGTTATGTTATTTGTTATAGGTTATTAGTTATTTGCTTCTTTTTCTAGAATAATTTAACGACCTTCTAACATTTAACTTATAACGTATAACTTATTCAACATGAGCCAAGCAATAGAAATAAATAATCCATCTGTATCTAAAATAATGTCGCGTGTAGTTGATATTAAAAATGCAAAAATATCCTATCACAATCATCCAGTAATTGATAATGTAAATTTTGAAGTGCGCAAAGGTGATTTTGTATACTTAATTGGAAGAACTGGAAGCGGAAAAAGTAGTTTATTAAAAATGCTATATGGCGACTTAGAATTTACAGAAGGCGATGCTGATGTATGTGGTTATAATTTGAAAACACTGAAACGTTCAGATGTTCCAAATTTGCGTCGCAGATTAGGAATTGTTTTTCAGGATTTTCAATTACTTACGGATAGAACTATTTTTGATAATTTAGATTTTGTATTGCGCTCCATTGGTTGGAACGATAAAACAAAAATTAAATTAAAAATTGAAGAAGCACTTTCCATGGTGAATTTGAGTGACAAAATAAACAAATTTCCAAATCATCTTTCTGGTGGCGAACAACAACGAATTGCTATTGCTCGTGCCTTATTAAATAATCCAGAATTAATAATTGCTGATGAACCAACTGGAAATTTAGATCCAGAAACGACCGATGAAATTATGAGTTTGTTGTATTCTATTTTTAAATCTACACAAACACCAATTATCATTGCAACGCATAATTATCAGCTAATTGAAAAATATCCAGGTATTATTTACATGTGTGCTTACAACTCGATGAGTAGAGATGATTCGCATTTTAAATAAGAAATAGTGAAAATGAGAGTAAAAGTGAAAGTGTTAATCTTAAAACGTTAAAGAAAATCTTTTAAAATTATAAAACAACTGGACAACCATACGCTTTGTTGATTCCAAACTCTTGCGTATTCACAACCAATTTATCTATATGTTTAGCTGCTTTTGCAAGACAGACAATAATACCTTTTGAAGTTTTGGTTTCACCTGCTTTGTAGGTAGCATTCATCATAGCTTTAGTTTCTTTATATGTAGATGTTAGTTTATCTGTTTGAGCAGGTTCCATCATTGTATAAACTGAACCAAATGATAAATTATATTGTGATGTAAAAACTTTTGAACCAGTTTCAGTTCCAAACAATTTTAACGATGAAAACAAAGCACCTGATGCTTCTTCCGTTAATTTTACTTCAGTTGAGTTGGTGTTGGTTACTTGTATTTCTACTTCTGCTAATTCATACGCAAATCGTTGACTCATTTCATCTGGAATAGCAACATTAGCTCCACGTGGTAATCCAAATCTGGTTAGTTTTACAAATTTCACTTTCATTCCATTAGAGAGCACTACTTCGTTTGGCGTATCTTGAAACGAATAATCTTTAGTGTCTGTTTTAAAATTGTTGAATAAATTTATATTAATGATAGAATCTGCTTTTCGTTTTTCTGCTTTTTTATCTACTACAACTACTGGTGTTGGCGGATTGCCAGCTTGAACAATTAATAATGTAATAACTAAAATAGCTGTTGTGATAAAAAAAGATTTGCGCATAATCAATACTGTTTTTTAAAAATAATATACATAAATCGTACCAAAAATTACCAAACAGCGTGATGATCTTCTACCACACCAAAAGCAGTAAACTTCTCTTCTTTTCCATCTATAACAATCGTTCCATCAACAGTACCAAAAGGTTGTGTGAATTTACTTTTCATGATGAGTGCATTAATATTTTCAGTTCGTGCACCGCGTGGAGAAAAATGGCAATTTAAAATGCCATCATTTGTATCTATCAGCCAATCTGTTTTGTTTAATGGTTCTTGCATCGAAAAATTTGCATCAGATAAAAGAATTTTTCTACCATCATACCACAAAATATTTTCCATGTTATTATTAAATCTATCTACTAAATTAATAGCTATTGATTTTTCAGTTTCCGTAATACCAATTATAGACAACCAATTCCAAATAGTTTCTCGTGGTGGAAATCCTTTTGTAAAATCAATTGAACCATATTTTCCACTGGTTGCATACGTGCTAATTCCACCATTATTTATTTGCACTTTTACTGGTACACAAACATTTTTATAAGTAAAATTAAACGGTCTTTTTTCTGATGATGGTGCCACAATACTTGCACCGTTTGTAGTATTTTCTGCTTCAATATACAACTTAAATTTGCCTACATATTGACAATGTAATTTTCCATTTTCTGTTTTGATCAGAAAGTTTCCAATTTTCCATTCACTATTTAAATTTGGATTGAAATCATTAGCAAAACCTAATGGAACGGTTGTTTTATCTTCTTCAAAAGTGCCATCTTTTAACGAATAAAAATAAGTAAAAGCAGTTGCAACCATACCTGCATCAGCAATCGCAAAACCACAAATTAAATCTGGACTATAAACACCAAAATAAATCCAGGTTTTGCGTTCTGTTCTGCGTTTTTTAGTTAGAAATCCTTGTGTATCAAAAAAAGATGTGTCAACATTTTCGATCAAATCTTCGTACACACCAAATGGAATATTTGCACCATTTTCTATCAACGAATGTTGTTTTGGTAAAATCATAAAATGAAGATACAAAATAAATTAATTCTTACCACTTAAGGCACAAAGAAACAGAGAAAAATTTAATGGTAATAATCTAAGATAGTTCCGAAACTTCGGAAGGAAACTTAGCTTTCTATTTATCTTATTTTTTGTAATCTTCTCTTAGAACTTCAGTTTCTTTAGTTTCTTAAGTGGTTATTTTTTTACTATTTATACTGGCTTTGGTAAAAAAATAATAAATTTATGCAAATGAATAAATTATCCACAATTATTGTATGCGTTCTTTTGGTTATAATTAGCTGCAAAAAACAAGCAAGTTGCCCAAATATTGTTGGAAAATGGTTGTTAAAAAGTACAGTTTCTGGTGGAATTGAAACGAAGATACCTGATACATCTGCAATTTCTGAAACCATAGAAATAGCTGCAGATTTTACCTTTATTTCTTACAGCACAAAAACACGCAAACTGTGGAATTCTGGCAACTATGATTGCACAAAAGTATTCGATGCAGATTCCGCATCGTTTAAAAAAGGAAGCTCTAATTATTTTAATTTGTATGGAAAAATCAAGTAGGATTGTTTAATGCTTTTTTATACGTTTCTAAGCAACGGTTGCGTGCAAATTCATGTTCTACAATTGGAGTTGGATACTCAAATGAATCTAATTCAGGAATCCATTTTTTAATGTATTTTAATTCTTTATCGAATTTTTCTGTTTGCAATTTTGGATTAAAAACTCTGAAGTATGGTGCTGCGTCGACACCAGTTCCTGCGGCCCATTGCCAGCCACCGTTGTTTGCAGACAAATCATAATCTAATAATTTTTGAGCAAAATATGCTTCGCCTTTTCGCCAGTCAATTAATAAATGTTTGGTTAAAAAAGAAGCAACAATCATACGTACACGATTGTGCATAAAACCTGTTGTGTTGAGTTCGCGCATACCAGCGTCAACAATCGGATAGCCAGTTTTACCATTGCACCACGCTTGAAATTCGGATTCATTATTGCGCCATTTTATAGCATCGTATTTTTCATTAAATGATGTAGTTACTACTTTTGGAAAGTGATGCAAAATCATCATATAAAAATCGCGCCAAATCAGTTCATTTAAATATTTTTCACCGTTTGCCTTTATAGACTGTCTTGCTAATTGACGAATAGACACCGTACCAAAACGCAGATGCACACTTATACGTGAAGTGCCTGAAACACTTGGAAAATCTCGTGTTTCGATGTAATGCTGAATGATTTTGTCATCAACTTTATTTTCTGGAAACTGAAAAGTATCATCATTTACAAAACCCATTTCTTCTAATGAAATAAGTGTTGTTGGTTTTGCTGATTGAAAAAAATTGCTGAAGTATTTTTCAGTTGGATAGGATTTTAAATAGAAATCATTCAACAAAGATTTCCATTTTTTGCTGTAAGGTGTATATACTAAATATGGTTTTCCATCATCTTTTACTACTTCGTCTTTTTCAAAAATCACCTGATCTTTATAAGAAGAAAAATCAATATTATTTTCAATAAAAAAATGTTTTAACTGATGGTCGCGCTTGATTGCATAAGGTTCATAGTCGTGATTCGTAAACACTTTTTTGATGTTGTAAGATGATACAATTTCTTTCCAAACATCAATCGGTTTACCATAAAACACTAGCAAATCACTGCCTAAAACATTCAACTCATTTTTTAATTTTTGTAATTGTTGATGAATAAAAACCACTCGCCTATCTAACGTCAACGTGCTATTTTCATTTTTTAAATCATCTAAAATTTCTGTATCAAAAATGAAAATTGGCAACACAGAAAAACCAGACTTTAATGCATTAAACAAAGCTGCGTTATCATCTAATCGTAAATCGCGACGGAACCAGTGGATGCTGTAGTAATTGGTTGATTTGTCATTAGTAATTAGTTGATTCGTCATTTGCTATTTGTTTTGAAAATAAAATCTATCGCATTTATGTAATCTAATTATGACCAATGACTATTGACTATTGACCGATGAATAAATTAAACCAAATGTTCGCCGAAATGTTCAGCTACAGTTGATTTAAATTCATCAAAAATTTGTTTGGTGATGGTATTGTCGAGCATTTTTTCATCCATAAACTCGACCCAACGAATTCCACGAATAGCATTGGTTAAAAAGATTTCATCAGCCATATAAATATCTTCTATCGAAATAGATTTTTCAATAATTTTTGTAGTTGGCAATCTTGTCAATAGTAACTCGCGCAAAACTCCAGCTACTGGTGCATCTTCTAAGCATGGTGTCGCAATAATTCCATCCTTGATGATAAATACATTGTAAATAGATGCGTCTGCAATGATATTGTTTTCATTTAAAACCAACGCATCATCAAATCCATTTTCTTTTGCATATTGAACTGCTTTTTCGTAAATATTTCGTTCGGTGTGTTTTACGTTTGCAAATGCATCAATTGTTTTTTTATATTTTGGCAACAGCGTTAATTTTAAGCCAACATCATTCAAAATATATTTTGTATTATCTAAAGGTTTTAAAGTGCAATTCCATTTCAATGCAGCAATATCAGGCATGTAGTCGTGTGCTCTATTTTTTTGTACTTCAATTCTTAAGCGAAAATTTTTTAATCCATTTTCGATACATTCATATTTCAGCAAGCGCAAAATTCTGTCTTCAACTTTAAACTCAGTTTCGTTTACTTTAATGAGCTGCAAACTTTTGAACAAGCGTTTTACATGCAGATTCTTAAAAACGATTCTACCGTTTATAACTTTAATGGTTTCTATTAATCCTAAATCTGGCATACGCGTTTGATTCAACTAATATAGAATAAATAGAACACAGATTAACTGATTAAACAGATTTTAAAGATTTCTTGTTGTAAAAAACAAAATAAGAAAGTAGAGAATCATACTGCCATCGTACACCACTTTAATAAGCCATTTGGGTGCAGTTGCGGATTTAACGAATGTATATATTTGCAATAAAATCATCAATAGCCAAATTAAAATAATGCTTGTATCAGACAAGTATTTGTTTGGCATGTGATTCCAGTTTTCCAACATAAACAAAAACAGGATGGCAAATGAATAGCTGATTCCAAGTAGTAAACAAATAATCTTTGCTGTCTTGATGCCGAAAAAAGTTGGTATTGTTTTTACGTTTGATAATTTATCGGATGATATATCGTTGATATCAAATGGCAACGTAATAAATAAAATGAAAATAAATTGTGCAATAAAGAGCAACCAAACATCTATTCGTTGATGTAAATTTATGTTAGCTTCTATTGCAGGTAAAACAACCGAAGTAGTACTCCAAACTATTGCTATTAAAAATATTTTTACAAATGGAAAATCTCTTAATTTAGTATTTGATCCAAATAATTTAAATACTGGAATTGGATATAAAACAGAAATTCCACCGATAAAAAATAAAACTACTATTGTTTTAAATTTTAAAAATAGCATGAAAATTATGGCTAAAATCCCAGAACATAAAATAGTTATTTTATTAAAATTTGGATGCTTTTGAAACCATTGTACTACCAATTCTTCCTGATTGATATACTCACCTTTTTGAAAATAAATCCATCGACTAATTTGATATACAAACCATGTAGAAAAGAAAACATGTAACATTAAATACCAGATAGATTTTACTTGTAAATCTAAAAAATAAACATTTGCAGCTAAAAAACAAACTGCTGCAATAGCTATAAAAAGATTGGTTTCAATTAATATTTTTAAAAGTCGAAGCATAAAAAAATCCGTAAGTAAACTTACGGATTTTAAACACAATGTATTTTATATTTTAGCTTAAATATTTTAAACGCATTTTTGGTGTAATTTTTACTAGCGAAGCAAAAATTAATTTGATTACATCCTCAACATCTGATTTTGCAACCGTTTCAACTGTTGTATGCATGTATTTTAATGGCAATGAAATTAATGCACTTGGCACACCACCACCTGTATAAGCAAACGCATCAGTATCAGTACCAGTAGAACGTGATGCTGCATCGCGTTGGAAAGCAATTTTTTCTTTTTCAGCTACTTCAATAATCATATCACGAATAATATTGTGTACCGCTGGACCATAAGTAATTACTGGACCTTTGCCACATTTAAAATCGCCTTGTTCTTTTTTATCAATCATTGGCGTAGTTGTATCGTGACAAACATCTGTAATAATTGCAATATTGGGTTTTATTTTATTAACGATCATTTCAGCACCACGCAAACCAACTTCTTCTTGAACAGAATTACAGATATACAAACCAAACGGTAATTTCGTTTTTGATTCTTTTACCAAACGTACTACTTCTGCAATCATAAAGCCACCCATTCTATTATCCAATGCACGACCTGTGTAGTATTTTTTATTTAAAATCATCAATTCATCTTCGTATGTAATTACACAACCAACATGAATTCCCATTGCTTCCACTTCTTTTTTATCTTTTGCGCCAACATCAATTGTAATGTTTTTAACTGAAGGTGCTGTATCTTTTGAAGCATCACGTAAATGAATAGCTGGCCAACCAAAAATGCCTCTGACAATGCCTTTTTTTGTATGAATATTTACACGTTTTGAAGGTGCAATCATATGATCTGAACCACCATTGCGAATAACGTTGATTAAACCATCATCGCCAATATAGCTAACAAACCAAGAGATTTCATCAGCGTGTGCTTCAATTACTACTTTAAATGGCGCGTCTGGATTTACGACACCGTAAACTGTTCCGTAATGATCTACTTCATACGTATCAATAAAGGGTTTGATATAATCTAACCAAATTTTTTGTCCAGCCGCTTCAAAACCAGTTGGAGATGCATTGTTAAGATATTTAAATAAAAAATCTTCTGCTTTTTTGTCTATTGAATATTTCATTATTAAAATTATTAAAAATTAGAGTTAAAGGAAAATCAAAAAAATTGATTTTGTGATAGTGTAAATGATACGAAATCACTTAAAATATTCAATATCAGTAATTTTGGAGTGCAAATATACAAATTATCTGAAAAAAATCAAGAAACGAGTTCACAAACTGCTTCCACCCATTTATCTTCTGAATTTAAGCTTTCAACTAAGGTGATACTTTCACCGCCGTGTTCTTCAAACAATTCTAAATATTCAGTTCTGATTTCGTATAATGTTTCTAGACAATCTGCTACAAATGCTGGCGAAAAGACTAGTAGTTTTTTCTTGCCTTGTTTGGCTAATTCTGGAATTACAGCAACAGTGTATGGTTCTAACCATACTTCTTTTCCTAAACGAGATTGAAAAGTAACTGTGAATTTATCTTTCGACAAACCTAATTTTTCAGTAATTAATTTGGTGGTTGCATAACATTGCGCTTTGTAGCAATGCTGATTGATTTCGGTAATGGTAGCACAGCAATCTTTGTTTTGTAAACAATGTTTTTTGGTGATATCACCATTTTTTAGATGTCTTGCTGGCAAACCATGATACGAAAATAAAACATGGTCAAAATCATCGAAGTTAAATTTATTTCCTTGCGCAACAAACGCTTCAATGAACTTTTCATTATCATAAAAATGATGAATATATTTTAAATCAGGAATGGTTAACCATTTCGATGTAATTTCCTGTACTTTTTGTATAACTGAACCATTGCACGCAGACGAATATTGCGGAAATAATGGCAATACCACTATTTTATTTACTTGTTGTACTCTGAATTTTTCTAATGCGCTTTCTAAGGATGGATTCTGATAACGCATTGCATATTCAACTACATAGTTTTCACCTAAACTACTTTGTACTTTTTTTGCTAAATCTTGCAAATGATACAATAATGGAGAACCACGATCTTTGTCCCAGATTTCACGATAGGTTTTTGCTGAATTTTTATAACGCAATGGTACAATAATTCCACGAACTAAGATTTGTCGCGGCAACCACGGATAATCTATTACGCGACCATCTGTTAAAAACTCATTCAAATATTTAAATACATCACTATTGGATGCACTATCAGGCGTTCCAAGGTTTACGAGTAAAATGCCGGTTTTCTTAATCATTTAAGTAAAATAAAAAATCAGATAAAATGTTTACAAAAGTAACGAAAATGATGTTTTTAGAACATTAATTTATGTTTCAATGATATACTTATTTTTCAAAAAATTATACCATCACCAAATCAAATGCATCACACATTGTTTTGATGGTTTTGTCTAAGTCTTCGAAAGTATGTGCTTGTGATACAAAACCAACTTCATAGCCAGATGGTCCGAAGTAAATTCCGTTGTCCAATAAATAATGATATACTTTTGCGAACAACGTCATTTTACCAGCATTAATTTGGTCGGCACGTGTTAAATGTGTCATATCAGAAAACGCAAACCAAAAAATTGAACCAATATTGTAAATAGTGATTTCGTAGTTTTTTTCTTTGATATGTTTTTTGATACCATCTACCAAATAATCTGTTTTATGTTGTAAATCGTGGTAAAAATCTTTTTGCAAACATTCATTCAATTGTGCAGCACCAGCAGCCATTGCCACTGGATTTCCACTTAGTGTTCCAGCTTGGTAAACATTACCTAAAGGTGAAATATTACTCATAATTTCGTGGCTGGCACCATACGCACCAACTGGCATTCCACCACCAATTATTTTACCAAACGTTATAATATCTGGTTGGATTTTATATAAACCTGCTGCACCTTCAAAACCAACACGAAAGCCAGAAATCACTTCATCAAAAATCAATAAAACATTGTACTTCGTACACAACTCTCGCAAATGCAATAAAAACTTATGCGATTGTAATAACAAGCCATTATTTGCAGGAATTGGTTCTATGATAATCGCTGCAATTTCGTGACTTAATTTTTCTAATGTTGTTGCTACAGCGTCTTCATCATTTAATGGTAATACGATGGTTTCATTGGCAAAACTTTCCGGAACACCAGCAGATGTTGATTCGCCAAAAGTTACTAAACCAGAACCAGCTTTTACTAATAAAGAATCTACATGACCGTGATAGCAACCTTCAAATTTTATAATTTTTGATTTGCCAGTAACTCCACGTGCCAAACGCAAAGCGCTCATTACTGCTTCTGTTCCAGAACTTACAAATCGTATTTTTTCGATGTATGAATGATTGGAAATAATTAATTCTGCTAATTGATTTTCTAATGCAGTTGGCGCACCAAATGAAGTTCCGTTTTTTACGGTTTCAATTATTTTTTCTTGCACTTTTTCATTCGCATGACCCAAAATAAGTGGGCCCCAAGAACAGCAATAATCGATGTATTGATTGTCGTCTTCATCAGTAATATATGCACCTTTGCCTTGTTTCATAAACACTGGTGTACCACCAACAGACTTAAATGCACGCACTGGTGAATTAACGCCACCAGGCATTAATGTTTTCGCTATTTCGAAGAGTTTTTGTGAATTATCTTGTTTCATTTTTTATATTTTATTACCGTGCAAAGACGATAAGAAGCAAAGTTTTTAAAGAATTCAAAGTTACAAATTTGTTAGTTCATTTTCGGTAATTCAACATAAAAAATACTGTATTCGTCAACAACAGAATCGAACCATATTTTACCGTTCATGCGTTCAATAATATTTTTACTGATTGCTAAACCTAAACCGGTTCCAGAATTTTTGGTTGTGAAATTTGGTTCAAAAATATGTTCTCTTTTTTCTACTGGAATTCCGACGCCGTTATCTTTAAATGAAATAATAAAATTATCCATTTTTTCTTCAATATTAATATCGATTATGCCATTAATATTTTCAGGAATCGCTTGTGTGGAATTTTTGATAATATTGATAAAGACTCGCATTAATTGTTCTTTATCTCCAGTTACAAAATATTCTTTTGGTGAATAATTAAGATTTATCGAAACATTTTCACTTTCTCTAAAAAGCTCAACAGCTGAATTTAATATAGGTTCAATATTTATCTTATTGAAATTTCCTTGTGGCATTTTTGCAAAATCAGAGAAAGCAGTTGCAATATTGGATAAGTTGTCTATTTGTTCAATTAAACGAACCGAAATTTTTTGCGTCAATTCTTTCACATCTTCAGCATTATCATTCAACGCACGTTGTAAGTGCTGAATGCTTAATTTCATTGGTGTAAGCGGATTTTTAATTTCGTGAGCGACTTGTTTTGCCATTTCGCGCCATGCACCTTCTCGCTCAGATTTTCCTAATAGTTCGGCACTTTTTTCTAATTCAGCCAACATGAGATTATATTGTTTTACCAATAAACCAATTTCGTCATCGTTCTTCCATTTTATTTCCTGATTTTTCTTTCCGAATTGAACGTTACGAATGTTATCAGAAATTAGCGTAAGCGAGTTGGTGATTGAACGTGATAAAAATACGGCTAACAAAGCTGCTGCAATTAAAAATAAAACATACACATTAACCAACGCAACTAAGAAATATGAAATATCTTCGCGGAAACTTTTTTGTTTTCCATAGTATGGAAAATTAAAATATCCTAACACTTTTCCATTACTTCTAAATGGTTGATAAGCGCTTAAAAATTCTAATTTTCCGATGCTTTCATCGTGTACATATTTTGATTTTGATTTGATAAAAAGATTATGATAAGCATTTTCATCTATCTTTTTAGATACCAAATTTCGTTTAAAAATTTCTGGTTGTGATGATTGCACTAAATCACCTTTGGTGTTGTAAACATTGATATCTAAGGCATGAATAGTAGAAAGTGTTTTCACACGTTGCTGTATCACTTTATCAAATGTATTTTCGCCATACAATGCGTAATCGTCTACATAATATTGAGACACATTTTTCATCACTGCATTCACTTTTTTCAATAATCGACTGTTGTGATAAATATTGTATTGATATTGAAAATAAACCAAGGTAACAATGCCAATTACAGCCAAAGAAAACAGCACCAACGCAATCATTGCATTTTGAATTTGTTTTTGCAAGGTGTTGCCTGAAAAGAAATCTTTCACCGCATTTTCACTCCAAAAACGATCAGAAAAACCAATCCAATCTATCAAAATAAAAAAGAATAAAAAGAAAATAACCATGTAAGAAAACACCGAAAACGTACTTAACGCTGGTCTGTTTTTTTCTGACAATACGACTTGCTTCTCTTTACCAAAATAAACTAAATGCGTATAGTTTGCGGTTTTATACACATTAAAATCATTGTTGTTTTTTTGTTTATAATCGAATTTTAATTTGTATTCGTAATCGCCTTTTTGTTTAATCAAATTGTTGTTATCATAAATTCCATACGAGAAATTTTCAAATTCTTCATCGTAATAATTTTTCTGATTAATTAAGAGTTCTGGATAAGCACTATACGAACTAAATATTTTTGGAATAAACTCAATAAACAAATATCCTAAGTTGGTGGTGTCTTCTTGTAATGGAAAATAGCCAATGTATTTTTCACCGTTTTCTTTAATAGATAAATATTGAAAATTTGGTGAAATTGATTTTGCTTTCTTATAAAACCGATAGCTATTTAATTTAGTAAATTCCTTTTGGACAGTACCAGTTAAAGGCAATCCATCTTTATCAAATGTATAAGCATTGATGTTGTATCGTTTCAAAAAACGTTTAAAATATTTATTGGTAATTCTATTTTCAACGTCAATTGTATATAGGTATGGATTTTTGAAATACGCTTTTATAAATGCATCATTTTTTATTTGTGTTTCAGCTTCCGTTAAATTGTATTCTTCACCAGCATCACGCTCAGAAATCAATTCTTCCATTCTGTATTTACGTTTATCTATTTCTTTTTGTGTGGTATTGTGTATTATAATTATTGAAGTTAAAAAAGCAATTAATGATACTAAAATCAAGTTTGACAAAAACCGATATTTGGTATTTTGTGCGTATAAAATTTTTTCATAATTAAAGAAAATAATAAATGTCAGAATCCATAAAAACAAAAAAAGTACGTAGTAAAAATCGTGTAATTCTTTCAACCAAAAACCAAGACCAATGCAGATTAAACTAGTGAATATACAGATTGCGAAATATGTTTTTGATATTTTTCTATCGAAAATCCATTTTAATAAAAACAATAAACTGGAAAACAATAAACCAAAAATTAGCAAACTAATAAACGTGTATTTATCCAATGAATTCACTAAATAAAAATCGAAGCTGATAACTGAATTTTGGATAACGCTTTGAATGATGTAGATAATTAGAAAATACAAAACAACAGGAAAAACAATTAGCCAATCTCTGTATTTTTGAACTTCATTTTTTATTGGAACATACTTTAAATACGACAAACTCCAAGCTAATAAGAACGTGCGAATTAGTAATGTTCCAAGCGTTTTTCCTAATATGTTGGATGCAAATAATGATGACGAAAACAGCAGAGATGACTGCGTAATCGACAATACATCTAATTGATTTAATAAAATTTCTGCAACTACTATTACTATAATAATCAGTGCAAATGCTATTTTATTTTTCTGCTGTAAATAAAGGCGTTTGATGATTTGATACAAAGCCCAAAACAAACAAATCAAACCTAAAAATTCAATCAAAATAATGTATGGATTGTACACAAATTTTGCATTATCTGCAATGCGAATCGAAAATAAATAATGATTATTTCTATCATTTACAGAAGTAGTTTTTTTTACTTCTTTACTTGAAATAATAATTCTTTTAAAAATGGATGATTGAAAACAAAACCATTATTTAAAAATTTATTGTTGATATTAAATTGATGATAGATAGGAATAAATGCATATACATTTATTCTATCATCTTTTGAAGCTTGATGTATAACATCATAAAAACCGTTGGCTTCTTTTAAAAAGAATATTTTATTTTCGTTGAGTTTATCTATATTTTCTGGTATAAATGAATTGCTTGACCAAAATTTTAGCACACCATCTTTATAAACATAAAACAACATTTTATTGCTTGCATCTTGTTCTTCTATAAATTTTTTAGTGGCGTCGTAATTAAAATTACTTTTATACAAAATCGGATTTGAAATAATAGTATTTGCCGATTTTTCAAGTTTATGAATTTTGCTTTCTAAAATAGATTTTGCTCTGTTAATATTTGGCGAAACACTTTGAACAACATCAACTATTAAGCCAACTCCAAGCAAGATTATGCCTAAGAGCAAGCCAATAATTATTTTATGTCTTTTTATAAAGTTCAATCTATTTTGTTGAGTTAATCAATTGCATTTTTGCTAAGTTCCAAATTTCATCTAATTGTTCGAGATTCATTTCGTGCATGTTCAATTTGTTTTCAATTGCATAATTTTCCATCCATCGAAAACGTTTCATAAATTTCTGATTTGTTTTTTCCAAAGCAGCTTCTGCGTCCACATTTATAAATCGTGAGTAATTAATTAAGGCAAAAACTACATCACCAAATTCAAGTTCAATTTCCGTACCATTTCCAATTTCAACTGCTTCTTTTAATTCTGCAATTTCTTCTTCAATTTTTAGCATTACTTGGCTTTTATCGTCCCAATCAAAGCCAATTGCACGCACTTTATCTTGAATTCGTTGTGCTTTATTAATAGCTGGCAAACCATTTGGAACGCCTTCTAATACTGATTTTTTTCCTTCTTTTAATTTTAATTGTTCCCAATTTCTCTTCACTTCGTCTTCATCAGCCACTTTTACATCACCATAAATATGCGGATGCCTGTGAATTAATTTTTCACAAACCGTATTTAAAACATCCGTAACATCAAATTTAGTTTCTTCTTTTCCGATGCGTGCATAAAAAACCAAATGCAAAAACAAATCGCCTAATTCTTCTTTAATTCCTTTCCAATCTTCATTAATAATTGCATCTGAAAGTTCGTAGGTTTCTTCAATCGTTAACTTACGAAGTGTATGAATAGTTTGCTTTTTGTCCCAAGGACATTGTTCACGCAACTCATCCATAATTTTAAGCAAGCGTTCAAAAGCCAATAAGCGATCATCCATGTTTAATAGGTTTCTGCAAATCTACCATTTTCAACTGAGTAGAAAGAATAAAGCATCTTTTTTCAATCCATTTTTAGGTGTTTTGAGTAAAGAATTAATCAAGTACATCCTACAATCTGTAATTATATTTTTTATCTTAGGATTTTACATCATAAACATTGGCGGTTTTGTAACACAAACTAAATTTTCTGAAATTATTGAATTACAATCAATGACGGCTTTGATTTTTGTTTTGTACTTATTGGTTAATTTTTTAGGATTAGTTTTTAGAGGTTTGATAAATGGTTTAGAAATACTTGATAAATATTAGCGAATTTTATGCTAAATATTTGTTAATGTACGCATTGTAATTTTCAATTCAATTATCTTTATCAAATGAGTCGTGCAGCGATACGCAATATAATATTATTAGCATTTATTTCATTAGGTGGAATTATCGCAACTCAAATAATTTGGGTAAAAAAAGCAGTTGATTTAAAAGAGCAACAATTTAATCATAGAGCATATGTAGCACTTAAAAGTGTTGCAGATAGACTGATTCGCGATTCTAAATATTCTGTTCAACTAGATGGTATCAACAAAAAAGCATCTAACTTTTATACTATTGATTTTAGTTCACCGGTAAATGTTACTTTGCTGGAAAGTTATTTATTAATTGAATCTAAAAATCAGAATATAAATGCTGATTTTGAATATGGTATTTTTGAATGTACTACTGATTCATTTTATGCAGGTAGATATATAGACTTAAAAAATCCTATTAAAGTTCAACGATTGGATGTGCAAGCAAAACCTAATGAAAACTATTATATCGGTGTTTTATTTCCAAAGAAAAAAAGTTATCTGCAAGATGACTTAAAATTATTATTGTTTTTCTCTATCGTTTTGATGGTTGTAATTGGATTTTTACTTATACTATTCTAGTTATTTTAAAACAGAAAAAATTAAGTGAAGTAAAAACAGATTTTGTAAACAACATGACGCATGAGTTCAAAACGCCAATATCTACTATAGCTTTGGCAAGTGACGTATTAATGCGTGATGACATCATTCAAAATCCAGAACGATTAAAACATTACGCAACCATCATTAGCGAAGAAAATCAACGATTAAAAAATCAGGTAGAATCTGTGTTGCAGGTTTCTCAAATTGATTCGCATAAAATTGCATTGAATTTAGTTGAAATAGATATGAATCAATTGATTCAACGCATCATTAAAAATTTTGAACCTCGAATTTCTGAGTTAAATGGAAAATTAGAATTGCATTTAGATGCAAAAAAATCTAAAATTGAAGGCGATGAAATACACATTACAAATATATTATATAACTTACTAGATAATGCAATAAAATATTGCGACAAAACACCACTGATTATTGTTACCACTGCTAATAAACACAGAGGTTTAGAAATTTCTGTGAAAGATAATGGCAAAGGAATTAGCAAGCAATCTCAGAAAATGATTTTCGAGAAATTCTTTAGAGTACCGAGTGGTAATTTACATGATGTGAAAGGTTTTGGTCTTGGTTTGTTTTATGTAAAAAATATGATGAAGCTACATAAAGGAAAAATTACTTTACAAAGTTCAATCGGCGTAGGTACGATGTTTACTTTATGGTTTCATAATAAGAAATAAAATGATTATATTTAATTTAGGAAAAAGAAGATTATGGAAAAGAAAGTAAAAGTATTATTGGCAGAAGATGATCCAAATTTAGGTTTTGTAGTGAAAGATAATTTAAGTGATAAAGGTTACGATGTAACACATTGCATAAATGGTTTAGATGCAGAACGTGCTATTTACAAAGAGAAATTTGATATTTATTTATTAGATGTGATGATGCCTAAAAAAGACGGATTTACATTAGCACAAGAAATTCGTGATAAAAAAGATGAAACGCCAATTATTTTTATCACGGCTCGTGAAATGCAAGAAGATAAACTGAAAGGTTTTGCAGTTGGTGGTGACGATTATATCACTAAACCATTTAATTTAGATGAATTGGTGATGCGAATGGAAGCCATTTTAAAACGAACGAAATTAACTACACCAGACGTAACAGAATATAAAATTGGAAAGTATACGCTTAAAGTAGATGAACTTAAGTTATTTTTTGGAGATTCTGTTTCTTCCATTACTAAAAAAGAATCTGCACTTTTAGAGTATTTGGCAAAAAATGCAAACCAACCAGTAAAGCGTGAAGATATGCTAATGAAAATCTGGAAAGACGATAGTTATTTCGCTGGCAGAAGTATGGATGTTTATATCACAAAAATCAGGAAATATTTAAAAGATGACTCAAGTGTAGAAATACAAAACGTGCACGGTGTTGGCTTTAAATTGTTATTGAAAGATTAAAACAAAAGAACGTTTTATTTGTTTGAATATAGATAGCTTTACTAAGCACTTCATTTCCATTCGTTTAACTTAATTATTTATGAAATTATTTTCAGCATTAACTTTATTTTTTATATTTTCTATCAATTATTCCAATTCAAAAACATTACCACCATTTAAAGCAACCGATCAGCCAATAGCATTAGATTATTCAAGTGAAAAAAGTTGGAGTTGTTTGCCTTTTAGAAAAGACGCTTCAGATGCCATACCAAAAATTGAAAAATGGATAGATGACTCTTTAAAAAATGTAGATGTTTTCTATATCTATCCAACGATTTACATGAAAGGAAAAACGTGGAATGCAGATGCTACTAACAATAAACTCAATAAAAAAATTGATAAATATCCAGTCAAATTTCAAGCATCTGTTTTTAATCAAGTTGGAAGAATTTATGCACCACGATACAGACAAGCACATATCAAAAGTTTTTATGATAGTACAGAAAATGGCAAAGCTGCATTAGATTTTGCGTATGAAGATGTAAAAAAAGCATTTGAATACTATCTGAAAAACTACAACAACGGAAGACCAATCATTATTGCTTCGCACAGTCAAGGAAGCTTTCATGCAAGACGATTACTGAAAGATTATTTTGACACACCAGAGATGAAACAAAAATTAGTATGTGCGTATGTAATTGGATTTGGCATTTATCCTGAAAAATATGAATTATTAAAACCTTGTAATGATGCACTTGCCACGAACTGCTACGTAACTTGGTCGAGTTTTAAAGAAGGTTACACACCAGAAAATGTGAATATGCTGTTTGGTAAAATATGCGTCAATCCAATTTCCTGGAAAACAAACAACGAAAAAGCTACATCCAAAAGTGGTATTTTACTTAATCTAAACCGTAAAAAACTTTTCAAATCTGAAGTGCAGATTAAAGAAAATTATTTGTGGGTAAAAACCAATATGTTAATTGTCCGAAAAATAAATGTGATGCACTTAGCAGATTATAATTTATATTGGTATGATATCAGAAAAAATGTTGCAGACAGAGTAACTGAATATTGGAAGAAAAAGTAATTTTATACGTGCTACATACATTACACAATATTGACTATTGGATTTTTAATTTTATAAATCACACAATTAGTAATTCTTTTTTAGATGTTGTATTACCATTTTTGCGTGAAGCTCATAATTGGATTCCGTTGTATATTTTTTTAGGATTTTATTTGCTTTATAAATACAAACTCGAAGCGATAAAATATGCTTTATATATTGTTATTGCTTTTGCTTTAGCTGATTTTATTTCTGCTGGAATTATTAAACCATATATTGCGCGTCTTCGTCCTTGCCATTCATTAACGTTGCATGCACGCTTAGTTTTAGGTCATTGCGGTGGCAAATGGAGTTTTCCTTCTACGCATGCGACTAATCATATTTCAATTGCATTAAGCATTGTATTCGCAAATATCTTCACCAAAAAATGGATAAAATATATCTGGATTTTTTGGGCTTTATCTATTGGTTTTGCGCAGATTTATGTTGGTGTACATTATCCAAGTGATGTAGTTGCTGGCTTTGTTTTAGGAACACTTATCGCCTACTTTAATTACAAAGTTGTGTTATCTTTTTTAAGCAAACTACAGACAAAATTAATTGGCAACAATAATTGAGCAAATATCATTACTACTATAGATACACTCAAACAATTATTGAAATAATTCTTTACTTCCAATTTATAAAATTCATTGTATGCATAGTAGGAATGATAGTAATTACTGCATGTTTGAAAGAATAATGCTATCAAAAAAAATAACGTACAAACTAAGAAAACAGCAAAATGCAATTGATAAAATCTTTCTGATTTTATTTTCTTAAAATGAAATAAAAGAAGATAAAGTATTGCATTCATTAAACTAACCAAAGCAAAAATCAAGTACATTCGCCAAAAACAAACTACGTAATTACTATTTATAAAAGTAAATTCAAATTCTTTTTGTGCGAATAAAAATGATGAAGTGGTGCAATTAAAATCAATAAAAATGCAAAATAAGAGAAATAATATTTGGATTGATTTTTACTCAAAGAGAAGAAAAAATGGGACACGTATGGGGCTCGAACCCATGACCCTCGGTACCACAAACCGATGCTCTAACCAACTGAGCTAACATGTCCATCTAGTAAAAGAACTGAAGTGCAAAGATAGATTTTTTTTTGGAAAAGCAAAATTTGCATTCAGTACTTAAAAAATACTTAATGTAGAAAAATAAAATGCCGAAACTAAATTTCGGCATTTTTTATAAATACTAAGTACTATGTACTCAATACTATTATTTCTATTAGTATCTGTAATATTCTGGTTTGTAAGGACCAGCAACAGGTATTTTTAAGTATTCGCTTTGTGCTGTAGTTAATTCATCTAACACTACACCAATTTTTGCTAAGTGTAAACGAGCAACTTTTTCATCTAAATGTTTTGGCAACATATAAACTTTGTTTTCGTAGCTAGCTGAATTTGCCCATAATTCTAATTGTGCAATTACTTGATTAGAGAATGAGTTAGACATTACAAATGATGGATGACCAGTTGCGCAACCTAAGTTTACCAAACGACCTTCTGCCAATAAAATAATATCTTTTCCTTCAATAGTATATAAATCTACTTGTGGTTTGATCGTATTTTTTGTGTGACCGTAGTTAGTGTTCAACCAAGCAACATCAATTTCAATATCAAAGTGACCAATATTAGCAACAATTGCTTTGTCTTTCATTAATTTGAAGTGTTCACCTGTGATGATATCACGGCAACCAGTTGTAGTAACGATGATATCTGCTTCTTTCACAGCATCAACCATTTTTTTCACTTCAAAACCTTCCATTGCCGCTTGTAATGCGCAAATTGGGTCAATTTCTGTAATGATTACACGCGCACCAGCACCACGTAATGATTCAGCAGAACCTTTACCAACATCACCAAAACCAGCAACAACCGCTACTTTACCAGCAATCATTACATCTGTAGCACGACGAATCGCATCTACACAACTTTCGCGGCAACCGTATTTGTTATCGAATTTAGATTTTGTAACTGAATCGTTGATATTAATTGCTGGAATTAATAATGTACCAGCTTCCATTCTTTCGTATAAACGGTGAACACCTGTTGTAGTTTCTTCAGATAAACCTCTGATACCTTTAGCTAATTCAGGATAGTGATCAAACACTAAGTTTGTTAAGTCGCCACCATCATCTAAAATCATGTTCAATGGTCTGTCTTCAGAACCAAAGAATAATGTTTGCTCGATGCACCAGTTAAATTCTTCTTCGTTCATGCCTTTCCAAGCAAACACAGGAATACCAGCAGCAGCAATTGCAGCAGCAGCGTGATCTTGTGTAGAGAAGATGTTGCAAGAAGACCAGGTAACTTCTGCACCTAAAGCTACTAATGTTTCGATTAAAACAGCAGTTTGAATCGTCATGTGTAAGCAACCTGCGATACGAGCGCCTTTTAATGGTTGAGATGGACCAAATTCTTCGCGAAGCGCCATTAAACCTGGCATTTCAGCTTCTGCAAGCATGATTTCTTTTCTGCCGAATTCTGCTAATGAAATGTCTTTAACTTTGTATTTCAAGCTAAAGTCAATTTGAGATGATGTTGTTGTATTTGACATTTTTATTATTTTATGATGCAAAATTACACCAACACATTTGTAATTAAAAATTGTCTAATAGGCAAGATAAAAATTAATTAACGAATCATCACATTCGCTAATTATCTAATATTCTTCTTAATTCTACTCAAAGATGTAGGTGTAACACCAATAAATGAAGCTAAATATTTTTGAGGAATGGTTTGAAGCAGCTCTGGTTTATTTAATAAATCTAAGTAGCGTTGTTCTGCTGTGTCTCTCTGCAAAGCGGTGAAACGTTGTAATAAATGTAAGATCACATCTTCCCAGAATTTGCGCATCATTTCCTGCATTTTTGGATGTGTTTCGTACAATTTATTAAGTTCTGTTTTTGGTAAATATAAAATTTCAGTTTCTTCAATAGCTTGCAAAAAATAGTTGCTTGGCGTTTCGCTAATGAAGCTATAAATTTCAATGGCTGAAGAATGTTTGAGTGCAAACCAAACTGAAATTTCTACATCTTCTTGTATATAATATAGACGCAGACAGCCATTTTGTACAAAAATTAAATCTTTACAGGTTTCACCTTCCATTAAAACTAACTCATTCTTTTTTATATTTTTAGATCTGAATTTTGACACAATATCATTCAACACATCTGCTGGAAGTTGTACATATTCGCTGATGAATTTATTGAGTTCGGCTGACATATTTACTATGATATAAACATAGTTAAAAAAATGGAGCATAATAAATTGAAAATCAATTACTATACTCCATTTTGCAGAGAGAGAGGGATTCGAACCCCCGGACCTGTAACAGTCAACGGTTTTCAAGACCGCCGCATTCAACCGCTCTGCCATCTCTCTAATTGGAGTGCAAATATAATCAATCAAATTTGAAATCAAAATTAAATACAAAAAAAACAGAGCACAAAATGTGCTCTGTTTAAAAATAATTATTTAGAAAATTATTCTACGATAAATGTTTTTACTGCTGTGAAATCTTTATTTTCTAAATTGATAATATAAATTCCTTTAGCTAAAGACGGTAAATTAATTTGTAATTGATTGTTTATGTTATAAGAATTACTATAAACATTTCTTCCAACATTGTCAAAAATGGTAACATTTGTATTTCCGACAGCATTTTTCTCAAACTCTAGATTTAAGATATTTGTAGTTGGATTTGGGAACAATCTTAATGCAACCTGATTGGTATTATTTCTAACGCTTGTTACAAATGTTTTAACAGTTTTAGTTGCTGGATTTGCATAATTCGGTCCGTTGGTACAATTTTTATTATTAAATGTCACAACAAATATTTTGTATACAGTTGAAGCAGATAAACCTGTTATTGTAAAAACAGAGTCGGTGCCTCTATATGCCACAGTTGCAGGTGTAGCATTTGAAGATGCTATTGTTGAACCAACTGCATAATAAGCACTATCTCTGATAGTAATAAAGCCAACTGATATTGGTGCATATAAAATCATTACACTGTCTGCTGTTGGCAATGTATATCGAACGGTAATAGTTGTTGCTGTAGAATCTAAACGTAAATTAGTAACACCACTTGGTTGTGTACAATCTGTTCCGTTTACACTCGCTGTTTTAACAGTTTTGGTTGCAGGATTCGCATAGTTTGGTCCGTTGGTACAATTCTTATTATTAAATGTAACTACGAATACTTTGTATACTGTATTTAATGTCAAACCAGTGATGGTAAACGATGAGTCTTTACCTCTATAAGCCACTGTTGCAGGTGTTGCATTTGAGGACGCTATTGTCGAACCAACTGCATAATAAGCACTATCTCTGATAGTAATAAAGCCAACTGATATTGGTGCATATAAAATCATTACACTGTCTGCTGTTGGCAATGTATATCGAACGGTAATAGTTGTTGCAGTAGAATCTAAACGTAAATTAGAAACGCCACTTGGTTGTGCACAATCTGTTCCGTTTACACTAGCTGTTTTAACCGTTTTGGTTGCAGGATTCGCATAATTCGGTCCGTTGGTACAATTCTTATTATTAAATGTAACGACAAATACTTTGTATACTGTATTTAATGTTAAACCACTTATTGTAAATACAGAGTCAGTTCCTCTATAAGCAACCGTTGCTGGTGTTGCATTTGAGGACGCTATTGTTGAACCAACTGCATAATAAGCACTATCTCTGATAGTAATAAAGCCAACTGATATTGGTGCATATAAAATCATTACACTGTCTGCTGTTGGCAATGTATAACGTACTGTAATAGTTGTTGCTGTAGAATCTAAACGCAAATTTGACACTCCACTTGGTTGTGTACAATCTGTATTTGGAACACCACCTGCTGTTGCAAAGTTTTTAGCATTTACACTACCATAATTTGGACCATTCGTACAGTTTTTATTATTAAAAGGAACAATAAATATTTTATAATAAGTTGCTGCTGTTAAACCAGTAAATACAAATGAAGAATCTGTACCTCTATATTTTACAGTTGCCAATACGCCATTTGATGATGTAATTGTTGAGTTAACTGGATAAGCAGCACTATCTCTTACAGTTACAAAACCAATTGTGCTTGGAGCAATTAAAACCATCACACTATCAGCATTTGTAGGATTTGTCCATTTAACAGAAATAGTTGTATTGGTTGAATCTGTTTTAACAAAACCTGTAGAACTTGATGGTTGCGTACAATCAGTACTTAATTGTTGAGTTGTAAATGAATCTACTTTGTAAGAAGTAGCATAATTTGGACCACCTGTACAGGCGTTATTGAAAGATGTAACCAACACATAGTATTTTGTATTTGCTGTTAAACCAGATGCCGTCATTGAAGTATCTGAATCAAAGTTGATACATTTATAGCTGTTTGAACTTAAAGTATATGAATTTCCTTCTACAAATGATGTTCCATTAAAAGTTGAAGGGTTACCACCTACTTTAACAGTTCCGATAAATGCAGCATAACCATCTGGTTTTGGTGTTGCATTATTGTATGTTACTTTTGCTGATGTAGCCGTAATATTTGAGAATGACATTGATGTTGGTATGCTAGTTGGTGTTGTACAAGCTGGCAATGAACCTGTAGTAAACGTCGCACTTAAATCATCAACAGCTAAAATATCATCGTTTCCAAAAATATTATAGTCATTAAAACGTAACCAAAAAGTAGCTCCATTAGGAATATTTAAACTAGATAAAGTAGTTGATACTGTTTGAGAAATCGTATTTCCGTCTAAAGAACCAACAGTTGCTGTCGAATTAATACTTACAGCAGACAACCCTAAACCTACAGTCCAAGTTCCAGTATGTATTGAATCAGAACCCACATTATATTCTGCAATCAATGTATCTGGATGTGCAGCTGTATTATTTCCACGACGCCATTGTTCCATTTTATAAGAAATCTGTACAGCTGTAATCGTTGATCCAGTATTATTAACACATTTAACTCCGATATACATTGGCGCATTTGCATTACTGATTAATGTTCCAAGTGCTCTTTCGCTATTGGCTGCAGCACCAACTGAGTAAAATCCTGCTGCAGTTGCTGAGCCAGCAGTTGTTTGAATACTGTCTTTTGCAGATCCACCTGGATTGAAATAAGTGTACCAGCCATTTGGCAATACTGATTTTGCAGATGTTCCACTGCTTGGCAGCGAATTGAAATTTTGTGTATAAACAAACCCATTGGATGTTACACTGATTGATTGTGCATTGACGCTAACAATAGCAATCAACATTAAAAAAGAAAGTAATAATTTTCGCATGTTATAATTTTACCTTGCAAAAATATACATAATTTATGCGGAATTTGCACTTTTTAACATAAAATATTCAACACTATAATGTGTTTTTTGTGCATAAAAAAACACGAACCAAAAGATTCGTGTTTTTTGTACCTAAAATTATTAATATTACTTTATTTTAAATGCTTTTTTAACAGCATCTACATAATCTAATTTTTCCCAAGTAAATAATTCTACTTGTACTTTTTTCTCGTTATCTTTTCCTTTGTTAAAGATTTTAGTAACTACTTCATTTTTGCGACCCATGTGACCATAAGCTGCTGTTTCACTGTAAATTGGATTACGTAATTTGAAGCGTTGCTCGATTGCATAAGGACGCATATCAAAAATCTTTTCTGCAATTTTTGCAATTTCACCATCTGTCATATTTACTTTAGAAGTACCATTAGTATCGATGAATAAACCACAAGGTTTTGCAACACCAATTGCATACGAAACTTGTACCAATACTTCATCAGCAACACCTGCAGCCACTAAATTTTTAGCAATGTGACGAGTTGCATAAGCAGCACTTCTATCTACTTTACTTGGATCTTTACCAGAGAATGCACCACCACCGTGCGCACCTTTTCCACCATACGTATCAACAATAATTTTACGACCAGTTAAACCTGTATCACCGTGTGGACCACCAATTACGAATTTTCCGGTTGGATTGATGTGATATGTAATTTTGTCGTTGAATAATTTTTGAATAGCAGGTTTCAATTGTTTTTTCACTCTTGGAATGATAACTTCAACAATATCTTTTTTGATTTTCGCTAACATTTTTGCATCAGCATCAAAATCATCGTGTTGTGTAGAAACTACAATCGTATCAATTCTGATTGGTTGATTATTATCACCATATTCAATAGTAACTTGACTTTTCGCATCTGGACGTAAATATTTTAATTCTTTACCAGCACGACGCGTTTTAGAAAGCTCTTGCAAAATTTTATGCGCTAAGTCTAAAGCCAAAGGCATGTAGTTATCTGTTTCTTTTGTTGCATATCCAAACATCATTCCTTGGTCACCAGCACCTTGAGCATTTGCTTTTGTTTCAAAATCTTCTTTTTTTGCTTTTCTGTCAACACCTTGATTGATATCAGAAGATTGTTCGTGAATAGCAGAAAAAATACCACAAGAGTTTGCTTCGAACATGTATTCTGATTTGGTATAACCAATTTTACGAATCACTTCGCGTGCAATATCTTGTACATCTAAATATGCTTTAGATTTTACTTCACCAGCCAATACAACTTGTCCAGTAGTTACTAATGTTTCACAAGCTACTTTAGATTGTGGATCGTACGCTAAGAAGTTATCTATTAATGCGTCTGAAATTTGGTCAGCAACTTTGTCCGGATGTCCTTCTGAAACTGATTCTGATGTGAATAAATAAGGCATTTCTTTCTTTAATTTTTAATGTTAATATTTTGAGTAATTTTTTTAGAAGCACAAAAATAGGTAATCTTATAAATAAAACAAAATTTGAATCATAATAGATTTCTTGCATTTAGGTTTGTTTTAGTATACCAAATCATTAATTTTTATTAATTTTCAAGAATGATAACAAAACAGTCTTTCAAATTTAAAAATTGGGCAAAAAATATTGAGCACACTTCACCTTTTTTGCACAACCAAGCACTGAAAATGAAATCATAGATTTAGTAAAAAAGCACAATAAAATACGTGTAGTGGGAACTGGTCACTCATGGTCTGCTTTATGCATGAGTGATGAATTACTTTTAAATTTAGATAACTACAAACAACTAGTAAACATTGATAAAACGAATAAAACAGCAACTGTTCAAGCTGGTATTAAGTTATGGCAATTGAATGATTTGTTAGACAAAGAAGGTTTAGCACTTACCAATTTGGGTTCTATTGATCAACAAAGTATTGCAGGTGCTATACAAACTGGCACACACGGAACTGGTATTGGTTTTCAGAATTTAGCGTCTCAGGTTTTATCTTTTACACTTATAAAAGCAGATGGCGAAAAAATCACCTTACATAAAGAAGATGATTTGTTTAATGCAGCCATTATTAGCTTAGGTTGCCTTGGTATAATTTCAGAATTAACCTTGCAAGTAACGGATGCCTATAATTTGCACGACAAAACATACACAAAAAAGTTTACCGATATTATTGATACTATTGATGACTATATTTATAACAACAATCACTTTAAAATGTGGTGGTTGCCTACTTCAGAAGATGCTATAATTTTTACCTATAAGCGAACCAGTGAAAAAACAAACGACTCTTGGTTCCGACAATTTTTTATGGATAAGATTTTATCAGTAATAGGATTTAGATTATGTGTTTTTTTAGGAAATATTTTCCCAAAATTGCGTGTGCCGTTAAACAAATTCTTAACAGCACAAATGGATGGACCATTAGATAGAATTGAGAAAAGTTATAAAGTTTTTGTGGTGCCGGAACCACCATTACATCGTGAAACAGAATGGGCTTTTGATGTAAAAAATGCGAAAGAAATTTTAACTGCGTATAGAAATTTATTTTTATCTGGTGAATTTACATTCAATTTTATACAAGAAATTAGATTTACAAAAGGTGATAATTTTTGGTTGAGTGAATGCAATGGCAGAGACTCTATTTGGATTGGTGCATACAACCACGAAGACAAACAATGGAATTCTATTTTACAAGCATTTGAAAAATTTGCAATACAACATAATGGCAGACCACATTACGGAAAAGAGTTTCATGTTCGTAAAGAATATTTAGCGCAACAATATCCTAAATATGCAGATTTTATTGAACGTCGTAAGCAATTTGATCCAACTAATAAATTTGGAAATAAGTTAATGGATGAATTATTTAGTTGATTATTTTACTTCACAAACTACTAACAATTTGTCATCAACAAAACCTTCGAGCTTGTCTCCTATTTGCACTGGACCAACGCCTTGTGGTGTGCCTGTATAAATTAAATCGCCTTGTTGCAGCGTAAAGAATTGAGAGATATAACTTATGATTTCATCGAACGAAAAAATCAACATCGTTGTATCACCTTGCTGAACGATTTCATTATTTTTTTTAATCGTAAACGAAATGACTTTATCTTTTTCTAAAGCAATGACATCACCAATAAACGCTGAGCCATCGAAACCTTTTGCAATTTCCCAGGGCCAACCTTTTTTCTTTTGTTCTGCCTGAATATCGCGCGCTGTAAAATCAAAACCTAAGGTAAACGCATCGTAATATTTATGCGCGAATTTTTTATCTATTTTCTTTCCATTTTTACAAACACGCAACACAATTTCGCCTTCGTAATGCACATCTTTAGAAAAATCTGGATAATAAAATGGTTGTCCATTTTTAAGCAATGCAGTTGGTGGTTTCATAAATATTACTGGACTTTCCGGAAAATTGAAATGTTTCATTTCCGCAATGTGTTCTCTGTAATTTAAACCGACGCAAAATATTTTCATGTGTTTCGTATTTAGTATTGTGTACTTAGTATTGCGAACTACTTTATACGTAATACGCACTACTTAATACTATTTGTTATTAAATGTACTCATGGTATTCATTAAACCAGTTGTACAAAAAGAATGAATAATTCCAACCGCTACATCGATGCGCAATTTCAATTCAATTTCTTGATCTGGTTTCCATTTTCCTAACACATAATCTACTTGTTTGCCTTTTGGAAAATCGTTGCCAATGCCAAATTTTAAGCGTGGATAGTCTTGCGTCAGTAATTCTTCTTGTATTGATTTTAAACCGTTGTGACCAGCATCACTGCCTTTTCCACGCACTCGCAATTGTCCAAAAGGCAATGCTAAATCATCAACAATCACAAAAATATTTTCTACAGGAATTTTCAATTCATTCATCCAGTATTTGATGGCTTTCCCACTCAAATTCATATAAGTAGTTGGCTTGATAATATGAAATTGTTTTCCTTTAAAAGTCGTTTTACCATAAATAGCCAAACGTGCAATATCAAAGGTAACATCAATTTCTTTTGCCAATGCATCTACTACATCAAAGCCAATATTATGACGCGTGTGTTCATATTCTTTACCAATATTTCCAAGACCAACAATTAAGTATTTTGACATTATTTTTTAAATTGAGCTGAATTAATAATTGCCATCAGTTCACTCCGTTCCTCTTCAGTAGAATAGGTGATAATAAATGTTAAAGCATATCTCTGTAGAATTGATGAAATATATTCTTGCTTAACTATTGATTCACTTATATTGCAACTCATTTTATAAAAATCTACTTTACTGATGACTTTTTTCTCATAAGTAGAATCGCAACTAAATTTTATATTACTTTGGTTAAGAGCAGCTCTTGCATGAAAAAGATAATCTGAACCTAACTTTACACCAGGTAACATTAATACATTTTCTGCCATAACCATTAATGATGGATTGAAAGCAACTGGTGCACCAACTTCATATTTAACGACCATTAACAATGTCATAGAGTTGACATCTACTTTCTCCATTTCCTTACTTAATATTTCATCTTTAAATTCAATAATATCTTTTCCCTTTGTTATTGCAAAATCTATCTGCGTTTTATTTTGAACAAACCATGTTGAAGGAACAGTTACTTTAAAACCAAAGAAAGGGTTTGTATAAATGGTATCTTCCATTCTACCATAGTTGAATGGATATTTGATTTCATTTGATTTTGGATTATCTGCAAATACATAAATTGCAGTTAAGATTAAAAGAAGTGTGATTGTTTTTTTCATATAAAAAAGGTCAGCAAAATGCTGACCTCAAATCTAAATAAAATTTTAAAATTATTATTGAACAATAATATTTTGTGTACTGATTCCATCTTCGTTTTTCAAGGTAATAAAGTACATACCTTTAGCAACATCATTCAAGTTGAATCGTTTTACGTTTTCACCTTGTTGTATGTTTAATTCATCTTTCAATATTTCCTGACCAGTAACATTATACAATGTTAAATCATATTTTGCTGATTTAAGAGCCGTAATTTTTATGTCAAAGAAACCATTGTTTGGATTTGGATAAATAGCAAAACTAATGTCTAACTTGTTTGATTTAATTCCTGTAGGCAACGATGCATTATAAGTTGCAGAAAGCTCAGATTCGCAATTAGTAGTTATGATTTTAACCGTGTAAATATTATTGACTGTAAATTTATAGTATGGAACTGTTGTTGCAGCAACTAAATCTCCATTTAAATACCAATTATACGTTGCACCTGCAACAATTACATTGCTAAACAACGTATCGTGGCTTTGTGAAATACTTGGTTTTGCTGGCAATTGCTCAACTGTCAACGTTAAATTCACAGTACTGTCACAACCTAATGAAGTTTGCAATACAACAGTATGTAAACCATCTGTATTGAATGTTTGATTTCCAATAGTCACACTTTCATTTGAACAAATAGTTTGTGCAATGTCTGTTGTTTTTGTTGGATTCACCGTCAACGTTAAATTCACTGTGCTATCGCAACCTGTTGAAGTTTGCAAAATTACTGTATGTAAACCTTCTGTATTGAATGTTTGATTTCCTACGGTAACACTTCCATTTGAACAAATAGTCTGCTCGATGTCTGTTGTTTTAGTTGGATTTACTGTCAACGTTAAATTCACTGTGCTATCACAACCTGTTGATGTTTGTAACACTACTGTATGCAAACCATCTGTATTGAATGTTTGATTTCCAATAGTCACACTTCCATTTGAACAAATAGTCTGCGCGATGTCTGTTGTTTTAGTTGGATTTACTGTCAACGTTAAATTCACCGTGCTATCACAACCTGTTGATGTTTGCAACACTACTGTATGTAAACCTGCTGTATTGAATGTTTGTGTGCCAACAGTAACACTACTATTCGAACAAATCGTTTGTGCAATATCTGTTGTTTTAGTTGGATTTACTGTCAACGTTAAATTCACTGTGCTATCACAACCTAATGATGTTTGTAATACTACAGTATGTAAACCTTCCGTATTGAATGTTTGATTTCCAATCGTGTAATTTTCATTGCTACAAATGGTAGATGATAGATTTGTAGTTGCTGTTGGTTTTACGGTAACTAAAACAGAATCTACTGCAGTACAACCATCGTTAGTCACTGTAACTGAATAGTAAGTATTTACTAATGGCGCAACTTTTATAGTTTGATTTGGACTACCTGTACTCCAAATGCAGGTTGCACCTAATAAATAATCTGCAGTTATTTCTATAGAATCACCAGCACATGTTGTTGGTGTAGTTGGTGTAAATACAAATGTTGGCGTTGGTTTTACTTGTATGGTTTTATTGAATGCAGCGCTTGCAATTCCAGCTTTATATGCAATTATACTAATGTTGAAAAATCCGGAATTATTAAAGGTAGAAGCAACAGTTGTTAAAGAAATAGAAGTTGATGGTGAACCACCATTAATGCTCCAACGAACAGAATCAACTGGTCCGGTAGATGTATTGGTGAACGTGATAGTGGTACCTTCGCAAATAACAGAATCACTTGCAGTAAATTTAGATACTACTGGTGGAATGCCTTGGTTAATTTTTATCCAACCATTATTCAAATCAAAGAAAACATTTCCATGTCCTTTTACTTTTATTCTTGCAGACGCATTGGCAGTTACAACATCAGGAATTAAAACCGATTCCGTTCCATCATTGGTAACGTTGCTTGCTAATAAATAAGGAAACGTTCTTGCACTATCCAACGATAAATAAATATCTACATTAGAACAAGAAATTGGTGACGCAGTTGTATTAGCAACGTCCCAATTGATAGTTTGTGTCGTATTTCCGTTGAAAGCTGAAGCCGTAGCAAAACTCGTCACTCTAAATAAAGTTGGCGTCACCACAGATTTTAATAATAAATCAGTATTCGGTGCGTTGAATGCGCCGTAACCATTATCATTATCTCTAACAGTACATCTGAATTTAATATTTCGTGCTACTTCAGGCAATACTTCACCTTTATATTTGATTGAATTATTAATTAAACTGTCCCAAACTGGAAATACACGTGTGCCGGAAACAGTAGGTAAAAACGAACGAAATAATGGTGCTGTTGTGTTATTGGCAACATTCCAGTTTCCCTGAGGACCCAAATCATATTCTTCCCAACAATAATTTAAAGGATGGTTTTCTGCATCTGTAGCAGAAGTTGTTATTTCAAAACTGGTTTTATAAGGAATGTTGAATGTTGCAGCATAATTGGCTACAGTTGGTGGCGTATTCGAATTTGCTGGAATGACAGCGCAAGAAGTGGAAGAAATGTAAGTATACATTTCTTCAATACTTTTTCTATGAAAATAATCATCTGAATGTAAGGCAATATCATTCGCATCACAGATACCAGCATAACCCATAATGGTAGTTGCACTACCTGGTTCGTAAGCTGCATTTCCTGCACGGTTGCCACCACAAGCACCCGTTCCAGCATTAAACGTATGGTTGGCTCCATATTGATGACCCATTTCATGTGCTACATAATCTATATCAAAACCATCGCCTACTGGTGTTCCAGAACCCGTTACACCATTCGCTTTGTCGCCAGTTACACAAATAACACCTAAACCAGCAACACCACCACCACCAGTACTAAACACATGTCCGATGTCGTAATTCGCATTGCCAATTCTGGCGTCGCAAACGGTTTGGTTTTGTCCTAACATGGCGCCACCATTATTGTTAGAAAAGTTATCACTTGTAATAAAAATTAAGGTATCATTATTCGCCACTAAATTCATGTGAATCGATAAATCTTTTTCAAAAACACCATTTACTCTATTCATAGAAGTAACCATAGCAGCTAATACACGCGCTTTAGTGGGTCCTGGACTTGCTACTGCTGCAGAATATTCAATCGTACAAGATAGAGCCAACCGAAATATGCGTCGTTTGCCATCTGGAACTATAAGATTATCACTACCTGTTGATTGATTGTTAGAACCGATTAATGAGTTAGAATTTGTTTGATTCGCTATTTTCTCTGTTAATGTTTCTGTTTGACAAGGTGCGTATTGAGCAGTTTGTCGAGTATAAAATTTCTTGTAATAGCAATTGTAATAGCCACTGTTGATATTGGAATATGGATCAATGAAATACACACCTTCTTTGGCAAACACCATTGCATGGAAACCAAATTCTGTATAATCTAATTTTGCAGTCACCGAAGCATCATCCACAGAAATTGCCTGATAGGTTTTTATCATTGGATATTTTGCCGCTAATGCAGGTTCCATACATACACTTTCAAAAACTTTAAAATCTTTCGTCGTTCCATCTGGAGTAGGCAAAGCGAAAATTACAAAGCGACCACTTTCTTCGCTTGGAATGTTTGGCTGCAATTGTTTAAATGCAACATCATCTAACTGAAGGAACGATGTAATTTGCGGAATAATTTTGCGTTCGCCAGAAATTTGAATGTTCTTATTCGTTACTTTTTGCCACATCGAATTTGTTGCAAACGAGTTAAACATCGTGATGCTAAGAATAAAAGATAAAAAATAGTTCATTAGTGTTGATTTTGGTAGTTGCTATTTAGTTGAATTAGAATCTGAAAAGTATGAATACGGCTTATTGCAGATTTTCGCAAACAAATATAACACTTGATATTCAAATTCTTACTTGATGTCCATCAATAGATGTTGATAACACAGAAAAGCGAGAAAAGCAGATAGCAATACCAACCAGCAGCAATAAAAATCTGCTTTGTAGAAATCTAGTGTAAAAGCGTAGCTATAGCTCGTGTCTCACGAGCCATGTATATTATTCCATAGGAATAAACTGTTTATAGATATGGCTGCGTATAAAACACAGCTCCATCGGAGCGACCTGTTTG
>JADJSS010000047.1 GCA_016711605.1 Saprospirales bacterium
AATATACGCAACTCAATGGATTAACCAAATATTTAATAAAACTATTTTATTCATTGATATATAGTGCATTAAGCAAAATAATTATCCGTTTTGCGCATTGCGTATTTTAAATAATTGTTTTAGAAAATTATTCGTTTTGCGCATGTGCTTACCACTTTATTTGGTCTATTGGACTCTTAATTGCTTTTATATCTTTCTTTCCTACATGTGCATATATTAATGTTGTCTTTATATTGTTATGTCCAAGTAATTTTTGGATATAACTAATATCTGTTCCTTGTTCTAATAAATGAGTTGCAAAACTATGTCGCAAACCATGTATGCCAATATTTTTATTAATATTGGCACGTTCTAAACTTTGTTTAAAAACTTGTTGTGCACTCCTTGTACTGTATTGCTCACCATATTGTCCTTCAAACAAATATTTTTTTGGTTTGTAAATTTTGTAATAATTACGCAAAAATGGTAAAACAGCATCTGGCAAGTTTACATATCTATCTTTTTTCCTTTTGCTCCTTGTATGTGTACTTGCATTCTTTACTATCAATATTTGTAATTTCTAAATTTATAATTTCACTAACACGCAAACCCATACCATATACAAGCATTAGCATGGTTTTGTGTTTTAGATTTTCAGTTTGCTTTATCATTTTAGCAACATCATCAATATGTATTACTTTTGGTAGTAGCAGCGGCTTTTTGGGTCGTGGTATTTCTAATACTATTTTAGGTTGTTTTAATACTTTTTCAAAGTAAAATTTGATGGCGTTTATTCTACTGTGTACTTGGTTTTCAGAAAGTTTTAGTGTTTGTAAGCAATAAAGTAAATAGCTTTTTAAATGTTCTGTTGTTAATTCATTTACATTTTTGTTTTTTAGTAGATACAATAATTGTGCAAACTCTACAGTGTAGGTTCGAATTGTATTTTGGCTATATGCTAATAAATAAAGCATGTCTATATAATTTTGATAAGCTATTTTATTGTTATCAGAAATTCTTTCAAGTGCATTTGTGCCAATTGTTTTCTCTTCCAATTTAAATTGAATTCTATAAGCAGCAACATCTGGTAAATGCCACGCACCTAATGTTTTGCTCCATCGTACACCAGGTAGTTTTCTTATTCGTTGAATGAGTTCTGGTTTTTTTTCAAAATAGACAACTATTCGGTTGGTGCCTTTGTGTTCTATTATTTTTGCAGTCCATTTCATGTTGCTGTTTTAATTTGAAATTTCATTTTTATCCAACATCCAAAATTATCTGTAATTATTTTGGTCACTTACTTTTTAAGTCCAGGAATACCGTTGGAATGTTGTTTTTTAATTTGTCTACAAAATAAACCATACATCCTTTGTACAAATATTTTGTTGCAAGGTCTGCTTTAGTTTGCCATTTTACCAAATGGTACCATCCAGAAGTGGTGTACGTTTCTTTTTTCTAATTTCTGTAAGTTTCTGAAGTAGACAATTTGGATTTTGCCTCATTGCTGCTGCTTCCTATTACTTAAAATTCAGGTGCTTTGCCAAGATTTGCAAGTAGTGTTACTTTGTTTAATTTCTTCATTTTTTTACCTTTTATTATTTGTTACTATTAAGATACCTGAAAAGGTGAATTTCCATAAAATGAGATGTTAAATTTTAAAATAAAATGAGAATGCTGAGTTTTATACAAAAAAAACTACCATCAAGTAATGGTAGTTTTTAATTTTATAACGAAAGATTTTACTTAATCATTCAATTTCAACACAGCCATAAATGCTTCTTGTGGTACTTCTACGTTGCCAACTTGTCGCATACGTTTTTTACCTTTTTTCTGTTTTTCTAAAAGTTTTCTTTTTCGGGAAATATCACCACCATAACATTTTGCCGTAACGTCTTTTCGCATGGCAGAAATAGTTTCTCTCGCAATAATTTTTGCACCAATTGCAGCTTGTATAGCTATTAAAAACTGCTGACGTGGTATCAGTTCTTTTAATTTTTCACATAATCGGCTTCCAAAATAATACGATTTGCTTCTGTGAATTAAAGCAGAAAATGCATCTACGTTTTCACCATTTAATTTTATATCTAAACGTACCAAATCACTTTCTCTAAAGTCAGCCATTTGATAGTCAAAACTTGCATAACCTTTTGAAATAGATTTTAAAATATCGTAAAAATCAAATACAATTTCTGCTAAAGGCAAATCAAACTGCAATTCAATTCTGGTTTCAGTTAAATACACTTGGTTTTTTAAGATACCACGTTTGTCCATGCACAATTTCATAATTGAGCCAATATATTCTGGTTTGGTAATAATTTGTGCTTTGATGTAAGGTTCTTCTACATAATTTAAAATCGTTGGTTCCGGCAAATCTGATGGATTGTTAACAATCAGCTCGGTTCCGTCTTTTTTAAATGCGTGGTAAGTAACATTTGGAACTGTTGTAATGATGGTCATATCATACTCGCGTTCTAAACGTTCTTGAACAATTTCCAAATGCAGCAAACCTAAGAAACCACAACGAAAACCAAAGCCAAGTGCCAGCGATGTTTCTGGTTCCCAAACTAAAGAAGCATCGTTTAATTGCAGTTTTTCTAACGAATCACGTAGTTCTTCAAAATCGTCATTATCTATTGGATAAATACCAGCAAATACCATTGGTTTTACATCTTCAAAACCATGAATAATATCTGTGCAAGGATTGTTGACCAAAGTAAGTGTATCACCAACTTTAATTTCTTTTGAAACTTTTAAACCAGTAATGACATAGCCAACATCGCCAGCAGCAATTTCTGGTCGTGGATCTAAACTCATTTTTAAAACACCAACTTCATCTGCATAATATTCTTTTCCTGTAGCCATAAATTTTACTTTATCGCCTTTTTTTAGCGTTCCATTTTTGATGCGTACGTATGCAATGACACCACGAAACGAATTGAAAACAGAATCGAAAATTAATGCTTGTAAAGGTTCCTCTTTATTGCCTTTTGGTGCTGGAACACGTTTAATTACAGCATCAAAAATATCGTCGATGCCAATTCCGGTTTTTCCGCTTGCTAAAATAATTTCATCTGCTTTGCATCCAATTAAATCGATAATTTGATCGGTTACATCTTCAATCATGGCGCCAGGCATATCCACTTTGTTGATGACTGGAATAATTTCTAAGCCGTTTTCAATTGCTAAATACAAATTAGAAATGGTTTGTGCTTGGATGCCTTGTGCCGCATCAACAAGTAATAACGCACCTTCGCAAGCTGCTAAAGAACGTGAAACTTCATAAGAAAAATCAACGTGTCCTGTGTCAATTAAATTTAAAACGTATTTTTACCATTTTGTCCACATAATCCATTTGAATAGCTTTGCTTTTAATGGTAATTCCACGTTCGCGTTCCAAGTCCATATCATCTAAAGCTTGCGATTGCATATCACGTTCAGAAACTGTTTTGGTTATTTCTAGTAATCGATCCGCTAATGTGCTTTTTCCGTGGTCAATATGTGCTATTATACAGAAATTTCGTATGTTTTCCATGATGCAAAAATACAGTATTTAATGAGATTATTTTAGTCAAGAAATTGTAAAAAAAACTCGAATACTAATTAGTAATTGCCAGATGCTCATTAAATATGCGAATAAATCGGATTGTATTTAAATTTGACTCAATAAAAATTATAAAAATGAAAAATCTAATTAAACAAACAATTTATCTGTCAATAATGATGACGGTATTATCATTATTGTCTATTTCGTGCAAAAAAAATAATCCAGCAACAGTTGATACAGTAAAACCAAAATTTACGTTTTATATTTCTGGTCCACACATTACCAAAACATTTTATTCTGACTCGAGCTATACAAACGATGACATTAATTTGCCGTTCAATACTACGTATAATTTTACAATTGCTGTAAGTGATGCTTCTGGATTAAAAGAATTTTGGATGCGTATGCCTAAATCATTAACGTTCAGCGGTGTAACATCAGTGCCAGTTTTTACAAGAACAACCAGTTCAATTTCGCAAACATATAGAATGACTTCTATGTCAAACAATCCTTATGTTTCCATGGTAATTTCAGGGCAATTTACAACGAGATCATCATTAACACAAGGTGATATTGGTGATTTTGATAGCTTTGAAATGAGTGCAATAGATTTCAGACCCAATCAATCTCTATTAGGAATGAATTTCAATACATTATTAGACCCAGTTGATGATTTTGGTTATGTAAATAATTAGGAGAAAAACTTTACAGTAATTGAGAAAGTTTGATTATTTCAAACTTTCTCAATTTCTATTTAATTGGTAAATTACTTGCTGGTGTAATAGTTGGTGCTAATTTTTCTATAGAAGTTGGTGTAGATGGTGTAACATTTGCAATTTTCTTTTTCTTTTTTATTTCGTACAAAATTCCAAAATGTGGACTGAATCCTAAATTAGCTTGATAAGTGCAAGCAACATCAATACCTAATCCTTGTTTTAATTTTACGCCAACGCCAAATGTGCCTGCAACAGGATCTGTAGCAACACCAGCTCTGAAGCTAACCAAGTCTTTTAATGTGTATTCAACACCAGCTCTGAACACTAATTTTTTTGAAAAATCTTTATCTATTTGTGCAGAAATAAAAAATCGTTTTATTGCTTCATAGGTTACACCAGCGCAAAACTATCGGTAATTTTTCACCAGTTGCTTTGTCAATTACAATTTTAACAGGATTGTAAACGTGCATTGCAATGGATAATTCTGGAATTGGACGAGCAAAAACACCAAGCTCAAAAGTGGCTAAATTTTTAGAACCATAACCTTGAATTTTAGCATTGATATAATCTAATTGAACACCAATAGAAATATACTTAGCTAATTTAATTGCATAAGATAGTCCTACTTTTTTTCACTGTATGCAGTGTAATCAAAATAATGAATAGAAACACCAAATGTTCCCATTTTTTGTTTTTTCATTGGATATACAATCACACCAGAAAGATTGTTGACGCCTAAACCTATGAAAACAGGTGAATAATAAATACCAAAACTTGGATGCTCTAAATAGGCACCAGCTGCCTGGTTATTGTATGCAGAATACACACTAACCAAACCTATTGAATTTAAACCCATGCCTGCTTGTCGTGCGCCTGAAATTTTTAAATCTCCAAGTGCAAAATTATATATTGGTTGTACTGTTAATACCAACATACATAAAAGCTTACATAGCCAATTCTTATTTACAAAGCCATACTTCATCTACTACAAATTAAATAATTTTTTGCTTTATAATAATAAATAATAAAAAAAGTTAATGCGAAATAGGGTTTGAATTATTGGCATTATACTTGATAACCATATTAATACAATATTGTGGAAAACTTTAGCGTTTTTTTACTTGAATAAAGTTGGACTTTTGTAATTACGCTTTTAATATTAAAAATCTTTAAATTTTAAAACAGACAATGAAAAAACTATTTTTTATACTTTCAATCTTTTCAATATTAATCTCAAAATCAATGTTTGCCAAAACTATTATTAATGGAGATTATTCATTTTTACAAGAAATTACTTTTCAATTATATGACGATAATGTACCACCATATAAAATTCCAGTTCGATTAAAAACTTTGGAAGAAACATTAATGTTTGAAGTATTACATGCAACACAAAAAGATAAAAATTGGGTTGCTTATACTATGAATAAAAATTTATTAGGAACATTTAAAGTTGGACAACCAGCATTATTAGAAGTTGGCGATGTGAAAAAAATGTATTTCGTTGCCGGTTTTCCGAATTCAGTTGGTGGTTTAGATTTATATGTTTCTGAATTTAAAGATGGTAAATGGAGTAAACCATCGAATTTAGGCAAAGGAATAAATACTATTAATAATGAATCTAATCCTGGTTTATTAAATGATCATACACTAACTTATTCATCTAATGGAATTATCAAAAAATTAGACTTGAAAACATTGAAAGTTGAAGATGCTGATGGACAAGCTGTTGTTACTTCAAATGTACCAACATCAACACCAATTAAAGAAGAAGTAAAAGTGGTAACACAAGTACAGCAACCTGTTGTGGTTAAAGATAAAGTTGCAGAAAAAATTTCTGAGACGAATACTACCAATAATACACAAACTATAGTAAATAACAAAAATCAAGAAATAACTGAACCTGTAGTTAACCAAACAAAAAATGATGCTGGAAATATCTCAGCAATAGGTGATAACTCAACAGCAACTCCAGTAAATACAGATGATGTAAGTGCAATTGGCGATAATTCAACAGCAACACCAATTTCAACAAATGCTGGCTCAGCAATGCAACAAGTACAAACAAAAAAAGAAGAAACTTATGCAAATACGGAAGTAGCGCCAAAACAAAAAATACAATCAACACCTCAACAAAACAAATTTATAGAGCAAAATGCAACGCAAAATAATGCAGTGCAACCAGTAGCAACTGTAAATGGAAATGTAAAATCGTATGGTTCAAAAACGCAGGCAGAAATGTTAGCTACCTTTGGAAATGCAATACAATTAGGTGCCTTTGGAAATCCAAATTGGAGTTTAATAAATCAATTTTCATCTATTGGAAATTTGATTACATATAAAAATGAAAAAGGATTGAATGTAGTATGGATTACTGGTTTCGCAAATCGTGCAGCAGCAGATGCAGCATTGTCGCAAGTGCATGCAAAAGCTGGTTTTGGAAACGCTATCGCTTTAGGAAAATAAATCGTTTAGTAGCAACAATAAAAATCAAAAACGGAAGCACCATTGCTTCCGTTTTTTTATTTATTTAAAATCGCAAATCTCTGATTTTTTTATGCAGCTCGATTTTGTGTAAATCCAATAAAAAAGTTATGCGCTGGCCAAATTTTGGCGCATTGGCTTTGTAGTAAGTTTTATAATCTTTGCTTACTAAAAATGGTAAATAAATTTCAAACCTTCATCAAAGAAACTGAACATCAAACCTGCATCATATTGAAAAGATTTAATTGGCAACGGCGCGCCATTTCCATATTTATTATTGTATGAATAAGCCAAATCAAAAAAGATTTTTATCGGCACATATTTTATTGGAAAATCTAATTTTAAATTAAATGCAAGCATCCAATTAGGTGTTTGTCCAATAACAGTTTTCGGTGCAACAGTTTTTAAAAATCCATCTGTTTTTGTAATTTGATTGGCACCAAAACCATCTTGTCCATTTCTGTTAAAATAAAAATCATTGTAAAAATAATCTTGTGAACCAGTTCTGCCATTTGCACTAAAACCATAATCAGCATACGTTAAATTATTAAAGAAAAATTGATTTTTTCGCCATAAAAAACCACCAACAAAAAACCGCAAATGCACACCAGTATTGTAGTTTTTTAATTGATAACGAATGAAAGAATTTGCGATAAAATATGTTTTCAAAAACTGCTTGCTTTGCTCAAAATTCAACGACGCATCAACCGGAAAATTTTTGTCTTCACGTTTAAAATGATACTGAAATTCATTCACATAAAATCTGGTTAAGGTATCTTTGTCGAATGTGCTTGTTCCATAATTAAATGTAATGTCTTTTTGTAAAACCACATGACTTCTGAAAATAACTTGATGCGAAATTTTTTCTAATTTTTCTGTTCGATGATTAAAATTGATGACAATTTCTGGATGAATTGCATAATATTTTAATGGTTTTACAAAATCTGCGTACGTAAAACTTTGAAATCGAATACCAGGTTTTATTTGCGAAACCACGCCTTTTTTAATTTTAATATAATAATCAACATTGGCCGTTCCGTTTACTTTCTTTGATTTGATACCATACAATAAACTCGCTGTAAAATCTACATGTTTCACTGGTTGTTTTAAGTTGATTAAAACTGCACCAATTTGAACACCATCATATTTATTATAGGCAACAGCAGGCAACGCAAATGGAAACTCACGATTTTTTTTGTCGACAAAACGCAAATATTTTTGTTGAATATCTTCTAGCTTCTTATAATGTTTTTCTTTTTTTGTCGGTATGGTATCAACAGAAACGGATACAGTGTCTTGCGAAAAAACAGAAGTTTTCAGCAATAATACCATAATGTTAATAAAAAGAATCGCTTTTTTCATTCGTAACATTTAACTTTTAACTCAAATTGTATACAATAATAAGTATTAACTTTGAATTGCGATACAATGCGTATCAAAAAATATGTCTATGAGCAATTTTGAATTTGATAATGAAGACGAAGTAAACGTATTAGAGTTAGTTCAACAATACGAACAATCGTTAAAAAATAATCACACACCATTTTTCGAGCAAGATGATTTCGAAGTTATTATTGAATATTACGAAGAACGTAATCAGTTTGACAGTGCTTTAGAAGTTGCTGAAAAATCGTTGTTACAATATCCTTATTCTTCTATTTTATTATTAAAGAAAGCACAATTGTTTTTTGAAATGAAACAAATTGATGCAAGTTTAGAAATTTTAGAAAAAGCAGAAATTTTTGACAGCAATGAATTGGGAATTTATTTATTGCGTGCAGAAATATTTTCTTTTCAATCAAAATACAAAGAAGCAATTTTTATTTTAGAAGATCAATTGGAAAAAGTAGAACAGGAAGATTTGGCTGATGTGTATTTGCAGCTATGTGATGTGTATGAAGATTGGGGAAATATGCTGAAGTTTACGATAATCTAATATTATGTTTGAAAGTAGAACCTAATAATGAAGAAGCATTGAATCGCTTTAATTATTGTATTGAAATTACAGAACGATTTAAAGAAAGTATTCCGATTCATCAAAAAATGATTGATGAAAATCCATACAATCAGTTTGCGTGGTATAATTTGGCTAGTGCTTATCGTGGTTGCGGACAAGATGATGAAGCCATCAATGCCTACGAATATGTATTAGCAATTAATGAAGAAGCTGATTTTGTGTATCAGGATATTGCAGAAATTCATTTTAAAAATAATGAGTACCAAAAAGCATTGGATATTTTGCAGGAAATGCTGGCGACTTACGAACCAGACGAAGAAGTTTTTTATTTACAAGGACAATGCCACGAAGCATTAGGTGAAATGAAAATGGCGCGTTATTGCTACCGAAAAGCAGTGCATGAAAATCCATCGTTATCAGAAGCATATTTCAGAATAGGTGAAACTTATAAGCACGAAGGACTTTGGGAACAAGCATACAAATCATTTCAGAAAGCTAACGAGTTAGAGAAAGAGCAATACGAATTTTGTTTGGCAATGGCAGAAGCAGCATTGGAAATTGGCGAAACTGAAGTATCTATTGATGCTTGCGAAACAGCGATTGATATTTTTGTAAAACGATACGAAGCGTATTTTGTGCTAGCAAAAATTATGGCTGTGAATGGCGACACAGAAACAGCTAAAGAAATTGCGCAAAAAGGAATTGAAGTTTGTAAATCTACGATTGAGTTGCAGTATGCGATTTGCGCGATTACTTATATGGAAAACCAACCAAAACACGGCGAAATTTTATTGCGCATGTTATTGGAAGAAAATTATGCAATGCATGATATTTTATTTGAATTCTATGATGAACTCAAAAAAGATGCGAACGTACAAAGAATAATAGGTGAGTATAATTGATAAAAATTAATTCAACAATCGTTTCGCATTTTCCAACTCTTCTTTCGGTGGATTGTTACCACTTAACATGACTGCAATTTCGTGCAAGCGTTCATCACCAGAAAGCGTTTTAATTTCTGTAAAGGTTTTTTCTTTCTCGTGATTTTTATACACAAAGAAATGCTTATTGGCTTTGGCTGCCACTTGCGGTAAATGCGTAATCGAAATCACCTGATGTTTTTACCTAATTCTTTTAAAATGGTGCCCACTTTTTTGTGCTACTTCACCAGAAATTCCGGTATCTATTTCATCAAAAATTAAGGTTGGCAACGTAATGGTTTCGGCAACTAAACTTTTTATAGCTAACATCAACCGCGATTTTTCGCCACCACTTCCAACTTCATCTAAAGGTTGTGGCAATGATCCTTTATTCGCAGAAAACAATAAACGTATTTCATCGATTCCAAATGCATTTAGTTTTTCTGCTTCTGCTATTTTTTGTTCTAATTGTATAAAACCAAAAGGCATTCCTAAATCAACTAACAAGGCAGAAACTTTATTTTCAGCAATTTTTATTTGTTTGTTTCTGTTCTTGGAAATACTTTGCGCAGCAGTTAATAACGTTTTTTTATCTTGTTTAATTTCGGTTTCTAATTGCAAGATTTCTTCTGTTGAGTTACTGAATGCATCAACTTTTTGTTGTAAACTATGTTGAATTTCCAATAAATTTTTCACTTCAGAAACATGATGTTTTTGCAATAATTTATTGATGGTGGTTTGCTTTTCTGTGAGCAATAAAACGCGTTCTTCGTTGTATTCAGTTGCATCAGCAATATTGGTAATTTGTCGTGTCATTGACTTCAAATCATCTGTAATTGCTGATAGTTTGTCGTGCATTTCTAACAATACATCATGGAAATTTGCCAGTTGTCCAATTTGTTTATTGGCTTGTAATAATTGTGATAATGCGGAAAATTCATTCGCATCAATCAACGAATACGCATCAGCTAAATTGCGTGTTATGGTTTCTGCATTTTGCAATAAACTTAATTCACTTTCCAATTGCGCAGCTTCATCTTCATTCAAATTTGCTTCTGTTAATTCATTCAATTGAAACGAAATAAAATCAAATTCTTTCTGCAAACTAATTTGCTCATTTTGCAAATGTGTTAATCTATTTTGTTTGATTTTGTATTGCTGATAATTTGTTTGATATTCTTTTACAACAGTAGTTTGTTTTGCTAATTCATCTAAAATTTCACAAAAGAAAAATTTATCCAATAAGTTTTGCGTTTCACTTTGCGCATGAATATCAACTAATTGTTCGGTCAATGCTTTCAACACATCTAAGGTAACTGGCGAATCATTAATAAATGCGCGCGATTTGCCATTTGTGTTTAATTCTCTTCTGATGATAGTTTCGTTTTCGTATTCCAAATCATTGTCTGAAAAGAATTTTTCAGCGAATAATTTTAACAGAAAAATAGCTTCCACTAAACATTTTTCATCAGCGTTGCGCAACACTGAAGTATCAGCGCGTTTGCCTAAAATTAAATTCATCGCACCTAACAAAATAGATTTTCCAGCACCAGTTTCACCAGTAATAATATTTAAATGCTTATCGAATTGAATTTCGACAGATTCGATAATAGCATAATTTTTTATGGAAAGCGATTGTAGCACGTTGTAAATTTACAATTTACGATTTTTTTCAACTTTTCCAAAGTTTTAAACTTTGGAAAAGTTAAGTTTTACTTTGATTTTTGAATCTGCTTATACTTATCTGAATTGATTGGATCTAAAGTAGTCAGTAATTGTGTAACCACAGCTTTTTCGCTCATATCACCTTTAGAATATAAGTTTATGAGCTCTGAGTATTTTGATGCAAAAAAGGAACGCAACGGTTGTAAGTTTGGATTGTCAACATTTATTTTCTGAAATAAATTAAGTGAAGCCATTATCGTACTTCTTGATTGTGATGCATCTGCGTACATTCGATCTAAACCACCTGAATGATAGCTGTAAAATGCCAATCGCATATCTTTGTATCTTGGATTCAACCAATTATCAACCATAATAAATCGATTAATCGTTCCGTTGGTGAAACTTATGGATGCATCAAACTGGCTCCAGCCTTTATATTTAGAACGTTCGCCTTGTGGAATATTATTACAAACAGTGAGTGCATTTTGAAAATAAGGTGTGCCACCTTCTTTAGAAAATGATTCATAATCATACGCTAAAATTAAATATGCATAATAAGCAAATAGCGATGTGATTTGTGAAGTATATGCATTATCATTATAAAATAAATTTTGTAAATCAGCATAGTCAAAATCAAAAGTTCTGTCTTGAATATTTAAAGTAACGAGTTGTAATTGGTGTTGTAAACTGGACGTTGTGATTGAATAATGGCGTCCGCTTTGTAAGAACCTTCGCTAGGAATTCCAGTAATATTAATTGTAATGGAACATTTTATTTTTTCATTTTCTTTGAAGTTGTCGTTAGTCCATTTTCTTCCATTCATAAATTCCATCAAAGCAACTTCTAAATTTTTAAAACCAATGGATCAATATTCTGATTTTTTGGCGCGTTGATAGCAATGGTACAATTTAATTCTTGCGCAATGAAAGTTATTTTTATAGTAATAAGCTATAAGAAAGTATAAAAATTTTTTTTCATCTATTTTTCTTTAAATTTTTCTTAAGAACTTAAGAAAGATTATTTCAATAATTTTTCCAATTCATTTAAAATATCAACAGCTACTTCGTCTTTAGTCTTTAACTCAAATTTATGTATTTTATTTTACGATTTACTATTGTGATTTTATTTGTTTCATGTTTAAAACCAGCACCTTTGTCGTTCAGAGAATTCAATACAATTAAATCAAAGTTTTTCTTGGCAATTTTTGCTTTTGCATGATTCAATTCGTCATTTGTTTCCAACGCAAAACCAACTGAAATTTGGTTGTTTTTTTTGATTTTTCCAAATTCATATGCGATGTCAACATTCTTTTTTAGCGTGATAGAAAATTCAGCATCTGATTTTTTAATTTTTTGTGCAGCTACATTTTTTGGAGTATAATCGGCAACAGCAGCTGCGAAAATGCAAACATCAGTTTTTGCAAAATATTTTTTACAAGCCAAATACATTTCATTTGCCGATGTTATATGCGTCACTTTAATTGTATTTGGAATTTGTAATTTAGTTGGTCCAATTATTAATTGTACATCTGCACCAAGTTCAGTAGCTTTTTCAGCCAACGCAATACCCATTTTTCCAGAAGAATGATTGCCAATAAACCGAACAGGATCGAGTGCTTCGTAAGTTGGTCCTGCTGTTATGAGTATTTTTTTATTTAATAATTCAGATTTGAGATTTGAGATTTGAGATGGTGTTAAATACTGCGTACTGCGTACTGCTTTACTTAGATACTTAATTATTTCTTGTGGTTCAGCCATTCTTCCTTCGCCAATTAAACCACTCGCAAGTTCACCGTTATTTACTGAAATAATTTTATTTCCAAACGAAATTAATTGTTGAATATTTTTTTTGGTTGATGCGTGTTTCCACATATCTTCATCCATTGCTGGTGCTATATAAATTGGACAACGTGCCGATAAATAAACTGCCATCAGTAAATTATCGCAAATTCCATTTGCCATTTTGGATATCGTTCCAGCAGAACAAGGTGCAATCACTATTAAATCGGCCCAAAGTGCTAATTCAACATGATTGTTCCAATTGTTTTTTGTTGTATTGATATAATCCGTTACGCATTCGTTTTTAGATAGCGTTGCCAAAGTTAAAGGTGAAATAAATTCGGTTGCAGCTTTTGTCATGATGACACGAACTTGCGCACCTTCTTTTACCAGTAAGCGCACTAAAAAAGCTGCCTTGTAGGCAGCTATACTTCCACAAACAGCCAGTAAAATTTTTTTATCTTTCAGCATGTTGTTTAGTCATTAGTCATTAGCGATTAGTCATTAGTAAGATTGGAAATTAGTCATTAACGTTTTTAAAACAACATAACTATTGACCAATGTCTATTGTCAAATGACCAATTTACTAAATCTCTTTATCTTTAAAATACGTTTCGTCATTCAAAAACTCATGCAACGCAGTAATTGTAGTTTTAGGCAATTTTTCGTAGTAACGAGAAATTTCAATTTGTTCTCTGTTTTCAAAAACTTCTTCTAAATTATCTGTTGCAGATGCAAATTCTTCTAATTTACGGTGCAATTCTTCTTTCATTTTTGTATTCATTTGAGAAGAACGTGCTGAAATTACATTGATAGATTTGTAAATGTTTCCAGTACGAGCTGCTAAATCGTCTAAGTTTCTAGTTTCAATGTAAGCTGACATTGATTTTGCTTCTTCTTTTTTAATGTTGACATAGTATTAATTTAAATTTTCTAATTATTTATGTTTGTGCATTTTTTCCAAATCAATTAAATATTTGCTGCTCGGATATTTTTGTTTGAATTTTACAAAATGTGACTCAAAATCTTTATAACGTTCTTCTTTTTTGTCTTTATAGCTACCATCTGCAAATTTTTTCAATGCTTTCACAGATAAAAATGCTACACGTTCAGGATTTTCCATATTCAGGAAATTCATTTAAAAAATTGTCGAAAGAAACTGCAGCAGCATGATATTCACCAATTTTATAGTAAAGATACGCACTTTCGTATGCTTTTTTACGCAATTTGCTTCTTAATTCATCAATTTTGGTATTTGCAATTGGCACATTTGCACTTTTTGGATATCTGTCAACGAATGCTTGAAACACTTCAATCGCTTTTTGCGTGTTTACTTGCTCCAAAGAATAGCGTGGTGATTGTTTTAAATAACACATAGCTTCACTAAAACCAGCTGTTTCTGCATTCGGATTTGCAGGATAAGTATTGTAAAAACTTCTTAAATAAAATGCACCTAACTCATAGCTTCCATTTTGATAATAGGAATTTGCGTATTTGTAGTAAATATCATCTACACTTTTTTGACCTTTTAAAATAGTCAATGCTTCTTCATAAATCGGAATACATTTATCATATTTCTTTTTTGCATAGTATTTATCAGCAATTTTCAATTTTGCCTCTAAATCGTTGCCTTTCAAAATTTTGTTAGTGGAAACATTGCAAGACGACGCAAAAATGGCAAAAATGAATAAAATATAGAATTTCTTAAAAATCATAAGTTGGCAAAGATACTGTATAATTTGAAGATTTGAAAATTTGAAAAAGAGTTAATTATATGCATTTGAGTGTTTTGGTGTTAATTTATTTTAAAATTTGATGATTTTTGCTGAAATGAAAACATATAACCGCTGGTTTTAGTTTTTAAATCTAAGATTACTCGAACCAGAAACAAAAACATCAATTATTCATCATGCATTTTTGAATACATAAGTAATAATTCAGGATTTAAGTTGTTAAATGTTCTTGAGAGTAAGCACAGTAATATTGGTCTGGGGCTTGAAATTGTTGTGTCAAGTTTACTGTTGTTAAAGATATTGACTGTTTGTTAATGTGTAATTATAAAGTTCTAGAGCACCCAAAGCTGATTACCAACACTTGTAAGTAGTTGAATACATTCCTATTATATGGATATCGATTAAAACCAATCGAAAGTGTACCTTTTTGTTGGGCCATTAGGGAGTTGGGATTTCCACCAGCAGGCACGCAACCTTGTGCCATTAAAACAACTATTGCCACTGCAGCTATTGTTTTTAAAATTGTGTTTGTTTTTCATTAGCAAATATTTATTTGTTCTTATTAATAATATTCATTCTCAATTCGTTTAACAATAGTGTTAATTGTTTCTTCAATTATCACTTTGGTTGGCGTATCCAAAATATAATTGTATGTTTTTGTTTCAATAAATTCAGGATAGGTTGTTTGATTTACAATATATGATGCAATTGCATTGGTATTTGAATTTCCATAGGTTATTCCATATGCACTTTCGTTAATTGCATTAATTAGACCTATAGGTATTTCTGTATAAATTCTGGCATTTCGACCTAAATCATATGTAAAACTTTCATACCTAATTTTAGTAGAAAATTGAAATGGATCGTAAGAAGTATTTTTAAAACTACTAATATTGGTGCTTGTATATACTAAGGAGTCTATTTGTGTAGTAAGTAATGTGCCGACAATATTTGAATTTATTTGAATTAAGTTGTTTGAAATGTCTCTAATTGGATAAGATATACCAACAAAATTAGCTGAATAAAAACTATAAACACTGTCAATCAAACTCGTTCCTGATTTTAAATAATAAATATTTACAGGCGAATTGGTGGAATCATTTAGTATAATTTTATTTGGTTGGTATTGAACTGTATATTGGTAGTAAAATGTATTGTTATAAAACACATCAACTCTTGATAATCTTCCTCAACTATCGTATTGAAACAGTCGATCTAACGTATCTGAGCTAGAAATAGTATACATTCGATTAGATTTAATTTGCCAGTTAAATTGCTTGTCGCCGGTGGACTTACAATTGCAGGCACACAACCTTGATCCATTACCAAAACAATTGCAACTGCAACTATTGTTTTAAAATTAAGTTTGTTTTTTTCATTTTATAAGATTTAAAAAGTTATTGACCAGTTAACTATGCTATCCATTTGGTATTTGCCGTTTAGATATTTAAGTATATCCGCCTTGAGACGATTCCATTCCCAGCAAATTTTGTAGAATCAAGATATTGGTTTTCACCCAATAATATTGGTATTGCTTCGCTTCCTGAAAACGTCTTCAAAACAACCAAGTGTAAACCCGGATTTTGTTATGCCTACATAAAATAATAAACTATCATTATCTATCCAGAGTATTTTATTTTCGCCATATCTATTAATATAAGAATCTATCAAAATGATCTCCAAACTATTAATATCATTTGCTTGGCGTTGATTTATCCGGCGTAATACCAACTTGTCATACCACAATTGCTACCAACAATTGTTTTAAATTGAATTGATTTTTTTCATTTTAAGTGATTTTAAAATATTATAAAATTATTGTCCAGTAACAATGCTGTTCATTTTGGTATTTGCCTGTTTCAACTCTGAAAATTCGCGCCATAAACTGCCATGTTTAATGGTGATAAGTTGATTAATTTGATCCAGAAATATTGATAACCTGTTGTTTTTAATTTACGAAACACGAATAGTTGGTGCCTTCAAATAGAAAAATTAGTTGTCGCACTGGTAGTTAATGGTACATATGGTGAGACAGAGCTACCTGATACACCAAAATGATGGTCAAATCTTTCATAAATTGTAACATCTATCCAACCATCCAGATAAGTTGTAAGGTTTGTATTCCATATAAAATTTGAATCATTTAAATTTGAAATTGTTTTACCACCTTGTAATGGATGCATTAAATCAGAATTTCATAACTCAAAAATTCATACACATTTCCGTCTGACGATTTAGTATAAATACCAAAATATCGTTGAATATGAAAATTATCAGCTTTCATGATTGCAAAACAAATACTATCACCATCAATCTCTAAAATCTTGGTGCTAAAATTAATGTGTGGTTCAGTGTATAAAAAGTATTCATCATCAATACCAACATTGAAAGTTCCAGAAGTTGGTGTATTTCCACCTGCTGGTACACAACCTTGAGCTATTACCAAAACAATTGCTACAACAACTATGGTTTTAAAAATTGAGTTGATTTTTTTCATTTTATTATGTTTTTAAAGTGATTTAATTTAATTGATTGTCCAAATCTAAATCACAATTATTAATTATTTCAAGATAAATATTTGCCATTGTCATAAAATTCAGGAAGCTATTTTTTGTATAATTTTCATTTTATTTTTAATAAACTACTGTTTATTAGTTAATTGTATTTAAATAAAATTTTCATTTAATATAGCTAAATGTCATAAAAAAGGCATTATTTATGTAAAATCAATACTAAAAAATAATTTTCATTAAACAAATAAGATAACTTTTCTAAAGTTTTAATCTTTAGAAAAGTTATCTATTTTTATACCATGCAACAATACCAACAATTTCTGCAGCATATTTTAGAAAACGGCACTAAAAAAGAAGACCGTACTGGCACAGGAACTATCAGCGTTTTTGGCTACCAAATGCGTTTTGATTTAAATGAAGGTTTTCCATTAGTAACCACTAAAAAACTGCATTTAAAATCGATTGTATATGAGTTATTGTGGTTTATTGCAGGCGATACGAATATTCAATATTTATGTAAAAACGGTTGTAACATCTGGAACGATTGGCCTTTTGCCAAATATCAGAAAAGTGCAGAATATCAAAATGAAACCATGAAAGAATTTGCTGCAAAAATTGCATACGATGATGATTTCGCAAAAAAATATGGTGAACTCGGTCCTGTTTATGGCTATCAATGGCGACATTGGCCAGACGGAAATGGTGGCGAAATAGATCAACTTACGAACTTATTCATAACCTAAAAAACAATCCTGATTCACGTCGACATATTATTTCAGCTTGGAATGTTGCCGATATCGAAGACATGACCTTGCCACCTTGTCATTCGCTGTTTCAGTTTTATGTAATTGATGGAAAATTGAGTTGTCAGTTGTATCAACGCAGCGCAGATGCGTTTTTAGGTGTTCCATTTAACATTGCTTCGTATGCTTTATTTACCATGATGATTGCGCAGGTTTGCGATTTGGAATTAGGAGATTTTGTGCATACGTTTGGCGATGCGCACATTTATTCAAATCACATTGAACAAGTGCAGTTGCAACTGAGTCGCGAGCCATTTGCATTGCCACAGGTAAAAATCAATCCTGAAATAACATCTATTTTTGATTTTAAATACGAAGATTTTGAGTTAGTAAATTATCAAAGTCATGCGCATATAAAAGGCGAAGTTGCAGTTTGAAATTTTTGAATTTTGAATTTAAATTTTAATTAATCGTATATTGCATTCATACTTCAACATTCAAACTCACAATTAATTAAATGAATATTTCCATCGTTGTTGCAGTAGCTGAAAATGGCGTCATTGGTAAAGACAACCAATTGCTTTGCAAATTATCTTCCGATTTAAAACGATTTAAGAATATTACGTCAAACCATTATATTTTATTAGGAAGAAAAACATTTGAATCGATTGGAAAACCATTGCCAAATAGAACTTCATTAATTATTTCCAGAAATTTTGAATGTGATTTTGAAAATTGTTTTGTGTTTAAGACAATTAACGAAGCCATTGTTTATTCAGCACAACAAAACCAAGAAGATATTTTTGTCATTGGTGGTGGCGAAATTTACAAGCAAACGCTGCCGTTGGCAAACAAAATCTATCTAACATTAGTTCACACAGAAATTGATGGTGACACCTATTTTGAATACGATGATTCTAATTGGAAAGTCGCACACACAGAGTTTATTCCAAAAGATGAAAAGAATGAATTTGATTCAACCTATATAGTTTTGGAAAGAGAAAATTCTTAATTATAATCTTTAGTTTTTTCTACCTTTGCGTGCTTCCGAAACTACAAAAGCGCCTTTGCTTGAAATTTAAATTTTAATCATGTCCAAATATCCAATCATACAATTAAAAAAAGGAAAAGAAACTTCACCACAACGTTTTCATCCTTGGATTTTTTCTGGTGCAATGCAATCATTTGATGTAAATCTAAAAGATGGTGATATTGTAGAAATAGTAGATTATAAAAATAATTTTTTATGTATTGGTCATTTTTATCATGGAAGCATCGCAATAAAAATACTCACTTTCAAACAAGAAGAAATCAATCAGGATTTCTGGAATCATAAAATAAAACAAGCTTTTTTATTGCGAAAAAATCTTGGATTAGTTGATAATAAATCAACAAATTGCTTTCGTTTGATTCACGCAGAAGGTGACAATTGCGCTGGTTTAATTATTGATATTTATGATACAACTGCAGTCATACAATGTCATTCAATTGGAATGCATAGAAGTATTAATGAGATTAAAAATGCCATTGAAAATGAAGTAATATTTATTGATACGATTTACGATAAAAGTGCTGCGTATTTGCCTAAAGAATATGCAAATGAATTAGCAAATCATTACTTAAAAGGTGAACAAAAAGAAATTATTGCTATCGAAAACAACAACAAATTTTTGATCGATATTGAACACGGACAAAAAACAGGTTTCTTCTTAGATCAACGTGATAACCGAAATTTATTAGCACATTATTGCAAAGATAAAAACGTATTAAATACGTATTGTTACAGCGGTGGTTTTTCTATTTATGCATTAAACAATCAAGCGAAAGAAGTAGTATCTATTGATAGTTCAAAGATTGCCATGGAATTGGTTGGGAAAAATATTGAAATCAATTTTAATACTGGAAATAAAAATCATTATTCTATTTGTGATGATGTATTTCATTTTTTTAAAATTAGTGATTTAAATTTCGATGTCATCATTTTAGATCCACCAGCGTTTGCCAAAAATATTGCCAAACGTCACAATGCAGTACAAGCTTACAAACGATTAAACGCAGAAGGATTTAAACGCATCAATAAAGGTGGTATTATTTTTACTTTTTCGTGTTCGCAAGTAGTCGACAAAGAATTGTTTTACGCAACAGTAATGTCTGCAGCTATTGAAGCCAATCGAGATGTAAAGATTTTGCATTATTTATCACAGCCAGCCGATCATCCAATTAATATTTTCCATCCTGAAGGTTCATATTTAAAAGGTTTGGTATTGTATGTAGATTAAACTATTTTTCTTATTTTTAGTTATCACTTTAAACAAAATAAGTATGCGCAAAATCTTGTTTTACAGTTTATTCTTATTAGTGCTATTTTCTTGCACAAAAGAAACAAATACAACACAACCAATTCCAGAACCAGTTCCTTCTGGTAAAACACCTGTTATTTTTGTACATGGTTTCTTAGCTTCTGGTGATACTTATGAAAAACAAACCAAACGATTTACGTCAAACGGTTATTCTTTAGCTGATTTATATGCTTTCGATTGGAATTCACTTGGTGGCACCACAACTCAACAAGATTTAGATAAATTAGTAAACGAAGTATTAGCAAAAACAGGCAAAACACAGGTTGATTTAGTGGGACACAGTGCCGGAACTGGTGTGGTGCAAACCTATTTAGCAGCACATAAAAGCAAAGTGAAGCATCTGGTTTTATTAGCAGGTTTTCCACCCGCAAGTCAAGGAACAACACCAATTTTAAATATCTATTCTTCTTTCGATTTTATTGCAAGTGGTGGAAGAGATGTTAGTGGTGGCACCAACCTGAAATTCAACGACAAAGATCATTACGAAGTAGCAACTTGTGCCGAAACGTTTACAGCAATGTATAAGTTTTTTAATGATGGTGCAGTTCCAACAAACACAGAACCAACAAACGAAAGCGATATTATTTTGTCAGGTAGATCTGGTTTTTTTGGTGAAAATAAATTTTCAGAAAACACAGTTGTCGAAATTTATAAACTCGATAACGCAACTGGTTTCAGAGTAAATAGCGCTCCAAATTTTACTTTTATACAAACGCAGCTGGTTATTGGGGTCCGTTTCGCGCCGAAGCCAATACTTACTACGAGTTTGTAGTGTATGATAATGTTGCTGGTAGCAGAAAAGTTCATTATTATCGTGAACCATTTAACAGAAGTGACAAATTAATTTACTTGCGTACGTTTCCAACTGGTTTTAGTATAGCAGGTATATTTTTGGCTGCCTTGCCTAAAGACGATAATCAAGGTGTAACTGCCTTTTTCGGTGCCAGTCAGGCAGCAGTTGCTAATCGTGATGAATTAATTTTAGACGGAAATGTGTTATCTACTAATACATTCTGTTCCAAAGAAAACACAACGATTGCATTGTTTGCGTATGATGATAATAAAAACAAAGTCACTAATATGACTACAATTGGCGCATTCAATGCTTTTCCATTTTTAAAAGGTGCAGATATTTATTTTCCAACCACATCCAAACAAACTATTACTATGTCATTTAATAATAGAGTGTTAAAAGCCACCAACTGGAAATCCAACTCAGAAGGTGTGAATGTGATGGTGTTTGAGTAACATTTAACTTTTCCAAAGTTTCAAACTTTGGAAAAGTTAAAATAAATCATAATTCTTAATTCTTAATTCTTAATTTTACACTGCAGGTCGATCTATCGTGCTAAGCAATTAGTAAGGAAAGTCCGAACAGCACAGAGCAGTTTGACAGCTAACGGCTGTCTTGCCGAAAGGTGAGAGAAAGTGCCACAGAAAATAACATTGTCATGCTGAACTTGTTTCAGCATCTCTAAGGTGAAAAATACTTGATAGTAATATCTTGTTCAGGTAAACCTCAAACGCTGAAACATCATGTAAGCCAACGCTTGATAGCTGCTCGCTAAAGTTGGTGGGTAGATGGATAGAGGCAATCAGTGATGGTTGTCCCAGATAAATGATAGAGTTAAAACAGAATTCGGCTTATGAGCCTGCGTTTTTTTTGAGTAGTGTTATACGTTATTTGATATTAGGTTATATGTATTTGCATTTTTAATACCAATAACCAATAACTAATAACTAATAACTTCAAATATATGGTTGACAATATCATTCAACAGCATCCAATCATCGAAGCACTTTTTGCTTCTTATGCTTCTGTGATTGGCAAAGACACCGAAAAATACCGCAACCACGTTTACCGTATTTTTAATTACACTTTGTTTTTAAGTAATAATGCTGATGAAGAAAAATATGCCATCGCTGCTTTCTTTCACGATATTGGAATTTGGACAAATAAAACATTTGATTATCTGAAACCATCTATTGATTTAGCAAAAGCATATTTGCTAAAAAACAATAAAGAAAACTGGTCTGATGAAATCGCTTTGATGATAGATAATCACCACAAAACAACAGCTTACAAAGGAAATTATAAAAATACTGTGGAAATTTTCCGCAAAGCAGATTGGACAGATGTCTCCTTAGGTTTAATACATTTCGAAATTCCATCAGATTATATCAAACAAGTAGAAAACCAATTTCCATACAACGGCTTTCATTTGTTTTTGGTCAAATTATTTTTCAAAAACCTTCTTCAGCATCCATTCAAACCTTTACCGATGTTTAAAAAATAACTGTAAAATTTATTCTAACTTAATTTTCTCCAATTCTTTTCAAAAATTAGTTATATACACTATATTTGCGTACAAATTATCACGTTTTCAGATTAAGCATTGGTTCGCATGACAGAAACTAAACCGCAAATTCAATTTTCACTCGAAGCACTGCAACAAGTGCACGAAATTCTCTTACAATATCCAGCAGACAAAAGTAAATCAGCATTATTACCGATTTTACATTTAGCACAAGCTGAATTTGGCGGTTGGTTGAGTGCAGAAACTATGGATTATGTTGCTTCTATTTTAAAAATTCAGCCAATTGAGGTATATGAAGTAGCATCGTTCTATTCTATGTACAACTTAAAACCAGTTGGAAAATACCTGATTGAAGTTTGTCAGACTAGTTCATGCTGGATGTGCGGTTCAGAAGACATCGTTCGCTACTTAGAAAAAAAATTACAGGTAGAAACTGGACAACCAACGCAGGACGGTATGTTCCAAATAAAAACTGTAGAATGTTTGGGTTCATGTGGCACCGCACCAATGTTCCAAATTGGCGATAAATACTATGAAAACCTGACCTTTGAAAAAAAATTGATACGATTTTGGATGAATTAAGAGCAGAAAATAAATACAGCAGATACGTGTAGATAATACCTTGCAACAATGAGCAAAAGATACTTTTACAATACGACCATATTCCGGGCATCAATACGTTTGAAGTCTATCGCCAAAATAACGGCTACAAATCCGTAGAGAAAGCGCTGAAAACCATGAAACCGGAAGAAATTGTAGAGCAAGTAAAAGTTTCCGGCTCGCGCGGTCGTGGTGGTGCAGGTTTCCCAACAGGCATGAAATGGAGTTTTCTCGCAAAACCAGAAGGAGTGCCTCGTTATTTAGTGTGCAACGCAGACGAATCAGAACCAGGCACATTCAAAGACCGCTACTTAATGGAACGCATTCCACATCTTTTAATTGAAGGAATGATTACATCGAGTTTCGCGCTCGGTGCCAACACATCTTATATTTATGTGCGCGGCGAATATTACTACATCATCAAAATTTTACAAAAGCCATTAAAGAAGCATACGCTGCTGGTTTTTAGGTAAAAATATTTTAGGCACTGGCTACAATTTAGATTTATTTGTGCAGCCAGGCGGCGGCGCTTATATCTGTGGCGAAGAAACCGCGCTAATCGAATCACTCGAAGGCAAGCGTGGAAATCCGCGTATCAAACCACCGTTTCCTGCCATTGCCGGACTTTGGGGTTGCCCAACCGTAGTGAACAACGTAGAAACCATTGCAGCCGTAGTGCCAATTGTCAACGATGGTGGCGAAGCATACGCAGCAATCGGCATCGGAAAATCAACAGGTACCAAATTAATTTCTGCATCAGGCCATATCAACAAACCTGGCGTGTACGAAATTGAATTAGGCGTTCCGGTAGAAGAATTTATTTATTCTGATGAATATTGTGGAGGCATCCGCAACGGCAAAAAACTTAAAGCCGTAGTTGCAGGTGGTTCATCTGTACCAATTTTGCCAACCGAATTAATTTTAAAAACAGCCAACGGCGAACCGCGTTTAATGAGCTACGAATCATTAAGCGATGGTGGTTTTGCAACAGGCACCATGATGGGTTCTGGCGGTTTTATTGCTATGGACGAAGATACTTCAGTGGTGAAAAATCTCTTCACGTTTGCGCGTTTCTATCACCACGAAAGCTGTGGACAATGTTCGCCGTGTCGTGAAGGAACTGGCTGGATGGAAAAAATATTAAAGAAATTTATAGACGGTAAAGCAACCTTAGCAGACATTGATTTGCTTTGGGACATCCAGTCAAAAATAGAAGGTAAAACCATTTGTCCATTAGGCGAAGCAGCCGCATGGCCAGTGGCAGCAGCCATTCGTCATTTCCGTCCAGAGTTTGAAGCATACGTCAACAATCCGCAGTCTATTCATGATGTGAAACATTATTTCAGATTGAACGGATTGGTAGAAGCGTAGGTTTTTTCTTTTCCAAATACTCTTCAACGTTCCGCGCGAGACTCTTGGCTCTTGTGGTATTGATTAAACCGATCTTAGATTGGATGGACGTTGAAAATACTTATACATTAAAATCCGGTGGGTGACCGGCAGCATCAGTAGACACGATTGATCCTGCGGAAAACTCGCGACAGAGTTTAATGCGAAAGCAAATAATTCAGCGAAGCTGACCTTTGATTTAAATGCTATTTTCAAAAAAGTAATATTAAACCGCCAAAAAATCGAAAAAATTTGTTCGGTTATGATGTTTTTTCTAACGGCAGAAAATTGGCGCTGGTTGTGCGTGTTTAGCACAAACCAATACTTATTTACAAATTAAATATAACACACAAAACTTAATTTACCAAATCTACCACAACTAGTGCCAATTTTTTGTTAGCTGTTCGTGGTTTCATTTTTCGATTTTTTAATTGAAATTGTTTCATTGTTGAAGTTGAATTCTAATTGCATTTACTATCATTTGTCTGAAAATTTTCTCATTTCGTTTTTTTTCGTTCAAACTGTCAATAATTACTAACGTTTTCGTGTCGAAAAAATCGCATTTTTATATCAGAAATCACATTCTATTACATTTCGTCTTTTGTTGTCGATTTTGAAGCAACCGAAAATGTTCAATACGTCGCCGAAAATGAAATTTATGAACTAAAATTTCGTCACTGGTCAAACCGAAAAGATTTTTTTAAACAGTTTGATAAATTAAATACTACTTGTCAATAAATTTTGCTCTACAGTTCATTTTAATTTCTAATCGTTTTTCATTAACGTTTCAATGAATAATTTGTTTCTTGAAATTTAATATCTCCAACGCTTTGTAGTATATTATCTAAGATTTTCTAAGATTGATTCCGATTTACTTTTAGACGGATTTTCTTCTAATATATACACACACAAAGAATCACCCAAATTTAAATTTATATATAAATCAAAATTATAATACTTAATATTTTTGTAATAATAATAATAATAAGTGCTTTTTTTCTTACCAGGAACGATTTTATAAACTATTCCTTTTACTTTAATTGCATGCTTATAATAATATTCTGCTTCATTTTTACTTTCAATATACCAATATATTATAATCCCAAATAATAGTATGAATATACTACCCGCAATAATTTGAAATATCTTTACACCCAAACCTTCAATCATATATTATTTATTTGCTTGTTTAAAAAGATTTATTAACCAGTAACCAAAAAATCGACTTTAACTAGTAGTTTTTTTATTTATGTTTCAACGTTGAATTCATTTAATTTTTTCGACAAAAAAGTTATTTAATTATAGTACTAAGTATTCTGCAATTCGGTCTAACCATGACAGCTAACGATCACGGCTTGGCGATGGTGGCAACATGCATAGCACCAATCCGTTTTGATTTTTTTATATTTTAAATGTACTCAACTTACTTTTAATATCCAAATTTATTTGCCACTATTGCCAAACCGCTGTTGGCTGTTCGTGGTTGTTAAAAAGCTGTCTTGTTGATCATTTATATTTTGTCGAATATTTTCTCATTTACAATTTCGTCAATCAAACTGTCAATATTTATTGATGTTTTCATTGTCAAAATAATTTCATTTACAGGAAAATAATCGCATTTGTATTCATTTTGAATTTTGCTGATGAAAACTACGAACAAAAAAATTCTGATTTTCACCGAAAATGAAATGTTTCAACCGTATTTATTTGCACAATTTCTGTCCGATAAGATTTTTGTAACAGTTTTATAAGTAAAAAGCATTTTACCAAAAAAATCGAACGATTTTGAAACCGTTAAGATTTTTTGTAACAGTTTGAAAAGTAAAAAAGCACTTACCAAAAATTCCATCGACATTGTTTCGCAATAATTTCTCGCATTTTTGACTAACAGACTATACAGTAAAATAGGAAAGAAGCGAACTCGAAATTTCTGTCAACGAATCTTCAAAGACCATCGTAATTTAAGTAAGATTGATTTTATGTAAAAGTCCAACCATGACAGCCAACGGTTGAAAATTTGTGTTGTGGTTGCGTGTGAAATACAAACTTCATTTACAACTGAACTTTAATTTAATAAATTTACGTATATTTTTCCAATTCTACCAACCATGACACAAATTTTTTGTTGTGTGCTGAAAAAATCTTATTGTATTTCATCTTCACAATTTCGATTCAGGAAATCTCCATTTTGCACAAAATAATCGCATTTTACTTTTTCGAGTTCAAATATTCAATATTTATTGAAATTTTCAGCTCGTAATTTTTTCCATTTTCGTTTTTTCTATATTGTTCGTTTTCGTTTCGTGTTTTCAAATTTTGTTTGTTCTTGTCGTAATATCAGTTTTGAAAACAGATTCAAAAGTCAAATCAAAAATCTACTGTCTTTTGAACGATACTTTCGTGCAGAAACTTAAATAACTGCAAATGAAAAAACGAAAAGACTTCTGCTTTCCAACGCAAAACAAAAATCTGCTGTCTTCTGTCCTATTCAAAAAATTAATGAACTTAATTTTACTGCAAACTAAAAAATCGAAAATGATTTCTATTTGCTTTATCAAAAAATGTTGTCTAAAAAAAACGTCAATTTAGCATTGTCTACTTTTAGCACACAACGGCTGAAAATTTGTGTTTGTGGTTGCGTGAAAACTTCAAACTTAACTTTCAACCGAAATTTTATTTATTGAATTTACGTTTTGTTTCCGAATCTACCAACCATAACACAAATTTTTTGTTGGCTACTCGTGGCTTTTTATTTCATTTTGTCGAAATAATTCTTGTCCATTCTCGTTTCTGTCTAAAAAAGCTTGTTTATTCTTGTTTCTAATAGAAAATTCTGATTTTATGTCATTTCGCAAGAATAATTTCCATTTTGAAAAGTCAAGTCGAAATAGTCAATGAATATTAAAGTTCTAGCGTGTCGGAAAATTATTTTTGTATAAAATGTCATTTAATTTCATTTTAGAAATAAAAGTCTATTTAATTTCATTTCTTGAACGAATAGCTCATTTAATTCCGATAATGATTCAAGAATTCCATTTGATTACGAAAAATGTAGAATAGAAATTTTTTTCATTAGAATGAAGTCGAATGAAAGTCAGAAAGTCTTACGTAGAATATTGTATTATAGAAAATTAATTTCTAGTAATATTTCTAAAATTCAGTTTCGATAATATCGTTTCAAAGAACAAGAAATAATTGTATCTAGTTTCTATTTAGTATTGGTCACTCGCCATGGTAAAGTAACGATCACGGCTTGGCGATGGTGGCAACATGCACTGCACCAATCCGTTTTGATTTTTTTATATTTTAAATGTACTCAACTTACTTTTAATATCCAAATTTATTTGCCACTATTGCCAAACCGCTGTTGGCTGTTCGTGGTTGTTAAAAAGCTGTCTAGTTGATCATTTATATTTTGTCGAATATTTTCTCATTTACAATTTCGTCAATCAAACTGTCAATATTTATTGATATTTTCATTGTCAAAATAATTTCATTTAAAGGAAAATAATCGCATTTGTATTCATTTTGAATTTTGCTGATGAAAACTACGAACAAAAAAATTCTGATTTTCACTGAAAATGAAATGTTTCATCCGCAATTATTTGCACAATTTCTGTCCGAATAGATTTTTTGTAACAGTTTTATAAGTAAAAAGCATTTTACCAAAAAAATCGAACGATTTCGAAACCGTTAAGATTTTTTGTAACAGTTTGAAAAGTAAAAAAGCACTTACCAAAATTCCATCGACATTGTTTCGCAATAATTTCTCGAATTTTGACGAACAGACTATACTGTAAAATAGGAAAGAAGCGAACTCGAAATTTCTATCAACAAATCGTCAAAAAACTTCGTAATTTTTAGTATGATTGATTTTGTGTAAAAGTCCAACCATGACAGCCAACGGCTCGGGTATTTATGAAGGGCGGATTTAGAAGTACAAAAGTTAAGTTTTGAACTACCGCTCAATAGAAATCCTGTCGCTGAAATTATGCAGTTCAGCCCGCCTTTCATAAATACCATGTTGGCGGTAGTGCTTTTATTATTTGCTTTCAATGTCATTAATAATTTTCAAATGGTGTTTAGTATGAGTAACAGTATAATCAATCGTTTGCATTAATGTGAGTTGTCCAAAAACAGGGTGGTCAACATATTTGTCTTTTGGTAGCGTTTCCAATTTTTTTATTTTCTGCTTTGTTTCAGCTAAATGCGTGATTAATCTGTTTTTGTCTATTTGAATGACATCTTTTGGCAACATATTTTTAGGCGATTTTCCATACTTTCTCGGAATAAATTTAGTTGCTAAAACGATTAATTTAATAAAGTTGAATTTCCCTTTGTAATTTTTCGGATTCGAGTTCGTCAAGAAGTCAATATATTCGTCAAACACCATAAGAGAATGTTCGATATGCCAACCTACATTAACTGCTGAAATTTTTGGGTTCAACATTTCATAACGCTCAATTTTTATTTCAAGTCGTTTTAAAACCTCGTCAATTTTTGTCAAATAATTAGATAGTTCTTTAGTCATAAAAGTTTTCAAGAAAAAAATGTTAGCGTAAGTGCTATCACAATAAACAGAGTAAACTGATAAGCAATATTTATCCAAGTAAGTTTTTTAGGTTTAAGTTCAAATGTATTATTGGTCATTAAGGTTGTTGCAGAAAACGAAAGCCAAATAATGCTACTTATTAAAATTGAAAAAATGAACTTGCTCAAGTCTGATTCGGGTTGAAGTTGATTAAGAATAAATCCCATTCCTAAAGTTGTAATAAAATTTGAAACAACTAAAATTAATATTGGTGTCTTCCCTGCTTTTTTTGAATCTGCTTCAGTTACTCCCGTTAATTCTCTCCATGATTTTCCAAATAGTTTACTATACCAAATTCCGGCAACAACTGTCCCTGCGATTGTTGCTGTTAGTATGGCTATCCAATTAAATTCAATATTCACTATGATAAATTTTTAAAATTTGGTTTATTTCCTCAACTTTTGTAAGGTGGTCGCTTTTTGTAGCATTACCGCCAACGATCACGGCTTGGCGATGGTGGCAACATGCACAGCACCAATCCGTTTTGATTTTTTTATATTTTAAATGTACTCAACTTACTTTTAATATCCAAATTTATTTGCCACTATTGCCAAACCGCTGTTGGCTGTTCGTGGTTGTTAAAAAGCTGTCTAGTTGATCATTTATATTTTGTCGAATATTTTCTCATTTACAATTTCGTCAATCAAACTGTTAATATTTATTGATGTTTTCATTGTCAAAATAATTTCATTTAAAGGAAAATAATCGCATTTGTTTTCATTTTGAATTTTGTTGATGAAAACTACGAACATAAAATTCTGATTTTCACCGAAAATGAAATGTTTCAACCGTATTTATTTGCACAATTTCTGTCCGATAAGATTTTTTGTAACAGTTTTATAAGTAAAAAGTATTTTACCAAAAAAATCGAACGATTTCGAAACCGATAAGATTTTTTGTAACAGTTTGAAAAATAAAAAAACACTTGCCAAAAATTCCATCGACATTGTTTCGCAATAATTTCACGCATTTTTGACTAACAGACTATACAGTAAAATAGGAAAGAAGCGAACTCGAAATTTCTGTCAACGAATCGTCAAAGACCATCGTAATTTAAGTAAGATTGATTTTATGTAAAAGTCCAACCATGACAGCCAACGGTGCGTATTTGCGAAGTGAGCTAACTCAAAAGTTAAAAATCAATTTATTTTTACTATCGTTTTGCACCAAATTTCACTAAAGTTTTCATTGTTTTGCAGTGGCTTTAAAATTGCGTACAACGGCCGAAAATTTGCGAAGTTGGCAAATGAGCCAAATGCACTTTTTAACCGTTTAATTCAAATTTATGCATTTCCGTCTAGTTTTCCAAATCTACCTGCCAATTTTGCAAATTTTTTGTTAGTGGCTGGTTTTCATTTTACTTATATTCGCATAAATTTAGATGCAAGTTTCGCTTGATACTCACTGAATTTCATGCCTAAAATTTTAGATAGAACTGTATGTTTTGCTTCTGTTAATACTACTGATTCTTCTTTTCCAGTATATATTTCTTTCGATGTTTGGTTTGTAACTTTGTTAATATCGTTCTCGTATGACAAATCAAAATCTCTTTGTTCGCATTCATTACAGATTTTAAATTTTTCAATGAAACTAAAGTAGAGAATAGTTTCTCTTATTATCTAAATCTATTTCTTGTATACCAGAATCCCGTAACATTATTCCATTTTCGGAATAACAAGCATTCAATTTTACAGTCATCGAAATAATGTACAAATATTGATTGCTCTTTATTGGTATATATTTTTTATCCGAATGATTAGTGATATATACTTTCATAATTCTGTTTTTTTTTTCAATTTTGTCATTACAACTTGCCACTAACGGTAGAAAATTGGCGCTGGTTGTGCGTGTTTTGCACCAACCAACACTTATTTACAAATTAAATTTAATGCACAAAACTTGAATTACCAAATCTATCACAACTAGTGCCAATTTTTTGTTATGGGCTGGCTTTTATAAAATAGTCTTGTCAGCACTTAATTCTAATATTTTTCTAGATAGAAAGTTAAGTCCTTCATTTACCGTTTCAAATTGTTCAAAAATTATGTCTGAATACGATACAAAATACTTATACTTTAAACTAATTGAGTTGTCTTCTTGCCAAAAAGGGAAAATAAATAAGTCATGCGACCAACGTTCTTTACAATCTTTTGTTAAATGAAATTTCAACCATTGATGACTTGTAGTTGGATAATAATTTCGTAAAATTTTATGTTTGTTTGCTTTAATTAATAATTCTAAATATCTGCTTTTCCATTCAGTGTAGTTCCAAAATTCATCATCAAAAAAAAATATATTTTTTATTTTTCTCCATGCTTCATTTATTTCATTATTTGAATTTCTGAAATTAAACTCTTCAAATAACTCTATTCCATTATGTAATTCTTTAATTTCTGAAATATTTAACTCTTTGTCAACCCACAGATATATTATATGAACTAATTTTTCTATATCTGTAATATATGCTCTTGCAAAACAATCAATATAAATATATTTATGTTTATTTTCAAACAGTATAATATAGAAATCATTATTGCTTTTAGCAAATCCTGCAATAAAATTTCTACCATATTTTTCAGTTCCACAACTTGCATTTGTGTTTCTATTATTCATTCCATGAATTGAATCTGAAAAATCCAACTCAATGTTTGAATTATATTTATGTAATCTGCTTTGTATTTCTATTGATATATGCATTGTTCGATGTAAGCTTGCCCATAACTCTCAAATATACGCAACTCAACTGATTATCCAAATATTTATATAAAACTATTTTATGCATTGATATATAGTGCATTAAGCAAAATAATTATCCGTTTTGCGCATTGCGTATTTTAAATAATTGTTTTAGAAAATTATTCGTTTTGCGCATGTTTAAATTAGTTTACACCTTTTGCCGTCGTAGTGAATGAAAGTTGTAAACTATTCTTCAGCACTCTGTCCGTGTTTTAAATATGGATAGAAATCTGCATCAGAAAATTAACACAAGTCTGTCAAATTGACGGTTTTTAACCAAAATACGCCAAAGAGGCACCAAAAAGCAGTTTTGAAGCACTTCACAGAGTCTTCCCGACACTTCACGCTTGCTTCCCGACACTTCACGCTTGCTTCCCGACGCTTCATGCTTGCTTCCCGATGCTTCAAGTTGGCTTCCCGACGCTTCGCGCTTCCCGGCACTTCATGTTCGCTTCCCGACGCTTCATACTTATTTCCCGTAACTTCTTGCTTGCTTTCCTTCGCTTCACGCTTGTTTCCCGACGCTTCATGGTGGCTTCCTGACGCAATTTTCTTAATTATCGTTAAAGATTATCTTATTTAAGTATTTAATCTTTAAAAAAGGTTAATGTGTATTTACTTTTAATTCAAACTTGTTTAAGATTGAATCAATAAAATTTTATATCATATAACAAAAAGTAGAAGTCATTAGGTTGTACAAGATTGAGGATGCTTGTGCCATGGTTCGTGTCTCACGAACCAAACCGAAACGGTTCGTGAGACACGAACCATGGCAATCAGAACCAAACCAAAGTTTTAAGCAAACAACCATTCATCCAATTTTTAGCAATTTAATTGCCTTGCTTTTAGGTAAAATCACAACAGAATTGTATTTTTGTGCTTTCTATACTTATGGCCAAAGTAACTATCGACGATATTACCATAGAAGTTCCTGATGGAACCACCATTTTGCAAGCTGCTCGGATGATTGATGAGCAACAAGGCACCAACATAGCACCACCTGCTATGTGCTATTATTCTAAACTAAAAACTACTGGCGGTTATTGCAGAACTTGCATCGTAAAAGTAGAACAAGGTTCTGAAAAAGATCCGCGTCCAATGCCTAAACCGGTTCCAAGTTGCAGAACAACAGTAATGGACGGAATGGTAGTGCGCAACAATACATCAGCAGATTTATTAGAAGCACGTGCTGGCGTTGTAGAGTTTTTATTAATCAATCATCCTTTAGATTGTCCAATTTGTGACCAGGCAGGTGAGTGTCATTTGCAAGATTTAGGTTACGAAAACGGAAAAGAAGCCACTCGATACGAATTTCAACGAAGAGAATTTGAACCAATTGATATTGGCGATAAGATAAAACTACACATGAACCGCTGTATTCTGTGCTACAGATGCGTAAAAACATGTGAGCAAATTACAGATGGACGTGTTCATGGCGTCATTAATCGTGGCGACCATGCCGAAATTTCAACCTATATAGAAAAAGCAATCGACAACGATTTTTCTGGAAATGTAATTGATGTTTGTCCGGTTGGTGCATTAACAGATAAAACATTCCGTTTCAAAAGCCGTGTTTGGTTCACAAAACCAGTTGATGCTCACAGAGATTGCAAACACGAAAAATGCAATGGAAAAGTACGTTTATGGATGAAAGGCGATGATGTGTTGCGTGTAACTGCACGCAAAGATCGTTGGGGCGAAGTGGAAGAATTTATCTGTAATGAATGTCGTTTTGATAAAAAATATGTTGCAGATTGGGTAATTGATGGACCAAGCAAAGTAAGCCACAACTCTGTAATTTCTCAAAATCATTATGCAACCGATTTAAAGAAAATGAGATTGTCATTGCAATCTGAAGTAGAATTGTTAAAACATAAAAAAGCAACGTTGGGTCAAGGTTCATTAGATCCAAACAACATTTGATTTGAAAATTTGAAGATTGAATAATTCGAAAATGAAAAAAATCTAATAATCAGTTAAACCAATAAATCCAAATTTTGACAATATAACATGCTAATTTTCATCCTATATAAAACCATTTTAGTTCTTTTAGTATTCCTTATTTCATTAGGAATTGCTGCTTATTCAACCTATGCAGAACGAAAAGTAGCAGCGTTTATGCAAGACAGAATCGGACCAGATCGTGCAGGACCGTTCGGTATTTTGCAACCAATTGCAGATGGTGTGAAAATGTTTATGAAAGAAGAAATTATTCCATCGGTTTCCAGTAAATTCTTATTCATTTTAGGGCCAAGTTTAGCGATGCTGACTGCATTAATGTCTGGCGTGGTGATTCCTTGGGGTGGCCATTTAACTTTTGGCGGACAATCTTTTCCTTTGCAAATTACGGATATCAATATTGGTATGTTGTATGTGTTTGCGGTGGTGTCGTTTGGTGTGTATGGAATTATGATTGGCGGTTGGGCATCTAACAATAAATATTCATTGCTCGGTGCGTTGCGTGCTTCTTCACAAATGATTAGCTACGAAATTGCAATGGGTTTGGCGTTAGTGGCATTGATTATGAAAACTGGTACGCTAAGTTTAGGTCAAATCGTTGCGCAACAAGGTGATGGTTTATGGAATATTTTTTATCAGCCATTGGGTTTTTTAATCTTCTTAATTTGTGCATTTGCAGAAACCAACCGCGCACCGTTTGATTTACCTGAATGCGAAACAGAATTAGTTGGTGGTTATCACACAGAATATTCTTCGATGAAACTCGGTTTTTATTTATTCGCTGAGTATATCAATATGTTCATTTCGTCAGCCATCATTTCATCTTTATATTTCGGTGGATTCAATATTCCGTTCCAGTCGCATTTTGGCTTTGATGGAAATTTATTGTCCTTATTACAAGTTGGATTTTTCTTTGTAAAAATCATCTTCTTTATTTTCTTTTACATGTGGATTCGTTGGACGATTCCACGTTTTAGATATGATCAATTAATGTATTTAGGTTGGAGAATTTTAATTCCATTATCTATTTTCAATATTTTGGTTACAGGTGTCATTATGATGCGCCACGAAATTTTTTATTATCTATCAAACTTGTTTAATTAGTAAATAGTAATTTAGTAAGCAGTATGCAGTTTAGAGCAAAAACAAAAGGTACTTTTAGAGAATTGAATGCATATCAAAAAGCATTTGAATTATCTATGATATCTTTAAGATTACTAGAATTTCAAAGAGACGGTTTCCAAATTAAACGTTCTTCAAGAGCAGTCAAATTTGGAGAAGGTTACAGAAAAGACATATGAAAAATATTTTGTTAGTAGATTAGCTGATGCTGATATGGAAAATACAGAAACACAAGTTTGGTTGGATTTTTCATTTCACGGTGATTATATTGATGAGAAAATGTATGATGAATTAATCCTGCAATCAGAAGAGGTTGGTAGAATTGCTTCTTATATGATTAATAACGCTGAGAAATTTATGCCTTTAAATAAAAAATAATTAGTTTGCACAACTGCATACTGATTACTTAATACTGCATACTATGAACTTAACCGACAGAAAAAAAGTAGTTGTAAAAAAGGAAATGACCTTGGTAGAGAAGTTATACATTCCTGCAATTACCAATGGAATGGTGATTACCTTAAAACATTTCTTCAAAAAAGGTGCAACGGTTAGATATCCTGAAGTAAAACGTGATATTGCAGGTACTTATCGCGGACAACATGTTTTGAAACGTGATGAAAATGGCGCAGAACGTTGTACAGCTTGCGGTTTGTGCGCAGTGGCTTGTCCTGCAGAAGCCATCACCATGGAATCGGCAGAACGCAAAAAAGGAGAAGAAAATTTATATCGCGAAGAAAAATACGCTACGATTTATGAGATAAATATGTTGCGTTGCATTTTCTGCGGCTTGTGCGAAGAAGCATGTCCAAAAGAAGCCATCTTCTTAACTGATAGAATTGTTCCTGTTTCTGGTAACCGAAAAGGTATGGTTTATGGTAAAGATAAATTGGTAGAAGATATCAATCATCCAATCGATTTATCTTACAGACAAACGAAAGCAGTCGCTGAATTTAAAAAAGACAAAACAAAAGCACACAATCAAACTTGGAAAGACAAACAGAATTTAATAAAAGAAAAAAATCATTGATTCTAATTCTTAATTCTTAAATCAGAAATCTTAAATCAAAAAATGCCAATTACACAATACATATTTTTCTTCTTAACATTCGTCGCCATTTTTAGCGCAATATTAGTAGTAATTGATAAAAATCCAGTGCATTCTGTATTGTATTTAATCGTTACATTTTTCGCTTTGGCTGGCCATTATTTATTATTGAATGCACAGTTTTTGGCTGCAGTACATATTATAGTATATGCTGGAGCCATCATGGTATTGTTTTTATATGTAATTATGATGTTGAATTTGAATAAAGAAATTGAGCCGCATAAAAAGAACATTCCGAAATTTGCAGCCGTTATTGCTTCAGGTGTTTTTATGTTGTGTTTAATTGCTTTGTTAACGAATGCACAAAAAGGAATGTTGCCTGCAGCGCAAAATGAAAATATTGGTTTGGTTGAAAATTTAGGCAAAGTATTATTCAGAGAATATATGCTGCCGTTTGAAGTTTCGAGCATATTGTTTTTAGCAGCCATGGTTGGTGCGGTATTTTTAAGTAAAAAAGAAATAAACTAAGTGAATAACGTAATATTAAACATACCGATTCAGTGGTACATTTATCTAACTGTAATACTTTTTAGTATTGGCGTATTAGGTGTTCTGTTCCGCAGAAATGCCATTATCATTTTTATGTGTGTAGAGCTAATGTTGAACGCAGTAAACTTATTAATGGTAGCATTTTCTAGATATTTAGGCGATAGCGGTGGACAAGTATTCGTGTTTTTTATAATGGTAGTTGCAGCAGCCGAAGTTTCAGTTGGTCTTGCAATTTTGATGATGATTTACAGAAATACCAAATCAATCGATATTGATGATTTGAACAAATTAAAATGGTAATGATGAGAAAGATATTTTTTTATGTATTAATGGTTGCTGTGCTTTCTTCTTGCGTTTCTAAAAAGAAATTTCAGGCAACACAATTAGATAAAGATAAACTGGAACAAACCGTTCGTCAGCTTACTTCTGATTTAGCAGATTGCGAAAAAAGATTTGGCACCAAATCAAGCGAATATGATGCAACAGCTGCTGAGTTAGCAAAAGCAAAAGCTAAAATTGAAGAATTATTGAAAGATGTAGAATATCAAAAATCTGCCAACGGAAAATTATTAGATCAGTTATCAAACTTATCTGTAATCAGTAAAGAAGGTGCTGAAAGCATTAAAAAATCATTGGAAACAATTGATGCGCAAAGCCGTGACATTTCATTATTGAATTCACAAATTCGTTCTAAAGATTCGTTGAATTTAGTATTGGTGCTGAATTTGAAACGTTCTTTATCTGATGTAAATGATACAGATGTAAACGTAAAAGTGGACAAAGGTGTGGTATTGATTTCATTGTCTGATAATATGTTGTACAAATCTGGAAGTTCAGATATTTCTGCAAAAGCAGGTGATGTGTTGGCAAAAATTGCGAAAGTTATAAATGATTATAAAACGTTTGATGTATTGATTGAAGGCAACACCGATAATGTTCCAATCGCAAACAGTTGTGTATTAGATAATTGGGATTTGAGTGCGAAAAGAGCAACGTCGATTGCGCGTGCATTGCAAAAAAGCTATGCAGTAGATCCATCCAGAATTATTGCTGGTGGTCGTTCAGAGTATAATGCAAAAGTACCGAATGATACGAAAGCAAATAAATCAATCAACAGAAGAACAGAAATTATTATTATGCCAAAATTGGATGAATTTTTTAAATTGTTAGAAATACAAAAATAAAAATCATGATTGTCTTTTAATTAGATAAATCATGATTCAGACAAAAAATAAAACATGCAACAATTCGTATACCTTATTCCACTTTTTCCATTGCTCAGCTTTGTTATTATTGCTTTGTTTGGAAAAAGTTTGTCAAAATCAATTACTACATTTTTAGCACCAAGCAGCATTTTAGCTTCGTTCATAGTAGCAGTGTTGATTTTTATAAATCAGTTGTCAAATAATCACGCTGTTACGGTTCCTGTTTTTTCATGGATTCACGTTGGTGATTTCCACGCTGATTTTTCTTTTTTAGTAGATTCACTTTCTATCTTATTTACTTTAGTTATCACAGGTGTTGGTTTCTTGATTCATGTATATTCAACTGGTTACATGCACGACGAAAAAGATTATAACCGATATTTCTCATACTTGAATTTGTTCGTCTTTTTCATGTTGTTATTAGTATTAGGCGATAATTTCTTGTTGATGTTTGTTGGTTGGGAAGGCGTTGGTTTGTGTTCTTATTTATTAATTGGATTTTGGTTTAAAAATATCAATTACGCAGATGCTGCAAAAAAAGCATTCGTCATGAATCGCATCGGCGACTTAGGTTTTATATTAGGCATCATCTTATTATTTGGTGTTTTTGGCAGCATCAACTATCATCAAGTATTTGCACAAATTGGAACCGTTGTAATTGATGGAAAATTAATTACTTGGATAACGATTTTATTATTCATTGGAGCGATGGGAAAATCAGCGCAAATACCTTTGTTTACTTGGCTTCCAGATGCAATGGCTGGTCCAACACCAGTGTCTGCATTGATACACGCAGCAACGATGGTAACCGCAGGTATTTATATGGTTGCACGTTGTAGCGTATTGTTTTCTTTATCAGAATTTACGATGCAGTTCATCGCAATTATTGGTATTGCAACTGCATTGTTAGCTGCAACGATTGCCTTATTTCAAAATGATATTAAAAAAGTATTGGCATATTCAACCGTTTCTCAACTAGGTTTAATTTTTGTGCATTAGGTTGCGGTGCTTTTTCGGCTGGTGTTTTTCATGTTGTTACACATGCATTTTTTAAAGCATTATTATTCTTAGGTGCAGGTAGTGTTATTCATGGTATGAGTGGTGACCAAGACATCAGAAATATGGGTGGCTTGAAGAAAAAAATGCCAGTTACATTTATTACTTTTTTAATTGGAACAATTGCGATTGCTGGTATTCCACCATTTGCAGGTTTCTTTTCAAAAGATCAGATGTTAGCTGAAATATTTGAGCATAACAAAATTTTATTCGTATTGGCATTATTGGTTTCTTTAATGACTGCGTTCTATATGTTCCGTTTGTTTTTTCTAACGTTTGTTGGAGAATTTAGAGGAAACGACATCGTAAAAAATCATGTACACGAATCGCCAAAAAGTATGACCATTCCGTTAATGATTTTAGCAGGATTGTCTGTAGTAGCAGGTTTTATTGGCTTTCCACACGCATTGGGTCATCAATTAGGTGTTCATCATTGGTTAGATAATTTCTTGTCATCATCCGTAAAAGTAGCTGAAGGCAAAATGGAATTAAATACAGAAATGCTGTTAATGGCTGCAACTGTGGTGTTAATTTTAATCATGATTTTCTTAGCTAGATTTTTCTTTGTTTCTAAAAAACAAATTCCAAATGCTGATGATGCGCCAATGTCTTTAGGAAAAGAAATTGTGTATCACAAATATTATATCGATGAAATTTACGAAGCAATTATCGTAAAACCATTAAACAGAGTTTCAGCACTCATGTATCAGTTTATAGAAAAAAGTGGAATTGATGGATTGGTAAATTTAATAGGAACTTCCATTGTTAATTGGAGTCAGTTATTGCGTTTAACACAAACAGGAAGTTTAGGGTTTTATGTAATTGCGATGGTCATTAGTATTGTAGCTTTAATTTTAATAACCGTTATAAAAATATAGAGTATGATTGTTTTAATTTGTTTAACAGTGTTAGTGATTAGTATTCCTGCATTGCATTTAATCAACCAAAAATATGTGCAAAAAATTGCTTTATTTATTGGCGGTGCTCAGTTGGTTTTATTGGCATTAAGTGGTAAAATCGATATGCAGATTTCATCATTTTTATCAAGCTCCATACAACATGTATTTGAGTTTTCTTATAGCATCATTATTCAAAAAATATTCTGTCTGTTCCATTAATTTATGTTAGTATTACTATTACTCATATTACCAGTTTTGTTTGTTCCAATACTATTATTGTTTAGTGAAAAACAATCAAAAAACATTGCGCTAGTAGCAGCACTTACAGAAATGTGTGTTGGCTTTTTTGCGTTTTATCAATACCAAATAAATCCGACGTGTGCATGTTTCAACTGGAACACTATTTGGATTCAAAACTTAAACGCAAATTTTCATCTTCAACTTAATGGTATCAACAGCGTATTGGTTTTACTTACTACCTTAATTGTACCTTTTATTATTCAGTCAACTTTTGAAAGAGACATCAAAAATATCAAAGCATATTTATCATTAATGCTAATGATGCAAACAGCTTTGGTTGGTGTCTTTTTAGCGCAAGATGCATTGTTGTTCTATATTTTCTGGGAATTGGCACTCATTCCAATCTATTTGATCTGTTTAGTATTTGGTGGCGAAAACAGACAAAAAATTACCTTCAAATTTTTCGTTTATACGTTGTTTGGAAGTTTATTCATGTTACTGGCAATCATTTATGTTTGGATACACACCGAAAATCGTTCGTTCGATATTCATTCATTTTATAAAGCTGGCGCATTACTCACAGCAAAAGAACAACTGTTTGTTTTTATTGCATTTTATTTGGCGTTTGCTATCAAAATTCCAATTTTCCCATTGCATACTTGGCAACCTGATACGTACGTAAATGCACCTACACAAGGCACTATGTTATTGTCTGGTATCATGTTGAAAATGGGAACTTATGCACTTATCATTTGGTTAATTCCTGTTGTTCCATTAGGTTGGCAACAAGCATCAAAATATGTAATTATTTTAAGTGTGATAAGTGTGGTTTATGGTTCGTTGATGGCATTGACACAACATAATTTCAAACGCATGCTAGCGTATTCTTCTATTGGTCACGTTGGTTTAATTGCTGCTGGAATTTTCACCATGAATTTACAAGGTGTGCAAGGCGCAATGTATCAAATGTTATCGCATGGAATTAACGTGGTTGCATTATTCTTCGTGTGTGATATTATTACAAATAGAATGAAAACAGATGAAATGCATAAGTTAGGTGGTATCAGAAATGTATCGCGTGTGTTTTCTGTTTTGTTTTTAATTATTTTATTAGGAAGTGTAGCATTGCCTTTAACTAATGGCTTTGTTGGTGAATTTTTATTGTTGCACGGATTGTTCCAATACAACACGGTAGTTGTAGTGTTTGCTGGCTTAACGGTGATTTTGGGTGCGTTGTATATGTTGCGCGCATATCAACTTATCATGCACGGCGATACCAATGCATTAACAGAATCGTTTGGTGTGATTACAGTAAATGAAAAAATACTATTAGCATGTTTTGCTGGATTGATTATCTTTTTTGGTTTATTTCCAAATCTTATTTTAGATGGTTCAGAAAATCAAATCAAACAAATAATTGATCATGTGCATGAAGTAACAGCGATGGTCGTAAAAAAATAAATATAAAATCTGTTGAAGGTTTAAATAAAAAGATGAAGGAACTATTATTATTATCAGGTTTAGGAATTTTTGCTTTGTTAGCAGAAATGATAAATGCACGAAAAATTATTTTTCCAGCAGTCATTGCTGGTTTGTGTTTAAATATATTTTTCTGTTTGAATGATATTATGGCTGGTAACAACGAAAATATCTTCAACATGTTATTGTTAGATAAAATTCCGTTAGTATTTACTCTACTACTTTCAGTCTTGGCGATTTTTTGGTTTGTGATGGCAAAAAATTATTTTAAAGATGAAACCAATCTTTCCGATCATTTTGCTTTGGTTTTATTTTCTATGGTTGGTGTTTTTCTTTTAACTTCTTACACACATATGTCCATGTTGTTTTTAGGTGTCGAAATTTTATCAATACCAGTATATGTATTAGCTGGTAGCGACAAAAGAAATACGTACTCAAATGAAGCAGCTTTTAAATATTTTTTATTAGGCGCATTTGCAAGCGGATTTTTATTGCTTGGAATCACTTTTGTTTACGGTGGAACTGGTTCATTTAACACGCTTCAAATTGCATCGTCAAGTGTTTTAGGTGCTGGTGTCAGCAAACAATTACTCACCATTGGTTTATTATTAATTTTATTTGCAATGGCATTTAAAGTTTCTGCAGTGCCATTTCATTTTTGGACTCCAGATGTTTACACAGGTGCGCCAACGGTTGTAACTGCATATATGTCAACCATAGTAAAATTAGGCGCATTAGCTGGTTTCTATAGATTGTTTTCTATAGTATTAGTTTTCGATGCTACAACTTTTACTACAACTTTAATTATTATTTCTGTGCTTACTATTGTTGTCGGAAATGTAATTGCAGCATCACAATCAAACACCAAACGTTTACTGGCATTTTCAAGCATCGGACACGCAGGTTTTGTGTTGTTGGCAAATACGATGTTAAGTCCTTCAACACCGTATGTGGTTTGGTATTATCTTACAGCATATACATTGTCAAGCATGGCTGCTTTTTGGGTACTTATTAAATTAGACAATCACGATATTTCTGCATTCAATGGTTTGGTAAAACGAAATCCATTGTTAGCAGGCACAATGACCATTGCATTGTTATCGATGGCTGGAATTCCACCAATGGCTGGCTTTTTTGCTAAATATTTTGTGTTGTTAAATACTATTCAAAACAAAAGCGTATTAATCGCTGTCATTGCCATCTTAGCTTCGTTAATTGGTGTATATTATTATTTCAAAATAATCATTGCTATCTTTTCTGGCAAAGAAATTAATTCAGCAAAAATTGAATTATCATGGTTAGATAAAATTGGTTTAGTACTAATTTCTATACTGATTATTTTATTAGGTGTATTACCTGATGCATGCTATAATTTATTATTCAGATAAAAATACATTCATGGAATTTAAAAACTTGTTGTGGAATTTAGAAGATGGAATTCTTACGATTACTATCAATCGCGCTGATAAATTAAATGCGTTGAATGGCGAAACCATTGTTGAGATTCAAACTGCTTTTGAACAAGCAAAACAAGAAACGCTTAAAGGAATTATAGTAACTGGTGCTGGCGAAAAAGCATTTGTTGCTGGTGCAGATATTTCTGAATTTAATGGGTTGAATATTGATAATGCAAAAGCTTTGGCACAACGTGGTCACGATATTTTCTTTTTGATAGAACAAATGTCAGTGCCAGTAATTGCTGTAGTAAACGGCTTTGCGCTTGGTGGTGGCTGCGAATTATCCATGGCTTGTCATTTGCGCATTGCAACACCAAATGCAAAATTCGGTCAACCAGAAGTGAACCTTGGTATCATTGCTGGCTACGGTGGAACACAACGGTTAATACAATACATAGGAAAAGCAAAAGCATTAGAATTACATTTAACTGCTGATATGATAGATGCACAAACTGCATTAAATTTAGGTTTGGTAAATTATGTTGAAGCAGATAAAAGTACAGCTATAGAAAAAGCAAAAAACATCATTAATAAAATTGCTACGAAAGGACCAGTTGCCATTGCTAAAGTAATTGAATGCACCAATGCATATTTTAAAGATGGTGTTGATGGTTTCGATTATGAAGTAAACGCATTCGCATCTTTGTTTCATACAGAAGATGTAAAAGAAGGTGTTAATGCATTCTTAGAAAAACGCAAACCAGAATTTAAAGGAAAATAATTTAATTTGAAAATTTGAAAATGAAACAATTTGAAAATTATAAACTACATACTTAGTTTTTCTTTGCGTTCATAATTTCATCTTGTAAAAATGAAAAAAAACAAGATGTAACTTCTGTTGAAGCTATAACAAATGCTGACACTTTAGCAATAGTTGATACTTCAATACAAAAATATCCAATCTGGATTTTAGAATTTCAAAAACTCAGACAAGCATTATATCAAAATGATTTACCAGTAATAAAATCTTTTTTTGATTTTCCTTTGACATCAGAACAGGCAGATGGTTTATTAGCAGTGATTAACTATAACACTAACAAGGATTTAAGAAAAACCACCAAATTGCAATCTGAAGAAGAATTTGAAAAATATTATAAACAAATATTTCGTGCTGATTTTGTAAAAGGATTATTGCCAATGAAAAGCGATTCGCTCTTACAAAATAATTACGTATCTTCTACTAGTTGGAAAGTAAAAAACGACGATGCACAATATTCTACTTCTGTTTCGTATGATAAATCTGTTAAATCAGTAAGTTTATTTTTAAATGCAGCATATGGTATTGAAGCATATGGCAACGAAGAAAGTAAAACAGAAAGTGCAGCAGTTCTTATTTTTATCATCAATAAAGAAAATAAACTTAAATTCGACCGTGTTATTATGGCTGGATAAATTACTAAATACTAATTACTCACTACTCAATACTTCAAAAAATGCAATACAGAATCGAAAAAGACACCATGGGAAAAGTAAACGTTCCAATCGACGCTTACTACGGTGCACAAACACAACGCTCAATCGAAAATTTTCAAATCGCACAAGACATCAACAAAATGCCGAAAGAAATTATTCGAGCGTTTGCTTATTTGAAAAAAGCAGCAGCGATTACTAATTACAAAGCAAAAGTGTGAGAGAAATCTAAATCAGATATTATAGGAAAGGTATGTGATGAAATTTTAGCAGGAAAGCTGAACGACCAGTTTCCATTGGTAGTTTGGCAGACTGGTTCAGGTACACAATCAAATATGAATGTAAACGAAGTTATCGCGTATCGTGCGCATGTGTTGCTTGGTGGAAAATTAACTGATGAAAAAAAAGCAATCAATCCGAATGATGATGTCAATAAATCACAATCATCCAACGATACATTTCCAACTGCAATGCACATAGCAGCCTATTCTATTTTAATGGAAACAACTTTGCCTGGAATTAAAAAGCTTAGAAATACTTTAGCAAAAAAATCAAAAGAGTTTGCAAAGATTGTAAAAATTGGTCGTACGCATTTTATGGATGCAACACCATTAACTTTAGGACAAGAATTTTCTGGTTATGTTTCTCAATTAGATCATGGAATTAAGGCAATTGAAAATACATTAGAACATTTATCAGAGTTAGCGCTTGGTGGAACAGCAGTTGGAACAGGCATCAACACACCAAAAGGTTATTCTAAAAATGTTGCGAAAGAAATTGCAAACTTAACAGGCTTGCCTTTCATCACAGCACATAATAAATTTGAATCATTAGCAGCACACGATGCCATTGTAGAAGCACATGGTGCTTTGAAAACGGTTGCGGTTTCATTAATGAAAATAGGAAACGATATTCGTATGTTGTCGTCTGGACCGCGTTGTGGCATCGGTGAAATTCATATTCCTGATAACGAACCTGGTTCATCTATCATGCCTGGAAAAGTAAATCCTACTCAATGCGAAGCGATGACAATGGTTGCAGCGCAAGTGTTAGGTAACGACGTTGCCATCAATATTGGTGGTAGCAATGGCCATTTTGAGTTGAATGTGTTTAAACCAATGATGATTTATAATTTCTTACATTCTGCAAGATTAATTGGTGATGTGTGCGTATCATTTAATGATAGATGTGCTACAGGAATTATTCCATTAACGGATAACATCAAAAAGAATTTAGAAAATAGTTTAATGTTGGTGACTGCATTAAACACAAAAATTGGTTATTACAAATCTGCTGAAATTGCACAAACGGCGCATAAAAACAATGCAACTTTAAAAGATACTGCAATAAAACTTGGTTATGTTACAGCGAAGCAATTCGACGAATGGGTAAAACCTGAAGATATGATTGGTGGCTTGAAGTAACTCGTGCCACGATTTTCGTGGTTTGATAAATACAAGAAAATGGAATTAGAAGCTATTTGTTGAATATATAATTAAAAGATCCTGAAAATAAGAATCAAAAGTATGTAGGATAAAAATTAGTAGAATTAATTGGGAAAAGACTTCAAAAATTGGAATTCAAATTTTTATCTGCAATAATACTATAAAATTCTACCTATTGCACCAACTTTTATTGGTAGATTAAAACCAATAATAAAACAGGTGTTGATGACCTTAATATTGAATTTGTAAATGAAATCTATAAAAGATTTTCAGTTAAAATTTACGGATGATTAAAGTGGAAGTGATATTTGATAAAACCAAATCTTAGCTTCCGACAAATCAAAAAAAACAGATACTATTGCAGAATTGGTAGTAGGAGTGATGTGCATTGGCTTAAGCATTTTTTTATATTCAGAGTTTTCAAATATGGAAGCATCCAATGGAGAAATGGAGATTAATTGGATAATTGCAATGTTGTATAATTTATTTGGTAAAAAAGTTGCCTGTTTTTTAATATTGTTGATTGGTGTTTTATTTTCTTTCTTTAGTATTAAAAAACTGATTAAAAAATAAACCATGGCAAAAATAGTAGTTGACTTACACGATTGTTTTAATAACGGCACTAAAATAGCTGCACTCAATAATGCTATTGATGAAGCAGTATGTACAGGAACAAAATTAGTAGAAATAATTCCAGGAAAAGGAAGCGGACAACTCAAAAAATCAGTACTGCGTTTTTTAGAACAAAAACACATCAAACAACAATATCACCGCATCGAAAAAGACAGCAAAAATTTTGGACGATTGTTTGTGCATTTTAAGTTTTAAAATAAAGTTGGTAAAAAAAACAATAGATTCGAAAACTGTATAAATAAAAAAGCAGAAAAGTAAATCTTTTCGGCTTCTTATATCTGTTTAAATCAATTAAGGACAGCTTTCACTTTCACTTTCACTTTATTCTAAAACTTCAACCAGTGCCATGCTACTTTACTGCCATTTTTGTTATCGTTAAATTCAATAGCAGGAAACGGCAGCTTAATAATATTTAGAACCTTCATTAATCCTTTTGCCCAGTGTTTTTTAACAGGTAATTTAGTCCAATCTAAATCCATCGATAAATAAAATTTATGTAATCGTTGAATATCACTTCTGTCTACTAAGTCAGAAGGATCTATATTTCCGACTTCTTTTTCACCACCTAAATCATTTTTATTCCATCTGTTTTTTTGTCCACCTAACATACCGCCAGCTCCATATCCAAAAGATACTTGTATGCATTTTGGAAATTTAGATTTTGGATTTTTATAAAGGAACCAGGACTTACACTTAACCAAAATGTCATTGCATTATAGTCTTTTAAAATTAATTCAGTAAAAGAAGTACCGTATAATGCCTTAGCACGTTCAGTTATTTGTACGTCACCATATTTTCCGTACTTAACAGGTGCAGCAGATATTTTTAAATTAAATTTCTGATCGTGCCATACATATTGTTGGATTCCAAACAACAAACTACCACTTATATTCATTGCCATGTCGCCCCAAGAAAAACCCCATTTTTTCTGAAATCCATCATTCAATTCTATTGATAATTGCCACATATTTCCTGTTAACATGCCAACCCAAATAGCATGTTTTTCTTTTAATCCAGCCCATTTAAATAAATCGTATGTCCATTTTGATTCGAAATAACAATTAAATGCATGTGCCACTTTATCCATGCCGTTCCACTCGTTCCAGTCGTTAAAAAAATGAAATTTTCCTTTATCATATTTTGAATACCAAGCACCACTCCACCAAGCATTTGCTCCAGCATATAAACCACCTTGTATACCAGCAACCAACCCTACACGCGGTAAATTTAATTCTTCTGATGGACGAAAAAATTTATAAGGTTTTGTCATTTTATTTTTCCAGTGTAATTGTAAGCAGGATCTGCAGCAATGTAATCGTAATGAAAAATAGTATCGTTGTGAACCGAATAGGCATATTCATTTTGCCAAGTCGTGTCTGGAATTAAATCAAAGAAGTTATGATTTTTTTAGTTCATAATTTTTATTAAAAAGGGTGTCGTTGTGGATTTGTAATGTATTGTTTACAACAGCAGAATCTTTAATAATAGTGTAAGCAGGTTGTTTTGCTAAAGGAGTTTCGTCCTTTTTTTCTCTTTTACATCTTTTGTGTTTTTGTTTTTTAGATGATGAAGTTGCCATCAAATCTTGAGAAAAAATTGTTGTAGAAACACAAATCAATAAAGCCAAAAGCACCAACTTTGCTATAGAATTTAAAAAAGTAGAAATAGAAATTTGTAGCTTGTAATGGTTCATGGTTGCAGTACTTCAAATTCAAAGATAGAAAAATAAATTTTTACTATTTAACTAAATAAATTCCATCGACTTCTATTCTTATTTTTTGTTGCTTAAATAAGAAACCTACTGCACTTTTAAACGATTTTTTGCTCATGTTTAATTCCTGTTGAATTTCAACAGGTGAGCTTTTATCATTTAATTTCAGGTAACCTTTTTTAGCTTGTAGTTTATCTAAAATAACGGTGCAGTTTTGTTCAATCGTATTTAAAAATCCTTGTTGCTGTAAACTAACGTCTATTTTTCCATCTTCGCGAATATTTTTTATGTAACCATCAACTTGTTGACGAAGTGTAAGTTGTTGGAAAATTTCATTATGATAAATCAAACCTTCATCATTTTCATTAATAATTACATGAATACCAAGATTGGTTGGTCTTCCAATTTCTAAACGCACTTTTTCGCCAATGGTGTAATTCATAAAATTTATTTTGTACAAAATTACGATATTATACGTTGCAATACATTGAAAAGTTAGTTTCTGAAATGTTTAGTATCAATTTATAATAAAATCAAGATTTAATTAGTAATTTTTGAAGTTTGAAAACCTAACCAATGGCGAGCGAGTTCGTTTAGATGATAAATACATGCATGAATACACAAATACACAAAGCACCTACTACGGCAGCGTAGAACTGATAGATTTCAAAGCATAAAGTTGGAGCAAAGTGAATAGATTAGATACGAATCAGTATTGAGATTTATAGATTTTCAGAACCAAATGCCAAGATAAAAATTGCGAATGTTAGCGGCTTTTTATGAGAGTTAGTGCATGTTATAGTAGATAACTTAATAATATGCTACACTAATAATAAGTATAACTGGTAGTATCCGTTTCAAGAGTTGCTACATTCTTTTTATAATTTTAGTTACTCTGTTCTTTCTGTCTAATTCATAAGAGTATTTATAATTATTGATATCGATAATTTGATTTGGACCGCACCCAATGTTAATTTGGCAAAACATTTTTTCATTGACAACTGTTTCATAACTGATTAAATTTTTACTCGATTTTCCTAAGTATGATTTTCCAAAGTTGTTATTACCAAGAGTATTTATAGTATCATTATATTGTTTGATAGTTGTAATGGTATATGTGTAACTGTATATGTTATACATCCTTTGTACACGTTTTGTAATGTTATTTGAATCATTATAAAAAGAATCTAAATAAGAATGTCGAAAAGATTCAATAGCAGTTACAATAAAATCATTATTGTCATACGTATACTCAAAAGGTGGAAATTCATAAACCTTCAACTTTTTATTGTTTAATAAATAAAAAGGCATAATTCGATTTTTTACATTATTTGAATCTACCGAAAATATTATTACAGTATCACCTTTGTATTTGTAAGCATGAGTAATATAGTAATTTGAATTCATATCTATTCTTTCTAAGATTAAACGATTTTGATTATCGTATGAATATGATTTAACAACATTACCATGTGTTTCTGTTTTTACTAATGTTTCTGTAGGGAAATCATTCAAATCATCTTTTTTGCAACTTAGTAATATTACAGAAATAATTAATAGAATATATTTTTTCTTATTCATCATTACATCAAATATAACTATATAATTTGAAATAACAATTGTGTGTTTTTAATTTGGAGTCAAAAAAAAATCATTTAATCAAACAATCCTAATTCTGACAAAAGAAAAAACAGTATCTTCACTTCATGGCAACATCAACCATTCCAACTACTGCATTTGCATTTTTAAAATCAATAAAAAAGAACAATAACCGCGAGTGGTTTGCAAAGCATAAGGAAACATACATAAAAGAGCAGTCGCATATACATGACTTTGCAGAAGCACTTTTGTTTGAATTGAACAAGCATGATATTATAGAAACGCCATCAGGCAAAAAAGCATGTTACAGAATTTATAGAGATGTGCGTTTTTCAAAAGAAAAATACCTTACTGTACTTATTTCAGCGGCAGCTTTCGTCGTGCTACTAAGTTTCGTCGTGGTGGTTTGTATTTTCATTTAGAGCCAGGCAATACTTGGTTGGCTGGTGGTTTCTGGTCGCCGAATGCAGAAGATTTAAGACGCATTCGTGATGATATTGCTTTCGATGATGCGCCTTTAAGAAAGATAATAAAAAACAAAACGTTTGTTGCTACTTTTGGTTCACTGCAAGGTGAGCAATTAAAAACCACACCAAAAGGTTTTGATGCCAATCATGAAGCGATAGATTTATTGCGTTACAAACAATTTTTATTAATTAAAAAATTTACAGATGAAGAAGTATTAAGTGCTGATTTTGTAAAACTCGCTAATCATACGTTTAAAAATATGCGACCTTTTTTAGATTATATGAGTGAAGTGCTGACGACAGATTTAAACGGACAAGAAATTTAATGAATTAATTTACATCAAAAATAGAAATCAAATTATCCTGAAAATTGAAATATAAATAGAAACTTGCTGACTAATTTAATTTCATTATTTTAGCAGCTTGCAATAATCAATAAATTGATACCGAAAATCTAATTTTAAAGCGAAAAATTAATGTTGTCTATTTTTAAAATAAATACCAATCCTGAGAAAAGATATTTTGGTTTTGATATTGTACGAGCTTTTTCTGTAGTATTGGTGATGCATATGCATTTTTTACAAATTACAGCAAACTTAATTGGCTTGGATTTTAAGAAAATTCCGTTTCCAGATCCAGTAGATATGTTTTTTGTGTGTAGTGGTTTTTTAATTGGATATCATCATTTAAAAGATGTACACAAACTCGACAAGATTACACCAAAATATACTGCTCGATTTTTAGTGATGCGTTGGGTTCGTACGTTGCCGAGTTATTATTTAATACTCACGATTTTAGTAGTGCTTACTAAATTGTACAATAAAAATTTTGAGATACCATTTGCTAATTATTTTTTCACACATAATTTATTTGTAAATAATGTCAAGTTCTACACAGAAACCTGGACAATTTCGGTGGAAGAGTGGTTTTACTTTTCGTTTCCAATCATATTCTATTTTGCCACAACGATATTTAATGTAAGTAAGAGAAAGTCTTTTATTTTTATTGTGTTGCTATATATTGTAGTATGTAATTTATTAAAAGTTTATTATTACTACCATGTTTTTCCAAATCATACGGTGTTGGATTTTTTTATGTTTAAAGAAATTGTAATACTTCGTTTAGACACAATTGCAGTTGGTTTATTGGCTGCATATATATGCTATTTTTATCAAGATTTTTGGCACAACAATCGATATAGATTTTTAGCAATTGGTTTGGTTATTTATTTAGGAAATATGGCACTTTATTGGTGTACTGCAAATGAGTATTTACCTGTAAATCCGTATTCAACGTTCTATTTTTTCACCTTGTTTTATTTGGTTGGACCGCTAGGTTTTATGTGTTTTTTACCTTGTTTGAAAACAGTGAAATTTAAGAATAATTTTGTGAATCACTTTATACTTTTTACCAGCAATATCTCATACAGTATGTTTTTACTGCACGGTACATTCGCAATATTTGTTGCAATAATTCTGCATATCCTTGGATTTAATGCAGCCAAACATGTGTTCTTGAGTTATCTGTTTTGGATGGCATTCGCCTACATTTTATCGTACTTCTTTTATACAAGAGTAGATTTAAAAGTAATGAATAAAAGAAGTAAAATAATTGAGAAACTTAAACTGAACGAATAAGTTTCTCAATTAAATATTGAATTATAAAATTTTTTGAAAGTTAGTTTAGCAAAGTAGCTTTCACCGTTTCCAATACATCAATTACTGCAGCTCTGTCTTTTGCTTGTGCATACACACGCAAAACCGGTTCGGTTCCAGATGCTCTAATCATTGTCCAGATTCCATCTTGCATAAAATATTTCCAGCCATCAATATCTTCTTTGCGTTCTATGGTGTATTTTCCAAAGCTTTTGTACGCATCGTTTTTGCAATTAGTAATTACTTTTTGTTTAATTTCTTCTGAAATATGTAAGTCATATCTGTCATAATCAAATGCGCCAACTACTTCATATACTTCTGCAATTAATTCCTTAATTGTTTTTCCAGTTTTCGCCATAAATTCCATCAACACTAACGCTATCCAAACACCATCGCGCTCTGGAATATGTCCTGTAATAGCAATTCCACCACTTTCTTCACCACCAACTAATACGTTTTCGTTCACCATAATTTCGCACACATATTTAAAACCAACTGGTGTTACTTCGCAAGGTAAATTATACGCATCGCACAATTTTTTTACTTTATCAGAAACCGTAAACGAAATTGCCACTTTACCTGATAAACCTTTGTATTTGTGTAAATAATGAATCAATAATAAAAGCACGTGATGCGAATCAATGAAGTTACCTTCGTTATCATAACAACCAATTCTGTCTGCATCACCATCGTTGGCAAAACCAAATTCTATATCAGTAGAATTTTTTATTAGGTTAGAAAATTCTAATAAATTTTTATGTAAAGGTTCTGGTGCTTGTCCATTAAAACCTGGATTTTCTTCGCAATGCAAATACACTAAGTTTTTTGGCAATAATCGTCGAACAATTTTTTGTCCAGCACCAAACATTGCATCATAACCGAAAGTCATTCCACCGTTTCGAATGGATTCCATATCAAAAGATGCTTCGACATGATTAAAATACATCGTTTCTAAATCAACGTATTCTAATAAACCATTTGCTATAAATTCTTCTAAAGAAGTTGTTGGAATTTCAGCTTTTTCTGGAATTAAACTTTCTACAATGGCAATATCTGCAGGTGTGCTTGGTCCACCAAAATTTGATTTTAATTTATAGCCATTGTACGTTGGTGGATTGTGTGATGCAGTAATCACTACACCAGCAGTAGTATTTAATTTTACGCAACCTAATGAAATCATTGGTGTAGAGCAAATGCCTTTGTGTGCATATACTTTCACACCTTCATTGCATAAAACTTTTATGGTTACTTCAGTAAAAAGTGGTCCAGCAAAACGGCAATCATGACCGATGGTGATGGATGGTTTTTCTGAGATGGATTTTACCCAACCTGCTGTTGCTTGTGCTACACGAGCTACGTTTTCAGTTGTGAATTCTTGCGCAATAATGGCGCGCCAGCCGTCTGTTCCAAATTTAATTTGCATACTTCAAAATTGAACCTCAAAAGTACGAAAATTAATTTAACCACCAATTCTGCTTTTCTCTTCTTCGTTACTTTTATTTACACGTGAATTTAGGAATTTTTTACCTTTTTGGAAGTTATACGAAACAGTTAAGCTGAAAAAACGAGAACTCCATTTGTTAGTTGTTTTAGAATTTACATTGAAATAATTAGTGGTGTACGACATGTTTTTAGTAGCCAAAATATCATTTCCAGCAATTCTGATTCTTAATTTCTTATCAAAAAATGTTTTGGAAAGTGAAATATTCAACATACCATCACTTTTCATAATATCAGTTGCGTCGTAATGTGGTGAAGTGTAAAAGCCAAATACATTAATCATGAATCCTTTTGGTAAAATAAAAGTGTTGTCCAGTGAAATATTGAATTTGTGAGATGAAACGATAAATGGTGAATTGTTTACAATAGAGTTGTATTTGAAAAACGTGTATTGTGCAGAATAAGAAATGGTCCACCATTTAAATATTTCTTTGTTGATATTAAATCCAATATTTAAGTTGTTTCGTATTTTAAAATTGCTGGCTCTATAAGTAGAAATTTTTGTACTGTCATCTTGAAAAATTAAATGTGTATAATTGTTGTTTAAATTTTCATGTCCAATAAAAAAGCTGTATGCATTTTTAAATGTATAGGTAAATTCAGTAACATTGATATATTGAGGTTTTAGATTTGCATTTCCAGTCCAAACAGAATAAGGACTTAAATAAAATTGAAAAGGATTTAAATCATTAAAATCAGGTCGTTGAATTTTTCTGCTATAGTTGATGTTTATACTATGTTTTTCTTTGATGCTTTTTTGAATAAATAAACTTGGAAAAAAATCAACATAGTGTCTTTTGGTGATGGAATTTAAAGTGTAAGATCGTTGGTTGGTATTGGTTTGTTCAATGCGCAAACCAAGGTTGGTGCTCCATCCTTTTTTCCAGTTTTTGCTCCATGTAGAAAATATTGCATTGATATTTTCAATGTATTGAAATTTATTTGATTTGGTGCTGTCTATTATATAGTCGTTTCCAATTAAGTTATTAAATTTTATATCGTTGCTGGTTTTTGTCCAAGTAAATTTTACACCAACTTCAATGCTGTGTTCGTGTTTTAATGTTTTGTTGTAATTTACTTTTGAAGTATGCAAATTTACGATGTAAGGATTGTCTTGTTTAAAATCTAAACGTGGAATGTTTTTTTCAAGTGCATTTGAATCTAAATATGCCATATTTAAATGACTGAGTGTATATAAATTGAAGTATGTATAATCGTAAGTAAATTCTAAAGTACTACCAGTGCTGTCTAATTGACTTCTAAAATTAAAGTTAGCTGATGGATTTATGCTTTTAACGTCTGCAGTATTTATTGTTTTTTGAATAGAATTTACATTTTCTGAAGCAAGAACATTATTGATAATATTTAAATTAGAAGTTGACGTATGTGGATTTTTAAATTGAAATAATTCACCACCAATTCCAATTGTATTTCTATCGTTGATGTTATATTTTAAACTAAGATTTGCATAATGACTAATGAATTTATTTTTATCAAAACCATTTTCATCAAATCGTTCAACTGAGTTTGTGGTTGTGAAATTGCGTACAAATGTGTTTTTTTGATAGTTGTTGTTGTATCCAAAATTATAGTTGGTGCTTAATGTAATTTTTTTGTGATTCACATTAATATTAAAACCAGTTTCTGCGCTTGCATATTCATTTTGTCGATAATTTGCAAATACAGAACCGTTGGTTCCGGTTCTGAGGTTTGATTTTAATTGAATTTCTAAAACACCACCTTTTGCATTTGCATCATATCTTGCTGATGGATTGCTGACCACTTCAATTTTTTTCACGTTTGAACTTTGAATCGATTTTAACAAACTTGCAAGTTGGTCACCAGTCAATTGTTCAACTTTCCCGTTTATCATTACTTGTACTTGGTTTTTACCATTTACACGAATTTCATCATTGCCATTTACGGTAACGCCTGGCACGGAACGCAATAAATCCATCACACTTTCGCCACTTGATTTTGCGCTATTTTCTACGTTGTATACAATGCGATCTGCTTTGCGTTCTATAATTGGTTTTGTTGATGTAATTTCAACACCTTTCAACATATTTGCTTCAACTTTAAGTTCAATGATTCCAAAATCAAAAATTTCTTCAGCATCATTTTTAACTTCTATAATTGCTTGAACTGTATCTGTTTTGTAACCAACATAAATAATTTCCATGAAATAATTTTCTGGTTTTATGTCTTTGATTTCAAATTTTCCTAAGCTGTCAGTAGTCGTGCCATTTAAATAAGTAGAATCGTTGTATTTATGCAAAATAATGTTGCAAAACTCAATTGGTTTTTTGTTTTCATCTAGTACAATTCCTTGTATAGTGTTACCAAAAATTGATGTAGATATCAATAAAAGCAAAGAGATTGAAAAAGATAGCGCATAAATACAAAATTAAATTCTTACCAAAATAGTTAGTGGTAATTTTTATTTTTTTATTACAGTATTTCTAAAATATTTTTTTTGAAAGATTAATATTCGACAACATTTGATGCACCAGATGTTACTTTATTTATTGTTTTTGGCGTACTAATATATTTTATTGAAGATGCGCCGCTTGCTTTTACTTCTAACGTATCACTGCAATCTACAATAACTTTTGATGCACCAGATGCACTAATATCTGCAAAATTATTTTTACAATTTTTACCGTTGTAATTTGAGGCACCTGAAGCATCAAGTAATAATTTTGTTGCAGAACCATTTACATTAATTTTTGATGCTCCAGAAACATCTATATCCAATTTTTCAGTTTTAACAAAAATGTTTATTCTTGAAGCACCTGAATTTTTTATGGAAATTTCTTTCCCAATGAAAGTATAATCACTTGTAAAAGTAGATGCACCACTTACAAAAATTGCAATTAAAGAATTACCATAAACTATTGCTTTTAATGTTTTTGTTTTGCAAAAATTGCAATCTTTTAATTTTAAAGATAGTTCGTTGTTGGTGTTTGTAACGGATAGGTTTTTTAGTGTGTTTTCATCTATTTCAACGCTAACTTTATTCTCATTACTATGTTTAAATTCCACTTGAAATGAGTTGCTGATTTTTAAAGTGCTAAATTGATTCAATACATAATTTTTTGTAACAATATTATTCGATGCAAATATTGTTGACTGAAAAACTATTGATGTTATTAAAAAAAATATTGCTTTTTTGATTGTTTTTTGTGTTTGCATGTTGAATGATTTTTTTTGTTTAATAAATAATAATATCACTGTTTTTACTTGTTATTTTGATGGTTAAGAAGCATCTGTTGCTGTTTTTGTTTTTGCTGATATTTCTGTATTGTTTTCTGTTTCATTTTTAGAAATAGTTAATTGCAATCTTGAGTTTTTTACATCAACATCACCGTTAATATCTTTAATTTTTATGTTGATTGGATTTTCAGGATTTATTTTCAATTTATTATCAGAATAAGTAGAAACAATAGATATTCCTTTAAGTGTTTTCGCAATTTCATCAATCATTAAATCGCTGTATGTTAGCACTGAATTGAGTTCTTGCTGTAATGATTTTATTTTTATATCAGAATAGGTTGCAGTCGTTTTTATGGTTCCAGCTTTTTGTATGGTAATGTCGCCATAATTAGTGCTTAATGATTGTATGTATGGACAACTAGTAAGTTTAATGTCGCAATAACTAGTGCTGCTATTTAATGTGTCAATATTATCAATAATAAAATCGCCATAACTTGAATTTATTTTTACGTTACTCAGATTTCCTAAGTTTACATCACCATATGTTGAACTTATAATGGTTTTGTTTGTGTTTTTTTCAATGGTTATATCGCTATAGTTAGATGAAATTTTTAATGGTATATTGATGTCACCAATCTGTAAAAAGCCGTAATTAATAGTAAGGTTTAGCTGTGCTATGTTTTTTGGTAAATACAAAATACTTTTAGCTTCATATTGTGTGCTTTTCGTAATTTTGTCTTTTGTTTTTAGAATCCAATTCCAAATTGATGAAGATTTATCGAAGTCTATAGTCGTATTTATAGATAATTTATTAAAGCTACTATTTGCATTTATATCTAACATTTCTTGCAAATTGTTTGTTGTAAAATCGGATTTATTGGTTTTCATAATAAAGTCAATTCTTACAAAATCTTTGTCCCAGAATTCAATTTTATAAATTTGTTCACGAGCATTTAATTCAACCGTAGAATTTAGATTAACTTTCCATTCTTTCGTAATTTTTATTTCTTTCATTGCATCTTCAGCAAATCCAACAGAAATAAAAAATAAACTAGCTAATATTGTTAGAAGAGATTTCATTTTTTATCTGTTTATCTTGTTTTTTTAATACTTCTTCAATGCGTTCTATCAATTCTAATTTTGCTTTATAGTATTTTAAAATCGCATCTTTTATTTTTGGATTATTAGGATTTTTTTTCAACTCATTCAATAATATAACTTTCATCGGATTGTCAGCATTTACTTCTTGTTCCACTTCTTTTGGTATTTCTAATTTAGTAGAATCCATACTTATTAATTTCGATTGAATATCTGTTTCATACTCGTTTATTTGCATGCAAAATTCTTTGGAAACACCATCAATTGAACAAATAGTTGTCATGTTTTTTGTTGAATTAGGTGTAGCAATTTTCAGCACCAATACACCAACCAAACACGCAGCAGCAGCAAATTGAATCCATCGATTTTTCCATATTGGAATTACTTTCTTAACTGCGATTTTTTGCTCCAAATTTTCCCAAACACGATGTTTGTTTGTAAATTCAACATCAAACTCATGCTTGTTTTCCTTTAAATATTTTTCAAAATTATCCATGTGTATTGTTTGATTGTACTAAAATTTCTTTCAACTTATTTTTTGCTTTAAACAACTGTGATTTTGACGTCGATTCTGTTATTTCTAATAGAGTTGCAATTTCTACATGCGAATAATTTTCAAACATAAATAAATTAAAAACTACTCGGTAGCCATTTGGCAATTGTTCAATCGCATTTTTTATTTGTTCAATAGAAAAATTAAATTTATCGTCTTTGTCATCACTTTCACTATCACTTTCACCTTCACTTTTCTCATCCAATTCTTGCCAACTTATTTTTTTCTTTTTAAGACTATTAATGCAAGTGTTGGTAATAATCTGTTTAATCCAACTTCCAATGCTGCTTTCATTTCTAAACTGATGAATATTTTCAAATATTTTTATAAATCCATCTTGTAAAGCATCTTCAGCTTCTGTTTGGTTTTGCAAAATTCTTCTACATATATTATACATAGCATCAGCATATTGCATATACAATTGCTTGCAAGCCAAAACATCTTTTTGTTTTAACTTTCCTAAAAAAATATCATCAATTATTAAGGTCAATTTTTACTTTTCATTTATAAAGACACCATAAAGTTGAATAGTTGCCTGCCAATTTCAAAAAAAATAGTGTTTTTTATTGTGTTTATCGTATTTATTAACAACATGGAATAGTTTCTTCTATAAAATTTGTGTTTAGAAGCTATTTTTGTGCTATGCAAGATACGTTCAGACAGCAAGGTTTGCGCAAACGATTAGTAGGTGAGTTGAAAGATTTAGGTATCCAAGATGAAAAAGTGTTGGCTGCCATTCAAAAAATTCCGCGTCATTTTTTTATGGATGCATCTTTTGAAGAAAAAGCGTACGATAATATTCCGTTTCCAATTGGTCGTGGACAAACGATTTCAAATCCGTTTACCGTTGCATATCAAACGCAATTATTAGAGATTGAAGAAGGCGACACGGTGTTGGAAATTGGGTTGCCTTCGTTTGCGCCATTTGATAAAATTATAATAACGGCTGCTGCTCCAGAAATTCCACAAAAATTATTGGATCAATTAGCTATTGGTGGTAGCATGGTAATTCCGTTTGGTGAAGGCAATACACAAAAGATGTTGCGAATTAAACGATTGGTTAACAATCATTATGAAAAAGAAATCTTTGATACATTTACCTTTGTGCCGATGTTAAAAGGCATTGAAAATTAATTTTATAAACATGAAGAATTTAAAACTTATAACACTTCTATTTTTTACGCTTTTATTTTTAAATAATAATGCACAAAATACAGTACAAAAAAACGTTTTGCCACCAGCAGAAAAGCCACAAAGTGGTAGTTTAAAAGATTTAAATGCTTTAGAAAAAGAGAAAATTCAGCAAATTGATATTAAAAAATCAAATTCAACAGTAATTAAAAATCAAAACACCAATCCTGATGAATTTTCTACACAACCAATTGTGAAAGGCAAAGCTACAGTTGTAAAAAAAGTTGAGAAAGTTGAAAAATCTAATTTGCCAACTACTATCAAAACAGCAACAACAAAAGATAGTGTTAAATTAAAAGAAGCTGTAAAATCTCCAACTATTAAAACAGATAAACCAGTAAAAGTACAAAGTGCAGCAGAAATCATGAATGAAGTTAATTCAAAAAGTAAAAAAGTAGAAGATGATTTTTCAAGTACACCAATTGTAAAAGGTAAAGCAGTAGTAAAATCAACGACGAAAGAAAAAGAGATAGAAAAAGCAACATCCACTGAAATAAAAAAATACAATAAAATTGACACCACAAAAAAATTAAAAGATTTTTATTTCGAGACAACACCAATTACGAATAGTTCAAATAAACCGAGCTATAATTTACCAAATCCTAAAAAAGAAGATAAAGAAATTGCAGAAGCTAAAATTCCGGTGAATTCAAAAACAACTGCCAAAGAGAATTTAACAAAAGAAGATTTAGCTCAAAAAGAGAGTTACGACAAGTATGCAAAAGAAGCAGATTCAATCCGCAAAACCAATAAACGTTGGTTGGATAGCGTGTTGGCATCGTTGCCAGTTAAAGTTCCGGTAACTGTAAATTCTAACGATTATATAGAAATTTATGTTAGTGGTGGTGGTTTATACGCAGGACAAAATGCAAAAATCTATGATCGACTTTCTATTTTTCATACAGGTATGGTGCAGCGCGAATACAAAACAAAATTGCAAGGTGAACAACGTGAAGAAAAGAAAATTTCTAAAGATGAATTAATGAAACTGGCACAATATATTGTTGATTTAGGTTTCTTTGAATTTAAAAAAGAGTATGATTGCGATGCAAATGATGTTGATTGCAATGCAAGAATGAAACGAGAACCACAACCAATTCCATTGAATATTACTGTTGCCATTGGCGCACGCAGAAACAAAGTGAGTGTGGCACTTTTTGCGCCGAATATGGAAGCTAATTTTGTGGATTATCCACCAAAATTAGAAAAGATTCTGAATGCTATCTATTCTGTAATTGAAAAATAATTTTATTAAACTGTATTAGATATGAAGAATTATTTGCTGTTATTTATTTTCTTACAAGTGACTTTTTCAGTAAAAGCACAAAGTGGTTTCGATGCATTATGGAAAAAATACGATAGCATTCAAAAAGTTGATAATTCAAATAATACAGATAATTATAAATCTATTCCAACTGTTGATACAAGAAAAGAAACCATAAAAATAGACAGTGTTTCCAGTAAAATCAAAAGAGATGTAGTAAAAGAAATAAGTACTAAACCTATTGAAATTAAAAAAGATACTGCTACGAAATTGAAAGATAAAGTAATTGAAAAAAATGATATTTCAGTTAATAAAATTAACGATCAAAAAGATTTATTAAAAAGCAAATTGCCAGAAAAATCAGTAGTTATAGAAAAGCCAAAACAGATAGCGACAAAACCTGTTTTGGAAAAACCAACTGTAAAATCAGTAGAAAAATCTATTGAAAAACCAGCTTTGAAAAATGATATTTCTATGTCATCAAAGTCAAATTTTGATACAACTAAAAACATCAAAGAATTCTCGTTTGAAACTACACCAATTGTAAATGGCAATGCAACGTATAATAAGCCAAACCCAATAAAACCTTTATCTGCGAACGAGATTATTGACAAAACTCCTGTCAACAAAACAATAATTTCTAAAGGAAATGAAAAAGAAGATGTGTTGGCAAAAGCTAATTATTCTGAATTTTCTAAAGAGGCAGAAACCATTAGAAGAAACAACGATAAAAAATTAGACAGCGTTTTAAAAACAATGCAATTAAATATTCCAGTGCAATTCAATCCGAATGAATATGTTGATATTTATGTAAACGGTGGAACGGTTTTGAATGATGATAATTCAAAAATGTATGATAGAATTTCTATTTTAAATGCAGGTCGAATTCATCGTGAATACAAAACTAAAAAGAAGGTGACCAACGCATTGAAAAACATATTTCACGTGAGCAATTGGTGAAACTGGCACAATACATTATAGATTTAGGATTTTTTGATTTCAAATCTTCTTACGATTGTACTGAAAATGATGCTGCTTGCAATGAACGTTTAACCACAAATCCGGTTGCTTTGCCGTTGCAATTAACCATTACAGTTGGTGAACGAAAAAGCAAAGTATATGTTGCGGTTTACAGTGCTAAATCAGAAAAAAATTGGGTAAATTATCCAAGTAATTTAGATAAAATTATGGCTGCTATTTATTCCGTGGTTGAGAAATAATTCTTTTTATTTTCTACATCTTTCTTTCAATAAAATCTTTTGGATTATTAAAGATGCGATTTGCTTTTGTTACAATATAATCTTGTCCTTTTAGAAGATAAGTTTCAACTTCTGTTTCTGTAAATTTTATTGTGATATCAAACTGCGCAGAAGTACCACACAAAACACTTAAGTAATAATCATTTTCTTGTTTATAGAATTGATAAAAATAATGCTCTTCAAAAATGATTTCTTGCATGATTATAAACATTAACTTGTTTTTACAATAAATACATAAACCAACAAAAACACAACCTAAAACTATTAGCAATAAATGCTAATGTTCCAAATAATAATAATTTCAAGTCACCTTAATGGTTCCAGTCTTTGCAAATTTTTATTTCTTCAGTTTAATTTTTAAAAATTAAACCGATAATTTTGAAATGAAATAAAAAATTAATGATAAAAGGAATCTGTAAAAAATAATTCTGAATTTAATGTCGAAACTAAAAGAATTAAAATAGGAATTATGACTAATAATAAGCAAATCTTTTGTTTGAAATTTTGACTCATTTTATAATCTTTTCGTTTTACTTCTTCGTAAAACCATCTTTCAAGCCAACTGTTTTATTAAAGATGATTTTTTCAGAAGTAGAATCTTTATCTAAATAAAAATAACCTTTGCGTAAAAACTGAAAATGATCGTTTAGTGTTGCATTTGCTAATGCAGGTTCTGCATACGCAGTTGGTATAATATCTAAACTATGTTCGTTAATATACTCTTTAAAATCGCCTTCTTCTGCATCTGGATTTTCAACTTTAAATAATCTATCATATTCGCGTACTTCAATGTTTATAGCATGTTTGGCACTTACCCAATGCAGTGTGCCTTGTACTTTTATGCCAGAAGTATCTTGTCCGCTTTTGCTGTCTGCATGATACGTGCAATGTATTTCCGTAACGTTTCCATTAGCATCTTTTATCGCGTTATCGCAAGTCACAATAAACGCACCTTTTAAACGAATTGTTTTTCCAACTTCCATTTTAAAGACTTTTTTTTGCGGCTCTACTACAAAATCTTCGCGCTCAATAAAAATTTCTTTAGTAAAAGCAACTTGTCGAGTGCCGCTGTTCTCGTCTTCAGGATTGTTTTCAATCTCTAATAAAATTTCATCTTCTGCTAAGTTCGTAATCACCACTTTTACAGGATTAAAAACTGCCATTCGTCGCAATGAAATTTTATTTAAATCTTCGCGCACACAAAACTCTAACAAAGAAATATCATTCACTTTTTCGCGCTTCGCAATACCAGCTCTATCGCAAAATTCACGAATGGCATTGGCAGTGTAACCACGTCTGCGCATACCTGAAATCGTTGGCATTCTTGGATCATTCCAACCTGCAACATGTTTTTCTTCAACTAGTTGTTTTAGCTTGCGTTTACTCATCACGGTGTAGTTGATATTCACGCGAGCAAACTCATATTGTTTTGATGGATAAATACCTAATTTTTCAATGCACCAATCATATACTTCGCGATGCGGTACAAATTCTAACGTACAAATAGAATGCGTAATTTTTTCTATTGAATCGCTTTGTCCATGTGCAAAATCATACATTGGATAGATGCACCATTTGTCGCCAGTGCGATGATGATGTGCAAATTTAATTCTGTACAAAAGTGGATCTCGCATCAACATGTTATTAGAAGTCATGTCAATTTTCGCACGCAAGGTTTTTTCACCTTCTTTGTATTTTCCAGCTTTCATATCTGCAAATAATTGCAAATTTTCTTCAACGGTTCTATCTCTAAAAGGTGAGTTGGTTCCAACTTCGGTTGGTGTGCCTTTTTGTGTAGCAATTTCTTCAGCAGTTAAATCACAAACATACGCATCGCCTTGTTTTATTAGCTGTACAGCAAAATCATACAACTGATCAAAATAATCACTTGCATAAAAAATATTTGCCCAATCAAAACCTAACCATTTTACATCTTCCTGAATGCTATCTACATATTCCGTATCTTCTGTAACAGGATTTGTATCGTCGAAACGAAGATTTGTTTTGCCGCCAAATTTTTGCGCCACACCAAAATTTAAACAAATTGCTGTTGCATGACCAAGGTGCAAATAACCATTTGGTTCTGGTGGAAAACGCGTTAAGATGGAATCGTATTTTCCAGCTTTCAAATCGTTTTCGATAATTTCTTCAATAAAATTGAGTTGCTTATTCTCTTCTATGTGTGATGTTTCCATTTTTTTTATTTTTTTATTTTTAACCGCAAAGGATTCAAAGTATTACGCAAAGTAAATGAAGTCTAAATCTCTGCGAACTCTGCGTAAAACTTAGCGAACTTTGCGGTTAAACTTACAATTGACTAAAACAATTTTTTACTCGTTTACTAGTTTCTTCACTGCCAAATAATTGAATGAGTTCAGGTATAGTTGGTCCTGATAATTCACCAACTAAACTAACACGCAAAAACTTCATCATGTCGCCAACTTTAATAGTATTATTGGTTGCAAATTCTTTTAATGATGTTTCGATAGCGATTAAATCAGTATTAGTTTGTTGTTGTAAAAAATCAGCAAATGCATCAACATTAAAATTTTCTTTGATGTTATTTATTTTAGATAAAATAGTTGCGTCGTATTTTTCAGTTGCTTGAAATAAATAACCAAATAATTCAATATCATTTAAAAATACAAAACGCTCTTTTACCAAACCAACTGCTTTTGCTAAATAAGTATCATCTTGATTTCCGAATTTAGTGCAAACCATTTCTTTTACTAAAGATGCTAATGCTTCGTCCGATAATTTTTTGATGTATTCTGCATTAAACCATTTCGCTTTTTCAAAATCAAATTTTGCGCCTGCTTTATGAATATTGTCTATGCTAAATGCTTCAATTAATTCTTCTTTTGAAAAAAATTCTTGTTCCGTTCCAGGATTCCAACCTAAAAAAGCCAGCATATTTAAAACAGCTTCTGGTAAATAACCTTTTTGTTTGTAACCACTGCTAATTTCATTGCTAATTGGATCTGTCCATTCTAAAGGAAATACAGGAAAACCTAAACGATCGCCATCGCGTTTAGATAATTTTCCGTTGCCATCAGGTTTTAAAACTACCGGTAAGTGTGCAAACTTCGGCATTGAGCTTTCCCAACCTAAATAACGATATAACAATACATGCAATGGTGCGCTTGGCAACCATTCTTCACCACGTATCACATGCGAAATCTGCATTATATAATCATCGCATACATTGGCTAAATGATAGGTTGGCATACCATCGCTTTTCAATAACACTTTATCATCCATTTGCGAAGTGTTCACGGTTACATGACCGCGTATTTCATCGTGAAATTTCACATCTTCATCTAAAGGTAATTTAATACGAATCACATAATGTTCTTTATTTGCCAAGCGTTGAGCAACTTCATCAGCAGAAAGTGTCAATGAGTTTTTTCCTTTTGAGCGCGTATTTGCATCGTACTTAAAATTTGGATGCGCAGCTTTCAATTGTTCTAAATCAGTTTCCGTATCAAACGCATAATACGCAAAATCAGCATTTAATAATTGTTCTGCATATTGTCGGTAAGAATCTTTTCTGTCGCTTTGTCTATATGGTGCAAATTGTCCATCGCCAAAGCCAACGCCTTCATTTGGCTCGATGCCAACCCATTTCAGCGAGTCAATAATATATTGTTCTGCACCTTGTACCAAACGATTTTGGTCAGTATCTTCAATGCGCAAAATAAAATCACCGCCAAGTTTTTTGGCAAATAAATAATTATACAAGGCAGTACGCACACCACCAATATGAAGTGGACCTGTTGGACTAGGTGCAAATCGAACTCTAACTTTTTTACTCATACTTTATTTAATTTAAAAATTAGCAGTTGCCAATTTGAAATTTGTAAATTTGGACTGCTAAAATAAGCATTTAGCTTTGTAAAATGTATTTTGTTCATACACCATATATTATTAAAAAACTATTTTCTCAGTTCGTTTGGGATTTTCCGAACGCTGAGAATAAGATTTATCTGACGTTTGATGATGGTCCGCATCCAGAAATTACACCTTGGATTTTAGAACAACTATCAAAATACAATGCAAAAGCTACATTTTTTTGCTTAGGAAAGAACGCAGAAAAATATCCAGAAATTATAAAGAATATATTGAATAATGGACATCAAATTGGCAATCATGGTTACGCGCATTTAAATGGCTGGAAGACGGATGATGATGCATATTTGCAAGATTTTTTGAAAGGACAGCAGATGCTGAAACAAATTCAGCATGACAGCAAAATGTTTCGACCAGCATATGGTAAAATAAAGAAATCTCAAATCTCAAATCTTAAATCTCATTTTTTAAATCAGAAATCAGAAATCTTAATTCTGAATTGGACTTTGATGCCTGGTGATTTTGACCAGAATATTTCATCAGAAAAATGTTATTCAAATTTACAAAAAGTAAAAAATGGTGATATAATTGTATTGCACGATAATGAGAAATCATGGAAACATTTGGAACATTGTTTGCCAAAGTTTTTAGAATATTGTAAAGAAAAAAAGGTTATTCTTGACAAAATAAATCTATAAAAAAATATTACTTTTTACTTATGACTCACGACTTACGACTTACGACTCTTATAGATACACATACACATTTGTACGAAGAACAATTTGATACTGACAGAACAGAAATGATTGAACGTGCAATAAATACTGGTGTTTCCAAGATGATTATTCCAAATGTTGATTCTACTACAATTAAAGGAATGATGGATTTGGTGCAGCAATTTCCTGAAAATATTTTTCCGATGATGGGTTTGCATCCTTGTTATGTAAAACCTGAAACGTATAAACAAGAATTAGAAATTGTAAAAAAATATTTGTTTGATGAAATATCACTCACAACTCACAACTCACGACTCTCGACTCAATTTGTTGCCGTTGGTGAAATTGGCATCGATATGCATTGGGACAAATCTACTTTAGAAATACAAAAAGAAGCATTTGAAATACAATGTGATTGGGCAATTGAAAAAAACTTGCCAGTTGCCATTCACGCAAGAGAATCAACGCATATATTAATCGAAATTTTAAAAAAACGAAAACAAAATCCACGTGGTGTGTTTCATTGTTTTACAGGAAGTTTGGAAGAAGCCAATGAAATTATTAAACTTGGATTTTATCTTGGAATTGGTGGTGTTGTTACTTATAAGAACACCAATTTGCGTGATACCTTGAAACAAATACCAATTGATAAAATTGTATTGGAAACAGACTCACCGTATTTGCCACCTGTACCACATCGTGGAAAAAGAAATGAAAGTAGTTATACTAAATTGGTTGCAGAAACGTTATGTACTGTATATGAAAAAGGTTTAGATGAAATTGCTACGATTACAACTCAAAATGCACATGATTTATTTTTTAAGAATTAAAATAGCTACCTTTAATCTGTAAATTATAAGTTATGTTTAAAAATTTTATATTTTCTATAGTTTGTTTTTTAATTTTCTTTTCTTGCAAAAAGAATAAAACAGAATTCAATATTTTAACTCAAATTCCACATGTTAAACAAACGATATTGAAACAAGGTGCGACTACTTTTAAAAGAAATTATTACTATAATTCAGAAGGAAATGTAATTAAAGATTCTCTTTTTAAAAATGGAATTTACCAAGGAGGTGTTTTTTATACTTACAAAGGTGATTCTGTTTTTAGAAATACAACATTGTTAAGTATTGGAAGCTATCCTATTGGATATTTAATAGATAAAAATAATAAATTAGCTACAAAAGCGTTTTACTCTAATCAACCAAATACGTTAACAGAAGATACACTCATATACCAAAATGGATTTTTAATTACAGAAACACATTCTTATCAAGTATTTAGTCCTTTTTCAGTGTTATACAAAAACACAGATTACACATATCAAAATGAAAATCTAAGAACAATAATCGAGTCAAATTCTACTAGTTCAGATTCTAAACGATGGAATTACACACATGTTTCAGATACAGTTTCAACAATAGAAAATTTAAATTTCGGACTTTCTTGGTTAGGTAAACAAAATACAACTGGAATTAGAAGCGAATGCTATAGTATATCAACAAATCCACTTTCGATTTCTTGCGTGAATTATAAATATATTTACGATGATAAAAAAAGAATTATTTCTAAAATAACACTTGGTTCAGATACCACAAATTATATTTATTATTAACATTGAAATTTTCATTTTTAGTTAACTTTACAAAAAATAGCACATGAAAAAAATATTCTTTTTAATAACCATCATCGGATTATTTTCAATTGCATGCGACCCTAAAAAAACAAATCCTGAGCCAACCGGACCAAGATTAATTTTCAAATTTAAATTTGATTCAACTCAAACACGCTTAGATAATCTAGCACGTCCATCAAGTATACCTGTAGGAAATTCTGCACAATCACCAGTTTTTCATAAAATGAGTGCACATTATATTGAATTAGCTACAGATTCATTATCGCCATTTGGATTAAATATACTTTACAAAAATTCAGAAGTTTCAACAGGTGGTTCAAATGCCATAGATTTTTCAAAGTCTATTATAAAAGGTGAAGGTGAAGAATTTTATTCTGTTCCGTTAAAAAATTTGACAAAACAAACGTATAAATGGTTGCGAATTTCATTAGCTTATCAAGATTATGATGTAAAAATGGCTTACAGAACGCCAACTTATAATAGCGGTGCATTGTTTACATTTAATGGTGAAGTTGCTTCTTTCTTAGGTTTTAATACTTATGTTACTTCTTATTCTTTAAAAAATGAAATAATAAATGTGAATGGTAATTTGCCACAAGGTTCTGGTGCAGTAAAACCTTTTAATGTGCCATTTGTTGGAACACAACCTGCAACCAAATGGACAGCTGGCACTAGTACAAGAACTACTGTTGTAAATCCTTTCGAAACAGCACTTGGAATTCCAGCAAATTCTTGCATTGTTGTTGGTAAATTTACATCACCAATTACTATTACAGGTAATGAAACAAATGATATAATTGTAACAGTTTCTTTATCAACCAATAAAAGTTTTGAATGGATGATAGAAATAGTGATGGTTTATTTGAACCAATTGATGGATTAAATTCAAATGCACCATTAGATTCAGTAGTAGACATGGGAATTCGTGGTATGATTCCGATTGTTACTCAATAAAAATAATTTATCAAAAATTTGAAGCGTCTGTAAATAGCTATTTACAGACGCTTTTTTAGTTAAGATTTCTTTCGTACATAAACCACTTTTTCAACATCAGCAATTACTTCGCCTTTTTCATTAAGTATAGTGGTGAAGAATGTGTAATCATTTTTTCCGATGCTATCAACTTCTGCTTTAATTTCAGCAATGCGTTCTTTAGTAATTTCAAATGTAGACGTTACCGTTGTTAAACCAGGTTTTTTGAATCTAATAGTTGCAGCTTTGTCCCAAACGATATAACCTTTTCCTAAGTTTTCCATCAAAATAAACATATAAAATGGATCACACATACTATATAGCGAACCACCAAAATGTGTTCCTACTAAATTTCGATTGTACCAACGCATTTTCATTTGTGCTTTCAATCTTAGTAAAATCATCATTTGCTGATTTCACGGAAATGGCAGCACCAAGATATGGCGCATAAAATTTTATTTTTCTAATATTCTTTTTAAGTGATATCATATCATTTTCTGATTTCTATTTCTAATTAATGTCGAAATGAGCATAGATTATTTGCCAAAAATAGAAATAATAAATAAGCGAATTCCATCTGCTCAATAATAACAATAAAATTTACAGATGAAAAATAGCTTTTGCTTATAACTTTTTCCTATTTATCTGCATTATTCTATTTTAAACATTTATTTTAGCGTTCTGTTTATCCGATGAAGAAAATACTATTTATTCCAATCCTGTTTTTTTGCTTAAGCGCAATTGCACAACAACTCAATTTTCCGTTGAATTATGAAATGCAAAATCGATTAGAAAGATATATTTCTACATCATCACATTTTATTACTGCTGCAAAGCCATATAATATGGCAGAAATTGTCGCTGCTGTTCCAGATTCTGCTTTGCAGGAATTAGGATTTGATACAGATTCTTCTAAAAATGGGTTTAAGTTTGGTTTGTTGAAAGGCGATATGTTAGCCATGTCAGCAAAAAATAAAAAATTCTATATTGCTGTCAATCCAATTATCGACGTACAATTTGGTTATGATATCAATGATAAAAAACTGAAATATTCTGCTGGTTACGGCGCACGCATCGAAGCAAATCTTGGAAGAAAATTTTCGTTATCATTTACATATCAAGGTGTTTATGAAAATATGTATAATCAAGTGTCAGATTATGCACAACAATATGGTGTTTTAACTGGTTACAGACGAGCGAATTTCAACCGAAATGCCATCACATCACAATTATTTTCTGGTTATATTTCCGTTTCGCCAAATAAACATTTTAATCTTCAGTTAGGGAATGATAAGCAATTTTGGGGCGAAGGTTATCGTTCTATGTTTTTAAGTGACAATGCTTCTAATTCACCATATTTAAAAATGACAATGAATTTTTGGCGCATCAAATATCAATATTTATTCAACGTAATGAAATACGGTGATATTGCTGGCTTTAATGTAGATAATAATCCATCTAATTTTAAAATAAAATATGGTTGCTATCATTTAGTTTCTGTTGATGTTGCCAAATGGATGCAGTTCACCTTTTTTGAAGGTGTAACCTGGTATCACGGCGATAATAACCGTACACGCGGTGTTGAATTTAGCTACTTAATTCCAGTTGCGTTTATTCGTCCAGTAGAATTTGCATTGGGCTCGCCAGATAACGTTGTATTAGGTTTGGCATTTAAATTTAAACCAGCGCAAAAACAAAGCATTTATGCACAAATCATGTTAGATGATATGGATGTGGCTGCTGCTCGAAAAGGAAAAGGATTTTACAGAACAAAAGTAGCAGCGCAATTTGGCTATAAAATTTTCGATATTTTCAAAGTAAAACATTTAGATATACAAGCTGAATTAAATATCGTTAGACCATATGTTTTCGCGCACAAAGCACCTCAACAAAGTTATACCAACTTCAATCAGGCATTGGCGCATCCATTAGGTGCTAACTTTATTGAGAGTCTAGTTTTTATCAATTATTGGCACAAACACTGGACAGCAAGTGCAAAATTGCAATATGCAAAACAAGGTTTAGATGCACTTTACAAACATGATGGCAGCAATATTTTTGTTTCAGATTATTTAATTGGACCAAATTTAAATTTGGCTTACGGCAATAAATTCTTACAAGGTATTAAAACAGATCTAATCAATTTTGAAGCACGTGGTGGTTATTTAATTAATCCAAAAATTAATTTGTCAGCAGAAGTGGTGATGAATTACAGATACCAAAAGAATGAAATTTTTAAAACCAACAATTTCCTAATTGGCTTGAGTTTGCGCACCAATCTATTCAATCGTTATACAGACTTTTAATATTTTTCAGTTGTGTAAAAATATTTTTTCAAAAATTTATGGAATTTGACGTTTTCATGTATCTAAATAGATAGACATGGAAAATGAACTATTTTATGGAATTGCTTTGAGTTTGCTAAAAGGCATCGGCGACGCAAATGCAAAAACGATGATTAGCTATGCTGGTAGCTCAGAAAAATTATTTAAAACACCTATTTCTAAATTACAGAAAATAAATGGAATTGGTCCAAAAACAGCAGAATTATTTAAAGATACTTATGATGCATTAAAACGTGCAGAAAAGGAACTGAAATTTATCGAAAAAAATAAAATAGAAGTGTTGTTTTATTACGATAAACGCTATCCAAAACGCTTAAACAATTGCAGCGATTCGCCTTTGTTTCTATGTTGTAAAGGTGATTTTGATTTTAATAAAGAACGATTTGTAAATATTATTGGCACACGCAACGCGACAGAAAATGGCAAAGCAATTACCGAGAAATTAATCGAAGATTTTGCAGCTTACGATGTTAATATTGTAAGCGGTTTGGCCTATGGAATTGATATTTGCGCACATAAAGCAGCCTTAAATTTTGATATTCAAAACATAGCGGTTTTGGCGCATGGTTTAGATATGATTTATCCAAACGTACATAAAAATTACGCAGAAAAATTGCAAAAAAATGGCGCAATTGTTACTGATTTTTTAAGCGAAACAAATCCGGATCGACAAAATTTTCCTAGTAGAAATCGAATTGTAGCAGGTATGACCGACGCAACAGTTGTGATTGAATCTGCAGCAAAGGTGGTGCACTCATCACCGCAGAAATTGCCAATTCGTATAATCGTGATGTATTCGCATTTCCTGGCAGAATTAACGATGAATATTCTATTGGATGTTTAAATTTGGTGAAGAAAAATAAAGCAAATTTAGTTACAAGTGCGAAAGATATTATTGAATGCATGAATTGGGATTTGGATAAAAAATCAATTACATCACAAAAAAAACAAGCACAATTATTTATAGAATTAAATGAAAAAGAACAATTAATTTATGATGTTTTGAAACAAACCGAAAAAATGCATATTGATGATGTTTGCCTAAATGTACCATTTACACAAAGTGCCATTTCTTCTATTTTACTACAATTGGAAATGAATGGAATTATAATATCGCTTCCAGGAAAAATGTATAGACTGAATTAATTATTTTTTTAACCATTAGCAACTACACATAAATCGGTATTTTGTGTATTTCTACTTTAAATAGATAGCTTGTACAAATAAATTAATCTGTAAAAAGGTGCGACATCAATATTCCACTTTAAATTTGCAATTCATTCTATTTTATGCAAAAGAGAAATTATAAAAGAGTTGAAAAAAATGCAGAAGGTAATTTTTCGTACAAAACCTTAGATATTGATTCGTATGATATTTTTGAAGATGAATTAGAAATCATCGTAACTGATATCAATAATATGAATGAAATGGGTAAGATACTAGACTTGCTCGATTTTGTGCCTGACACCGACTATTTTTTCCATCAATGTAAAGATGTAATTTCTGTTCCTGAGAAACACATTAACGACAAAGGACAAGGCAAATTTACGTTCCAAACCTACTTTCATAATTTTCCGCAATCAGCGTTGTCTATCAATAACAATGCGTTAGTAGTGGCAGTTTTGCATCCGCAAACATTAAATAAAGATGGTAAACGCGAGTTTAATGTCGTTGGTTATATTCACGTAAATCGTTTTGATGTGTATCATGATAATGAACGATTTGATGGTTATTATTACAACATGTTGCGTATTTCTGAACGCATCGAAAACAATAAAAAAATCTATCGCAGAAAAAAAATATTTACCTTGATGTTCAGCATTATGCACAGCATTGTTGGCGTGGAAGAAAATATTGCGTTTACTTATGGCGCGATGGGAAAAGAAAACCAAGCCATTAACGAAGCGTTAGAGTTGAATACAAAATTGTATGAAAAGCATTACGAAAAATGGGCATTCTCAAACAATACACAAATCAATAAAATATTTGGAAGTAAAGATGCATTTAAAAAGTGTGTTGATATTTCAAACGATAAAGAAAAGCTACGCGAATTTTATCATAAACTAAAAGAGCAAAAAGAGCATTATGCATTTTTTCATTTAAATACAGAAGAAGAATTTTTTGCTATGTTGGAAAAAGTTTTTCAATACTCAAAATCATCTAAAGTATTTATGATTCCTGATGAAAAAGGAAATATTGATGCGGCTTGTTTTGCTGTAAATTGGGGCGACTATTTCTCTTTTCAATTAGAAAATCCGCAAGGTTTATTTAAGGTAGTGGACAACATGAAGCTCACCAATAAAATTTTGTATCCAATCATGATAGTTGGGAAACCAGAAACTGCTGATACCTTGTTGCGAGGAATTGCTTCTCATTATAATAAAGAATACAAATGCAAAGTAACCAACCTAAACTCTTATAAAGGTGATATTTATAACAAAACAAAAAAGAGTTTGCTAAACGACGATTATTTGTTTTTAATTATTTGTAACGATGTAGAAAAACTAAACGCCATGAAAGAACGTTCTCGCGGTGTTGACGGCAACGTAAAATTATTTATCGATATTCCGTTGTTGTAAGAACTTCGTAGTTGATGAGTTACTAAATCCTTTCTTCGTGAAGCACAGCACGTTTCACTAATGGATTCTCGCGCATTTCAAAGAAGCCGTTTCGATGATTGTAAATATCGATGGCTGTGTAAATGGCTTGTCTGAATGATGTTTCATCTGCAATGCCTTTTCCAGCAATATCTTCTGCAGTTCCATGGTCTGGTGATGTTCGAATAATGTTTAAACCTGCTGTGAAATTAGTGCCGTCTTCACCAGCAATATATTTAAACGGAATTAATCCTTGATCATGATACATGGCTAAGATGCCATCAAATTTTTTGAAATTACAAGATGCAAATAAACCATCTGCTGGATATGGACCAAACGCCATGATTCCTTCTGCTTTTGCGTCTTTTACTGCAGGCAAAATAATATCAACTTCTTCTTTTCCAATTAAACCACCATCACCAGCATGTGGATTTAAACCTAAAACGGCTATGCGTGGTTTATCAATTCCAAAATCTTCTTTCAAAGACGTGTTCATGATTTGCAATTTGCGAATGATTTTATCTTTTGTAATTTTTGATGCAACATCTTTAATTGCGCTGTGGTTGGTAACCAAGCCAACGCGAAGGTCTTCGCCAACCATAAACATCAGATTGTCTTTTGCACCAAAATAATTCATTAAATATTCGGTATGTCCAGCATAAGGAAACTTATCAGAATGCATTACATTTTTATTGATTGGTGCTGTAACCAACACATCAATAAATTTATTTTTTAAGGCATCACATGCAGCTTCTAATGATTTTAGCGCATAATTTCCAGTAATTTCAGAAGGTACGCCTGCTGTAATCGCAAATTCTTCTTCCCAAACCGGAATTACATTTAAGCTATTATGACTAATGTTATTGTAACCTTTGATACTTGAAAATTGAAATTTATCGATATTCAGTGCTTTTTTATAATATGACAAAACACGTGGATTACCGTATAAAATAGGTGTGAAATGCTTATAAATTGTATCGTCTAAAAAGGTTTTAATGATAATTTCGGGACCAATTCCTGCTACATCACCAAGCGTAATTCCAACTTTAATTTTCTGTTTTTGTACTGACATCTTTGCACTGATTTTGTACAAATTTAAACAATAATCTGACACCATACGCTGTTGACCACTTTCCACGGTAATTATAATTAGAAGAAACGTATGCTGGACCAGCAATATCGAAGTGCATCCATGGATAATCAATAAAGTGTTCGAGGAATTTTCCAGCCGTAATTGCACCAGCATCCATTGGTCCTAAATTTTTTAAATCGGCAATGTCGCTTTTCATATAATCGCCATATTCGTCCCAAAGAGGAAACTCAATAATGCGTTCACCAGTGCTGTTGGCAGCTTTTTTAATTTTCTTCTTGATAGTTTTTTCGGCTGTTCCCATTACTACACTTGCTTCTTTGCCTATGGCACGCAAAGCAGAACCAGTTAAGGTAGCAAAATCTAAAACCAATTCTGGATTGTAGCGTTTTGCATAATGCAAAGCATCTGCTAAAATCAATCTACCTTCTGCATCGGTATCTAAAACTTCAACTGTGGTGCCATTATACATAGTTATTACATCACCAGGACAAATTGCTTCGTAGCCAGGACGATTTTCTACTGCTGGAATTAATCCGATTACATGATATGGCAATTTTGCTTTTGCAATGGCATACATAGCACCAACCACAGCTGCCGAGCCAGCCATATCTGATTTCATCATGTCCATGCTATTGCGTGTCGGTTTTAAGGAAAGACCACCAGTATCGAAAACAACGCCTTTTCCAACCAAAACTAAAGGTGCCTCATTTAATGCTTTTTTAGGTTTATATTCCAGGATATTAAATGTTGCTGGTGCTGAACTACCTAAATTTACGGCAATAACGCCACCCATTTGTTCTGCTTCAATTTCTTTTTGATCGAGAACGATAACTGAAAAACCTGCAGCTTCACCTATTTTTTGTATTTCTTTTGAATATTGTGCTGCAGTTAAAAATGAAACGGGTTCATTTACTAAATCTTTCGTAATTCTTACACTTTCGGTAATTAGATTTAGTTCGTTTACGCTTGCTTCATCTAGTAATAATGCATCGATGGATACTGTTAAACCATACGCTTTCGGTTTGGTTCTGTACTTTAAAAATTCATATTCAGATAAATTAATTCCTAGTAAGATAGAAGCTAAATATTCTTTACTTAAATCTCCTAGAACTTCAACGCTTACTTCTGTTTCTTTATTTTCTTTTAAAGTCTTAAAGATAGAATTTCCGAGGATTCGAAATTTTTCATTAACACTGTCTTCCTTTTTAGTGACATCAATTTCAATAGGTATAAGAAAATAGTTTTTTTGCGTTTTATTGAATGAAATAATCTGCATTCCATCATTTAGCTTGTTTTGAATAGTCTTTTTTTCTTCAATATCAAAAAATGGCAAAATATTCAAACTTGCTTTTGTGAATAATATAAGGATGGTTTTCTTTGGAGGTTTACTGGAAATCTGTAACATAATGTATCTTTTACTGTGTATCTTTAGGGTTTTATTGTTACTATAAACCAAATAAATGGCAATAAGTATGCAAATTTAAAAACAATGCCAAACTAAATTATATACAAATGTCGAACTTTGTGACAGCCTTAAAATCGTACGGACAACATTTTTTAAATGATAAAATAGTATTACAGCAGATTTTAGATAGTATAAAATTTTATCACAACAATGAAAAAGTGATTGAAATTGGACCAGGAATGGGTGCGTTGACTACTTATTTAATAAAAGATTTTCCAGAATTAACTTGTGTTGAAGTTGATAGACGTTGTGTTGAATATTTGAATACAAACTTCAAATCGCAACATGCAAACTTCAATATTATTGAAGCAGATTTTTTGAAATTAGACTTGAAAGAATTAATCAAAGAACCAACAGCTATTGTCGGCAATTTTCCATATAATATTTCGTCGCAGATTGTTTTTAGCATTATTGATAATTATACGACGATTCCGTTTATGGTTGGTATGTTTCAGAAAGAAATGGGTCACAGAATTGCATCCAAACATGGTTCTAAAGAATATGGTGTGATTAGTGTTTTGACTCAAATTTATTACGATGTGAAAGTAGAATTTGATATTTCACCGAGCAGTTTTTCGCCACCACCAAAAGTAATGAGCAGTGTGATTTCTTTAAAAAGAAAAGAAAATCTGGAAATTGACTTCGATGTGGATTTATTTAAAAAAATTGTGAAAGCAGGTTTCAATCAACGAAGAAAAATGCTGCGAAATGGTTTGAGTGGAATGTTGGATAAAGAATTTTTGCAACAAGATTTATTTTCAAAAAGAGCCGAGCAATTAAGTGTACAGGATTTTATAGATTTGACGAAAATGGCAAGTAACGAATTGAAAAATAATCACCAATTCTAAATGAACAAACGCGTTTTAATTACTGCTGATATTGATAATTATCTTCAACAAAGATTTGAAGCTTTAGGTTATTTGGTAGATGTGAAACCTGAAATTGAACGTGATGAACTGTTTGGAATTATTGCTGAATATTCTATTTTAATCATTACAACTTATACAAAAATTGATGCTGAGTTAATTGATAAAGCTACGAATTTAAAAATCGTTGGTCGAGTTGGAAGTGGTATGGAAAACGTAGATGTTGAGTATTGTAAAACGAAAAATATTTCATGTGTCAATTCGCCTGAAGGCAACGGAAATGCAGTTGGCGAGCATTGTTTGGCGATGTTGCTGAATTTGCTAAACAACATTACAAAAGCAAACAATGAACTAAAACAAAATATATTTTTGCGTGAAGAAAATCGTGGCGAAGAATTGGATGGAAAAACAATTGGAATTATAGGTTATGGTTTTACAGGAAATGCTTTTGCCAAGAAATTACGTGGCTTTGATGTAGAAATTTTAGTGTACGATAAATATAAAATTCCAACCGATAGTTTTGTAAAAAATGTTACGTTACAAGAATTGCAAAAGCGATGCGATGTAATTAGTTTTCATGTTCCTTATAATACAGAAACGCATTATTATTGTGACGAACAATTTATTTCTGATTGCAGTAAAAAGCCAATAATTATTAATACTTCGCGTGGAACTGTTGTTAATACGATTGATATAATTAATGCAATAGAAACTCAAAAAATAAACGGTTTTTGTGTAGATGTTTATGAAGATGAACCCATCACTAAAAATAAAATTCATTCAACTGAAACCTATCAAAAATTATTTTCATTTAAAAATGTAATTGCCACACCACACATCGCTGGTTGGACAAAAGAATCGAAATACAAATTGGTGAAAATTTTGATGGATAAGATAGAAGAGTTGGTAAGTGTTCTTTAGTAATTGGATATTAACTATTAGTAGTTTTCACTTGCAAAATGACTAATGACTATTGTCTAATGACTTCTTTCTATTTAACCACCAAACAATTCCAACACTTGCCAACAATATGTAAAAAGGAATACTAGGCAATCTATATCGTGCATAAGAGATGATACCGCTTATTAATGCAAAATAACCTGCAGAACCTAATAAAAACAGCATCATTAGCGTTTGTTTTGTTTTTATCATTTGCCAAATTCCGATACATGCGAAGAAATAAATAATAGCTAAAAATACTGCGACAAATAATCCTAATAAAATTTCAGCAACGGTTTTTTTGTGCAAAGAATTTTTTCATTAAAGTGAAAATTCCATTCGTGTATTTTTTCTTCTTCACTGAATTTTTTCGATGGAATATGTAGCACTTCAGTCAGACTTTGTGTACCTAAACTCAAGTGAATTTTCACTGTTCCAATTAAATGTGTTTTTAAATAATCAGCAAAATTTGCTTTAATAATTTTGTTTGCTAATTCACCATCATACTTTTCTTTAACAAAAGGATTCGCATCCTTTTTCCAACCCATTTTTTCTAATTCTACCACAAAACTTTGATTGATTTCTTCAATCGTTTTATGTTGTCGTTTGGCTTCGTAATAACTTGCATTCCAAAATAGCAAATTATAACCTTTGATGTTTGAAAGCGCAAAGTGTCCATATTCATTATAGTTTCGAGCACACCATGGTGCAATCGCTACAAAATAACCAAACAATAAAATGAAAGAAAAACGAACGCCTTTTTTCCAGGTTTTTAAATAATAAAGCAATGTAAATGCAAAAACACAAAAAATATAAAACTGCGAAATTGGTCGAACCAACGCACTGATTCCGTATAAAATTCCAGTGAACAATAAAAAATTTAAGTTGATTGGTTTTTATAGCTTTTATGAAAAAGAATAAAGCCAATAAAAAAATCGTAGTATAAATCGTTTCTGTTAATATGTAGTAAATAAAAATGATGTGATGCAAATCCATCGAAAATAAAACAGCTGCTATAAATCCAACTTTTTCTGAAAATAATTCTTTACCAATTTTATAAAGTAAAACAACAGAAATCAGGTTTAAAAAAATCTGAACTAATAGCACATGTGATACATAATTTCCTGAAATAAAATAAATGATAGAAATAAAAAATGGATAACCAGGTGTTCGGAAAGCATCACCACAAAATGTAAAATTATTTTTGATGCACAATGCCAAATTATGATAACCAAGTGAATCGAAAATTAAAATTTGTTTGGCAATTACGGAATCTAACCAAGGCTGAAAACGAATAAACACTAACACGCGCACCAAAAAGGCAACGATTAGCAAATAAATCATTTTTTTATTTTGAAAGAAAGAAGATTTTTGAGCAACAGCCATAATTACAAAAGTAGCTTTTTAAGTTAAAAGGTAAAAATAATTGCAATTTTTACAAAAAAAGATTAAATTTGCATAGTAAGCACGTCTCGACTGAGGCGTGTTTTATTTTTTTTTATTTAAATAGAATAGCATGTCAGAAATAGTATATGTAACCGAAGAAGGGTTGGCAAAGATGAAAGAAGAGTTAAATCACTTAGTTGCAATTGAGCGACCAAATGCTTCAAAAGCAATTGGTGAAGCTCGTGAAAAAGGTGATTTATCGGAAAACGCAGAATACGATGCAGCCAAAGAAGCACAAGGTTTATTGGAATTGCGGATCCGTAAATTAGAAGGTGATATTGGAAATGCTCGAGTTTTAGATGCATCTAAAATTGATATTTCAAAAGTATCAGTTTTATCGAAAGTGAAAGTCTTGAATTTAAAAATGAAAAAAGAATTCACGTATCACTTAGTTTCTGAGAAAGAAGCAGACTTAAAACAAATGAAAATTTCAGTAAAATCACCAATTGGCTCAGCATTATTAGGTTTGAAAAAAGGTGAAAAAGTGACCATACAAATTCCAGCTGGTGCAATGGAATTGCAAGTTTTAGATATTAGTATTTAGTAATCGAGTAAGCAGTAAGCAGTTATTGAACTGCATACTGCTTACTTGCAATCTGCCTACTCAACAAAAATGACAGTTTTTACAAAAATTATAAACGGTGAAATTCCTTGCTACAAAATTGCAGAAGACGAAAATTATTTTGCATTTTTAGATATTCGACCTTTAAATCTCGGACACACTTTAGTGGTTACAAAACGAGAAGTTAATTATATTTTTGATTTAGAAGATGCTGAATTGCAAGGATTGATTGTGTTTGCTAAAAAAATAGCTATAGCTATTAAAAAATCAATTGATTGCGAAAGAATTGGCATGACTGTGATTGGACTAGAAGTGCCACACACACATATTCATTTGTCGCCAATAAGTTCCGTACACGATTTAGATTTCAGAAATACCAAAGAAATTTCTAAAGAGAAAATGTTAGAAATTGCTGAAAAAATTAAGTCTAATTTGAAAATTTGAAAGTGTGGTAATTTGAAAATGCTATTTTGTATTATCAATTACAACATCTTTAGGGATTTCTTTTATTTCATAAAACTTCAACGCTTTTAATTTTTCTATTTCCGATTTATTGACTTGCACAAAATAATGTGTTCCGTTCGGACAAGTACAAGCTTCACAACTTATAAAATCTTTTTCTGTTGATGATTTTATTTCTAAAATAGCGATTTCTTTTCCAAGTAAATTGCCTTTTACAGCACCTAAAATTTGTTCTTGCGTTGGTTTCTGAAACCAATTAAATTGCCATGGATTTTCGCATTTTTTTTCATCATATTGCATCCAAACTTCACTCGAACTTAATTTTGCAGAAGCTTCTGTATTTGCTTTTTTCTTACTGCATTTCTTTTTCTTGTTACATTTTCCGAAAGTAAATAAACAAGAAAGCACAAGTGTTATAAAGAATAGTTTTTTCATAAATAAATTATTACAAATGTTGCGCCAAAAGTTTATTGTATAAATATAGATTTGTTGGTGGAAACCTCAATTTTTGCTTGTTTTCCCATGAAAATTGCACGATTATCAGCAATATGACCAGCTGGAAAATTAAAACAAACTGGATAATCGTATTCAGCTACATGTTCAAAAATAATTTCTTCTGCAGTTTTACCAAACGGAACTGTATTGTCTTTCATATCACTCAAACCACCAACTACTAATCCAGACAAACCTTTCAATTTTCCGGCACGTTTCATAGCCATCATCATTCTGTCGATATGATATAAATACTCATCTAAATCTTCAATAAACAAGATTTTTTTATTGGTGTCTAAAATCGTTTTTGTTCCAAGAATAGCATACATAATAGACAAATTTCCACCAACCATTTCGCCTTGCATTTGTCCATTTTTATTTAATGAATGTGGTGCAAAATCATATTCTAATTTATTGCCAAACAGCGCATCTTTTAAAGATTCAATTGCAGTTGGTGTATTAATAGGGAAAGTGCTCATCATAATTGCATGCAGCGTTTCTACACCAATATTACAATTCAGTTGAGCATGCAAATACGTAATATCAGAAAAACCAACAATCCATTTCGGACTTTCCATAAACGCACGAAAATCTAGCGTGTCCATCATACGAACTGTGCCATAGCCACCACGTGCTGCAATAATGGCTTTGATGTTTCTGTCATTCAACATGCGTTGGAAATCTGCTTGTCGTTCAGCATTTGTTCCGTCATATTGGTTTTCTTGTTTGCCAATCGTATCGCCAATGACAACATTCAAATCCCAACTTTTTAGAATATCAACAGCTAATTGAATTTCTTCCATAGAAATTTTTCGTGCCGTACAGCAAACGCCAACGGTGTCGCCTTTTTTGAGAAATGGTGGTCGTATCATATTGTAAAAATAAGCTAAAAATTTTGCTAACAAAATATTCAAACACACTCATTACTCATCACTCATCACTAATTACTATATTTGCATCATGTCAGAACCGAAAAGATATACAATTACAGCAGCATTGCCTTATGCAAACGGACCTTTGCATATTGGTCATTTGGCTGGTGCTTACATTGCTGCAGATATTTACGCACGTTATTTACGCTTACAAGGCAAAGATGTGATTTTTGTTTGTGGTAGCGATGAACACGGCGCAGCGATTACGATCAAAGCAAAAAAAGAAAATACGACACCAAAAGAAATTGTAGATAAATATCATTCCATTATTAAAAAGAGTTTTGAAGATTTCGGAATTTCATTTGATATTTATCATCGAACAACTGAACCAATTCATTACGAAACATCGCAGGATTTTTTCAGAGTATTGAATGATAAAAATGCGTTTGAAATTATTGAAAGCGAGCAATATTTTGATGAAGAAGCTAAACAGTTTCTTGCAGACAGATATATTATTGGTACTTGTCCGAAATGTGCTAACGAAAATGCGTATGGCGATCAATGCGAGAAATGTGGCTCGTCTTTAAATCCTACAGATTTAATTAATCCAAGATCTACTTTAACCAATTCAAAACCTGTTTTAAAATCAACTAAACATTGGTTTTTAAAATTAGATGAACAACAAAAAGGAATTGAAGATTGGTTTGATAAAACTTCAAAAGAAAATAACTGGAAGGCACATGTGGTTGGCCAATGTAAAAGCTGGTTGAATGATGGCTTGCGACCTCGTGCAATGACACGCGATTTAAATTGGGGAATTCCTGTGCCACCAGAAATTGCTGGTGCTGAAGGCAAAGTGTTGTATGTTTGGCTCGATGCACCGATTGGTTATATTTCTGCAACAAAACAATTGTTTTTAGAGAAAGCAAATCAACAAAACATTTTTTCATACAATGAAAGAAGTTTTGAAAATGCAACTAAAGATGACTGGAAAAAATACTGGCAAGATGATGAAACACAGTTAATTCATTTTATTGGAAAAGACAATATTGTTTTTCATTGCATCACGTTTCCTGCAATTTTGAAAGCCACAGAACAATATATTTTACCAACGAATGTACCTGCAAACGAGTTCATGAATTTGGAAGGCGATAAAATTTCTACTTCGAGAAATTGGGCAGTTTGGCTGCACGAATATTTAGAAGATTTTCCTGGAAGAGAAGATGAGTTGCGTTATACATTAATTGCAAACATGCCTGAAAACAGAGATTCTGAATTTACATGGCAAGATTTTCAAAATAGAGTGAATAGTGAACTTGGAAATAACTTAGGCAATTTTGTTAAACGTGTTTCTGATTTATTGCATAAGTTTTATGATGGTGTGGTGCCTGAATTTAAATAATGATTTAAATAACATTAATTATTATCGTTTTCTTAAAAAACATTATTTTTAAATTTTCAAAATTAAAAATTTTAAGTTTAAAGATGCAATGTTAAATGTTTGAAATTTCATCAGTAGGAAATAAATTTTACAAGAAAATGAACCTTGGAAATTAATTAAAACAAATGAGAAGAAACCAAAGAGATAATGTTTTTTGCAAATATGTTTGGATTGATCATGGATATTAAAACCTTTGTTACCAAAAACATCAAATAAAAATTGAAAATTTTTAATGTTCTATGAGAAATATTGAATTTATTCCATCAGGCACAAAAATAAATCCATCGCAAATTTTATTTCCAAAGATTGAAGATGAACAAGTTGCTTTTCAAATTGAAAAATTGAGCAAAAGTAAACATGATAAAAATGAGATGCTGAAACAAGTTCAGCATGACAACGACGCGGAAAAATCTCAAATCTCAAATCTCAAATCTGAAATCCAATTTGATGATTTTTCAAAATTAGATATCAGAACAGGAAAAATTTTAGCAGCAGAAAAAGTAGCAAAAGCAGATAAATTGTTGAAGTTATTAGTTGATGTTGGTTTTGAAGAACGCACCATTGTTTCTGGTATTGCAGAGCATTTTTCACCTGAAGAAATTATTGGAAAAGAAGTTTCCGTTTTAGTAAATTTGGCACCAAGAAAATTAAAAGGCATCGAAAGCAACGGTATGATTTTAATGGCAGAAGATGCAAATGGTAAATTGTATTTTGTGAATGCTGATGGCGTTGCCACAGGAAATATAATCAAATAATATTGCAATGAAATAATGAAACCATAAATGGATTTCCTGACTAAGCATTATTACATTAATTTATTATTTCAATGTTTCATAAAAAGGTCTCTTAGTTCAATGGATAGAACAGCAGTTTCCTAAACTGTTAATGCAAGTTCGATTCTCGCAGAGACTACTTGCTTACTATTAAAAATCTGATTTTTTTCCACCATGAATTTCTAAAATACTAATAATTTGTTTTTGGTTCTTGCCAAATTTCCAAACTAGAACAGGAAATTTTAGTTTTAAATTTACTGGATATTCGTGTGAATATTTATAGAAGAATTTATCTAATGAATTTTCTGGTTCAATCTCTTTTTCAAAAGCGCGCGTGTTGCTTGGTAACAAAAATAAATCGTATTTTGATTTAATTACATCGCTATACTTTTCATAACCAATAATCATGTCAACACCAGCATCTTCTATCTCTTTTTCTGAAAGTGCTTTGCCATTTATACTGTGTTTTCCACTGGCAAAAATGCTGCTCCAATCTGTTATCCATGTTAGGTAATTGTCATAAAAAACAATTGCTTTTCCTTCGTGCATTTCTGACAAATCATTTGCAATATAATATAAGTTGTCTTTGTCCGTTTGTAACGTTTTTTGAAAATATCCAAATGAAATTTTGAAACCAAAAAAGAATATAAAAAATGCAGTAGTTATGCTTTGCGAAATTGATCTGTAATCGCGAATAAATAACAAAGACAATAAAATTAATCCTAAATAAATAGCATATTGATTCTTAAATGCTAGGTTGTCATCTTGAGAAAATGTGCAGTTGTAAATAAATGGAATAACAATAAAACTAAATGCTAACGTATAATATCGAAGTGATAACTTCTTTCGTTCTTTCAAAAAATAAAATGCAACACCTATTATTAGTGGTAAAACATAAAAGCGTAAATAATGGACTGAGTAATAATATCCTTGTGCATTGAAAATGCCAAATTTCTTATCAATTTCTAATGAATGGTGCAGCCAATTAAACGGTAATATTTTTCCAAAATAAAAATATCGATAGGTAAAATATCCAATCACAGGAAAGATAAAAAATCCTAAGGATCGTCTTAATCTTCTAAACCAAAATTTACGTTTATCTCTATCTTTCAATTCAAATACATCAAAGAAACTTGCAATAATCATAGGTGCTAACATAAAAATGTTATCAGGACGTGCTATTATATTTACAACACACCAAATCATCAGTCCAAAATACCGCTGATGCCAAAATGCACGAATTGCAAACAGCCATAACATTCCTTGAAAAATAATTTCATCACCAATGACACCAGCCCAAATTTGTGAGCTCAAAAATAATAAACCAACTAAAAGTAATTGAATTCTAACGTATCGTGAAGCAACAATTCTGTGCATTAAAATTACAGAGCTCAATATGCTAATTCCGTTCACATAAATCGAAGCTTTCAATACTGTAAATTTGAAAAAATGTATGAAGAACCACATTGAAAGTGTATACAAAAAATTCGAACAATCATCGAAGCGTGTTTTGCTAAATGAATCAAAACACCAAATACCTAATTGATGAAAATTTTCTGCATAAATAAAGTTAGCTGTTGAACATGCAGCTGGATTAATATACATTGGCAACAGTTTATAGAAAAACCAGCATATAGGAACACAAATTAATAATGCGAATTGGTATTTTTTCATTTGTTGTTAATGTTGATTCTAATTTCTTTTTTGTAAAGATATTTGCTAAATTTAAGCAAAAATAAAGATATGAAATATCCAAGCAATTAAAATTACATTTTAAAAGCTAAAGTATATTGCATATTCATCCATCTAAAAACAATAAACAAATAAATATGAGTTTAGATAAACAATTTGAACAAGCACAAGCAGATACAAAAACCTTAACAAAACGTCCAAGTGATTTACAGCTTTTAGACTTATACGCTTATTTTAAGCAAGCAACTGAAGGCGATAACAACACATCAAAACCTGGTATGTTTGATATAAAAGGTAAATTTAAATGGGACGCTTGGAAAGCAAAAGCTGGACTTAGCAAAGCAGATGCTCAACAAAAATATGTGGATTTGGTAAATGGCTTGCTAGAAACGCATAAATAAATTTTAAAATGGTATAAAATTGACTCAGCAAATAAAATAATTTGCTGATATCTCATTTATTTAGATTTCATCCAAATTAAAAACTGTGCAAAAAAATAATCTAAACCAAAACAAATTTTGGCTTTAAACTGTTATTTTTGCAGCGGTTTTTAAAAAAAAACATATCTTATGGCAAAAGAAGCATTCTTTACTTCTTCTATTGGAAGAAAATTATTAGTAGGTTTAACTGGTTTATTCCTAATCTCATTTTTAGTTGTGCATGTTGGTATCAATTCAACTATTTTAATTAATGATAATGGAGAAACATTCAATACAGCTGCTTATTTCATGTCGCACAACTGGGTTATTCGTGTAATGGAAATTGGCTTACTTGCTGGGTTACTCATACATATTGCAATGACGCTAAAATTATATTTCGATAACAAAGCAAAAAGACCAGTTGCTTATGCGGTTATTGATGGCAAAGCTAATTCAAAATGGTACAGTCGCTCCATGGCTTTATTAGGCACTTTGTTATTAATATTCTTAGTATTACACATGTCAGATTTTTGGTTGCACACTAAAAAAGCAGTGTACATCACGCACGAAAATGAAAATCCATTTGAAGAAGTAAAAGAAGCTATGACAAAATGGTATATCTTGATTCCTTATTTACTAGGTTTCTTTTCTTTAGGATTTCATTTATTACATGGTTTTCCAAGTGCATTTCAAACATTAGGTTTAAATCATAAAAAATACACACCAATGATAAACGCAGCTGGAACTGCATTTTCTGTAGTTGTTCCTGGTCTATTCGGTGCTATTGCTTTGGCACTCTATTTTGGATTAGTAAAATAATAGAAACCAATTTTCAAATTTGCTCATTATTCAAATTTTCAAATTAATATGACACTTAACTCTAAAATACCAGCAGGACCAATTGAAAAAAAATGGGAAGACTATAAAGGTCACGTAAAACTCGTGAATCCTGCAAATAAAAGAAAATTAGAAATTATCATTGTTGGTACTGGCTTGGCAGGTGCTTCTGCTGCAGCATCATTAGGTGAATTAGGTTATAAAGTAAAAACATTTTGCTTCCAAGATTCGCCTCGTCGTGCGCACTCAATTGCAGCACAAGGTGGTATCAATGCAGCAAAGAATTATCAAAACGACGGCGATTCTGTTTACCGTTTATTTTATGATACCATTAAAGGTGGTGATTATAGAGCTCGCGAAGGTAATGTTCATCGTTTAGCAGAAGTTTCAACAAATATTATTGATCAATGTGTTGCTCAAGGAGTTCCTTTTGCACGTGAATATGGTGGTTTATTAAGCAATCGTTCTTTTGGTGGAACTCAAGTGCAACGTACATTTTATGCAGCTGGTCAAACAGGACAACAATTGTTATTAGGTGCATATTCTGCCTTGGAAAGACAAATTGCATTAGGAAATGTAACACAATATTCTCGCCACGAAATGTTAGACGTTGTAACTATCGACGGAAAAGCTCGTGGAATTATAGCAAAAAATTTAGTAACAGGTGAATTAGAAAGACATTTTGGACATGCAGTTTTATTATGCACAGGTGGTTATGGTAATGTGTTTTACTTATCAACCAATGCAATGGGTTCTAACGTAACAGCTGCTTGGAAAGCACATAAAAAAGGTGCATTCTTTGGTAATCCATGTTTCACACAAATCCATCCAACTTGTATTCCTGTTTCTGGTGATCATCAATCTAAATTGACTTTAATGTCAGAATCTTTGAGAAATGATGGAAGAATTTGGGTGCCTAAAAAACAAGGTGATACTCGAAAACCAAATGAAATTCCAGAAGAAGAAAGAGATTATTACTTAGAAAGAAGATATCCTGCATTTGGAAATTTAGTACCACGTGACGTTGCCTCAAGAGCAGCAAAAGAACGTTGTGATGCTGGCTTCGGAGTTGGTGCTTCTAAAATGGCTGTTTATTTAGATTATGCAGATGCTATACAACGTTACGGAAAAATTGAAGTTGGCAAACAAGGTTTAGATAATGTTTCTAAAGAAAAAATAATCGAATTAGGTAAAGCCGTTGTAAAAGAAAAATACGGTAATTTATTAGATATGTATTCTAAAATTACTGGCGAAAATCCTTACGAAGTTCCAATGCGAATTTATCCAGCAGTGCACTATACTATGGGTGGACTTTGGGTAGATTATGAATTGATGACTTCGGTTCCTGGTTTATATGCATTAGGTGAAGCAAATTTCTCTGATCATGGTGCAAACCGTTTAGGTGCATCAGCTTTAATGCAAGGTTTAGCAGATGGTTATTTCGTGATTCCTTACACAATCGGAAATTATTTGGCTGATGAAATTGCTGTAAAACCAATTCCAACTGATAGTCCAGAATTTTTAGCAGCAGAAAAAGCAACCGCAGATAGAATCAATACATTGATGAATATTAAAGGAACTAAATCGGTAGAAAGTTTCCATAAACGTTTAGGTAAAATTATGTGGGACAAATGCGGAATGGCTCGTAATGCAGAAGGTTTGAAAGAAGCAATCACAGAAATACAAGCATTGAAAAAAGAATTTTGGAGTGATGTTAAAATTCCTGGTGATATTAATTCATTCAATCCAGAATTAGATAAAGCTGGTAGAGTAGCAGATTTTATTGAGCTTGGCGAGTTGATGTGCAAAGATGCTTTAGATAGAAATGAAAGTTGTGGAGGCCATTTCAGAGAAGAATCACAAACAGAAGAAGGCGAAGCATTACGTGATGATGAACATTACAAATATGTTGCCGCTTGGGAATTTAAAGGTGAAAGTGATTGGCAACTAAACAAAGAAGAATTAATTTACGAAAACATCAAAATCGCAGCTAGATCTTATAAATAATATTAGTTAATTACACAATTAGCTAATTAGCTAATTACCAAATTGTCAAATAAAAGATATGGAACATTACAACATGAATCTCAACTTAAAAGTTTGGAGACAAAAAAATAAAAACGACAAAGGCAGCTTAGTTGATTATAAAGTAAGCGGAATTTCATCTGAAATGTCATTCTTAGAAATGATTGACGTTTTAAACGAAAAATTAGTAGCTGATGGAAAAGATGAACCAATCGCATTCGATCATGATTGCCGTGAAGGTATTTGCGGTATGTGCTCAATGTACATCAATGGCAGACCTCATGGACCTTGGGCTGGAACTACAACTTGTCAATTGCACATGCGTGCGTTCAAAGATGGTGATACCATTGTAATTGAACCTTGGCGAGCAAAAGCATTTCCAGTTATCAAAGATTTAGTTGTAGATAGAACTGCATTTGATAGAATTATACAAGCTGGTGGTTACATATCTGTAAATACAGGAAATGCAGTAGATGCCAATGCTATTCCAATTCCGAAAGATGATGCAGATAAAGCATTTGCAGCAGCAGCTTGTATAGGTTGTGGTGCTTGTGTTGCAGCTTGCAAAAATGCATCGGCTATGTTGTTTGTTTCTGCAAAAGTTTCGCAATTAGCATTATTACCACAAGGCAAACCAGAAGCACAAAAACGTGTGTTAGACATGGTAGCACAAATGGATAAAGAAGGTTTTGGAAGTTGCACCAACACTGGCGCTTGTGAAGCAGAATGTCCAAAAGAAATTTCATTAGAAAATATTGCACGTTTAAACAGAGAATTTACGAGTGCAAGTATTATGAGTGAAGAATAATAAATCAAAATAAATAACTTTAAACCTGTCAATTATTCATAATTCGACAGGTTTTTTTATTAACTTTAATCTGATGCAAAAAGATACAGAACAATTCAGAAATGAATACAGAACTACTGAAGTTAGCAAAAATTATTCAGGTAAATTGCATTTTGCATTCACCACTAGTTGGTGTTTAGCATTAATTGGTACTTGCATTTATTTCATTCATCAACCAACATGGAAAGAAATTTTAATTATTCCAATTTCATTTTTATACATCAACTTAGCAGAATATTTTGGACACAAAGGACCGATGCACAACCGTAAAAAAATGTTGGATAAAGTTTTTAAACGACATACTTTACAGCATCATCAATTTTTTACCAATCAACAAATGCAATGTGATTCGGTGCAAGATTTTAAGATGATTTTATTTCCACCAGTTTTAATTATTTTTTTCTTTTTTGCGTTTGCTGTGCCGGTTAGTTTTGTTTTTTATATTTTTTGGTCGATGAATGCAGCACTTATTTTCGCTGCAACAGTATTCGTATATTATTTAAATTATGAGTATTTGCACTTAGCATATCATTTGCCAGACGAACATTTTATTTCTAAATTACCAATCATAAAATCACTAAAAAAATTACATCAAACGCACCACAATCCTCAATTAATGAACTCCAAAAATTTCAATATTTCTTATCCAATTTTTGATGTGATATTTGGCACTTTGCATAAAGAAAAATAACATAAAATCTTTTAATTAATTCGAGTAAATTTGTGCAATTCGTGGCAACAAAAAATAAAAATATGCAATACAATTTATTACCCAATTCTGATATCAACGTTTCAAAAATATGCTTAGGCACTATGACTTTTGGCGAACAAAATTCAGAAGCTGAAGGTCACGAGCAACTGAATTATGCAGTAAATGAACGTGGAATTAATTTTTTAGATACTGCAGAAATGTATTCTGTTCCATCAAAGGCAGAAACCAAAGGTTCTACCGAAAAAATTATTGGAACTTGGTTAAAAAACAGAAATAAAAGAGATGATATTATTTTGGCTTCAAAGGTTTGTGGACCAAGTGCCAATCTAGCACATATTGGTGCAGGTCGTAAATTCAACAGAGAAAATATGACTGCTGCATTACATAACAGTTTACAGCGTTTACAAACAGATTATATAGATTTGTACCAGCTGCATTGGCCAGAGCGACCTACCAATTATTTTGGTGCCTTAGGTTATCAGCATGTTTCTGATGATGCAGTTACTGATTTTGTGGAAACACTTACTGTTTTACAGGATTTTATTAAGGAAGGAAAAATTAGATATATCGGTATTTCTAACGAGACACCTTGGGGCACGATGCAATATTTAGCAACTGCAGAAAAATATAATTTACCCAAAATTTCTACCATACAAAATCCATATAATTTAGTAAACAGAACCTATGAAATTGGTTTAGCAGAAATGGGAATTCGTGAAAATGTTGGTTTATTAGCATATTCGCCATTGGCTGGTGGTTTGCTGACAGAAAAATATTTATCAGGAAAACGACCTAACGGTGCAAGATTTACGTTGTGGCCAAATTATTTTACAAGGTATGCACATCCAAATACAATGCATGCTGTTGAAAGATATGCAACATTAGCAAAAGAAAATGGATTGAGTTTGTCGCAAATGACATTGGCTTATGTTAACACCAGAAATTTTTTAACAGCAAATATTATTGGTGCAACAAAAATGGATCAACTTAAAGGAAAATATTGATAGTATTGATGTTGTATTGTCAGATGATGTATTGAAAGAAATTCAAAAAATACATTTAGATTTTCCAAATCCAGCACCTTAATTATCTTATCAAACCTAATAATGGCAACATAAAATAACAGAAAATGCTGATCAATAGAATACTAATAATATTCATTATAAATCCAGTTTTTAGCATATCTTTTAATTCAATTTTCCCACTTGAGAATGCAATTGCATTTGGTGGTGTTCCCATTGGTAACATACCAGCGCAACTAGCACCTAAGGTCATCGGAATGCCTAATAATAATGGATGAACATGCATTGAAATAGCTATGCTTGTAACAACAGGTGCGAAAATAATTACTTGTGCAACATTACTTAGTAATTCGCTGATAAAAACAGAAATGGTGGTTACTAATAAAATCAATAAAAAAATATTTTGTGGTGCAATTGCTGCAACAGAACTTCCAAGTAATTGAATAATTCCAACTGTTTCCAGTCCTTTTGCTAACGCCAAGCCACCACCAAATAGTATCAAAATTCCCCAAGGCATTGCATGTGTATCTTTCCATTTTAAAATTTCTTGATTTTCATTTCCAGATGGAATAACGAATAATAAAATAGCACAAATCATGGCCACAATAGTATCATCTAATTTAATTGGTAATAATTTATTTATAAGTGATTGAAAAATCCAAAGAAAAGCAGTAAATCCAAAAATCAGTAAAACTCTTTTTTCAGGAATGCTAATTTTACCTAATTTTTTAATTTCTTCATAAATATAATTTTCAGTTTTTATGTCAGATTTTATTTTATTAGGATACATGATTTTTACCATTAAAAAATATAACGTCAACAATAACACGATTGATAAAGGCATGCATAATAACATCCATTTCATAAATGGAATTTCAATAGTTAAATGTTCTTTAATATAGCCAACATATGCAACGTTTGGTGGTGTTCCGATGATGGTTGCAATGCCACCTAAATTAGATGAGTAAGCAATTGCTAGCATTAACGTTATAGAAAAATTTTTGATGTTGCCATCTTTATTGTTTTCTTGCATTACATGTATTACAGACATCGCAATTGGAAACATCATCATTGTTGTTGCAGTATTGCTTAGCCACATACTTAAACTACCAGTTGCTAAAATAAAACCCAATACAATTTTATTACCATTGGTTCCTGTTTTATGAATTATGTTAAGCGCAATACGTTTATGTAAATTCCATTTCTCAATGGCTAATCCTAAAAAAAAGCCACCCATAAATAAAAATATAATTGGATCTCCATAAGATTTTGCGGTATCTTTTATGGGTAAGATATTAAATAATGGAAATAGAATTATTGGAAGCATTGCAGTAACAGCCATTGGCAATGCTTCTGTTATCCATAAAAATATCATTAAAAAAGCAACAGCAAATACTGTATTAGCTTTTATGTCAAATGCTAATGGATTTATAAAATAAACTAGTATTGAAAATACTATACCTATAAAAAATAATTGAAAGGATTTGTTTTTTGAAGACATATAAACTATGAGTAAATTTAAATAGAATAAAAATACATTATTATCACAAAAAAAAATCCTGAAAATTAATTCAGGACTTTTGCTTCTATGAAAAAAAGAAGATATTATTCACCAATGCCAGCACTGAAGTTAGCATACTCATTGTTGTTTTCGGTTTGAATAGTATATTTTTGGTTTTCTTCAGCAAATACTACTTCATACTCATTTGTATCATAAATAGCGAAGTTCACATAAACACCACTACCAGCGTAAGCGTATCTACTTTGAGATGTAATTACATCAATAGTGTGTGTGTTGTTTGCATAAACTTCATAAATTTGTCTGTCAACTATTTTTTTACGCACATATTTAAAACCAAGTACTTGCATTTCTTTTAAATAATTGGTAATTAAAGATTGGTTTTGTGTTTGGAAAGAAATACGGTTTGTTCCAGAAGCTTTTCCGTTTCCAGCATAGACGAAGTCTACCCATTGATAGAATTCTGCGGTTTTAAAATCTTCGTTGTTTTTGTAGGTTACCTGAACTTTGTTTTTACCAATGTTGTCGGCATCATATGGTGTAAGGTTACATGCTAATAAAGCACTGTTAACTGTTTCTTTGTCTGATAAGCGTAATTTTAAAAAGTCACTTAAATCGCAGCTTTGACCAAAGAGATGTGTTGTACATAAGCACAACAAAATTGTTGTTAGAGATAGGGTTTTCATAAAAGGGTAATTTACGTTACTTTAAAGTTAATAAACCTTTTTTGATTTGTCAATAGCAAAAGTTTATTTATTGATGTAAGTCAAGGAATATTGAAATTATATTCAGGATTTAAAGAAAGAATAGGGTAGGTTTTTTAAAGAAGGATTTTAACAGATTTCTTGTAGATGCCTTATTTTATTATAGGTTTGGTAAATTGGTAAATATTTTTTGAGTACGTTTTTTTTTAATTACAAACGATCAAAATAAATTTCTATAATCTATTTATTTGATTTTATTTTGTAGTTAATACTCAATAAAGTAACAGCGAATGTTATGAAATAGGTAGAAATTAATTCTTTTTAAAAAGTAGTCGAAAATTATTTTTTTAACCAATTTTCAATATCAGTTTGGTCTAAATCCAAACCTGTAGTTTTTTTCTCAACTATACTATTGTTGATGTACATGATCACAGGTAAATTAAAACCTGCAACTTGCATCCAATCATTTGGTCCTAGAAATAAATTATGTGGTATATGCTGTATTTGTGTTTCTTCAAAAAAATCTTTTTCTTTTTCTTTATCACCATTTAAGGAAACATAAAAAGGTATAGCTGGATTTTGATTTTGCATCACTCGAATTTTTTGAGCAGCAATTTTGCAATGCGGACAAGTTAAACTCAAGAAAGCAATAACATGCTTGCCTTTAGTTAAATCTATACTAGGTTTTTCTTTTTGTGATGCTTTATACATTAATTCCAATGGAACTTTGTAATTTATTTTTTTAGTATCCATTGTAGAAGAAAAAGAGGCATTCATTGGATATACAAAAAAACCTAAACACATAGCACCAATAAATAAAATAGGCACCATTATTTTTTTCCATTTAGCGTTCCAAAAGTCATCATCTGATAAAAAATACAATGCAAAACATAGAATAATTAAGGCAATGTTTTTTAAAATACCTTCTAACGGCGACATTTTTATGGCTTCTCCAAAACAACCACAATTTCCTACATTTCCTACAGAAATTATTTTGTATACCAAATAAATAATAAAAACAGTAAGCAAACCAATGGCAAACTTTGAGGTGAATTTTTTGATGCTAATATTTAAAATAAAGAGCATACCGAGAAAAAATTCTAGACCAATAAAAAATCGTGCAATGTATGGAGATGTTTTCCAAGTTGCCACACCGATATCTACAAACTGATATTCAAATGGCTCCATTGGAAATATTTTGGTTGCTGCAGAAACAATGAATAATGCACCGACAGATATACTAGTTAGTATTAGTAATATTTTTTTCATCTTGTAAAAGTAATAAAACTTGTATTTAATCTGTGAAAAAAGGCACCGGCCCTGAAATTCAATTTTTTAATGAAAAAATCAAAAGTTTTATTTAAAACAATTAACGTATTAACTATTATTTTATGCTACAATTAGTTGCAGGAACTACCAAACGTAAGTTTGCTTCTCTGTCATCGCATTTGTCTGCTGCTGTGGTTAATTTTGTGTTTTTATAAACTTGATTTATGGTAGTCGTGCCATCTGTACATACACAAGTCCAATCTTTAACACAAGATGTTGTTGCAATTGCCGTTATGAATAGTAATAAAAACGTACGGATTGATTTTTTCATTTGTTTATTTTTTTGTAGTTAATGATATGTAAAAAATACACAAAAATAGGTTAGTCTGCAACTATAGATTAGCACTAACAAAAAAGTGGTTTGAAATTCAAACCACTTTTTCCTTTTATAAAATAAAATATTATTTTATTTTGCAAGAAGCATTGCTATAGTATGCTTTAATTAATTTTTCGTAAGCATCACAGCTTTTTTTTGCATCAGCTCTTTTTGTGTTTGGGTAAGTGATAGAATCAGTTTCTCCATCAACTGTACATTCACATTTCCAATCTTTAACGCAAGATGTAGTACCGAATAAAGTACCTAATGCACCAAAAACTAGTGCGAAGCTAAATTTCTTTTTCATAATTAAATAATTTAATGATTAACAATATTCAAAGATATAAATAAAATGAAATAAAAAAAATTTTTTTTCCTTTTATTTTAAGTTGATATGGATGCAAATGATTTTATTTAAAAAATTGATTTATTTTGATTCGAATTTATTTATAAACGGTTTGATATATTCTGCATATTTCTTTTCAAAGAACTCATCTTGCTGAGCATTCATATACACCTTTCCTTCACCACTTTTTCCTTTTCGAATAAATTCGTTGTAAACTTTTTTTTCTTCTACAGGTGGAACGAGTCCAAATTTTGATTCATGTGTTTTCATGTATTCAAAAGATGCATGTGTTTTTACTCTATTAATTATTTCTTCTGTTAAATTTAAATTTAGGTAGCGTGCTATTCTTTCTAATGTTTTATCTAAATCATTTTTTAACTGTTCGTATGTAACGTATAAAACAGGTAAGTCTTTTTTGTTCTCTAGCCACTCTTTATTGAACTTAAACCAATTCATAACGGCTTTTTCTTTGGTGAAAAATTCTTCAAAGTTTTCATCAAATGTAATATCAGGATCTTTGTAGTTTTTATGGTGATGATATAATGAAACTGCAACATCTTTTCCATCGCGAAATACATAAATTATTTTGCCTTTCATTTCTTTATTAAAAAACGCATAATCGTCATGAGATTTTATAATTCTAGGTTCAGGTAAACTATTTATTTTTTCAACAGGTTCACCCAAAAAAGATTGATTTTTTGGCCAAGGTGAAACATCATAAATATGGTTGAAATCCATATTTCCTTCGGTAACTAAATTATGCAGAATAACTTGCATCCAAGTGGTGCCAGATTTTAAATAAGTTACTATAAAAATATCGCTTTCTCTTTCTTCAAAATCCATAAAATATAATTGATGTCTTAGTTCTAAAATAACATCTTCCAATTTTTTATAAATTTTTACTAACCATCTTTCTAACAGCGTAATTATTTTTTTATACATTATAAAATTATTATATTAAATTATTGAAAACAATAAAATTTGCTTCTAAAAACAAATTTACCTGGAATTGAACAAAAATTTATGAATTGATAAAAAACCGATTTTCAATTTTTGCGTATAATTTTTGTAAATTTACCAAAAAATAAATAAAAATGTCAATTCCTCAACTTTCATCCTTAAACGAAGAAGAAAAAAGCTTAGTGTTAGACGCGCCAGTAATTGTATCGTATTTAATTGGTGGTTCCGATGATAATTTAGACGAAAACGAAAAACAAAAGTCGAATCATTTGGTACATATTCGTGCTGCAACAGGCGACCCGATTTTATTCGATTTTTATAAAGAAATAGAAGATTCTTTTGCATTAAAATTAAATGGTTATGTTGCTAAATATGGCAATTTACAAGTTAAAGAGCGCACTCGTGTTTTAGTAGAGGAACTGACAAAATTAAATGACATCTTACCTAAGTTAAATGATATCTATGCACGTGCGTATCTAAAATCATTGCGCAGTTTAGCACATGCTATTGCTGAAGTTTCTGGTGGTTTGTTAGGTTTTTTAGATATTTCTTATGAAGAAAAACATTTGACTGCTTTAGAAATGATAACGTACGAACCATAATGGAGCCAACGGTTATATCTAACTATAAAAAACCATTGCCACCACAATTGGTAAAAATTTCCAAGTTGGTGAAATTAATGGACACTGCTTTTACCATTCCATTTACCAATATAAAATTTGGATTAGATCCAATTATTGGTTTATTTCCAATTATTGGCCCAATAATAGATTATGGTATTTCTGCTTATTTATTATTAGGAATGCTTAAAAACGGTGCAAGTGGGAAAGTGGTTATGAAAATGCTCGGCAATATTACGGTAGATGGATTAGTTGGCGCAATTCCTATATTAGGAAAACTTATTGATGTATTTTATAAAGCCAATCGAAGAAATTTAGTACTAGCTGTTGAACATTTTGAAGAAGGCAAACATGACGGAAGTGCAAAACCATATATAATTGCATTTCTTAGTTTTTTTACCTTATTTTTTGTTGGTTTAGCATTCTTGTCTTTTTATGTATTCCAATATTTATGGCATTGGTTGAATGCACCAAGTGTGTTTTAGTTGAAAATAAAAAAAATTACTTACTGATTCTTATTAAACAAAAATCTATCAACGCTGAGCTTTCCAGCACCAGTTAGCATCAGTACTATATAAATAATAAGATACACAAAAGCTGTACTCACTTCATAACCATGTTCGCCTTTTGATATAATAGATGCACCATCTATCACAAATACAATATAGCTCATGCAAAAGATAAGTGGAATTAAACTTAATCGAGTAAACAATCCGAATATTAAAAATAAGCTACAGAAGAATTCTGCAAAGATGGTTAACCAAACAGAAACAGCACTTCCTAAACCCAAAAAATTTACTTGATTTTTCCAATAATCATTAGCAATCATATCATTTGCATGTATAAGCTTCTCAAAACCAATAAACGCCATCACAACGCCAATTAAAATGCGTAACAACAGCAAGCCAATATCAAGTCTTGTGTGGTTATAATTTGTGTCAAATAATTTTTTCATAAGTAGATTTTGTTAAAGATAAGATTTCAAAATTGCATCAACACGTTTTTCAACAGTAAGATTTTTTTCTAAAACTGGTGCATGATGTGGTTTAATGCGTGCATCAATAATTAAGGTGTCACAGCACCAGTGTTTGTTTTCAATACGTTCGTTAATGCCATACATATCGTGCGAAGGATTGCTTCGTGTAAACGTTACCCAAAGGAAATTATTAAAATCAGCAGCTAAGAAGTCTGCATCATCACAAATAATAATAAGTGGAATTCCATTAATATTTGGCATTTCCTTTACAGCATTCGCTAATTCGCTAATTTGCTCATTATCTAATTCTACAGCAAGTATTCCTTTTGTTACCAACTTCGGATTTTTAAAAGAGTTCGGCAATATGAAGTCGTTAGGTAATTTATCTAATAAATCTCTTTTCTTTTCACCACAAGCAGCAATAATTACTTTGCTTCCTGTATTCAAACCATCGCCAGAATAGTCTAACGTGTCAATAGTTGTTTTGGTTTGAAAATGAATATCTCTAGATAAATCTATTCGTTCTAAAATATGCTGAAAGAACTTTTCTTCATCATGTGTTTTCAAATGTTCGTCATCACTTTTATTCGCAATAAATAAAAATTTTGCCAAGCTTAATTGTCCAGTTCCTAAAATATGATTGGCAATCGTTAGCAATTCCTGTGGTTGTTTGTTTGTATAATATGGTGTGTAACGTTCGCTGCCAATTGCCAATAATAATGGATGCACACCAGCTGCATCCACTGCATGCACTTCGTGCAAGCCAGGAATTTCTGTGCTTATAGCACTGCCTGTCATTTCATGTATCATGTTGCCAAAAGCAGTATCTTCTTGCGGTGGACGACCAACAACAGTAAAACTCCAAATGGCATTTTTCTTTGCGTATACATTATTTACACGCATCAAAGGAAAATCATGTTTCAAAGAATAGTAACCTAAATGATCGCCAAAAGGTCCTTCTGGTTTTACTTCATTTTGATAAACTTCACCTGTAATGACAAAGTCTGAATCGGTGCTTAAACAAAAACCATCTTCATCATATAGATAGCGAAATCTTCTGCCACCAAGCGCACCTGCAAAAGTCAATTCCGATAAACCTTCAGGCAATGGCATGACTGCTGCAAAGGAATGAGAAGGTGGACCACCAATGAATATGGAGACTTTCATCGGTTTACCTAAGTTGTTCCACTTAGTTTGATGCACGCCAATACCACGATGCAGCTGATAATGCAAACCAATTTCTTTGTCTTGTATATACTCATTTCCTGAAAGTTGAATGCGATACATACCAAGATTTGAATGCATTACACCAGTTTTATCAGCATCTTCTGAATAGACAATTGGCAACGTAACAAACGCGCCACCATCTTTTTCCCAACATTGAATTTGAGGCACATCAGAAATTTTTATTTTTTCGAAATGATGCGAAGAAACTTTTTTTGGTAATGCTTTAAATGCAGCGAATGCCACACTAATATTTTTTAATGGATTTTTAAGTGCACTCATCGGATCGGATTTGAGTGCAATCATTTTTTTTACATTTGGCAAAGTATTTCTGAACAAAAATTGACTGCGTTCTGTGGTACCAAATAAATTAGAAACTGCTTGATAGTTGGAACCTTTTACTTTTTCAAATAAAATTGCTTTCCCTTTTGCTTCAAAAATACGCAAATGAATAGCAGCCATTTCTAAATACGGATCTACTTCTTCTTTTATACGAATCAGTTGTCCTGATTTATCTAAATCATCGATGCAATCTTGTAAGGATTTATAAGCCATAATTGATGAACAAAAATTGAAACAAATTAATTGAATAGATAATAAAAACGACGAAAGCAATAAATTAATTTCCTGAATATTATGAATTGCTTTGATCTAAAATAAATTGTTATTGATTTCAAAGAAAAGATCCTGAAACAAGTTCAGGATGACAGCGTCGCGGCACCGAGTCGCTGTCATGCCGAATTCATTTCGGCATCTATTTCTTACATTTTAGTTGTTCAATTTAGTATAAATAGTACGAATCAATGATAATGTAGAACTATTCATACACAATACTTTCACCTAACTGTGTACTAACGATATCGTGTATATCAGCTGAACTATAAGATGTTTTTAATCCATTTTCATCATAGTTTGAAGAGTTGTCATAGTCATTTTCTGAATAAGAACTACCAGAATTGCTTTCAGATTCTTGCGCCATTGCTGCTAACAATAATAATGCAGCAGCAGCAGCAGCTTCATCAGATAAATTGCCTTGTTGATTTGTAGTGGTTTCGTTGCTATTTTGATGGTTTGTTTCCGCTGCAACTTCTTTAGTTGATTCAACATAAGATGGTGTAGACTGATAAACAATTTTTTGTTTTGGTGTAAACATTCTTACTGCTATAATTGTAACTATTACAATAGCTGCGATTTTGATTTTTGATGTTGATGTTTGCATTTTGTTTATTTTTTATTGTGATTGATTTGATAGTGTAAAATTCAATCAATTCTAAAAATAAACATCAACTAAAACATCCAAAATAAAAACTCATGGTTTTCCTTAGTAACTATTTTTTATTTGTTTTCCATCGTTTTTGATAGATTTCTAAATCTTCTTTCCAAACTTTTTCACCACCATCTATATAATTAGGATTGATGAGTTGTGATTGTTTAGCATAATATGTAGCCAGTTCAAATTCTCCATTAAAGTAGAGAACTTCACCATACGTGTCCCAAACATTAGCATCTGCTGGATGAATTAAGGTTTGAATTTTTGCCAATGATAAAGCTTTTTTTATTTCATTATTTGCTAAGAACTCATATGTCAGTGTATTAATAATACCACTCGGAACCTTATAGAGAATTAAATTGGATATAATTTTATTGCACTCAATTTCACTCATGTTTTCATTTATTGGCAGGTATGTTTCTTTAACTTCTTTATTGGAAATACCATTTTTTAAAACTTGTTCAAGCTCTCTGTAATGTACTAATCCACCTGTTTTATCGTCCTCTTTATATCTTGTAAAATAGTTTGGTTGAATATTTTTCATGGATAGAAATTTATTCAGATCAAAGAGTCTGTCATAAATTAATTCTTGGTTTTTTATTTTTGTATCTAACCGAAAATACATGCAAGCACTATTAAATATATTGTATTTTGGGAAATAGAAATACAAAAAATCTTTAGTTGGCACACTTGGGTAATCTTCTTGAGTAATTCTGTAAATAACAATCTTGTTGGTTTTATCTTCAATATTAAAACTATCATTTTCTACAAATAAAAAATAGTTTTTGTAATTATTATAGGTTGTTGAATCTACAAATTCCTGAATTTTTTTGAAATTAGATTTTGTGGTTACTATAGTTGTTTTATTGGTAACAAATGGCAATACCGATGAAATACTATGCGGATGCCAATGACTACTCAAAATATATTTTAATGGTTTTTTAGGAAAATAGATTTTTAAAGTCTCTATTATTTGATTTCCTTCTTCATAATGATCTTTTAGATTTTTTGCGCCACCACCTTCTTGTACAATTGGCATATCAATTAATGCAATAAAATCTTTAAATTCTATAATAGTACTTTTTGTAATTTCATGTTTTATTGTAGATGTATCATAATACATAAAGTATATGCCATCCTGAATTTTTTGGATTTTGTTTAAGTTGTTTTTAGTTTGTGCCATTATGATAAATGGCACAAATAGCAGTACAAATAGAAACGTTTTTTTCATTTGGTTTAATTTTCTGCAAGTTTAATTAAACCTATTTCATTACACTAAATAGCATTTTTCTTTTAACAAGAACTTATAAAAGAAACTGTTAATTAACATTTATTTTTGAAAAACTAATTGATCAAATCAATGTGATTCGTAAAACTGAATGGCGTCTATATCAAATAATTGCCATTCTTCAAGATGTGGCAAAGATGCAGAAATCTGATACTTTATTTTTTCATATTTCTTATCCGAACTGCCAATATTATCTATCATTTTTTGTGCTAAATTCACGCGAGGCATCAATCCATCTTTCGCGCCCCAAATTAATAACACTGGTGTTTTTATTTCGTTCAATCTTGCCGTTAAATCTAGATGCGTGAATATTGATTGTCCTTTATAAGTTAACACAGATGGTGCAAATGCTTGGTTCTCGTATAAGATATTTATTTCTGTTTGAGGTTTAGATGTTGATTGAACAGTCATATTTGCTGTATTAAACGTTATACCTTTTACCTGATTTAAATAAATTTGATGTTGTTTGTAATCGTCTTTCGTTAAAACTGGATGCGCCACATAATAGTTCTTACAATTTTGCCAAAACGGTTGAGAAATTGGGTCGTTTAACGCAATTACCGAATCTGCTTTTTGCGTTAGCCAAGCAATAGATAACTGCGAACCATGCACCATATCGTATGAAGGACTTTCCAGTATAGCACCAGCCACTTTTTTCTGATGTGTAGTATCTAATAAATAGTAAGAAGCCAACGCGCCACCCCAATTTGTACCATGCAAAAATACTTTATTTACTTTCCCAATTTCTTTGGTGAAGTCAATGATATTATCCAGGTCTTCGCTGAATTGTTCCAACGTCATGTCTGATTCGTTGACGTTTCCTTGCGTGTAACCAGAACCACGCTGATCGTAATAAATAACTTTATAATTGGCTTCAATTGCTTTCCAATAGGAATAACTGCGCTCGTTTTGTGCGGTGCTTCCAGGACCACCATGTACAAAAATTACAGCAGTTTGCGAATTGGCATTTCCACATATGCGAACAGGCAAAGCAACGCTACCAATTTTTACAAAATAATAATTATCTAAATTAGTGACTGTTGTTTTTTTACAAGAAAAAAACACGCAAGAAATGCATAAAAAAAGTATTAATATTTTTGTTGATTTTTGCATGTTGTTATTCTTTTTCTCTTCTAAATACATAGCTAATACCAACTTCAGCCATAATATTACTCACCCATTTTTTATTATTTGGATAACGAAACAATAAGCCAGTTCCAAAATGAATGGCGATTGGAACTTCTAATTTTTTAGAACAATCGTAACCAGCTAAAATTTTTCCACCAACTAATACATTGTGAAATCCATATCTAACTTTTGAAAACGAGCCGTCGCCTTGTCGCTCGTAAACTGGTGCATTTAATTTTGAATATTGATAACCAATATCGACGTTTACTTCTGTGAAAATTCCCATTGCAAAAGTATGTCGGTAGGCAATTTCTGGAATAAAGAAAAAAGAAGTATTGTATCTTTTTCGATAAATATAACCGAAAGTTGGTTTGATAAAAATTTCGCGTTCAATTATTTTTGGATTTAATGTACTGCTACCTTCATTTAATTTTGGTTTAGAAAAAATACGATAACCACCACTTAATGCAACACCAAAAGTCATTTGAATTGGTTTTACAAATGCAATACTCGTGATGCCAGCAACTGAGAAAAAATGTTTCTTGTATTTTAATCCTTCTACTTTTAGAACTTGTTTGTTGCTGTCAATAGTTGGTTTTCCAGTTAAATCAGACAACACTTTATTGTATTTTATATTGGCTTTTTCATTTTTAGTTTGTGCATGCAATAAAGGCAATTGACAAAAAATGAAGAGCAGTAGAAGTATACTTGTTTTATAATGGAAATAGAATAGTTTCATTGATGTATAATCGATGCAAAATAAGAAAAAATAGCTTTAAAAAAGAAGTATTTATACATTAACTAAAAATTCCTGCAAAAGCAGGAATTTTTTAGTATTTATTTACTGAATAACATTTCTCGGTATTTCGGTAATGGCCACAATTCATCGTCCACAATGCCTTCTAAACTGTCAGTTATTTCACGCATTTCATCCATTAATGGTTTTACTTTGTCGCAGTACAATGCAGCTTGTTTTTTTGCATTCGTAAGTTCATTTCCTTTCACACGTAAATCAAACATTTCCTTATCTAAAGTCACTAATTTATCAATACCTTCAGAAATTTGTTTTAAAATATTGACTTGTGTTTTTGCATCAATGCCAACTTCTTTCAAACCTTTTACATTCGTAATTAATTTATTTTGATATTCGATACAAGCAGGAATAATTTGATTGATGACGATTTCACCTAAAGCACGCGATTCAATTTGTATCGCTTTTATATAGTTTTCCAAAGCAATTTCATAACGTGCTTCTGCTTCTCGGTGCGAATAAATTTCTAATGATTCAAATAATTTCAAAGTTTTTTCTGAAACAAATGCATCTAATGCAGTTGGTGTGTTTTTGTTATTACTTAAACCACGTTTTTTTGCTTCTTTGTGCCAATCATCAGAATAATTATCGCCTTCAAACATAATTTTTTTCGCTTCTTTGATTGTCTTACGTAACACTTTCAAAATCGCCACATCTTTGTAATCACCAGCTTTAATGTATTCATCTACTTCTGTTTTAAACAGGCGCAATTGTTCTGTTACAATTGTATTTAAAACTGTCATTGGCAAACCACAATTTGCAGATGAACCAACAGCACGGAATTCAAATTTATTACCTGTAAATGCAAACGGCGATGTTCGATTTCTATCGGTATTGTCCAACATAATATCTGGAATACTGTTGTGGATATCTAAACGCAACGTGATATTATCTTGTTCATCAAATTTATCTTCATCTACACGTTTTTCAATCAATTCTAATACATTTTTTAAATACGAACCAGAAAACACTGAAATAATTGCTGGTGGCGCTTCGTTTGCACCTAAACGATGATCATTACCATGTGATGCCACAGATGCACGCAACAATTCTTCGTGACGATTTACTGCAGCTATTGTATTAATAAAGAAAGTCAGAAATTGCAAGTTGGTTCTTGGTGTTTTTCCTGGTGATAATAAGTTGACACCTGTATCGGTACCCATACTCCAGTTGTTGTGCTTGCCGCTACCGTTGATGCCTGCAAATGGTTTTTCATGGAATAATACTTTCAATTTATGTTTACTCGACACTCTGTCCATCACATCCATTAATAATGAATTGTGGTCAACTGCTAAATTGGCTTCTTCAAACATAGGTGCACACTCAAATTGTGAAGGTGCTACTTCGTTATGTCTTGTTCTTACAGGAATTCCTAATTTTAACGATTCAATTTCAAAATCGCGCATAAAAGCATACACACGTTCTGGAATGGCACCAAAGTAATGATCTTCTAATTGCTGTCCTTTTGGCGAACGACGTCCTAACAACGTTCTGCCACACATCACTAAATCTGGACGCGCATAATACATTGCACTATCTACTAAAAAGTATTCCTGTTCCCAACCAAGTGTTGTATTTACATGTTTTACATCTCTGTCAAAATAGTGACAAACTTCTGTTGCTGCTTGATCTAAAATTTGAATAGATTTTAGCAAAGGTGCTTTGAAATCTAAAGTTTCACCTGTATAAGAAATAAAAATAGTTGGAATGCATAATGTTTTTCCATTGCCAACCGTCATAATAAATGCTGGTGAAGTAACGTCCCAAGCTGTGTAGCCACGCGCTTCAAAAGTAGCACGGATGCCACCTGATGGAAATGAAGAAGCATCAGGTTCTTGTTGAGCTAAAGATTCTGCACTAAATTCTTCAATACCACTTCCGTTTTTAGGTACAAAAAAGGAATCATGTTTTTCTGCTGTTGTTCCAGTTAATGGCTGAAACCAATGTGTATAATGAGTTGCACCTTGTTTCATTGCCCAAGCTTTCATGGCTGAAGCTACCTGGTCTGCAATATCTCTATCTACTTTTTTACCGTCTTTAATGCAGGCTGCTAATCGCTTATAAGCATCTGAAGGTAAGAATTCTTTCATTTGTTGGTTACCAAATACTGCAGATGCGAAAAAATCGGAAATTTTTTCTGCTGGTAATTCTACGTTAAGTTTTGGACGTGATGAAAATGCAGATAATGCATTAAATCTGGTTTTTGACATACTCTGTTTTTTTTGTTCTGTAAATATGCAGAAAAAATTATATCAATTAAAACAGAAAGAAGATTTTTTTGAAATTAGTTTTGAACAGCAACTGTTGCAATTTTTGTCGTAATAGGTTCTTTACGAGTTAAGCACAATCCAATAAGAAGAAATGGAATGGCAATAGAACGATAGCGAACTATAGCACCAGAATTATTTACAATTAATCCAATTAAAAACAGTGTACTGAATCCAAATAAGATGCAAAACATTGCATATGGATTTGAAATAATAGATTTGAAATTTGCAGAAAATAGTAGAATAACAATGATAAATAAAATTAGATAAGTCTCTACTGATGCTAAAATAGGTAAAATATTGCTACAGTCGCTTGGAAAAGGTCTAACAAAAGGATTAATAATAGCTTCCCAGATTAACAATAAACTTCCCGAGATATTATGTGGAACATGTTCTACGGAAAATGTCATATTGCCTGGTGAATTTAAAAAGTAAGTTCTTCGTACTAAAAATTCTTGTACAAAATTAAATTTAGGATAAACTGTGTCCATAAACACTAGCAATAAGAAACATGCTATTATAGTAATCAAATAGATACTTACAGAACTTGGTTTTTTAAATTCAAATTTAGAGTAAAACAAAATTCCAGAAATTAGAGGCATCATAAAGGCAAGTAAATAAATGCGAATATAACCAAGAAGTACAAGTCCAATAATGGTTAGAAATAAATTTCGTCTAGTATAGTTTCCTTTTAATATGAAATCTAAATTATAAAGAATTATTCCCAGCGAAAATATAACCAATGCTTCTTTATGCACGCCTGAAGTCCAAAATACTATTGACGGAATTCCAAACAATATAAATTGAAGCATTTTTTTGCTGTAAACTTTATTCTCAAAAAACAGATACAAATTATAAGTGCCGAAAAAAGAAAGAAAGGAGAAAATGATTGCATGTACATTATATACACCAAAAGAAAATAATCGAATAAATGCATTTACACGTACCACAAAATAATTGCTACTGTCAAACCAAAAATGCATGGTTTCCGTATATGGCTGCATAATACTTGGAACTGGTGTAAAATCATTAAATCCTATCAGTAATTTTAGATAAATGAATGGATTTTGGAGCATGGCTGAATGCACAATATTTGCATCATCAAAATATACGTAGGTGTCACCACCACTTAACATACGTGTTTTAAATAAATAACCAAATAAAATTGCACTGAAAGCTTTTAATGAGAAACCGATTAATAACACATTTTTGGAAATAGAAGCAGATTTGAAATAACGCTTACTATTGATTACCAATAACAGTATCATAAAAAAGACTAATGGCGTAACTATTTCTTTAATCATTTTAGGAGCAATGCAGGGTAAAAATAAGCAATTTATTTAAAAGATAATAATTAATGGATTTTGGTTGCATAGAAATCGCTATTTTTGAGGAATTGTTTAATCATATCATACATAAATCATGAGCCAACTTTTAGTTAACGAAGATATTGCAAAATCATTGGGTCTTTTGCCAGAAGAATATCAAAAAATACAAGATATTTTAGGCAGAATTCCAACCTTTACGGAACTTAGCATTTATTCTGTGATGTGGAGTGAACATTGTAGTTACAAAAATTCTATCACTTATCTCAAAAAACTACCAAGAAAAGGCAAAGCTTTATTAGTGGAAGCTGGTGAGGAAAATGCAGGTTTAGTAGATATCGGTGACGGTTGGGCTTGTGCTTTTAAAATTGAATCGCATAACCATCCAAGTGCTGTAGAACCATTTCAAGGAGCAGCAACTGGTGTTGGCGGAATTTCCAGAGATATTTTTACCATGGGTGCGCGTCCAATTGCATCGTTAAACTCTTTGCGTTTTGGTGAACTTGCTAATAAAAAAACACAACATTTATTAAAAGGCGTGGTGAAAGGTATTTCACATTATGGAAATTGTTTCGGTGTACCAACGGTTGCTGGCGAAGTATATTTCGATGATTGTTATCAGGTAAATCCGTTAGTAAATGCGATGAGTGTTGGCATTGTACGCGTTGGCGAAACTATTTCTGCAACATCTGAAGGTGCAGGCAATCCTATATATATTGTTGGCGCATCTACAGGAAAAGACGGAATTCATGGTGCAACTTTTGCTTCTGAAGATTTAGGTGAAGATGCAGAAGATAAAATTCCATCCGTACAAGTTGGCGATCCGTTTACAGAAAAATTATTGTTAGAAGCTACGCTTGAAGTAATAAAAACTGGTGCAGTGGTTGGTATGCAAGATATGGGTGCGGCTGGTATTACTTGTTCTACCAATGAAATGAGTGCGAAAGGAAAACATGGTATGAAAATCTGGTTAGATAAAGTGCCAACTCGCCAACGTAACATGCAGCCATTTGAAATCTTATTGTCAGAATCACAAGAACGAATGTTGATTGTGGTACAAAAAGGCAAAGAAGATTTGGTTGAAAAAGTGTTTGAAAAATGGGATTTGCATTGTGCTATTATTGGAGAAGTTACTGAAGGCAATTTAGTACAATATTACATGAATGACGAATTGGTAGCTGAAGTTCCTGCAGATACATTGGTGCTTGGTGGAGGCGCTCCAGTTTATCAACGAAGTACAAAAAAACCTGCGTATCATTTGGAAAGAGATAAATTTGATTTAGATAAAATTCCATTTCCAAATAGTTATATTGATGTAGCAAAAGAGTTGGTGCAAAATCCAAATATTGCTTCCAAACGATTTATTTATAAGCAATATGATTCGATGGTTGGTATTAATAATGCTAGTACGAACCGACCAAGTGATGCTGCTGTGATTCGTTTGAAAGATTCTAAAAAAGGGTTGGTAATGACGGTAGATTGCAACTCGCGTTATGTATATGCTGATGCTTATAAAGGTGGTGCGATTGCAGTTTCAGAAGCAGCAAGAAATATAGTGTGTACAGGTGCAAAACCAGTGGCAATTACGAATTGCTTAAACTTCGGAAATCCTTACGATGAAGAAGTGTATTGGAATTTTGTGCATGCATTAGAAGGAATGGGTGACGCTTGTATTCAGTTTGAAACACCAGTAACAGGTGGCAATGTTTCGTTTTATAATCAATCGCCGAACAGAGCCGTAAATCCAACACCAACGATTGGTATGTTGGGTTTAATTGATAACGTCGACAATATGATGACGTTAGATTTTAAAAACGAAGGTGATTTAATTTATTTAATTGGTGAATGCAAAAATGATATTGCTAGTTCAGAATATTTAGTACATCATCATAAAATAGAACTATCACCAGCACCACATTTTGAATTAAAAGAAGAAGCGCAAATACAAGATGCTGTTGCACAATTAATCTCTAATAAATTAATTTTATCTGCACACGACTTAAGCGAAGGTGGTTTGTTTATTGCTGTTTTAGAAAGTGCTATGTCGCGCAACTTTGGTTTTGAAATTACGACTTGTTCATCGATTCGTAAAGATGCTTGTTTGTTTGGCGAAGGACAAAGCCGTGTAGTGGTTTCTATTGCTGTTGATACAAAAGAAAATTTTGAAAACTTCTTAAAAATCAACCATATTCCAAATCGTTTCTTAGGAACTGTAAAAGGAAAAAATATTTTGATTGATGCTGAAAATTTCGGAACTATTTCTGAATATAAAGAGTTGTATGATACGGCAATTGAGAAGTATTTTGTATGAAATACAAACATAAGAAATTAAAAATATATTGGACATTTTTTTGGATGCTGATATGGATATTAGGAATCTATGTTGCAATTACAAAATCTTACAAATGTAGTTCCATTTGGATTTATACTTCAATAATTTTACATGTGGTAAGTTTAGTTTCAATTTATATAATTTGGGACAGCGACAATGTTTATAAACTTCCAAATTCCAAATTAAGTTTTACTGAAATTTTAGAGAATTGTTTTTGCTATACTTGGTATAGTATATGTTTTTCTGTTAGTATTTTTTTCATCGAAATATGATTCTAATCAACTTAGAAAATATGGCGTCAAAACACAATCGATTGTCATTTTAAGTTATCAAGATAAGCCGTTTACAAGTCGTCAATTAGATAGATTTTTAAAAATTGAATATTCTTATAATAATAAAAGCTATCATCAACAATTCAGAGATTCAGATACTTTATTTAGAGTTGGTGATTCAATAAAGATTTTACATTCTTCCAAAGATCCTGAATTATTCAAACTTGATTAATAAAACCACAGCCAAAGTTCATGTCTCACAAACCATTCAAATGAACTATTTAAACTAGCTGAATAAAATATTTTGGATATTTATTACATTGTAATAAATATCTATTTGAATTTAGATGTTTTTTTGTGTAAAATTGCTTCTTAGAAATTAAGAATTAATCAAACTAAAAATAAATACAACAACATGAAAAATATTTTTCTTCTGCTTTTAGTTAATATGCTGTTATTGAGTTGCAACAGCAATGCACAACAACAACAACAAGACAAATTACCAGTACACGATAGTTTAAAAATTGATTCTAAGATATTGAATGAAACTAGAATAATTAATATTTGGACACCACCAAATTATGCAACAAGCACAGATTCATTGCCAGTACTCTACATGCCAGATGGTGGTTTGCAAGAAGATTTTCCACACATTGCGAATACAGTTGCTGAATTGGTAAATAATAAAACCATTCGTCCTGTAATAGTAGTTGGTATTGAAAATATACAACGCAGAAAAGATTTATCTGGTCCAACAGAAATTGAAGAAGATAAAAAAATTGCGCCAGTTATTGGTGGTGCAGAAAAATTCAGAAGTTTTATAAATGATGAATTATTTTCCGAAATAAATAAACGTTATAGAACTACAACTGAAAAAGGAATAATTGGTGAATCATTAGCCGGACTTTTTATAGTGGAGACATTTTTTATAGCACCTGATATGTTTGATTTTTATATTGCAATGGATCCTTCTTTATGGTGGAACAATCATTATTTAATTAGAACTGCAAAAGATAATTTAGCAAAATTTCCAACTAACCCAAAACGGCTGTGGTTTGCTGGTTCAAAAACAAAAGATATTTCAGTTTACACCAAAGAATTTTCTAAAATATTGGCAACACAGCAACTTAAAAATTTGAGTTGGAAATTTTCAGATGAACCTAAAGAAAAACACAATACTATTTACAGAGCAACTAAAGAGAAAGCATTGATTTGGTCACTAAGTCCAAGTAAATAATTGTATTATTATTTTCCATTTTATTTCATTTTTGGTTTGTAACAAAAGTAGCGGAATAAGATAACGTTGATGTTTAATTTTGTAGCATAAAATAAATAAAATGTACTATCTACAAAAATATATGCTAACGATTATTGGAATTTTAATGGGTGCTATTGCTGGCTTTGCTTACTACTATTTTGTAGGTTGTGCCAGCGGAACTTGTTCTATTACATCGAGTCCAATAAACAGCACTTTGTACGGCGCACTTTTGGGTGGCTTGTTATTTAACATGTTTCAAAAGGATAAAAAAGATATTTCATCACCCAAATAAATTAGGACTATAAAAGCTACTAAAAAGAGTATCCTTTTAAATAATACTATCTCGGTTTTTTTCTTTCTTGTTTTTCCTTAATAACAATCTTTGTATTTGCTTCTTCAATTTTATATTTCTTACCTTTCACTTTTTCGTCTTTGATAGCAAGCAATACAGATTTCAGTTTACTTGCACGAATGGCTACAAAAGAAGAGAAATCTTTTACTTCAATTAAACCAATATCGTCTTTTTCTAATTTTCCTTTTTGAGCTAAAAAACCTACGATATCTACTTTGTTGAGTTTGTTTTTTTTGCCACCATTAATGTAAAGTGTAGTGAATACTGGTGGTTTAGGCAATGGATGATTCGTCGAAACTTCCATTACTTCGATTGTTTCTTCAAGGTATGCAGGACGCTTTTCATCTTTATGTAAAATTAAATATGCTGTGCCTGATGCATGCATACGTGCTGTTCTTCCATTGCGATGAATGAACTCATCTTCGGTTGCAGAAGGATGATAATGAATAACGTGTTTCATTTCTGGAATGTCTAATCCACGAGCTGCTAAATCAGTTGTGACTAAATAATGGATACTACCATTTCTAAATTGAACCAATGAACGTTCTCTGTCGTCTTGATCCATTCCACCATGATAGAAAGTAGCAATGATTCCTCTTTCTTTCAATAATTCACAAGTGCGTTCTACAGATTCTCTGTGGTTGCAAAAAATCAAGGCAGCTTCAGAATCGAGTGAACATAACAAATTAAACAACACCTCAATTTTATCTTTGTCTTCTGATAAAATCAACTTCAAGGTCAAACCTTCTTTCACTTCATCTTTTGGTAAAAAATTCAATGTTGTTGGATAATTCGCACCAGCAAATTTTGGAATTTCGATACTTGATGTTGCAGAAACCAACACACGTTTTTGTAGTTTTCCTAAACAGCGAATGATAAACGACATTTGTTCTTGAAAACCTAAATCCAGCGATTTGTCAAATTCATCTAATACCAAAAAATCTACTTCATTAAAATCAAACGATTTTCGTTGTATGTGATCCATAATTCTTCCAGGTGTTCCAATCAACACTGCTGGTGGTGTGCTTAGGTTTTGTATTTCTATTAATTTAGAATGTCCACCATAGCAAACATTTACTTTGAAACCAGTTTGCATTTTTTTCCAAACTTGTTCAATTTGCAATGCTAGTTCTCGTGATGGTGTCAATATTAAACATTGCACAGTGGTTTTATCTGGATCCAACAATTCTAAAATAGGTAATAGAAATGCTAGTGTTTTTCCTGAACCAGTTGGTGATAGCAACAAAACATTTTTTTCTTCAAGAATAGCTTTCTGCGCTGCAACTTGCATTTCGTTCAAGCGTTCGATTCCTAATTTTTCTAAGTGTGTTGACAAAAGTGCTTTGTTTTCCATTTTGCAAAGGTAACGACAATTAATTTAAAAGATTTTACACCATTATTTTCTTTGTGTATAATTTATTATAGATAGTTAAGTGTTCACTCAAAAGATTCACTTAATTTAGTAAAATTAGTTTGTCATTTGCTTTGCGCATTTGCGTTTTGGCTGAAAAAAAAATGAGAATTGAAAACGATATAAAATTAGATTACAAAGACGTATTGTTTCGTCCAAAACGTTCTACTTTACATTCGCGTGAAGAAGTTGACTTTTGATTTTAACTTAGTTAATTTCTAGTTACACTGAATCAGAAAAAAAAATGACTAATTTATACATTAAAAGATTTTATTAAAAACAATCAAAAAAGTATGTTATTTCGAATAGCTATCATTTTTATATGTATATACTAGTGCAATCCAAATGATACCAAAAAACAGTACAAGAAACGTAGCGTTGATAAACATACCTTTAAAGGAATACACTTTAGATAGGTTTCTCTTTGGCAGAAAAATCACGTTAACTGTAGAATCAATATCATACACAACATTACTTTGACTTAAAAAATTGTTTGTTTTTCCATTGTAATTATATTGTATAATTGAATGATGGTATTGTCTTTTCAAACCAGAAGTTTGAAAACCAATTACTTTGCCTTTTGCTAGTTTACCAGAAAGCAAAAGCTGAATATTATTAATATTTGTAAAAAATAGAATTAAAATTATACCTATAAAATAAAAATGTAATTTTTTCATTTTGCAAAATTATTAATGTTCTTATTTGGTAATTAATTCAAAAATAAGATATTAGATTTAATATTCAAATTAGATAAATTAATTCATTTTTTTTATTTATTCTTTTTCTTTCAAAGTATTTATTTTGTTTCCCATTTACAATATGCAATTTCTAATTAAGGAATAAGTATTATTTTATGAAGTCAGAAAGGCAATATTAAGCTGGAATGTTTTTTCATAAAGATTAATTATTTTCAATAATCAAAATTTGCGTTTAATTTTCACATAGCATTACTTATATAAACAAGTAATTCCTTCTGTTTATAATTTCTTCTAATTTATTAATGTTTACAAGCAACATTCTATTATTTTTAGTAAAAAATTAAACAATTTAATTTTCTCTCGATGCATCTTTGTGCGAAATAAAAATAAAAGTATGAGAATTGAAAACGATATAAAATTAGATTACAAAGACGTATTGTTTCGTCCAAAACGTTCTACTTACATTCGCGTGAAGAAGTTGATGTAAGCAGAAAATTTACGTTCAAAAATGCACAACAAGATTGGCAAGGTATTCCAATTATAGCGTCGAATATGGATACTGTTGGCACCATTGAAATGGCTAAAGCATTGGCTCAACACAAAATTATTACCTGCTTACATAAATTTTATACTGCTGAAGAATTGCAACCGTTGTTTACGGATGATATTGCTGATTTTGTTGCTGTAAGTAGTGGTATTAAAAATGATGATGTAGAATTTTTATCTAAGCTCACTGCACAAATTCCACAAATTAAATTTATTTGCTTAGATGTTGCCAATGGCTACACACAACGTTTCGCATCGGTTGTGGCACGCACTCGTGATAAATATCCTGATAAAATTATTATTGCTGGAAATGTGGTAACAGGTGAAATGGTAGAAGAATTAATTTTGCGTGGTGCTGATATTGTGAAAGTTGGAATCGGTTCAGGTTCAGTTTGCACCACACGCATACAAACTGGTGTTGGCTATCCGCAATTGTCTGCAGTTATTGAATGCAGTGATGCAGCACATGGTGTTGGCGGACAAATCATTGCTGATGGTGGTTGTGTGGTTGCTGGTGATGTAGCAAAAGCTTTTGGTGGTGGCGCAGATTTTGCCATGCTTGGTGGTATGTTGGCTGGACACGAACAATGCGATGGTGAACTAAAAGAATTGACGGACAACTCTATAAAGTATTTTATGGAATGAGTTCTGAAACGGCTATGCATAAATATTATGGTGAAGTAGCTGGTTATCGTTCATCAGAAGGAAAAACGGGTCTGTAAAATATCGTGGTGATGTACATCATACGATTAAAAGTATTTTAGGTGGTATTCGTTCTACGTGTACTTATATTGGCGCAAAATCGTTGAA
>JADJSS010000048.1 GCA_016711605.1 Saprospirales bacterium
ATTCAATATTAACCGATGAAATTACTTCTGCCTGGAGTGGCTTCTTTTCTTACTAAAGCCTATAAAACTTCAGGTCTAAAAAAGAAAATTTGCGGATAACATTAGACTAACCCTTGAGTTGGTTTTAAATATGTTAGCCGAGGCTACAACTCACAGAAATATCAAAAGAAAAAAAGCCAAAGACATTCAACGAAAATCTACAGCCAAAAAAAAAAAAAAAAAAAAACAAGGTGGAACCATCGCAGGTAATACTCAAAGAAATAGAGGCAAAGACCGGTAAATGGCCAGAAGTTTTAAAATACTGAAAAAACAATTACGACAAAATAAAAAGGGATGAATTATCAAAGGATTAAGAGTTGGCACAAATAAAAAAGATTCCGGTAGACTTAGATGGTAAAAGAATAAATCAAAAATGCTAAATAAAAGATTATGAAAGTGTAAAAGTATTGCATTTCAGTAGTAGTGTTTTTTGGTGGTAGGTAGAATAATCTTTGAGATAAGATTAATAGGACAATAAATGCACTACTAAATTTTGAAAGGACCGCTTGGATCACATTTGAATTACATTACGCATATCGCTTTGGAGAATTATCAGGACTACTTCTGAATATACGAACAGGCAGAAGGAACTTGAAAAAAAAGCAAGAGAACCGCAAATACCAAAGGATTTCGACTTTTTCTAAATGCTATAGAGTCTAAGTGAATAATATTTCGGATTATTTTTTATTATGAAACTCAAGGGAAGTGTGCAATTGGACTGATAGGGAAATATTATTGGAAAGATTCGAAACAATCATCGTATTCTAAGATATTGCACATAGTAGAATGCTTATAAGCGTGGCCAGAACAAACAACAATTCAAATATTCATGCCTCCGATTTGGTATAGAAAAATTCTACTTTAGATACAAATGTGAACCTTACATCTATGGATAAGTTAAACCAAGGATTTACCTCTATTGAAGATGAAAATTATTAGGGAGAAGCATTCGCTTTTTTTGGGTGAAGTATTTGGAATGATCCGCAACTTGGTTTTGCTTCAAGATATAGAATTGACGAAAAATATTAGTGGCAATGATAACTATGACATAGCGGATAATGTTGTAAATCTAGTAAGTCAGAGCATAGGAAATGTTAGAGAGAAAGCGAAAGCAGGCTGAAATTCTAGCTAAGGATAAAGTTAAAAATGGAGTACTAAAGCTAATCACTACTACCACCAAGAAGTTTATATAAAAAGGATTTTTAGATAACATCACCAGAAGGACAAATCCTTTTGTCTGGCGGTATGATTCAGAATCAAGAAGAGTAAGGAATAGGGCTCAAAAAAAAAAAAGAGATTCTAGCGAAAAAGATTTACATACACTCAATGACAAAGATTTGAACCCTATTAAAACTTTGAAAAGTATTTACTGGAAATGTAGACACTCCATTCGATAAATTTAAAAGAAATAGCGAAAAAGCAATTCTTGGTTTCCGACCAAACCCTTTTTTACACTAATCTAAAAGGAAATTTTAATGCAAATTATTTATTGCTCATCTCATTCGATGGCAAAATGAAACGAACGAGGAAGGATTTATGCAAGAGATTGAAAACGTTCTTTGGAAATATATGGACAGGAATATCCAGGGTTAGTAGAAATGGGATTATACAAGAAACTAAAATTTCCGAAATGATATAATTGATCTCGCTTGGTTACTACTGGTAATGATAGTAAAATCAATTTCTTAGAATCCTCAAATCAAAAGAAATATTATCTTCTCGGTCATTGAAACAAGGAGGCATCCTTCAGTCTTCTGATAATCCTGTTCTTAAAACAAATGCAAAAATTGTAAATTCTTCGCCTGTGAAGACCCTGAAACAGAATTTAGAATTCCGCTCAGCATCTAAAATCGCTGTTAGGCCTATATCAATTTGGTTCTAAGGTCTTTATCAGAAGAATGCAAAAGTAAAAAGAGAATTAGAAATATAAACCACAATCCCCTTTGCAAAAATGCATACAATACAATTTTGGCTCGAATAAAGAATTGATTGAAAGTTTAGTAAACTTTATTCCAATGAAAGAAGAATCAGCAAACTAACCACACAAGACGTAATCAAAGATTTTAGAAAAAAAAAAAGTTTAATTCAAACATTCTATCCTGTCCTACCCAAGCGTTGGTTATATTATTTTAAAGGAAAAAAATATGAGCGAAGAATCTCAAATTTGATGAAATAGGTTATTGGTCAGGAAATTAAATTAGAGATTTATCAACGATTATGCGAAAGAGATATGAAAATTTTATCTAAGCAGAATTTTTTTAAAACCGATTTTACGTTGATGCATTCTCCGGAGCAGGGAGCACTTATCTAAAGTATCAAAAAGGAAATTTCCAGGAAGTCCACAAAATGCATTGGAAATAAGTCCACCCTTTAAGGAATATCATTTATTGACATGAATGCGGTTAAATTGGATTATTTAAGAATCTGTCGAGGGATAGAGATTCAGTATTTTTTTTAATGGAGTTGTAATCAAGTATTGATTGAAAAAATTTTTCCTACCATTACATACAAAGATTACAAAGAGAGCTTGTGTTTACTTGATCCTTATGGATTACAACTAGATTGGAAAGTAATTCAGCAAGCAGGCAAAAGTGGAGTAATGGAAATCTTCTTAAATTTTCCAGTTTTAGATATGCAAAGAAATGTAATTTGGGAAAAGTATAAAGATGTATCTCGATATAATTTGAATAGAATGAATGTCTTTTGGGGCGATGAGTCTTGGAAGAATATTGCTTACGAAGAAGAACAGACTTTATTTGGTGATGAAAAAGTAAAAACAAAACCTGATATAATTATAAAAGCATTTCAAGAAAGATTAAAAGATGTAGCAGGCTTCAAGTATGTTCCAGAACCAATGGCGATGCGAAATACAAAAGGAAATATTGTTTATTATCTTTACTTTGCATCTTGTAATGCAACTGCAAACAAAATTGTAGATTATATATTCACAAAGAATAGAGATAGGAGAAGCTAATGGCGATTAGATCACAGATTGAATGGACAGAGGCAACATGGAACCCAACCACCGGTTGCACAAAAGTAAGTGCTGGGTGTAAGAATTGTTATGCGGAAGCAATGACAAAACGCTTTGAGAATAAATGGGGAAAGTTTAGTGAAATTCAATTTCACATAGATCGCCTTTCTATTCCATCAAAGAAGAAAACTCCAACTGTATATTTTGTAAATTCAATGAGTGATTTATTTCATAAGAAAATTCCTGATTCATTTATCAAAAAGATTTTGAGCAAATGAATGAAAATCCACAGCATACCTTTCAGATTTTAACAAAACGTGCAGATCGAATTACAGAGTTGAACCATAAACTAAATTGGACTCCTAATATTTGGCTCGGAGTATCAGTTGAAAATCCATCTGTCTATGATAGAATCAAACCCTTAGTAAGTTCGAGTGCGCATATAAAATTCTTGTCAGTAGAACCGTTATTAGCCTCTGTAAAAGATATTTCCTTAAATGGAATTGATTGGGTTATTGTAGGAGGCGAATCAGGAAGAAAAGCAAGACCATTAGAAAGAGAATGGGTTATCGAAATTCGCAATCAATGCAAGCTTGAAAAAATTCCTTTTTTCTTCAAACAATGGGGCGGCACAAACAAAAAAGATTCCGGTAGACTTTTAGATGGCAAAGAATACAACCAAATGCCCGCTGCGACTTTACGAAAATTACAAAAGGCATCTTGATTGGTTGTGTTGCGGATAGTCTTTGTTTGTCTTTATCTAATATACACACTAATCAATAATTAAAATATTAGGGACAATATTAATTTGCTCTTAAGATTAAATAAAGAATGAAAGAGGATTGAAAAATGAATAGAATTGATGATTATAGTTTGCAAGAAGAAATAAACGGGAATTACAAGCCAAGCGCGATTCACACTGGCTTGAATAGACTTCCTTTTAATGACTTAAGTGACCGAAATTTTGAAATTCTTATTTATCAATATTTAAAAGAAAAAATTAAAACTAAAAATGAAACTAGATTTACAGATATTTCACTAATGCAGGGAGTTGGAGAACGAGGAAGGGATTGTTGCCTCTATATGGATGGAGAAATAATTGGAATTGTGCAATGTAAAAAGTATAATGAAAGAATAACGAGACCAGCGATTCTTAAAGAAATTCTAAAATTTATAATGCATTCAATAATTGATGATGACATTTATCCGTATAAATTAAACAACTTTTACTATATTGTATTTGTTTCAAATGATTATACAGAGCCAGCAATGACATTACTAAAACAATTCAAAGGTGAAATTAAAAAGGAAGATGTTGAAAAATATTTCAATGAGATTAAGAATACATATGATTCATTAAAGTTTTTAGAGTATAATCTTTATAAGGATAAAATCGAATCCAAATTAAATAATTTGTCAATTGAAAATTATAACTCTCACGATTTAACTTTGGAATTGCAATGTTATCCGCAACTAATTCCGGCTTATTTTTCTGTAATGAATGTAATTTCAGTTGAGCAAAATAAAGAGATTATAATGGAGTGCCTTGAAAAGTTTGGTTTAAAATATGTTACAGACTTGAATTTAAAAAATTTTGAAGAACGAATAAAAAATATTCCAGATGAAAATAGAATTAATTTAGGAGTTGTTGATTTTTACGGTTACAATATTGATTTCATAATAAAAAATAAAGATTTAGTAATGAGTATTTATAAAAATTTAACAATGGAAAAAAATAAGCTTGATAGGGAAATTCTAGCATACATAACAAACCTAATCAATGAGAAGATTCTCCAATACATTACTATACCTTTACTGTATGAGCAAAAGATTCATTCATACAGTCTCTTATTTGTTCCTCTTTACTTACAAAGTGTTTGTTCGAGAAATTATTTGAAACAGACGATGCCCACTGACTTTTTCAATACTTCCTTTGAATATTTAAATAAAAATAATCAAAAAATTTTAGAGACTATTGAAATGAATGTTTTTGAAATAACTAGTTGCATATTCAATAATGATAATTCAACATTAATAGGACCTAAAGAATTCATTGAAGAACGAATCTATATTTATAAACAATATCTGAAAGAAATAGAATCCTTGGAAGTCGCTAAAACACAATACAAGCAAGATAAGGTGATTATTTTATCGGTTCTTAATAAAATCGAGAACGAAATTAATGAAAAAGTAAAGCACAGCACAATTTTAATAAAGGATTTTGGATTTTTCGAAAATGGTGATTACATGGCAAAGGTTAAAAGTGATTTGAAAAAAATATCTAATTAAAAATTCTTTTCCAATGTAATGCATTGTAAATAAATAGAATAGCACTTATCTGGAAGAAAGTCCAAATCGGAATTTAAAAATTTCACAAATTCGCACACGATTACAAAAAATTTCTTAATTTATTCATTACAGACTCATTACTTAAACCTTCGTCATGATAGAAATAGACCAATTTTATTCCTTCTGCTTTACATAATTTCTTTTTCTTTTTGTCTCTCATTTTTTGTTTCTGAAATGCTTCTTCTCCACCCCAATGTTTTACTGGTTGGAAATGTTGAATTCCTTGATATTCTATTGCAACTTTAATTTCTTCGATATAAATATCGAGTTCTAATCCTTGAAGAAATTGAGGACGAAAATGTCTTTTTATTTTAAAAGCTGGAAACAAAACTTCAATTATATAGTATAGAATTGTTTCGCTGCTCCAACACTCTCCGACTTTTTTATGACCAAATTTCTCCCTAACTTCATTTTCAATTATATTCCAAACAACTCTGTTTTGCTTTTCTAAATTTTTCCACAAAGCATTGGATTCTAAAGGTTTTGATTCTACTAGATCTATACATTTTTTTCGTGTTTCAGAAGGATCGTATATTATATGATCTAGAATTTCCTGCGGACACTGTTCTCTCAAAACATTAAAATAAAGAGGATCAATTCCGTATTCATATGCTTGTTTATTTATATACCATCCAAAATTTTGCTTAAAACTCCCCGCCATACAATTCATGGCAATAGCGATATTCGGGGATAATAGTATTACATTCATGACAAAGTTTAGCTTCGAATTTAAGGGCATTCATAATCCTATTATCATCGCTTAAACCTTTGTTCATTAATGATTCAATTAATTGAATTGGAAATTGTGAAGAGTCTAAAAGAAACATTCTCGCTGGAACGCTATTTTTTCCTATCGGGTTAGATTTACGGAATTTTATGTAATTTTTTATTGCTTCTTTTGAGCATGAGCATAAGAAAATATCTGAATCTTCTCTTTTCTTGAAAGCGAAAAAAGTTCCATAAAAACCAGGATATAATACAATCGGATAAGGTAGATTCTCATTTGAAGTAATGTTTGATTGGCTTGCTATTTCTTTTTGCGTTCTTTTATTCATAGATTATGAAGATGTTAATTAAAATATAATTCAATATAGATTTAATACTGTCCAGATAAATATAATGTATCATCGTTATTTTGTTACTATAAGATCGGAAGCCTTTTTAAGTTAATTGTCAAACTGGAAAGAGAAGCAGCTAAGCAGAAATTCCTCTCGGGAAAAATAGACATTCTCATTGGCTCCCGTCCGATTGGAACAGGAGTTGATGGACTCCAAGAAAATGCAATCTATGATAATCCTTTCTCTTCCCTGGACTGATTCAGAATACACACAGTTAAAAGGAAGAATCTATCGCCAAGGATCTAAGTTTGGTGAAGTAGAGATTCTAATTCCACAAGTTTACATTCAATTAGAAGACAAAGAATGGTCTTGGGATAGACAACGAATCAATTTAATTCGAAATAAAAAGACACTCGCTGATGCTGCCATTGATGGAGTCGTTCCTTCAAAGAAAATTCCTTCTCTAGACACACTCTTTAAAAAATCTCAAGAGGCACTGCGCGAATGGAAAGAGCGAATCGGGCAGGGGAAACTCTTTATTATCCAGAGAAAGGATTTAGTATTTCCCCTTCGACCGGAAATTGTAGAACAACTTTCTAGAAAGTTAGGTGACTTCTCTACACTCAATCGAGTCTGGAGCACTTCTAGTTCTAAGACTACTCATAAAAAGCTTACAGAGAATCCAGAAGATTGGTATTACTATCATACTCTCTATAGAGAACGTCGCAAAGAATGGAGCGAAATTCCTTACGTAGAAATCGGTAAAATGATTACTCGCAAAGAAATGATTGTAGCCGATCTAGGTTGTGGCGAAGATTTACTTAGAAAAGAAATTCCCAAAAATAAAGTTTTATCCTTTGACCATGTTGCGATTAACAAAAACGTAATCGCTTGCGACATCTCTCATTTGCCGCTAAAGAATGAATCTGTAGATATAGCAGTATTTTCCCTCTCCCTCATGGGAACGAATTACAAGGAGTATCTACAAGAAGCCTATCGAGTCTTAAAGGCGATGGGCGTTTTATTAATCGCCGAGCCGATTAGTAAATGGGAAGCACGAGAAGAAGAATTTCTGGAACTCTTAGAAGAACTTGGTTTCAAGAAGGCTACCATTAAAAAGACAAAACAATTTTTGTATGTGACAGCGATTAAGTTTAAGATTTAGGGGTAAAACGACTACGCCCTCGAAACAGAGGATAATCCAAAGACTTCAAGTTTTACAGAAATCATCTCAAAAATTTAAAATTGAGAATGAAATCCTTGATACAAAACTTTTGCCGCATTACTCATTTTCTGAATCAATTGCTGATACTTCTCATTTGTCAGGTATAAGCCCACTAGCTTCCAAAATGAATTTCATTGTGAGAAATTTGAAAATCATTAAAATGACATTAATTCATTAATAGCATTTTGGATAGTTCTATTTAAAAGATATTCTTTGATTAGAGAGGGATTGTTTCCTTTTATGATGAAACTCTTATCGAATTTTTCATCCCCAATGGTAATGTCTTCCATTTGAAAAACTTTGATTGCAAAACCCATTAGTAATCCTTGTTTTTCAATATTAAATACAAAAGAAAGAGGCTCTTGCGGATTCAATTTGATAATCGTATACGTTTGACTATTTTTTCCAGACCCCCGAGTCTCCTTGTAAATGTTTATTGAAAAACCATCTAAATCTCCCACAATTTTCCATGGAACAAATGATGATATAAAATTTACCAATTTACTTTTAAGTTGGGGAAGGAAATTAAAATCCGATATTTTTTAACACGGGTGATTCTGATTCTACGAACTGCAAATTCAGTGCATTAGCTAGACTTTGCATCCTTACTTTTTCCTTTCCAAGATATAAATTAGAATAAAAAATACCAAATGCAAAAACGCTAAAAATGGGTAAAATGAATACAATAAAAATAAAAATATATGTAATAATTTTTATAATAATAGATATAATCATGATCATCGGTTTTAAAGTTTCCTTTGTAATAAAGATGAGATCTCTTTGAGAGGATGCAACATCACTTTCCACCTGTTTTATATTGTAAATGAATTTATTTTTCAATCACTTCTCTTTGTTCTTTCCTCTACACTGTCACATATCCATATTTTTCGGTATAAATTATATAATCAGTAAAATGGAAAAAATCTAGGCTTAGAATGGACACGTTTGATGTTATTGAAAAAACAACTGAGTTGATTCCGGAACACAGTCGAAGTGTTACATTGGTGTTTGTTGCTAAAGAAGCTTTTTCCCACTTGACACCATTCCTCATTCCACATTACTAATTCCTAATTAGAATGAATGCACTTGATCTTAGTAAAGTCTCTCTTTTAAAGTTAACGCGTATTATGCGCTAGCGATGGGAGTATATCTGTTAATCTCTTCAACGTTAGAAGAAAGATTTTTCCAATCCTGAGTTAGCGTTTACAAATGGATTGTTCATTGGATTGATTGTTCAGTTTAGTATTATTTTGGAATTTGAGAATAGTTCTAATGCAAAACAATTAAAACAGTCAGGAGAAATTCAAATCAGCTTTGCATTCTTGTCTATTTTAATCAATATCATAGTTTTAATCGTTCTTATTTCCATCAAAAATAATTTAGCTTGGTTTTTGGTTTTTTTTATTGCACATAATCTTAATATTATTTAAACATAGCCTTTATTACGACTCGTTCAGTTAAGAAAAATGATTAAAAATCTTGTTATCCTGTTTTCCCTTTGTCTGAGCTTCCCGTTTTCGCTAATGAGAACGGTCACGAATCAAGCCTTTGATCTTCCCGGTATTATTGATCATCTGACCTTTATGACCATGCAGAATTTCCATTGAATTTCGGCGTAAAAGTCTATGAAGGGAAGCCAAATTCGACAAAACCAACCCAGCTATTTTTGAAGAGCATCTTAGAAGGCAATCTCACTAAGAAGTATCACTTTGTGGGTGGATTTGATATGCACATTACTCGTCGTGTTACCATGATGTGGATTGTGACTTTCTTTTTATTAATCACTTTTATCCCTGCTGCTCGCATGATTGCAAAGAATCCTCTTCGTATTCATTCTCGTTTTACCGGTGCTATTGAGACTGTTCTTGAATACCTGCATAGAAGTGATTGATCCAAAGACTCACGGTCATGGACATGCTTATTATCATTATCTTTTTCTTTGTTCTTCTTCATCTTATTTGTAACCTTTTTGGATTAATTCCTTCCGTTGGAGAGATTCTTGCGATGGTAACAGGACAAGATCCTCATCACTCTGTTTTAACAAAGATTTGGAGTGGTATTACTGTAACAGGTGACGTTTCTGTAACGGTAACATTGGCAGGCGCTACTCTATTTTTGATTTACGGAACTGGCTTTGCTTATCAAGGGATTCGTTTCATTCCTAACTCTGTTCCAAATGGTGTGCCTTGGCCACTTTGGCCTTTATTATGGCCTCTCGAATTTATCATTTCTCCTATCGCAAAAGCGTTTGCGCTCACAGTGCGTCTTTTAGCAAATATGACAGCGGGTCACGTTGTGATCTTGGCATTGTTAGGATTTATATTTGAATTTAGATCTTATGCGATAGTTCCTATTTTCGATTGGTGGAGCAACACGATTATCTCCCTAGAGATATTCGTTGCCTTTGTTCAGGCGTTTATTTTTACCTCATTGACTTCCCTTTTTGTTGGTTCGTCAATGCATAGGCATTAAAAAGTTTTAATCTTAATTTAAAGTTGATTTAAGAGGAGATTTATGGATTTTGGTTTAGGATATATTGGTGTTGGAATTGGAGCTGGACTCGCTATTTTAGGAGCTGGTTTAGGTATTGGTCGTATCGGCAGTCAAGCTGTTGAAGGTATGAGTCGTCAACCAGAAGCTACGGGTAAGATTCAAACTGCAATGCTTATTTCTGCTGCATTTATTGAAGGTGCTGCGTTATTTGCTTTAGTTATCGCATTCCAAGCTGGCGGTGTTTTAAACAAAGAATTGCCAAATTCATTAAAAACCTGCACAACAGTAGAACAACCAGCTGCACACCAACCTAAGTAAATGAGGCAATCATTTTGATTTATCTAGCGGCAGGCGGATTGCTTGATGCTAATCCAGGTGCTTTTAGTTTGGATTATAATTACATTTTTAGTCATAGTTTTTATTCTCAGAGCTTTCGCATGGAATCCTATTCTACATGCTCTCGATGAGAGGCGGAAAAGATCCCATGGCGACATTGAGAAAACGGATAAAATTCATAAAGGGGCAGAGGAGCTTTTAGCAACCTACAATGCTAAGCTAACTGCTGCAAGAGATGAAAGCACTTACTATTGTAAGCAGAAGCAAACTCTGATGTGATCAAACTCAAAGCCAAAACTGTACATCGGAGGCAAGATAGGATAAAAGCTATTGAGGAGCAGTCTCTTAAAGATATTGAACTTGCAAAGTTGAAAGCTGTTCAAGAGTTGCAAGCTCAAGTTGTTGATCTTTCAGTTATGATTGCAGGTCAGATTTTACAAAAGAAAGTTAAGTCGGAAGACCATGCTGAATTTGTGAAAGAAGAAATTGCTAAACTGAAGGTATGAAAACACTCTTTATGGATAATATTCACGTTGGTAAAGTCTGTGCAGGCTCTGCTTGGAAATCGCAGCAGAGAAAAAGAATTTTGCTGTAATTGAAGAAGAATTACAGGCAGCTGTAAAAGCTCTCTGTGATGACAATCAGGTTTGGGAGTTCTTTCTATCTCCCAAAATTTCAAAAGATCAAAAGATTAAAGTAATGGAAAGTTCACTGAAGTCTACCTTTTCTGAAACTGTGAACTCTCTTCTGTTCTTGCTTTTGAAGAAAGACCGGATTTTCTTTATCAAAGAAATAGCATTGCAATACAGAATAGGAAATGACAAGCTCAATGGTCGGATTCGTGCATACGTTGAATCTGCTACCAAGCTTACTGATTCACAAGTGGGTGATATTCAGTCAACACTCGCACAACGATACAAAGGTGAATGTATCATCGAAAATATTATAAAGCCGGAACTTATCGGTGGACTGGTGATTCGTTTTAACGACAAGGTTATAGATGGCTCAATGAGAAGCCAACTACTTACTAATAAGAAAAATTTACTCCAGAGCAAATTAGGTGGGGCATACTATGAAAATTAAAACTGAGGAAATAACTTCCTTAATTAAAAGAAATACAAAGCTATAAGCAAAGACTTGGCTATTGACGAAGTCGGAACCGTAATAGAGATCGGGGACGGTATCGCTAGAGTATTTGGCTTAAGGAATGTTATGGCAGGGAAACCAGCAGATTTCAAAATGGGATTCGTGGACAAGCCTTCAACTTGGAAGAAAACTCCGTTGGGGTGGTTATTCTCGGTGAATACAAGCATATTGAAGAGAAAGGATTCACAGTAAAAGAACCGGAACCATTTTCTCTGTTCCTGTTGGTGACTCAATGCTTGGTCGTGTAGTAAATCCTCTTGGGGAACCAATTGACCGAAGGACCAATTTCAAGCAGACAATTTTAGACCAGTAGAAGTATTAGCTCCTGGTATTTCTAAGCGCTATCCTGTAAATGAACCTCTTCAAACAGGCGTTAAGGCAATTGACTCCATGATTCCTGTATCGGGGTCGCGGACAACGCGGAAGATTATTGGTGACCATGGAGCTGGAAAGAACAACGATTGCTATTGATACTATTATTAATCAAAGGTTCTGGCGCCTTATGCGTGTATGTCGCTATTGGACAGAAGCTTCTACTGTTGCCGGTGTTGTTCAAAAGTTACAAAGACAAAGGTGCTATGGCTTACACAATCGTTGTAAACGCAAGTGCTTCTGATCCTGCTCCTTTGCAATTCATTGCTCCTTATGCTGATTGCACAATGGCTGAATAACTTTATGTATATGACCAAGCCAGGGCTTGTCTCATCGTATATGATGATTTAACCAAGCAAGCGGTTGCTTATCGTCAAATGGGCTTACTTCTTCGTCGTCCTCCGGGTCGTGAAGCGTATCCTGGAGACGCGTATTCTACTTACATTCTCGTTTATTAGAAAGAGCTGCTAAGCTCGATCAAAAACTCACGGCAGTGGTTCTTTAACTGCGCTTCCAATCATTATGAAACGCAAGAAGGGAAGTATCTTAACACATTCCGACTAACGTGATTTCTATCACGGACGGACAGACCCCCCCACAATCGAATTGGTTGCATCTGGTATTCGTCCTGCTGTGGATGTCGGTATTTCCCCACCTCGCGTAGGTGGTGCTACTTTCAAAATTAAGCTATGAAAAAGTAGCTGGAACATTGAGGATTAGACTTACTAGCACAATTTGAAGAATTGGAAGCGTTTGCTTCTTTAGGAACTGAATTGGATGCAGCTACCCAAGCTCAGTTGGATAAAAGAAATAGAATCGTGGAAGTATTAAAACAACCGCAATCTAATCCTTATCCCGTAGAAGATCAAGTATTGGTAATCTTTGCTGTTGCACTCGCGGTTGATGGATACAATTCCAGTAAACAAAGTTCGCGCTTTCGAAACACTTATTTATTAGAGCATGTAAAATCTCACCATCCAGAACTTTTAAATGAAATTCGTGATGAGAAGAACATCAAAGATGATAACATTGCTTAGCAGAGCGTG
>JADJSS010000049.1 GCA_016711605.1 Saprospirales bacterium
GTTCATGGAAGAAGTAAAGAACAAAACAAAAAGCAAATTCGGCTCTCTGAGCATACTTTCTCATGAAATTGGCCACCACCTATCTGGTCATACATTGCTTGATGCGGATGCAAGACCTAACTTAGAATTGGAAGCAGATAGATCTTCAGGATTTATTCTTGCTAAAATGGGAGCTAATATTCAAGAAGCTTGTATAGCAATGGAAATCTATGGAAGCGATAAGGAATCATCAACACATCCAAGTAAACGGACACGAATTGCAGCAATAGTTAACGGCTGGAAAGAAGCATTGGAAGACAATAAAGAAAATACTATTAAAGAAGTTGTCTCACCTTCAACTAACCAAGGTCTTTATGTTGTCGATGTTGTAAGCAAAGCAAAATATATCACAATCAGAAATAGGAGCCTCAGCCCTGATGAATACAAACTTGGAAATTCAGGAACACAAGATGGGAATATTCTTAATAAAGAAACAGTAATTATGAATTTGCCAAACGGGACAGAAGTAGAAGTTCTTAGTTCAATTAATAAAACTTACTACGTAAAGGCTAAAACATCTAAAGGAGAAGTATTAGGTTATATAGTTAAATCATTTGCTGGACAACCTACAATTAAACAAATGATAAAACGATAATTAAGATGGCAGCACACAACAAAAAATTTGTATTATGGTTGGTAGATTCGGAAAATATTCGTAATTTTATTAATTAACAGTTCCGTTATAAATAAAGTTCGTGTTGCTCACGCAACCACAACACAAATTTTCAACCGTTATACGTAATTATATTATTGTGAGCAGACTACTTTTATTATGCATTTTATTAATAGGTTGCAGACCTAAAAATAAACTTTCATCGGAAGGACTAAAAGTTGGTGAATGGAAAGAACAAGTAAATGATTCTTTAACAGAAATTGGGGAATATAAAATTATATCGATTGCAAATTATGACACAATTAGACACTTAGGAGAATCTTGGATCGAAGTTCGATATAGAAAATCTACACCGTTATTATTTTATAATTCAAGAAGCAGTAACAATATTTCTGTCAGACATGGATTATGGCAACTAATAAATTCAAACGGAAAAGTTTATGAAGAAAAATTTTGGAATTTAGGATTAAGTGACTCTTCTAAATACTATAATGAAGACGGAAGTATTAACTTTTTTGAATATGACGATTATGAAACTGATACTAGTTTCTATTTAACATATAAAGACAACAGACTTTTTAAGAAAGCATTTTATCCACCAGAAGATAAAAACAATCAAACAGAAATTTACTACCCTAATAATAATCTATATATTTCAAATTGTGAAGTTTACTTTTCGGGTATTTATCATAGTCCCAAAAAGTCGAGTAACACGATAAATATTTCTTCTAAAACTCCATTGGAAATAAATTCCATTAGTTCTTCTTCTAATACTTTAGAAACGAATGTTACAAAAAATAATCTACCTTACTCGTTAAATAAAAATGATACACTAAGATTGAGTTTATTATATACACCAGATCCAACATCACTAATACTATATGATACAATCACTATTCAAACATCTGAAAAACATGTTCCACCATATAAAATATATTGTTCCTTACATTTTGCTCATTTGGATTATACAAACATCGAAGAAACACATACACTTTCATTGAGTAAATCAAAAGACAAATATTTATACATTTCACGGTTAGGATCGCAAACTGACGCATATCTCGTAAATAAAAACGGATTTAAAAAACACTATGAAACTAATAAAGAGATTAATAAGATAGATTTATCTCAACTAGAAATTGGTAATTATAACTTGACAATTATTAGTTGTAATACTGGTGGAGGTATTATTCTAAATATTACAAAATAATATAACTACGTATAACAAAAAATTGGCACTAGTTGTGGTAGATTTGGTAATTTAAGTTTTGTGTATTATATTTAATTCGTAAATAAGTGTTAGTTTGTGCTAAACACGCACAACCAGCGCCAATTTTTAGCCGTTAGCGGTAAGCTTATAAGACTGTATCAAACAAGAAAAAGAATTTGAAAAACAAAAGACTTATAATATCGACAGTCATTTTCTTCCTGACAGTAAACACGACTTACTATTGGGAAAGTAAACTTGGAATTTTCGCATTTCCTGTATTTTTAATCTTGGCTGTTGTTTATTTTGTTCTTGTAATAGCATTATTAAGACAAATTTATTTTGTTGTCAAAGAAAAATTCTCAGACAAAACCCAACTTCTAATAATTGGATTTTTAACACTTTTATTAACGTTGACTTTTTTTAGACCATTTGGAATTGTAAACTTTAATAAACTGGAACGTGGAGACATTTTGGTTGCAGAAAGAGAAGGCGCAGTAAACTGTATGACAACATTCAAGTTAAAAGACAATTTTACATTTAGCGAAAGAAATATTTGCTTTGGTGTGACTGAAATAAAAGGGAAATACTATTTGCAATATGACACTATTTTTTTGACAATGTAGAATTAGGCAGACACGAAAACAGTTTTTATAAGTTTGCAGTAGTTAGACCTTCAAAATTTAAGAATGACGGAAAACACTTTGACTTGATACGATACAACAGTTTAAAAGATACAATTGGACACGAATTATGGATTACAAAAAAACGAATTGAATAAACTAAAAGACATAAAGCCGAACCGCTAACAAAAAATTGGCACTAGTTGTGGTAGATTTGGTAATTTAAGTTTTGTGTATTATATTTAATTTGTAAATAAGTGTTGGTTTGTGCTAAACACGCACAACCAGCGCCAATTTTCAACCGTTGTACGCAATTTTAAAGCCACTGCAAAACAATGAAAACTTTAGTGAAATTTGGTGCAAAACGATAGTAAAAATAAATTGATTTTTACTTTGAGTATTGGCGACGAATCGCGGAAAGAGTTTACTCTTTAAAGCGTGAGACGCTTACAATACTCAGCAAAGTTACAAGAAAAAAAATTGTGAAACAATATTTTACTTGAAACTTATCGTTTTGTTAAAATTAGTTTTCACGCAAAAAATGACATGCGGAAATACACGTATTTACGACAATAATTTTTTTCTAAATGTTTTACAGTGCGAGAAGCTTTAAAACTGGAACTTTTTTAGTAAATTGGATAAACTAAAAAAGCGTACAACATGCGTATTTGCAAAATGAGCTAAGGAAGTGTAGTACACTTTTGAGTTAGCTCACTTCGCAAATACGCACCGTTAGGTGCAAGCATAGGACGACACACAACCGACAAGAAAACGACCGATAACAAACAGAAAAAAGAATGACTTTAAGTTGGAACGAAATAAAAGACCGAGCACTAAAATTCTCAAAAGAATGGGCTGACACTTCAAACGAAGAAGCAGATGCAAAACCATTTTTGGTTGAGTTTTTTAACGTGTTTGGCATTACAAGCAAACGAGTTTCGACTTTTGAGCATAGAGTAAAAAAATTGGACGACAAAGACGGTTATATTGACCTACTTTGGAAAGGAACAATTTTAATTAGCAGCCGAGTTAATGGGTAAACTTCACGACAGACTTGAAGAAACCGGCTATACCGGACACCCATTAGAAGTTTACTTGGTTCGTATTCTTTTTTGCTTGTTTGCCGAAGACACCACCATTTTCAACAAACAACAATTTCAAGAATACATTGAACAACGCACCAACTTAGACGGAAGTGACCTCGCAGCAAAATTACAGGAACTCTTTCAGGTACTAAACACACCAAAAGAAAGCCGATTTAAAAACCTTGACGAACAACTTGCGGATTTCCCGTATGTAAACGGAAAATTGTTTGAAGAAATCTTGCCTACGGCAAGTTTCGACAGCAAAATGCGACAAGCACTTTTAGACTGTTCGTATATTGATTGGAGCAAAATTTCGCCTGCAATTTTCGGCTCAATGTTTCAAAGCGTAATGAACCCAAAAGAACGCAGAAACTTAGGAGCACATTACACCAGCGAAACCAACATATTAAAACTCATTAAACCGCTTTTCCTTGACGAACTTTGGAAAGAATTTGAAAGTATAAAAGACAATAAAAACAAACTTCCCGAATTTCATAAAAAACTAAGCACGCTCAAATTCCTTGACCCTGCTTGTGGTTGCGGAAACTTCTTGGTGATTACTTACCGAGAATTGCGTTTGTTAGAATTTGAAGTATTGAAAGTACTCAATAAATCGGGTCAGACATTTTTGGATGTTAGCCAAATACTTTGGATAAACGTTGACCAATTTAGCGGAATTGAATACGAAGAATTTCCTGCCCGAATTGCCGAAGTAGCAATGTGGCTCATTGACCACCAAATGAATATGTTGGTGAGTAGTGAGTTTGGACAATACTTTATCCGTTTACCATTAAAAAAATCGGCAAATATTGTTCACGCAGACGCATTAGAAACCAATTGGGAAAATGTAGTTTCTAAAAACGAACTTTCTTTTATCATAGGAAATCCGCCTTTTATTGGTTCTAAAATAATGAAGCAAAATCAGCGTGACCAAATTGTAAAGGAATTTGACAATGTAGACGGAAGCGGAGTTTTAGACTATGTAACAGGTTGGTATATCAAAGCAGCCAAATACATTCAAGACACAAAAATTAAAGTGGCTTTTGTTTCTACAAATTCAATTGTTCAAGGAGAACAAACGAGTATTCTTTGGGGACAAATGCTGAATAAATACAAAATCAAAATTCATTTTGCTCACCGAACTTTTAAATGGAGCAATGAAGCCAAAGGAAATGCAGCAGTATATTGTGTGATTGTTGGCTTCGCCAACTACGACACTGCAAACAAGAGCATTTTTGAATATGAAGATATAAAAGGCGAAGCACACGAACTGAAAGCCAAAAATGTCAATCCTTATTTGGTTGATGCAAAAGATTTTCTAATAACGAAAAGAACCTCTCCCCTTTGCAATGTTCCTAAAATGTATAAAGGAAGTCAGCCGACAGATGGTGGCAATTTTCTTTTCACAGAAGAAGAAAAAAATGATTTTGTCGCAAAAGAACCAATGGCAACCAAATACATTAAGCCACTTATTTCAGCTCACGAATTTTTAAACAGACACAAAAGGTATTGTTTATGGCTTGTTGATGCTGAACCAAGTGAATTAAAAAGAATGCCTCACGTTTTAAATAGAATTGAAGGTGTTAGACAAATGCGACTTAAAAGCACAAAACAAGCAACTGTAAAATGGGCTAACCAACCAACATTATTCACGGAAAACAGACAACCAAAAGATAACTACATTTTAGTTCCTTCTCATTCTTCAGAAAACAGAAATTATATTCCTATTGGTTTTATGACCAAAGATGACATTCTAAACAATTCCTGTTTATCTGTTCCAAATGCTACATTATATCACTTTGGCATATTAACTTCAATAATGCATATGACTTGGGTTAAAAATCAATGCGGTAGAATTAAAAGTGATTATCGTTATTCTAATGAAATAGTTTATACAAATTTTCCTTGGCCAGAAAATCCAAACGAAAAACAAGTAAAAGCCATTGAAGTAGCTGCACAAAAGGTATTAGACGCAAGACTTCAATTTCCTAATAGTTCATTTGCCGACCTTTACGACCCTCTGACAATGCCACCTGATTTAATAAAAGCCCATAACGAACTTGACAAAGCAGTTGACTTGGCATACAGACCACAAGCATTTACAAGTGAAGCTAACAGAATGGTATTTCTATTTGAGCTTTACGAAAAATATACAGCAGACTTGTTTACAAAAGAGAAACCAAAAAAGACTAAAAAAACAACAGCTTGACACAGACGAAAACATACGAAAGACAAGAAGGCCAGCACCTAACAGCGGTTTGGCGTAATGGCGGGTTCAGTGCTTCGTATGACAGTTTTGTGGTAGGTTCAAGTGCAGTTCTTCGATTGAACTTTTGTGCTAAAAATCCGCCACTACGCCAAGCCGCAAACCGTTGTAGGTAATTTTTTCAGAAACTTATGCAAAATAATAAGTTTTTTAATTTAAAAATTTAGTGAATACAAAATGTGGAAAGCAATACCTGAAATAGAATGCAAACAAGTTTGGGATAAATTTTATAAAGATTTTGATTTCAAACCAAGTATCTATAAAAAAGATTGGCCATCAATTAGAACTGAAAAGCATAATTACAAATTTAGTATAAGTAATCTACTTAATAATCGTAGTAATGAATTAACCAGTAATGACTTTTTGCAAAAAGCAATTGATACATTTATTGAAATAACAACAGTAAATGAAGAAATATATGTACTTGATTGGGTACATGAATGTTATAACGTAATTCCAAGTCAGCTAAAAATAGACAATTTTAAAAATTTTAATAATTCATGTATTTCATTTATTCCAAATGGTGACTATTATATATTTCTTACCAAAGATTTAAGCAATATTTGGTTTGGTCATCCTTGGGAAGAAACTGTTACTATAATTGGTACAGAACTAATAAATGCATTTAATAGAAATAAGCCTTTGTTTTTAATTAATCAGAATATAAAACTGCCTACAACAAAAAATTGGCACTAGTTGTGGTATATTTGGTAAATTAAGTTTTGTGTATTATATTTAATTCGTAAATAAGTGTTGGTTCGTGCTAAACACGCACAACCAGCGCCAATTTTCAACCGTTAGCTGCTATTATTATATATCAATCGCCATATGAAAAATGTATTAAAGTTTACAATAATTATATTAATATTTACTAGCAATAATTGTATAGGACAAAAAAAAGAAGTTGAAATACCAAACCAAGTTTCTGTTAATACAAACATTGGACAAACACAAATGTATGGCACACATGTATTTATAAAAATACCTGAAAATTTTAAATTCAACCAAAATACAAATCGGTATGAAAATAGTGATTTAGCTTACATAAAAGTTGTTGAAAATAATAATGTAGCGATTAAAGGTTACTATGAAAAATTTATAGAAAAAAGTTCTATAGAAGAAAAAGATGGCAGATTTATTACACTTTACAAAAAAGAATTTTTATTTCACGATAAACAAGCAATCTTTATGTATGGAATTGATAACGGAGACAGAGAAACTGAAGAGTTAGTTTTAGTATTTGGAGATAGCAGTAAATCTATTATGCTAATAGGAAGATATAGAATAAAAGAAAAATCAAATAGAGATATAATAATTAAAAGTTTTTTAAGCGCATACATTCAGCATAATACTTCAATAGAATTAATAGATATTCAGAAATATTCAATAGACCTTTCAAACTCAAGGTTTAAATATAATACGTATTCTACTGGCGTATTTGCATACACAATTAATGGGAAAGGTAATCCTATTGGCAAAATAGAAGAAGGAATTAATATAACTCAAGGCATACCACTTTTATTTGAAAGTGAAACCAAAGCAAAAGCTATAACCATGATTGATAACTACACAAACTATGGTATTGAAATAATCAACTCTACAGAAAAAAGTAAAAGTATAGACAACAATTATGCATATGAAACTCTTTCAAAGTGTAAATATAAAAATGAAGACTACTTATTGTATAGTATTACGGTAAGTAATACTAATAATTCAATCTACTTTGTTGGAACTGCAAAAGCAGAAAATGTTAATTACATAAAAGAATTTGAAAGAATTGCAGAGACTATAAAAATAAAATAACAGCAGCTAACAAAAAATTTGTGTTATGGTTGGTAGATTCGGATAATATTCGTAATTTTATAAATTAACAGTTCGGTTGTAAGTTAAGTTCGTGTTGCTCACGCAACCACAACACAAATTTTCAGCCCCCCAATTTTCAACCGTTAGCTGTAAGTTTAATATGAAACACAATAAATTTTGAAAACATGACCAGTAGAATAATAGGAAAGATTTTAACACATTCACAAGAAACAAAATCTTTAATTGGTGTAAGAAAAAATAATGAAGAGAATCAAACTTGGATAGGCTATATCATTGACTTTAATGAAACAATTTTTGTATTGCAACATATTTCACCATTAGGAATTGAGGACGGTTTAATAGTGGAAAAAATTAGCAATGTTGACAATTTTGAAACAGTTGACGATTATATTATATCAATCCAACGCCTTTTTGAATTGAACTATAAAATACCTAAACAAGAAATAAAAAAAATTGACATTTCTATGGAAGAAAATTGGCAGTATGAAATATTGAAAAGCGGTTTTGACCAAGGAAAGTTAATCACAATTGAATTAAATAATAATGATACTATTAACTATGGTTACATCTTAGATTTTGATGACACAACTTTGCAAATTTGTGCAATTAATAATATTGGAGAAGAAGACGGAACGCAAACATATTGTTTAGAAAATATTACATCAATAGGAATAGAAAGAATAGAGTGTAGGAAAAGAGAAAAATTATCAAAACTAATACTAGAAAGGAAAACAGCTAATAATAATTGATAATTAAAGTAAAAAAAAACTACGCCTAACAAAAAATTGGCAATAGTTGTGGTAATTTGGTAATTTAAGTTTTGTGTAATAAATAACATTTGTAAATAAGTGTTGGTTGGTGCTAAACACGCACAACCATCGCTAATTTTCAGCCGTTAGCACAATTAAAACAAAATGAAGAAAGAAACAAGAAATATTTTACTTATTATCATCTCTATATTGGTTGCTCTATTCTTTTATGGAAGCCACAATTTTAGCAACGATAGACAAAGTTTTAGAGAAATCGTATCATTAGCAGGTGTTGGAGATGTAAGTACTGCTTTTATCAAAATGGAAGAAAGAAAAAGTTTCTCAAATCCGATAGTGAATTTTATTTATCAAAGATGGAAGAAAAAAATGTTTGCTCGTTTTGTTTCAAAAGAAGAAGTGTTTGAAAATACCTCTGGAAACAAAATAGTTAACGACATTTCAAATATTTACCGTGAATATTGGCGAGTGGAACTGATGAAACCCTTGCCAGAAAGCAGAACAGACTCCATGCTGTATAATAACATCACTGACTATGTACTATCCAATAAGTTAACAAGACTTTCAAAAGATAGTTTACGCAAGAATATTAAAGACGACTCTGTTTTGAAAGTAATAATTGAAAAAGAAGGATTTAAAGTAGATTTTAAATTCCGAAATGGTTTTCAAGAGATATTTATTTGGAATAAAGAAAGTACTAAAAAATATGAAGTGATTTTACCAAAAGACACTGTAAAAACTACCGTTGTGTTTATTGAAGGCTATCATATAAATGGATATGATGAATTTGCAACTTTTGGCGATTCTCAAGTGGGTGGCTGGGCTATAAAAGAATCTGCAACGCTATACTGTAATAAAGGCACTTATGATTTAAATTCAGAGAATTTTGAAGTTTCTTATTTAAAACATGAAAGTTTACATTTTACTGATTTAAACAATTACCCAAACTTAAGTTCTACTGATTTGGAATACAGGTCAAAGGTTATTGAATTGATGTATTGTACAGAAGGAACTATTTATGACCGAATCTCAGAATTTGTGTCAGGAGCGAATAAAGCAGATAGGAAAAATTCCCATCCGTACGCCAATTATATTTTGATTCAAAATCTGTCGAAATTGATATTCAATTCCGATTTCAACTCAGATATTAATCAATGGAAAAAAGTATCGGTTGATAAAATTAACAAGGCTGCATCTTCATTGTATGAATCAAGTGAAAATATACTGCGGAAAGAAAATAGCTTAAATGAAATAATATAAACTGCAACCAACAAAAAATTGGCACTAGTTGTGGTAGATTTGGTAAATTAAGTTTTGTGTATTATATTTAATTCGTAAATAAGTGTTGGTTGGTGCAAAACATGCAAAACCGTCACTAATTTTCAACCGTTAGCGGTCAGCATAAAACTAAGTCGATATATACATACTAACCAATGCAAAATTATATGGAATGAAGAATTTTTTTGTTTTAATTATTGTATTTAGTGTTTTAATAAATAAACTTTATTCACAAAATAAAACAATAATCTCAAGGATAATTTGTAATCAATTACAAGTGAGCATAAATATAGGGTTCAAATTATGATAAATGAAATATTAAAGTTGGCGTATCAGAAATAGACGGTTTACAGAAGACACCCAATAGAAAATAATAGCATGGATTATATTGGATTTGACTGAGCAATTATATGGCTTGAAGGTAAATGTATATAAAATTGAAGTTTTGCTGGTTTTAAGTAGTTCTTATTGCTTTTTACTTCAAAACAAGCTGAAAAAGATAGAAAAGAAATTATAAAAATTAAATATTTTGACAAGCCTAAAAGGAAGGTATATTTGAATCTGAAAATGCTTGTCATATTCGAAAGTTTGGAACCTTTTTCTGAAATAAAATTAACTTTATTGTTTTAATACTTGTATATTGCGATTATATTTAAATAAAATGCCGAACCGCCAACAAAAAATTGGCACTAGTTGTAGAAGATTTGGTATTAAAAATTTTGAGTAATACATTACATTTGTAAATAAGTGTAAGTTTGTACAAAACACGCAAAACCGTCGTTAATTTTCTACCGTTGCAGCAATATTATATGAAACAGTACCTATTTTTAAGTTTAATGTTTTTACAGTCCATATTCTTTGGACAAAAAAGACAATTCCCAAAACAGATTTCAACACACTTTTGTTTGTATTGACAGTATTTCGTACCATAATTTATTTCAAAATAAATACCTGAGAGACACTTTGTTTTTTTTGTAAGAGATGCAACAAGAAACAAATACGGATTCTTACACAGGAAAATATCTGATTGGTGAATCCTCTACCATAGAATTTTTCCAACCCAAAAACACTGCGCAAATTGGTGACCATTTGGGCGATTTGGGAATTGAATTTAAAACAAGGAAAATTAAAATGCTAGATGAAATACTAGAAAAATCAAAGGTTCTAAAGTTTTCAGTTGACATCTACCACTCTAACAATTTTAGATAGTTTGTCAATCCCTTGGTATAAAACACTAAGTTTAACGAATCCAAAAAATGAATTGACAATTTTAGAATATCAGGCAGACTACTTGCTGTATTTAGGTTTTACAAAAAAACAAATTAGCCAGTCTATGACATTCAAAGAATATAACAGCATTTATCTAACGGTAAAAAATATCCAAGGCAATTTTGCCGGTAACATACATTAAGCTGTATGCTGACAAAAACATGATTAAAAATTTGCAAAAATTTGCAACACTAAATAATTGTAGAAAAATTGAAAATAAGTTTACAAATGGTGAAACTACAATTGAATATAAAGAAGTTGACAATTTGCCTGAGTTCCTCATACAAGAGATTGGTTTTGTGTAATACATTACATTTGTAAATATGTGGTGGTTGCTTGTGGTGAAAAACAATTGTTGATTATAATTAGTAAATGTACTTAATACTCTAAGCGCAAGCTAACAGCACATAGATAAACATTAAAACAACATATGGAACAAACTATTCAGATTCTAATTTACATTCATGCATTTTTTGGTGGTATTGGTTTGATAACTGGTATGTTTAGTATTTTCGTTAAAAAAGGTGGTTTTAAGCACAAAAAAACTGGAAAAATATTCTCCATTTCTATGATAATAAGTTCCATGATTTCGCTAGTGGTTGCAAGAATGCCAAATCATGAGAATTTATTTTTATTCTTGATTGGAATTTTTACAATCTATATGATATTGGCAGGGAAACAGAGCTTTAACCTTGAGAAATAAAATAAAAAGCAAAGCAGATTGGATAGATAAACTTGTATCTGGAACGATGCTATTGACTTCCATCTGCATGTTAGTGATAGGAATTATTGGAATGATACAAAAAATTGACAATAGTGTTTTATACATTTTCTTCGGTGGTTTTGGTGCGTTTATGACCATTAGAGATTTTCAAACTTTTAAAACTTTTACGGAAAAGAAAAATGCGTGGTTAATAAATCATTTAGGACGAATGATTGGAGCACTAATTGCTTCTGTTACCGCATTTTTAGTGGCAGGTTTAAATATCAAGGCATTGTTTGTTTGGATTTTACCCACCATTTTAGGCACAGTATATATAATTTACTGAGCAGAAAATTTAAAGATTCCAATACAACGATTGTTCCTTGAGTTTGTGTTTTCGAACTTAATAACAGGCAAGGTTCTACCCTATTATAAGCAAAAAAAACGTTGTTTATTTCTGTATCTGAATGGTTTCGTTTTCTATTTTAAGTAAATAATTACCTTTTGAAAACGAAGACATATTTAATAGATAATGCGCTATTCCGTTCTGAATTTTAAATGCGTCTTTAAAAACTTCATTGCCTAAAATATCATACACCACCAAGTTGCTGTTTAAATTTTGATTGGAATAATAATCTACATTAAACAAGCCATTTTTAGATGGATTTGGATAGACGTAGATAAAATTATTTTTTACGGTGTTTGGAGTTGATTTATCAATGTTTACTGAAACGATTTTGGAATAAGAAAAGTTGAAATCAAAATCAATTTGTTTCAATCGATAATAGTTAATTCCTGCAGTTGGTTGTTGATGAATATATTGATAATTATGTATTTCTGATGTTGAACCAAATCCAATTTGTTCACCAATTTTTGTAAAATTAATTGCCTCTGTTGACCATTCAATTTCAAATATGGCATTGTTTTTTTCGGATGCCGTTGACCAGTTTAATTGCACTTGCTGATTATTAATATTTGTAGCATTAAATGATAGTAATTCAACTGGAAGTTGTAGGTTTTTGGTAATGATAAAAGAATCTTTCAAACAATTAAAATTATCGGTAACCGTTACCGTATCAATGCCATTTCCAAGTGTCGTGTATGATTTATCTTTTAAAATGCCAACATTGCTCCAATTATAAGTACCTAACCAAGACGAAGACATATTCACTACATTGCCTGTGGTGACAGATATGGTATTTTTCTTGTTGACATCTTTCATCATAGTAAAACGATCTCGAACCACGCCATCGGCGCAAACCCATTCTGCATCTAATCGGTTGCCTTCTACTTTGAGTGCCATTGCGCCTCCATTGCTATTGTTAGAATAAGCCATTGCATTAATTGGCCAGCCAGTTTGCACACCACCTAATTGTCCGGACGAGCCCACCACTGCATAAACGGTTCCAGTTGTTTTAGGTGCATTTTTTATGTATGGACAAGAATTTACAGTGCCGTTATATTTTGCAGAAGAAGAATCATTGGCTGCATGTGTGGCAAAATTAAAAGATGTTTCTGTTCCGTAATGACCATTCAACAAATAAGAACGTTCGTATACATGGCTGTGACCACACAAAATTAAATCAACGCCTAAACGTTCTAAAATGCGAATGAAATTTTGTCGAATGGCTGCTAAATCGGCTTCACCTTCTGATGTATGCGAACCCAATGTGTAAGGTGGATGATGCCAATACGCAACTGTCCATTTTTGGGTGTTGGCAGCCAAATCATTTTTCACCCAAACGGCTTGCGGTCCAAGCGTATCCCAAATTCTGTAGGTGTTTGCTTCTTTTCCGTAAGAGTCTAAAGAAAGAAAATGAATGTTTGCAAAATTGTATGAATAAAATGCTTCAGTTCCAGATGCTACACCACCAGCTTCTGCAGCAGTTGGCAATGTAAACATGTTATAATATGGTATTACATGGTCGTTTTGACGTGCAGCTGTATTTGCATAATCATGATTACCTGGCGATGGCCAAAGTATTACATTTCGTAAAATAGAATCTTGATATTGTGGATAGAAATTAGTCGTATATTCTGCATCTGTACCTGAATTGTATGCATTATCACCTAATAAAATAAAACCATCTGCATGGTTGGTTCCAAAATAATTCATCATGCTATTTCTTACGTTCACTTGATTGGATGAATTGTTTCCCATATCGCCAAAAATCATAAATCTGGAAAGTCGGTCCACTCCTACTATAGGCAATGTTTGAAAGAAATATTTCGAACCCGTTTTTAATGTTTGAACAGCAGGATTGGTATTTCCGATAGAATAAAAATACTTGGTATCGTTTGTTAAACCAGTGATGGTAACATCGTGTTCCGTAGTTAATGTATTATCTACAACACTTGAAGATAAAGTACCATCTACCAATCCATAATTTACTACTGAATTAGAAGCTGCATTGGTGCGCCATCGAACATGCATCGAATTTTGTGTTGCTAAATTTAAATAAGGACCGCGTGTTACGTTGACTAAACCTGCAATATTTGCTTTTAATTCCAGATCAAAACTGATATCAGAACTGGTAACATTTACCTGATGAATTTCAACTGCAATGGTATGATTGCCTGTTGGTAATTGTGCTAACGTTAATGTGGTACTTACTGCAGCATTATCGTTTGTGGTATTTGCTAAGGTAAGATAACTCACTGCACCAGCAGCCATTCCAGACCGAAATACTTCTACACCGTCGATGTATACAATTGCGCCATCATCTATAATCATAGAAAGCGTAAAATCGGAGAAGCTAGCGGTGTTTCCAATGGTAATATTTTTTCTGAAATAAGTAGTAATGTATTTATTTGCAGCATTTCCACCATAACCTAAAACAGTAGCTTCGTCACCGTCGCCATAACCTAATTGAGCATTTCCACTTAACCAAGTTGCATCATTAAATGTTGATGCACGCCAAGCTGTACCTTGATCAGTGCCATTGTCTAAATATTTCCAAGGTGCACCAAAAGAAACAGTTGTTAATTCGTTTGCAACTAATTCTAAATCAAAGGTTATATCCGAACTGGTATTTAAATTTTGATGGACTTCTGCTGCTATCGTATGATTTCCAGTTGGTAATTGCGCTAAAGTTAACGTAGTTGACTGAATGGTATTACCATCATCAGCAGCTGCAGTTGCTAAAGTCAGATAATCAACTACACCAGCAGCAATGTTGTTTCTGTATACTTCAACACCATCAATATATACTATGATGCCATCATCACGTTTGACGTTTAATGTATAATCTAAATACGATGCAGTGCTGCCAATAGTAATATTTTTGCGAAAGTAAGTGGTAATGTATTTCGGTGAACACGAAGCAACAGGCAGGCAACCAGCACCTACGATAGTGGTTTCGTCACCATCACCATAACCTAATTGTCCGTTACCAGATAGCCAAGCTGCGTCATTAAAGCCAGTTGTAGTCCATGCAGTACCTTGGTTGGAACCATCATCTAAATATTTCCACGATGAAGCAAAAGGAATTATAGTAACGTTTGAGAAAACGTTTGAAATGCAAAACAAGAAAAATAAGAAGTGTAAATTTTTATTCATGCTTTTAACACAATAAAATTACTAAATAAAACACAATTCTTAAAGAAATACTTGGTTAGTTTAGAACTTTTGGCATAAATATTGTCTAAAAGACAATACTTATGTGTTTTAATAAATTTAACAAACAAGAATCAAAACATTTTATTACTTTTATACTCAATTAAATCTAAAACAATTATTACAATGAAAAATTTAAAGTCAATCCTTTTAAGCGCTTGCGTTCTATTATTTGCAGGAACTGTGAGTGCACAAAAAATTAAAGTAATTAGCGGTGATATTGCTGTTTTAAAAACAGAAACATCTCTAAACACAGAATTTACATATGATGCTAACATTCAAGTTGGTAAAAAAACTGAAAAAACGTACGTAGCTGAAAAAAAATCTGAATTAAACAAAAAAGAACCAGGTCGTGGTGATATGTGGGCACTTGCTTGGGTTGGTGATAGAAAAACTAAATACGAACCAAAATTTAATGAATTATTGGCTGATAATGGTTATACTGTTGAATCAACTGCAAAATACACTTTATTAGTTCACACTATTGCTGTTGAGCCAGGTTACAATGTTTATGTTTCAAGAAAAAATGCAGAAATTGATTTAGAAGTTTCTGTAGTTGAAACAGCTAATAAAAGTAATGTAGTTGCAAAAATATCTGTAATGAATGCACCAGGAAGAACATTTTGGGGTGGAGATTTTGATGCAGGTGTTCGTATTCAAGAATGTTATGCTACTGCAGGAAAATACTTAGCAAAATATTTGAAAAAAGGAAAAAAATAAATTCTTTTCCAATTAAATAAAAAAGGGAACAAATTACTTGTTCCCTTTTTTTATTGATTTCATTTTCAGTTTAACTAAAGCTGAATTTGAAAATAAATTTACTAGTTTTACACTTCAAAAAAATAAATATAATTTATGAAAAAGATTTTAACTATTATGATGATTCTTCCTTCATTTTTGTTTGCACAAACCGCAAAATTGACTTGGAGTCCTGAATTAGAAATTAAAAAGAAAACCTATATTGATGATATTATACATACAGACAGCAGTGGTATTTATTATACTACGGTAGAAAGGCAAGGTGGTTTATACGGTGGAATGCGTGCGCCAAAATCCGAAAGCATAGAAAAAATTTCAACTAATTTTAAACCAATATTTTCAAAAGAAAATACTGCACTCGAAGAAGATTACAGGCCTAACGGAATGTTTTTTGCCAAACAAATTTCTTAAATTTCATGAGTTACTATACCAGAAAACAAGGTGGCTCAAATATTATGTAACAACAACAGATTTGAATGGAAGCACCAGTCCTGATTCCAAAGAATATTTAAGCATTAATGAAGATAATTTTGCAAAAGTTGCTAATCTATCAATTGTTGCATCACATGATAATTCTAACTTTTGGTAGTTGCTGAGAGAAGCATCCAGAAAAACCTGAAAGAAGATGGTAAAATCAGCTTAACGGTTTTATCAAATACAGGTGATAAAATCTGGCAGCGTTTTCTAAATATCAGCAATAAATTGGATGGACAAATAAATATTATTCAGGAACAAATTACACCCTAACGGTACCGTCTATTTATTACTGAAAGAATATCTTACAGAAAAATAAAGAAACCATAAAAGATAATAATGGTAAAAAAAAGTTCCTGGCTATAAATATCGAATTATTCGTCTTTCTGAAAACGGTGCCAACACGAAAGATTTTGCAATCGACTTGGGAAAATTGTATATCAATTCTGCAGATTTAAAAATCAATACACAATCCAATAATTTAGTTTGTTCTGGATTCTGCAACGACCAAGACAATGAAGTTTTAAAAGGATTTGCTTTTATTTTGAAATTGATGGAAGCGGAAACACCATCAAAAAAATAATAAAGATTTTCCACAAGATTTTGTAGAAGAATTTAAGAAAAACAAAGGCACCAAAAAAAGATAAAAAAATAACGACGATGATGATTTAGGTTTAGCAAAAAGCTTTAGAATTGATAAGATATTTGCACGAAAAGATGGTGGTGCATATTTAGTTTCGGAATTTTATGAATTGGTAATTTCTACCAGTTATTCCAAATATGGAACTACTACTATCCATTATTTCAGCAATGATATTTTGGTTGTAGACGTTGACTCAGATGGTTCAATTGATTGGTTTAACAGAATACCTAAACGCCAACATGAAATTAATCAATACAAATATTCATCTTATATCAGTGCATTAATTGGCGACAAACTTGCAGTTGTTTTTAATGATAATCCTAGAATTTAGAAATTGAAGATGATGAAAAATCAGCAGGTGTTTATGGCAGTTTCAAAAAAACAAATTGTATGATGTATCTAATAGATAAAACGAAAACAACGACTAAAAAGGAATTATTCAGAAACAACGAAATTGAAACAATATTATGTCCGATGAAAGCAGAGTAGTAGATGAAAATACAATTATTTTATACGCTGAAAAAGGCAAAAACAATGATGTAAAATTAGGCAAATTAACAATTACACCTTAATACAAAACTAAGTAAATAAAAAGGAACAATTCGTTGTTCCTTTTTTTTATAAATAATTCTGCTTTATACAAAAAATCAGGCGTTAATTCTACACCAGGTTTTACAGCATATTGTTCTAAATCTGTAATACCTTCGCTGATTAAAACTTCATCATCCATAAAGAATTACCTGTTGATGTTTTAGCATCACGCTTTAAGATGTAATATGCAGCGTCACCCATTATTTCTGGTTTGCGCGATGAATTGGCAAACCGTTTCGCCACCTAATAAATTGACTACAGCAGCTGTCGCAATCGTCGTTCTTGGCCACAATGCATTTACACCAACTTTTCCTTTATATTCACCAGCAAGACCAAGCACTACTAAACTCATTCCAAACTTAGCGATAGAATAACCAGTGTGACCAGCAAACCAACGCTCTGTAATAGAAGTTAATGGTGGTGCCAACATTAATATTTGTGGATTTTCTGATTTCAACAAATAAGGCAAACATATTTTAGAACAAACAAAAGTTCCTCTCGTGTTAATGTCTTGCATTAAATCATAGCGTTTCAATTCAGTTGTGCAATTGGCGACAAATTGATAGCTGATGCATTGTTGATTAAAATATCAATACCACCAAACGTATCCACTGCTTGCTTCACCGCTGCTGCTACTTCATCTTCATTTCTGATATCACATTTAATTCCTAAACCTTTGCCACCAACTTTGGTCATATCGTCAGCAGCCGTATAAATCGTGCCACCAAGTTTTGGATTTTCTTCGGTGCTTTTGCTGCGATAACGATGTTAGCACCTTCTTGCGCTAAGCGCAAACCTATTGCGTGACCAATACCACGCGTTCCACCTGAAATAAATACTGTTTTGTTTTTGAATCACATAAACTAGATTTTGAATTGCAATATAGTAGTTTAATTAAACTTTTCCTTTGTAAATTAAATTATCTTCTTCAATAACTTAACTTTCAATTTACAATGCATGCATTGTAAATCAGTATATTTACTTCATAAAAAATTAAAATGAAATATCCATTATAATATGTTTGCAGATAGCAATTACTTTTTGGATATTCCATGTCACAACTAAAAACAAATAAATAAACAACATGAAAAAGTAGTATTTATAGATGGTGTTCGTACACCTTTTGAAATCAGGTACAGATTATATGGATTTAATGTCCTATCAATTAGGACAATTCGCTATCAAAGGATTATTAGATAAAACTGGCATTGATGTAAATGAAATTGATAGAGTTATCTATGGCAATGTAATTTCTAATGTACGTACGGAAAACGTTGCTCGCGAAGCTGCTGTAACTGCAGGTATACCTGTGAAAGCACCAGCAAATACGGTGAAACAAGCTTGTATTTCTGCAAATCAAGCCATGTGTAATGCTGTTGATTCTATTCAATTAGGAAGAGCTGATGTGATTATTTCTGGTGGAACAGAATGCACTTCTGATACACCAATTGGATACACCAAAGAAATGCGTAAAAATTATTCGCAGCTCAAAAATTAACTCCACTCAATAGAATATGCGAAATTTGCAACTACTTTGCGTCCAAGTGATTTTTTACCAGACAGACCATCTGTTTCTGAATTTATTACAGGAAGAACAATGGGACAAGATTGCGAAATCTTAGCACAAAAATTTGGCGTAACACGCGAAGAGCAAGATGAATTTGCAACTGCATCACATCAAAACGCTGCAAAGCACAAGAAGCTGGTTTATTAAATGATATCATTTCAGTTCAATTACCACCAAACTTTACAGCTATCACTAAAGATAATGGTGTTCGTGGCGATTCTACAGTAGAAAAATGGCTAAACTAAAACCTGCATTTGATAAATATGTTGGAACTATCACAGCAGCAAACGCTTCGTTCTTAACGGATGGCGCAACAGCTGTTTTATTAACTTCAGAAGACAAAGCAAAAGAATTAGGTTTAACACCAAAAGCAGAAATCGTTGATTATGCTTTCACTGGTGGCGATTTATATGAAGAATTATTATTAGGACCAGCTTATTCCATTGCAGCGGTTTTAAAACAAACTGGTTTAACCATTGCTGATATTGATGTCTTGGAAATTCACGAAGCATTTGCTGGACAAGTTTTAGCCAACTTAAATGCATTAAAATCTGCTGAATGGTGCAAAAACAATTAGGTTTAGATAAACCAATTGGTTAAATTCCATAAAACAAATTAAATACTTGGGGTGGCTCTTTAGCAATCGGTCATCCATTTGGCGCAACTGGCGGTCGTTTAATTACCATGGCAGCAAATCGCTTGCAAAAAAGAAGGTGGTAAATATGCTTTATTGGCAGCTTGCGCAGCTGGTGCACATGGTCACGCAATGATTATTAAGAAATATTAATTCATTAGACCTTCAAGGTTTTGAAAACCTTGAAGGTCTTTTAAATAAAAACAATGGCAACTATAAAACAAGAAGATTTTTTACCATAGAAAAGAATGCGAACGGTGTTTGCACTATTTGGATGGATCAAAAAGGTGAAAAGGTAAATACCATCAGTCCTACATTAATTTCATTATTTGAAGAAGTGTATGACGACTTAGACAAAGACGCATCTATTAAAGCTTTTGTATTAACCAGCAAGAAGAAAGATTTCATTGCAGGTGCAGATATTGAGATGTTTAAAAAAGTTGAAAAAAAAGGCGATTTCGAACCTATTACTCGAAAAGGGCAAGCTATTTTAAATAAAATTGCAGCGTCTAAAAAACCTATAGTTGCTGCCATTCATGGTAATTGCTTAGGTGCTGGTTTAGAAATTGCATTGGCTTGTCATGCACGAAGTTGCATCGAATGATAAGTCAACAAAAATGGCATTGCCTGAAGTAAAATTGGGTTTGTTGCCTGGTGGTGGTGGCACACAACGTTTACCAAGATTAATTGGTTTACAAGCTGCATTAGATATGATGTTAACTGGTAAAAACATGTTTCCATATCCAGGTTTAAAAGCAGGTTTGGTTGACAAAGTAGTGCATGTTTCTTCTTTACAAAATGCTGCCAAAAATGGCATTGGAATTAATTGCAACTCCAATTAAACGTGAAAGAAACGAATTGAATTTGGATACTCTAAAAGCTGGTTTTCCTGCCATTCAGAAATCAATTATGGGTTTAGTGTTAGAAGCGCCTTTAGTAAATAAAATCGTTTTTGGCCAAGCAAAAAAATGGTGGATAAACAAGCGCATGGCAACTATCCAGCTCCTTATAGAATTTTAGAATGTGTAGAAATTGGCTGGAACCAAGGCATGGAAAAAGGTTTGGATGCGAAGCAACAAAATTCGAAGAGCTTATCTTGTCTCCTGTTTCGCGTCAGTTAATCAATATCTTTTTTGCCATGACCGACAAAAAGAAAAATCCGTACGGCGAAGATAAAGTGAAACATGTACATCGTTTAGGTATGATTGGCGCAGGTTTCATGGGTGCTGGTATTGCTGAGGTTTCGATGGATGATGATATTCATGTATTGTTGAAAGACATTAATCAAGACATGATCAATTCTGCATACAAAACAATCTACAACGATTACAATAAAAAAGTACAGAAAAAAGCACTTACAAAAATTGAATTAGAAGAAAAAATGGCGCTATTGCAAGGTTCTTTAAATTATGAAGATTTAGATAATCAGGAAATAATTATAGAAGCAGTTTTTGAAGATTTAAAAATTAAACAAGCTATTTTAAAAGATGAAACCAATTCAAAACAAATACTATTTTTGCGTCTAACACTTCAGCTTTACCAATAAAAGCGATTGCTGCGAATGCAAAGAATCCTGAATTAGTGATTGGTATGCACTACTTTTCACCTGTTCCGAAAATGCCATTACTCGAAATTATTAAAACAGATAAAACAGCAGATTGGGTAACAGCTACTTGTTTTGATGTTGGTGTTCGCCAAGGTAAAACCGTTATAGTTGTAAATGATGGACCAGGTTTTTATACCACTCGTATTTTAGCACCTTTAATGAACGAAGCACAATTGATGTTAGATGAAGGAGGCGATATATTACAGATAGATAAAGAGATGAATTTATTTGGATATCCTGTTGGACCAATTACTCTTTCTGATGAAGTAGGTATTGATGTTGGCGCGCATATTATGAGTGGCGAGTTAATGACTGAAATGTTAAAACTTCGCCAGATTTTAAAGTAAGCAAAACCTTGTTAGAAATTTCAAAAGCTGGTACATAAAGGCAGAAAAAAAAAAAGGATTTTATAAGTATGATGAAAAGGGCAAAAAATTTCTGGACAAGTAGACAGCGAAATCTATTCTTATTATGGTGGAAATTCCGTAAGAAATTAGATGCAACAGAAATACATCACCGTTGTGCGTTTGCCATGGTAAATGAAGCTGCATTATGTTTAGAAGAAGGTATTATTGCCAATCCGTTAGATGGTGATATTGGTGCTATCTTTGGACTTGGTTTTCCGCCTTTCCGTGGCGGTCCATTCAGATATGTAGATAGCATTGGTGCACAAAAAGCAGTAGAGATATTACAAGATTTAGAGCAACGGTTTGCAGTCCGATTTAAACCAGCACAAATATTAGTAGATTATGCAAAAGCTGGAAGAAGTTTTACGATAAATAGT
>JADJSS010000050.1 GCA_016711605.1 Saprospirales bacterium
TTGAACTAAACCTTCGGTAGCACTTACCGGACTTTTAGTACCTTACGAATATAATTAAATTTCGTAAACTATGGCTACAAAAAAAAGAATCCGGAGGAGTTAAGAGAAAACAAACTTATCAACCAAGCCAAGCGGGAAGTTCCTGGCTTTACCGAACTGCTTGACCGTTTTGAGCGCACCGTTTCGGTTTTGGGCAGAAGTCAGAGTACTTTTGACAACTATTCTCGCCACGTCGCTTCTATTTCACTCTGTTTTGGCAAAGTCCCCACCATGCTTGATTCAGAACAAGTACATGATTACTTGTTTTATCTTCAAAAAAAATCAAAAACTCCCTCGCAAACCTATTTTAAGCACTGCGTTTATGGACTTCGCTTCTTGCTTAAATCTGAAGGTTTGCCTTACGAATACCTTCGTTTGCCCTCAATAAAACACGAGAAGAAACTTCCTGTGGTACTCAGTAAGGAAGAAGTTTGGGCGATGCTCCAAGGTGCCAAACTGCTCAAACATAAAATTCTTATTGGTTTGCTTTATGGCTGTGGGCTTCGTTGTATGGAAGCTAGAAGTGTTCGTTTGCAGGATTTAGATTTTGATCGAAAACAGCTCAAAATCGTTCAGGGAAAAGGTAAAAAGGACCGCTATGTTCCGCTTTCAGAACATTTAATTCGAGGACTAAAAAAGTACATCGAAGCCGAAAAACCCCAAGAGTATCTTTTTAACGGACAGCCTTTGACCAATGGAGCAGGTGGAGATTTTGACAATCGCTATAGTCAGCGTGGCGTGCAATGGGCTGTTAGACAAGTCGCCAAGGCAGCAGGCGTGAAAAAAGAAGTACATACCCATACGCTTCGACACAGTTATGCTACTCATTTGCTCGAAGACGGTATGGATATTATGACCCTTAAAGATCTTTTGGGGCACCAAAACATCGAAACCACGATGGAATATCTGCACATTGCCCAACTCGAAAGTCAGCGCATTTTTAGTCCACTCGATACTCTTTTCGCAAAATGCAGCCGCTCTTTGAAGTAGCCGATGTGCTGCGAAAAATTGGTTCTAAAATCGAAAACTACGGATTAAACACTTGGCAACTCCGCACGCTTTCTGTTATCAAAAAGTGCCGAACTTCGGCTTTGGGCGGCCATATTGATGCTTGCGATAGTTGTGGAAATCTTACTATAAGTTACAACTCTTGCCGCAATCGCCATTGTCCCAAGTGTCAGGGTAAAAACAGGGAAGATTGGATAGCAAAAAGAGAAACGGAACTCTTACCAGTGCCTTATTTCCACGTAGTTTTCACTTTGCCCGAGGCAATCAATTCTTTAGCGATGCATCAGCCAAAAATCGTGTATGATATTTTGTTTGAAGCCACTTGGGAAACACTTCAAACTTTTGCCAAAGCCAAAGAAATGCAAATGGGAATGATTGCGGTTTTGCACACTTGGGGACAGCAATTGAGTTTGCATCCGCACCTGCATTGTATTGTTCCTGGAGGGGGCGTGGACAAAAACGGGCAATGGAAAAACAGCCACACCGATGGTAAGTTTCTGTTTCCTGTAAAGGCCTTGTCGAAGGTATTCAGGGCTAAATATTGCGAAAAACTCAAAGCAAAAACGCCAATCAAATATGAGCAGATACGACAGGAATTATGGCAAAAACCGTGGGTGGTATTTGCCAAACGCCCCTTTGGAAACCCAAAATCTGTGGTGGAATATTTGGGTAGATACACCCACAAAATAGCCATTAGCAACCATCGAATCAAAGATATTAGTGATCAAAATGTCACTTTTGATTACAAAGATTACCGAATGGTGGGAGTCAAAAAACAAATGACACTCACACATCAGGAGTTTATCAGGCGATTTTCATTGCATATTTTGCCCAAACGTTTTGTAAAAATTCGTCATTATGGTTTTTTGAGTAGCACTTGGAAACGTCAAAAATTGAGAATTTTACAGGAGAAACTCCTAGTTACGGTCTTGGAAAAAGTTGAAAAGAAACCCTTTTTACCAAAGTGCCCTTGTTGCAAAACAGGCAATTTACATCGAATTGCGGTTTTTGACCAGCGTGGTCCGCCTGCTTGGTATCTTGGCAGCGGCCAAAACACAAATCCCTATAAAAACTAATTTTATGGGTAAGGGCAGGTATGTCCAAAAGTGAAGGAAAACACGAAAAAACCAACCAGAATTCTGGGCAAAAAAAAGAGGATGCTAGATCCTCCTATCAATTCCTCTAATTTTTTTTCGATAAATGCATAGTCTGGCGGAAGTGGAATCGGTTCCGTTCAACCGGGGTTTCATTGTTCGTTTGCACTAGTTCGGCTGTTACATTCTCTATCTCCCAGTTGTTTTTGCGAGCAATAAAACGGACAGTTCCGACTTTGCACATTGCCAAACCGCTTAAAACAAGTTCTGAGGGTGCTAAACCTAAATCTGTTCCTTTACTTGTGATAGGTTCGTCACCAATAATGGTGTGCTTACCATTAGTGATAATACTTTGGAAGCCTTCTTCAATGTTTTTAATTTTAATTACTGTTGCCATTTTTATATAAATTTAGATTCTAAAAGTTTAATTTTATCAAATATAATAGGAGGATAATATGAATGTGCATCTGCACAAATAGTGCATTTTCCAGTTTTAATATTAATATCGTCATCAAGGTCTTGATAAGGAAAAATATTGAATAATAATTCGTGTTGCAAAAGAGTTCTATAAAATAAAATATGTTGTGATTTTGAAGAAATAGTATCAATGCGATTGAATAATTCTTCTGCACTTTTCAAAATACTTAATAATTCTCTTACTCCATCATACATAAGTACATCATCTGTATTATGAATATCTACTTTCATTTGTTCCAAATCATTTAAGAAACATTTTATGGCTCTTTTTCCATACAACAGTTGTTTTCCATTTGCATCAGAAAACTCATAACTGAAATTTTTTATTGTTTCTTGAAAGAAAGAATAAAAAGTCCGTATTTGTTCTGTATTGTGTTGTTGTTCTTCCTTTATATTGTCTTTTTCTATTTGATTTTGCACTATGCCATTTGCTGAAAGTTGAGCTTTTAACGCTAAATATAGAAGTATAGAGCCAATGAGTTGAGAAATAGGATTTGTTATACCGCCAATCGCATCGCCAACAACGCCAAAATTACCAATGCCTGTTTTATTGAGCAATGGAAGTAGTAATGGAAATAAAAATGTTAATAAAATACCAAAAAGCAAGAGCCATTTTGCATTTTTATCAAGACTATTTTTCATTCTTTATTTTTTAAATTGCTTCATTAAAAATTTATGTCTTCGTCCATTATTTCTTTAGTTTATCCTGATAAAGCGATTTTAATTTTGCTAATTTTGGATTTATTACTGCCATACAATAACCAGTTTCGCTATTGCGATTGTAATAGTCTTGGTGATTGGCTTCTGCCTTATGGAAATGTTCAAACATTTTCACTTCTGTTACTATCATATCATCGTAGGCAGATTGAACATCTTCAATGACCTTTAATGCTTGCATTTTTTCATCGTCTGTTCTGTAAAAAATAATGCTACGATATTGTGTTCCTCTATCAGCACCTTGTTTATTTATAGTCGTAGGATTGTGAGTAGTTAAATGGATTTTCACTAAATCTTCAAAGCTAATTTCAGAAGGTAAATAAGTAATTTCAATTACTTCAGCGTGACCAGTAGTTCCAGAACAGACTTCTCTATATGTAGGATTTATAATTTCACCACCACTATAACCACTCTCTACATTTACAACTCCTTTTAATTGCTGAAACATAGCTTCTGTGCACCAAAAACAACCACCACCAAATGTAACTTTTTTCTCATCAGATTTTACTTTTTTCAGAGCAACAGCATTTATGCAAAATCTCAATCCACTTGGCATAGGACCATCTTGAAACACGTGACCTAAATGAGCATCACAAGTGCTACAAGTTGTCTCTATTCGATACATACCAAACGTAACATCTTTGATATAATTGATTGTATTCTCTTTTATCGGCTGTGTAAAACTAGGCCACCCAGTTCCACTTTGAAATTTTTCTTCGCTGTCAAAAAGTACAGTGTTACAACAAACACAGGCATATTTGCCGGGTTCAAACAAATTGCACATTTCGGAGCTATGAGCTCTTTCTGTTCCTTTTTTACGAGTTACGTAAAATTGTTCTTCGGTAAGAAGTGATTTCCATTCCTCTTCCGATTTTTCTATTCTTTGGTCTGGGTTAAGATTGCCATTATTGGCTAATCTTATTACATCTATCCATTTTTGCATATAAAATTTATTTAATTGTTTGTAAAAATTCAATTGCTTTTTCGGTATTCAAATGAAAATCATTGAATACTACTTTTCCTTCTTGGTTTATAAAAATAAACCAAGGAGTTCCTCCTGTTCTATAATGATACATTACTGTTGAAATATTTTGCGTGCTTTCATCTCCTTCATCTTGTCCAAAAGGAATTTCCAACTTATACTGCTTTTGTGTTTCTTTTAGCTTTTCAAAAGTATTTTGATTTTTACCTTCAAACACTGATTGAATAGCAAAGAATTTAATAGCTTGGTTGTTTTTTAATGCAGTGACCATTTGTTGTAACGAAGGCAAGCCTATTTTATGACAGCCAGGACACCAACTTTGAAAACAATACAAAACAATAAACTTTCCTTTAAAATTAGATAATTGTATAGGTTCAGTATCTTTTCCATTTGCATCAATCCATTTAAATTTTTCCAGTTCTGGGGCATCAAATCCCTCTATACCATATTTTTTATTATTCATTTACCATTTTTATTTATAAGTAATTTAAACACAGATTTCGCAAATCTAACATATTCATTTGCTTTTAAGTCAAATACTACCCATTTGTAAATGTTTCCATATGGACACAATGGAGCATTTGTTTCGCTTCCACTACGTAATTCGTATCTATTTGGATCTATATCATATTCTACTTTTCTTATCCTTTTCAATTCAGGTTTCATTGTTCCTTGTTTTGGCTTGGCATTGCCAC
>JADJSS010000051.1 GCA_016711605.1 Saprospirales bacterium
ACCACCAGCGCCAATTTTCAACCGTTGGCTGTCATGGTTGGACTTTTACACAAAATCAATCTTACTAAAATTACGATGGTCTTTGACGATTTGTTGACAGAAATTTCGAGTTCGCTTCTTTCCTATTTTACTGTATAGTCTGTTTGTCAAAAATTCGAGAAATTATTGCGAAACAATGTCGATGGAATTTTGGCAAGTGCTTTTTTATTTTTCAAACTGTTACAAAAAATCTTAACGGTTTCGAAATCGTTCGATTTTTTGGTAAAATGCTTTTTACTTATAAAACTGTTACAAAAAATCTTATCGGACAGAAATTGTGCAAATAATTACGGTTGAAACATTTCATTTTCGGTGAAAATCAGAATTTTTTTGTTCGTAGTTTTCATCAGCAAAATTCAAAATGAATACAAATGCGATTATTTTCCTTTAAATGAAATTATTTTGACAATGAAAACATCAATAAATATTAACAGTTTGATTGACGAAATTGTAAATGAGAAAATATTCGACTAAATATAAATGATCAACTAGACAGCATTTTAACAACCACGAACAGCCAACAGCGGTTTGGCAATAGTGGCAAATAAATTTGGATATTAAAAGTAAGTTGAGTACATTTAAAATATAAAAAAATCAAAACGGATTGGTGCAGTGCATGTTGCCACCATCGCCAAGCCGTGATCGTTGGCTGTCATGGTTGGACTTTTACATAAAATCAATCTTACTTAAATTACGATGGTCTTTGACGATTCGTTGACAGAAATTTCGAATTCGCTTCTTTCCTATTTTACTCTATAGTATGTTCGTTAAAAATTCGTGAAATTATCGCGAAACAATGTCGATGGAATTTTGGTAAGTGCTTTTTTACTTTTCAGACTGTTACAAAAAATCTTAACGGTTTCGAAATCGTTCGATTTTTTTGGTAAAATGCTTTTTACTTATAAAACTGTTACAAAAAATCTTATCGGACAGAAATTGTGCAAATAATTACGGTTGAAACATTTCATTTTCGGTGAAAATCAGAATTTTTGTTCGTAGTTTTCATCAGCAAAATTCAAAATGAATACAAATGCGATTATTTTCCTTTAAATGAAATTATTTTGACAATGAAAACATCAATAAATATTAACAGTTTGATTGACGAAATTGTAAATGAGAAAATATTCGGCAAAATATAAATGATCAACAAGACAGCATTTTAACAACCACGAACAGCCAACAGCGGTTTGGCAATAGTGGCAAATAAATTTGGATAATAAAAGTAAGTTGAGTACATTTAAAATATAAAAAAATCAAAACGGATTGGTGCTGTGCATGTTGCCACCATCGCCAAGCGTGATCGTTAGCACTCACCCTAAAAGACCGACAACAAACGAACTGAAGATGACTGACAAAATGCCAACGCTTCGTAAAATTAAAAGAGGTGCAAGCCAACACACAAGCCAACGCTTTTGCAGCACATTTAATTTTACCCAACCGCACCTAATACAACGATCATAAATGACAGTTTTTAAAGCAGGATATTATATAGATGAATTCAATAAGCAACTTGAAAAAATAGTTGACAAGACGATTCTGTCAAGTTTTTATGAAAATAAATTATTTTTTGAAATCTCAAATTTACCTGAATACATAAATGATGACAATATAAATCCTCTTTTAAAAGTGGCTTGGAATATTATATCGAGAGGTGAGCCAACTAGAGCATCATTAAGAGTTTCCGAAAATTTATTAAAAGTGCATTTGGAGGAGTCATTTCTAGGAGTGAATTCAAATAAACCTGAAATACAATTTGCAATTGATGAAAATTTCTTCACTGACATTGAACAAGATTTATTAATAGACCTTATTCGAAATATCAATAAGTACAATGAGAGCAAAATAGCAACGGATTTTGGTAGTAAATACCTGAAGATATACAGAATTCTTATCGAACTTATTGCTTCTGCTCAAATTCAAAGAGCGATATTGCTTTTGGTCATTTCAGAACCACCACAAGTTCGGATTACTTCCAACAGGTGGAGGTAAATCACTTACATATCAAATTTGTTCTTTGCTTCACCCTGGCGTAACGGTTGTAGTTGACCCTATTAATTCATTAATGAAAGACCAATTTGATAAATTAATTGACAATGGTATCACCAAAGCAAATTTTATTAACTCTTTCAATACAAAAGATGAACGAGAAAAAAATATTGAAGAATTAACTGAAAGTAAATATCTAATTCTTTTGGTTTCGCCAGAACGATTTCAAATTGAAAAAATTCCGTCTTTCATTGGGAAGTTGTAGTAATAACAATGTCTATTACAGTTACGCAGTAATAGACGAAGCTCATTGCGTTTCGGAATAGGGGTCATGACTTTAGGCATACATATTTAAAACTTGCACAAAATTTAAAAAGGTTTTGCAAACCTAAATCAAATTCTTTGACTCTTTTTGGACTTACAGCAACAGCTTCTTTTGATGTATTAGCTGATGTTCAAAGAGAATTAGAAATGCCAGAAAATGCAATTATAAGTTTGCTGGCAGAGGCAATAGACAGGAAAGAACTTAATTTTGAAATTCTTAAATTAGATACAGAAGTAGCTGACAATTTAGAATATTGGCAACGAGAAAAAAATAATAGGTGAATCCAAATACCCATTAATAAAAAGAACGATTGAAGCTTTGCCCTCTAAAATCAAACAACTAGAAACAAGTTATGGTTACTTCAATCCTAACCCCAATTTTTCAGAAAACAGGTAATGAGTTTTCAAATGCCGGTTTAATATTTTGCCCAACTAAATCAAATAAGTTAAAAAATGGTGTTTTATCATTAAGTGACTTCCTAAGAAAAGACGAAAACTTAAAAATAGGAACATTCTTTGGCGGTGGTAGCGATGATACGATAAAAGATAATAGAATTGAAAACGAAGCAGACCTATCCTATCAAAACCAAGAGGATTTTATAAAAAACAAGAAAAATTTAATGATTGCCACTAAGGCATTTGGTATGGGAATAGACAAGCCAAACATTAGATTTTCAATGCACTATTCATTTCCAAATTCAGTAGAAAGTTTTTATCAAGAAGCAGGTCGGGCAGGCAGAGATGGCAACCCATCTATTTGTACAATAATTTATCATCCTAAAGACATAGAAACTAATTATGACTTTTATAGGAATGCATTTAAAGGAATTGACAGGGAAATTGAAATAATTGATGAATTACTTAACGAAGTAAAATATGAGGACAATTTTTATTTAAATGTTTTAAAACGCCAAATACAAGATAAATATCCAGAAGTTCATTATGTTAATTTGTGGAAAGATAGGTATATATACATAAACGGTCCTTGGAGAGAAAATTTAAATGAAAGAATCGCAATTGGTAATATAGACCTCGAAAGAAATCTAAAAAGTTATGATGATTCCATTAAAAATTTTGACAAAACCAAAGCCAATGAAATACTTGATTATGCAAAAACATTCTGAAAAAGGAATCACCTAGCGGTGATTATCTTTCTTGGTTAAAACAAAATCTACAGATGGCATAAAAACACTTATTGAAAGTCAAAGAAGTAATAATTATACATTGAAAATAGGCTTTACTAACGACACCATTACTAAAATCACTGAAGTGATAAAAAGTATTGGTTACGATGACTTTGAAGAAGTTATTGTTAGAGCCGCATACAATTTTAGTTCCAACGAATTTGACTTTATTGAAAATCTAAATTATCAGTATGGAAAATTTACAAGTTTCCAACGGTCACTTTCCTTAAATCCTGACACTGTTAATTATCTTGAAACAAACTACAATAAAATTAGAAACTCATCAGATACTCAAAGAGCTATATATAGAATGTCTATTGTTGGAATTATTGATGATTATGTTATAGACTACGTGGGAAGTTTTATTGAAGTTAGGTTTAAAGCAAAATCTGAATCGGAGTACTTGAATAATTTCAAAACCTACCTAAAAAGGTATTTGGGAAATCAATCAACAGATATTTGGATAAAAAAAGTATCTAATAATGTTGAAACCTCTATTTTAAAAAAGGTTTTATACACCTTAATTTCTTTCATAGAAGATGAAATCTCAGACAAGAGAAAAAGGTCAATTGATTATATGCAACAACTTTGTGAATTAGGTTTTGAACAAGGAGAAAAAGTATTTCGCGAGAATATTATTTACTATTTCACATCAAAGTATGCACGTGTTGATTATCTACCAAAGGATACTGATAGCGGTAGATTTGAGAGTGTTGCTATTGTTAAGAAATATTTGGAATATATATCAAAACCACCTGATGGCTTAGGAGGAGAAATTGATAATGCCAAACATTTGAGAGGTGCTTGTGCTAATTTAAGAATTACAATGACAAAAGAAAATGCAAGCATTGATCTTTTAACTGCTTACAGTTTATTTGCTTTAGAAGCAAAAGAAAGTGACAACTTAACTTCAGCCCTTGAAAGACCTTTAGTAAGTCAAGCTATTGAATTGTATAGAAAAGGCTTTAGAGGTTTAATGCGAAATGAAAATGAAAGCTGGCAAAGTATAAAGGATTTACTAAAAATATTCAACGAAAAATATTAGATATAAATCCCGTAATAAAACCGTTAATTAGTCCTTTAACAAATGAATTACTAATTAATAGAAACAACTTTTCGCTTAAACCAATTTTTAAACAAAGTTTCTTAAATATGGAAGAATCAATAAAAATACAAGAAGAATTTGAAAATTTAATTGAGCAACTTGAAAGACTCAAGAACATCAATGAATTGACTTCTGCAAACACAGAAAGTTCTAAAAGAGTAATAGAACAAATTGGCTCATTTGTAAATTCAATGAATCAATACAAGGAAACACTGGATGAGAATTCAGCAGAGCAGTCGTTAAAAATTCAAAATCTTATTGATTCACTAAACGAATCGCTAAATGCAGTTGTAAATCAAAAAAATATAGTTTCAGAAAGTGTTGAAATTTCGTTCTTGGGACTTCAAAAAACAACTGTACAATTATTAGAATCTCACAAAACTGAGTTAAATGACATATCAGATAAAACCTTTAAATTTATAGAAAACAGAACTAAAGAATTATCGAAAATTTTAAAAGACTCACTTGAATTACATGAAAAACAGCTAAAAGATCTTAAAAGTGATACCAAAATAAGTATTAATTCACTAACAGAAAATGTTTCCAATAAGGTTGCATTAAATCAAAAATCTATTGAAGATTTTAAAACAACTTTATTGGCTAAAATAGAAAATACTGAAAATAATTTAATTGAAACTTCAGCAAAACAAATTACTACGCTGACAAGTATGATCGATGAAAACAAATCTAATTTTATAGAGAAATTTAAAACACAAGACAAAGAGATTAAAACTTTAAAGACATTACTATTCATAATTTGTGGACTAATTGTTATCGGAACAGTTGCGACAATTTTTGTGTTGAAATGAACAAAGATAAGATAGAATATATAATTGAAAGTTTTCAAAAAATGGATTTGAATATGCTTGATATTTTGTTGGACGAAAACAGAACATATCAAGATGCCACGAAAGAAGTATTTCTTGAAAAACTAAATACGGCATTTGCACAACTAAAAAAAAGTGGCGATACTTTTTTGTTGTCATATAAAGGGTTTTGCAATTCTGAAGAATGTAGCAACAATGGTTGTAAAGGATATTCATTTGTAGGAAATAACTCAAAGAAACATATTGACTTGATTTTTAAAGAACTGGATAATGATGTAAACGACATTTATCACTGTAATGGCTTTGAAACTTATGAAACTTCTGTTGAAACAGAGAACCTTATATGGATTGATGTAAAGAATGATGAAAAGGCAGATTTTAAGCCGAGCATTGACTTTTTAATTAAATCTCAACAATGCAAATTAGCATACGAAGAACTTACTCGATATCAAGACACGATTATTGATAAAGAAGTGTATTTAGTATGGTTAGAAAAATTCCATTATTTATATAAATCATTTGACCTGCCACCACTTTTCTATTCTGAATTTAATAAGTTTCATACGCTTTATTACAGATTTAATGAGCTAAACGATTTTTTACAATCAAACGATTCTGCAAAAGAAGCTGTAAAAGAATTTCAAACCATTGACAAGAGCAACGAGCCACTATTACTAAAATGGTTGATTAAGTATGAAAAGACAGGCGATAATCTTATGTTGTTTTTATATGAAGATATTGACTTTGAATTTCCTGAGAAAAGTGAATGTTTTAACGTTGATGATTTTAAAATAAACACATCAGATTTTTGGTATATTGCAAAATTCAAATTTTTGTTTGACGAATATTATTGGAATATGCTTGAAAAATATAACACTTTTAGTAACGAACAAACGACACAATATATAAACGAAAACAGTGAAATGTCAAACTATATTAACTCGTTGTCTTATCATATAGACAAAAGAAATAATGAATTATAATAATCCACGCTCTTGGTGGCACATTTGCATTTTTGCCGAAACACAAGACCAAACAAAAAATGCAAAAGAGCCACCAAGCGAACGCACCAAAACAGACACGAAATGACAACGGACAAACAGACGACAGAAAAGAAGGGCGAAGTGCTAACATCGGTTTTGCAAAATGGCGGGTTCAGTGCTTCTATGACAGTTTAGTGCAAGGTTCAAGTTCAGTTTTTCAAATGAACATTTGTGCTGAAAATCCGCCACTTCGCAAAGCCGAGA